>CAYPHY010000021.1:0-76599 GCA_964410625.1 uncultured Ardenticatenaceae bacterium | reverse complement strand
TACCGCCCGTTTATTTGTTGGCGGCCGTTGGCTTTGTCACTGTTGTAGCGCGGGTTGTTTACCCGCGTCGGTTCACGCGGGTAAACAACCCGCGCTACAGGGGGCTGGTTGTCGGAGCGGCCGTCATCTGGTTGGTCTGGGCTGGTGGGGTCAGTGCGCGAGATTACTTTGTGCGGTGGGGGCTGTCGGCCGAGGTGCGCGGCGCGTACCAGCACACCCTGGTAGAAAGTATTAAATACTTAGACGGGCATCCTTCGGCCGCGCCATTGCTCTTTTCCAGCGTCTATCCCGGCCCGGCGCATGATAGCTCGATTGCGCTGGTGTTGGGGGGCGGTGACGAACAAATAAGAACGGCGCGGTGGGTGGATGCGCGTTACGCGCTGGTGATTCCAGAAGGGTCTGCGGCAACTGTCGTCATTCCCGCATCAACCCCACCCCATCCAGCCTTTGCACCCTTGCTAGAGCCGGTAGACAACGTGACTTTGCGGGCGGATGACCTTGACCCTGGCTTTACCGTTTATCATTTGTTAGCCGAACAAGTGGAGGAACTGCTAGGGGAACGTGGGGAGCCGGTGGCGTTTGGCGCGGCCGTGCGCTTGCTGGATGCCCAATGGTTGCGGGGTGAGGTGCAGCCGGGGGAAACGGCGGAACTTCTGACCGCCTGGGAAGTGCTTGATCCGGCGCGAGCAGGGCCATTGGTTCCCCCCGCCTTTACTACCGACGCCGTATTATTCACTCATCTATTAAGTGACGACGGTGGAATTGTTGCCCAACATGACAGCCTGGAGGCGCCCTCATGGGCCTGGCAAGCGGGGGATGTGATCTTGCAACTCCACCCGATGACAATCCCCGCAGAGACATCGCCGGGTGAGTATCGAGCCGTTGTCGGCATTTATGATCCAACTTCGAGGGTACGCCTGGAGGTGGATGAGCCAGGAGGGACGACGGCCGATGTACCTCCGCTAACTGTTTTCCCCAGGTAAGGTAAATTGAAAAGGAAGAGGATTGTCATTATACTTTATTAAAGGCTAACAGGATTTGAAGATAAATGCCGACGCTTTCTTCCTTTTACGGAATCAAAATAACCATGAACTATAATGATCATACATAGTCCGCCCCACTTTCATGCAGAGTACCAGGACTTTGAGATTATTGTCGAGATTACGACTGGTTCTGTAACAGGGCGGATGCCTCGCCGTGCGCTCAACCTTATTTGGACTTGGCTTGACAAACACCAAACTGAACTATTGGATAATTGGGAACGTGCTCAAAATCGGCAATCGCTGATTTCGATTGAGCCGTTATCGTGAGGAAGCCATGTTTTTTCATGTAACTGAGGTCGTTTATCTTGGCGACTACAAGCTAAGATTAAGATTCAATAATGAAGCAGAGGGCATTGTAGACTTGGAACCTGAGTTGTATGGTGAAGCCTTTACTCCTTTGCGTGATAAAGCCTTATTTAAGCAAGTTTATCTAACCAGCCGCACAATTGAATGGCCGAACGGAGCAGATTTTGCACCGGAATTTTTATATGAGATCGCTGAATTAACGGTTACTCCTGAGCGAGAATTGTTACAACCATCGTTAAGTTAACCCTATGAAGCGCAGGCAATCGGCCGCCGATCTGAGCATCGCCGAATTAGAACGACTGCTAATCCTCAAACGGCGCGAACAGCACCAGGGCCGCTGGCAACGCCTGCAAGCGGAAAAGCGTGTGGCCGAAGTCGCCTGGGAGCAGGCCGGACAACGCTTGATCGAGGATGGGGTGGTCCCCGAAGTGGTCCATGTCCCGGCGCGGAGCAAACGGCGTTTTCGTATCCCCTGGGAACGTATGGGCAATCGCTTCCTCTTACTAATCGAAGTAGCGGCGATTGTCGGGCTGCTGATCGTGCTGGCCATGCTGTGGCGCACCAATCGTGAGTTGAACCGGGAACTGGCGGCGTTGCAACGCCAACAAAGCCAGGAATTAGCGCTGCCAACGGCCACGGCCGAACCGCTGATCGGCGTGGTCGTTTTGCCCGGCGGGCACCGGCCACCTGTCGAGGGACGGCCGCCGGAACCAGGAGAAGCCGGAGACATCCCCGCCCACTTGCTACCGGCGATCAACAACTATGTCCCGCCACCCGCCCCCACGCCGGGGCCAGAACAGGCACGGCGGCTGCAAATCCCGGCGATTGATGTAGACCATCCCATCGTCCAAGGGGATGATTGGGAGCAGTTGAAGAAGGGCGTGGGGCAATACATTGGCTCGGCCGTTCCCGGACAACCGGGAAACGTCGTGCTTTCCGCCCACAACGACATTTATGGCGAAATTTTTCGCTATCTCGACCGGCTGACGCCAGGGGATGAGGTGATCATCTCCACTGAGCGCGAAAGCTATAGCTATGTGGTACGTGACATCCAGGTGGTTGACCCGACCGATGTGTGGGTGATGGCACAGACGGAAACAGCGCAAGCGACGCTGATTTCTTGCTATCCCTACCGCATTGACACAAGGCGGATTGTGGTGTTTACTGAGCTAGTCATGGAAGGATGAGGGATGAAGGATGAATGAAAGACGAGTTATTCATCCCTCATCCTTCATCCTTTATTCTGGGGAGCTAAAGATGAAAGTTACAAAACTGTTCTTGTGGTTATTATCGCTGACAGCGATCTCTTTGTTGGTTTCGGGAGGAACGATGCCACTGACTGTGGCACAAACTGTGGCGCAAGCGGGGCCGCAACGGCCGTTTCCGCAACATGTGGCTTATGCGCCGGGGACGATCAAGCCCAACCACCGCACCCAGGCGCAACTGGATCAGGATGTGCGCCAATTTTATGAGCATTGGAAAGATTCCTTTTTGAAGCAAGCAGGGACAACGGCCGACGGCCGTCCCCTCTATCGTGTCTCCTTTGGCTCAACCAATCCCGGCCGCACCGTCTCCGAGGGGATGGGGTATGGGATGATTATCGTCGCCCATATGGCCGGATATGACCCCGATGCACAGACGATCTTCGACGGCCTCTGGCTCTTCACCCGCAAATATCCCAGCGAGATTGACCCCCGGCTGATGGGTTGGCAGGTTCCGGTTGTGCCAGGGGAAACGTCCAGCGCCTTTGATGGCGACGCCGATATTGCTTATGGATTGCTGCTGGCCGACGCCCAATGGGGTAGCAGCGGCCACGTCAACTATCGTGCCGAGGCACAGACGGTGATCACCGCCATCCTCGAATCCACCATCGGCCCACAAAGCCGCTTGCCAGAGCTAGGGGACTGGGTGCAAACCAACGGCAATCCCTGGAACCAATATACGCCCCGTTCGTCGGACTTCATGCCCGCCCACTTTCGCGCCTACGGCCGCGCCACCGGCAACGCCGTCTGGCAAACGGTCGTTGACCGTTCACAGGCGGTGATCAGCAGCTTGCAAGACAACTATAGCCCGAATACTGGCCTGCTACCGGACTTTATCGTCAACGCCAACAACGCGCCTCAGCCCGCACCGGCCAACTTTCTGGAGGGGGCAAATGATGGCTATTACAACTACAATGCAGGGCGCGACCCCTGGCGGATCGGCACAGATGCGCTCTTAAATGGGGATGCACTGTCGGCCGCGCAAGCACAGAGGATGTCGCTGTGGATTGAGGAAGCGGCTAGTGGCAATCCGGCCAATATTAAGGCTGGCTACCGGCTGAATGGTCAGCCCCTCGCCAACTACTTCACCACCTTTTTTGCCGCCCCATTCGGTGTAGCGGCAATGACCAACCCTGACCAACAGGCGTGGCTGAATAGTATCTATAGCGCGGTTTATAACCGGCATGAGGATTACTATGAGGACTCCGTGACGTTACTCTGCTTGCTGGTGCTGAGCGGCAATTACTGGGACCCGACGGCCGACGACGTTCCACCAGGGCATAACCTCTACCTCAGCTATATCAGCACGCCGGGCAAGGGAAAGATAGGAAAGCTGCGCTATGGGGATGAAGACATTCTCCATTATGATCGCGCATCCGCTACATGGGGCCTGGCGTTTGATGGCTCGGCCGCTGGTCTACCGGGCAAGGCGGATGTCAATGCCTTTGCGTTCGTGGACAACATCATTTATTTGAGTTTTGATAAACCAACGGCCGTGCCTGGATTGGGTAAGGTGAATGTTTCGGATATCGTGGCCTACAACCGGAATACAGGGGCGTTCACGCCATGGTTTGACGGTTCGGCCGTCGGCCTGAGCGCCAAGAGCGAGAACATTGACGCCCTGACCTTTGATGCTGGTGGGGCGTTGTTGGTCAGCACTACTGGCAACTTCAACGCCGGTGGAGTCAAAGGCAAGGATGAAGATTTGTTCCGTTGGGACGGCAGCCAGTGGTCGTTGGCGTTCGATGGCTCGGCCGCCGGTCTGCCCGGCGCGGCGGATATCGCCGGGGCCTGGTATGATCCTGAAGAGAATGTGTATTTCCTCAATGTAGGGAAGTTTAAGCTGCCAGGGGCGAAGGCGGACGCGGCCGATGTTCTGCGTTGCCAACCACAGAACCACAACCCGACAACCGGCTGCGCTTTTCAATTCTTCTGGGATGGGCAAACGGCCGGGTTTGCTAAATTGGATGGATTTCAGATTGATTGATGCAACGGCGCTGTGGCGCGATTTGGCAAATCGCGCTACGGGCTGCTATGCTTAGGGATATATGGCAAAGAAACGAAACCGTCGAACATCTAAACCGGCTGCAAGTCGCAAGTCGTCCCCCACAGTGGCGGAGGAGAGCGCAACGGCCGAACCAGGCAAAACAGCGTCACGGCCGTCGAAAGCGGCCGCCCCAACACGACAAGAAGCGGCCGCCGCGCAACTAGAGCAGGAGTATGGCTACGTCGTTAAGGACTTGCGCCGTGTCTTCCTGTTGGCCCTCACTATGTTCGCCTTGCTCATTGTGCTGAACCTCTTGCTGCGCTTAAACATTGTCTAATAATGGTCGGCTATAGGTGACTTTAGGAAGATGAATGACCAAACAAGCCAGACGGCTGTGACACTTACCACTCATCAGACCGGATTGGAACAGGTAACGGCCGCCTTTCAGACAGCACGAGCGCGGGGAACGGCCGCGCTGATGCCCTACTTCACCCTCGGCTATCCCGACCGCGAAACCTCGCTGGCGGTCATTGAAGCGATAGCCCCCTATAGCGATCTGATCGAACTCGGCGTTCCCTTCAGCGATCCCCTGGCCGATGGCCCCACCGTCCAGCGCAGCACGCAAATCTCGCTAGAAAACGGCACAACGGTCGCCGGTTGCCTGGAGATGGTGCGCGAACTGCGGCAGCGCGGCGTCACCACCCCCTTTCTATTGATGGGCTATACCAATCCCTTTCTGGCCTATGGGGTAGAGGCGATTGTCAACGACGCTCGCGAAACTGGTGCGCAGGGCTTTATCATCCCCGACTTGCCGCCGGAAGAAGTAGATGAGTTTGAGTCCGCCATTGCCCGCGCGGGCTTGACCTATATCTATCTGCTCGCCCCGACCAG
Source organism: uncultured Ardenticatenaceae bacterium (assembly GCA_964410625.1). Classification (GTDB taxonomy): domain Bacteria; phylum Chloroflexota; class Anaerolineae; order Promineifilales; family Promineifilaceae; genus CAYPHY01. The sequence continues at coordinate 71,110 of CAYPHY010000021.1, read as the reverse complement.
CAACCCCGATCGCATCGCGGCCGTTGCCGCAGGCGCTCGTGGATTTATCTACCTGGTCAGCGTGACCGGTGTGACGGGAGCGCGACAGGCATTTGAAACGGACCTGACGGCCTTCGTCGGCCGTGTCCGCGCCCATACCGACATCCCCTTAGCAATTGGCTTTGGCATCAGCACGCCGGAGCAAGCAGCGGCTGTCGGCCGTCTGGCCGATGGCGTTATCGTCGGCAGCGCGCTGATCAACGCCGTCGAACAGGCCAACGGCGACAAACCAGCTGCGGCCGCCGCCTACGTCCGTTCCCTCTCCGAAGCCATTAACCGTTAACCATTGACCATTAACCATTCTTCACGTCTTATGGCTGTCATCGATCAATATCATCGCCTCCAACCCAGCAGCCGCCAGGAGTGGCGCGACTGGCTGGCGACAAACTACGCCACCTCCCCCGGCATCTGGTTCATCTACTATAAGCAAAGTAGCGGCAAGCAGCGGGTGTCTTACGACGACGCTGTTGAGGAAGCGCTCTGCTTTGGTTGGATTGACAGTTTAACCAGAAAGTTAGATGATGAACGATACCTACAACTGTTCACGCCACGCAAACCGAAAAGCATCTGGTCGAGGCTCAACAAGGAACGTATGGCCCGGCTCCTCGAACAGGGGTTAATGGCTGAACCGGGGTTGGTCAAAATTGAGGCGGCTAAGCGTGATGGTTCCTGGAACGCTTATGATGACATTGACGCGATGCTCATCCCCGACGACCTGGCGCAGGCGTTTGCAGCGAACCCCACGGCCGAAACCTACTTCCAGACCCTGAGCAACTCAGCCAAGAAAGCAATCCTCTGGCACATCGCCAGCGCCAAACGCCCCGAAACCCGGTCGAAGCGGATTGAGCAGATCATTAACGCGGCCGTAGAGAACAAAAACCCTCTGGCTTAGTCAATCAGTAGAATCACACACTCATTCCTTCCTGAATGTGCTACAATACGATCAGGTAAACGAGAGCAGCTAACGATAGAAGTGAGCGCTATGAGTCAAACAACGGCCGTCCCAGAGGTACTAACACTAGAGGAAGTGGCGATGTATCTGCGTCTACCAACAGATACCGTTGTCCGGAACGTCGTTCGCGGAAACATCCCCGGCCGCCAGATTGAAGATACTTGGCGTTTTCTCAAAGCTGCCATTGACGAGTGGTTACGCAGTCACGATAGTAGGACACTCCTTTTACAACAAGCAGGTGCACTTGCCGAAGATGAGAACCTAGCCGCCTTGCGTGAGTCAATTTACGCTGAGCGTCAAAGACCAGAAGTAGAAGCGGATTCTGGCTCCTGATGCACCTGCTAGACACAGATACCCTGACACATCTGCACGCTGGTCATCCTCAGGTGACAGCCCACTTACGCACCTTAGATGATCCTCTAGTAGGAACCACCATCATCACAAAAAGCGAATTACTTCGGGGACGTATTGAGTTCCTTCTCAAAGCAGCTACAGGTAGTGAAGTGTTGCGTGCCCAACAGTGGTTTACTCGCACTAAGGAACTTCTCGCCCAGATGATGGCTGTTCCATTCGATGAATCCGCTGCTGAGCAATTTGACCGCCTGCGAGCCAATAGATCATATCGCAAGGTAGGACATGCCGACCTCTTGATCGCCAGTATTGTTCTGGCAAATCAAGCCACACTTGTCACACGCAATTTGCGACACTTTCGGCAAATCCACAGCCTTAGTGTTGTAAATTGGGTAGACTGAGACGCATCTAAAATGACAAACCGCTTAATCCACGAAACCAGCCCTTACTTGCGCCAACATACTGACAATCCCGTTGATTGGTACCCCTGGGGTGAAGAGGCACTACGCCTGGCGCAAGAACAAGATAAGCCGATCCTGCTCAGCATTGGCTATGCCGCCTGCCATTGGTGCCATGTGATGGCCCATGAGTCGTTTGAAGACCCGGCCACGGCCGCGCTGATGAACGAGCATTTTATCAACGTCAAAGTAGACCGCGAGGAACGTCCCGATCTGGATAGCATCTACATGAACGCTGTCGTCGCTATGACCGGGCAAGGGGGCTGGCCGATGACGGTGATCCTGACCCCCGACGGCCGCCCCTTCTACAGCGGCACCTACTTCCCACCCACCCCGCGCTATGGAATGCCCAGCTTCACCCAGGTGTTGCAGGGCGTCGCTCAGGCCTGGGAGACACGCCGCGAGGAGGTAGAGGAAAGCGCGAGCGGCATCACCGGACATCTGAGCCAGACGGCCGCGGTGGTATTAAACACCGACAGCGAGCAAAGCCAACTGGATAACGATCTGTTCGATCAGGCACTTAATGTCCTCTTGCGCAGCTTCGACTCCAGGCTTGGTGGGTTTGGTTCCGCGCCGAAATTCCCACCTTCGATGACGCTGGAGTTTCTCTTGCGGATGTATGTGCAACGCGGGGATACGATGGCCTTGCACATGGCTGAGCATACGCTGAAAATGATGGCCTATGGCGGTCTGTATGATCAAATCGGTGGTGGCTTTGCCCGCTACTCCACCGACGCCGAGTGGCTGGTCCCCCACTTCGAGAAGATGCTCTATGACAATGCCCTGCTTGCCCGTGTCTATCTCCACGCCTACCAAATAACCAATAACCCATTATACAGGCGCATTGTCGAAGAAACGCTCGACTTTGTCGTTCGCGAACTGCGCCATGAATCTGGCGGCTTCTATAGCAGTTATGACGCTGACAGCGAAGGAGAAGAGGGCAAGTTCTATGTGTGGAGCGCGGCCGAAATCCGCAACATCTTGGGCGACGACGCGGAATTGTTTATGCGCTACTATGACGTGACCGAGGGCGGCAATTGGGAAGGCCATAACATCCTGCGGATCATCCGTGAATTAGAAGATGTAGCTGAGGAGATGGGGATTGACCAGGAAGCAGCCGAACGCCAACTCTCGGCGGCGCGGCAAAAACTTTACAACGTCCGGGCGCAGCGCATCTGGCCTGGGCTGGATGACAAGGTGTTGACCTCCTGGAACGGCCTGATGCTGGCCGCTTTTGCCGAAGCGGGGCGCGTCCTCGGCCGGGAGGATTACATTACCGTCGCCGTTGAAAATGCTGAATTGCTCTATGACCAGTTGCGGCTCGACAACGGCCGCCTCCTCCGCACCTGGAAAGCGGGTTCGGAAGCGAAGTACAACGCCTATCTGGAAGATTACGCCTACCTCGCTGATGGGCTAATCGCTTTATATCAAACCACGTTTGACGTTCGCTGGTTCGTTTGGGCGCGAGAATTGGCCGACCTGGTGCTAACTCACTTCCACGACGAGCAGAGTGGCGGCTTCTTCGACACCTCCGACGACCACGAAGCGCTGCTCCATCGGCCGAAAGAGCTGCAAGACAACGCCACCCCCAGCGGCAACGCCATGGCCGCCACCGCTTTGCTACAACTCAGCCTCTACACCGGCGAAGGGCATTATTGGGATGTGGCCGAGGCGGCTACCGCTGCGCTCTATCCGGTGCTTACCCGCCACCCCAGCGGCTTTGCCCACTGGCTGTGCGCGGCCGCCTTCATCCTCGGCCAACCGCAAGAAGTGGCGATTATCGGACAACCGGCGGCGGCCGACACCGAAGCCCTGCTGGATGTTGTCTATGACCAATATCGTCCGAACTTAATCGTCGCCGTTGGAAATGGTGCGAACGGGGCGGCGGCCACCATCCCCCTTCTCGCCAACCGCGACCAACGCGACGGCCGCGCCACCGCCTATCTCTGCCGCCGTTTCGTCTGCCAACAACCGGTGACGGAAGCGGCCGATCTGGCCCAACAGTTAGCAGCTTAGTCTGAATGGAATGTAGCGCGGGTAAACAACCCGCGCTACAGTGGTAAGGAGTAAGCAAAGTATAATACTTTGCTTACTCCTTATTTTTTAGAAGGCCGTCATACAAATCGGTTTCTGTGGGGAGTAGAAGAGCTGGTCAACAAAGTGTAGGCAGCTTGTATCGGAAATATCCGCTAGATTGTAGTTATAAAGTTGGCTGAAGTTAATTGCCCCTACCACCAGCGACGAAAACTCAGCGACATTCATCTTTATCTCTACATCAGCACCGCCGCCGGACTGCACAGATGCGCGGCCGTCCTCAAACGCCACCACCGTGCTCCCCCCATTCTCCGGCAAAAAGGTATCGGTCAGGGTGATCCGCAAACGGCCGTTTTGTCCGCCAAAATCATGTCCGGCCAATGCCTCAAAATAGCGCGACACGTCAATGATGCGGTACATCAGGCCGACGCCCTGGATGTTGCTCTCGTGCGATAAGCCACGGATTGTGCCGCTGCCGTTGCGCGGGTCAGCAAGCAAGAAGTGGAGCAGATCATCCTGAGTATTCAAAAGCACGCGTTCCACCTGGTCAGCCTGGATGCGCAAAAAGCCCAATAACGCCTGCAACGCCTCTCGCGTTTCATAGACCAGCGCATAGACAACCAGATCATTGTTTAAGAAGTGTTTGTGCGGCCCTTCCTCAAAACGAAAGGCGAGATAACCGCCCAACTCGCCATCCTGGCGGTATCCAGCGACAATCAGCGCTGGATCGGTGAAGGCCGCATCCACAACGGCCGTTGGCATCTCAAATAGCCCATTGGTGCGCTCCAGATAGCGGGTATAGCAAGCGACATACTCCTCGCGGTCGGCCGGTCCCAGGTAGTCAACCGCTAGTTTTTCCTGCGGCCGTGGCAAGCTCGCCGGATTGATCGTGTAATGGTTCATCTTTGTCCCATAGCCATACCCCATTTGCTTGTAGAAATCTGGCCGGAAGGGGTAGAGAGCGGTCAGGCACGCCCCTTTCTGGCGATAATGATTGTGGAAGAAGCGGAGCATATCGGCCGCGACCTTCTCCTTCTTATGTCGCAAATCCACCGCCACGCCACCCACGCCGCCAATCAGGGTGCGGGTTGAGCGCAGCTTCATCGTGAAGTCATAGAAGCGCATAATACCCAACATCTGCTCTGCTTCAAACAAGCCCCAGAGCGTCATATCGGGATACTTCATTCGCTCTTGCAGCCGTTCACGAAAACGCTGCCGTTCTTCCTTGCTGTTCAGCTTGATGCCGGGGTAGGCCTCGGCCGAAATACGGACAAATTCATCTAACTCATCTTCTCTTATTTCACGAATAGTACGCATAGTTCTCCTACTGTAGAGCGATTTGGTAAATCGCTCATTCAAACGCACGATTTACCAAATCGTGCTACAACTTGCACGCTGATTGACGTTCATAAAAAAAGTAAATAGTATTGGAACAATGAAGAATTTCTTTCGCAGACGCTCCCAACCTGATCATGACGCGGCCATCACCGTCGTCTCCGGCTTGCCACGCTCTGGGACTTCGATGATGATGAAAATCCTCGAAGCGGGTGGCATTCCGCCGTTGACCGACCAGCTACGCACGGCCGATAGTGACAACCCCAAAGGGTACTACGAATTTGAGCGCGTCAAGCAGCTCGACAAGGGTGACACCGCCTGGGTCCCCGAAGCCAAAGGGAAGGCCGTCAAAGTCATTTCTGCCTTATTAAAATACCTTCCGGCCGAATACAACTATCGCGTTATTTTCGTTCGCCGCCACATGGCCGAAATCCTGGCCTCGCAACGCAAGATGTTGATCAATCGCGGCGAGGACCCAGACAAGATGGACGACGCGCAAATGGCGGTGTTGTTCGAGCGACATCTCAAGCAGGTTGAGCAATGGCTGGCCGAACAAACGAACATCCGCGTTCTCTATCTTCACTACAGCGACATCCTCGCCGAGCCGCTGGCGCAAATTGAGCAGATCAATCACTTCTTAGGCGGCCGTCTGGACACAGAAGCAATGGTCACGGCCATCGATCCAAAGTTATATCGTAACCGCCAGCAAATCTAATTCAATCCGCATACAGATACGTATCAATCTCGTTTAGAACTGCTCCAAAATGAGACCGAAACTTGCAAACTCAAGTGCGATACGGATTCAACACGGTATTTAGCCCATCTCCCAGCAAATTCCAGCCGACGCTAAACAAGATCAACGCCAACGAAACGGGGACAAATGTCCACCAATAAGCCAGGGGATTGCCGCTTATGCCGATCACATAGTCGCGGCTGGAGACGAGCAAGATGCCCCAGGCGACATTGCCGCCGAAACCGATGAAGATGAAGGCCGAGGCCAGGATGACCATCGCCCCCACATCGCGGGCGGCCAAAACAATCGCCGGGGAGATGGAGTTGGGCAGCAGATGATAAAACAAGATACGCCAACGGCTGGCCCCCAGCGACTCGGCCGCTTGCACAAACTCCGCCCCCCGTAACTGGTTCACCCGCGCATTGATGACACGCGCGTAGGGCATCCAGGAAAAAGCAACCAACGCCAGCAAAATCGGGTCAATATTCCAGTAATCGAGAAAGAGTTCCCAAGAAGTTAAAACGGAGCGGTCGGTGAGAAAAAGGTCGAAAAGACGGCCGTAAAACAGCCGCTGGAAAACCCAGATGGCCGCGATAATCGGGAAGGCCAGAAAAGCGTCGGTGATGCGCATCACTACCCGCTCAAACAGACCGCCCACATAACCGCTAATGGCGCCAACTAAAACGCCAAATGTGGCGGTGAGCAGCGTGACCATCAGCCCAAAGCGCAAAGCGGAGCGCGATCCCCAAATCAGGGTGTGGTAGACATCCCACTGGAAGGCCGCATCCTGACCTGGGGCAATGCCAAACATGGGCAACGAGCGTATTTGCGGAGCCGTTCCCAAGATCGCTTCCGCGCTGGGTGGTTCGGGCAGCCTTTGGAAAGATTGCGTCAGCGGCTTAAATGGGTCTGGATTATCGGGGTCGAGGGGCGGGGAAAGCCAGGGAGCGAGCAGCGCCATCCCGACAAATAGCAACACCAATAGTAGTCCGAACAGGTTTTGTTTACTCTTTAAAAAAAGTCGCCAATGGATCATCTTTCAAAATTACCAAACCGGAGTTGGTTGGTTCCCTCAGAGGCTAACGGCCGCAGCAGGAAGAAGAGATTCATCCTTCATCCATCCCTCACCCCTCATCCGTCCTCAACCGTGGATCAATGAAATGCTTAATAATATCCAGCACGACCATAATCGGTAGTACTAGCAATACGCTGACCACCGCAAAGCCCAAGACAACGGCCGAATCCGGCGTGCCATCCATGCTATCGGTGACCAACGCCGACAAACCATTGAATCCAAAGATCTCCTCAATGACAAACACCCCAGTGACCAGCGAAGCGGCCGACAGTGTGGCCGCCGTTGTCGCTGGAAGCAGTACATTGCGAAAAGCGTGTCGCCAAAGCACGCTGGAACGGGGCAGTCCTCTGGCCCTGGCTGAAGTAATATACTCTCTATTCTTTTCTTCTATCGTAGAAACTCGCGCCACGCGGCTGATCGTCGCCCAATGGAAGAGGCTCAAGGTGAAGACGGGCAAAACGAGATGGCGAAATGCGTCCAGGGTAACATCCAAACGGCCGTTCAAGATACCGTCTAAAGTCAGGAAGCCGGTGAAAGGTTGGAAACCGGCGCGTTGGAGGACGATGCGATGAATACCGCTGCGCTCCGGCGGAAACCAACCCAGGCCGACATAAAAGATAGAGAGCAAAAAAAGGCCGAGGATGAACGGCGGGATCGCCGTCGCCAAAAAGGCAGTGAAGCGGAAACTATTGTCTAACTGGCTGTGCGGCCGCCAACCCGCCACCACTCCACTAATCAACGCGATAGGGATCAGCAAGACAACAGAGTAAAAGGTCAGCTCCAACGTCACCGGCAGGCGCATACGAATCAACTCAAGCACATCCGTGCCGAACACCGGGCTATAGCCCCAGTCGCCGCTCAGCAGCCGCGAAACCCATCTGACATATTGCACCGGATAAGGATCATCCAGCCCATTTTCGGCGATAATGCGATTGATCATGTTTTCCCGCTGCTCGATCGTCTGAAAGCGCGGCGTCCGCGGCGGCATGTAAAGCTCAGCCCGCGCCTCTGGCGGGGCGATCATCACAATCGCATAAAGCACGGCCGTAACCACAAACAGTGTCAGCGGTATGACCAGTAGACGCTGGAGGACAAGTTTTGTAAATGACCACATATTTTTGAAAGCGAGCAGCAGTCAGTCAGCGGTATGCAGTCAGCAGTAATATGAGACCGCCTACCTACGGCCGCTGTCTACTGCCGACTGCTAACTGACTACTATCAACTACCAACCTCTTCACAACTCCTTAATTGCACAGGCTGCAAGCCAGTGAACCAACACTCAACGGCCGCGTCACCCGTCGCCGATTCAAGGCGCATTAAGACTTCGCTACCCCACTGAGCCACACGCGTGACCTGGGGAGCATCCCCCAACGAAGGCTGGCGGGCGCGTAGCCAGCTTGTCCACTCGGCACTGGCCTGCGGTTGGCAGTTACGACAATCCTCGGCCGCCGCTATACCGTTGATTAGCTCAACAAGACCGGTAGTGTACGGTCGCGAAGCATCTTCACAAAAGCTGGCCTGCCCGGCAATCACCCGGCAATTGATCCACGCGCCATTGTCAAAATGGGCAACAACAATCACCGAGCTGGTAGCCGGGTTCACGTCGCCAATGCTCAGTGTGTAATTGGCTGTCAATTGATCACGCACGCCGCGAATGGCCGAATAGCTGACCCCCTCCTCCAAACTCAACTGGAAGAGTTCCGCTTCATCCCCTTCGAAGGTACGGCCGACTTCAATCACCTCGTGGATCACACCCACCGATTGCGCGGCTGGATTTTCGATTGAGCCAGCGGTAATCAACGCCACCAGGAAAACAACCGGCACAGGCCACAACAGCTGAATCCAGATGCTGCGATCAAATCGCCGGGCCGAACCCAATTCGCCAACCATATTTTCCAGGCGATAGTTTTGAATAATCCCTAAGACGGTCAGAGCCAGCAGGACAAAAAAGCCGCCGATAATCAGCCCGGCTAGCGTCCCTTGAGCCTGGTAGGGAAAGACATTCAATCCCCAAAAACGAGTGTCAGCCAGCCAGATAGTCCAGGTACGGCCAGTATAGGGCTGGAAGCCGATAAACAGCGTCACAATCACCCCGGCCAGGAACCAGCAAATTGAAGTCAGCCAGGTGCGGGCAAGGCGACTGGTCAGCCAACCCACAACAGCACAGAAGATGATCAGCGCCAATGCGCTGACCAGGAGCGTGGGCAACGCCAGCGGATAAGGCAGCCCAATCGTACCGATCGCTTCTTGTGCCCAGGCGCCGAGGGCCAACGCCAAACCGATTAGCAAGCCATTGAGCAAGCCTAGCTGCTGGTACCGTTTGCGAGTATGAGCCTCTGGGGCCGAATCAAATTGAATGGCTAACGATTTCGCCACCACACACCAACCCCTCCAACCATCAGTAAGGCGATAAGCGCCACGATTCCCCACACGACCGGCGACGGACTCGATTCCGCCCCATGGACGGAGCCAGCCGTTGGAGCGACCGGTGTGGCGGCAAGCGCGGCCGTTGGAGTTGCGCCAATGTTGCTCCCCTCGAGCGTACCGCTTTCGGCCGTTGTTTCCGGCTGCAAGCGCAAATCATGGATACGAACTGCGTCCAGCGTGCGGCCGTCCCACATGCCGTGGCGCTGCGCCAGAAAAGCGGTAATCGCCAGATACTCCTCTTCAGTCAGCGTACCCGGAAAGGAAAGCGGCATTGCCACCCGTATGTAGTCATAGAGCTGGCCCAGCGTCTGAAAGCGTGCCAGCGACCCATCGCCAACAACGGCCGGGACCACGGTTGGGATGGTAAATCCGCCCTCATAGGGATTGTTGCCATGACAACCGGAGTTCCAACAATACTGTTCTGTTTCGGGATATTGCATCCGCCATTCGTCGGTCAGCCCCTGCCCCTGGTCGCCATGACAAGGCTGGCAGTGCAGCCAAAAGAGATAGTCCCCCTCGTCAGCCTGAGTCGGCGAGACAACCGTAGGCGGCGGCGCAAGGCGATCAATCGTTGGCGTGGCCTCAATATTCGAGGTGGGTGGCGTCAAGGTCATATTCGGCATTGGTGTTTCCTGGCCAGCCACAAGAGAGACAAGCGCGAATAGAGCAAACAGAACAGAGGCAACCGCCACAAAAAGACGATGCATAGACAACCGGAAGAAAAGGCGGGCCATAAAGCAGCCCGCCTCCTTAAAAACAGTGGGGAGTGGCGAGTGGGGAGTAAAGTATCTCACCACTCGTCACTCATCATTCGCTACTAACTAGTTTTACCGCGCAGTTTCGGGTCGAGAATATCGCGCAGGGAATCGCCAACCAGGTTCCAGCCCAAACCATAGAGCAACAGAGCCAGACCAGGAAAGACAATAGTGTACCATTGAATGTGCAGGGTCAAAATCCAGGCGCGAGCAAAGCTAACGATTTGCCCCCAATCGGCATACCCTTCCTGGACGCCAATGCCCAAAAAGCTGAGCGTGGCAAAGGACAGGACAATCGTTCCCATGTCCAGCGACAACACGACCAATGTCGGGAAGATCGCATTGGGGATGATATGTTTTAACATCAGGTGACCATCGGTCGCGCCGCTGGCCCGCGCGGCAAGGACGTATTCGCGCTCTTTGGTCGCCAAAATATCGCCGCGCAACAGACGCGCGTAAGTTGTCCAACCAAAGATGATCAGCGCAATGGCCGAAGGGACGATACTTCGGCCGAAAATCGGCGTCAACAACGAGGCCAAGATCAACGCCCCGACGATGAAGGGGAAGGCAATAAACACCTCCACCAGGCGCATCAGGACTTCACCGATCCAACCGCCATAAAAACCGGCGGCCGTTCCAATCAAAATGCCGATGATCGCCGAAGCAGCTACCACAATGGTGCCGGCAATCAATGCCGTGCGGCTGCCCCAAATAACGCCGTACCAGATATCATATTGACCGCCGGTGGTCCCCAGCAAATGGACCCACTCTTCATTACCCGTCAACAAACGGTACCAACCCGGCACATGAGCAGGCGCGTCGCGAGTCCAGGGTGTGCCGGGGGGCTGTGGTTCGGCGCGAAAGCCGTCACGCGGGATCACATAAGGGTCCCAACGCTCATTAGGAGCAGGGGCCAGAACAGGGGCCAACAACGCCGTTACGATAAAAAGGGTGATGATAATCAGCCCAATAACAGAAAGTGGATTGGTAAAAACACCACGAATCAGTCGCGCCCACTCCGGCCCTACCGCTTTTTCCAAACGGTTTTGCTCCTCCAGGGCAACACCTAACTCGACAGCTTTGATGCTTGCAGGATCTCCTGATGGCTCAATTAGTGCGGTCATCGTCTTTTCTCCCTTGATTTAGTGGAACAGTGATTAGTGGGTAGTGATTAGTGGCTAGAATGCTCAACACTATTCACTAACCACTAACCCACTAGCCACTCATTAGTCGAGGCGGACACGTGGGTCAACCACTGCATACAAAATATCAACAACCAGATTGGTAGCCACGAATAGAATGGCGGTGAAAAGCGCGTAGCCAAGCATCGTCAGCACGTCTAGACTGAGCGCAGCCTCGGCCGCGGCCGAACCAAGACCAGGGAAGTTAAAAACGGTCTCCGTGATTACCACACCATTAAAGAGACCGGCTACTGTCGCCCCGGCAATGGTGGTGACGGGAATGAGCGCGTTGCGCCGCACATGGCGGTTGATGACCGTCTTCTCCGCCAACCCTTTTGCCCGCGCGGTGGTCACATAATCCTGGCGCAACACCTCCAACATCGAAGAGCGCGTTACCTTCAGCAGCAGCGCTGTGGAGATGATCGACAGTGTCGCGACTGGCATGATTAGATGGCGCAGGGCGTCAATGAAAATATCGAAGCGCAAATTGAGCAAGGCATCCACCGTCACCATCCCGGTGTAATTGGTGAAACCAGCGCGATTCACCTCCAGGCCAAAGGCTGTGGAAAGTCGGCCGGGCTGGAACCAATCAAGCCAGGCGTAAAAGACGAGGATCATCAGCAATGCCACCACAAAGGTTGGCAACGATGTGCCGAGGATGGCAAATATTCGCGAGAACTGATCGAGCGGTTTGTTGTGGTGAATGGCGGATTTAATGCCCAGCCAGATACCGATGCCTACCGTCGGGATCATGCTCCAGATAGCGAGTTCCAGTGTCGGCGGCAGACGCCGCTTCAGCAGATCAATCACCGGCTCGCGTCCTGTACGTGAAAAGCCGAGATCGCCGCGCAAGACGCCACCGATCCGCTCACCCGTTACGGGATCAGTACGGCCCACCAGCCAACGGCCGTATTGGGTAAAGAAGGGATCATCCAGACCATAACGGCGAATAACGGCCGCTACTTGCTGCTCGTTCTTCGGAATATCCCGTACGTAAAGCGCGGAACGCTCCACAGGGCCAAGAATCTGCAACATCCCAAAGATCAGAATGGAGACGCCGAGCAAAATGATCGGCATGATCAGTAGACGACGGATGATAAAAGCGGTCATAGTTTCTTACTCCTGAGCAACGCTCCTTAATTGAATAAGTAAAGACTTTAACCAGGCAAAACGGTGGTTGACAATCATTCATAAATAAACATGACTACTCATGAATGTCGGCCGCACTCATGCTCACTCATCTTCATTTATAAATCTATCCTGCTAATAATCCTAGCCACCATCAACCATATTAATGAAATAGCTATGCTTGCTTGCCCAATGCTTGCTTGCCCACAAGGTGGGCGACAAGGTGGACCACCTCCAAAAAGGCGGCCCACCTTGTATTAAGCTGCTAGATAAGCAACCGGCCAATCAAGGACCAGCCGGTGCTATCGCATTGAAAACAATCAGCTTACTCGCCACGCAAAGACATCGCGTAGTAGTAAGGTGCAAAGGCGGCCGTGTTCTGATACCAGCCTTCGACCCAACGTTGCTCATAACGATTCGAGGTTGCCTGGGCGAGGATCACGCCAACAGCCTGATCGTAGTAAGCTTGTTGCAGGTCAAAGTAGACCGCTTCGCGCTCTGCCGGGTCGGAAGCCGACACACCAGCGGTGACCATTTCCTGGAATTGCGCCGTCACTTCTGCGGGAAGGCCAGACCGGCCAGCGAAGGTACCAACCGTGTACGGATGGACCCAGTTGTGCGGGTCATGGATATCCTCGAGCCAACCGCTGACCGAAACGGGCAACTGGCTGGCGGCGAAGGAACGCAGGAAGGTCGGCCAGGGCAAACCAACCAGTTCAATCTGGTACAGCGGGTTGATCGCTGCCATCTCCGACTGGTAGATCGCGCCTACGGTCTGGCGCGTGGTGTTGCCGGTGTTGAAAGCGATCTGGAAGCGGAAGCCGGTCTCCGGCAACTGCCCACCATGCGCTTCCTCAAGATAGGCGGCACATTCCTCGGGGTTGTACTCATACATCGGTCCATCGAGGTTGTAGCCCAACATGTCGAGGATGATCGGGCCGTTGTTGCGCACACCGCGGCCGCTCAACGCCTCAGCGATGTAGGTCTCGTAATCGAAGCAGGTAGCCATCGCTTTACGAACATTGATGTCGCTGAAGAAGTCATTGGGGATACCATTGCCGTCCAGCTGGGCGCTGCCGATATAGGGCGAACCCTCGGCCACGTTCCAGGTCAGGAAAACGTCGGTACGGGAGGTGCTGGGCAGATCGTCCCAGCGACGCAGCGGGCCGTCCGGCGTTTCGGTTGGCGTACATTCAAAGGTTTCCCAATTGCAGCTTTCACCAACTAGCGCATCAACCTGGGAGTAGTTCTCCAGGTTAACCGAGACCCACTCGGCATCACCGGCTTGCAAGGAGGCGAAACGAGTACCCCATTCATCAACCTGACGGATGATAACGGTCTCAATTGTGGGCACGCCCGAAGGTCCACCTTCCCACATCGGCTCGGTGCGCCAGTAGTTCTGGTTCGCCGTCAGGACATATTCCTCACCAGGCGTCCAGTATTCCAGGGCATAGGGGCCGGTCCCGTTGACAACACTCGTCAGTTCCGAGTTCGCTGCACCAGGAGCGTAGTGGTTTTGCCAGGTGGCGCAGTCGCCATCCCAGGAGCCTTGCTCAACCGCCCATTCCATATCAATGATGCGGCCCCAGGTGCCGGCCATCGTAGCCAGGAAAGGACCCCACGGCTGCACCAGATTGAAGGTAACGGTCCCAGCGTCGTCATCAGCGACAACGGCCGCCTTCACCTTCTCACAGGTCGCCAACAACTCTTCCGCGGAAGCATTGGCAACCAAAGCTTCGGGATCGCCACCATACTCGCCACCGCCGATTTCCTCGGTGATGTCGTGGGTATCAAAGTAACCCATCAATGGCTCAATAAACAGCCACTGCGGGCCGTTCGGGTCCGATTGCAGCAGACCGCGCTGGAAGGTATAGGCCACATCGTGGGGTTCCAGCGTGCCACCATCATGGAAGGTAACGCCTTCGCGGATATTGAAGGTGTAGGTCATGCCATCTTCAGAGATACCGCCATTCTCCAGGCTGGGTACTTCCGTCGCCAGCATGGGAACGTAGGTGGTCGCGTCGGTATAGTTATACCAGATCAGCGGCTCAAGAATTTGATCCAACGCGCGGCTGCTGGCAGTGTCATAAGCCAGGGCCGGGTCGAGGGTGTTGATATCACCAAAGAGCAACTCGGTATACGTTGTCGGATCGGGGGCAGTCAGCGAAACTTCTTCGACAGGTTCCGGCGTCGCGGTGACGACAACCTCTTCTGTCTCGGTGACAATGCTGGTCACCACGACTTCCTGACCTTCTTCGACGATCGTCTCGGTGACCACGCGGGTCACTTCGACAACCTGGGTTTGCGGCTGGCAGGCTACAAGCACCAGCGCCAGCACGGTAAATAGGGCCAAATACAGCCCAAGTCGCTTATTGTGCAACATGTTTTTGTGTCTCCTCCATCTACTAAGGATTTAAGTTGTTTACAAGTCTTCCCAATTCAAATCACCGTCAGTTTTTGCTCTCGACATCACCTCCTAATGAGTGGTGAGTGACGAGTGGCAAGTGATGAGTGATTGGCTACTAATCACTCACCACTCGCCACTCGCCACTAATTACAGAAATTTCTCTGCATGGTGGCAGGCCACCATGTGTTGGTGACCGTTGGTTGGTAAGTTGCGAAATTCAGGATCATCGGTGCGACAGATGTCCGTTGCATAGCCGCAGCGGGGATGGAAACGACAGCCAGTCGGTGGGTTGGCCGGGCTGGGGACATCCCCTTCCAGGATGATCCGTTGCCGCCGTGTCTCTTTGTCCGGGTCAGGCAGCGGAATAGCGGATAGCAAAGCCTGGGTATAGGGATGCAGAGGCTGCCGATAGACCTCACCACTTTGGCTTAGCTCGACGATACGGCCGAGATACATCACCGCTACCCGGTCGCTAATATAGCGCACCATCGACAGATCATGAGCGATAAACAAATACGTAAGCCCCAGCTCTGATTTCAAATCATCCAGCAGATTCACGACCTGGGCCTGAATGGAAACATCGAGCGCCGAAATCGGTTCGTCAGCCACGATAAAGGAGGGGTTGGTGGCCAACGCGCGGGCCACGCCAATGCGCTGGCGCTGGCCGCCGGAAAATTCGTGGGGATAACGATTGACGAAATAAGGGTTGAGTCCCACCAGAGCCAACAGGTCTTTAACCCGTTGTTTGCGGTCGTTGGCATTGCCGATGCCATGAATTTGCAGCGGCTCGCCAATGATATTGCCAACCGTCATGCGCGGGTTGAGGCATGCATAGGGGTCTTGGAAGATCATCTGCATGTGGCGGCGTGCCCGGCGCAGATCGCCACGGCTCAGGTCGGTCAAATTACGATCATTAAAGATGACTTGCCCTTCCGTTGGCACCTCTAGTTGCAAAATGGTGCGTCCGGCCGTTGATTTGCCACAACCGCTTTCACCCACCAAACCGAGCGTCTCCCCCTTATAAATATCAAAAGTGACGCCGTCCACCGCTTTAATCGCCCCTACCTGGCGACGTAGAACACCGCGACGGATGGGGAAATGCTTTTTTAGATTTTCAACGCGAACTAAGACGGGGCGATTGCCGTTGGCGGCCGACGGACGGTTGTGGGAGTTGATGTCCGCCTGTGGATTCGACGCGTTGCCGCCTACTTCGCTGGCCGCTGTGTTGGACACTTGATCGGAAACTGTTATGTTACTCATGCCGGTACCAACTCCTGTTCTTCTTCAGCATACTCTGTGATGCGGAGACCATCGTGTATTTCGTCTGCACGCCAACAAGCGGATGTGTGGTCGGGGGACACCGGCATTAGTGGCGGGTTTTCCTCCCAACAGCGGTCAATCACATAGCGGCAACGGGGTGCAAATGGGCAGTGGTCTGGTTTTTGCAGAAGATCAGGTGGCAGGCCGCGAATCGGCAACAGCCGTTCTTTCTTGCCCAGGTCCACCTTTGGTAAGGATTCGAGCAAGCCTAGCGTATAAGGATGGCTTGTCTCCTTATACAAGGCTCGAACAGGAGCCAACTCGACAATGAAACCCGCATACATCACAGCGACTTTATCCACCATGCCGGCAATAACCCCCAGGTCATGGGTGATCCAGATAATGGCCATACCTAGCTGTTGTTTCAGCCGGATGACCAGATCGACAATCTGGGCCTGGATGGTTACATCTAGGGCAGTGGTGGGTTCGTCAGCGATGAGCAAGGAGGGGTTACAGGAGAGGGCCATGGCGATGCCAATGCGCTGACGTTGGCCGCCGGAAAATTGATGGGGATAATCTTTCAGACGATCGGCCGCATTGGGCAGACCAACCATGGTCAACAATTCGGCCGCTCGCTCCTCCGCCTGTTCCTTCTTCATGCCCAGGTGGAGTTCCAACGCTTCGGTCATTTGCAGACCAATGGTTAAAACGGGGTTCAGCGACGTCATTGGGTCCTGAAAGATCATCGCCAATTCACGGCCGCGCACCCGGCGCATCTCTTCTGGGGAGAGCTTGAGCAGGTCACGGCCGTTAAAAATGACTTCTCCTTCTTCCACTTTGCCGGGGGGACTTGGAATCAGGCCCATCAGCGACTTAACGCCAACTGATTTGCCCGAACCGCTTTCCCCAACGATGGCCATCGACTCGCCTTCATTAAGGGTATATGATATTCCATTTACAGCATAGACGATGCCATCTTCAGTATAAAATCGGGTTACCAGGTTACGAACATCTAATAAATGCGCCATATAATATCCCTTCTATCTGGAGACGTGCTTGTGCGTGCGGAAACATGTGTGAAATATATCGCTATTATTTAGCATATGGGCTTGGAACGCCATACTTAACTATACCTAAACCAAAGCATTAATCAAAATTTTCATCACACATTACCCGCCAATACTCGTCTAGCTCCCTGATACATATGGGCTATCACTTTGTGTCAAACCGGTAACCTCGTATGTCGCGCATACTATAACATATGGTCGCTCTAGTGGCAAGTTGGTGACAAAACAGGTTTTGAGATTAAGAAGGCGTGCTGGCGGTGAGCAGTGGATAGTAAGCAGTGATCAGTGGGCAGTAAACAGTAAGCGTTAGGTAGATTTGCTTTTGCAACATCTACCTAACGCTTTCTTGTCTTTGGTTATTGCCTGGCATTAACCCAAGCCTATACCAAACAATGACTGCCTACTATCGGCGATTGGCGACTCAACTGCACTTACTCTGTCTTCAAAGAGTAGGCATAGTAGTCACGGCCGAAGGCCCCCACCCGATAGTAGTAACCCTCCACCCAGCGTTGCTCATAGTAGGGGGTATCGCGCTGGAGCAAGATCACCTGCGGCAAGATTTCGTGATGCAGTTCTTGAATCTGGAAGTAGATTTGCTCGCGTTCGGCGGGATCGGCCGAGGTGACGCCGGCATTCACCAGCTCTGCAAACTGGGCGACAATATCCTCAGGCAACCCCTGACGACCGGCATAGGTCCCCACCAGATAAGGCTGCACCCAGTTGTGTGGATCGTGGATGTCCTCAAGCCAGGCGGAGATCGCCACCGGCAGTTGCGAAGCATTGAACGAGCGCAGGAAGGTCGGCCAGGGCAAGCCAATCGTCTCCACCTGGTACAGTGGGTTGATCGCCCCAATCTCCGCCTGGTAGATTTCGGCTACCGTTTGGCGCGTGGTATTGCCCGTGTTGAAGGCGATTTGGAAGCGGAAACCCGTCTCCGACAATTGGCCGTCCCATGCCTGCTCAAAGTAGGCGGTGCACTCCTCTGGATTATAGTCATATATCAGGCCATCGGGGTTATAGCCCAACATACCGAGGATGATCGGGCCGTTGTTGCGTACGCCCGTTCCGAGCAACACTTCCTGGTTATAGATGTCGTAATTGAAGCAAGTCGCAAATGCCTTACGCACATTTAAGTCGCTGAAGAAGTTGTGGGGGATGCCGTTGCCATCCAATTGCCCGCTACCAATATAGGGGGAGTCCTCGGCCACGTTGAAGGCCAGGAAAACGTCGGTGCGGCTGACGCTCGGCCGATTAACCCATTTGCGAATCGTGCCGTTGGGGTTGTCGGGATTAACCGTACACTCTCGCGTCACAGCATCACATGTCTCGCCCACCAAAGCATCCACCTGGGTTTCGTTTTCGGGATTCACCGCCACCCATTCCGCATCACCCACCTGGAAGGAGGCAAAGCGCGTCCCCCATTCATCCACTACTTCATAGATGATCGTCTCAATGGCCGGAGGGCCAAATGGGCCGCCTTCCCACTTCGGCGTCTCTTCGGTGCGCCAGTAATTCTCGTTGGCAACCAACACCAGCTCCTGCCCCGGTGTCCAACTGTCGAGCATATAGGGGCCGGTTCCATTGACCACCGCGCTTAGCTCTGAATTTTCAGCGCCGGGGGCGTAATAATCCTGCCAGGTGGCACAATCTCCATCCCAGGAACCTTGCTCAATGGCCCATTCCATATCCAATACCGATCCCCAGGTGCTGGCCAGGATGGCTAGGAATGGCCCCCAGGGTTGAGCGAGATTAAAAGTGACGGTCCCGGCTGCGTCATCGGCAACGACGGCCGCCTGTACCTTTTCACACGTCGCCAGCAACTCTTCGGCCGTTGCATTTGCCACCAGCCCCTCAGGATCACCGGCATAGGCTCCCCCAGCGATCTCTTCTGTCACGTCGCCAGAGGCATAACCCATAATCGGTTCCAACAACAACCATTGCGGCCCGTTGGGGTCCGATTGCAGCAACCCGCGCTGGAAGGTATAGGCCACATCGTGCGGCTCCAGGGTGCCTCCCGCATGGAAGGAAACCCCTTCGCGGATATTAAAAGTGTAGGTCAGGCCGTCCTCGGAGATGCCACCGTTATCCAGTGTGGGGACCTCCACAGCCAGCGCCGGAACAAAGCTGGTGCCATCGGTATAGTCATAGATGATCAACGGCTCCATCACATTTTGCAGCACGTTGCCACCCGACGTCTCGTAATCGAGGGCTGGATCGAGCGTATCCGGTTCACCAAAGGACAATTCGCGATAGATCGTCGGTTCTGGGGCGGTCAACGAGAGGGGCATTTCCGGCTCCGGCGTTGCCGTCACCACCACCTCTTCCATTTCGGTGACAATGCTCGTCACCACCACCTCTTGTCCTTCTTGAACAATGGTCTCCGTCACCACTCGCGTTACCTCAACAACCTGGGTCTGTGGATGGCAAGCGGCCAGCAAAAACAGGCCAGCCAACAGGACAATCGCATAACTCACTCTCTTTTTTGTCCACACATTTTGTGTCCACATAGCTTGTCTCCTCCGTAGTACAAACAACAATAAATTGGGCTTGCCAGGCTACTGTACAGCCCATCTCCGATAAAAAGGTCAACTCGTTAACTCTGGTCGCAGTATATCATTGTGTCTTTTTGGTGTCAATATGGTGTATTTTTAGTGTATTAATGGGGTCAATCAGAAACGGGGTTTCTTGAAGAAACCCCGTTTCTATTCGTGAAAAAGAGGTGAATTTAGCCCTGTAGGGCCAACCTTTCACGGCTGTTTCATGGGTTGCTCTGCGGCTATATGGCATGATCGTCTCTGGCGGTTCGGCCGTTTCGGGACCGTGCAGTTTGCGAAAAAGAGATGTGAGTTCAACTCATTCACCATAAATACAGTTTGTTCACATGCCGCCAGGCGACTTAGCGGCGGCCGAACCACTCAGGAGCTATCAAGATGAAAGAGATTATCGGTCGGATCACCCTTCCCCCCCTGCGCACACTATATGGCGTCGCCGCCATTGCCCTCTTGTTGTTGGCAGCGATGGCTGTGAAGTTAAACGACGCCTCGGCCCAAGAGCGCCCCATCCCCACTTTCACAATCGAAGAGGTTGTGGTGGATCAATCCGTTACCATTCAAACCAGCAACTTCCGCGCCGGACAAGACTTTGTGGTCACAATGGGGCCAATCGGCACATTGGGGATTAACGGCACTGTGGTTGGCGTCACCAATTCCGGCGCGGGAGGCACCTTCGTCGCTACTTACCCCATTCCGGCCAATCTAGTGGGGGCCAGACAAATCGCCATTCGCCTGGAAAGCGCACAAGGCTCTTATAGCTATAACTGGTTTTACAACAACCTGACTCCGCCCCAATCCGCACGGACGCCCATTATTACCATTGAGAATGTAGTCATAAACGAATCCGTGACCATCCAAACCCACAACTTCCCGCCAGACCGTACCTTCCTGGTCACAATGGGGCCAATGGGAACACTGGGAATTGATGGCACGCCGGTGGGAACGATCTTCTCTGGCAATGGGGAGTCGGTGGTGGCAACATTTCCCATCCCGGCCAACCTGGTTGGATTGGAGCGCATTGCCATCCGCACCGAAGCTGCCCCTCATTACAGCTATAACTGGTTCGACAACCAGCCCTACTCCGCGCCCGTCGCCGAACCGACCTTCTCTGTTTGTGGTGTTGTGCGCGATCAGAGTGTAACGATTCGCACAGATGTATTTCCGGTGAATCGGCCGTTCCAGGTGCTCATCGCCCCCAACGGCACTCTGGGCGTCGCCGGTGACGTCGTTGGCACGTTCGACTCCGGCCCCACCGGCAGCGGCTACGCTACCTATCCCATTCCGCCGCGTCTATATGGATCAGAGCGCCTGGCTATCCGCATCGAAGAAATTGGCGGGCCGCACTACAGCTACAACTGGTTCGACAACTACACCCGCGACTTCTGCTAAGTCCGTTGCTGTCTAACACAACAAAAAAGGCTGCCAGTTGGCAGCCTTTTTTGTTGCCTCTCAACACAGAGCAACGTGTAGCGCGATTTTCCTAAATCGCGGCTTCTTTATAGTAAGCACGACACCAGCGATCTAGGAAAATCGCTGTACAAAGTTAGGTGCAAGGGATATTGACAATTGAATATGATTATATTATTATATGTTACTGATAACATATATCCATTCAAGAATAGGTAACAATTATGCTAACCTGTACTAAGTTATGTCAATAAAACATGCCATTCTAGGCTTTCTAAGCCGTTCATCACTGACGGGGTACGATCTAAAGAAGCTCTTTGCCGAGTCCATGACGCTCCATTGGTCAGGAAACAACAACCAGATTTACCGGACGCTTGTTGATCTCCATGAAGAAGGGCTGGTAACGAAGGAAGTGGAATACCAGGAGCGCCTCCCCCCGCGCAAAGTCTATACCATCACCGAAAGCGGGTTGGCCGAGCTGAAACAGTGGTTGCTGTCCACACCAGAACTGCCGCAACTTAGAAACGCCATGCTGGTCCAGTTGACATGGGCCGATCAGCTACAAAAAGGCGAGTTAGCGGCTTTACTCAACGCATATGAAGAAGAAGTGCGGGTATATTCGCTGATGCTGCGTGAACAACAGCAACGTGACCAGCAAAACACCGGGCAAACCTCCCGCCAACGCTTTTTTGCCGACATGATTATGGAACGCTGGATCACCTTTTATGAAAGCGAACTCGATTGGATTCGCACCCTTCGCCAACAACTGTAAGGCAAATCCATATTCAACCATGCTTCTAAATTAGGAGGCAGTACGATGACTACAACAACCAATATCTACAAATCTGTAGCGGGCAAACAGGCAGTAATGGCCGTGTATGAGGACGTATTGGCCCATTGGCCTGTCCCTTATACCACCATCATGGTTCCTACGCGGCACGGTGATACCTTTGTCATCCGCAGTGGCAATGAACAAGGACGGCCGCTCCTCCTACTACATGGCGCCGGCGGAAATTCCGCTATGTGGGCTGGTGATGTGGACGCATACGGCCGTGACCATCATGTCTATGCAGTTGATCTGATTGGCGAGGCAGGCAAAAGCGCACCCAATCGCCCGCCCTGGGATGGGCCTGCCTTTGCGGAGTGGTTGGCAGAAATACTCGACTATTTGGAATTAGATAAGCCAACGCTCATTGGCATTTCGCAAGGGGCATGGGCTGCGCTCAAATACGCGGTCGCTCATCCAGATAACGTGGATAGACTGGGATTGATCAGCCCCGGCGGGATCGTTCCCGACCGGCTCTCGTTTATCCTGCGTGCTGTTGGGGTATCCATGCTCGGCCGTGGGGGCGTCCGGCCAATGGTACGGCTCCTTTATGCCAGCCAGGATGTTCCCGCAGGCGTAGAAGAGATAACCGCCTTGATCATGGAGAATTTTCGCTCTCGTATGGGCGTTCTCCCCCTGTTCTCCGACGAGGCGTTGAGCCGCTTGACCATGCCAACGCTGTTGCTTGGAGGGGATGAAGATGCGTTACGCGATCTGGAAAAGATAGCCGGACGGTTGCGGCCGTTGCTACCCCGCCTAACTGTATCCATCATCCCCGGCGGTGGACATGCGTTGCTCCATACCGCCCCGCACATCTTAACCTTTCTGGCAGCGACTGCGCCAGTTTATGCTTGACAACAGTGAGTTTATATAATGATTAACCATCCTACCGAGGTAACAGAACTTCTGTGGACGGAAATTCCGGGTGGGCAGGTAACGTTACTCGCTGGTGGCTACCTGCCTGCCCCCACCACCTTCCACATCGAGCCATTTGCCATTATGACCTATCCGGTGACCAACCGGCAGTTTGCCGCGTTTATTCACGCCGGGGGTTATGCTCAAGATGAGTGGTGGACCGAACACGGCCGCCTCCTGCGCAACCAACAGGGTTGGACAAAACCACACCATTGGCACAACCATGATCGCACCCAGCCGCACCATCCCGTCGTCGGCGTCTCCTGGTATGAGGCGTTGGCCTACTGCCGCTGGCTAAGCGCGGAGTTGGGGCAAACCATCACCCTCCCCACCGAGCAGCAGTGGCAACGGGCCGCCCAGGGAGACGACGGCCGCGTTTACCCCTGGGGTAATGAAGAGCCTAACGACCATCTATGCAACTGGCAGCGTAATGTGGATGAGACAACGGCCGTTGACCACTTTCCCGCCGGAGCCAGCCCCTATGGCGTGATGGATATGTGCGGCAATGTCTGGGAGTGGTGCTTATCTGGTGCGGAAACAGGGACAACGGAGACGGCCGTTAAGGAGAAACGACTCTTACGAGGTGGTGCCTGGAGCAGCGACAGCCCGCTTAGCTTGCGCGTCACCAACCGCAATGGCATTGATCCGAACACCAGCTTGAGAGCGGCCGATCGCCATCACACCACGGTCGGTTTTCGCTGTGTTCGGCTCAAACTATGAGTTTCTAGCAACTAGGCGAATTGTATAAGGAACGCTTCAGGGGTAAGCACCTCTAACGTTGATTTATTCTGAAAATGTCTGGCATTCCAGGTAACAAATTGATCGACGTTAGGGGTGCGCTCAGCGAGATTCAAAATTAAAGAATCCATAAATGGCATTCGGTAAGATCGCATTCTTGCAAAGGGAGCAGTGAATATTTCATTCTTGAAAGAAAAATCATCCTCTGGGTCATCAGGATTTAAAGGCCAAATGATCGTCAACTGGTACGCCTCAATAAGCCAGGACTGCCAAGCGTCCAATTGTTTTGGTGCAAGATTGAAAGACAGTTGGTTGTCCCAAGAGCTCCATCAAATTGTAGATCGTACTAGCTGGTTCAATTGACTGTACTACGTTCAAAAACTGGTCGTTAATCTTTTGCCTTTTATCTTGATGGTAGGCAAAAGCAAGAAGCATGACATCTGTATCAATTGCTACCACGCTCGGCCTCTTAAAGAACTCATTGTTTCCTCTAAAGAACCAACAGCGGCAGTTTTCAGTTCATCTCGGATTTGCTGAGCCATACGTTGTCCTTGCTCTACTGCCTCGGCCGAACGGTCAGGAAATACCAAATGCACTTGAACAAGCTTGTTCAACTCTCTCAATAGATGATATTGCTCAGAGGGGGGCAGTTCCCTGACCAAATCCAATACTTGTTGAACTGTCCACTTTTGTTTTTTCTTTGCAACGAGTGTCATTTTATATCCCTGCCATAAACCAAGAACTGCTACGTATTTCCCTACTTTATCCCATCAGTGAGAAGCCGTTTATCTTCGGTTACGACATCATCAAAGTTCATTACCGAACACGTCTTATTATAACACTAAATGACGTTGTATTCGCCCACCAGCTGCTTTTCTGTGAAGCGTTCATAACGCAAGTCGGAAATGTCGAGGGTGTGGGCGCGGCCGTCCAGCACAATCTCGGCCGTCAACAAGCCCGCCACCGGCCCATGCATAAAGCCATGCCCGGAGAAGCCGGTGACAACGGTATAGTTCTCTAATTGTGGCACAGGGCTGATGATTGGATGGGCGTCGGGGGTAACTTCGTAAAGGCCCGCCCAATGGGATTGTAACCCCGCCTTCGCCAACAGGGGCAAGCGTTCAACGGCCGCTTCCAGATGCACCAATTCCCACTCCTCATCCACACGCTCGTCAAAGCCGGGTTGTTGATGGGGGTTGGACATACCGGTCAGCAACCCTTCCCCCTCGCGGTGAAAGTAGAGGCTTTGGGCGAAGTCAATCACAAAAGGAAAGTCTGGCGGAATTTCTGGCAAGGGGGTTGTCGTTAGCATCTGGCGGCGAATCGGCGTCACCGGCAGCGGCACAGCGGCCATCTCGCTGACCACGGCCGACCACGGCCCGGCAGCATTGACCACATGGCCGCAAGCGATCCGCCCCTGATTCGTCTGCACGGCCGTCACCCGTCCCGCTTCTGTCTCAATGCCAATCACCTCTACACCACTATACGCCTTCACACCCAACCGCCGCCCCGCGCTGATATAACCAGCCACCACTCCATTGGGATCGGCCAGCCCATCGCGGCCGTGGAAGGTGGCTGCCAATACATCATCGGCCGCCAGCAATGGCACGCGCCGCCGCACCTCGTCCCCCTCCAGCCACTCTGTCTGCACCCCAAGCCGGTGTTGCAAGGCCACATTGCGTTGGAACTGCGCGACGTCGGCCTCGTTGGTCAGCAGGATGAGATAGCCACAACGCCGTAGATCAATCGCCTGTCCCGTCTCCTCCTCAAAGCGGTCGAGCATCGGCAGGCTGATTTGCGAGAGGCGGATATTGACCTCGGTGCTGAACTGATAGCGAATCCCCCCAGCACACTTGCCCGTCGCCCCCAGCCCAAAAAAGTCTTGCCGTTCCAGCAAGACCACATCGGTACAGCCGCGCAACGCCAGATGGTAGGCCGTACTCGCCCCCATCACGCCGCCGCCGATGACGACGACTGCGGCCATCGGCGGTAAATCTACCGTCGGTAAATCTGTCATTCTTTTCACCACCGTGACATACACTGAAATAGTTTTTGACACGAATTTCACGAATAGCACGAACATATTGTATTCGTGGCATTCGTGAAATTCGTGTCAAATGCTTAAAGTCTAAGTCTCCATTATGGCGTGCTATCTAACTGCAAGCTACGCGCATTTAATGGTTGCGGCAGCCGGTTATTACCGTCAACAATCTCGGTAAAGGCTGCGATTTGCTCGGCCGACATCTCAACCGGCGTTTTCATCACCAACCAGGTCACCTCTTCGGAGCAGGGAGGCGTGGTCAATGAACCAGTGTAGTGATAGACCGTCTGCTCCGCCGGGAGCAAGCTGGTGAGATCAATTGTCGCGCCCGTGGCAATGATCCCAATCTCCTCTTCGGGCAACGCCTCCCAAACAGGGGTAAAAGCGGTGTTTTCCGCTCCCTCGGCAATGAATATACCGACCACCGCTAAAGCATTGTTTGCTCCGCGATGGACCAGATGCATCTCTAGCGGATACCCCTTGCCGTCCACGACATGCTCGCTGGGGGCGTGGAAATGGAATTGAAGTAACTGGTACGTTTCATCGCCGACAACTATGTGGCTACCTGGAACGGCATTGACCTGAATGGTATGTCCGTTGTTAATGATATTGACGGCCGTTTCCCCATACTCAAACCCGATGTTCTCCAAATCGGTCGCGGTGGCATTGGTCAGATTGATTGGCGATTGCTGCTGCCCGCTGCCACAGGTTTCATAATGGTCGCTCAGTTCAGCCCACTCTTCCGTCTCGTCCGCGCCTCCATACTCAAAGTGGGGATAGATGACCACACACTGTTTTGCCTCGGCCGAAGCGACATAATCGAGCAACATATGGCCTTCCTCACTCTTCAGCACCCACTCGTGACCCGTAAACGTTGCCTGGTCGAATGTGTGCCGGTCCTCCAACTGGAAATATTCGCTAAGCACCGTTGGAGACTGTCCCGTATCATGCCATGAGCCAACAACTTCTTCATCGCTGAGATTGAGAAAGCGGATCATCACCTGGCCTTCCTCTGGCTCAGGCAACTCGGTCGGATCGCATGTGGGTTCGGGTTCTTCTTCGTTGGCCGCTTCATCGGTGGCGGGTTCTTCTGCTATGACGGCCGCTTCCGTTGGGGCTGGTTCATAACTACCCGGCAGCAACTCAGTGACAGACTCTGTCGCCGGAGCCGAACACGCCGCCAACACAAACAGCAATAGGACAATAAGGGTTAAGGGCTTTTTCATTATGGATAGTTCCTCCTGTTATTTAATATCCAACCATATTCAGCCACGTTTTATTCTTCCAACAACATACCTATGTTCTGGCTTAGACCGTTTTGCAGCACAATCTGCGCCGCGGCCGCATCCTGCACCGCCACCCCCACCGACTTGAAGAAGGTGATCTGCTCCGTGCTCGTCCGCCCTGCCTTCTGTCCGGCGATGATCTCCCCCAGTTCAGCATAAATATGGTCGGCCGACATGCGCCCATCCTTGAGTGGCGCAATCAACTCCCCCGCCTCCTCCAACACCGCTTCCCGCGAGTCCACCACAACCAACGCGCGGCGGATTGTCTCCCAATCAATCTCCACCATCGTTGGCATAAAGGAGCCAACGCCATTGACGTGTGCGCCGCGCTTGAGGTCCCGGCCGTCAAACACCGGCGTGTGCGAAGTTGTGGCCGCACAAATGATGTCGGCCTCACGCACGGCCGCTGCCGGACTCTCTACCACTTCAATATTTTCGGGAATCGGCCCCTGCCCGGCCATTATTGTGGCAAAGGCGACGGCATGGTCGCGTGTCGGACTGTAGACGCGCACCTCACGCACCGACCGCACCGTGCAAACCGCCTCCAACTGCGTTCGCGACTGCACGCCACTACCGAGGATCGCCACCACTTCAGCGTCCGGTCGCGCCAGAATGTCTGTGGCCGCCCCCGCTCCCGCGCCGGTACGGATCGCGGTCAGCGTCCCCCCCTCCATGATCGCCAGCGGTTGCCCGGTGGCCGGGTCAAAGGCCAACACCAGGGCATGGATCAGCGGCAATCCGCGACGGCCGTTGTGGGGGAAAACAGAGACGATCTTTATCCCCAGCGAGCCATCCTCGGCTGATTCACCCGCCGCGGGAAGAAAGGCGGGCATCATCAGCGTCACGCCCTCTTCGGCCGCAGCCACACGGCCGCGCAACGGCATCACCGCCCGCCCCTGCGACAAAGCCGCATAGGCCGCCTTCATACCCTCAATCGCCTCAGCCATCGGCAAGGCGCGACGAACATCTTCAGCTGAAAAATAACGCAACATGGAGAAGGATGAAGGATGAGGGATGAAGGCTGAAAACCCCTCATCCTTCAGCCTTCAGCCCTCATCCCTTTATTTTATTCGATGCCCAGATAGACTTTTTGTACCATCGGGTCGTCTTGCAGTTCGGCGGCCGTGTTGCTGAGAACGATTTCGCCGGTCTGAATCACGTAACCGCGATTGGCGATCTGCAAGGCCATTTGTGCGTTTTGCTCAACAAGCAAGACCGTTGTGCCTTCTTCATTAATCATCTTAATCGTGTCAAAAATCGCCTCGACCAGTACGGGAGCCAGGCCCATCGAAGGCTCATCCATCAACAACAGGCGCGGCCGTGACATCAACGCCCGCCCCATCGCCAGCATCTGCTGTTCGCCACCCGACATCGTGCCGGAAATCTGCGTGCGACGTTCGTGCAGGCGCGGGAAAATGGAATAGACTCGTTCCAAATCTTGAGCAATTCCATCCCTATCTTTCCGCTGGTAGGCCCCCATCTCCAGGTTTTCCAGCACGGTCATTTTGGAAAAAATACCGCGCCCTTCGGGGACCATCGCCACGCCCTTTGTCGCCAATTCATGGGCTTTGTACCGGCTGAGATCATCCCCTTCCAACGCCACTTTGCCCGTTGTCGGTTTCATCAGACCGCTGATCGTACGCAGCGTGGTTGTCTTACCTGCGCCGTTTGCGCCGATCAGGGTGACGATCTCCCCCTTTTCCACGGTCATATTAACGCCTTTCAGCGCATGGATATTGCCATAATAGGCATGTACGTTTTCTACTTCTAGCAGTGTCATCGTTATACCCTGGCCGCTTCCGCCGCCTGATGCTCGTGGGCTTCCACAGCGGCCGCTGCGCCGCGCCCCAAATACGCTTCAATCACACGCGGGTTTCGTTGAATTTCACTTGGTGGCCCCTCGGCAATCTTCTCACCATAGTCGAGCACGGTGATGTTTTCTGAAATCCCCATGACCACACGCATGTCATGTTCGATCATCAAGATGGTGATACCCAGTTCATCCCGCAGATGGCGAATGAAATTGGTTGTCTCCACCGTTTCGCGCGGGTTCATCCCGGCCGTTGGCTCATCGAGCAAGAGTAGCTTCGGTTTGCTGGCCAGGGCGCGGGCGATCTCCAAACGTCGTTGGTCACCATAGGGCAAGTTGCGGGCCAGGCTGTCACCTCGGCCGCGCAAGCCCACAAAGTTGAGCAGCCGGTTCGCCTCGGCCAGCGACTCTTCCTCTTCTTGCGCTGTATGGCGGGTGCGGAACAAAGCGCCCAACCAGGTAGAATTTAGCTGAGGCTCCATCCCAGCGAGGATATTCTCAATCGCCGTCATATAGGAAAAGAGGCGAATGTTCTGGTAGGTTCGCGCCAGTCCCAGGTAAACAATGGCATCCGGCGACTTCCCCTTGAGGGATTGGCCGTCAAAGGTGATGCTGCCCTCGTCAATCTGGTAAAAGCCGGTGATGCAATTGAAGAAAGTGGTCTTCCCGGCTCCATTAGGGCCAATAATACTGGCGATTGCGCCGCGCTCAATGGTGACGCTCAGATTATTTACAGCGATCAAGCCGCCAAAGCGTTTCGTCACATTTTGGGCTTCAAGAATGGCTGGCATTGTCTCCTCAGAAAATGGTTATGCGGATAACGCGGATTTTTCATTTATCGTGACGTGTTACCGCATATAAAAACCTCTGTTGAATAGTAGATGGTTGGCAGTAAACAGTTGACAGTGGGCAGTAAGCAGTAATCGGTTACCGGTAATCAATCTCCAGTCTCTTAATCTCTTAGTCTCCCACTCTCCTACTACCGCTCACCATTTGCCGTTCGCTTCCTAAACAATCGGCTGTACTTCTTGGGGAACGTTGGATGGTTCCACCTCTGTTTCCGCCTCACCCACCCGGCCGGTAGTCTCATCCATTTGTGCATGCAACTCCAGGCGACGAATGGGCGAAGGCCAGAGACCTTCCGGCCGCAAGAGCATGGTGGCGATGAGCAACACCCCATACATCAACAGGCGATACTCCTCAAACTCGCGCAGTAGCTCCGGCATCCCAACCAGGACAAATGCGCCGACGATCACGCCGGGCAGGCTACCCATCCCACCAACGATGATCAACGCCAGCACGCTGAGTGAAATGAGCAGTTCAAAACTGTTGGGGAAGATGGAACCGAGGCGGGAAGCAAAGATCGCCCCGGCCAGGCCAGAGAAGGCCGCACCAATGGCGAAGGCGAGCAACTTCGTGTTCACCAGATGGATACCAACCGCCTCCGCGACCGATTCATCCTCGCGCATCGCCATCCAACGCCTGCCCAGCCGTGCATCACGCAGTCGCCAGGAAACAAAAGCGGCCAGGAAGCAACCGGCGAGGATTAGATAGTAATAGTGTTGTGGTTGGATAAAGGTGAAGCTGCCGACTTCCGGACGGCCGATCTGCAAAATCCCCTGTGCGCCGCCAATCACGCCCTTCAATAGGTCTGAACGGACCAGGACGCGGATAATCTCGCCAAAACCGAGGGTGATAATCGCCAGATAGTCGCCGCGCACGCGCAACACAGGAATACCTAAAATAATACCGGCTACCGTCGAGGCCACCACCGAGATAGGCAAGGCGACCCAAAAGGGAAGCCCCAGGCCCAACTCACCAGTTGACGTCATCAAGCCCATCGTATATGCGCCTATCGCAAAAAAGGCGACATATCCGAGGTCGAGCAGTCCGGCAAAGCCAACAACGATATTCAGACCTAAGCCCATCAAGATAAAGATGCCAACGCGGTCGAGGATGTCGGTCAGAAACACACCGGAAATCCAGGGCAAAATCAACAATACGGCGAGTCCCAGGATGCGCACAATCCAACTGGTCTGCTTCTGTTGCTGTGGTGACAATCCGGCCTTGAACTGCCGGTAACGGGCTGCTCCCCAGGCACTCCACACAAAGGAGAGCAATGCTGCAATAATAAAGACCCACACGGCCGCCAGGACAGTCATACCTTTGGTACCAAAGAGGGACGCAATTAATTGGCGCGAGGCAATCTGGCGCAGGATGTTGAGTGGGACCTCGGAGAAAACACCGATGAGCAAGGTAGCGGCCAGCCCGGTAAAGATCGGCCGTTGAATACGCCTCGGCAGCAAATAAAACAGCGCGCCCAGTAGCCCCAACACCCCCATGCTCGCCACTAGCAACAGGCTGCCTTGCAAATTATCACGGCCGAAGGTCAGCACATCAACCAATGCGGGCGATACATTGACAAAATAGCTGCGAATGTTGGGCCAGGCCAATGTCAGCAGGACAAGCAAAACGGGGGGCAGACCGGTGGCCAATCCGGCCACCAACCCTCTGATCAGCGCGGCCACTGGTTGTTTCCTGCCGCTATCATAGTCGCTGGCCACCCTATAACCAACGAAAGCTGAGGCGCCGAATAATAAAACCTCGCCGAGCGTCACCCAACCGATGACAATC
The DNA here is from genome assembly GCA_964410625.1 of uncultured Ardenticatenaceae bacterium. Lineage (GTDB taxonomy): Bacteria > Chloroflexota > Anaerolineae > Promineifilales > Promineifilaceae > CAYPHY01. Next base: position 39,699 of record CAYPHY010000021.1, on the reverse strand, counting down.
GGCCGTTCATCGAACGCCACAACCATCCCAATGATGCTGATGCCCAGCACCACCAACCCGGCCAACAAACCCATACGAATCGTATTAGAGAGGTTCAATTGTCCCATACGAATATCCGCCTTTTTAAATCTCTAATCTCCCAATCTCTAATAACTACGCCAACTACGCCTTTGTCTCCGCCAGCCGTTCGCCGAGAATACCCTGCGGGCGGAAGATCAGCACCAGCACCAGCAAGGTAAAGGCGGTTACATCTTTCAACTGGTGCGCGCCTGGTACGCCCAACCCTTCCAGGAAAAGCGGCGGGCCGACGGCCTCGATCACACCGAGGAACAATCCGCCCAACGCCGCCCCAGGGATACTGCCAATGCCGCCAAGAACAGCGGCCGTAAACGCCTTAATCCCCGGCACAAAGCCCATGAAGAAATGGACTTGTTGGAAAACGAGGCCCCAGAGGACGGCCGCGGCCCCGGCCATTGCCGCGCCAATGGCAAAGGTGGTAGCAATCGTGCGATCGACGTCAATACCCATCAACGCCGCCACATCTTTATTTTCGGCCACCGCGCGGATCGCCTTTCCTGTGCGGGTACGCATCACAAATAGATACAGACCAATCAACATCAGGATGCTAATTGCCATGACGACGACGCGGGTTTTTAAGAAATCAAGCCCGAAGATGAACACGCGCCCTTGCAGAATTTCTGGGACGGGGAAGGGTTTGATGGCGGTGCCAAAGAGACCGGCGAAGAAGTATTGCCAGAAGAAGGATGCACCAATGGCGGTGATCAGTGGCACCAGGCGTGGGGCACGACGCAACGGCCGGTAAGCAATGCGCTCAGTCAACAAGGCCACCACGACCGAGGTAAACATAGAAACAACGAGGATGAGGATGAGGCCGATAATGGGGTACGAATCTAAAAAGCCGGAGGCGGCCAATGGCCCGGCAACCAGGATAGTAGATGTCATTGCCCCCGACATAAAAAATTCACCGTGGGCGAAATTAATCATGAATAATATGCCGTAAACCATCGTATAACCGAGGGCGATGAGCGCGTATAATCCCCCCTGTGATAGACCAGAGGCAATAAAATCAATCCAATCATCACCCGTATAGGTGGTGCCACGGTTTAAGAAAAGCTTGGCAAAGGTACCGTAGAGAACCAAGCCAATGATTACGGCTCGGAAGAGCCACAGGGCAATACCGATCCAATCTATGTCCTTGTCTTTTAGCGTGATACGCTGAGTCAATTGGGCCATATTCCATGCTCCACAATTACACAAATGACTGGCTGATAGAGATAGGCAACGTCTCTATCTTGGCAAAACAGGCTCTGGAGATACTGCTGTATTTCCAGAGCCTGTTCCATGCATTGTTAGACGATCAGATAAGATGCTGATCGTTGGCTAAATAAACGAACACTCTCGATAAGCTTATCGGCATTATTATTCCGATGGCCAGATGCGGGCAAACTCGCCACCGGTTACTTCGCTAACCGAAATCCGCGCATCGGCACAGTCGCCATATTCGTCACAAGTGAGCGTCCCGGTGATGCCCTCAAAGCCGGAGGTGGCATAGAGTGCGTCACGCAACGCCTGACGGCCGATCAACAGCGTCCCATCCTCACCGACTTGCGCGACCGCTTCAATGGCGTCAAAGACCATGTTGGCGGCGTCAAAGGAATGGGCATGGAAAGCGGCCGTTGGCTCAACACCATACGCTTCCATGTAGGCGGGGAGGAACTCACTCTCATAGAACTGGTTCTCGAAGCTCAGGTCTGGACCGGAAGCATACATGCCCTCGGCCGCATTACCGGCGTTCTCCAAGAAGCTGGGCGAGAGAATACCATCGGCCGCAGCCAGGAAGACAACATCTTCCAGACCAGGGGTGGTCCGTGCGGTGGTGGCGATCAGGGAACCCAACGGGATAAAGACCGGGAAGAAGACGAACTCCGGTTCGGACGCGGCAATCGTCGTCAGCAACGGTTCGACGTTGGTCGCGTCGGCCGCTTCCGCTTCAAAGGCGACGATGGTGCCACCCAGTTCTTCAAAGGCATCGGCGAACGCGCGAGCCAGACCTTCGGTGTAGGGGTCGCCATCATGGATGGCCGCTGCGCTGGTCACGCCCAACTCGTTATAGGCAAAGTCGGCCATCGCCGCGCCCTGAATCAAGTCGTTGTGGGCGGTACGCAGATAGCCAGGACGCCACGCCTGCTCGGGGTCGGTCAACGCCGGGGAAGTATTGGACGGGGAGATCATCGCGTAACCGGCGTCGGAAGTGATCTGCGCCGCCGGGACGCCCGCGCCAGAGCAGCTTGTACCGATCAGGGCGACGATTTGCGGGTTGGAAACGACCTGGGAGGCAGCGGTCTGGCCGCCTTCGGCCGCGCAACCCTCGTCAAACGCCTGCAGCTCAACCGGATGCCCAGCCACTTCGCCGCGGAACTGAATTGCTAACTCGACGCCACGCTGCGAGTCAAGCCCCAGGTCAGCGTTCGGGCCGGAGATAACCAGCGCGGAAGCAATCTGAATAGCCTCGCCGGGCGCAACTTCCACACAGCCGATTTCATCGGTGCATTCCATGGAGGCTGGCTCTTCAGCCGGTTCCTCGGCCGGTTCCTCGGCGGGTTCTTCCGCCGGTTCCTCAGCAGGCTCTTCGGCCGGTTCCTCGGCGGGTTCTTCCGCTGGTTCCTCAGCCGGAGCTTCCGTTGCCACCGGCTCCTCAGGAGCCTGGGCCGTGCCACCACACGCTGAAAGGATCAGCATCAGTGACAGTAACAAAGTTAGAAACAAAGCAATGCGTTTCATGAAATTCTTCTCCTCACTCTTGAAACAGTAATAGGGGAATCACACATACTCTGGTCGAAGGGCAAACATCCAAAGGACGCGGCCGCCGACCTACACCACAGAAAATGATTGACATCTATTCCTGGTCTATCCATCACGGACCTAACTTCTATTGATTTACAGTGCAAACTCACCTCCTCTTCTAGAAATGTATGACGTTGCTGCGATGAAGAAGACCCAATCTCTCTCGTTCTGTGGAACCAGAATTGTAGTGAATCCGTCACAGTTGTCAACTCTGTCAAGGATGAAGGATGAGGGATGAAGGATGAAATTCAGCCCTCATCCTTCACCCTTCACCCTGCTTCTTCCGTAATCTCCGTAAACTGCCCCGTGGTCATAAAAATAACCCGTTCAGCGATATTCGTCGCCCGGTCGCCGATTCGCTCCAGATTATGCCCAATCCACAGCATAAAGGTAAAGGCCTGGATTTGCTCCGGATCGCTCATCTGGGTTAGTCTGGACAAACTTTCTTCAAACAACTTACGGTAATGCTTGTCCAACTTGTCATCGCGACGGACCAAATGTAAGGCGAGTTGTGAATCATGCTCCACAAAGGCCTGAATCCCTTGTTGCAGCATCTGCCGGGCGCGTTTGGTCATTTTCGGCAATCGCGGCCAATGGGCGATGGCTGGATTGCCTTCCATCCGCGTCACCAACTGGGAGATACCGGCCGCATGATCGCCCATCCGCTCTAGCTCAGTAGCAATATGGATTGCCGCGATAATCGTCCGCAAGTCGCGTGCCAGTGGCTGCTGCGTGGAAAGCACAAGCTGGGCATCGTCTTCGATCTTCAGCCGGATGCTGTTGATCAGACTATCACCGACAATAACCTCCTGGGCCAATTGAATGTCGCTATTGGTCAGCGCCTCCATCGTCTTTTCAATGGCAACATCCACCAAACTAGCCATACGCAGCACGTCGCTTTGTAGCTCATTTAGATGACGATCCAGTAGCGAACGGGTTGGGAGTGACATGGTTGTTGTCAATGGACAATTGATTATTGGCAATTGGCAATTATCAATTGTCCTCTTCTACCACTTCCATTAAGTGCGCTGCCTTTTGGTCAAGGGCAGCACGCACCTTATTATAGAGTTCTGGTGGCATGGGTTTGCTCCGGTCGCGCCATTGGCGCATAAAACCGTTCAGCTTGCTCTGGTGTAACGCCGGAATGCGCGAATTTTTGGTGTCCAACTCCGTAATATTTGGCGCGGTGAAAACAATCACCGGCTCAATAGGTACGGCGTCCACATCCACATCTGGCGCACTCTTCTTCACATAGTCGCTCAACGCCTGCACTTGAGCTTCTGCCTCGCGAGTAGGGTTGCCTAACCCTTCCTGAGCAAAAAAACGACGCATCCCCACACCGGAATGTCGCCATTTGTCACCTTCGGCCGTGATCCGCCCCGTTTGGAATTTGGTCACAAAAACGAGAATCCCCGCCGGCATTAGTAAGACATGGGACGCGGGCAAGAGGTAATGGTAAAGACGGCCGTCCTTCCGCGCCGCCTTGCGCAACGCCTTGTCCAACACCTGGTCCGGGCGCGGGCTGCGTAGATAGCGATGTGCCAGGTAGAGGCCGATTTGCGAAAGCCCCCAACCGACGATCAGGGCGATCAGTTGATATAAAAAGATGTTGGCGTCGTTGGTAAAAAAGATCATCACCAACCCGGCTATCAACGCCGCCATTGCCGCCAGGTTGAGATATTGGCTGATCCGCCGCAAACGGGCGATTCGTTGTTCGTCGCGTAGTACTACCATAAGAGATTAAGAGAGTGAGCGATTGGGAGAGTAAGAGAGTGGGAGACTGAAGGCTAAAGTCTCTCAATCTCCCACTCTCCCAATCTCATCTTTTTCCATTCTGATACTTTCCCAACACCAAACAGGCGTTCTGTCCGCCGAGGCCGAAGGAGTTGGAGAGCGTCACTCGGATATCGGCCGCACGTGGAGCGTTCGGGACATAATCCAGATCACACTCCGGATCAGGTGTTTCATAATTCCAGGTTGGTGGGATAATGCCCTGTTCGAGCGACTGGATGCAAAAAACTGCCTCAATTGCCCCCGCGCCACCCATCGCATGGCCTAATATCGATTTACTACTACTGACCGGAATTTCATAGGCGTATTCACCAAAGAGTCGCTTGATCGCCAGCGTCTCAGTCGTATCATTGGCCGGTGTGGATGTGCCATGGGCGTTAATATAATCAACCTCCATCGGGCTTAGGCCAGCATCCTCGATAGCCCAACGCATGGCACGCACCGCCCCCGCAGCGTCCGGGTCTGGCGCAGCAACGTGAAAGGCATCGGAGGAGGAGGCGTGACCCAATAACTCGGCATAGATATGCGCTCCACGGGCCAATGCCTGATCGAGGCGCTCTAAGACGACAATTCCCGCCCCTTCGCTGAGGACAAAGCCATCGCGGTCTTTGTCAAACGGCCGACTGGCCCGTTCCGGCTCATCGTTAAAGCGCGTGGCCAGCGCACGCATGGCGGCAAAACCAGCCACCGCCGCTTCATGGATCAACCCCTCGACCCCACCGGCAAAGACGCGGTCGGCCACACCACGACGGATAAACTCGGCCGCCTCACCAATGGCCTGAGTCCCCGTTGCGCAAGCGGAGACCACCGTGCTAATTGGCCCCTTTGCGCCGGTCATCACGCTGACATGGTGGCTGGGCATATTGGGCAATGCACCGGTGACAGCAAAGGGGCTGACGCGGCCGACGCCTTTGTTGCGTAATAGTTGGGCATTCGCATCGGCCATTTCAAAGCCGCCCATCCCCGTGCCAACGAGGACGCCGGTGCGTTCGCTGCCCATCTCGCTCTCCGGCAGTGCCGCATCATCCATCGCCATCCGCGCCGCCGCCACCGTTAGCTGTGACGCCCGCGACATCCGCCGCGCTTCCTTAAAATCCATATACTCTTTGGCTACGAACTCCTTCACCTCACCGGCAATGGTGCAGGGAAATCCGCTCGTGTCAAACTGGGTGATCGGGCCAATGCCTGAGCGGCCGTTTAACAAGCTATCCCAACTTTCGGCGGCCGTGTGGCCCAAGGGGCTGATCACACCGATGCCCGTCACCACAATTCGCGGACGGCCGCGCCTGTCGGTCATTTGCTCTGCCATACCTTCTCCTCAAGCTAGTGGTTAGTGATTAGTGGCTAGTGGATAGTTCGGCTAACCACTAGCCACTCTCCACTATCCACTCACCACTATCCCCTGTGCAATCGCTTCGACGACGCCGCGCTGCACAATGCGCCGCGCCTGGCCCACTGCCTGTTTGATCGCATAGGCGTTCGAGCGTCCATGGGCAATAATGACAACCCCGTTCACGCCCAAAAGTGGCGCACCGCCAACCTCATCAGGGTTAAGCTCCTGCCGCACCCGCCGGAACGCCGGACGAGCCAACAGCCCGCCAAGCATCGTCAATGGATTCGCCATCAATGAATCGCGGATGTTATCGGACATATAGGCGGCCACAGCCTCGGCCGTTTTCATCATAATGTTGCCGGTGAAACCATCGGTCACGCCGACATCGGCCGCGCCGCGAATGAACTCCTTCGGCTCCACATTGCCCACATAGTTCAGGCCGCTACTCTCCAGCAGGGGAATAGACTCTTTAATCAGCAAGTTGCCTTTGCCTTCTTCTTCCCCATTGGAGATCAGCGCAACGCGGGGACTGCTAACATTGAGCATCCGCTCGACATAGAGACTGCCCATAATCCCAAATTGGAGCAAGTACTCCGGCTTGGAGTCAGCATTGGCCCCGTTGTCAATCAGCAACGGATGCCCCTTGGTGGGAAAGATGACGCCCAATGCCGGACGCTTCACCCCCGGCAACCGCCCTAACCCCAATTGGCGCAACGTAGCGACGGCCAACGCGCCACCAGTGTTACCGGCGGTCACAAAGGCATCGGCCGCGCCATCCCGCACCAGCCCCATGCCCACATGCATTGAAGAATCACGCTTCTCCCGACCAGCGGCCGAGGGGCTATCTTCCATCTCGATCACTTCACTGGCGTGGCGCACTTCCAACGAAAGTCCGGCGGTGTCCAGTTGGGACAACTCCGCCTCGATCCGCTGGCTGTCGCCAACAAGGATGATCGTATCGCCAAATTCCCGCGCTGCCATCACCCCTCCGGCCACATCCGGCCCAGGGTGATTGTCGCTACCCATTGCATCTACAACAATTCGCAACATATAACCTAGAGATTAGGAGACTGGGAGACTAAACAGAAAAAAATCTCCTGCTCTCCTAATCTCTCAGTCTCCTCATGATAATTGCTCGATTCTATCACATGCCCATCACGCTCGCCCACATCGTCAACGCCCGCGGCGGAGGCTGCTGAGGAAACCGATAAACAGCCCGGCCGCCAGACCAAGCAAGGCAGCGGCCGTTTGGCGAACAGCAAGATGGCGCGGCGTTACATGGCTGGATGGGGCGGTTTGTGTGGTAGAGGGGGCGGCCGTTGGTTGCTCCCCAACACCCTCAGCGACGACGCTGTCTACTACCTCGCTCACCATCCCGCTGGCTACGTTCGCCCGCAGCTCTTCATAAAACTCGCGGTAGTATTCATGGAGCAGTCTGGCGTTGCGGCGCGGCCGAATGCTGGCGCCAAACCGGATCGCATATGCCTTGGTGAACTCGGCCCCAAACATGACAATCTGCGCCGAAAAGTAGATCCAAACCAGGAGGATGATCAACGCGCTGGCCGCCCCGTAGATGGAACCGGTTGAGGTCAGCACCAGGACGCGGCCGATAATCAATGCTCCCAGCGCAAAGAGTATCGTTGTCACCAATGCCCCCCACCAGACCGTGCGCCAGCGGACCTGCACATCAGGCAAGCTCTTAAAAATGACAGCAAAAAAGAGGAGCATAAATAGCGGGGCAATCAAACTGGTAACCGGCGGTAAAGAAGGCAGATTGGGGAAAACGTCACCAACGATGGCATTGAGCGTGGACAGAAAAGTATCAACGATCACAAACGTCAGCAGCAAGACCCCCATGCCAAACACCAGCAGGAAAGAAAAGGCATAGTTGCGAATGTTGAACAGAACGCCACGCCAACCCTGCGGAGGAATGGGGATGATGCCCCAAATCTTATTCAATGCCGTCTTCAGTTGGTTAAATATCCCCGAAGCACCGGCTAATAAGACCACAAAACTGACACCCGTTGCCACCTGGCTGGAGGCGCGGCTTGCCAGCGTCGTTTCGATCAGACTATCCACCAGCCGGGCGACTTCCTCCCCTGCCACGCGGCTGAGGACGATAAAAATTTCGAGTTGTACATTCCCCCGGCTAACCACAAAACCGGCAATGGTGACGGAAAAGACGAGCAGTGGGGCCAGGGAAAAGATGGTGTAATAGGCAAGCCCGGCCGCATAAATAGAAGCGCGGTCCGTACTCCAGGCAACGGCCGCGTCGCGGAAGAGATAAAATATATTGCGGAGAATCGCTTTAACCCTAGCCATCTTCTGAAGAGGAGACTAAGAGACCGAGAGACTCTTGCGTCCTAATCTCCCAGTCTCCTAGTCTCTTACTCTCTCATTCTCCCAACCGCTTCAACGCCCGCGCCAAATCAGCGATCAAATCATCAGCATGTTCAATACCAACGGAGAGACGTACGAGTCCGGGGTCAACGGCAAAGCCAGCAGCGGCCGCTTCCGGGCCGAGGACGGTGGCGTGGGTCATCGGCGCGGGAAGTTCAATCAACGACTCCACCCCTCCCAACGACTCCGCCAGCGTAAACAGCTTCGTATGGCGGGCCAGAAGCCGCGCGGCCGCTTCACCGCCATGCAACAAAAACGACACCATTCCCCCTGGCCCTTCCATCTGTCGTCGTGCCAGTTCGTACTGCGGGTGGCTGTCCAGACCGGGGAAGTAGACCTCAGACACGGCGGGATGGTCAACTAAGAAGTGCGCCACCTGAGTGGCATTGTGGCAATGGGTACGCATCCGCAAGGCCAGCGTCTTTAACCCCCGTAGCGTCAAAAAGCAATCTACCGGTCCCGGCACGGCTCCAATCGCATTTTGCAAATACTTTAGCCGTTCATAGACGGCCGTATCATTCAACACAATCGCCCCGCCCACCACATCAGAGTGTCCGCCGAGATACTTGGTGGTGCTGTGTACAACAAAGTCCGCGCCCAAGGCCAACGGCCGTTGCAACGCCGGAGAAGCAAACGTATTGTCCACCCCCAACCACGCCCCCGCTTCATGGGCAATCTCCGCTATCGCCGCAATATCCGCCAGCCGCAGCAAGGGATTGGTTGGCGTCTCCAGCCAGACTAGACGGACGGGAGAATTAGAGATTGGAGATTGGGAGGCTGGAGACTGAGAGACTGGGAGACTGGGAGACTGGGAGACTGAGGATGCAAAGTCTCTCAGTCTCCCAGTCTCTCCCTCGCTCTCCATGACGGCCGTCCGTACCGCATCGAGATCAGTCGTATCTACAAAGCTGAACTGAATGCCGTAAGTGGCGAGAATTTGGTGGAAGAGGCGGAAAGTCCCGCCATAGAGGTCATTGCCGCAGACGACGCGCTCGCCGGGTTTCACCAGCCGCAACAGCGTGTCAATCGCCGCCATGCCAGAGGCAAAGGCCAACCCATGACGGCCGCCTTCCAACGCCGCCAGTGCCGCTTGCAATGCCGAACGCGTCGGGTTGTCCGTCCGTGCATATTCAAACCCTTTGTGGATCGCGACATCGGTTTGGGCATAGGTGGAAGTCTGATAGATCGGCGTCATCACCGCGCCAGTCAGCGGATCAGGCTCCACCCCAGCATGAACGGCCAATGTTTCAAAACGAACATCGGATAATTGGTCTGTTTCTTTGTCTTCTTTCATATGGATAATCCTATTGGGATGATGAATTGTAGCACAGCATGGCCGGTGACAGGAAACAGATGTATCCCCCCTATATCCCCGTTTGGGGTTTTCAACCTGGAACCGGAAGTTTGCGGGTTGGCAACCCGCGCTACATAATTGAATACAATATCCATGATGAGCGATGAACGGCCGACCGGCACCACCGGCGCTACGCCTTTGCAAACAGAATCCGCGCTTCGTCCTTCCTTCGCGTGGCTATGGACAAGCTTAAACGTCCTGCTGCTGGTTGTGTTTGGTCTGGCAAGCGGCCGTTTGCTCTATGAGTGGCAATTTCCCCGCCTGCTTTGGCTGGCCCAACCATTGGCGGCCGTCTCCCTGGCACTGCTCATCGCCATCGTCGCCAGCTTGCTCCTACGCCGTGCCCTCGATCGCCCACGCCTGACCGCTACACTGGCCCCACTACTGTTAAATCTGGCCTATCTCCCCGGCCCGACGGTTGATCTGGTGCGCGGCCGTTTTCTGTTCTTTGCTGCGCTCTGGTTGTCGGCCGCGTTGTTTGTCGGTGGGTGGTGGGTGGAGGAGCAGAGGAGCAGGGGAGCGGAGGGGCAGAGGAGAATTCGCTCTTTATTTGGTATCGTTCTAATCCTGGTCGCGCTTGCGCCGGTTTATTTGCTCACGATGTCGAACGCAGTGGGGCAGGCCGATACCTTTGAGTTTCAAGTAGTCGCCCCGCAACTGGGCATTGCCCACCCGACTGGCTATCCACTTTACCTTCTATTAGGAAAGCTGTTTACGCTGTTGCCGGTCAATACCGTCGCCTGGCGGATGAACTTCGCCTCGGCCGTCTATGCCTTCATAACCATTATCCTAATATACCAACTAGGCCGCCTCATCGGCCAACAAGCCCTACCCAGACCAACCCGTAATCTCCCAATCCCCCAGTCTCCTAATCTCCAATCTCCAATCTCCCTCTCTGCCCTCATCGCGGCCGTCGCTCTGGGCCTCAGCCCTACTTTTTGGAGTCAGGCAATTATTGCGGAAGTCTATACCCTTCATGCCCTGCTTGTCGCTCTGGCGTTGACTCTGATGGTAGCTTTGCTGCGAGTCGAGGTCGGATCAGTCCACCAGAAACGGTTGTCGCTACTGCTGGCGTTTATTTGTGGGCTGGCCTTAACCAACCATCTTACGTCCGTGTTTCTCTTGCCCGGCGCGGCCGTTGCCATCCTGGTTGTCCTCGGCCGCCAGCTAAAACCACAAAGGCGCGAAGAGACCAAGACGAGCTTTGTGTCTTTGACTCTTCGTGGTCTCCTGCTCAACATCTTGCAACTGGCGGTGGCCTTTGCCCTGCCGTTGTTGCTTTATGCCTATTTACCCTTGCGCTGGCAGGCGGTGAACAACGAACCGATGGGACTCGGCCGCTTTGTGGATTGGGTGGTGGGCGGCCGATTCCAGGGTGCATTACAGTGGTTCGCCTGGCTCAACGACTCGACGCGCTACGAGGTAGTCGGCCGTCTCTTTCTGCAAAACTGGGGCTGGTTCTATCTGCTTCTCGCGCTGCTCGGCTTCCTCTTCCTCCTCTGGCGGCAACGCCTCATTGCCCTCGTCCTCCTTCTAACCTGGTTCGGCTTCACTTTCTACACCCTCAACTACTACGTCCCCGACCTCGCCGTCTTTCTCATCCCCGCCCATCTGGTCATTGCACTCTGTCTGGCAGTGGGGGGTGGTGCATTGCTGTACTTCTTTAATAGGAGACTAGGAGACTGGGAGACTGAGAGACTAAATGCAACCAGTCTCCCAGCCTCTCAGTCTCCCAGTCTCCCAATCTCCAATCTCTCAGTCTCCCAGTCTCTCAGTCTCCTGATTTTTGCCATCCCCGCCATCTGGCTGGGGATCAACCATTGGGCAGCCACCAGCCATGCTGGTGAAGATGGGCTGTTGACCTGGGGGGAAGGGGTGTTGGCTATGCCATTGGCGGCCAACGCGGCCGTTCTTGCCGACAGCGAAAAGATCGCCCCGCTTTATTATTTGCAGCAAGCCGAGGGGGTGCGGCCTGACCTGGAGATCATGGTCTTGCCCGACGAGGCGGCCTATCGCGCCGAACTCGACGGCCGTGTCGCCGCCGGGCAAACGGTTTACCTCGCTCGTTTTTTGCCAGGGTTAGCAGGAACCTACCATTTGCGCTCGGTCGGCCCGTTGGTAGAGGCTGGCAACGGGCCGCTGGAAACGCTGCCGCCCGGTGTGACGGCCGCCGATAGGCGCGTTGGTCCCCTGGAATTGCTTGTTTACACGGTAGAGCCGACGGCCGCCGTTGATTCCGGGGCAACGGCCGTCACCCTCTACTGGCGCAAGGCAGCCGATGCCGACCCAACCGACGCGCCGGTCGTCTACTTGCGCTGGTCTGGCCCGGACTTCGCCGGACGGCCGATCATCCCCGAAGGCCAACATCCGGTAAGCAATAACTATCCCATCAACGCCTGGAAAGGACACGAAATCGTCCCCGACTTCTACCTACTCCCCCATCCACGCGCCAGTTGCCAGCCGCCACCTGCCGCTTGCCACTACGCTATAGAAGTCGCCACCGCCCCACCCTATACAGCGGCCGACGACCTCAACTGGCAAGCTATCACCACCATCCCTTTGCCCCCACCAACCGTCCCGCTTGACGGCCGCCCCTACCGCGCTCAATTCGCTTCTTTCTTGTTGGAAACGGCCGCCTTCCCCTCCCAGGTGCGCCCCGGTACGCCGCTAGCGGTGGCGTATTATGGCTATGGAGATGGAGAGGCGTTGGCGTTTGAGTTGCGGCCGATAGGAAGCGGGGGAGCGGAGGAGCAGAGGAGCGGGGGGGAAATGGTTAGTTGTCAATTGTCAGTTGTCAATTGTCAATTGGGAAGGGTCTATGTGCAGCAGGTAGAGACGATGGTGGAGAACGGCCGTTATCATCTACTAGCAACCAACGGCGATGGAACGACTCTATGTGGCTGGTTTCATCCTTCATCCTTCATCGTGCAATCGAAGATTGCCCATCCTTCTGGCTGTACGCTGGGCGAAATCGAGATCAGCGGTGTCCCCCTGGCCCCTGGCGCAACGAACTTTGATGACAAGATCGCGCTACTCGACATAGATTTGCCGGAAGAAACGCTGCAACCCGGCGGCCAACTCTCGTTGGGGCTAACCTGGCAATCACTTGCCGATATGGGCGAAGATTACACCGTCTTTGTCCAGGTGCTGGACGAACGGGACCAAATCGTCGGCCAGGTGGATAGCTGGCCGGTACAGGGGAGTTATCCGACTAGCCAGTGGCGGGTGGGCGAGGTCGTTCGCGACCCTTATGTGGTACAGCTACAGGGGGATCTACAGCCCGGCACATATCGCCTTCATATCGGTTGGTATCTGCTGGCAACCTTGCGCCGTTTGCCGGTGTCGGCCGAGGATGGCACGCTTATCGATGATAAGGTGGTTGTTGAGGGGTTGATTGTGCCTTAGCGTCGGTGATCAGCCACCAATTCATTGCTATCTCCTGAAGAGGGAGTGATCCATGACGAACGGCCGATAAAACAGTGATGATTGCAATTTATGATATTCCATACAACCATGTATAATATAAGGTAAGCTGGGCAAAGCCTGATTATTTTTTGCTACCGAGTTCAACCCTATAAAAAGTGATAGACAGTCTCATTGGTTCAAGTCATATTGGACTGTTCACGGGTAGTTACTCAGCACAATGAATGAAAATCTAGTAACCCGATTTGCCAAATCGCGCCACATTAGCAACATTATCTGAAGAGCTATGCATGGCGCGAACGAACATCACAAAGGGATGAAAATCCGCGTCATCCGCGTAACGATTTTCAAGGGAGTTCACTTGGGCAACCAGCCCACCACCATGAATGAAAGCAGGAATTCGCGTAATTCGTTGCTATTTTCACAGGAGTAAAACGATGAGCGTAACCTATGCCGACAAACCCTGGTTAAAGCAGTATGATGCCGGCGTCCCCCATACTCTGGAGGTTCCTAAACAAACCATCCACCACTATTTGGAAGAAGCAGCCCGCAAGAAGCCGGATAATGTCGCCCTGGTTTTTCGCGGCCGTAACATCACCTACCGCGAACTAAACAGCTATGCCGACGCGATAGCCGCCGGACTGATCGCCAATGGCTTTCAAAAAGGGCATCGCGCCGTCATTTACATGGCCAATACCCCGCAACTGGTGATGACCTATTATGGTATCCTCAAGGCGGGAGGCATCGTCATTGCCACCAACCCACTCTATACCGAGCGCGAATTAGAACACCAACTGTCCGATTGCGGCGCGGAGACAGTATTTGTGATGAGCCGCTACTACAATCTATTGAAAAAGGTGCAGCGTGGCGGTCACACCCAGGTCAAGCGGATCATCGTGACCAATGTAAAAGAGTACCTGCCGCCCCATTTGCGCTTTCTCTATGGGCTGACCCGCGAAAAGAAAAGCGGCGATCGCGTAACGCTCGAAGCGGGGGATATGGCCTTCCAGGACTTCATCGCCCTGGGGTCGCGCCAGCCAAAGCCCAATGTAGATGTCTCCCCGGACGACATCGCGTTGCTGCAATATACGGGCGGCACAACCGGCCTTTCCAAGGGGGCGATCGCCCTGCACCGCAATCTGGTAGCGAATGTGGCCATGGTCGGCGCATGGGTGACGGATTGGGAGTACGGCCGTGAAACCATCCTCGGCGCCATCCCCTTCTTCCACTCCTACGGCATGGTCGCGGCGATGCTCTTTGCCGCCAGCATTGCCGGACGGCTGATCATCGTCGCCGATCCACGCAACCAGGATGATGTCCTCGGCAGTATCAACAAATACAAGCCCGCCTACTTCCCCGGCGTCCCGGCGATGTATGTGGCGATCAATAATAATCCCAAGGTGGCGGCCGGAAAATATGATGTGAAATCGATTCGCGCCTGTATCTCCGGCTCGGCCCCCCTCTTGCGCGAAACAAAGGAGCGTTTCGAGCAGTTGACCGGTGGAAAGTTAGTGGAGGGGTATGGACTGACCGAAGGGCATGTCGCCACCCACGCCAATCCGATCAACAGCAAGAACCCGCCTGGCTCCATCGGGCTGCCCCTTCCCGGTGTGGAGGTGAAGCTGATGGATCCCACTGACCCCGATGTGGAAATGCCGGTAGGCGAAATCGGCGAGATGGCGATCAAAGGCCCGACAATTATGCAGGGTTATTGGAATATGTCCGACGACGGCACCTTGCGCGACGGCTGGCTCTATACCGGCGACATCGCCCGCATGGATGAAGAGGGCTTCTTCTATATCGAAGACCGCAAGAAAGACCTGATCATCTGCGGCGGCTACAATGTTTACCCGCGCGAGGTCGAGGAAGTATTGGCACGATTCCCGGACATCCAGGAAGTCTGCGTGGCCGGTGTGCCAGACCCGCGCCGTGGTGAAACCGTGAAGGCGTGGGTCGTCCTTAAGCCGGGCAGCACCGTCACCGAGCAAGAGATTATGGAGTGGAGCAAGGATCAACTGGCAAAGTACAAGTATCCGCGCTATATCGAATTTCGTGGCGAACTACCAAAGACCATCGTTGGCAAGGTTCTCAAACGAGAGTTGGTGAAAGAGCATAAAGAGAAAGAAGCGGCGAGGGGGTAGTTGGTAGTGGTTAGTGGTTAGTGATGAGTGGCGAGTATCACTCGACATTGGTAGTGAAGCGTTGGGGCGAGGCAATATCTAATTGCCTCGCCTCTTTATAAGTTTTGTAACAATTCCGGCAAGCCGTCGGGGTAGAGAGGGGGTGAATCGGGGCCGCGAGTTGTCAGGTCGAGCCACACGGCCGTGATCGTTTCCCCATCATCTATCTCATACCCTTCCAATAGCGGCCGTTCATACAAGCTCTGGTCCACAAACCTCCCATCATAGACCAGCACAATCTCGTGTCCCATCTGCCCCTGGTAGGTAAAAATATTCTCCAACGTCGCCAGATAGATGATGTCCTTAACCTCGACCCCCAACTCCTCCCGTATCTCGCGCACAATCGTCTCCTCGCCTCGTTCCCCAAACTCAATACTACCGCCCAACGGCCGATAAAAGGGTTGCTGCTTTAGCGCGTCATACCCCTCAGCGGCCAGGATGCGGCCGTTGTGTCGAAAGAGACAGATGGCAATCGGCCGAATTTTTCTCTCTCTCATTGTACCTCGTTCAAGTAGAATGTTTTTTACTTATAGGATAAATTATATTTACACTTTGCAATTATCTACTGAAGACAAACGGCTTGTTAAACCATGCGAATTAAAGAACTGATCTGGCCCGAAGAAAGAGTGGAACACATTGCATTTCATGGGGTCGCCCCAGAAGAGGTTGAAGAAGTTTGTTTTAGCAACCCACTTATACTCCGAGCGAGATCGGAAGGGAAAAATCCTGTATACTATGTACTTGGACAAACATGGACTGGCCGTTATCTGTTTTGCGCAGTAATCCAATTTCCAGATGGGCGAGGCTATCCAGTAACAGCCCGACCGATGACGCAAACCGAAAGAAGACGCTTTGAGCGATGGAAACAAAAATGAACCAAAAGAAAATACCGGAAACAGATTCAATTACCGAATTGGCACAATTCTGGGATACCCACGACCTGACTGACTTTGAGGATGAACTAGAAGAAGTGACCGAGCCTGTCTTTCAGCGTGCCGTAGAAGTAACGATTCCGATTAGCTTGCGGCTCGAAGAAGTTGAAGCCGCCAAACGAGTAGCAAGGTCTTTAGGAACCTCCTACATTGACCTAATTCGCGGCTGGGTCCGCGAACGGCTTCACGCTTTGTGAAACCACCAATCCGATTACGGATTACCGATTACCGTCCACTGCCACCTGCCTACTGCCCACTTCCCTTACAGCCGGTCCCAATGCTCGCCACAGCGGCCCATCCTGGCGCACGCCGCGCCGGTCGAGGTCGCTGCTGGCGAGGATCACGCCCTGGCGACACCGGTAGACCAGACCACGCACAATACGGCTGAGCAGCTCGTTGCGCACGCCAAACTCCTCCTCGGCCGTCCAGATCAAATCGGCCGCGCGGCTCTGCGCCAGCACAAAGGCGTTGCTCAATGGCTGGCGGGGGATGTCCCACCAGCCCGTTGCCGCCGTTTCCAACCACACCTGCACATCCACCGGCGGCCCGCCAAGCAAGTAGCCGTAAATCGTGGCGATGATCACGCCATCCGGATCGGGCGGCTCGCCGAGATCGGGCGGGTTGGCCGTCACCAACCCCTGATAGACCGCATCAATGAAGGCCGCCCCCGTCTCCGACGGCCGCTTAAAGCCCATCGCCCCGGCCGATTGGCGCAGGCGCGTTGCCGAGCGCACCAACCAATCACAAACGGCCGCCCCCGCCAAGTCCGGCTCCGGCTGGAAACGCTGCTGCGATAACAACTCGCTAAACAGCGTATGGAGAAAGGCGTCAATCGGCAAGGAGCCGCCACGCAGTTCCAACCATTGGCGCAACTCCTCGACCAGGGGGATGATCGCTTCGCCTGCCTGTCCTGTGCCAATGCGGCTGGCAACGGCCGCCGGTAAATCCTCAACGGGCAGCAACGATGGCCCCTCCGGCCGGTAGAGATGGGTCGCCAGCAGTTGGGCGCGGGCGGGGTCTAAGCCCTGGATGCTCAAGGTCAACGCTTCGGCCACATCGTAGGCGGTGGGGTGGATATTCCAATCGGGATGCGCCAGCGCCAGCCAGGTTAGCCAGGCCCGGACGCGCGGCTCCTCACGTGGGCTGGAACGGCGCCGCAGCAGGCGATAGGGCAAGCCTTCGTTGGTCAGCGCTTTGGTCAGCATATAGCGTAGCGACTCATCCAGGTAGGGGACGACGATGGCGATACTCCCCGGCATCATCCCATCCTGATGCACCATCTGCCCCAAGACGGCCGCCAACTCTACCACCATCTCCCGCCGATAACGGCCGCCGATTACCTGTTGGATCATGGCTCCGGCATCGGCCGTCGGCCGTGTCGTGTGCAGCAGATAGTTCTCAACCAGATTCGCCAGGCGGTTCATCTCCGGTGGGGCGACAAAGCTCTCCTCGAAGCGGAATTGCAGTTCGCAGCGATGGTAGAACGCTTCCGCGCCATGCGGGTCGGCCGCTAGAAACCGCTTATAGCCCCCTCCAGCATCATAGGCAATCGCCGTCGTTTGCGTCTCGCCCATCAGGCTGGCGACGAAGTTTTGCCCGGCCGGGGTCTGTTCCTCCACATTATCCACCAGCAGATGGCGATACCGTTCGCGGAAGTAACGATGAAATTCGGGATGCTGTACTAGCTGCCGGTCAAAGACCTCGACGACCAACGACAAATCGAGCAAGCTGTTGTCGAGGCAGGATTGACGAAAGGCGCGGACGGATTGTGCGGCATCTTCCAATTGCCGTTGCCGTTCCGCTTCCCCGGCCCAGGTCTTGAGCTGCCGCTCAATGGCTTCGTCCAGCGTCAGGGCGTTGAGCGCGGCGCGGTTGAGCGTGTCCAACAGTTGGCTGACGATCTGCTGCGGCCGCAGCCGCAAATTAGCAAACGCCCCCTGCTCTAGCATCGGCGTCACCACATGCCACATCAGCAACTGCCCCATGTCATAGCTGAGGAAGGTTGGGGGTTGGTACGGCCGCGCAAAACCCGCCTCTCGCGCCACCAACGGCCAAAACAGGGAGACCATCTCCTGTGCCATGGATGTATACGTCGTCGCTTCCAGATCGGCATATGGCCCCAAGCCAGAGCCATGCACCGCGTCATAGAACGCCTGGCGATGCTCCGGTTCGGCAACCAGGACAAGTAGCGTATAGGCCGGTTCACCGCCACGCAACAAGCGCACAAGCCGTTGCTGGAGCGCGGTTGTTTTTCCCGTTCCCGCCGCTCCCAGCAAAAAGCTATGCCGTCCAGCGTCCACCACCTCTTGTTGTAAGGGGGTTAATAGTGCCACTAAATCTCCAAAGAAAGGGATGAGGGATGAGGGATGAAGGCTGATAAGAGCAATTTTTCATCCTTCATCCTTCAGCCCTCATCCTTCAGCCCTCAGCCTTCAGCCCTCATCCTTCTAAAGCTGCCGGTAACGTAACTGCACCGCCCCCAAATAAATCTCGTCACCG
Source organism: uncultured Ardenticatenaceae bacterium (assembly GCA_964410625.1). GTDB lineage: Bacteria > Chloroflexota > Anaerolineae > Promineifilales > Promineifilaceae > CAYPHY01. Next base: position 20,922 of record CAYPHY010000021.1, on the reverse strand, counting down.
TCGGCCAGTTGCAGGCCATATTCCGGCACCTCTTGGCCGTTGACAAAGGTGCCGCTGCTGCTGTTTTCGTCGTAAATGCGGTAGTGGTTGCCTTCCAGGCGCAGTGTGGCATGTAGCCGTGAAACGGTCAGGTCTTCGCGGAAAGCCACATCACTTTGCACCGGCGAACGGCCGAGCCGCACCACCGTCTCCCCCAACGTGATCTCCGCCGGCATCATGCTCTGTGCGGCGACGACATCCAGATGAGCCATCAGGATCGGCCGCTTACCCTGCATCGTATCTCCATCATCCACCGCGCCATAGTAACCACTGGGCGGCTCGGCCGATTCAACCGCTTCATAGGTGCGTGCCGGGTCGCGCCGCCGCCGCGAACGCTCCGAACGGCCGCGCGGGACAAGCGCCGGTTTATTGCCCTGCGCCGCAGCCGCGCCTCGTCTGCCACCGCGACTGCGTTGCATGAGCATAAACGCGCCAACCGCCAGCCCGGCGACCAGCAAAGCGAGGATAATCCATAGCCAGATACGGCCCAGGCCACCACTCGGCCGCAACCCTTCTGGCACTTGCAACGCGCCTTCGCTGACCTGTAAGGCCACCGGCGGGCTAACCCCTTGCTGCCCTTGCTCATCAACCACCACCAATTCCAGGCGGTTCTCGCCAAAGGTCAGATTGTTGACCTCCACGGTGAAATTGTCCAGCGTTTCGGCCGAAATGTCGGCCACATCCACCCCATTGACCCGCAGACCAGCGGCCGTAATCGCTCGTTCCACCCCGTCCAGCCAGGAGACGGCGGCCGACAATTGCAACGTCACCGGCTCGTTGGCAACGGGGATGGTCAGGCTGCGGCTTTCTTCGGGGATGTTCAAGACAGCGTTCGGCCGTGTTGCCTCCACCGTGATCTCCGTCACCGCGCTTACGTCCGCGTTGTCGGCCAGGCTTACCTGGACGGGGAATGTCCCTCCGGCCGTCTCCGGGGCAACATAGGTGAGGCGTGCCTGGTTGCGAAAGCTGCCAATGCGACTCCAAACGCTACTCAACCCGGCCGCATCTCCTAAATCAACCGCCAGTCCGCGTGACCCTGTGGCCAGGTCGCGCAGATAGTTATGGCCTAGCTCCTGGCTACCGGCCGACAAATTTGGGTTCGTTATGGCGATGGTGAAAATGGGGATACCGGCCTCGGCCGCGCGGGTGGGAACATCTCCGGCTTCAAATTCGCTGCTGACCGCATCCGTTCCGTCGCTGATCAAGACGATGAACGCGGCCATCTCCGGTTTTGGTTTGATGCCGGGGATTTGCTCGAGTAGGGCGGCTGTGCTGTCATAAAGCGCGGTCGCTCCTGTTTCGGCTGCCAACGGCGTGACAAACTGGTTGCGAACGGCATTATAGAACGGGGTCGGCTCCAACAACTGCTGGGGGCCGCTGGTTCCGATCTGATAGATCGCCACGTAATCAGTCTGCTCCTGCATTCCACCAGGGGCGGCATATTGGATGATCGCGTCCTGGATCGCCGGAATCTGCCCGGCAATTCCGGCCGGAACATCAACTAAAAATACGGCCAGCGTGCCAATTTCTTCCGTCCCGGCAGCCGACGCCGTCACCGGCATATTATTGTGGAGGACATTGACCGGGTTTGTGGAAAAGTCAATGGGATTGCCCTGACCATCATAGCCATAGACGCGCAAGCCGACCGTCGGATAGCCGTTGGTGTCGGTGTCGGTGATGAACAGGCGGCCGATTGCCCCCGTTTCTTGGGCATGGATGATGAAAGGCCTCCCAAGCGCAACGACCAACATACCGATAATTACCGCCACCAATCCGCAGAAAGAGTTGTGCTGCCGAGCCATGAATCTCCTTGCTTTCATAAAGCATCCCCATTCGTCAAGGTAGATAAAAGATGAGTGCTGCCTAACTGTTTTCTATCTCTATCTACATCCTCTATCTACATCCTTCATCCTTCCACCCGCTTCACTGTATAATAGCAGACAGGAGTAGGATCGTAAACATAAAGTATGAAATCATCATACCAGCGTCCGGCTAACTTCCGTCGAATACAAAGGGTCGTAGCGAACTTAGCATTTGGCCTTTGTGCCTTTGTCGTTTTGGTGGTCTTGTCTGCGCCCCCAACTCTATACGGCCGCCTGCCGGAGGCACAGGAAACCCCGCAACCGCAACGCCGGGATGAACCCTGGATCGCGCTGGCCGGGCTGGATACCTCCGACTTTCCCCTGGTTCGTTCGCGCCTGTGGACGGCCGACACGCAAAGCGCACCCATCAGCGATCTCTCCTCCCTCGTCGTGCGCGAAAACGGCGTCCCCGTCACGGAGTATACGACGAATGACGTGCGGGTAGGGGTTGATCTGGTCTTTGTCATTGATGCCAACGACATGTTGCAACAGGTGGACGACAATGGCGGTCTGACGCGCCTGGAAAAGGTACGGGAGAGCATCGGCCGCTTCGCCAACAACTATATGGACCCAACGGGGCTGGACCGTGTTTCGCTCCTCGTGCCTGGCCCCGAAAACCAGGGGACGGAATGGATTGTGCGTGATGCGGCACAACCGGCCGCCCTGGCAGCAGCGGCCGACAACTACGCCACAACCATCGCCGGACAGGTGTTGCGCTCCAACACGCCGGTCAATGAGATGTTGTTAGTGGCGCTCGACCATCTGGGCGAAAATGAAGCGGGACGCTTCCGCGCCATCTGGCTGCTGACCGACGGGGCGCGACTTGACCAGCAACTCGATTATCCTACGCTGACAACGGAAGGGCTAGCGGCACAACTCCCTTTCTTCGTCGCCATCCTGGGAGCGCGAGCAGACGAGAATGAAATCGCTAATGTAAATCGTCTGATCGAGCCAACACGCGGCCGCTATCTCCACATGCCCCAGGCAGACGCGGCCGATCCCTTCTACCAGCTTTGGCAACAGCAAGGGCGACAAACGCAAATCGAATACACCTCTCTGCAACGACAAAGTGGCGCGGTCGAATTATCAGTACAATTGGGCAATATCCGTGACGCGCTTACTTTCGATGTCACCCTGGCTGCGCCGGATGTCACCTTCGAGGGTCTCAGCGAACGCATTCGCCGCGTGGGGACCAGCCCCGACACGCTGCTGCCACTGCTGCAACCGGCTGCACAACCCTTCACCGCGGCCGTCAATTGGCCCGACGGCCGCCCTCGCCAACTGGCCCGGCTCGACTTTCGCGTTAATAATCTGTCACAGCCGGTCAATCTGGAAGCAAGCGGCGGCGCGGTGGATATGGTCAGCCGCTATCCCCTGGTCTGGGACATCAGCGAACTGGACACCGGGACTTACCGGCTGCAACTGTTCATTGAGGATGAGTTGGGCTACCAGGCCACCAGCCCGGTTGTCGAAGTGGAAATCCTCGTTTCGCGTCCGGAGCCGCCCACGCCAACGGCCGCGCCCACCAGCGTCCCGCTGCTACCGGGCATCGGTGGCCTGACCACCGCTGGTATGGCCGCCACCCCCTGGATTTGGCTATTGCCCGTTGTCGGAATCGCCCTGCTCGGTCTGCTGCTCTTCTTCATCATTCGCTCGCGCCGCCGGACGGCCGCGCCCGCTGAAGTGGGTGAAGGGGCGGAAGAAGCGGTCGCCTTCCCCCCGCCAGCCGCTCGCCCTTCCGGCCATGCTCAGGTCGCCTATATCGAGCGCCTTGATGCTGGCGGCGTGCCAACCGGTGAACAGTTTATGATCACCCAATCTTCCCTCCCTGGCCTGACTACCTTTTACAACGTGACCATCGGCCGCGACCCGGCAGCGGTTGATTTTGTGCTGGACGACGCCGGTATCTCCCGTCTCCATGCGCGGATTCACGGCAATGCGGCCGAAGGGTACTGGCTCCACGACGAAGGAAGTGCGGGGGGGACCTATCTGAACTTTGAACGCCTCGGCCTCGCCCCGCGCCGTCTGGAACATGGGGATGTGGTGCAGTTCGGCCGGCTGATGTTCCGCTTTGTCCTAACATCATGATAAACACCCTCTGCCCTGCGCTTTTCCCCCTCCTTTGCCTATGCTATACTCCCACGCGAACGGAATGTAAAGTGAGCGAGTCTCCAGTCTCTAATCTCCAATCTCTAATTCCTGAGATTGGAGATTAGAGATTAGAGATTGGAAATTGAAGACCCAAAACCCACCGTGGACATCCTGACCCAGCTACCACAACGACTAAGCCAGATACGCGCTGTTGATTTTCTGGATATTTTCCTGGTAACGGCCGTGATCTATGGCGCGTTGCTGCTGATTCGCGGGACACGCGCTGTCCAGGTGCTGCGCGGTCTAATCGTCATCGCCACCATCATGTTCCTGTTGGCCCGCATCTTTGAGCTTCGTGCTTTCTCCTGGCTCGTTGATAACAGCCTGCCCGCGCTGCTGGTCGCCGTGCCGGTGATCTTCCAACCCGAACTGCGCCGCGCGTTGGAGCAATTGGGGCTGGTCAGTCGCTATCTGCGCTTTTTCCAGCGCGACGAGATCAATCCGGCCGTCATGGCCCTGAAAGATGCCGCGCTGCGCCTCTCCCAACGCCGGCATGGGGCGTTGGTCGTCTTTGAGCAAGACACCGGCTTGCAAGAGTATATTGATACGGGCATTTTGCTCAATGCCATTCCCACGCCGGAGTTATTGCTGACCATTTTTAATAAAAACACCGAACTCCACGATGGGGCGGTGGTTGTTCGGGAGGGCAAGCTGGTAGCGGCCGCCTGTGTGTTGCCGCTGTCCACCAGCAGTCTCTCCGACCGGCAGATGGGGCTGCGCCACCGGGCAGCGTTGGGGATCAGTGAGGTCAGCGACGCGGTAGCTGTGGTCGTCTCTGAAGAGACGGGGCAGGTGTCCATCGCCCACAACGGCCGCATTCTCCGCCGCCAGGACATCACCCGCCTCGATTCCATCCTACACGCGTTTCTGCAAAATCCGCAGAGCCGCCGGGGGAGGAAACGGAAATGAGCCTCTTACGTTCCCTCCTGACCAACATCTTCACGCTCCTGCTGGCTTTGATTCTGGCGCTGATCATCTGGACCAGCGCCGCCCAAACCGAGGACCCAATTCGCACTCGCTTTCTGCAAGTGCCTGTCACCTATCTCGGCCAGCCCACCAACAGCACCCTCATTCGCGGCAACACCACAGACTCCGTGCAAGTGCGCATCGAAGGCCCCGACTCCCTCTTGCAACAACTCGTCCCCGACGATTTCACCGCCACCGTCGATCTCAGCCAGATACCTTTTGGCGAAGCAACGCTGGCGCGTGTAGATGTAACCTCCAGCGAGTCGGGCGTTGAAATTTCCTTTGTTACTCCCAGCGAAATTGAAGTACTGTTGGAGGAAGAGGTAACGCGAAATATCCCCGTCGAATTGGACATCCGCGGAACGCCGGGACGCGGCCACACCCAAGGGGAAGCCCTGATTGAACCGCCGGAGATCACCGTCTCCGGTCCAGCCACACGGGTCAACGCGCTGGACTTCGCCCTGGTGACAACCTTCCTGAACAACGCGGTTGAGACGACTACCGATGTCCAACAGCCGATCTTCTATGACGTGCAAGGACGGGTGGCCAGCACCAATGGCCTGCTACTCAGCACACAGACAGTGGAAGTGACCATCCCCATTGAAGAGTCGGCCGGTTTTGGCGAAAAGGTGGTCAATGTTCTTTGGAGCGGGGAACCGGCCGAAGGGTATCGCCTCCTCGGCGTCACGGCCGATCCACCGAGCGTCCTGGTGGAGGGGCGGCCGACGCAGGTTAATCTGCTGTCCAGCGTGAACACCGAGGAAATTGACATCACCGGCCTGACTGAAAGCTTCGAGCAACAGGCCGTGCTCAACCTACCATCAGGCATCACGGTCAGCCCAGAACAAGCCTCTGTTACCGTGCACTTCCAAATCGAACCCATTCTAACCACCACTACCTTCAATCGCGTGCCGGAGCTAATCGGGTTGGAACCCGGGCTGCAAGCCACCCTGGTGCCGGATGAGGTGAGAGTGGTGTTGTTTGGGCCGCTGCCTGTCCTCGATTCGTTGCGCGAACGAGATGTGCGGGTGACGCTTGATCTAACGGGGCTGGACATCGGCATTTACTCCGTCGAACCAGAGGTGGAGATACCGGACCGGGATATTGAGCTACGTTCCGTGCAGCCCTTGGTCATCGCGGTGACGATTGAGGTGGAGCCGACGCCGGACTTAACGGCCACGGCCAGAGTGACCCCCACACCAACAGCCACTTACACACGGCCGCCGACCTTTACGCCTTCCCCCACACCGACCTTCCCGCCGCCAACGGAAACGTTCACGCCGGTTCCACCACCACCGCCACCGGACGAACCGCCGCCGACCAGAGTGCCGCCGACGGATGAGCCAGAACCAACGACGACCCCACAACCATCACCAACTGAGGAAGGGCCGCCAACTCCAAACGTGACGGACACGCCGGGGATAACCCCTACGCTGCATGTGTCGGTCACGCCCGGCAACTCTGATGTGCCTACCGCTACCGTTACGCCGCAAACTGGGTCAGCGGCCGTTAATAGCAACCAGGACAACCCCGCAGGCGACACTTTCTTTCAGGCCATCCTGCGCTTCCTCGGTCTTCTACCCTAGACCACATAGCGTACTCGTACAGCGATTTTCCCAAATCGCTCCTACGCTTCCACCCACCATCCGCATCAACCAAGGACTGCGATTTAGGAAAATCGCGCTACAGCATCTGCCATTCGCTTCTACGCCCCTGGTTGATTACAATATACCAGTAACCAATAGACCGATAGACCAATACACTCCTAACAAATTATGAGCTACCAAGCCCTTGTCGCCCTCGTCGGCCGTCCGAACGTGGGCAAATCAACCCTCTTTAATCGCATCGTCGGCCGTCGTCTGGCGGTCGTCTCCGATGTTGCCGGAACGACCCGCGACCGGCTCTATGCCGATGCCGAATGGGGTGGCCTGAACTTCACCGTCGTGGACACCGGTGGCATTGAAGTGACTGAAGGCCGCCACACCGCGCCACTCTCCGAGGATTCAGAACGCTTCCTGCCGCTGATCCGCCAACAAGCGCAAATCGCCATTACCGACGCCGATGTGATTGTGCACGTGGTGGATGGGCAGGCTGGAATTACGGCTGCCGACCAGGAAGTCGCCACCATCCTGCGCCAGACCAACAAACCGGTCATCGTCGCCGCCAACAAACTGGAATCTTCCAAATTATGGGATACAGCCTATGAGTTTTACGAACTAGGGCTGGGCGAAGTGATCGCCGTCTCCGCCTTGCACGGCGCGGGAACGGGCGACCTGCTTGATGCCATTGTTGACGCGATCATGGACAAATATGGCGAACAGGTGGAGGAGGAAGCAGAGGATGAATCGGTCAAAATCGCCATTCTCGGCCGTCCCAACGTCGGCAAGTCCACCTTGCTCAACAAGCTGGTCGGCGAAGAGCGGGCCATCGTCAGCCCCATTGCCGGGACCACCCGCGACGCCACCGACACCCGCCTGCGCTGGTACGGCCAGGAGTTTACGCTCATTGACACCGCCGGTATTCGCCGCCGGGGGAAGATCGATCCCGGCGTGGAGAAGTTTAGCGTCCTGCGGGCGATCAAAGCGCTCAAACGCGCCGATGTCGCCCTGGTGATGGTGGACGCCAGCGAAGGGGTGACCGCCCAGGATACTCATGTGGCGGGGATGGTGGCCGAATCATCGGCCGCCGCCATTGTCCTGATCAACAAGTGGGACCTGGTTGACAAAGATGCTTACACCATGCCCGCTTACGAAGCGGAAGTGCGCGAGGCGCTCAACTTTTTGCCCTACGCGCCGATCATTTTCATTTCGGCCGAGAGCGGCCAGCGCGTCAGCAAAATCCTCCCCACCATTGTTGAGGTCAATGAAGCGCGTTACCATCGCGTGACGACCGGCGCATTGAACAACTTCACCCGCGACGCGGTGATCGCCCATCCGCCACCCTCACAAGCTGGTGTGCGGCTCAAATTCTACTACGCCTCCCAGGTGGCCGTCGCCCCGCCAACCATCGTCTTTTTCGTCAACCGCCCGGAGTGGATTCACTTCGGCTACCAACGCTATTTGGAAAACCGCCTGCGCGAACAGTTCCCCTTCGATGGCACGCCGATCCGCCTGATCTTCCGTGGCCGCGACAAGGAAGAGATCAGCAAGCTGTAAAATCTGTTCGAGAATTCGATCAGCCCATTTCTTCTAACGCAGAGGCGCAGAGAAACGGAGACGCAGAGGCTTGCCGAGCTAACTATCTCTGCGGCTCTGCCCCTCTGCGCCTCTACGTTAAATATGATTCAGGTAAGTACCAGTAACTACGCTCCTCTGGTTTATCCCTCCCTTCCCCGTTATATCTTTTTCTATAACTGTTCTCTATAGCCTGATATATACCGTCGGCCACCGGGAAAGCGTATGCTTACTCTATCATTCACACGTAGAGTCGAGAATTGCATACTGTTTACCCTTTCTACCAGCCATGCAATTTTGACCCTTAACCAACGAAGCAACCGTATTATCCATATTTTTATTAGTCTAAGTAGAGTATCTAAGAAAAAGGAGTATCCCTATGACAAGCGAATGGAACAATCAATCCTCTCGTACAGGACAGGACAAACCTGTCACCCAAAAGGCACAAGAGGAAGCGAAGGAAGTGGTAGGACAGGTGCAGGATCAAGCAAGAAGTGTCGCCCACCAGGCCCAAGAGCAGGCCAAAACGGCTATCGCCGAGCGTAAAGATATGGCCGCCTCTCGTCTGGGCACGGTGGCCGAGGCGCTACGCCAAACAGGAACACAGTTGCAAGATAATGATGCGGACTGGATAGCTCGCTATAGCGATCAGGCGGCCGCCCAGGTGGAAAACTTCGCCGACTATCTTGAGACCCATAACATCGAGGACATCGTACACGAAGCGGAAGCGTTTGCCCGTCGTCAGCCGGAGCTGTTCTTGGGTGGCGCGTTCACCTTGGGCCTCCTGGCAGCCCGTTTCTTGAAGAGTTCACGGCAACAAAACGGCTCCCGTTATCCAATATCGAATTACGATCAATACGGCCGCTATGACGACTACGAGGTATCCACCCCCTATGCCTCGTCTACCCGTTATTCGACCACCCCGTCTACAACGGCCTCGCCCACGAGGACTTCGTCTACGACGACCACAACGGGGAGCATAAGGAGTAACTATGATACCGGATACAGCGAGAGCTAACGCGACGAGGGCCGATTCAATGGGTAGCCGCAACGGCCGCTTCCAGGCTGAGCCTTCGCTTGGCGATCTTTTCAGCGAACTTTCACAAGGGACAAGCACGCTCGTCCGGCAAGAAGTGGAACTCGCCAAGGCGGAAGTTACCCAGAAGATCAGCAAAGCCAGTCGAAACCTGGCGTTTATTACTGGCGGTGGTCTGATTGGCTATATCGGGGCAATGGCACTTGTGGCCGCCCTGATTATGGGGCTGTCTACCTGGATGGCTCCCTGGTTGGCTGCTTTCCTGGTTGGCGCTGTTTTGGTTGCTATTGCGGCTGCTCTGATCATCAGCGGTCTGAATGGGCTGCAAGCGATTGATCCGACGCCACGCCGCACCGTCGCCAGCCTGAAGGAGGATAAAGAATGGCTAACACGTCAAATGCAGTAAGCCCCTATCCCCTTTATGAAGAGGATGCAAACGACCCAGATGTGATCCGCTCTCAAATTGCCCGCACACGGGCGCAAATGGGCGAGACCATTGATCAAATACAAGCGAGGTTGGCCCCCGAACAACTGAAGCATCAGGCCCAAGAGGCCATTCGAGAGGCCACTCTGGAAAAAGTAGAGGAAATGAAAATGAGTGTTGAACAAAAAGCAAGAAACTGGCGTTCTGGTCTGGTACATACGATTCGTGAAAACCCGGTACCGGCCGCGTTGGTGGGAATTGGCCTGGGCTGGCTGATGATGTCCAATAAAGAGGACGACAACTATCCCGCCTACTATCAGGAGCGAAACGGCCGCCACTTTAACGGTGGCAGCGATTATCGCCCCTACTATGCCCACTATCCGCGTGAAGCGGAGCAATACGGCCAGTACGGCGAGGATGAGACGATGCAAGCGCGGGTTGGCGAAGCGGTCGAGGATGTGCAAGAGCGCGTCGGTGAAATGACCGACCAGGCTCGCCAGCGAGTTAGCTCGCTGGCCCACGACGCCCGCGAACAAGTGCGCGGAACGGCCGATCATCTTGGCAACCGCGCTGATCATCTGACCCAAGAAGCCCGCGCTCGCGCCGAAGAGATGCGCTTCCAAACGCGGATGGGCGTGTACCGTGCCAAGCGTACCTTCTCTGACACCTTAGAGGAGAATCCAATGGCTGTGGCCGTAGCTGCCCTGGCCGCTGGCGCGTTGGTCGGTATGGTATTGCCCAGCACGCCCATTGAGAATCAACTATTGGGCGAGACGCGCGACCGGATGATGGATGAGGCGCGGAGTGTGGCCCAAGATGCGACTGAGCGGGTGAAGCATGTCGCTCAGGAAGCACAGCACGCGGCCGTTGATACAGCCAAGCGCACGGCGGAAAAAGAGTGGCAGTCTGCTGACGGGGACTCGACGACTACCACCACCACAACCGAGTCCTGGTCTTCCTCCTAGGGCTATTTAACTGCGGATGGTTTAGCCATGGCTATCCGGTAGTTGAATGGCACATATAGAAAAGGGCAACCCGTACAAAGGTTGCCCTTTTTTTATTATTGACAACCGACTTCCTTTTGATACTATTCGCACATAATGCTTGCGATTCGCCTTCATAATTTACCTCGCAGCCGCCGTCGCCAGGCAAAATGGCCTGGAATTTGAGGTTGTTTGCATCCAATAGCTTAGAACAGCACATCAACCGCCAGGCCACAACCGAGCCTGGCGGTTTTTTTGTGCCAATGATAGAGAGCCTACTTGGGTGCTGGCACACGACCATAAATAAAAATCTGATGCAAAGGCTTGTGGAGAAAAAGTTGGCGTTCTTTGCGCCTTTGCGTGAGCTTTTCTCTGAGGAGTAAGATGATCAAAGTAGGTGTTTTTGGTGCAACGGGTTATACCGGCCAGGAGTTGATGCAGCTTCTCGGCCGCCATCCCCAGGTCGAGCTATCCTTTGCCACTTCGCAGTCCCAGGCAGGCCGTTCGCTGCGCGAGGTCTTTCCCGCTGGCCCTGATGTGACTCTGGTCGCTCCGGCGGACGCCCCGCTCGACCAGACAGAGGTAGTTTTTCTATGCCTGCCCCATGCCGCCGCGGCCGAAGCGGCCGTGGTCGCCCTCGAAGCTGGCAACTGTGTGATCGATCTCAGCGCCGACTTTCGTTTGCGGGATCCACAGACCTATGCTCAATGGTACGGCCGCGCCCATCCCGCGCCGCACTTGCTCAATGAGGCGGTCTATGGTCTGACCGAGTTTGCCCGTGCTGCCTTACCCGGTTCGCGCCTCGTTGCCAACCCTGGTTGTTACCCGACGAGCATCTTGCTCCCCCTTCAACCGTTGCTGGCTTCCGGCATCGCCATCACCGGGCCGATTATCGCGGATTCCAAGTCGGGGGTATCGGGGGCGGGACGCAACCCACGCCAGGACTTACACTTTGTGGAGGTGGCAAACAATTTTTCACCCTATAAGATCGGCCGCGCCCACCGCCACCTGCCGGAAATTGAGCAAGGCCTCGCTGATTGGCATCCCGCGCCGCCAACGCTGCTCTTCTCTCCCCATTTGCTGCCTGTGCCACGCGGGATTCTTTCGACCATCTATGTCTCGCTGGCGGAAGAGACGGCCGAGGCCACCCTGCGCGATCTCTACGAGCAGACCTATCAAGATGAACCATTCATCCAGCTCTTGCCGTCCGGTACACTTCCTTCATTGGCACACGTCAACCACACCAACCGTTGTGTGATCGGGCTGACGTTGGTGGGTAATACATTAATCTTGACCTCAGCAATTGATAACCTGGTCAAAGGTGCGGCAGGACAGGCGGTGCAGAACATGAATGTCTTGCTCGGCCTGGAGGAAACGGCCGGACTCCTGTAGCGACAATCCTCCGGATTGTCCGAGTTATACGACAATCCGGAGGATTGTCGCTACAGGGGGATTGTCGCTACGAGAGGATTGTCGCTACGGGTGGGTAGAATTATGCGTGTCGTGAAGATTGGTGGCAATGAGTTGGATGAGCCGGGCTTTGTGGAACGGCTGGCGGCCGTCGTTGCGGAGTGGGTGAAGGAACGACATACGGCCGTTGTCCTTGTCCATGGTGGCGGCCGGGCGATTGCCGAGATGCAATCACAACTGGGTATTGAGCCGCGAAAGGTGGATGGGCTGCGCGTCACCGATGCCGCTTCGCTCGCGGTGGCGCAGATGGTGCTGTCGGGGACGACCAATAAGCAGATCGTCCGCGCACTGCTGGCCGCCGGGGTAGACGCCATCGGCCTCAGTGGGGTGGATGGTGGCTTATTGCGCTGCCGCCGCAAGCAACATCCAACGGCCGACCTGGGGCTGGTTGGTGAAATTGTCCAGGTGCGCGGCGATTTATTGCGCCAATTGGCGGAGCAGGGGCTTACCGTCGTTGTTTCCCCCATTTCGCTCGGATTGGACCATCTCACCTACAATGTCAACGCCGATGAAGCAGCGGGGGCGATTGCGCTGGCGTTGGCGGCCGAGTCCCTCGATTTCGTCTCCAACGTCCCCGGCGTGCTGCAAGATGGGGAACTCATTCCCACATTGACCGGCACGGAAACCAACGAGCTGATCGCCACCGGCGTGATTAACGGCGGGATGATCCCCAAAGTACGGATGGCGTTGGCGGCCGTCGAGCAAGGCGTCGCCCAAACGCGGATTATCAACTTAGACGGACTGGAGCGGGATGGAGGGACACGTTTTTATCAGTCAAATCCAAGTAGGCAGTGAGCAGTAGGCAGTTGTCAGTTGACGGTAAGCAGTCAACAGGATCATCATATTAAAAATCCGCGCAATCTGCGCGCATTCGAAGAATGCCTATCCGCGTAATCTGCGTAACCATTTTAGGAGAACTTGTAATGGACATTGTGCTAGACCGAGATGCCATTATTGAGGCGGAATCGGAATACATCTTACAGACCTATGTACGGCCGAACATCGTCCTCGAACGGGGCGAAGGGGCTTATTTATTCGATACCAACGGCCGTCGTTACCTCGATTTTATGTCGGGCATTGCCGTCGTCGCCCTCGGCCACAGCGATCCGGAGTGGGTGGCGGCCGTCAGCGACCAGGCACACACGTTGACCCATGTCAGCAATCTCTTCCATACCGCTCCGCAAGTGGAACTGGCGCGGCGGCTGGTGGAAAACTCCTTCGCCAATCGCGTTTTCTTCGCCAACACCGGCACCGAAGCCAACGAAGCGGCGCTGAAGTTTGCCCGCAAATGGGCGACAACGACCAGCGGCAATCCCCACAAAACGGAGATCGTCGCCTTCACCGGCAGCTTCCACGGCCGTTCGATGGGTTCCCTCTCCGTGACCTACAAAGAGCCATATCGCCGCCCCTTTGAACCGCTGATCCCCGGCATTCGCTTTGCCCGCTTTAATGATCTCGATTCGGCCGCCGAAGCTATCTCGGCTAACACCTGCGCCGTCATCGTCGAGCCGGTACAGGGAGAAGGGGGCGTCCATCCGGCAACGACCGAGTTTCTGGCCGGTTTGCGTGCGCTGTGCGATGAGCATGGGGCCTTGTTGATCTTCGATGAAATTCAATGCGGCCTCGGCCGCACCGGCCACCTCTGGGCGCATCAAGCCTATGACGTAACCCCGGACATGATGACGCTCGCCAAACCATTGGCCGGGGGCTTGCCCATTGGCGCGACCCTGGTGACGCAAGCGGTGGCCGATGTGCTCAAACCTGGCGATCATGGCAGCACCTTTGCCGGTGGGCCGCTGGTCTGCCGCGCCGCACAAGTGGTCTTCGACCGCATCAACCGGCCGGAATGTCTGGCCCATGTGCGGGAAATGGGTGATTATTTGCAGGCACGATTGCAGGCCATCGAAAGCGAGCAGGTGGCGGCCGTTCGCCATGCTGGTCTGCTGTGTGGTGTGGAGCTAAAGACGGCCGTCGCGCCGGTGATCGCCGCCGCCCGCGACCAGGGCTTGTTGATCATCAATGCTGGCGAGCGTATATTGCGCCTCGCTCCCCCATTGGTGATTGAACGGCCGCAAATTGATGCGGCGGTCACTGTTCTAGCCGCCTGCCTGGACGCCTAAGCAAGCCCATGACAGAATCGCTTGAATCGCCACCCATTCAATGTTATCATCCACCTACATTATGTTTATAACATAGCATTTCCTGCCCAAATAACACAATAGATGGATAGTTGCCTATCGCTTCTTCGGAGTGGGCCATTGGGTAACTGTCCGCAAATTCAGTGAATATGGTGGCTTGATGACAACGTATGAAAGCCTCGTCGCCCAACATGAGCGTCTTTGTAAGCAACTGACCGATAAGCCGGAATCGGTTGAGCTTGCTCATGCCCAGCAGATGGTTGACGAGGTGCGAGTGGCCGGTCGGCAAGTGGCCGAACCTTCCCAGCGGCAGCAGTTGCGTTCTATCCTGCGACACTGGGGCACTTTTATCAACGAACGCACCGGAGAGTACCCCAACACCCACTTACCCCTCTACGATTCGGAAGCGACGGCCGAAAACGGGGCAGAACACGCTTCCACCTCCACCACCCCCACCGCCCAAACCAGCCAAACCACACCGGAAACAGATTCCGCTGCGATTGTGCTTGTCTCCGGCGAGAGGACGGAGACAACGGCCGACAAGCGTCCACCCTGGTTTTGGCCGGTATTGGCTGTGGTCATTGTGGCCGCCATTGTCCTCGCCCTGTTGGCTTCACTGGCCTGGAACACGCTCACCAACGGCAACGCGGCCGAACCAACCCCGACGGCCGCTGCCTCGTTGCCACTATCTACAGACCCCGTACAGTCCGCCCAACCCACTGTGCCCACAATGGGGCTTTCCGCTTTGGCCGGTGACAGCGATCAGGACGGGCTGACCGACGAACAGGAAGCGTTGTTAGGCACAGACCCCAACAACCCCGATACGGATGGGGATGGGCTGGGGGATGGCGAAGAAATTTTGATTCACGGGACGAATCCGGCGGCCGTTGATAGCGACAGTGATGGCGTGCCTGATGGGGCGGAAGTGATTGAGGGAACGCTGCCGATTGATCCTGGCAGCGTCGGAACGGCAGCGAGCGCTTACCCCGCCCCGACGACCACCATCTCCGAAACCATCACCGTGACGGCAACCCCGGCTTTGCCCACAGGCCCGATCTTGATCATCACCGCACCCGAAGGGCAAAGCGCCGTTCCCATTCACATTGGGCCGGGTGAACAGTATGCCGCCGTTAGTGAAGTTCCAACCGGCTCCACTGTCTTGTTTGTACGCCGCACCCCGGACAATAGCTGGTATTCGGTGGAACTGAGCAATGGCGTGCGCGGTTGGTTGCCTGCCGCCCAAACGAATGTGCCGGAAACAACTGACATCACGGCCGTACCGACCTTTGTTCCGTTGCAACAATAGCCACCTGGGGAGTTGCTGATCTTGAGTGATAATGGTGTGTTGACTGCCTCTGACTTATTGTTGCTCCTGACACGGGGCTTCAATGAAGAGGAACTAAAAACATTAGCGTTTGAGTTAAGCGTAGATTATGATAGCTTACCGGCCGCAGGGAAGTCCGGTAAGGCCCGTGAGCTGATCAGTTACTTTGACCGGCGGGCGCAGTTGCCAGAGTTAGCGGCGGCCGTGCGTAAGGTGCGGCCGTTCCTGGACACCACCTATTCGCCACAGCGTGTCCTGGAATTGCAATCGGAGATTATGACGGAGGCGAATGCGCCAGTGCGTGAATCGTTTGTCGAACTGACCCACCAGGTGGAAGCCTATCTGAATGAGTTCGAGGTTTTACACGCGCAATTAGAAGAGTGGAAGGAAGTCCACAGCCTGATGCAAGACCTGCAAAACTCCTTTGCGCCGGCGCGGGGCTACATTTATGCCTTTAGCGGCCGCGATCTACCTACGCAAGAGCGAGAACGGCTACTATACCAGATTGAGGTGGAGTGGCGGCCGTCCAAACGAATTTTACGCCGGTTGGAAGACCTGGCAGAGGGTATCGTCGCCATTGGCGATCCCTACGATGGCGACAAGATTGGCCCTGTGTGGTATATCGAGGTCAAGCAAGAAGCGGATAAGATAGATAAGGCACTGTTTGAAGACAACATCAACGTCTTGCTGGAAAACATTTCGACCCTGGGCGACCTGATTGACCAACAGCTTTATCTGGCCGACAAAGCGCTGCGTGATGTGGCGACGTCAATCGCCCGCATCCCGCGCCCGGCCGTATACCGCTCGTGGGCTTAGTGGGCTGATAAGTTGGCTAATAACCTAGAAACCCGGTTTCTTAAATGGAAATGATGTGAACGAATTTGAGCGATTGGTCAGTCAACATCTGGCATTACAAGCGCAAGTGGCGAAAGACCCGCGAGATATCAAGCTGGCCGAGGTGGAATCCCTGCTCGCCGACAGTCGTGCGGCCGGGCGAGAAGTTGCCGGTGTGGAACAGCGCGAGCATCTGCGGGCGATCCTTCGCTATTGGGGTGCGTTCGTTTATGAACAAACGGGCGAGTATCCGGCGACCCAGCTAACCCCTTTTGCCGGTGGGGAAGTGGATGGCGCGGCCGCTTTGCCTTCCGTCCCCTTACCACCCTCCGGAACGCAGTCCACGTCAAAGGAATCGTTGGCCGCGCCGCCTGCTCCTCGCTCCCAACCTGGTTGGTTATCCAATCCACTTGTCTGGTTACTGCTGCTGGCCCTGGCGGCCGTTGCCCTGATTATCCTGGTGGTCTCTTTCTTTATCCCCATCTCCAGCTCACAAAGCCCACCTACAGCGGAGATCAGTACAGGCATCCCGCCAGACATCCAGGGACCTGAAGGTGAAAATGGCGCGATTCCCGTCACACGGCCGCCAACCGCTACCGATGGCGGCGCAGACTTTATTCTCAGCGTGCGGCCGCAAGCAACGTTGCAAGAACTGGCAAACACCTTACAAACGAACGTCGAAACGTTGCAAGCACTCAACCCAGCCCTTTCCAGCCCTCCCTGGAGTGGTATGATCCTGGCGCTCATCGGACAACCGGCGGAGGATGCACAGTTAGTCGTCACGGGTCGCAACGTGGCCGTCTATGACCGGCCCAGCTGGCGAGCGCAAATCATCGCTACGGCAGAAAATGGGGTAATCGTGCCGGTGATCGGCCGCACGGCCGATTACAATTGGTACTGGATCAGCACCGGCGAAGGTACGGGCTGGCTTGCTGAAAGCGATGTTGGCCTGATTTACCCCACCGTACCTGACAGCTTGCCAGTTGTTGCTAGAATACAATTAGTCCCCGATGATGACATCGAGGAGAATGACAACGATTCATAGAGGTGTATTGGTGTATTGGTGTATTCGTATATTGGTATATTGGCTAGTAGTCCATTGGCCTAATATACCAATACACTAATATACGAATAAACCAATATACCATTTCAGCAGTAAACCCATGTTATTGAATACAATTACCGCCCAACTAGACCGGCTCGTCCTCTATTCGATGCAACGACGGATGCCGGAAACATTTCGTGAAAGTTACGCAGATTGCCTGAGCTTTGAGTCGGTATTGGAGCAAACGGCCGTTGATTTCGACAAAATCCCGCCCTATCATGTGTTGGCCCCCGGCGAACGCTCCATCTGGTTAAAGAGCCTGGGCGAGGAACTCCATTGCCATGTCCGGGTGCGGCTCGATCCCGACCCCAACGCCCCGCTGATCATCTACCATCACGGCTTCAGCGAGGCACCCTATTACAATTCGTGGGCGCGGATTTTTCGGCCGCCTTTCCCCGCTTCCGCCCACCTGGTGCTGGTACAGGCCCCCTTCCACAACCATTGGTACGAGACCTTTCGCGAGTCTTTCGCCTCTTTCCGCCGCGTCTACCAGACCTTCGCCGGTTCGTTGCGTCTAATCGAACTGGTGCAACGCGAATTTGAGGCGCAGGGCGCAGCCTTCACCATGCTCAGCGGCGTCAGTTGGGGCGGCATCAGCACGCTGCTCTATGCCGGGACATTTGGTGGCGTTCGCGCCGTTGCTCCCATGCTCTCCTCCCCCAATCTGGCGCGGGTGCTCTGGGACGGGGCCGATATGTTCAACGTCCCCATGCCCCTATCTCAGCAGGAGCTAGAGTCCTTCTTCGACTTTACGCCGCGCTGCCGCTGCTTTGACTCGAACCGCGTATTTCCACTGCTGGGTGAGGATGATCAATTCTTTGCGCCAGGAAGGCACACGGCCGTTTACGACAGCGAACCTGTCATTGTGCCACGTGGTCATGTGGCCGGTGTTTATGGCGTTGCCCCCCTCCGCCGCCATGTCCTCGATGTCCTGGATTGGGCGTGGGAACATCCGCTTTAGACGGTTGAAACCGCCCGCTGATAAAGAAAACCTGTTCAAACAGGTTAACGTAGCACGCCTGTTTTCGTTAGCCTTGTTGTGCGGGTTGTTTACCCGCACGAGTGCTTACCGCTATGCATAGCGCTTCCTTGCGTTACAATTGCCATTGTGGAACAGCGTAGAAAGGACAGAAATTGGCTACCGGTGTTGATGGCC
This sequence comes from uncultured Ardenticatenaceae bacterium, assembly GCA_964410625.1. Classification (GTDB taxonomy): domain Bacteria; phylum Chloroflexota; class Anaerolineae; order Promineifilales; family Promineifilaceae; genus CAYPHY01. The sequence goes on along the minus strand of CAYPHY010000021.1, from coordinate 2,261 downwards.
GTCGCGGCCGCGTTGCTCAGCATTCTGCTTTACCGGCAAGCATTGGGCTTTGCCTTTTTCAACGATGATCCCACCGGTCACTTCGCCTGGATGGAGGGCAAGGCGTGGTGGCAGTTCTTCCTCACCTCGGCCGATTATGGTTACTATCGGCCGATTGTCTTTGTCACGCTGCGTTTGTTAGAACGCCTGGCTGGAGGCTTCAATGCCGTCGCATTCCACGCCCTACTGCTGGCGTTGCATGGGTTGAACAGTGCACTGGTTTGGTGGCTGGCGTTTGCAATGGGCGGTCGCCAGCCGCTTTATGCCTGGGTAGCCGCGCTGCTCTCTGCCACCGCCCCCTTCAGCTATGAGGCGGTTATCTATGTCGCCTCCCTGACCCACCCATTGCTCGTCTGTTGGCTGTTGCTGACGTTGCTGCTTTACTGGCTCGGCCGACAACGGGAAAGTCGCTTTTTCCAGACGGCCGCCTTCGTCACGCTACTCCTCGGTCTGTTAACCCATGAAAATGGACTGCTGATCCCTTTTGCCTTAGCCGGGATAGTATGGATAACGCAACGGCCGTCGCTGTCTGTGCTATTCAAGCGACTCTGGCCTTATTTCATCCCGCCGTTGCTCTACCTACCGTTGTGGTTCAGCATCCCCAAGGAAGGGGAGCAGAGCCTGGCGACATGGGGCAACCTCGCCAGCAACACCATCCCTTTCCTACAAACAGTGGTCTATCCGCTGCTGCCTTTGCTGAAGTTAGAAGCGGCCGATACCCTCTGGCTGCTGATTTCAACAGCGGCCGTCATCGGCGGTTTAGGCTTATTGGCCTACTGGACAGGTCGTTGGCGGCTGTGGCTGTTTGCGCTGGGCTGGACGGCCGCCACCGCCCTCCCGGCCATCCTCTTCCTCAGCCCCGACTACCTCTACGGCAGCCCCCGCCTCCATTACCTCCCCACCATCGGCGTCGCCCTCCTCTGGGGGCTTCCTATCCTCTGGATCGGCCAAAGATTAACCACTAGAACGTCCGCATCCCATTCACAATTCACCATTCACAAGCGATGTACTCATTGCCCACTATTCACCATTCTCTCCATCCTCTACGCGCTCGCGCTTCTCATTCCGCCACTTCCCTTCATCCGCTGCCAGGTTGACTTCTACGCCCAGGCCAGCACGATTGTCCGCCAGATTGCCGCACACGCGGCCGACACCCCCAACGGCCGCGCCATCACCTTCGTCAACCTCCCCTTCTTCTTCAGTTCCTACGCCGCTCACCCCGACGGCTGCCCCAATCCCTATCCCTGGACGCCGGTTGGCGCGGTGGTCATCCCTCCCTATGCCCAGGCGCAGGACTTCGTGCGCTTTAACGATGGCCCCAACCGGCCGGTTCGTGGGATAACGTATGAGGGCTACGCGCCGGGGTGGGTGACGTTTGGGCCGGCTCTGGCGGCCGATGATCTCCGCGTGACGGTGGAAGAAACGGCCGTCTATGTCTTTGATCTCCCTTCCAGTGCATTCTTTGATTTATCGGCGGCGTGGCAACCCGACGAAACCGTAGAGGCTGCACCTCTGGCTACTTTCAACGAGACTATTGACCTGCTACACGCCGATGTGACAACTGACGAGACACAAATGACCGTCCGGTTGCGATGGCGAATACGAGAGACAACGGCCGAGCCGCTGACCGCCTTTGTCCACTTCTATACCCCTGATGGGATGTTATTAGCCCAACACGATGGGCCATTGGCAGAGGGGTTTGTGACGGCCGACCTCTGGCAGCCGGGGGATGTCATCGAAGAAACGCGCGCCCTGCTGATACCATCGCCCTTAGCGGAATTAGGGACCTATCCCGTTGCTGTCGGCTTGTATCACTCGCTCAATGGGGAACGACTGGCGGCAACGGCCGAGGGACGGCCGTTGCCCGACAATGTTTATATCGTTGGTACAATCACACTACTGGCAGAAAACTGACATGCAGTTTCTTCGTTTAACCGCACAAATAAACCACAGATTGGCACGGATCGAACGGATGAATACGGATTTTGAGTGGAAAATACGTAAGAATGTGTCAAATCCGTATCATCCGTGGTTAATATTGAACTCAAGTTAGCTGATTTTTCAAGATTGCCAGGGGATAAGTGGTGAAGGGTAGAAGTTGATCCCCATTGTCGTCAGTCGCGGGCCGTGGGCGGCGAGGCGCTGGCGATATTCGTTCCAATCGCGACCGTCGGCCGCCGACCAGCCGATCTCAGCAATCCCTGGCAACCGTGGAAAGATCA
>CAYPHY010000020.1:74813-82007 GCA_964410625.1 uncultured Ardenticatenaceae bacterium | reverse complement strand
GCCCACAATTCCGTCGTCGCTGTCTACGGTCTCGATTTGCCAGTCTAATGCCCATCCCGGCTTGACAATCATCAAGACCGCGAAGCCGGTGAGCAGGAGTAGCAAGTGTCTAAGTAATCGTGTGTTTGTTTTCATTGGTCTCTCCCTAAATTCACTGTTTCAAAAGTAATCCGAATGTCACTCTAAACAGCAATGGGTCCGGTGATGATTGGTTTTATGCCCAGTCCGGGTAGCGATCGGCCGTCGATCTGTTTTGTTGGTCAGACGGGTCTAGCTGCCGCCGTTGGCGTTCATCATGTAGATTTTGGTACTGTATTACTAATCCGCACTATAAATCACCTTAATGTTGTCGAAACAGACGTCAGCATCAGGCCCTGCACCGATTGCGAATGTTCCAATGGGGACGATATAATCCTTAGAAAGGAAGATGCGAAAATCAATCTCACCATCTATATTCATAGCAAATGAAGGCCCGATAGCTTCAACACCGATATTCAACCAGTTGCCAGGAACGATGGGATAACCAGTTTCCTTAGCTAACCAACGACCTTCTCTACTAAAATCTATAGAGTTGTCTTCAAACTCATAGGCTAAAAAAGCTTGTTGGTACTCTCGCAGATAAATATATCCATCAAATTGATTAATTAAGACGTCAATTTCCAGGACGAAGTCACGCATCATTGGTAAATCATGCGGATAAGCTTTGGCATAACCTTTTGAGTTGACGCAATAGAAGTGGTTACCATATTCATCCTCTCTTACGCTCCAAGTTCCTGCGCTGTCCGTGTCCCACTCGATACCCTTGTCTTCAAAATCATCTTCAAATCGAATTAGTGGATGAGGGTGATTATCGTTGTTTCCACCCGTCATAAACATGACTACAAGCACAATGTTTGCGATGGCAAGAATAGCAATCAAACCTGTTTTGCTATCAAACTTAAGTTCTCTTTGCATTTGACTTGTGGCACGACGAGTACAACGACCGACTACACCGCGCACCGGGTTATCAGATACCGGCCGGATGAGCTGATCAAACGATGGCGACCGCTGGCCTATTTTCGGCCGCGGCCGCCTCGCTCAGGCCACATCGGTAACCGATCCGCACGAGTAGATCAAATCCAAGGGGGAGGACTAGGACTATACAACCCACCCATGACGGTTCTCAAGGTAGCCAAAAATTTAAGAATAGGATGTGTGAGCAATTCTATATCGTGATAGTCGTATTGTTTTCGGAAACCCCAGGTTGCAAGCCATGATCCTCAGGGTCATCCTTATTCACTGCCCCAGTATCGGCCGAAGCATCCCCAGTCGATATGACATGGAACGTATTGCCTTGATCATCCGTGATTGCAAAATACATGTAATATGCCCGCGCATCCACCTGTACATTTGGAGCATAGCCAGTTACGATGAGGTCATAATGAAACTTGGCTTCAAAATCCTGGGAATTTTGAACCTGGCTAAAAACCTCTTGCTTTTCCTCCCTTGACACGCCGCCACCTACCTTGCCTGTCAGAAATTCCCAGAATCCAGAGATACCAGCACTAAAATTGTACTGCTTTTGGAGGGATTGGTATTTCTGGGAGCTATCGAGATGTTTTGCTTGCACCGAAGCCTTTCCCGTGACTCGAGCGGATGCTCCTGCACCACTTACTGTGGCCCCAATTCCCTGCTCTATTCCCTTAGACAAGGTGAGCTTATAAGATGTTAAACTCATTTTACTCATGACTAGACTCCTTTTGAATTTTTCGTCAATTAAGTTTCCAAATCGGAAACTTAAAATGCACCGAAGTTAGAGGTAAAATCAAACTTCAGTGAATTTTTAGTGGTATCCATGAACACCTGCCCTTTACATTGATTAAAGAAAACGACCAGTTCTTCCAGTCTCCCAATCTCCTATTTTCTCCATCGCTTAGTCTCTATTCGCGCTCCTCATGCTCCTGCTCTCTTATCCTCGCTTCCGTCCACCGCAACAGATAGACAAACAACTCGTCCAGATTAGCAAAAGCGAGTTCCTGAGCATCGGCCGTTGTCTTCAACGATGCTCGCCAGACTTGATCCTGTGGTTCACACCACAACCGTAGCAGATAAGCCTGATAGATGGCCTGAGGTTCTTCCAAGATGTTTCTGCTCACTCATCGTTACTCCGCCTTTCAATCAGGATAGTGAGCGATTACGATCAAGTTGCGATCAAATTACGATCAGTCGCGGTAAATTTTCATTCCCCAGAAAATGTGGCATGATTTGGCAAATCTGTGATTTGGCAAATCACGGATTTGCCGAATCGCGTTACAGAATAGTGGTGTGTTCTACGCATGTTGGTTCCTTTTTGACGTGACTCTTCAGGGGAATTTCGTTATAATTACTCTGCCTAAATTTGTCTGTCTCGTCCTAGCTTAGCTGACAGCGTGATGTCCAAACTAACCCTGGCTCTCTTGGGCGGCTTTTCGGCCCAGATTGACAATCGCCCTGCAACCAGCTTTCGCAGCCAGAAAGCGCGAGCCTTGCTGGCTTACCTCGTCATGGAGGCGGAACGGCCGCATGAACGCGCCATCCTGGCCGCCCTCTTCTGGCCGGAAATACCCGATGCGCTGGCGTTGCGTAATCTCTCCCAAACGTTGATCTGGTTGCGGCGGGCTATTGGCGAGGGGGACCCGCCCTACCTCCTGCTGAATCGGAGACAGGCGCAGTGGAACCTGGCCGCCGCGGTGGAAGTGGACGCGCTGCGCTTCCTGGCATTGGTTGAGCGTAAGCGGACGTCGGCCGTGGCGACCCCCGAAGCGCTGCATGAGGCCGTGGCTCTCTACACTGGCGAGTTTCTCGCTGGCTTCAGCCTGTCTGGCTGCCCGGCGTTTGACGAATGGCTGCTCTTACAGCGAGAATACCTCCAGCGTCTGGCATTAGAGGCGCTGTTTCGGCTAGCCGGGCAGGCGCTGGTCGCTGGCGACTACGCGGCCGCGGCGATGTTGTCTCGCCGCCAACTGGCGCTCGACCGTTGGCGCGAAGAAGCGCTCCGCCAATTGCTCCACGCGCTGGCGGCCGGTGGCGAGCGTGCCGAAGCACTGGCCGAATATGAGTCCGCCCGCCGCCTGCTGGCGGAGGAGTTGGGCGTCGAGCCACAGCCGGAGACGATCCAGTTGGCAGAGACAATCCGGCAGGGGAGAGTGGAAAGTGGCAGCCGATCTCTACTCCCCACTCCTCACTCCCCCCTCATAACCTGCCCGTCCGGCTGACTTCGTTGCTGGGGCGGGAAAAGGAACTGGCGGAACTGCACGACTGGCTCGCGGAGCGGAGGAGGCGGTTGGTGACGATCAGCGGTATTGGCGGCGTCGGAAAGACCCGCCTCGCCCTCGCCGTCGCCTCCTCTTTCATCCCACCTCCTTCCCCATTCCCCGACGGCGTCTGGTTTGTGCCATTGGCAGGCTTGGGCGATGATGCAACGTCGGGTAAAAAAGTGAATTTGGACGTGGGTGAAATATTGGCGGCGGCCGTTGCTTCGACGCTCGGCCTGACCTTTTCCGGGCAAGAGGGCCTGCCCCAGCAGTTAGAGCGTTCCCTGCGCAGCCGTCGCCTGCTCCTGGTGCTGGATAATTACGAACATCTGTTGTCCACGCGGCCGCTCCTGCTCAGCCTCTTGCAAAACGCCCCTGGCGTCCACGCCCTCGTCACCTCGCGCGAACAGTTGAACGTCGGCGGCGAGCGTGTATTGGTGCTCGAAGGGTTGCCCGTCCCCCCGGCGGAGGCGGCCGCAAGCGAGGACGCCCTCCTCGCCTATAGCAGCGCACGCCTCTTCTTCAACCGGGCGCTGGAGCGCGGTGTGCGCTTGAAGCTGGACGAGGCGGAGCGGCGGAGCCTGATTCGTATCTGCTGCCTGGCCGAAGGGTTGCCCCTGGTGATTGAGTTGGCCGCTACCTGGGCCAGCCACTTCACCTGCGCCGAGATTGCCGCGGAGATGGCGGCCAACCTCGACTTCCTCGGCACGGAAAGCGCCACCCGGGTAGACCTCCCCGACCGCCAGCGTAGCCCCCGCGCTGCCTTTGATTACGCCTGGCGATTGCTCCCGGCGGCCGAGCAGCGCGTCCTGGCGCAACTGGCTTTGCTCCGTGGCGCTTTTTCCCGCGAGGCAGCCGTTACAGTGGCCCAAGCGCGATTGGTTGATTTGATCAGCCTGGTGAATAAATCGCTCTTGCGCCAGACATTACCTGGCTGGTATACCTTGCACACGCTGGTATGCCAATTTGCGCTGGAACAGTTGCAGCAAATGGAAACGGCCGAAGCATCGGCAAGAGAACGCCACGCCACTTATTTTCTGCGCCTGGTCGCCGATAGCGAACTGACCTGGTATGGCCCCACGCCCCAGCAGGCACGGACCGAAATTCGTTCCGTTGTCAGAAATGTACGCCTGGCCTGGCAATGGGCTATCCAACACCACGCCTGGCCGCTAATAGACGACGCCCTCTTCAGTCTGGTGGGCTACTATCGCTCCGAGGGACTGCTGGCAGAGGTGGTGGAGCTACTTGGGCGATTGGCGGCGCAGCTCCATCCGCTCCATTCACCACCGGCAACCCAAAGTCTTAAGTCGCGTTTACTCGGCCGCGTCCTGGCCTATCAGTCGGCGCTTGAGTGGCGGCGCGACTTAAACAGTGATGTGGCCCTTGAATCAGCCTATGCGGCCGTCGCATGGGCGCGGCAGGCGGGAGACCCCCTGACGCAATCACTCGCCGCCTATGCGCTTGGCTCCGTTCTCGGCCTGGCGGTAACCCTCTTTGCGCTTCCCCCAAACGAATATGATCGTATCCGCGAAAGCCTGGAACAAGCCATCACCTTCGCCCGCCAGATACCGGCGACGGGCGGCCGCGATCACACGCGGGCGCGTGTGATGGAAGTCTTGAGCCTGAACGCGCTCGGCTATTTCCACTTGTTCAGAGGCGAAAAGGCAAAGGCCAGGGAATGTTATGAGGAGGCGCTTTCTATCTCCCAGACGTTGGGGTATATACTGGGTGAGGGGCATACCTGCACTTCCATCGGTGAGTTATTGGAAAACGAAGGCGCTCTGGAACAGGCGTTGCACTATCGGGAACGTGCCCTTCGCGCTTACCGGCAGATCGACGAGCCAGACTCACTGAGTGTGGCGCTCAGCAACTTCTCTGGCACTCTGACTTATTTGGGTGACTATCCAGGCGCCTTGCAGCACGGCCGCGCCGCCCTCGAACTGCGGCAACGCCACGGCCTCGTCAGCCACTTCCTCTACCATCGTCTGGCCCTGGCTGCCTTTCATTCCGGTGATGAGTCGCAGGCGCTGCAATGGGTGGCGGCCGGACTGGAGGAAACACCGCTATCGCCGCATACCGTTCACTTTCGGTTGCTGGCCGGGGAGTGCTACACGCACCTGGCGCGGTGCAAGGAAGCGGCCGAAGCGCTGCAAGCGGCGTTGGCCCTGGCCCTGGAACACAAAAACCCGTTATTAGTGGCAATGGTGCAACGCGCCCTGGCCAACCTGTCCCTGGCACAAGGCGACCCAGCCGCAGCTCTGGACCACGTGGAAGGAATAGTGCCGCTCTTGGGCGGCGCGCCGCTGGGTAGTTCCCATGAGCCGTTGCGCCTCTATTGGACGTGTTATCGCGCCCTAAAAGCCAACCACGACCCCCGCGCACCCGGCCTCCTGGACGCTGCCCACACAATGCTCCAGGCCCAGGCCGCCCTCATCCAAGATGATGGATTACGCCACACTTTTCTGCACAATGTGGCCGCCAATCGAGCGATTGTGGGGGAAAGGATGAAGGAAGAAGGTTGAAGGATGGGGGATGCTACTCCCACACCCGTTCGTCGCGCACGCCGGGGGCATTGGCGGGGATGGTCCCTGCTTCGACGAAGTTGACTTCATCCACGCGCACGCGACAGATGCCCTGGACGGCTTGCTTTAGTGCTTCGGCCGTCGCCTTAAAGTTGCTCTCCTCCGCAATCTCCACTTCCAGCACAAAGTGATCGCGTAGGTCTGGCCGCGTGATCACCGCTTGCATCGCCTGGATGCCAGGGACTTGGGAGGAGGCGAAACGGAGTTGGTTGGGGTGGAGGAACATCCCACGCACCTTCACCGCCTCCCCGCGACGGCCGACCAAAATAATCGCTCGCTCCGCTTGCTTGCTGCTACCTGGGTTGGGGTCAATGTTCATCGCCATATCGCCCGTGCCAAAGCGGATCAGCGGGTAGAAGCGATTGAAATTGGTGACCACCACTTCGCCTGTTTCACCGGGACCGACGGATTGGCCGGAATCAGGGTTGACAACCTGTACAATTGGCTCTGGCAACAACTGCATCGCCATCCCTTCACCCGTGTTGGTTGCCAACAAGCCAAACTCGGCCGTGCCATAAGCATTCGTCACCGTAATGCCATAGTCGCTCAGGGTCTGGCGCAGGCTCGGCGGCAGCGGCTCGGCCGTCGTCATCGCCTTCGTGATCTTAAAGTCGCGCCGGAAATCCAACCCGCTTTCCTCCGCCTTTTGGATCAGGCTCATCAGATAGCTGGGCGTGCCAATGAAGCCTGTGGCGTGCAGGTCGCGGGCCATTTGCAGTTGCAGTTCGCTGTTACCAATCCCACCAGGGATGACCGTTGCCCCCAGGCGGGTCAGCGCGGCATCAAAGAGGAACCCGGCTGGCGCGAGGTGGTAAGAAAGGGAGACGAGGACAATGTCATCGGCCGTAAACCCGCCGCGCCGCATCGCCTCCACACCCATCTCCCACGCCGGATCATCGGCCGCCGGAGCGGGTTCATACAACGGCCCCGGTGAGAAGAAAAGGTGGCTTATCTCCGCAAGCGGCACCGCCAACATCCCCCCAAAGGGGGGATCGGCTTGCTGTAAGGCCACCGCCTCATCCTTGGTCAGCACCGGAATTTTTTCCAGGTCGGCGGCCGTGGTAATATCCTGCGGCCGTACCCCCGCCCGGTCCAACCGCGCCTTCACCGCCGGAGCATTCTCATACGCCCACGCCACCAACTCGCTCAGCCGTTCGTCTACGCTCATCACCACTCTCCACTCTTCACTCGCCACTACCCCAGCCACCGCTTGCGCCGCTTATAATGCTTCACATCACGATAGCTTTTCCGTTCGCCCACCTGGGTCAGCCCAAGATAGAACTCTTTGATGTCGGCGTTTTCCTTCAACTGTTCGGCCGCGCCATCGAGGACAATGCGGC
>CAYPHY010000020.1:0-74713 GCA_964410625.1 uncultured Ardenticatenaceae bacterium | reverse complement strand
TTGATGTCGGCGTTTTCCTTCAACTGTTCGGCCGCGCCATCGAGGACAATGCGGCCGTTCTCCATCACATAGGCATAATCCGCCACCTGGAGGGCGACATTGGCATTTTGCTCCACCAGCAAAATCGAAACGCCCGACTCCTGATTGATCTGGCGGATGACGGAAAAAATCGTCTGTACCAACAGCGGGGCTAACCCCAATGAGGGTTCATCAAGCAACATCAGGCGCGGCCGGGCCATGAGGGCGCGGCCGATAACCATCATCTGCTGCTCCCCACCGGAGAGGTAGCCGCTGGTGCGGTGGCGCATGTCCAGGAGGCGCGGGAAGTAGTGATAGACCTGATCGAGGTCTTGCTTCATTTCTCGGTTTGAAGGGGAGCGAAAGAGCGCACCGGCACGCAGGTTTTCTTCGACGGTCAGATGGCGGAAGATCGGCCGACCTTCCAACACCTGCACAATCCCCCGCCGCACAATCTCGTCCGGCTCCAGGCGGTCAATGCGCTCTCCCTCAAATTCGATATTGCCCCGCGTTACGTCCCCCTCTTGCACGTGTAGCAAGCCCGACAACGCCTTCAGCGTCGTGGATTTGCCCGCGCCGTTGGCTCCCAGCAGCGCCACAATCTGCCCCTGCTCGACGGCCAACGTCACCCCGCGTAAGACGAGGATCACGTCGCTATAGACGACTTCGATGTTGTTGACTTTAAGCATGAAACCCGGAGATTAAGAGACTGAGAGATTAGGAGACTAGGAGATTAATCAACTAGTCTCTCAATCTCCCAGTCTCACAGTCTCTTGATTTGGATTATTCTGCCGGCGGCCGTGTGTCCGGCAGCTCGAAGAAGTCTTCGACGACCACAAATTGCGGTGCGCCGTCTACCATCTGTACCTGGCGAATTTGCGCCTGGTTGGGGGCGCGATTTTCCCCTTCCACGTTGAATTCGTAGATGTCCAACGCGGGAATCGTCCCCATGTCTTGCATCGCCTCAAAGAAGGTGGCCCCGCTTAGATTCTCATAACCGACCATGCCAATGGCATGTTCGATGATGTCGGCAATGGCAAACATTTGGGCATAGCTGAGCAGGTAGCCCACATCCTGGCTTGTGGTCGCATAGCCACCCGCCTCAAAGTCCTCCAACGCTTGCTGGATGCCGGGGTGATCGGTGTCGTTCCACCAATAGTAGGGGAAGACACCGTAGTACCCTTCGGCCAGGGCGGCGTTTTCGCCGAGGATGTTCATTACATCGGTGTTCATGCTCCAGTTCACGCCACCGACGACCACAGAGTCCCAGGCGCCCAGAGCGCGAACCGTGCCGATCACCTGCGCCGGGCCAAAGGAGAGGGACTGGACATAGATGATATTCGCTCCATTCGCCAACACGTTTTGCACCTGGCCGGTGACATCGGCCGTTGGTGCGATCTCTTGTTGTTCTAATGGCAAAACGGTGATCCCTAACTCTTCAGCATAAGCCAGTGATTGCTCATTGGTCGCACCAGAACCAAAATCATTGGCCCAACCAATGACACCGACCACAATTTCGTCACTCGCTTCGGCCGGTTTGATGTCGGCCCAGTTCTCGCTGGCCCATTGCAGGAATCCGGCAAACTGGTCAGAGTAGATCGGCGCTGCGCCAACGGTGTAGCCGTTGCGTGGGAGATAGAAAGCGTTGGCATCAAGTCCGGCGGCGATATTGGGAATTTGGTCCTCAATGACGCGATCCTTCAACGCAATGGACGCGCCGCTACCATAGGTCAAGACAAACAGTGGCGCAGGATCTTCGGCGCGATACTGCTCGTAAACGGCCACTTCCTGCTCCGGCACATATTGGGAATCTTCCAGGCGAATCTCCAACTGGATGCCGCACACGCCGCCATTGGCGTTAATGCGATTCACCGCGTCGTTGGAGCCGTTGATGAAACCATCGCCGAGGATTTGGGCCAATGGGCCAGTCAGACCGGCCGACTGGTAAACGGTGATTGTCTCACCCTCAAAGGTTTCCGGGCATTCATCCTCACCGGCAACCTCGTCCACGGCCGATTCGACCGTTGGCGCCAGTTCGGTGGCTGCCGCTTCAACCGTTGCCGCCACGTCACCAACGGCCGATTCCACGGTCGGCGCTAATTCCGTTGCTGCGGCCTCTAGTGTGGGGGCGAGATCCTCGACGGCCGCCTCAACGGTGGGGGCGATCTCTTCGGCGGCCGACTGAACAGTAGCGGCGGCCGACTCAATCGTTGGCTGCACGTCGCCACCAATGCCACCACCACAAGCAGCAAACACAAACGCTGCCAGCAGACTCAAAAGCAAAATCGTTCGCAAACTCTTCATTTCAAACTCCTCTCTTCTCTAATTGCGGATTACAGACTTCGGAATGCAGATTGACAGTTTCTTTTCTATACGGCAATACTTTCTGACCTCCTTCTCTATTGCGGATTGGGGATTACGGATTGGGGATTAGGGATTATTCCCAATCTCCTAGTCTCCAATCTCTAACCTCCAATCTCCCCTGCACCAGTATACCAAACTACCTTGAAAACGGCCTAAGCCGCCACGCCGCCTTAAACAGTTGCCAGCGGTGGGCCAGGCCACGCGGCTCAAAGATCAAGAATAGCATAAGCACCAGGCCAAAGAAAATAGGCCGAAAGGATGTCAGTAGCCGTGCCGATTCAGTGGGGAAGAGCTGCGCCATCCAACCGCCAGTCACCCCAGCCAGGTCTTCGAGCAAAATCACGACGATTGCCCCCAAGAACGGGCCGAGGTTGGTTCCCAGGCCGCCGATGACCAACATCCCCAACAAGATGATAGATTCAGGAAGGCCATAGCCGAAGGCCGTGCCGATCCCTCGTTCGCTGTGGGCTTTTAAGGCTCCAGCCAATCCGGCCAGCATGGAAGCGATGAAGAAAGCGCGGAGTTTGGTGCTGAAAAGATTCACGCCCAGTAACTCGGCCGCCAGATCATTGTCGCGCACGGAGACAAAGGCGCGGCCGAGCCGCGTGCGGCTGATGTTCAACGTCAATAAGGTCGTCAGCGCCAGAACGGGGAGCGATAGATAGATGTAGCGATTGATTTCGTTGAAGGTGATCCCAAACAGTACCGGGACTGGTGCAGTAATCCGCCCCTGTGTGCCGCCGAGCAGGTCGGGATAGATGTGGCGGGTCAGCCAGGGGATGATGAACTGTGCCGCCAGCGTCGCCATCGCCAGATAAAAGCCCTTGACGCGCAAGGAGGGTAGACCAAAGAGCAAGCCGATGACGCCCGCGCCTAAGGCGGCCGCCAACAACGCCAGCGGAAAGGGAAAGTTGAGATGGGTGATTGTCAATGCCGACACATAGCCGCCGACCAGCATAAAGGCCGCCTGTCCCAGTGAAATCTGGCCGGTATAGCCGGTGAGGATGTTCAGCCCTTGCAAGGCGATGATTGTATAGGCCAGCCGGTTGATCGTATTGACCACATAAGCACTACCCCACCAGGGCGCAGTGAGTAGCAAGACAACACCCGCCAGCAAGACAAACCATTGCCACGGCCGCCGGATAACGGCCATATCCTGTTCATACGTGCGATCAAAATCCCCCGCCGGTCTCAATGCCGCCATAATTCACCCAATCTCCAACCTCTAATCTCCAATCTCCAGTCTCCCAATCTCTTCCTAAACTCGTTCAATCCGCTTCTGCCCAAACAACCCTTCTGGTCGTATCAGTAAGACGAGCAGAAGCAAGATATAGGGCGCGATTTCGGCCGAATTACGAACCTCAATCAAGCTCGACGCCTGTACCAATGCCTGGGCCAACCCGACCAACAGCCCGCCGATGATCGCGCCGGGGAAGGACTCCAACCCACCCAAGAGAATCGCCGGGAATGCCACCAGGGTCACGGTTGCCAGGTTCAGGCTAACGCCTGTGACCATCGCCAGCAAGACGCCGCTTACCGTGGCGACCACACCGGCAATTGCCCATGAAAGCCCAAAGATACGTGGCACTTTCAGGCCGACGCTTCGCGCCAGTTCGTGGTCTTCCGATGTCGCCCGCATCGCCAACCCGATACGGGTGTAGCGGAAGAAGAGCATGAAGATAATGGCGACAACGATAGCCACCACAAAAGTCGCCAACAACGCCTGACGAACGATGATCGTGTCGTTAAATGCGCCGGGGAAGGGGATCTGGATTACGTCGCTGGGCGAGTAGGGCGTAGGAAAGTTGTTCTTCGGCTGGATGCCAAAGATGATGCTCGCTCCTCCTTCCAGCAACTGTGACAGGCCGAGCGTCATCAGGATGATCGCCAGCAAGGGTTGGCCGGTCATCGGCCGCAACGCCAGCCGTTCAATCAACAGGCCGAGCAACGTGGAGACAATGACAGCGCAGATAGCGGCCGCCCACAACGGCAAACTCAATGGCTCCGTCGCAAACCACCAGGTTATGAATGCGCCGAGCATCACCAGATGGCCATGGGCAAAGTTAAACACCTCAGAGGAGCGGTAAATAAGGACGATCCCCAGAGCGATAATAGCGATAATACCGCCGTTGAGGACGCCAGTTACTAATTGTTGTGGGACAAGTTGCCAGTTCATAAATGCATTGATCCGACACGAATGACACGAATTTCACGAATAAAGCCATATTTCGTGTCATTCGTGGAATTCGTGTCAAAAAATCTTCTATAGCGTCATTAATCGGATTTCCGTTTCCACAAAGCCTTCCGACCCATCCTGATAGCGCACCGGAGCGCGGACCTGGATGGAGTCTCGGCCGTCATACATCGCCTCAATAATACTGCCATACCGGTCGGCCAGGAAACCGCGCCGTAGCTTGCGCGTGCGCGTCATCTCCGCTTCGTCGGCATCGAACTCCTTGTGCATCAACACAAAGCGTTTCACCCGCGCCGCCGGAGGCAAGGTGCTGTTCACCTCTTCTACCGCCTTTTTGATCAGCTCATAGACCTGCGGCCGTTGCGACAAGTCCACAAACGTCGTATAGGGGATGCGGTTCTTCTCTGCCCAATGACCGGCGTTCTCATAATCAATGATGATCAGCGCGGTCACAAAGTCACGGTCGCCGCCAATCGCCATCACATCGCGGATGTAGGGGCTGAACTTCAGCCGCCCTTCAATAAACTGTGGCGAAAAGCGTTCGCCATTCGCCAGCGTGATCATATCCTTCACCCGGTCGAGATAGATCACGTGACCGTCCTCGTCAATGTATCCGGCGTCACCGGTGCGGAACCAGCGACGGCCGTCCTCATCCTCGACAATATCGGCCGCCGTCCCCTCTGGGTTCTTGTAATAACCGAGCATCACCGTCGGGCCGCTGATTTGAATCTCTCCCTCGTCGGAAATCCGCACCTCAATGCCCGGCGCGGGCTGGCCGACGCTGGCGAACTTGATGTCATCATCGCGATGGACAGTCGCCCCACCGCTGACTTCTGTGGAGCCGTAAATCTGCTTCAGGTTGATCCCCAACGCATGGAAAAAGCGCATTGCGTCTGGGCTGAGCGCGGCTCCGGCGGTATAGGCGGCACGCACCCGCGAGAGGCCAAGCTGGTCACGCAACGGCCGAAACACCAGCCGGTCGCCCAATCCATAGGCCAATTGCAAGCCCGCCCCAACCGCCTGCCCGGAGAATTTGCTGTCCGCCACGCGATAGCCCACTGGCAAGAACCACTCATACAGCTTGCGGTTGAACCAGGTGGCGTCATTCATCCGCACCTGTACCGTCGCCACCAGCGTATCCCACAGCCGCGAGTTATAAAACAGCGTCTCCGGCGCGATTTCGCGGATGTTCTGGCGCACCGTCTCCGGCTCTTCGGGGAAGTTCATGATCACGCCGAAGTAGACATGGGCGGCAATGCCCAACACCGGCTCGGCGATCCAGCCCATCGGCATGAAGCTAACGTGGTTGTCGGTGTCATAGCGTGGGTCCACTTCGCTATAGAGTTGGGTCGCCCCCAATACATTGGCGTGGCTGAGCATCACCCCTTTCGGCAAGCCGGTTGTGCCGCTGGTGTAACACAGCAAGGCCAGGTCATCGGCGCGGCCGAGCCGCACTTCCGTCTCAAAGCGGTCCGGCTCCGATTGCGCCAGTTCCCGCCCCAACGTCTGCACTTGCTCAAACGACATCAGCCAGGGATCATCATAGTTCCATAGGCCGCGTTCATCCCAATAGATCACCCGCTTCACGCGCGGAATCTGGCTCTTGATATCCAGGAACTTATCACACTGCTCCTGGTCTTTGGCGAGGACAAAGGCGGCGTCGCTATGGTCAACAATGTAGGCGATTTCGGCCGCTGTCGCATCGGTGAACAAACCCACCTGCACCGCGCCCACCGCCTGCAAGCCGAGGAAGGCCCACAGGTATTGCCGGTCATTGTCCCCCACCGAACAAACCTTGTCCCCTCGTTGCAGCCCCAAGACCATCAGCCCCAGCGCAAAGTCACGCACCTGTTCATAGGAGTCCTGCCAGTTAAACTCGCGCCAGATACCCAGCTCCTTCTGCCGCAGCGCGATCTTCCCCGCCCCATGCTTCTGGACCTGCTCCAAGAAATATTGTGGAATCGTCTCCGGCTCGTTCATTTGTTTTTTTGCAACGAATTAACGCGAATTCTCGCGAAAAAACTTTAATTCGCGAAAATTCGCGCTAATTCGATGCAGATTAAAACTCTTCACCCAAATAAGCCTGAATCACCTTCTCATCATTCCGCACCACATCCGGCACGTCGTCGGCGATTTTCACGCCGAAGTCGAGGACAACGACACGGTCGGAGATGTCCATCACCAGCCCCATGTCATGTTCGATCAGCACAATCGTCACCCCGCGCCGTTCATAGATGTCGAGGATGAAGCGGGCCATGTCCTCCTTCTCCTCAACGTTCATCCCCGCCATCGGCTCATCAAGCAACAACAGTTGCGGCTCCATCGCCAACGCACGGCCGAGTTCCACCCGCTTCCGCAAGCCATAGGGCAACGCCCCGCAAACCGCCTTACGAATGTGGGCGATCTCCAGGAAATCAATAATATCCTCCACCACCTCGCGATGGCGCACATCTTCGCGCTGGGCAGCACCCCAATAGAGCATAGATTGCAGCGCGTTTTGCTTCATGTGTATATGGCGGGCTGCCATCATATTATCGAGCGCACTCAGGCCGGTATAAAGGGCGATGTTCTGGAAGGTGCGGGCGATGCCCAGCGGGGCGATCTGGTGCGGTGGGGTTTGGGTCAGATCGGCCGTCTGCCCATCTTTGTCGGTGTAGAGGATGCGGCCGTGTTGCGGGCGGTAAAAGCCACTGATGCAGTTAAGCATCGAAGTCTTGCCCGCCCCATTCGGCCCAATGATCGCCCGAATCTCCCCCCGCCGCACATCAAAGCTGACCTCCGACAAGGCAGCATTACCGCCAAACAGCAAGGTGACATCTTCGACGCTTAACAGGACAGGGCTTTCACTCATATAGGGATAGCAGGTGTGAATAACTTTATGCCGATCAGACCTTCCGGCAAACTAAGCCAGCCATGCGAAAAGGTATCATAATCGGCCGAGGTGGGCAAGGGATTGGCGCAGCACCGACAAACAAGGCAAGTGTCACCCGTTTCCATTTGTTTCTTGGTACAGTTATATTTAGGTAAGCCGAGCCTTGACTTTATGCTCTACAACACTATTACACATTCAAACCATATTTACAGATCGCATACTTAGTAGTTTGAAAAATCTTTGATCTGGTGTACTTGCTCATAAACTGCCCAAACGTCAAGGAGATAACTATTAATTCTAAAAAAACCAAATGCTGCAAGTCCTATAAAACCAAATCCCAGACCGCGAAAACACAATGCTCCCACCTCGTCTAATCCCGGAGATAATCGGTTAAGAAAAACTTCAATAGTTTCATAAACAGTGGGATATATAAACAAAACACCTCCCAAAGTCGCCCACGTAAATTCCCATGCAACTTTTTTGGCGGTAACTATAATAAGCAGGCCTGGGTGATCTTTGATCTGTTTTACAAACTCCTTTAATTGGTCTAAATACAACTTTCTCTGGAGACGTTTTTTTTGAAGCCAGTTAGTTCCGCCTCGTTTGATTAGAGGCGTTGAGAGATTGGACACAACCGACAAAATAAACCCTACAACTAGAACACTGAATACCCAGAATAACCATTCGTCCAATGTAGTAGGCATTAAAGACCTCCCTAAACTCGTCTTGTAGGACTTACGCAGCTGCATTGAATGAAAGCGAATTTCGGTTTAATTTTCGTAAAAAATTCGCACGCAAGATTGCGCCATTCGTTGCTAAATATTGCTAACCGCGCAAGTCTGTCTAATTTTAGAATCTTATATCGAATGAGGCCAAGCGATATAAACAATGATATTATTGCGGACAAAACTAGGGTATGTTACCCAGGATGTTAAAATGTCAACGCAATCTCTGCAATTGTGAACCCCTCGCTCATACTTACAGAGAATTTCGCTAGCTTTATGATGGATATTCAATTAAGGACACAAATAACGGAGTTACCACGAATAGGTAATCGGGTTAGGGTTAATTTGCTTTATAACAAAGTCTGGAGGCCGATTATTTGGCTTCGAGTTGCAAGTGATGGGAGCATTTACTGTGGTCTTATGATAGGCAAGCCGTCTGCCGGAAAGTTTGGAACGAAAGAAAATATACGCACTGAAACGAGAGTTGATTTTGACGAAGGGCAAGATCTCACTAATGAAGAGTTGAAGAGTTCTCGTGTTAGCTTTAAAGCCTCTGGAGAAATTCATATGGGTAACAAGATACTTTCCGGCTCACCACTAAAGAACCTCACTGAGGAAATTCAGCTTTGCCAATTGTTATTTGCTCATCCTAAAAAGTACTCTCCTCCCCAAAAGCAACTAGACAACGATTATGACATACTTGTAGACTTTCCGGTGAATGAGTCTCGTCCTTTCTTTGGCTCTCTTTATGTTCAACCATGGAATCCAAAAGAAGTGTTTACTACTCAATGTGAGAACAATATGCAGGTCTGTTTCAATGTCAGATTGGCCTTTCCGAAACTTGAAGGAGGCCTAGATTTAAGACTGATAATTGGGTATGGCAATATCGGTATGTGGCCAGAGATGCCTGTAATTGTTGTCCCTCATAAAGCATAATTACAGTTACAAGAAACGAAGCCAGATGAGTCTATGGGACATAAAATCCGTCCGTCATAACGGCTCCAGCATTTCCGCCTGGCACATTTCAATCAGTTTCACGCCACCACCAACTCCTCAACTTTGCGAATACCAGGTACCTCACCACTGTGGATGTCGTGAAATAAATCTTTCAGGTGTTCCTTGAGATCGTCAAGCGTTTCTCCCTGTGTCCAGTAGTCCGGGTAATCCTGTAAATACCCAACCCAAACGCCGTTATCTTCCCAAAAAGCGATCTTTACAACATTCGTCATAAACCCACCTTCGTTACGATTCTTCTCGTGGCGGATGCCACTCCCATGAAATCCACAATACCCGCGCTTCTACCAGCAGCTCATTATTGAGCCGCAAGGCAATAACCGTTGCTCTTCCCGTTGGGGTTTGCCCTACTACAAGTGTTCCACCATTGGCCCAGACAAAATGATCGCTCCAACGCTGCTGCCGGGGATGAAACAGGGGAACCAACTCTCCAGTCAGCGGATCGGCCGCATGGGTTCGTACTCCTTTGAATTCGTTGCACCGATAACAAGCGGCGGCAAGATTTTCCCGTTCATTACCTCCCCCTTCGGCCGTCGGGATAATATGGTCAACCACAGGCGGCATCCCAACAAGCCGGTGTGAAGTCCGGCAATATTCACAGCGATAATCTGCCTCAGCAAAAACTTGTAGGCGTAAGGAATCGGCGATTGATGACACCGCTAAGATATGGGGAGTTCAGAAAGCGCAGGGATTCGATGGCCGCGCCAACGGAGCAGCGCCCAGGCATAGGCTTTGCGCAGCATCAACCGGTCGGCCGCATCACGCAACTGGCTTAGTTCAAGCTTTTCCTCGGCCGTTATCGCTCCTCCACTATTTTTTTCGAGTAGCGCAAGATGTCGCTGTTGCTGTTCAGCAGGAACGGTGCTATGGGCAACTGCCAGCAGTTCATCGTTAGAAAGCGTTTGTAATGCCAACAGTTCTGGTTGTACCTCTGCCGGCGCCGTTTCGGCCGAGGGTGGCAAGTTGCCAGACACACTTTGGGCGGCAATGGCTTCCGGCGACTGGTGGGTCAAAGCGGCCGTGCGTGTCAACTGCCGATAAACCGGTTCCGCCAGTTCAATCGTCAATTTGAACGTCTGCTCCACCTTTGTTGCTGACATGCTCATAATCTGGAGCATATTATACACGAAAAAACCAAAAGTTTACTTTATTCGACCGTCCCCACCCCACTCAAATTCCGCAAAATCGCCGCATACTCCCCATATCGGCCGTCCCCCATCCCTTCCATCTCCTCAGCAATCTCCCCCAACCCTTTCTCCTGCTTCAACAACAGCAACGTCTCCGCCTGGAACTGGGCGGCCGTGTCGTTGTCCAGCTTCCCCAACTTCATCGCCAACTGGATGCGGTCAAAGCGCGAACGCAACCCTGCCGGTACATGGTTCGCCTCGCCACAATGGGGGCAACGCTGCTGCTCAATCCGAAACACCTCGCCACAATACACACATGAATTCATCTTGTCCCTCGCTTGCAAAGAAGATTTTGCAACGAATTGACGCGAATTTTCGCGAATAGATTCTAATTCGCGGTAATTCGCGTTAATTCGTTGCAAAGTTATTGACTATCGGCTCGGTCGGCCGAAATGGACTCACATCCTACACCCAAAGGGACGGCCGATGTGGTGAAGAAGGCGTGAATGTTCGTTAACCCAAAGTCAAAATGGGGATTTGTATCTAGCTGTACTGTAAAGAAACTATTTCGGATATAATAGCTTTATGTTGTCGCCTATTACCATTCAAGTACCGAGTGAGCTAGCTGATCGCTTAAGCAATCGAGCGGATGAGTTGCCGCAAATTTTGGAGCTTGGGTTACGACAAATGGACGCGGCCGATGAGTTGCAATTCACTGGTGCAGCCGATGTGTTAGAGTTTCTGGCTAATTTGCCTTCCCCAGAAGATGTTTTGGCACTGCGCCCTTCAACATCCCTCCAGGAGCGAATCAGCGAATTGCTTGAAAAAAACCGCGATCGGGGGTTAAGCCCAGAAGAAGAAGTAGAGTGGGAACAGTTTCAGTATTTGGAACATCTCGTTCGCATGGCCAAGGCGAGAGCTTATTTACGATTGAATGAGCAGTAAGGTTCCAGCAGATATTCGCCAGCTAGTGGCTGAACGTGCCAGTTTTCGTTGCGAATACTGTCTCATTCCTGAACAGTTCAGCTTTGCAGCTCACGAGATCGATCATATCATTGCTCGCAAGCATGGCGGGTCTTCACAACTTGATAACCTTGCTTATTCATGCTCCATATGCAACGGGTTTAAGGGTTCTGATCTAGCTTCTTATGACCCCGTAGAAGATCAGGTGGTTGCGCTTTATCATCCTCGTCGTGACAAATGGAATGAGCATTTCAGACTAGATGGCTCACGAATCACACCATTGACACAAAAGGGGCGTGCAACTGTTACATTACTCCGTTTAAATCGGCCGAGTTGTTTAGCCGAGCGCGAATTGTTGCGGGTGGCGGCTCTTCTCATACCTCCATCTTAACCATCACGGAAGGCCATTTTGTAGATCAGCGGCTCAATCGGCCGTCCATCCGCCAGCGCAAAGAGATAAGGGGCCAGGTCGCGATGGTTTTGCTGCACCCAGAGGGCGAACGCCTTGCGTGACTCCTGCGGGGCAGCTTGATATGCTTGCTCGACCTGGGCTTTGACCTCCGCCACCTTCGCCTCAATCGCCTCCACCCAGCCGTTAAACTCGCCGAGGAACTCTTCCGGGATCAATTGCCGTGACTGCTCCACCCGCCCCTCCATCACCGCCTGTAAGGTGCTGCGGAACGAAAGGCCACTGACCAGCCTGTTTAGCTCCAGATACGCATCCCCCTTAATCTTGTAACGCTCTCCATTCGAAAACTCGACCACCCACCCTTCCTGGTTGTAGTCCAACTGCCCCGCCTGGGCGATGATGTCAGTGACGTTGCTGAAATGGTAGGTGCGCGGCGTGGAAAAGCCATAGCGTCCCGCCATTTCATAGACATCGGGATAGAAGGGCAGGTACTCTCCGGTGAAGCGGTTGCGGGCGGCCAGCAAGACCAGTTCCTCTCGCTCGCCATAGTCCACCAGGATACGGCCGTGCGGATAGATGATCTCAAATAATAACGTCCACTCCTTCGGCAAATCGCTCAAATCGTGGTTCTTGTTTAAGAAATCAGTCGCCCAGGTGGAGGCCAGCGAAGCGGGTGGCTGCCACTCCATCTTCCGCAGCGTACTCCACTGCGTCATCGCCCCATAGCGCACAAGCTCATTCCAACTCTGCTCCGGCAACCCATTCTTCCGCGCCCATTCGTTATAGCTGCGCTCCACCTCCTGCGGCGTAGATGGAAAGCTGCCCCGCGTGGCGATCTTGTAGCCGTTATCACGGTACAAAATTCCAAGCGAACCATCGAGCTTCTCATAGACGTTGACGATGTGGGCGGTGTAGGGGGCTTTACGGCCGCCTTCACCCCAATTGAAGAACTTATCAAACGGCCGCGCCACAATCTCCCCTGTCTGCCGGTTGATGATCAGCCCGCGACTAACACGCTCCAAAAAGTTCCACCGCCCGGCATATTGGGCAGCCGGTGTATAGCTAAAGAGCAGCAACTTCCCCTTCTGCTTCACGCTAACATCACCCAACGCCGCCCAATCCGCAAAACCCTCCTGAGCCAGCCGCGCAATATCCTGCACCGATTCAATCACAGGCAGTTGTTCATTCATACAGATATTATAATCACCTATTCAAGATGGTCGCTTCCAACCCCCAGGTCACATAGGCTATTTCGTGTAGATTCGTGTAAATTAGTGGACTGTCAGAATCAATGTCCGCGTAACTTATCCCGTGTTCTTTAGGCCCGACGCGATGCCATTGATCGTCAGGAAAATCGTTTCCCGTAGCTCGTTGGCTTCGTCGCTTTCCTGATCAGGTAGCTGGCGCAGGCGGCGGAGCAGGCTGACCTGAATGAAGTTCAGCGGGTCTACATACGGGTTGCGACGGCGCACCGAACGCTTCAACACGGGGTCATTGTCCAATAGTTCCCGTTGGTCAGTCACCTGTAAAATAGCCTTGCAGGTCTCGTAATAGGCCCGTTCGATTTCGCCAAGGATTTGTTCGCGCACGGCCGCCTCCTCCACCAACCCGGCATAAAGACGGGCAATCCCCATATCGGCTTGGATCAACGCCACCTGGGCATTGTCAATCACGCTGCGGAAGAAAGGCCAGTCGCGGTACATCGTCTGTAGTCGCTGTTTGCGCTTGGCTGAAGTGGCATAGCCAGCCAGTGCCGCCCCCACACCATACCAACCCGGCAACCCATGACGGCTTTGCATCCAGCTAAAGCCCCAGGGGATGGCCCGCAAACTTTCAAACGTGGCCCCGCTTGAGCGACGCGACGGCCGCGACCCAATCCGCATCTGGCTAATCTCATCCATCGGCGTCGCCTGTGTCCAGTAGGTCAGCAATTCCGGCGTTTCATAGACCAGCTTGCGATAGGCGCGGTAGGAGATAGCTGCCAGTTCGTCCATCGCCTTCGCCCATTTCGGCTTCGGCCGCGCCAACAGACGGTAGTGGTCCGGCGCGCTGGCCAGCAAAACGGCATGGACGACCTGCTCCAAATGGCGGCGGGCAATGGCCGGATGGCCGTAGCGCTCGTCAATCACTTCCCCTTGTTCGGTGATGCGAATACGGCCGCCCACCGATCCCGGCGGTTGGGCAAGAATGGCGCGATTGGCCGGGCCGCCACCTCGCGCAATTGTCCCACCGCGGCCGTGGAAAAGCGCCATCACCACCTCTTGTTCGCGGCAAGTTTTCATCAATGCCTCTTGCGCCTGATAAAGCTCCCAGTTGGCCGCCAGATAACCGGCGTCTTTGTTGCTGTCAGAGTAGCCGATCATGATCGTTTGTTGGCGGCCGACACGCTCCAGATGGGGGGCATAAGCGGGATGGTCAAACAGCGCGGTCATCACCTCCGGGGCCAGGCGTAAATCTTCGCGCGTCTCAAACAAGGGCGCAAAGGTCAGGCTTTCACGCTCGCTCTCTGGTTGCAAGCAGAGGCCATGCCAATAGGCCAGCAGCAAGGGCGCGAGAATATCTTCCGGGCCATGGGTCATGCTGACAATATAGGGGCCAAACAACTCCGGGCCGTAATAGTCGGTCGCCCGCTTGATCAGTTGGAACAGTTGCAGCGTCTCTTGCGCTTCGGCCGATAACTCACCCAACCCCGTTAAATCAGGGAGTGGCCGCGATAACATCTCTGAGAGAACGGCCGCCCGTTCTGCCCCATCTAGCTCCCCAAAGCCCTCATACCAGCCTAGCTTACCCAGCAATTCATCTATTACAGCAGTGTTGTAATCGCTATATTGGCGCAAATCGAGGCGGGCGGCATGGAGGCCGAAGATTCTGACCTGGCGCAAGGTGTGGGCGAGATCGGCCGCTGCCACATCCTCCATCCCCCCCTCGCGCAAGGTGCGATCAATCAATTCCAGCGGCTCCAACACCGTCTGCATGGTACGCCGTCGTGAGGGTGGTTCTATCTCGCCTAGCAACCGGGCAACCATCTGATCGGCCGATGCTTCAGCCAAATCAGCGCTCAACTGGGCCGCAATGAGCCGGTAGGGTTCATTCGGATACCGTTCGCGCAGAAAGGCCAGGTGGCGGGTCAGTTCATCATCTTCGGGAACGGCCTGTTTCACTTCCGGGCTGATCGGGGCCAGCTCCTCGGAGATGCTTAACGAACGGTCTAGCTCGCGGGCGGCCGCGCGGTGGCGTTCCACAGCCAGGCCGCGATGGAGGCGCAAGCTTTCGGCCGTTACCTCCACCGTCACATTTGGGTTGCCATCCCGGTCGCCGCCGATCCAGGAGCCAAAGGTGAGAAAGCGGGGCGGTAGCTTGAGCTTTGGATAATGTTGCGCCAACGCATCGGCCATATGGCGATAAATTTGTGGCAATACGTCCCACAGCGTAATGTCGAAGTAGTAGAGGCCGGTTCGTACTTCGTCGGTGACGGTCGGCTTGGTCGTCCGGCTGCGGTCAGTCAGCCAGAGCAAAGTGACTTCGGCCGTGATTTGCTCTTTCAATAACTCATATTCAGCCGGGAGCAAGTCACGAGTACTCAGGTCGTCCAACGCCTCAGCCAGACGGCGCAATTTAGACAGCACCGTCCTCCGTTTAGCCTGGGTTGGATGGGCGGTAAAGACCAGTTCGATATGCAATCGTTCCAGCAACCGCTCCATTTCAAATTCATCCACGCCTGCCTGGCGCAATGTGGCAATGGCCGTGGCGATGGACTCCGGCAATGGCTGCGGATGCGCTTCACGCTCCCGTTCACGCAGGACACGCACACGTTGTTGCTCCTCAGCTAAATTGATCAACTCAAAGTAAGTCGTGAAGCTGCGGGCAACCAGTTCCGCTTCGGCCGGATCAAGGCTCTGGATGAGACTCTGTAGATACTCATCCACTTGTGGCTCGTTGTCCGCACGGCGCACCTTTGATAAGGCGCGAACGCGCTCTTCCAGCTCGAAGATAGCCAGCCCTTCCTGGCGGCGGATCACACGGCCGAGGGTATCGCCAAGTAGATGAATATCGTCACTGAGTTGTTCTTGTATATCAGCCATTTGTGAACCTTAAACGCGGCATCCACAATTACCTTCGCAATCTCATTCTCCGTCACTAGCTCCCCTCTAAACAACAAGTGTTTCTATAATGTCGCACGCATTAGACTCAAGCTTAAAATCAAAAAACCTTTGCGCCCTTTGCGTCTTTGCGTGAGCTTCTTACCTTCCTTCCATGTAGGTTTCCAGGTGATAGAAGGCGGCAATGGTCAGCGAGTGGGAGATACGGCCGTCACGCACCAACGGCCGCACATCCTCCAGCGAAACAATCTCGACGGCAATGTCTTCCGCTCCTTCCAGTTCAGGCGGGCCAACCGGCTCGGCGTCGAGGGCAAGGAAACTATAGCAGGTGTTATTGAGAAAAGCAGGGTTGGGACGGACGCGGCCGATGGGGACGATCTCTCGCGCGGCATATCCTGTCTCTTCGCGCAGTTCGCGGGCGGCCGACACCGCCGGATCGCCATCTTCATCATCCACAATGCCGCCAGGGACTTCCAATGTCACTTCCTCGGTCCCATGCCGGTATTGGCGGATCATCACCACCTTGCCTTCCGGTGTCAGCGGGATGACGTTCATCCAATCACGAGATTCGAGGACATAGAAGGAGTGCAGATTGCCTGTGCGCGGCGACTCTCGCCACACCTGCCGCGCCCGAAAAATACGAAAATCACCGAGGAGCTTGCTATCCGTTTCGTTCCACTTTTCAATCATAGTAGGAGTGTAATAGCGACACTCCAGATTGGCAAAGCGTATATTTCAAACGAGAGGAAGGCCGTTTCATCGGCTTCCTACTTTTTTGCGGCCGCCTCAAAAACCTCGTCAACCATCACGCTAAAACCGGGTAGTAGATAGGACGTCGCTTGTGTGCCTTTCCCAAAGCGGCCGTGTTCAGCATACTCCTCGTCCTCTAGCCGCAAGACAGTAATCTGCCACTCTTTCGGGTCAACAATCCAATACTCCTGAATACCAAAGTAAGCGTAAACCTGACGCTTTGTCACCAGATCGCGCTCCCGATCTGCCTGGCTACCGCTGACGACTTCCATAACCAGGTCCGCCCCATTGGGATAGTCGCCGGTGGAACGTCGCAACCGCTCGGTCGAAAGAAAGACCACATCTGGCTCTCGATACTCCTTGCGTGAAAGACGAACACGTAGAGGTGCAAGGTACGCCTTACCCAATGACTGGCTGACAACAAAGGACTTCAACAATTCAAACAAAAAGATAACGATATCTTGATGCGCCATCGTAGGCATCGGGAGTACCTCCAGAAAGCCGTTGGAGTATTCGATTAGGCGGTTGGTGTTGAGGGCCAGGTACTCTTCTTCAGTCCAATATCCCTGGTATGGAAACAGGTGCGCCAGTTCCCATACCGGCTCGCCAACTTTCTCGGCATCTGTTTGCGCTATCATCTGTTCCTCTACCTTGCTCTATTATCGTATATAGCCACTTAGACAGGATTTACAGGATTAACAAGATAACGCTCATTCTGTCAATCTTGTTAATCCTGTCTATTACCGATCATGCCTATTATACATGAAAAGGAGCCAGCCAATTTTTGTTTTCTACATAAGCCCGGTCATCAATGCCTCTAGCTTATCCTGCGACGGCCGTAACTGCTCATCCGTCAGTTGAGATAGCGGTGTGTCTACCAGACGGCTTGCTTCGGCCAACGACGGCCGCTCCGGATTGTAATAGATCAGGCCGGTGATAAATTCCTGCTTCTCGGCCGCCCACTGTAGCTGGTGCATCGCCCCCATGTGGTCAGTGGGGTCATAGTCCCGTTCCAGCTTCCTCAACTGGATGCGCGAGCCGTCGTGGAGTTCTACCACGCGCATTTCCCCTGGCTGATGATCATCAATGCGGATTTCCTCTTGCGGTGGGATGAAGCCCAATTGGTGCAGAGGGACCTCATGCTCCTTGCCGTAGCCATAGCTCTTGGTGGAGAGATCGTCGTTGTTGAAGGCAACGCAAGGGCTGATGATGTCGAGAACGGCCGTGCCACGGTGGCTCAACGCTGCCTTCAGCAGTTCGCGCACCTGGCTGGCGTCACCGGAGAAGGAACGAGCGACAAAGCCGCAACCGGCAATGATCGCTTCCATGCAAATGTCAATCGCCGGAAAAGGGTTGACCCCGGCATATTTGAGCGATTGCCCTTCGTCGGCCGTTGCCGAAAATTGCCCCTTGGTCAGCCCGTAAACGCCGTTGTTCTCGACAATATAGACCATCCGCAAATTGCGGCGCACCATATGCTTAAACTGCCCCATGCCGATGCTGGCGGTGTCGCCATCGCCACTGACGCCGATGGCGCGGAGCTGGTGGTTGCCAATTAATGCGCCGGTGGCGACGGAGGGCATACGGCCGTGCAGCGCGTTAAAGCCATGCGACATGCCCAGGAAGTAAGCTGGCGACTTGCTGGAGCAGCCGATGCCACTCATCTTCAAGATTTCGTTCGGCTTCAACGCCAGTTCATAAGCCACCTGGACTATCTGGTTGGCAATCGAATTATGGCCGCAGCCCTGGCAAAGCGTAGTCAGGTTGCCCTTATAGTCAGCATGGGCCAGGCCGATGATGTTTACATTTGGTTGTCGTGTTCTTGTAGTTCCCATGATCTAAATCCTAAGACTGAGAGACTGGGAGATTGAGACACTTCAATCTCCCAGTCTCTCAATCTCTTAATCTCCTAGTCTCCCACTCTCACAATATGCCCATTCGTATACACCTGCTGCCGTTCTGCCTCGGCCGCGTTCAACGCTTCCACCACCCAGCGAGCCGTCAGCGGCATTCCATCCAGGTGGGCAAGGGGGATGAGGCGGGTAGCCAGTTCGGGCATTTCGGTCTGCAAGATTTGGTGCATCTGCCCGTCGCGGTTCAGTTCGATGACATAGACGCGCTGGTGGCGGCGGACAAAAGCCTCCACTTCTTCGTTGATCGGCAAGGCACGCAAGCGCAAGAAGCTGGTTGGCAGGCCATCGGCCGCCAGCCGGTCACGCGCCTCTTCAATCGCAAAGCGTGTGGTGCCATAGGCGATGATACCGATCTCTGCCCCTTCCACTTCATCAGCTACCGGGCCGGGGACCATATGCCGCGCTGTGTCGAATTTGCGGTTCAGGCGCAGCATATTGTTTTCCCAATCATCCGGTCGTTCGCTATAGACAGCCCGTTCGTTGTGGCCTGTGCCACGCGCGAAGTAGGCACTGCGCGGATGCGGGTTGCCCGGCAAGGTACGATAAGTGATCGCGTCGCCATCAATGTCCAGATAGCGGGCAAAGCCCTTTTCCTCAATCTCCTCTGCGCTTAACACTTTGCCGCGCTTAATCGGCTCCGTTGGATACTCAAACGGTTCTGACATCCAGTTATTCATCCCCAGGTCGAGGTCACTAAGGACAAAGATGGGGGTCTGCAGCTCATCGGCAAGGTTGAGTGACTCAATGCCAAACTCAAAGCACTCCTTCACCGTTGAAGGGAAGAGGATCACATTTTTGGTGTCGCCATGCCCCAGGTAGTAGACAAAGAGAAGATCGCCCTGGCTGGTGCGCGTCGGCAGGCCGGTGCTGGGGCCAACCCGCTGAATGTCCCAGAAAACAGCCGGAACTTCAGCAAAGTAGCCTAGTCCGACAAACTCGGCCATCAACGAGATGCCGGGGCCAGAGGTGGCTGTCATCGCTCGCGCCCCGGCGAAGCCCGCGCCCAAGACCATACCCGCGGCCGCCAACTCATCCTCGGCCTGGATCACGGCATAAGTCGCCGCGCCCGTCTCCGGGTCGTGGCGCAACTGCTTCAGGTAGCCGTTCAGCGCATCAATCACGCTGGTCGAAGGGGTGATCGGATACCAGGCAGCAACGCTGACCCCGCCAAAGACGGAACCAAGCGCGGCCGCTTCGTTGCCGGTGATCATGATCAGCCCGTCGGTGGCGTTCATCGGCGCGACACGATAAGGATCGCGCTTGGTCAGGTTTTCGGCCGACCATTCATACGCCACCCGCACAACATTGAAGTTAGAATCAACCACCGCCCGCTTGCCCTTAAAGAGAAAACTCAAGGCTTCTTCGATGTAGTCGAGAGGGATATCCAGCAGATAAGCCAACGCACCCACATAGACCATGTTGGCAATGTAGTCGCGGTACTTGCCCTTCATCCCCGTTTCGCGCACAAACTGGTTCACCGGCACGGCATAATAGGTGATGTCGTCCCGTTCTGGGATGGCACGCCAATCCCCATTGTGCAAGCAAACACCCCCGGCCGGTAAGTTGGCGATATCTTCATTCACCGTCGCCTGGTTAAAGGCGACCAAAAACTCGGAGGTGTGCCGCCGGGCAATATAGCCATCTTTGCTAACGCGAATGTGATACCAGGTAGGCAAACCCTGGATGTTGGAGGGGAAGATATTTTTGCCGTTGACGGGGATACCCATTTTAAACAAGGCGCGAAGAATAGCCAGGTTAGAGGTCTGGCTTCCTGTGCCGTTGGCGGTGGCAGCAACGATAGAAAAATCGTTGACAATGGTATCGCCTTCTAGTTCAAACGGGAGGGATTGCGCCTGTGGCGTTCCCTCCCGTGTCATTTCGAGAATTCCCATGTTATCTCCGAACCGGTAAGCGGTAATCGGTGAGCGGTAATCGGATACCTGACCGATTACTGATTACCGATCACCGTTTACCGGATTTTAAGAAAGATTTTCCTTCAAATAACGCACCACATCGCGGAAGGAGATGACGCCTGTCGGCCGTCCATCATCATCAACAAGTGGCAGATGGCGGAAACCGTGGATGGACATCAGGTGTAGTGCGTGGGCTATTGAGTTGTCCTCGCGCATGGCGACGGGGGAAGGGGTCATATAGTCGGCAATGGTGGCCGAAGCCAAATCTTCCACAAGACCGGCTACCCGGCTCAATATGTCCGATTCAGACAGAATACCCACCAGCCGGTCTGCCTCGTCGGTGACCAGAATGCAGCCGATGTTGTGGGCGTTCATCTGGCGGATCGCCTTTGCCAGCGAGGTGGTTTGTTCGACCTCAATGGGCGCATGGGGTTGTAACGTGGTGACGGTGTCAGTGGTAAGCCAGTCCTGCACTGCGGATAATGGTTGGTCGCCATCGGCCGATCTACCTTCTAGCTTATCAATGTATTCGTCATCCAGGGCTTCGGGAAGTTCCCCAGCCAGCTGTGCTTCATTTTCCTCACGCGGTGAAACCGTCCACAGATCGCCCGCGCGGTAAAGCGCGTCCAGATCACCCATACCTTTGGCGGCCTGCGCCTGTTGCACCTGGGTCATTAAGCCATCGGCATAGGTCGGCCGTTCCACCCGGCGAAAGACGCCCATCGGTTCAGGGTATTCAGGATAGGTCATGCTGCTGAGGATATAGCCCAATTCAGTCGAAGTCGCGTCATGAGACACCAAATCTGATTCTGTTGTCCCATTACCAAGCGTGACGCTTTCCGGTTTGAAGCCATTCAGCCGGATACCCTTGTCCCGCTCCTTGCCATAAACCATTGGTTTACCCGGCTCCAGATAGAGGATGTTCTCATCCCGCTGCCGCCGGTCATCTAGCCCTTCCCATTCGGTGGGGTTGAAGATGACGCAATTCTGGTAAATCTCGATAAAGGCCGACCCACGATGTTGTGCCGCCTGGGCCAACACCTCTCCCAGATGTTGGGTGTGGGCGTCAATCGAACGAGCGACGAAGGTGGCTTCGGCCGCCAACGCCAGCCCAATCGGATTGAGCGGCTGCTCAATCGCGCCCATCGGCGAGGACTTTGTTTTGTGGCCGGTACGTGAAGTGGGGGAGTATTGCCCCTTGGTCAGGCCATAGATGCGGTTATTAAAGAGTAGGATTTTGAGGTTGACGTTGCGCCGCAATGCATGGAGCAAATGGTTGCCACCAATGGACAGTCCATCGCCATCGCCGGTGATCACCCAAATGCTCAATTCGGGATTGGTGATCGCCAGGCCAGTCGCCAGCGTGGGGGCGCGGCCGTGGATGCTGTGGATCCCATAGGTGTTCATGTAATAGGGAAAGCGGCTGGAGCAGCCGATGCCGGAGATAAAGACAATGTTCTCGCGCGGAACCCCAATATCCGGCAGCACCTTTTGCATGGTGGCGAGAATGGCATAATCGCCACAGCCAGGACACCAGCGCACCGTCTGGTCAGACACAAAATCCTGGCGGGTTAGTTTGAGGGGGATAGTGGTTGTTGTCATCTGTACTCTCTTAAGAGGAGACTAGGAGATTGGGAGACTTTGCGTATCAGTCTCGTACTCTCTTAATCTCCCAGTCTCTTTCTTCTATCCTAAAATCTGCTCAATCCTCGCGCTGATCTCACCGATAGTGAACGGGCGAGCGTGGATTTTGGGCATGGATTGGACGTTCAGTGCGTAACGGCCGCGCAATAGAAAGGCGAGTTGTCCGGCGTTCAGTTCCGGGACGACAACGCGCTTGTAGCGGCTGAGAATATCGCGTAGGTTGCGCGGGAAGGGGTTGAGATAGCGCAAATGGGCATGGGCGACAGAACGGCCGCGCCGCTGGGCGCGATTGACGGCTGTCCGTACCGCGCCAAACGTCCCGCCCCAACTGACCAACAGCAACTCCCCTTCTTCCGGCCCAAAGACCTCTTGCTCTGGGATTATCTCCGCCAATCGAGCGATCTTCTCGGCACGGTCGGTGACCATTTGCTCGTGATGCTCCGGCGCATAGGAGACATTGCCGGTGATCGGGGCTTTGCTCAGGCCGCCGATGCGATGTTCCAGTCCCGGCGTGCCAGGGATAGCCCACGGCCGCGCCAACGTTTGTGGATCTCGCTGGTAAGGAAGGAACGGGCCGGCGCCATTCCCGTTGCTGTGTCCGGCGGGATGGTAGACGGGGATTTCGGCGATGTCGGCCGCGTTTGGGACGCTCCAAGGTTCGGAGCTATTTGCCAGAAAACCATCGGAGAGGATCATCACTGGCGTCATCGCATGGACGGCCAACCGGCACGCTTCGATGGCTATGTTGAAGCAGTCGGCCGGGCTTTGTGGGGCGAGGATGGCGATGGGGCTTTCTCCGTTGCGGCCGAACATCGCTTGCAACAAGTCCGACTGTTCCGTTTTCGTCGGCAGGCCGGTGCTGGGGCCGCCGCGCTGCACATTGACGATCACCATCGGCAGTTCCAACACAATCGCCAGATTCATCGCCTCACTCTTCAGCGCAACGCCGGGGCCGCTGGTCCCGGTGACGGCCAACGCGCCGCCAAAAGCCGCGCCAATCACCGATCCCATCGCCGCAATTTCATCTTCAGCCTGGAAGGTACGCACATCAAAGTGGCGTAGCGGAGCAAGGGAGTGGAGGATGTCGCTGGCCGGGGTGATCGGGTAGGAGCCGTAAAAGAGGGACTTGCCCATTTTCCGTGCGGCCGTGACCAGTCCCATTGCCAACGCGCTATTTCCCGTGACATTGCGGTAAGTTCCCGCCGGCAAGGCGGCGGGGCGGATACGATAACGCTGCTGGAAGGTGCGTGCTGTTTGGCCGAAGTTATAACCCGTTTCCAACGCCTTGATGTTAGCGGCAGCCACATCCGGCTGCTTGGCAAAACGCTTGTTTACCCACTCAATCGTCACGTCCATCGGCCGGTCGAACATCCAGAAGGCGATCCCCAAGGCAAAGAAGTTCTGGCTGCGATCCTTATCCTTGTTCGATAGGCTGGTGAACTCCTTCAAGGCTTCACGGTTCATCGAAGTAAGTGGAACTTCGATGACCTGGTAATTCTTTAGCGACTCACTGGTCAGGGGGTTGTCCTCATAGCCCGCTTTATTCAGATTGGCCTTCGTAAAGGCGTCGGTATTGACGATGATCGTCCCCCCATCTTCCAATTCAGACAAGGTAGCCTTTAACCCAGCCGGGTTCATTGCTACCAATACCTGCGCTGAATCGCCGGGCGTCAGAATGTCGCGGCTGGCGATATTGACCTGAAAGCCACTAACCCCGGCCAGTGTCCCTGCCGGGGCGCGAATTTCGGCCGGAAAGTCGGGCATGGTGCTGACATCGTTGCCAAAGACGGCCGAGGTATTGGTGAATTGTGTCCCCGTCAATTGCATTCCGTCGCCGGAGTCACCGGCAAAGCGAATGACGACGGACTCTAGTTCTTCAATCAGATGTTCATGTACGTCCATTTACTCTCCAAAACCGGTAATCGGTGATCGGTAAACAGTAAGCGGTAATGACTTTAAGACCGAATACTGCTTACCGCTTACTGTTTAGTCTCCTCCCTCCGCCTTACGTGGGAATTGGTCTGGGTCAGGAGGGCGGTTGAGTACCTCGACCGGGTAACGCGCCCCCAGGTAGTTGATAATCGCGGCGTGGGTCATATTGCCAACGAGCGAACCATCCTGGCTGACGACAGGGAGATTGCGGAAATGGTGATCATCCATCAACCATAGGGCATCGGCCGCTGACGTTTGTGGCGTGACGGTGATCGGATCAGGCGTCATTACCTCGTCTATCGGTCTGTCTAATGTCTCCGGCGCGGTGAC
The DNA here is from genome assembly GCA_964410625.1 of uncultured Ardenticatenaceae bacterium. Classification (GTDB taxonomy): domain Bacteria; phylum Chloroflexota; class Anaerolineae; order Promineifilales; family Promineifilaceae; genus CAYPHY01. The sequence goes on along the minus strand of CAYPHY010000020.1, from coordinate 50,445 downwards.
GATCTTGCGTAAGACATCGCGCTCGGTGAAGATGCCAGCCAGGCGGCCGTCGGCCGTGACCAGACAAACGCGACACTTCTCCTGGCGCATCTTGTCCAGTGCCGCGCGGGTCATCGTGCCGCTTGCCACCTGGGTAAACCGCGATAAATCAAGGTGATTGACACGTTCACTTTGCAACTCTTCTTGTAAACTCATAACGCTCACTTATCAATAGCAACTAAGAGAATGAGAGCTTACACCCTCAATCTATCAATTTCAATTACGTTTTGTCGGCGTTTAACTGCCGTTCACCATTTCATGGGGTTTAAACAGCGAGGTGGTGGGCAACATTTTGAAGTGTTCGACAAGAAGTTGCTGACCTTCCGCGTTTTTGTCCTGTTCGAGCGCTTCAACAATTTGCTCATGGTACTGCCACACACGCAACCAGTAGTCATAACCCATATAGCGGGTTAGCTCGCTGGCGTCATAGGCATCCCAATAGGCAATCAATAATCCTTGTACAAAGGGGTTGGGGAGACGGCCGAAAATCGTCAGATGCAACAGCCGGTGTTCTTCGTTGGGGATATGGATTGGACTATCCCGCAACTTTGACCAGGCACGCGCAACCAACTCTTTCAGCAACGCTTTATCGTCTGGCGTCAACAAATGAACAGCTTCGTCCCAGAAATTGGCCTCCAACGTTTGGCGCAGCTTGCTGAAGTGGTCGAAACTCGCTTCGCCGGTTGCCAGCCCATAGAGAATGCCGGGTAACACCGCTTGCGAAAAGTCGAATGGCTCCCGCTGGATGCCGAGGCGCGGCCGAACGGAGACAAAGCCCAAACCCCGCGCCACTGCCAGCTCCTCGCGCAGCTTGCCCACGCTCACCCCCATTTCCGCGCCAATGTCAGACAGGGTAGGCAGTCTTTCACCGGGATCGCTACTATGTTGGGAGAGATAACGCAGAAAATCGGAGGGTTGTTTGCCGTTTTGCATAATTGATCGAATAAATTGAATAAATCCAATAAATTAAGGCATGAATGATTATAACAATCCGCTTTCCCCATTGCAATCAAATGACTATAATACTCATTATGGAAGCATTCAATGGCTCTGCTGCGAATAAAACTGTAAGAAGGCTCCGTGTGCTTACCGATCTTTACCAGCGCGGTTCGGCCAGTGTTACTACGGAAAAAGCGCTAGAAAAGCTGATCTCTTATGAAGTCGAGATGCATCAATCACAATTGCGTGAGTTACAAGCTGATTTAGCCCATTTTGAGCAGATGTATGGAATGTCATCGGCCGAGTTTTACCAACGCTATCAAGCGGGACAAACGGCCGATGACATGGATTTCATTGAGTGGGCTTCGCTGGTACAAATGGCCCAGCGTATAGAAGAACAGCTACAGTTACTGACTAATTAAAATAAGCCGTGAGCATCCGCGCCTACCTCGACTCGGTTAAATCTCGGCTTCTGACCGATAGTAAAATAGACAGCTTTCATCTCATTCGAGAACGGGAAACATTAACCGATGGACATTTGCGTGTGCGACTGAAGTTTGTAGATGGCAGCTTCCTCGAGTTTTCCGAATACTTTCAATTCTCTTCTGATAATTCAATTAGTCTAAAAACCTACAGCTATCATTGGAGTGATGCTGAGGGTAACCTGATCCGTCGCTGGGATAATGCACCACATTTCCCAGAGCTTTCTGGATTTCCACATCACGTCCATGAAGGCGCAGATAATAGCGTTCATCCTGGCGAAGCCGTGACAATATTTCTTATACTCGACGAGATTGTTCGTACCCTTTGAGTCATGTCACCTATAGCCATCAAACGTCGGCAACGGCGAAAAACAGCTGTACAAAAGCAGTTTCCAACCAGATTCTCAGCCGCCCTCCTACTTATCTTCCTTTTCCTGCTGCTCCTCCTCGCCAGTGGCATAGCGGCCGTTACTGCCGTTGCCATCAACTATCTCAACGCCGATCTGAAAAGCATCACCCAACTAGAGCAACTGCCAGCACAAACGGCCGTTCCCTCCACTCCCATTCGCCTCTTCGCCTGGGGAGCGCCAGACGAAAGCGGCCGACGCCAGCCCGTCCTGCTCAATACCATTACGCCACCTCCTGCCACGTGGATGTCCTTAGAGGAGATGTCGCCTGAGTTGCTCCAGGCGGCCGTCACCACCAACGACCCTCACTTTTGGCAATGGACGCCAGGCGCGGCCGATGTCGCACGAGCTTTAACAGACGCCATTCAAGGCAACCCGCCTGATCAACTCCCCTCTCCAATAACCAATACACTAATAAACCAATATCTATTATCCGCCGATAGCACAACCCACAACCAGCGACAGGCCCAAGCCTGGTGGCTGGCCTGGCAGATGCACGGCCGTTACCCCAAAACTCAGCTTTTGGAATGGTATTTGAATACGCGCCCGTTCGGCCGTCTGACATTAGGCCCAGAGGCAGCCGCACAGCTTTATTTTGGCAAGTCGGCGGCCGAGTTGACGTTATCCGAATCGTTGCTGCTCTTTGAGCAAAACAGTAGGACGCAGCGTGCATTCGCGAATGCCAACACGGATGAACTCGGATTTGAGGGAATAGTAGTCGCTGAGGTGGAAAGCATTCTGGGGCAGGAACAAGTACAACGGGGAGGATTAGATGTCTATACCTCGCTCGATCTGGCGTTGCAATGGCAGGTTGAATGTGTGACCCAGCGTTTCTTGCGCGAACTGCCTGTTCAAAGAGAGGCAGATGGGGAACGCCTTGAACGTTATTGTCCGGCCGCCGATCTATTACGCCAAAACGTTGCGACTGCCAACGATGCTGAATTGGACGCGGCCGTTCTCGTACTTGATCCCGTTAGCGGACAGATGCGAGCGATGACCGGCGATGTACTGGCCGAGCACGAGCCAGGCACATTGCTCGCCCCCTTTGTCTATTTGACCGCGCTCAGCCAGGGGTATAACGCGGCAACGATGGTGCTGGATGTAGAGACGGCATTTGAGCATGGAGGTGGTACCTATCGGCCGCAGAATGTGGACGGCCGCTATCATGGCCCCTTGCGAATACGAGAAGCGTTCGCGCAAGGCTCGGTTGTTGCCGCTACCCATGTGATGAGTTGGGTTGGCCCCAAACAGGTGGTGGAAACAGCAAGCCGTTTGGGGTTGGTTGGGCTGAGACAGGAAGCGGCCGAACTATCATTGCTGTCTGGTGGAGGGGGCGTCAACTTACTCGATACAACCTTTGCCTTTGCCACCCTAGATAATCTAGGGGTGATGGTTGGGCGAGATAGTTTAGAAACCGGGTTTCTTCAAGAAACCCGGTTTCTAACACCAACAACCATCTGGCGCGTGACAGATGATAGAGGAAATATAATTTACGATTACCAGCCACAGCGCCGCGATATTCTTACGCCCCCATTAGCTTATCTGATGAATGATCTGCTGGTTGGGGATGCAACGGCCGAACGGCCAATGGGACTGATTAACGGCACGACGGCCGACGGCCGCCATAATTGGGCGGTTGGCTACACCCCGCAACTCGTCGTTGGCACTTGGGTTGGTGATAGTGAAGCTACCGTTCGCGGTCCGGCTGCTTCACCCATTCGTGATGCTGTGCTGCAATGGGCGACGCTAGCCCTTCCTACGGCTGAATGGCAACGGCCGCCCGGTCTGCGTGAGCTAGAAGTGTGTGATCCTTCGGGCTTGTTGCCAACGGCCCACTGCCCGACCATCGTGCAAGAGCTATTCATTGATGGCACACAGCCAACCACAACGGATGTGATGTTCCAGCATCGCTATCTCAATCGCCAGAACGGTCGTTTTGCAACGATTACCACACCGCCGCATCTGGTAGAGCGACGAGTCTACCAGCTTTTCCCGCCGGAAGCGGCCGAGTGGGCGGCCGAAGCCAACATCCCCGCGCCGCCAACGGAGTATGACACGATAATCGCTCGTTCGTTCGTAGGGGGTGGGGTGGCGGCCGTTGTTGAGCCGGAGCCATTTGCGGAAGTCAGTGGCGAGGTAGTGGTTAGGGGGACGGCCGATAGCGACCGATTTGCCACCTATCGCCTGGCATATTTTCCTGGCCTTTACCCAGAGGATGTATTACTGATCGGTGAGCAGCAAGCAACAGCCGTTGTGAATGGCACGCTTGGCATGTGGGACACGAGCAATTTGGATGAAGGTTTATATACGTTGTTGCTGACGGTGGTTAATGAGGATGGCACATTCACAGAAACGGCCGTGCCGCTGACGGTTAATGAGGTGGATTGATAGAGTTAATCGCGTAACAGAACACCGATTGAAATCGGCGTCTGATACGGAAAGCTGCGTTAAAACGCACTCCGACTTTTAATCCGTTTCAACGGGTTTTCCATATCAGCAACGCAATGAATTGCGCCCAATTCGTTGCGCCCTAACCTTCTTGACTATCTTGACTATCGGCCGTTCCATGCCGTCCTGCTCCGGCGGTGAATCGCGTTGCGCCCCCAAACCCCTCAGCATAGAGGGCGGGTAGTCCATCAAGAAATTCCCTCTCCAAAGCCTCTCGCAAATCGAGGGCAAATTGATTGTGGGCGGAGAGACGGTCGGCGCGGAGGGCTTGTTGGGGGAGGTGGGCGATGTCGTGGGCCAGGGCTTCGGCCGCTGCTCGCGACTCCCCTTTTGGCACAACCCGGTTCGCCAGCCCAATGCGGAACGCTTCTTCAGCTTCCACGCGGCGGCCGGTGAGAATGAGATCGAGTGCATGACTCAGACCAATCAAGCGCGGTAGGCGTACCGCCCCGCCGTCAATCAGCGGCACACCCCAACGACGGTTGAAAAAGCCCATCACCGCATCTTCCTCGACCACGCGCAAATCACACCAGAGGGCCAATTCCAGCCCGCCGCCGACCGCATAACCAGCAACGGCGGCAATCACCGGCTTAGTGAGTAGCAAGCGGGAGATACCCATTGGCCCATCCCCTTCAGCCGAGAGATGATTGCGCCGTTCCTCGTCGGCAAAGGCTTTCAAATCCGCCCCGGCGCAGAACGTGCCATGATCCCCCCACAGCACGCCGACATGGGCTTCTTCGTCCGCTTCAAAAGCGCGGAAAGCAGCGGCCAGGGCAGCGGCCGTTGACCCATCTATCGCATTCCGCACTTCCGGCCGGTTTAATATCACTGTTGTTACTGGCCCGTTCTTTTCAGTTCTGACGCTCATGGTTCACTCGGAGGGTTGGAGATTAGAGATTGGGAGACTAAGAGACTAGAAGACTGGGAGATTAGGAGACTTCCTTGCCCAAAGCTCAATCTCTTAGTCTCCTAGTCTCCCAGTCTCTTCTTCAGATTCGTTCAATAATTGTCGCAATGCCCATGCCGCCACCGGCACAGAGGGTGATCAGGGCGGTGGATTGGTCGCGGCGTTCTAGCTCGTCGAGGGCTGTGCCGAGGAGCATCGCCCCGGTTGCACCGAGGGGATGGCCGAGGGCAATGGCCCCGCCATTGACGTTCACCTTTTCCGTGCCATCCAGCCCCATTGCACGCACAAACTTGAGGACAACAGAGGCAAAGGCTTCGTTGATTTCAATCAGGTCAACGTCGTTGATCGTCATCCCTGCCCGTTTGAGAGCGCGTTTGGAGGCAGGGGCTGGGGCGGTGAGCATGATCGTCGGTTCGTCACCGAGTAGCGCGGCCGCCACCACCCGCGCTCGTGGCTTCAACCCTAACGCCTCTCCTTTCTCTTTGGAGCCAACCAGCACTAACGCCGCGCCATCCACAATACCGGAGGAGTTACCGGCGGTATGGACGTGGTTGATTGTCTCTGCCTGTGGGTATTTACGCTGTGCCAGCGCGTCAAAGCCCATATCGCCGAGGTTTTGGAAGGCAGGTTTAAGCTTCGCCAATCCCTCCAGCGTGGTCTCCGGCCGAATGTGTTCGTCGCAATCGAGCAGCAGGCGGCCGTCGCCATCGCGCACCGGAATAATTGAGGTGAAGTAACCCTGGCGTGTGGCCTGGGTAGCGCGTTGTTGCGAAGACAAGGCATATTGGTCCACATCGGTACGGCTGAAACCCTCTAACGTGGCGATCAAATCGGCGCTGATCCCCTGCGGCACAAAGCCGAACTGTTGCATCAGCTCGTAGTCGTCGAACATCGCCCCGCCATCGGAACCCATCGGCACGCGCGACATGGATTCCACCCCACCAGCCACCACCAGGTCTTCCCAGCCAGAGCGCACCTTCATCGCCGCCATGTTGACCGTTTCCAGACCAGAGGCGCAGAAGCGGTTGACCTGTGCGCCGGGCAGGTCTACATCCCAACCGGCATAGATGGGGGCGGTGCGGCCGATATCCGCCCCTTGCTCCTTCACCGGCGTCACGCAGCCCAGCAACACATCATCCACCTGGGAGGTGTCCAGGTCATGGCGTTCGCGTAGCGCGTCGAACAGCGTTTTCAGCAGATCGAGCGGCTTCACCGGATGCAACGAACCATCGGCCTTGCCTCGGCCGCGTGGGGTGCGAATGGCATCAAAGATATAGGCTTCTGTCATCGGAATCGTTCCTTAAATCGTTTTGTTTAAGGGATTATAGCAATTATTTGCGATCCTGGTTCAAAACAGCAGTCGCGACCTAAATTGGTTTGGGGATTCAGCAAGAAATGGCTACAATACGGGATTATCGTTTGTGAATGAGGAAAAGGAAACGGCACAAGCCACCTATGGCGCGAATGAGAACGGCCGTAGGACAGATCGTGTAGAAGTTTTAATTTTTCAGCGATCATCCTGATACAAGGGAGTAGAGTATGTTAGGCGAGGCAACCATGAACGGGGTCGGATTGACGCCGGAAATGTTATGGGATATTGATTATTACAAGGCCGCCGGATTATATTTTTATCTGGAAGCAACGGAGGAGCTGTTGCCCAACGGCCGTGTTTATGTCGCCAACCATGGCGAGATGATTATGCTGGGGGGCTATTCCTATTTGGGATTGATCGGTCACCCCAAGATCAACGCGGCGGCAAAGGCGGCCGTAGACAAGTATGGCACGGGGACCTATGGCGTGCGGCTGTTAGCCGGCTCATTGAAGCTACACAATGAGCTGGAAGCGCGGATTGCCGACTTCAAGCGCACGGAAGCGGCGATGACGATGTCCAGCGGCTATGTGACCAACTTGTCCACCCTTGCCGCGCTCCTACGGCGCGGCGATACGGTGATTTGCGACAAGCTCAACCATGCCAGCATTGTGGATGGCTGTTTGCTCTCCCAGGCCAAGTTTGTGCGCTTTCGCCACAACGACATGGAGCATCTGGAGCGGCGGCTGATGGAGGCTGATCCCAATGTTCGCAAGCTGGTAGTTGCCGATGCCGTGTTTAGCATGGATGGTGACATCATCAATCTGCCGGAGATGGTACGCCTGTGCCGTAAGTATGGGGCGTACTTGATGATTGACGAGGCGCATTCCATTGGCGTTATTGGCGCGACCGGACACGGGCTCGAAGAGCATTTTGATATGCCGCCGGATTGTATTGACATCAAGATGGGGACGCTGAGCAAGACCATCCCCAGCGCGGGGGGCTATATCGCCGGAAAGGCGGAATTGATCAACTTCCTCAAGCATGAAGCGCGGGCGTTTATCTTCTCTGCGGCGTTGCCCCCGGCCTCGGCCGCGGCTTCTCTGGCCGCGTTCAACGTCATCGAAGAGGAACCTGAGCATATTGAACGGCTCCAGCGCAACTACAAGCATTTCATCAGTCGTCTGCGCGAGGGTGGCTATGACCTGCTCTACACGGAAACGGCGATTGTGCCGGTGGTCTGCGGCAGCACCGAACGCGCGGCGCGGCTGGCCCATTACTGCCAGGAACGCGGTATCTTTGTCCAGGCGATTGTCGCCCCGGTCGTCCCAGAGGGATCGGCGCGGCTGCGGGCTTGTGTCTCGGCCGCCCACACGCTGGAAGACATCAACTACTGCGCCGATGTTATTATCGAAGGCGGTCAGGCGCTAGGGTTACTGGCGTAAATTTTTTATTTCGACACGAATGACACGAATGACACGAAATAAAATCAATTCGTGCGATTCGTGAAATTCGTGTCAAAAAATTGATGGCGATAGACTATCGCCGATTAACTTATCGCAATGCCGCTCACTAACTGGCCGCCGTCGATCACAAATTCGGCGCCGGTGGTGAAGCTGGAAGCGGCCGAGGCCAGATAGAGCGCAATGCCGCTGATCTCCTCTGCTTCGGCCATGCGTTTTTGGGGAATTGTCTTCACAATCATCTCGTGAATCTGGTCATTCACCCATAAAGCGCTACTGAACTTGGTTTTCACAAAGCCAGGGGCGATGGCGTTGACCTGGATGTTGTCGGCCGCCAATTCGGACGCCAGCACCTTGGTCATCATCAACACCGCCGCCTTGCTGACACAGTACACCCCCATCATCGCTTGTGGTTCAAAACCGGCGACGGAGGCCATGTTGATGATCTTCCCCCCGCCTCGTTCACGCATCGAGGGGACGCACGCCTTCACCATGCGGAAGTAGCCCTTGACATTGACATCGAGGATTTTCTCCCAATGGCTCTCCTCGGCGGTCAGGAAGGGGCCAAAGTGGGGATTCGTCGCGGCGTTATTGACGAGGATGTCAATCCCACCGAAACGCTCCACCGTTCGGGCAACCAGGTTATCAATCGCCTGCTGGTCTCCCGTATGGGCGGCGATGGCCAATGCTTGTCCGCCATTGGCTTCGATTTGGGCAACGGCCGCGTTGCAGGCGTCTTGTTTGCGGCTGGCGATGACGATCTGTGCGCCGGCAGCCGCATACGCCTCCGCAATCGCCAGCCCAATTCCCCGTGACCCTCCGGTGATGACAGCCACTTTGCCAGTCAGATCAAATTGAGTTCCTGTATTCACGCTTCCTCCTTGACTTCAAGAAGTTGTCAGTAGTTAGTTGGCAGTAAGCAGTGAAGAAAAAACCTCCCGTGAACTCGCTTCACAGGAGGTTATTCATAACGTCAAACTGCGCTACCCAGCCAATCTCTTAATCTCCCACTCTCGCAGTCTCTTCTTTATGGCCCGGCGAAGGTAGATTCAGTGTCATACCGTTCAAAGTAGTTGTGCGGGTCAGAGGTGTGGACCCAAACCCACAGATCGTTAGGTGCTTTCTCTGACCAGTTCCAGACCCATTCGGCATCACGCGGAGCCATGTTGACACAGCCATGACTGTGCTTGTAGCCATAGCGATCATGCCAGTAGGCGCCATGGAGCGCGATGTCATAATCGAAGTACATGGTGTGCGGGACATCTTCGACAAAATAGTAGTCAATTTTCCCTTCGGCCCCCGACATCTTGGTCAACATCCAGCGGTCCCACACCTGGAACAGCCCTTCATTGGTCGGCCAGCGGTTCAGGCCACTGGAAACCAGCCCCGCATAGACCATCCGGTCGCCTTCATAGGCGGCGAAATTCTGCTCATAGAGGTCTACTTCGACCCAATATTCATTCTCGCCTATCTCGGCCGGGCGGGGCTTCACTTCAATCAGGCTCAGGTAGGTCTGGCGCATCCAACGCCCCTGGCCGATGTCGTACCAAATCCACCCTTCATCATCCACCACCGCATCATATATTTGTACCGGCGTGTGCCGGGCGATTTTAATCGCATCCGGTGCAGGTTCGGCTCCGGGGGCATCGCTATACCAATAGTCCGTCACCATCCAGCCAAACGGCCGTCGCGGTTGGGCGTGGATCTCGAAGCCACTGAAGGTTGATGTGGTTGTTGGCGTAAAATCTTCCTCTCGCACCCACTCGCCATCGTTGATCCAGTACCACAGCCGTCCCTCACTCTCTTTAAACAGCCGATAGCTGGCAAAGAGATAGCCGTCACCCACATTGCGGACAATTGGGCTGGACATGCTGGCATCGGCATAGACGTTGGCATTGTCGGCAATGCGGCCGTATTGCAGCCTGGGCAAAATACTATCGGGCGGGGATTCTGGTTGGACGAAGATGGTTGGTGCGGGTTGGGAGTCACAAACATAACCCACCGCGTCAGAATGCATATAGCACGAAGCAGCGGCCGCGGCGACATTTGTCCAGGCAACGGAAATGAGTAGCGCAACAAGCAGTCCTAAGCCAATACGTACTCGATGATTCATTGTTAGCAACAAGTCCCTAAAAATAATAACGACACTTCACGAAGTGCCCACAAAGTGCCTTAGATGTTTGGGTAAGTAATAATGCGTCCATTGTATACGGGATTAACGGCCGCTTCAAGTAATTGGGTGAGTATTGCTTTAGTTCTTAGCCTGGCCCCTTAGAATCTTCTCCCTGTCCTAATGCCCTGGAACGTTCATAAGCAGCCCAAACACCGCGTGAAATGACGGTCCTCAGCCCCCCTTTTTCGAGGTGGTAGAGGGCTGCGGCCGTCGTCCCCCCTGGCGATGTCACCTGATTGCGTAGTTCGGCCACATGCTTGCCCGATTGCGCCGCATACTCCACCGAGCCACGTATCGTCTGGAAGACCAGCCGCTCGGCGACACGTCGCGAAAAGCCCAGATGGACGCCAGCATCAATTAAAGCCTCCATAAACATGAAGATATAAGCGGGGCCTGTGCCGCTCAGTGCCGTCGCCATGTCGAGGTAATTTTCGTTCTCGACAAAAATCTCCTCGCCAAATGAGCCGAGGATGGCACACGCCTGCTGCCGTTGTTCTTCGCGGACTTCGGCCGTTGCCGTCCAAACAGTGATCCCCTGGCCGATTTGAGCAGGGGTGTTGGGCATGGCACGGACGACGGCCGCATGTGCCGCCCCATCAGCCAACTTTCTGATCGGCGCACCGGCAATGATCGAGAGCAACAAGTCCTGGCGGCGTAGATGGCCGCGAATGCCGGGCAACACGACCGGTAGGTCTTGCGGTTTGATCGAAAGGACAACCACTTGCCCCGCTTCGGCCGCTTCGGTGTTGTCGTTGGTCGTATCAATCCCGTACTTTTCTTTTAGCTCTTTGAGTCGTTGTTTCCAGGGGTCAGCGGCGATGATTTGCTCCGGCGCGACGATATCTTGCGTCAGCAGACCGCGAATCATCGCCTCGCCCATGATGCCGCTGCCGATAAAGGCGATTTTTTGATTGTTGAACATATAGCCTCAGGGATTTTTGCAAAGAATTAGCGCGAATTTACGCGCACTATGTTTGAACTTTCAGAGCGGACGCTGATTTTCGCTGATATAACGCAGACTCACGCTGATTTTTAGAAAAGATCAGCCTTAATCTGCGAATGATCAGCGATTATCTGCGTCCCATTTTTTACTATTACAAAAACTTGCAAAGATAGTGTACGTGAATTAAGAGCTATTTTTCGCACCCGAAATTCGGGCAATTCGCACCAATTCGATACAAATGCGTAAGTCCTATTAGGAAAAGGTGGTTTGGCGCAGGGTGATGTGGTTCAAGTAATCAAAGTCCACGTCGATCCCTAAGCCTGGGCCAGTGGGAACGGTGATCGTGCTGTCTTCGGTGTTGAGCGTGAAGGGCGCGGTTACATCCTGAGCGTAGTAGCGGTCGGTGGCAGAGATGTCGCCGGGGAGGGTGAAGCCGGGGAGGGAAGCCAGCGCAAGCTGGGCAGCACGGCCGATCCCCGTTTCCAACATCCCGCCGACCCAGAGGGGCATATCGGCCGCGCGGCAGAGGTCGTGAATGCGCCGCGCCTCTGTCCAGCCCCCCACTCGCGAAGGTTTAATGTTGATGATGTCACACGCACCGATTGCCAGCGCGTAACGGGCATGGTCGGCGGAGTGGATGCTCTCGTCGAGGCACAGTGGGGTTTGGATTTGCGGCCGTAACCGGCTGTGGTCATAGATGTCTTCATATCCCAACGGCTGTTCCAGCATCAACAAATTCAAGTCATCCATGGCTTGAAAGGTAGCAACATCCTCTAGCCGGTAGGAGGAGTTGGCATCGAGCATGATCGGCAGATCGGGAAAAGCCGCTCGCGCTGCCCGTGCCAATCCCAACTCATAGCCAGGCTTGATCTTCAGCTTGATCCGCCGGTAGCCCTGGTCAAAATAATCACCGATCACCTCAATCGTCTTTTCGACCGAAGATTGGATGCCGATGCTGACGCCGACTTTGACGCGCGGCCGTGGCCCTTCGGCATAAGGCTGGGCCAGTTTTTCGGCCAGCGAAAGACCGTCACGTTGGGCAGCCAGGTCCCACAACGCCTGATCAATAGACGCCTTTGCCAGTGGATGGCCGCGCACAAAGGAAAGCAGGGGGCTGAGTGCCTCCGGCGACTGAACCTCCTTGCCCAAAAGGGCGGGGGCCAGAAAGTCGCTGATGATATGCCAGGCTGTCTGCACCGTTTCGTAGCAATAGCCGGGATCATTGGTGGCGACACACTCACCCCAGCCGGTCAGCCCTTCGCTATGGATCGTCACTAGCAGGCAGTCGCGTTGTAGTTGGGGGCCAAAGCTAGTCACAAAGGGACTGACCAGCCGTTGGCTGATATGGTAGAGATCAATACGCTCAATTTTCATACGTTATGAGTCCTGGTGGGTCAGCAGATAGAAGCTGCGCTGGCGATCACCATCCGTTTGGAAGGCAAAATCCGTAACCAGATAGCCATCGGCGAATACTCTTTCAAAGAGAAGGCGGGTGTGTTCACGCCAGCGCTTCGCCAGCTCGAAGTCAGCACGCTTAATAGCCTGGAAGTTGGCGGGAATTTCGATGAGCATCAGATTGCTGTTTTGCTCAATCGGCCGCTCAGGCGGGACTGGCAGATCATCTTCGTTAAAAGTGGTCTCGTTGAGCAACAACGCCCCGCCGCCGATGAGCGCGTCCAGCTCAATCGGCCGCCACACGCGATTGGTGCGCGTCTGTACCCGGTTGCTGGTGATCCACCACTCTACTTCAAAGCGGTCCGTTGGCAGCCCGGCGTTGATGCCGCCCATGTCGCCGTGAAAGTTGCGCCGGTAGTGGTGGCAGACTGCTCCCAGCTTGCCGATGTTGAAACGGCCGTTCAAACTCTCCAGCGGATCAAATGTCCAGGTAATCAAGCGGATACCGATGCGGTTGGCGAAATCGCGCTGCGCCATTTTTAGTTGGTAGCCGACGCCCCGTTTTTGATATTCCGGCAAGACCCCGGCGATGACGGAGAACATTTTCAGCCGCGCGGCCGCCACCTGGTCAATGCGATTATACAAATCCTCAACCGTGGCGATGACCCCTAGCGCGAAGCCGACAACGAGATCGCCGTCAATTGCTCCCAACAGTGCCGCGCCGTTGTGCTGTAAAGCATGGAGCGTGTGAGCGGGGATAATGGATAACTCCTCCATATTCCAGCTTGTGCGCTGGATATGTTCCACTGCTTTCATATCGGCCATGCTGGTTAGCGGCCGGATCATAATTTCGCTCATAATATTTGCTCTAGCGTTACTTCGATGGTCATCTTGTCTTACCTCATTTCGCTGCTCTATTATACCCTAGTTCACTCCATAAAGTGGAACGAATACAAGGATCAAAATCCCTGCAAGAGAGAGATAAAAGCCGTAGGGTAGGTGTTGGTGTCGTTGGCTGCGGCCGACCAGCAGCAACAGTCCAGCCGCCAACCCCGCCAGCAGGATACCGAGCAGCAAGACGGCCGCCACCCAGCGTAACCCAACCATCGCCCCCAACAACATCGCCAGCTTCACATCCCCCATGCCCAACGCGCCCGGCCCATAGCGCTGCTTGCCGAACCAATGTAAGGCGAAGAAGGAGACAAAACCGACGGCCGCGCCCCCGATGGCCGAGAGAAAAGTGCACCCTGGCTGCGGCAACCACCAGCTTGCCAGCAAAGCCAACGCAATGCCAGGGAAAACGAGCACATTTGGTATACGGTGTTGAATGAGGTCAACACAACCAACGAGTGCGAGTATGGCGCAATAGACGGCCGTTAACAGCGGCGGGATAGCACAGGACATAGAACTTACTTCCGAGTTGTGTTGGTCATTATAACGGTAATCGCTTGGCTCACCAGCGGAACAATTTTCATCTTCTGCATCCTTCGGATATGATTCGCTTGTGGGTAGCCTCAGAAACCGGGTTTCCGGTTCTCTATGTTAGGGAAGATCGTTTATGAATCGTTTTGTACGCATTATGCTTGTAATTTTAGCCATACTCGCTGTGCTGGCTGTGGTGGTGGCCGTCGCTCTGGTTGTAGTGGTGCGACGGCCGTTTCCCCAGCGCAGCGGCACGGTTGTCATAGACACGCCTGATAGCTGCGCGGCCGAGGAGACAGCGGCCGATGAAAACACCACTGCCTTATGCCAGCAACTGCAATTACACGGCCTGCAAGATGAGGTCCATATCTACCGCGACGAATATGGCGTCCCCCATATCTACGCTCAAAATCAGGATGATCTCTTCTTTGCCCAGGGGTACGTCCATGCCCAGGACCGCTTCTGGCAGATGGAGTTTTGGCGGCACGTCGGCGCGGGACGCATCTCGGAGATTGCGGGCGGAGCCACAGTCGAGACGGACAAGTTTATCCGCACGCTGGGCTGGAACCGGATGGCGGCCGAGCATTTGGCCTATCTGGAGGAAGAAGCGCCGGAGCTACTAACCATCCTCGAAGCCTATAGTGCGGGGGTCAATGCCTATATCCTCCAAAATGATGGGCAATTATCGCTCAACCAGACGGTGCTGAGCCTGGTCAACGAACCCTGGGAGATCGAACCCTGGACGCCGATCAATACGCTCACCTGGGGCATTGTCATGTCCTATGATCTTGATGGCAATTGGGAGTCAGAGCTGGCTCGCGCCGATTTGATAAAGGAAATTGGCGTGGCGCAAACGGAAACGCTGCTTCCCGATTATCCCTATGACAACCGGCCGGTGATCGCGGAGCTTGATGAGTTGATCGCTAATACGGAGACGAGGCAGCGGGATGCGGCCGTGCAATGGGACAAAGTGAACACCGACATCATCGGTGAAGTCCCGGCCAATGGTTTTGCGTTGGGTCGCGGCGATTATGTGGGCAGCAACAACTGGGTTGTCAGCGGCGAACACACGGCGACGGGGATGCCGCTGCTGGCGAACGATCCCCATCTAGGCATCCAGATGCCATCCATCTGGTACGAGATGGGACTTCATGCGCCCGGTTGGGAAGTGGTCGGCTTCGGCTTTGCCGGTGCGCCGGGGATTGTCATCGGCCACAATGCCCACTTTGCCTGGGGCGTGACTACCGCCAACCTCGATGTACAAGACCTCTATATCGAAAAGATCAACCCCAATGATCCCAACCAGTATGAGTTTATGGGTGAGTGGCGAGAGATGGAACTCATTGAGGAAGTCATTCGCGTCAACGGGGGCGAAGATGTGGTGGTTCCGGTGCGTCTGACCCACCATGGGCCGATTATCAATGAGGTGGTGGACGGGCAAAGTGATGTGTTGGCCTTGCGCTGGACAGCCCAAGAGCCGGTGCGTATCTTCCGCGCCATTGCGGAGATGAACCAGGCGGATAGCTATGAGGCGTTTCGCGAGTCCTCCCGCTATTGGGATATTGCCTCCCAAAACCTGGTCTATGCCGATGTGGAGGGCAACATCGCTTACCAGTTGCCAGGGCTGATCCCGATTCGCAACAATGGCGACGGCCGCATCCCTGTGCCGGGTTGGACGGGCGAGTATGAGTGGGAGGGGTGGATTCCCTTTGAGGAGTTGCCTGCCCTCTTTAATCCTGAAGACGGCTATATTGCCTCGGCCAACAATGCGGTGACGGGCAAGGATTACCCCCACCTGTTGAGCTTTGACTACAGCGACGGTGACCGGGCGCAACGCATTACGACCTTAATTGAGGAGGCGATAGCGGCGGGGGCGATCTCGGCCGATGACTTCGCCCGTATCCAGTTTGACAGCTATTCGCTGCTGGGCGAAAGCTATGCTCCCCTGTTTGCCGGGCTGTCGAGCGACGACCCGCAGGTGCAAGCCGCCATTGAACGGCTGCGTGGCTGGAACCTGCAAGCGCGGCGGGACAGCGTACCGGCAGCCTTATTTGAAATCTTCTATATGCAGCTTGTAAAGAATGTGCTGGCGGATGAAGTGGGTGAGGAGAACGTCAGCAAGGCGTACCGGGCGAGCTTCTTCCACAACCTGGCACGGCAAGAAGCAGCAAGCTGGTGGGACGATTCGAGGACGGCCGCCATCGAGACCCGCAGCGACATTCTCTTACGCTCCCTGGCTGATGCGATTGCCTGGTTTGAAGAAAACCGGGGCGGCGAGATGAACGATTGGACATGGGGCAGCATTCACCAGGCGACCTTTACCAGCGATCCGTTGGGACAGAGCGGGGTAAGGCCGATTGAGGCGATGGTCAATCGTGGCCCATTTCCCACTGATGGCGGCCGCAGCATCGTCAACGCCAATAGCTGGAGCTGGGAAAATCCGGCGGCCGTCACCGGACACGTCTCCATGCGGATGATCGTTGACCTGAGCGACTTCGACGCCAGCCGCAGCGTTAACACCACCGGACAAAGCGGCCACCCCTATCACCGCCACTACGACGACCAGATCGAGCTGTGGCTCAACGGGCAGTACCGGCCGATGCTGTTTACCCAAGAAGCGGTGGAGGGGGCGGCCGTTGACCATCTGGTTTTGCAACCGGCGGGTTCGGAATGAGACTGTGAGACTAGGAGACTGGGAGATTTGGATACTCCAGTCTCCCAGTCTCCCAATCTCTTAGTCTCCAGATTTTTATTATGACCAAAATCCAAATTCAACACGAAAACAGTGATCCCGACTTCCAACAACTGTGTGATGTGGTTGTGAAGCAAATGGAACGATTGCAGGTTCCTGGTGTGGCGGTGGGGCTGTTGCACCAGGGGCGCGAGATGATGGCCGGGTTTGGTGTGACCAATGTGGAGCATCCATTGCCGGTGACGGCCGATACGCTGTTCCAGATTGGCTCAACAACCAAGACCTTCACCGGCACGCTCGCTATGCGCCTGGTGGAGATGGGCAAGCTCAATCTTGATACCCCGGTGCGCCACTATCTTCCTGAGCTTGCGCTGGGGGATAAGACGGCCGAAGAACAAGTGACCATGCGCCATTTACTGACCCATATGGGCGGCTGGGCGGGCGACTACTTCGACGATACCGGGGATGGCGACGACGCGCTGGCCCGTTATGTGGTCAAGATGGCGGCCTTGCCGCAGGTGACGCCGCCGGATACGCTCTGGTCGTACAACAACGCAGGTTTTGCCCTGGCGGGAAGGGTGATCGAAGTCATCACTGGCCAAACGTATGAAGCGGCATTACAGGAGTTGCTGCTGCGGCCGTTGGGCCTGGAAAACTCCTTCATCTTTCCGAAGGATGTGGTCACTCACCGTTTTGCGGCCGGCCACGAGGTGCGGGAAGCGGGGCCGGCCGTAGAACGGGAGTGGGCGTTGGCCCGTGCTTCTCATGCAGTGGGCGGTCTTATCGCCAGCCCCCGCGACCAGTTGCGCTATGCGGCGTTCCACCTGGGGGATGGCAAGACGGCCGATGGGCAACAGCTCTTATCCCCGGAAACCATGAAGATGATGCAATCTCCACTGGTAAACGCCAACCTTGACCGGCAGATGGGATTAAGCTGGATTCTGCGTGAGATCAACGATGTACAAATTGTGCTGCACGGCGGGGCGACGAATGGGCAACTTTCCGCCTTTCTCTTTGTGCCGTCGCGCCAATTTGCACTCACCATCCTGACCAATGCCGACCGGGGAGCGGCGTTGAACGAAGAAGTCACCGCCTGGGTATTGAAACATTATTTGGGGCTTGTCGCGCCGGAGGTGACGCATCTGACGTTGGCGGCCGAGGAAATGGAAGCCTACACCGGTGCCTATGACGCGCAGCTCGACCGCCTGGAGCTTTATCTGGAGGAGGGACAAATGATGGTGCGGATGATCCCCAAAGGAGGCTTCCCCTATCAGGATTCACCGCCGGGCCAGACGCCACCGCCGAGCCGCGTCGCCTTCTATGCACCGGATCGTATCATCGCTTTAGATGTACCATTGGAGAATTTGCGGGCGGAATTTTTGCGCGATGAGGACGGCCGTATCCTCTGGCTCCGCACCTCCCGCCTACACAAACGCCTGTAGCGCGATTTGCCAAATCGCGTTACGGTTTCCAATCTCCCTGATACTTCGCCACATACTCTCTGACGTTATCGGGGATGGGAAACGCCTGGCGAGCAACGTAATCATACATCACCTGTACCGTCTTCCCTTCGGCGACGAGACGGCCGTCTTCCCCTTCAATGCGATAAACGAGGTCAAAGCTTTTATTGCCAAAGCGCGAGACGCCCAGCCCCAGGCGTAGCTTTTCCCCCAATAACGCCTGCGATTTATAGCTGCAAGTAGCCTCGACCAGAATGAGCGGCAAGTCGAGCATCTCATAACCAACACGGCCGCTGCCTTCCATAATCTCCATCAAATACTTGATCCGCGCCGTCTCAAAGTAGGTGAAAAAGACGGCATTGTTGACATGTCCCATCGCGTCAATATCACGAAAAATGACTTCAATTTCCATTTCGTAGGGGTAGGGGGTAGCATTCATGGGTGTTCCTTGGGGGTGGAGATTGTGGAGATTGGAGATTAGAGATTGGTGTAGTAGTTTATTGGTATATTGGTGTATTAGCGAATTGAGAGTTACGCCAAGTCTAACAACGAATATACCAATACACCAATATACCACCTACGGCCAACTAACGCTTGCCATTATTCAGCACACGCAAATTCAGGCCATTGCTGCCGGACGGCCGTCCCATGACATGTCGGCGATAGCGAGAGTGGTCATCTTCGGCGAGGTTATTGGGAATGGGCAAGGGGGCGAAGCGGCCGAGCAAGAGGTGATCAACCAGGTAAGACATCAATTCCACATCATACTCATCGTCGGTCACCCGGTATTGGTTGGGGGCACGGTTGACGATGGCTCGTCCGGTCACATAGTCATCCCCATCAGGCAGAAGTTCCAACTGGAAGATACAGGTTCCGGTCTGGCTGCGATGGAAGTGCAACCAACCATCCGCCAGATAGATAAACCACTTGTCCTCCGGCGATTGGGGGACCAGGCCCAAGCGAATCCATTCAAATTCCTCGCGGCTGTAGCGGCCGTCCACCAACAACTCCTTCTGCTGCTCCGGCATTGGACGTATTTTCCAGGAGGCGGCCGTGGTCGGCCGCCTGTTGGTGTATTTGTCATCCATCACACTGCTTCTCCATGTCTTGATCTTGCCGATTGTATCATCATTCCCCTATATTGCCTGAGTGGCTATTTTATTTAGAAATCCCTGTAGAATCTACATAGCGGAGCGTTCTTTACATAGCGGAGCGTTCTTAGCAACGAATGGGCGCGAGCTTGGCGGTGCAAATTCGATGTAAGTTATCAATAAAAATGCGGCCTGGTGGATTACACCAGGCCGTCTAATGTGTTACTCAACTATACTATCTTACCGGTTGTACTGATTTCTCTATATCACCTCCATTACATCTATAATGTCTATAAACCTGACATTCATAACTGAATCTATACGATGGATCACCTCCTTATTTATGATTTTGGATAGCCGGTTAGCCAATTTTCAGTATGGGGTGTTGCAGGTGTCCTTTGGACGGCAGGGCGGCGAGATGGTGCCAATGGCTTATCCTCAACCTGTTGCGGCCGTTGGTTCCATTCTGGCTGGCCCCATTCTGAAAGATATACCGCGTCGATCATAATCCCATTAGGGTCGCAAAGCACGATCCCTTCTGGCGCAAGCATGTACTGAACATAATCCAATAGCCATTCCTGTAATTGAATTTGGGTATTACAGCTTCGTAGTTGGCGTGCGTTTACCCTTCCTACAAACTCTCTCATACTGAGTGCAAGAACATCCTTGATAGGGGGATTAATTAGCGTTTCCAGATGGAACTGGAGTGCCCGATTGGCTGCTTCAGCTTGCTTGTTGGGAGCGGCCTGGCCGGGATTAAAGGTATGGTTTACTCGTGCTTTGATGGTTGCTTCTAAGCCATCGGCCGTCAAGACGGTAGACTCCAGCCGCACCACGCGGCACACAAGCGGAAATACAATCAATTTTTCTCGCCATAAATTCGGCCGAGGGTGGTATCCGGCAGTTAGAAAGCGGTCCAAAACCTCATCCTTGTAAACAATTCCAATATGCTGCTCAGGGACCAACACCTTTCCGAGGCATCGAAACCAATAGGCAGTTGAGTGATAAGAAGCGATTGTCTGGGCCATTTTCAAACTCCTAAGACATGGGGCGGAAACCCGGTTTCTAAGGCATCTATTTCAGACCAGGAACGCTCGTAGGAGAAAGTAACCACCAAGGACTGCGATTGGTAAGGAGAACACCCACCTGAGTGAAAAGCTCAAGTTGTCGTATTCACCTGCTGACTCATACTCATAGGGGTAACTTTGATTCTTCATAGCCACTCCTATGAATAAAGCTACAAGTAGGGCGAGGCCCAAAAGGGTCAAGCCGATTACAAGATATATGCTACTCAAAGCTTCCGTTAACATGTCACACTCCTTCCACTATGGCGCTTCAAATTGAAGCCTTCCAGACGGTCATCCCAATACAACGATTAATACTTTCCTTGCTGTGCTTACTGGCGGGTTTGCGGGCCGGAGTGGTTTTGGATGTGTCAGCAAAACCACTCCGGCTTGCTGCTTATTCTCCCGCGTTGGGCACCTCCTTTGCTTGCCGTTCCAAACATGCTATTTTGAAGCGGCCTACGATGGGTTAATCAGGTTGATAAAGAACTTTGATACTATTAGGATAAAGGCGTTGGCTTGCGCCTAGAAGCCTTGATCATCGTAGTTAGCTAGTTCCACCCTGTCATTTCCCTACTCAATTCGCCAGTTCGCTAAATAAATGGTAGTTGATATTTTGAGATACCTGTCACGAAACTAAGATGGTTTCTATCAGGCCAAGAAGCGTTGGTGTCAACACCTCAATGTCCGTTGACGTTGTCACGAAATTGGTCAACGGCCGTCACCCGTCCATTTGCCCGTTCTCGCCAGCGCGGTTGGCTGCCTTGCTGTTGCCGGAAGGCCGGGTCGCGCTTAGGAATGGTCGCCGACCGCTTGTGTGGGAGTGGCGGAGGTGCTGGCCGATCGACAAATCGCAATGCGACTTTGACGGCCGCCAACGTAAGGGCGACGACCAACCCCAAACCCAGCAAGAACCCCAAAGCCAGCAAGCCATCGGCGATCCACGCTTCAGTGACAAGGCGGCGGTTGTTGCGCTCCGTTTGCAGGCGAAGATTTTCCTGGATGGTGGCAACGGCCGCGTTCTGTTCGGCGGCAATGCGGGCCAATTCTGCTTCTGCTTGTGCGGCAGCAATCCGTGCCTGTGCCTCACGCTCCGCTTGTAGATAGGGCAATTCCATTTGCTGGAGCTGTGTTTCCCAGACAGTGATGGCGCGGATTTGCTCTGCTTCGGCGGCCGAGCGTTGCCAGTTGAGGATGTCGGCATCACTCGCACCGGCAACGGCTATCCCGGCCAACCCAACCAATAACAATACAACGACAATCAACGCACTACCGATATTGCTCGAACTGTTTTGATTAAACATTTGTCCCTCTACCTATCTTCCACTAAGACGTTCCCTATAGCCTACACATGATTACACTGTACTTGCTCGGACTGACATCCCAAAGTGGCGAAATTGTTTGAACCCAACAGCGACCTGGGGACATGCAGCCAGGAAGTAGCAGTTCACTGGCCCAAAAAAAGAGAGGACATAATTGTCCTCTCTAATTAAGCTTGCATGAAACTGGAGACAGGTATCAGGAAAGGTAGCCGTTGGCTTTCATCAGCCTGAGACCCTCGAGGCGAAAAGCCTGAGGCATAAGGGTTTTGTAGATGTGGCAGTTGGGGCTTTGCACGTCCCAGCGTCCTGTGGCGCGATAAGTTTCCAGGGGACAACCGCCGGAACAACGGTAACGGAAGGAGCAATCGCGACAGCCAGCTTTCTCATCCACTGATAGATTGCGAAGGGGGCCAGCGACAACCACCGGCAGCAGGTTGCCATTAGTATGGCCTTGCACCGGCTGATCGAGGTGCATTTGGCATTGCGCTAGCTTGCCGGTGTGGGTAATGACAAGATAGCTTTGCCCAACCCCGCAGGTGTGGGAGTGGGCCTCGGCCTGAACACGGTCGAGTAGGCCATTGAGGAAGGGGCGGGTTGGCAGATACTGTTCGATTACGGCATAGGCGGCCGTCATTCCATCAATGAAACGCTGTTGCTCAATATCCAACTCCTGGCGTGTGGCAGAGAGAGCGTTTTGGCGGTAAAAGTTGAAACTGGTTGGCAAATCGCGCTCGATCATCGCCCAACGAGCGACATCGGCCGCCCCGTGAGCATTAAGTGCGGTGACAGTCATTGTCACATCCGGCCGAATCCCACGCGGGAGCAGGATGTGGTCAATGGTGTGTTCGATGTGGCTGAAGGTGTCGAAGTCGCTGTGGTTTTTGCTCGGCCGAAGCTGGTTGTGCAACTCGCCAATGCCGTCAATTGAAATCATCAGCTTGACTTGATTGGCCGCCAGCCAGTCGGCATCTTCGGGGCGCAGATGAACGCCGTTGCTGAGGACAACTTCCTTGAGAGCGAGACCGGTTTCGGCCGCTAATTGCAACGCATACTCATGCAAACGGCGCACCAGCTTAAAGTGTAGCGTCGCTTCCCCACCGGCATATTTCAACTTCACCCGGCTGAACCCCTGCTGTTGGGCAGTATAGAAGATGGATTCAATCGCCCGCAAGCCAATCGCCTCGCTCATGCGCTCCGATGATTTGCGGACATAGCAGTAGGGGCAATCGAGGTTACAGGCATTGGTCACATGCAGCCAGGCGGTCAGCGTTTCCGGGGTAGAGGGAGTAGGTCGTGGGACGCGGCCGTGCGGCTGGATCAGCATCTGCGCCGCCAACGTCTGGTCAACATCTTCGGCCAATGGTTGCGGACTGACAAATGATTGCCACCGCTCCCAGGCCGCCGGACTCAGCACGCTGGGGCCATCGGGGGCAAAGGGGCTATAGGCGAGCATGAACTCATGGGGGAGTGGCGTGGTGTGGGTGGCGGCCGTTTGGCTGAAGAGGGGGGCGTCGGCCGTGTGCGGGCAACCCAAATGAAAGGCTTTATCGGGGCAGGCGCAGTCGTTGTCGAGGTCGGCCGTTGTGCCATCAAAGGCGAGAACAAAAGCCTTGTCGGGGCAGGCGCAGTCGTCGTCTAGTAAATTTGCGGTGGCTGAGAGAACAAATGCGCTACTGTTATTCATGATAGTTTGCCCCATTACTCCCATTTAACTCATTTCGATGGCCCGCGGCGCATGGCGGTAAGCCAAAATAGGCATGAATGTATGGGCCTAATACAGCAGCACCTTTCAGCTTCTTATATTTCCTTTCTGCAACGACCGTTTGGTCGTGGAAATCCTCCAGTTCGGTAGGGTTGAAAGCCTTTATATCATTGTATAAGTTTGACAAGATATGTGAGATCGTCATGGAACGCGGCGAAAATCGCTCTGCATAGCCAATAGCCAGCATATACTCTTCGGCCGTAGTAGCCAGAAATCTCTCTGCCGTCTGATCCTCACCCATTTTTTGACGACGTATTTCATCGTCATCAGGATATTCTGCCTTATATTCGGCATCTATCGCTTTAAACCCTTCAATCGCTACATGGCCTCTTAACGAATGTGCTTTACTGAGTTGCGGCAAAATCCACGGATCATCCAAATTTACTGCCTGAGGTAAATTGTCCGGAGTAATAAAATAACCGTCTCCATAACTCTCGGAAATAATCGCTTCCGCTCGCTCCAGTGCATGTTCCATGGCTGTGTTTTCTCGTTTATAAAAATGTAACCAGGCCATATTAACTTGAACATCCACCACATACTTTAGCAAATTGCGCCCAGTAGCCAGGTATATTGCATCGTTATAATAACCCATCGCCCGGTCATAATAATCTTGTTGTTCGCGGGAAGAGATCGGGTCCAGGACTGACAATAAGCGATCACGATTTAGGTTGCCAAATTCGGTCAGCACCTCAATCGTACGCACTGGTTCATTAAGTGAACGGAACAAGTCAAGGGCCTGGCGCAACAGTCCTTCAGATGTATCGCAGAGACGACCCGGCTGCTCAATGGCTGTTTCTCCGCTGCGTGCCTGTCCGGCGAGATGGCGCATCGCCCCGGCAAGTTGAAGCAGAGCCAGGCCCAAACCACGCCAATCCTCGGCGCGACGAAAATAGGCCACCGCTTTCGCTGCATCGTCCCACGCTCTTGTCGGCTCACGTAGGCGATCATAGATCAGCGCCAGTGTATTATAGGATAGGGCGATAGGGATTTCGGTTGCTTCTTGAAAACGAAGTCTCAGACCATCCAGGCAAACGGCCGTACTATCCTCGCCTAATTCAGAGAGAGCGCGAGAAAGATTGTTTAACACGGTTGCTCGGTGAGCGTCGGCTCCTTTGTCACCACGTAAATAATGGAGTGCCTGCCCATAATAGGTGATGGCGTCGTGAAAGCGACCGATCGAAACATTCCCGTAGCCTAGAATATTGTACCCATACGACAAAAGGCGCCGTATGCGGTTGCGAGCTGGGTGTTCTGCTATCCCTTCATCAGGGACACCCTTAAACCCCAGTATAGGTATGCCATCTTGCACAAAGACCTGCTCTTTCACAGTAGCATTATACAACTGCTCTAATTGCGCCAGTGTTTCTCTTACGGAGTCATTTACCCGCCGAATGTCCTGGGCCGTCATGATCTGTGCATAGGCTGTCCAGAGCGTTAGCTCTCCCTTAGACAGGGGATGGTTCCAGGTGTAACGCGTTCGCTGGTCTGTTTCGCTGTCGGCCGGTAAACGGCCTATTTCTCCTTCGACGCCTTCGGCAAATTCTGGAGCGCGTCTATAGTCGCCCCAAATCACGAAGCGTTTTAACCAACGGCTGACATCCTCCTGGACCAATGCCTGTCGCAGCACCTCTACCGCAGTACGCTTGTCCGCGTCGGGCCGCTCGCGAAACTCGGCAAATTTTAAGTATACTCCATACCTGTCATTTATGATTTGCCACGCCGCTACTTGAGAAGCGAAGTCAGAGCCTTCTTCGTTTGCTAGATACTTTGAATACCCTACATCTGTGTAATCACGATTAAAATTGTAGTCGGGGCGGCGCACCAAAGCATAGATCATCTCTTCGATTTGAAAGTTATTGATCGCCACCTGAAGTTGATCGCGCCGCTCGATTTCCGCATCCTTTAGCTCGTGGAAGGAAAAAGTACGCGGGTCGTTTGCCCGCAATTGTGCTTCAAATTGTGCTTCATCCTTCTTTAACTCTTGCTGCTTCAGATGCCGCAGGTCGGCTAATTGAGCGGTAGCCCATTTCTGTAGTTGTGAGTAAAGTTCCTTCCGCTCCTTTTGTTCGCCTTGAAAACGTGAAGCAAAATCATCCTCGGATGCCTTCAGGTATTCTTCTATCCTCTGCACCATAGCCGTTACCGGTGGTTGGAAAGGGGCCATATGTTCAGCGTAGATGCGATAAATCTCATCTTGTAACCCCAGGCGAAGTCCAATACTCTTGTCTCGCTCTTTTCCATTCCCGCGTAACTTCGCCAAATGGGACCACGATGCCCGGCGTTTAACTAAATAGAGATCCACCATTTCCTCTAATGTCTTGGTGATCTTGCCGAGCCGCTGCGGGTCTGGTTCCCAGGATTCCGGCTTTGCATTTGGATCCGCATAGAGAATAAAGCATAGCTGTTCTGCATTAAGCCCGCGTGGAGTGCGGGCCAGGATCAGCAAAATTTGCCCTCGTAAATCACTTTGCTGCTGGAAGAGGAGCCAGATGAATTGATCTTCGATCTGCCATTGAATGGTTTCCCGGCCTTGTTCCCTAACCGCTTGTTGTGCCTCTTCATAATTCCAGCTAAGTGGTTCCGGCACCCGCCGCCCCTCGACGATCAATTGGGCGTAAAGCGCCAACCGCACCGGAACACCCCCCGTTAATAAATGTAACACTCGATAGGTGTCCTGAAAGGGTGTTTGTTGTTTCGCCTGGGCAATATAATCGAAGTGCTCGGAAATCCAATCAGCGCCCAGTTGAGCAGGATCGTTGTCGGGCAGGGTTTCGATCATTCCCCGTTTTTTCCAATCGGCCGCCAGATGTGCAAAATATTGTTGTGTTTCCTGTTCATTAAAGCTGATCAGCGAATGATTAAGAACCGAGTCATACTGGTAGCGTTTCTTCCGTCCGGCCGTAACAGCCGCTTCGATGCTTTCAAAGAAAGATTGGCCTTCCTCGCCCCGGCCAAAGAGCAGCAAGGTTACATTTTGCAAGGGTTGACCCTCATATCCATTAAGCAGAACATTCTCTAGCCATTGATGTGTGCGACCGGAGAGATCTTCTGGCTTCAGCAACTGTCTGTCCATCAACCAGTTCGATGTGATATAGCTAAGTTGCTCAACGGTATCCAGCGCCAACACCACACGGCGGGCATTTGTTTCACGCATGAGATCGTCTAAAAAGGCGTCTGTAGCAGCGTCAGCTGCCTCACGGACCTGCTTCAAGGGTGCTCCCAGAACACGCAATCGTCTTAGTTTATCATACCCGGCATTATAACTGGCCGTATCTATTGGTCGCCACACACTGGGATCAATTGGCTCTGACCAGTGAAAGCTATCGTGTAATTCGCGGACAAAGCGATCGCGCTCCTGCAGAGTTGTGTCAATCAGATCAATTAGATCAGAAATAGCAACCTTATCCGGTGCAGACCAATCTAAGCCTTCTAGCTGCTCTCTATCGGTCATTGGCCGCTTGGCACGCCAACGCGGGTGTCCAGCACGCCACAACACCTCTTCTAGTAACCTTGTCTTGCCATACCCCCCCTCGGCACGAACAAAGACAACACGCAACGCTTGACCAGGGGCATAAATAGCTTTATAGATATCTGCCAACACCTTCTCGCGGCCGACCATCTGCCCCGTCTTCCTGGCCGCGCTAAGCGGTTGTGGTAATCCTATAGCCATCTAATCCTCCTCTATTGGTGAGTCATTCCGTCGCGCAAGTTATAATAGTGTTTGATGAGCTGATACAGATGTGGCGTTATGGCGTATCGAAAGGTTTCGTTTTGTACGTAAATAATACCGGCTTGATAGAGATTTACCAGGCGTTCATCATCCATTAGCCGGAAGCCAGCCTCCTTTAACTGAAATTGAGTCCAACTCTCAGGTAGCTTGTTTGCCAAATCAAACAGGAATTTGGTTTCTTGCTCCCCAAGTCCGGCTCGGATGCAACAAGCAGCAACACAGTCCCACAAATCCTGTGCTTGAACCTGCCCCGCCGCTAAAGCGGCGCGGATGAAGAGCAAGACATTGGTAAAAGGAATACCCGTTAAATAGGGCTGGATGGTGTCAATTGCTCTCTGCACGTCCGTATCCGTCAGCCTGGAGATAGAATCAACTCCTATAGAAGAGGGCAATCCGTTGAATAGAAGTTGGCTTAACGCCTCTCTTTCTTTCTGTTCGGCATCGCTCAGCGAAGTGGAATTCTGGGAAGCGATGAGGAGATGAATGAGGCGATTGACCACGCTGGCAAGTTGTTGGATTTGCCGCTGAATGTCTATCTCACTAAGACCTGCGAGCGACATCACTTGCGTAGACATGCGCAAATACGGGTGAACGAATGGATCTTCATAACGGCTGGCAACAAGAACACGTATTTGCTTGTGGTGTAAGAAGCCATCCACCAATTGATCCTCCACAAAATCGCGCAAATCAGTCTTGAGGTCTTCAAAGCCATCTACAATCAGTAAGGGAGCGGCCGTTATGCCACGAAGAGGAAGTTGCTTGACTAATTTGGTTAGAAATCCATTCAGCATCATTACAAACGACACCGTATGGTCATAATCAATGATATGTTCCGCCACAACCCGTTCGGCTTCAGCAACCATGTCCACAAACCATTGTTGCCTTTTCTCTGGCACTCCCAAGTCAATAATTGACATTTGAGTGCTTGGGTGGACGGCACCGGGGGTCAAATCAAGCCACAAGACAAATTGTACATCATGCAATGAAAGATATAAGCGGGTTAACAGCCATGATTTACCACTTCCCACCGGGCCGGTCAGGAGTAGGAGCTGTTTACCGCTGACATGTTTAAGCCACTCGGTAAAATCCTCTAACTCTGCATATCGGCCGACGAACAAGCCATGAAAAAATCCACCAAGGGGGGAAGACTGAGACGGCATAGTAACCCTCCTGCGTTTTGCACTGCTGGAACAAACAGACACATCATCGCGCGACTTAACGGTACCTATGACAATTGCGACCACAAACAGAATAGCAACTGGACGGGAAAAGATGGAACCCTCCCGCACAACTTTGCCACAGTATACCATAACTTTTGGTTGTCTCAACATTTTCTAAGCGCTTTCTTTGATTGATATGCCCAACAAGCAACCCAAAACAACAGGATAAGGTTATCCTTGATTGACCGGATACGATTTTCAGTGACGAATAACGCCAGAGATAAACGACCCCACAAATAAGAGCATTAAAGAAAGAACCCTACTTGCAGGAATCATGCAAAAAAAACCCACTCATACTGGGCTTGGCACATTACCTGATTGGAAGTCAGGCACTGGTGTATAAATTTTAACAGTCTCATTAGACCGCTGCCAATCGTCAAGGGTAATCGTTTCTTCTTCAGAAGGACTGTCCAGGTAGGCTTTAATCAGATCATCAATCATCTTTAATAGATGACGTGGCGAACCTTTCGCCCGACTAATCAGCATATCGTCAATCTTTTCGCCCAGCGCTGGCTCCACGAGATCGCCGAATCCGACACGTAGTGAACCGGCCGCGCGAAATCGCGCCCGTAGCAGTTCACGCAGTTTTGAGTCTGACCAGGTTAGCTGGACCAACCAGGGTTGCAGTGCTTTGTTTTCTGGCTGTGCGGCCCACGCTTCAACATGGGATCGTAAATCATTGCCCAAAAAAAACTTAAAGGTAACACCTTCCTTGTGCCAACGAGCAGCCGAGTGAAGAAGCGGATTGATCAAGCTTTTCGCTCTGTCTATCTGCCATGATAAAGGGCGAATATCGTCTACAAGTACAAGAATATGGTCAAAACCCCAAACAGCGGCCGTGTCAACACCCCGGCGAAAAGCCGCTTGCCCATGTTGGTTGATGCGCCTTACTTTTTCCTGGTTTTTTAATTGAACGAGCCATTCAGCCAGGCGTGGTGACCAACCTACGTAGTGAACCGGGTAGCGATTGACAACTCCCCAATACTCTCCCAGACCATAGCGGCCATTTGGTGTTTCCTTTAATTCCAATAACCTGTCCACGAACCGCCAGAGGTGACGGCCGCTAAGATGAAGCAGGTCCGCCAGTTCCCTAGTCTGGCTGTCATCTGGTAGACCATTATAAAAGTCATAGCGTTCAATAACCTGGATCAGGAGATCAGTTACCAAATCACGGGCTAGTGATTCCCAATACTTATTGGGTGTTTGTATTTCTGGGTGACGGCCGCTAGGGGGCCGTAAATTGCTTAACTGGGAAAAGGTAACGACTAATGTTTGGTCATGTTGGCGGCGGCAGACAGCCTCTAGCGCCAATCGAAGCAATGTCTTGCCTGTACCAGGCCCCCCAAACATAAAAGACGGATTGACCCTGTGTAATTCTGTAAGCAAATCACTGTTTGCTTTACTGTTATATTCTGGAGATACAAAGTAAGCTAGAGGCGTAAAAACTTCTTCAGACTTATCGCTTTTATGCTCTGCGCCGATGGTAAGCTTAAATGGCTTATAAAATCGAGCCTCTTGTTCGGCTGTCCGGAATGCAAAAGGATCGAACGCCAAACCAATAGAGGTCAGGTAGTCTGCGCGTGAGTTTTGAGAAACTTCTGTGAGCTTTTCGGTGTTTTTTTGACTTAATGGACGGGTTTTAGTAAATCCCGTCTTTCTAACAAGAGTGCCAAGCATATTGCCTCCGCATGATTAGAATGGCTTGAGGAGCAAGCTCGAGCAGGCATTGTGTCAGCGGAGGATATGAAACAAAGATACGCGACCTTTTTCATGAATCCAACTGTTAATGCTTGAAGAGACATTCGAGCGCCCTCCTGATCCTAGTCGCCGCGAAATAATCTCGCCATCCATAAAAACAGCGGATGGAAAAGCCAATGTCTTGCAGTTGGCTTCCGAATCCGCTGTTTTCCTTCAATTTTTAATTACCAGGAAGAGGCTTACTGATTTGTAATTGCTTCATCACTGGTACAAAAGCTAAAAATGGACGGAAAGCTTATTTCCGTCCAGCATCCCTTTTTAGAAAGCCACCAGTCAAACAAACCATAATTTCCTAACCATTATCTATTTTTCATTATTTTTGTCTGGCTCTGACGACAAGGTAAAGCCAGTTACTAATCTCTATAATATCATGTAAACAAAGGTTTTTTTTACGTCCAGACCGCAGATAGTAGACAACAAACTGTTGATATTAAGTCGGTATAAACCTCTTACCTTACGCGAATCTGTCATGAACCTGTCAAGATGATAATTAACGTACCGCATTTTCTAGCCAATAGCCTCCTGCTCCCCGGCTGTTTAGCACATATACCCACTGCTTGGGTGCTGGTTCAATGGTTGCACGAAGGCGTGAGGCAATCGAATGGACATTGGCTGGACTACCGGCAACAAACTGCAAATCCTGGTCATCCCAGTTAATCGGTTTGCCAGCACGGCGATGCAGTAATCGTAAAAAGTGCATAGGCTGTTCATCGACGGCAATAAAACGAGGACCGCGCCATACGCCGTGATGTTGGTCGTCTATACGTAGCAGCATATGGCGCTGGAAGTAAGCTTGTTTGAGGATGTCTGCTTGCTCAAGCGTTAAAGGCCGCGCCAACGCATTTGCCGGTTGATGGGTTAAGAACAGCAGTGTCTCTGCCAGAGACACCCAACCCGCCGGAGACGGACTGTCAAACTCCTCTTGAATCGTTTTATCCATTTCATTCAGCAATTCTGGAACCGCATAGGTTGTTAGAGAGTGGATATCTTCTTCATCAGTCATCGCTAATTGAATATGGCGTTCAGCCAGGGTACGGCATTCAGCGGCCGTCCAATCGAGGGAGATGACACTGACGCGACCTCTGGCCTGTTCGATCACATTTCCTTCGCGAACGATATCAAGCGGAACGGCCGCTACCAGGGCAAAGCCAGGATGGTAAGTTAAATCAAGCCATCCAAACAAATCGGCCAGCTTTTCCGCCTGTTGCGAATCCTTTTGCATAGAAAAATCAACCAGATAAACGACGCGCTGGAAGCCAAAGGCTCGCACCAACTGGACAAGCTCTTCGATTTGTCCCTGTATATCGGCCGGATCACTCGTTGTGGGATAGAGGTCATCCACCTCCGGTGTGGATTGAAACGGCTCGGATAGTTCCTCCGGCAACCCCTCTAACCAGCGATAATAAGCCCGCTTGCGGCCGACTCGTTCCATCAACCAACGGACAAACTCCCGTTGTAAGGCGGTCAGACTTGCCAGTTGTACCGGGTTTTTATCAAAATAGTCGCGTATCTCTCTGGAGGCCGTGGCCATCATCTGCCCCAGATGTGTGGGGTCGTTGCGTAACAACGCGCCGGTCGCGCCGGGCCAACGCTCCGGGGGATAAGGGATTACAAATGACTCCGCTTTCTCTCGTTCGGCCAACGCTGCCAGCGCTACCGACTTGCCGCTGCCCGGCCCGCCGGTAATGATGCACCAGTTGGGATGACCGGGCAGGAGGCGATCGGCCGAACTCGGCACATAGCAATGTTCCCACCACTGGGCCGTCTCTTCCAGTGAACGTTGTTCCAGCGGCCGAAAAGGCCAGGCTTCATACATTACAGACATCGTTGGATCCGCTTATCAAATTCCTCACGGCTAAGTTTTATACCGCGATCACTTTCTGCGTGGCTTGGATCACTATCCGGAACCGTGAACACACAACGCCATAGCTCCATAAATCGGCGTGGGTCGAGTACCGGAGGGTCAGACTCTTTTCTGCGCTCTCTATTCAATGGATCTTCACTAAGGATTACTAAATCATTATAAGTAAGTTGATCTGTAAAGTGGCTTGCTGGCGTTGTTATTCCAAGCTGGGAAGGCAGGAGCGTTCGATAACGCCATTCAGCAAACTGTTTGATTTCATCTCTTTTCCACTCCAATTGTTCGTATCTAACAATTCCGTGTCCAGCGTCAAGCCGACTGGCATAATCTGACGTTAAAAAAATTAGCACCCGAAGCCCCAAGGAATGCCAACGACGTAAGTTTGGCCATATTTCATTCTTAACCCATTCGAAATCCTCTTCTTTCTGTCCAATATCCAGTATTAATATGGTTTCATCAAGACCCAGCGCTCTGGCACAGGCGCTTATGGCTTCAGGCCAGCCCGCCACCGTTCTATTCAACCTGATATTGTGTGGTAGCTCTTCTAACGTTCGATCAAGCAGCTCAAGTTGTGTTCGGGCCATGCTGCGCCACAATAATATTTGCTCCTCGGAGCCGAGACCTTGCTTCCAACCGGCTGCGTTAACTTTATCACGCGCCTCAGTAAGCGTGACTCGCGAGTTTTCACTGCCCAAATTGACCGCCAGTAGTTGGCAAAGGAGCTTGCGCTGGATGCTTGCCAAATTACTTAAGTAAGTAGGATTCTCTTTAATAATATCCAGCAGGCGTCGGGCAAACATAGCCTCTATTTCACGTAAGCTATGTTTGCCCAGGAAATAGAGAGCTAGAACGGGATTGTTTGGTCTGAATAGCGCCGACGATAGGGCCATTGCCATCGCGGTACGGCCGCTTCCGGGAAGACCAGAAATTATCAAGGAATCCTTAATACATTTCCCTTCAGTCTGCTGCAACTCATCAAAAAGTGGATACTCCGTCCAGAAAGCCTTTTTGGCAAAAAGGGCATCCGTTTCATTTTCTGCTCGTTCATTTGCAAAAGGTGTCCACATATTCGCTTCTTGAGGAGTTGATGAAGCGATAGGGGCGAATTGGTCAGGAAGCTGCATGGGCAAAGTCGGTTCACTTTCTACTTCCACTTCCCTAAACTGGTTATATATTTTTGGTTGTGCCTCATGCAGCGGAAGATGGTAGCGTGCCTCATTCAATGAATTAAAAACCTTTTTCCATTCCTCACTTCTTGGAAGGGCTTTCAATTTCTCTTTTGCCATTACATATGCTATGACACACTCGTCGTGCCACTCTTTCACATCGGCGACCAGCATATGGCTGTCCGTTGATGACTTTGCTATTTTTATAAGCTTTTTAGCAATATCTACGGACTCCTTCTCATCCGCACCCTGTCCCTGATTCTGTAGCCACTCTAATGTTTGCTCTGCTCCCGTCAAGCTTTTATCAAGCAGACGATAACGGAACTGGCTGACCTGCTGCTGAAACTTAATTGCTTTTTCGCGCCGAGCTTCCTTAGCTCGTTTATCAAGATAGAGATACTGTTGTAAGAAAGCGACCAACCCCGGCACCAAGACGGCAACGAGGAAAAACAATGGCCCCGATTCGCTAATCCCGCTATTGATAAACGTGCGGATACGCCAGCCCTGTGATCCCTCAATAAAAATAGGCAGCTTGGAGGCGAGTGAGTCAGGCTCACAAGGCTCATCGCTTCCGGCTTGCCTGGTACAAACCATGAGATTGTCTTTTTTCTGTGTCTCGGTAAATGTTCGTTCATTCAACAAGGTGAATGAACGACGAACTTCACCACCGGCAGGGATACGCAGCAACAAAGGCAACGTCGTTGTCGTTGTAAGCGGAGCTGTTTCAAACAGCACATGATCGGGCCTTTGCACCTCAATCTCCAGTACAACCTGTTCCATGGTGTCATTATGCCCTTTAACCACCACACTCGCGGGTTGCCCATCGGCCGCAATATAGGGATTGTAACTGAAGAGCAGCGCTACGCCGGGAACGGCCGCCTCCAGCGGCCGATTTTCCACTGCTGGCGTCGACGGCCACCAGTAGATATTGATGACCAACCAAAACACAACTCCGGCAAGAAGAATGCCGCTAACCAAAAGCCCAACAAAAATGAGTCCTTGCTCTGCTAACCACTCTCGTTCATCCGGCTCTAACTTCAAGTAAAAATAAGTTAGGACAAAAACAGCACCAAGAAAAAAGCCGCCTCCGGTGACGAAGTCGCTTGTAACCAGTATAAAACAGAAAACAATAAAAGCCGCAACGGCAAAGAGAGCAAAAAGTTGTTTTCTATGCTTCAGTAGCCGATTCCAGTGCGTTTTGAACCATTTCACGCCTGGATTCTGTTGCAGAGTATTTGTTTGCTGGTTAGAGTTAACGGCCGTCATTCCCTTCTCGCCCGATTAAAAACACAAAGAGCTATGCTCGCCAGAACAATTACAAACATTATATCTTTTCCATGAGAACACACAAGCACCGAAGAATTGATGGAATGGATATACTCGGCTATGCTAGGCGACAATACTTAGCCGAGGAAGCAAAGATGACCCAACCCGACACCCGCCCTCCATCCCACCTCCGCCCGATCACCTTCGAACCCCACTACACCCGCTGGGCTGAGGGGTCGGTGTTGGTGCGGTTTGGCGAGACGCATGTGTTGTGTAATGTGACGATTGACAACAGCTTGCCGCCCTGGCTGCGCAACGCCGTCGAGCCGCATGGCTGGCTCACGGCCGAATACGCCCTCCTCCCCCGCAGCACCCAAACGCGTGTGCAGCGAGAGCAACGCTGGCCGCGCGGCCGTACGCAAGAAATCTCGCGGTTGATCGGCCGTAGTCTACGGATGAGCGTTGATCTCGTCTATCTTGGCGAGCGTACGTTGATCGTTGACTGTGATGTTTTGCAAGCCGATGGTGGGACGCGCACGGCGGCGATCACCGGCGGCTGGGTGGCGGTACAGTTGGCGCTGCGGCCGTTGATTGAAAAGGGTGAATTGTCGCCGCAAGTCTTGCGGAAACAGATCGCCGCCGTTAGCGTCGGCATGATCAAAGGCGTGCCGGTGCTTGATCTCGACTATGGGCAGGATTCCGCAGCGGCCGTTGATTGTAACGTAGTCATGAGCGCCGACGGCGACCTGATTGAAGTACAGATGACCGCTGAAAAGGGGCCTATCCCTCGCATGTTGTTCGACGAACTGCTCGATCTGGCGGCCGCGGGGATCAGTCAGATTGTTGAACTGCAAAATAGAGCGTTGGCGAAGGATGAGGGATGAAGGATGAGGGATGAAATAACACGCTCCTCTGCTCCCCTGCGCGTCGTCTGTCTGGCGGGTGGCGTTGGGGGGGCAAAGCTGGCTGATGGGCTGGCACAGTTGCTGCGGCCGGAGCATCTGACAGTTATCGTCAATACGGGGGATGATTTCCAGCATCTAGGGCTGACGATCTGCCCCGATCTTGATACGGTGCTTTATACGTTGGCCGGGGTGTCGAACTCGGAGACGGGATGGGGGCGTGCCGGAGAAAGCTGGCGAACGATGGGTGAAGTCGGCCGCCTTGACGGGCCAACCTGGTTCAACCTCGGTGATCTCGATCTGGCGACCCATCTGGTTCGCTCAAAACTGTTGAGCGAGGGAAAGACGCTGACCGATGCCACACGCCACCTGCGGCAACGGTTTGGTGTTGCGGCCGAACTATTGCCAATGAGCGACCAGCCCGCGCCAACGATTATCGAAACGCCTGATGGTCTGTTACCCTTCCAGGTCTGGTTTGTGCGCGAACGCTGGCAACCGGCCGTAACCAGGATACACCTGCCAGAGGACGCGAGAGCGACGGCCGCCGTCATTCGCGCTTTGGAGCAAGCCGATGTGGTGGTCATCGCTCCCTCCAACCCATTTGTCAGCATTGACCCGATTTTAAATGTCTATCCCATTCGCGCCTTGCTGGAAGATGTGCCAAAAGCGGTGATCGCGGTCAGCCCGATTGTTGGCGGCCGTGCCCTCAAAGGTCCGGCGGCGAAGATGATGGAGGAGTTGGGGTTGGCAGTAACGGCCGAGGCGGTTGCCACCCACTATGGCGATCTGCTCGATGGCTTCGTCTATGATAGTCAGGATAGAGCACTAACCAGCAACGACGACCTGGCACGAATCGCAACGGACACGATCATGAACACGGCCGCCGACCGCCAGCGGTTAGCCCAAGAGGTAATGGCCTTTGTGGCGGAGCTGATTTGAAGAAGTGTATAGGTGTACTGGTATATTGGTATATTCATCAGTAGACTTACACACCAATATACAAATACACCAATATACTACTATACTCTATATGTCTATTTGGGCAGTTATTCCCGTTAAACCATTAAGTGATGTGAAGCGCCGTCTGGCAGGTGTCTTATCGGCCGACGAGCGAGCGCAACTGATTGAACGCTTCTTGAACCATGAGCTGGCGGTACTGAATGAGACGGCCGTTGATCAGGTTTTGGTGGTCAGCAGCGATCCGTTGGTCATGGCACTGGCCCGGCGGCATGGGGCGCAGGTGTTGGTGGAAGAGGAGGTCAATGGACTCAATGCGGCCGTGACGCTTGGCGTGGCTGAGGCGACGGCCGCCAGGGCGGATGGCGTCCTGGTGCTGCCGGCCGATCTACCCTTCCTGACAACCGAAGACATCGGTCTGCTGCTGCAAACCGTTCGCATTGGGCAAAATGGAGGTAGGAGGCAGGCAGCGCGGCCGCCGGTGTTGGCAATTTGTGCCGACAAGCTGGGCGAGGGGACCAATGCTCTGTTTCTGGCTCCGCCATTGTCAACGTTTACCTTTCATTTTGGCCCCGGCAGCTTTCGCCGCCATGTGGCCGAGGCAGCCCATCATGGCCTGGCGTGTCACATTGTATCCAGCCCTGGCCTTTCCTTTGATCTGGACACCGCGGCCGATTGGCAACGGTACGAAGCGTTGGAGGTTAACGATTGGAGATTAGCGATTGGAGATTAAAGCGGCAGCAAAAGCCTTTTAAGGCACAAGGACAAACGAGGAAACGTTGTCCTTGTGCCTGTGCGTTAAACCGTTATCTTCAATAGGACTTACGCATTCTGACCCTAATTGCACGAATAGCATGAATTTTTGCCGTCCATTTTCATGAAATTCGTGTCATTCGTGTCGAAAAAATAATTGATTGCGTAACTCCTATTCAATCAGGAAAGAGGGGCCTGTGCCAGACCTGCGCCGACATCAAAGGGATCAATATCGGCCGCAAAGCGATCGTTGGCCGCGCGGCCGAGTACCAAACTCGCCAATTGCCGTGTATTGATCCACTGCTTCTCAACCAACATCTTTTCCGCCCACAAGGCGGCCACACCAGCCACATGCGGCGTCGCCATACTCGTGCCGTTAAAAGAGCTGAATCCGCCACCAGGAACGGAGGAGATCACCCCTACCCCTGGGCCAGATACATTGCAGCCGGTGTTGGAGAAGTTGGCGACGACCAATGTATTCCCAGCATCCCCCGCCTCGCCAAGCGCACCGACCGAGATAGCCCCGTTCGCGGCGGCCGGTGGCGCGACCGCTACCTCGTACATCGGGTCTATCTGGCGGCGGCTCTCATTCCCGGCCGCGGCAATCACCAATGTGCCGCGAGATTCGTCGCGAAAGAAGGGGGTGTTGTCGCTACCCTGAAGCAGGGCTGTTAGCCGGTCAAAGATGCGTAAGTTGGCGCGATACCCTTGCAAGCCCACATCCGTTGCCAGGTCTGACGGCCAGCCTATTTCCTCGATCAGCCGTTGGACAAAGCGCGGGAAGCTCATCCCCAGCGACATGGAGATGATGTTTGCCCCTTCGTCGAAGGCCCACTGCATGGCGCGGACGATTCCCTCGGTGGAGCCGGAGCCGCTGCTGTTCAGTACCTTGCCGATCAACGCCCGTTGGATCCCTGGCGCAACGCCAAAGCGGAAGCCGTTGACTTCCTGCCCAAAGATCGTTCCGGCAACGTGGGTCCCATGACCGTTGCCGTCCCCATCCCCTTCGCCGGTGAAGTCACGCTGGACGATGTCCACTCCCTGGAAGGCGGGATGGGAAGCGTCAATCCCCGTGTCGAGGACGGCGACGGTGACGCCTGCGCCGGTATAGGGGCTTTCGGTGGCGCGAACGGCCGACACCCCCCAGGTCGTCCCCGCGGCGGGGGCATCGGCCAGGGCTTCTTTGGCGGTCGGTTCGATCAGGTGGACGGGGAAGGGCGGGGCAATCGCTTCGACATCGGAACTACGGCGTAAAGTGGCGAGAGCGCCGGTATCGAGTGATTCAACGGATACTTGCGGCCGAGGTGGTTCCAGCGATTCCAAACCACCACCAGGGGTAAAAGGGTCGCCCGCATCGGGGGCGGCCTGTCTGCGGAGAACAATATAGTCGTTTCGGGACATGGTATGCTCCTATCTGACAGGAAGTAAGCGCTGTATTTAACACAATTTGCTCGAGTAATAACCGTTCGTTTCCAAAAGATCTATCCTGTCATTCCTATGAACGACAGATTCTTGACTTTTACGTCATACCCTACGGGCGAGCAAATTTTCTCTCCAGAAACGGTTGAAGAAGTACAACGGATTATCTGGGAGAAATGGAAGCCGATGCGGGTGATGTAGACAGCGGTTTACAACTTTGCTGCCTGAACTTCTTAGCTTAGTTCTTGCAACAGCCCCGTTTGATTATTGAACTCCTCGATTAAGGTATCAATTCTATCCGCTAATCCATGCACGGCCGTCCAATACCCCTCGTCATACCACTGCGCTTGTAGCTCCTCGGCCGTCCGCCCTTGTTGTTCGACCCAGGTGTAATACTTCAGGTTGTGGATGCGCTTGCGGTCGTAGTAGGTCAGCTCTTGCATGTGGTCAATGCCGACGCCGAGGAGATAGCGGTGGAAGGCGGCCGCTGCGTCCAATTCGGTCAGCGGGCCATGGGCCTGTGCTTCCTCCTGAATGCGGCTGCCGTACATATCCATGGAGTCGGTGCCGACGGTGAGCACAATATCGTGGCGGCCGAGTTCATAATACTTGGCAAACTTGATCGCCGAGAGCATGTTGGCGATGCCGGAAATGCCGAGCGCGGGGAGTTGGGCGATGAGATCGGCCGAAATCCCCTGGTCTTCCAGATAGTCCTGTCCTGTCTCTTCGTTGAACAGGCGCATGAGGGCGATGGAGGCTTCGTCATCAATGGCGATCACCATATCGGTGTTTTTGACGTTGTGGACCCAGGGTACGTGCTTGTCGCCAATGCCTTCGATGCGGTGTGCTCCAAAGCCGTTGAGCAGCAGCGTCGGGCATTGCAACGCTTCGCTGGCGGCAATTTTGCTGTGTGGGAACTGTTCTTTCAGGTAGTCGCCACTGGCAATTGTCCCGCCTGAGCCGGTGGTCAGTGCCACGCCGCGATAGTTGTCGCCCGCTCCCATGACCTCATCCAACACCTCAGCCATCGCCGAGCCGGTGATCCCGTAGTGCCAGAGGTAGTTGCCAAACTCCTCGAACTGATTGAAGATCGCCAGGTCTTGCCCGGAACGGCGCAGCTCCCAAACCTTGTCGAAAATCTCCTTCACATTGCTCTCTGAGCCAGGGGTCTTGATGATCTCTCCGGCGACGCTTTCCAACCAGATGAAACGCTCCTTGCTCATCCCTTCGGGCAGGATGGCGATGGACTCGCAGCCGAGGAGGTGGGAGTCATAAGCCCCGCCGCGACAGTAGTTGCCGGTAGAGGGCCAGACGGCCTTCTGCGTCGTGGGGTCAAACTGGCCGGTGACAAGGCGCGGGACAAGGCAGCTAAAGGCTGCGCCGACCTTGTGTGCGCCAGTGGGGAACCATTTGCCGAGCAGGACGACGATTCGCGCCTCTATGCCGGTGAGCGCAGGAGGAAGTTCAAGATAGTTGACGCCGCCGAATCGGCCGCCGTGGGCGGTCGGCTCATTATGCCAGGTGATACGAAACAGGT
Source organism: uncultured Ardenticatenaceae bacterium (assembly GCA_964410625.1). GTDB lineage: Bacteria > Chloroflexota > Anaerolineae > Promineifilales > Promineifilaceae > CAYPHY01. The sequence continues at coordinate 10,558 of CAYPHY010000020.1, read as the reverse complement.
TCAGCGGGTTCAAGTCCCACAACCCTACATCGGCCAGGCGGGATTGGACGGCCGCTGGAATCTGGCTGGGGTCTCTCTGTTGGGCAAAGGTCGGGATGATGATGTTGCGCTCACGGGCGCGTTGGATGGCTCGTTCTAATTTGTCTTCATGGATCGTCAGATCGATCATGGCTTACTCCTAATCTTTTGACACAAATTTCACCAATGAACACGAAAAAAGGTTCGTGAAATTCGTGTCATTTGCGTCATTCGTGTCAAAAAAACGTTATTACTTTTCGATATTTGGCGATAATAGGCGTAGTTCTACACCAGGGCGGGGTTCTTTTTCATATCTTTCCAAGTCGTTCACCAAAGCACGGCCGATGCCGCGTTGGCGATGATCAGGATGCACAGCCAAAGGATAGAGACACCAGGCATTGCCATCATAATCGGGAACTGCGCCAATCCAACCTAAGACGACACACTCATCACTCACAGCTATACGGCTGATCTTTCCCGGAGCAAAAGACCTGTGTACCTCTTTCCTTGCGGCTTCAACATCTGGACAGATATAAGGCCAGATTTCTTGAAACCCTTCATAGAGTATCGTTGCCGCTTGTTCGATGAATGCTTCATCGTTAGGGGTAAGGTCTATGATATGCACAAATATCTCCTCAAAGTTGTTTTGCAAGACGTATCTACACGACTAACAAATAGATACTCGACCACCTATCTGCTTATCCGTTTCTATCCGTTGCTGCCGGTAGTTAAAGCTAATCACTACCCTTCAAACGAGACATGACCTGCTGTAAATCATCCAGCTCTGGTTGAACGTGAAACGGTTGGGTGTGGATAAGTTCGATGCCGCGCATCGCTCCGGCGACATCTTTGAGGCCGCTGCCGGTGTTGAGGACGACGATACGCTCATCGGCCGTCACCAACCCCTCTTCCACCGCCTGCACCAATCCAGCATAAGCGGCCGCCCCCGCCGGTTCGGCAAAGACGCCAGAGCCACGCGCCAGCGCCGGAATCGCCGCCAGGATCTGTTCGTCACTGACTTCGACGAAAGCCCCGCCCGTTTCGCGGACGGCCGCCATCGCCTTCAGCCGGTCGCGGGGCAATCCGGCACTGATGCTATCGGCCGCAGTCTGGGCATTGATCGCTGGCTTGGTCAATACATCCTCATTATTCCGCCATGCCTGCGCCAGATAGTTGCTGCCTGCGGCTTGAACGCCAAACAGCCTGGGCATTTGCTCAATCCACCCCAACGCCAGCAAATCCTTCAACCCTTTGTGCAACCCGCCAATGATGCAACCATCGCCGACGCTGACGAAGATGGCGTCGGGCGCTTGCCAGCCGAGTTGTTCGCATATCTCGTAGCTGGCGGTCTTTTTGCCTTCGGTCATGTAGGGGTTGTAGCCGGTGTTGCGATTGTACCAGCCGTAATGCTCGGCCGCTTGCAAACAAAGCTCAAACGCATCGTCGTATGTGCCATTGACCAGCAAGACCGTCGCGCCAAAGGCCAGCAATTGCGCGATTTTAGCCGGAGGCGCACTGGCGGGAACGAAGATGACGTTCGCTTGGCCGACGCTGGCGCAGAGGCCACTGAGCGCGGCGGCCGCATTGCCCGTGCTGGCGGTGGTGATCACCTTCGCGCCTCTTTCCTGTGCCTTGACAACGGCAATGGCGCTGGCGCGGTCTTTGAAAGAGGCGGTGGGATTGCGGCCGTCATCCTTCACCCACAAATAGCGCAGACCGAGATCGGCCGCCAGACGCGGCGCGGCATATAACGGCGTCCAGCCGACGGCCAGCGGCGGCACGGGCGCGTCCGGCCTGACAGGCAGCAGCGGCTTATACCGCCAAATTGATCCTTCGCGGTTCTCGCTCAGACTTTCGCGGCTGATGTGGCGGCCGATGCGGTCGTAGTCATAGACGACGTCCACAATCCCATCCACGCCATATTCAGGATCAACGTAGTCAATCTCATCGGGGGTGAAGGGACGGCCGCTGAGGAGCCCTTTCAAATACAAAATGTGTTCCAATTTGGTTGTTTCTTGTCCTTAGAATGGAAGTATGCGTACTCTAGCCCTGGCCTTGTCGAGCGTAATCAATGCCCCTTCTTCGATTGTTTTTTGATAATCCTTCAAAACACGAATGACACTTTCTCCCAAAACGTGGGGCATAATATCTTGGGTTCGTACTTGAACGACACTTGGCCCTTGTGCATGTGCCACTGCCAGCAAAGTACCAAAGTCTAAATCATGCGTAAACACAACGTGCTCATTGGCTACCGCCCAAGCCATCAACTCGGTGTCCGGCGCACGAGGCTCGCCAACTGCTGACCAATGAACAGCTTCTAAACCATGCTTGGCAAAGTAATCTGTCCATTCCCACGGCAGATTCATATCAATCAGCAGTTTCATTACCTAGCTATAGACAACAGGAAGTTCAACTTCCTCTGCTCGCCACGCAGCATAGGCCAGTGCCTCTCGGATATCTTCTTCTTCGAGATAAGGGTACGCTTCTAGAATCTCGGCCGTCGAATAACCCGAAGCAACCAGACCCACAATCGTTCCCACTGTTACCCGGAGTCCTCGAATACAAGGTTTTCCCCCCATAACATTGGGATCAAACGTAATACGTGTTAGGTTTTGCATCACTTGTACGCTCCAAGAAAACTCTTTTTGCCGATATTATCTTCCTTATTGTAACCCAGATAGACAGGAGCATCATCTCGGATCAAGATTATTCATCTGCGAAGAAATGAGTTCCAGCTTCTCCGGCAAGGGCGCGTTCGATGTTTTCTGGGTTGGTGATGATTGCTTGTCGGCCGCCGCCCTCCAAAAAGTTGACCACTGCCTGTACCTTGGGGGCCATTGAGCCTTTCGCAAAATGGATACCCTCTGCAAGAAGCTGTTTAGCCTGGGATAGGGTGATCCGGTCCAGGAAGGTCTGGTTGGGCTTGCCATAGTTGAGGCAAACCTGGGGAACGGCCGTGCTGATGATGAACAGCTCCGCGCCGATGGTTGTCGCCAGTAGGGCGGAGGCGTAATCCTTGTCAATGACGGCCGCAATCCCCTGCAAGTTGCCCTGTTCATCAGCGACCACGGGAATACCGCCACCGCCAACGGTGATGACAACCACACCGGCATCCAGCAAGGCTTGCACCGCTTCTACCTCGACAATGCGCTTGGGAAGTGGGGAGGCCACTACTCGCCGCCAACCACGCCCGGCATCTTCGACGACCGTCCAACCATCCTGCTCCTGGCGCACGGCCGCTTCCTCTTCGCTCATAAAAGAGCCAATTGGCTTGGTCGGGTTTTGGAAGGCCGGGTCGTCGGCGCTGACTTCCGTTTCCGTGACAATGGTTGCCACCGTCCGCTTGATCCCCATTCGCCGGAAGTGGTTGTACAGATTTTGCTGGAGCGCGTAGCCAATCGCCCCTTGCGAATCTGCGCCGCAGACATCCAGCGGGAGTTCGTGCAGTTCGTGGCGGGCCAATTCGGAGCGACGAAGGATGAAGCCGACCTGTGGGCCGTTGCCGTGGGAAATGGCAACGTTCCAGCCATCGGCAATCATTTTGGCAATGTGGGCGGCCGTTTCCTTCGCCGCTTCATATTGATCCTGCACCGTCTGGTGTTGCTTATCCTTAATCAAAGAATTGCCGCCGATGGCGATTACAGCAAGTTTGTGGCACATAGTGGGAACCTTTCAAATTGTGAATTGTGAATTGAAAATTGCGAATTGTTAATGGGCGTCAGCAGTAACCAAGTTATGCAGATGCTCTTGGTTTTTGGGTGTTGGCTCTGGTTGTTTTGATGCTAGCGTTGATGATACGGCAGAGTTCATCACACTCTTGTAAGAGCGCTTCCATTTTGGAGTAGGGCATTGTTTTGCTTTGAGTAATGACTCTGAGCCAGATGCGGGTTTCGTTGAGTTCCTTCGGGGCAATTTTGAGCTTGTGGACAGAATCGTTGGAACTTCAGCTCCCCGTGCTTCAGCATAGTGGGCGGCGGGAGACGTACCACTGCGCAAAAGCTGTCTGGAAAAGTGATTGCCAGCAATGGTTCTTGGCAACGCGTTACACAACTTTACCACCCTTACTGCAAACTCAATGAGCCGTTCCTCAATATCATCGCCCTTTGCCATACCCACCCCCATTCACAATTCTTAATTCACCATTCACAATTCACAATTAATTACATTGTCAGCGCCATCACCGCTTTCTGCACATGCAGCCGGTTTTCAGCCTCGTCATAGACGACGCTGTTTGGGCCGTCAATCACGCCGTCGGTGACTTCGATGTTGCGGTCGGCGGGGAGGCAGTGCATATAGAGGGCGTCGTCGTTCGCCAGCGCCATACGCCGTTCGTCGGTGATCCAGTCGGTGTACTTTTTGCCAATCTCGGCCGATTCCTGCAAATCGGAGGTGGTGAGCAAGCAGCCCCAACTCTTTGGATAGACCACATCCGCACCCTTGAAGCCTTCGTCGAAGTCATGCAGGATTTCAAAAGAGCCGCGTGCTTGGCGGGCGTTTTCTTTGGCCTGCTCGACGATCTCCGGCATCAACTTGAACTCCGGTGGATGGGTCAGGCGCACATTCATCCCGTAGCGGGTCATCAGCAGGATCAGGCTTTGCGGCACGCTGATCGGCTTTTGATAGCTGCTGGCATAGGCATAGCTGACGTTGATCGTCAGGCCGCGCGGATCGCCCTTCTTCTCAATGATCGTCATCAAGTCGGCCAGAATCTGGAAGGGGTGGTAGACGTCACATTGCATGTTCAGCACCGGCACACGAGAGGCTTCGGCCACTTCACGGATGTATTTGTTGCCAAAGTCCCAGTCGCATTGGCGGATGGCGATGCCGTCGCAGTAACGGCCGATAATCTCGCCAATCTCCTTTGCTGTATCACCATGACTGATCTGCGTCGTCGTGCTTTCGATGAACTGGGCATGGCCGCCGAGTTGGGCCATCCCCGCTTCAAAGCTGACGCGGGTGCGGGTGCTGGTGAAGAAAAATAGCATCCCCAACACCTTATCACGCAGATAGGCATGGGGGACGCCGAGGGCGCGTTGGCGCTTGAGATCGGCCGCCACATTGAGGATGGTGTCAATCTCGTCCTTTGTCCACTCTTGGGTCGTGATCATGTCACGGCCGCGCAGGTTTGTTTGCATAGGTTCTCCTTAAATATGGTTATGCGGGTTACGCAGATTACGCTGATAATACGCGGATGACGCGAATTTTTTTTACTGTTTATTGTCCACTGCCCACTGACAACTGCCTACTGCTTACTACTCTTCAACGTAGCGGGAAGCAGCGCATAAAACTTCGTTGCCTCAACCACATCAGCCAGTGGCACATGTTCATCTACAGAATGGGCATAGATTTCGTCGCCGGGGCCAAAGCCGATGCTGGGGATGCCCGCCTTGCCGCACCAATAGTTGCCATTCGTTGAGAAGTCCCACTTACCGGCCGGTTCGTTGCGACCCCAGAGCGCCTGAATCGTCTCTTTTCCGGCCACAACCAAGGGATCCTCTTCTTCAAGCGCCCACGCAGGGAAATATTTATCATAAACAAAGACCGCGCCGGTGTGGCTCGGTTCCTCATACACCAGATCGTGAATGGTGAAGTCAGCGCGATGTTCGGCCGGGATCAACGCCTCTATTTCCGCCCGCACGCTCTCTTTGGTGTCGCCGAAGGTGACGCGCCGGTCAATGAAGATGCGGCACTCGTCGGGAACGGCATTGTCGCTGGGGCTGACGCTGGAGATGCGGGTGACGGTGATCCGTCCCTGGCCGAGGAACTCATGGGTGCGCAGTTCGGCGTCGAGATCGCGAATTCCGGCAATGACCGGCAGCATCTTATAGATAGCATTGTCGCCCATGAAGTTGCTGGCGGCATGGGCGCATATACCTTTGGCTACCACTTCTAGCTCGACCCGCCCTTTGTGGCCGCGATAAACATTCATCTTCGTTGGCTCACCAATGACCACAAAGTCGGGGCGAACCCCTTCCCATTCGACAAACGCCTGGCAGCCCACGCCATCACACCACTCTTCGATATTTCCGAGATAGTAGGCCGTGTACCCTTCGAGGAGACCGAGGTCGCGGGCAATCGCCAGCCCATAGACCATACCGGGGGTGCTGCCCTTTTCATCCAACGCGCCACGCGCATAGAACATTCCATTTTCCTCTTTGCCGATGAAGGGGTCCCACTCCCATTGACTTTCATCGCCGAGGCCGACGGTGTCAATGTGGCTGTCATAGAGGATGATGGTTGGCCCGTTCCCAATTTTGCCTACGATGGAGCCATAGCGGTCTACGTAGACATCGTCAAAGCCAAGACGCTTCATTTCTTCGCCAATACGTTGACCAACTTGTTCGATGTCGCTGTCCATGCTGGGAATGGCGACGATTTCGCGGAAAAAGGTGAGCAGGTCGTCTTCGACGGCCGCTACTCGTTGGTTTAGTTGTTCAATCACTTCTTTCATTTTCATCCTACAAAGTGTTACTCTAAAAAGAGTTACGCTGATGACGCGGATAAAACGCGGACCACGCTGATTTTTTGTTTGTGGCGCGATTTGCTAAATCGCGGCTCTACATGCGCGATTTAGCAAATCGCGCTACATACGCTACATTTTGCGGCGCAGAAGGCGGAAGCGCAGCAAGTCGTCGCGAAAGTAGGAGTAGGCTTTGAGGATAGGTTCGTTGTCCTCGTTGTAGCCAATCTCCTCAAAGGAGAGCAGCGGCGTTCCCGGCTCAAGGTGTAATGTTTGCGCCAGCGGCCCGGCGGCGATCATTGGCACTAAATCGGAGAGATAATAGGCTAGTTGTTGCTGGCACACCGTCTCCAGGTACTCATATACCGGTCGCTGAAACTCCTCTATCGTATAAGGTTTAGTGATATAGCGGGTGGGAATGCAGTTGCGGGTCAGAATGACGGGATTGTCATCCTCCAGAAATAGCTTTTCGATGACCAACACCGATTCATCGGCCGCCAACCCCAGATCATCCACAACAGAAAGCGCATTGACGGCATCGGTGGACGGCCGCTCTTCCACGTTCAAGACCTGAGTCGAGGGGGTATAGCCGTGAGCGCGGAGGACCTCCTCATAAGACCAGATTTCTTCTAGCCGCGACCTGATTTGCAGCACCGGCTCGACGACAAATGTGCCTGCGCCCTGCTTGCGGACAATCGCCCCTTCCATTTCCAGGCGGCCGAGCGCATCGCGCACCGTCGTGCGGCTGACGCCAAGCACTTCAGCCAGCTCGGTTTCGGAGGGGACACGGCCGTTAGCGAACTCATCATTCACGATCAGCTCTTTCAGGTGGGATTTCACCTGTTCGGTAAGGGAGGGGACACGACGGAGCATAATGGGATGGCCGTTAATAGCACAAAAATTCGTATGGTTGTATGGTTGTCATACCTATTTATACGGCGAATTGTACCGAATAATGAGTGTGCTTGTCAACTCGTTTGACAAAGAAAATTCCAGTCGTTAGAATCACTATAGGACAGAAATGATGCTCACAGTCTGGAGGCGTCGTGTCTTTGGCTGTTTGAGTTTAACCACGAGAGATTGTCGATTGAGCCACAATTTATTAGTGACAAGGAGATACTCATGGCTTTTGAATTAGCCCCACTTCCCTACCCAGAGGATGCTTTGGAACCTCACATTGATGCTCGCACGATGAGCATTCACCACGACAAGCACCACGCGGCCTATACCAATAACTTAAATGCAGCATTGGAAGGACATTCCGATTTGGCCGACATGGACATTGAGGAGTTGTTGGCAAATTTGGATAGCGTGCCGGAAAGCATCCGCACGGCCGTGCGCAACAACGGCGGCGGCTATGCCAACCACAACCTGTTTTGGAACGTGATGAGCCCCAATGGTGGCGGTGAGCCGACCGGCGAATTGGCCGACGCCATTAACGAAACATTCGGCAGCTTCAGCGCCTTCAAAGAGCAATTTAGCAAGGCCGCCTCAACCCGCTTCGGCTCCGGTTGGGCCTGGCTTTATGTGGATGAAGATGGCGAGCTTGTCGTTGGCTCCACGCCAAACCAGGATTCTCCTCTGATGGACGGCAATACGCCCCTCCTCGGCCTGGACGTATGGGAACATGCCTACTATCTTAACTACCAGAACCGTCGCCCGGACTATATTAGTGCCTGGTGGAATGTGGTAGATTGGGATGCAGTAGCAGAAAATTATGCGAATGCATAAATAATCTCTTAGTCTCCCAAACTTCCGGTCTCGAAGGTTAAGAGAGCAGGAGCGTGGGAGATTAGCACAATCGTTAGAAGGAGATTGTAATGACACATATTATCACTCGCCTGTGCCTGCGAGATACAGCATGCGTCGAGGTCTGCCCGGTTGAGTGTATGGTCTTGGGTTTCCCAGAGGAAGAGTGGCCCTGGCTATACATTGACCCGGACACCTGCATTGATTGTGGCGCCTGCATTCCGGAGTGTCCGTATGAAGCGATTTTCCCCGAAGAGGAAGTGCCGTTTGATTATGTAGCACCGCCCGGTGTCTGGATCGCCAACACCAAAGAGCTGCTGCCAGACGGCCAGCCGTTTGAAGGTGAGGTGGACGGTCACGCGGTGAAGTTGCTGAACGCCAAACAGTTGGCCGGTGGGGAAGAGCTAGACCTGACTGAAGATATTCCCCCGAATTACGACTTCTTCTCTGAAGGGCCGGGTTACGACGCGCTGGATATGGACCCGAATAAGTGATTGGTGAGCGGTAATCGGTAAGCAGTAAGCGGTCAACCTGTTCATCACCACAAGCTTTGTTGTTCTGCCAGATGACCGATAACCGATTACCGTTTACCTTTTACTGATCACCTAAAAAGGTGTTGCCCTCGAGCTGAAGGCTTAAGGGAGGGTTTGCAACTGAATGGAAACCGAATTAGCTGACCGGATGGAATGGTTGGCTAATTCGGTTTTTTATTTTGTTTCACGAAACAAGAGTAGAAACCGGGTTTCTTAACTTCTACCTGAGATGACCTATTTATAACGAGAAACCCGGTTTCTAAGCATTGAGAGTTCGTGGATCTCTGAGCGAGGTATAGATGTCTGAAACATATCGGATTGAAAAGGATTCGCTGGGCGAGGTGCGCGTTCCCGCCGGAGCCTATTGGGGAGCGCAGACACAGCGGGCGATCCATAATTTTCCCATTACCGGACTGAAGCCCTATCCGGCGTTTGTCTGGTCAATGGCGATGGTGAAGCGGGCCGCGGCCGAAGTCAACAATGACCTTAATCTCTTTCAGGATAAGGAGGTTGACGGCCGTACCATAACCGGCCGCGAGATGGCGCAGGCGATTATGCAGGCGGCCGATGAAGTGATAGCCGGACGATTTAGCGATCAATTCGTGGTGGACCCAATCCAGGCTGGAGCGGGGACAAGCCACAACATGAATATCAACGAGGTGATCGCCAACCGTGCCAATGAACTGCTCGGTTTTGGGTTGGAGGCCAGCGGAAAGCCGGTCAATCCCAACGACCATGTGAACATGGCGCAATCAACCAACGACACCATTCCCACAGCGATCCGCCTCGGTGCGTTGTGGCGGCTCAATGAGTTGCTGGCAACGCTGGATAAGCTGGCGGCCGCCTTGCGCGAGAAAGCGAAAGCGTTTGACGGCGTGGTGAAAAGCGGCCGCACCCATCTACAAGACGCCGTTCCGGTGCGGCTAGGGCAGGAGTTTGGCGCCTATGCCCGTTCGGTGGAGCGCAATCGAGAGAGGATCCGAGTGGCGGCCGAGGGCTTGCGCCGTCTGGGGATTGGCGGCACAGCGACGGGCAGCGGGTTGAACGCCCATGTGGAGTATCACGGCCGCATGGTGGCCGTGTTGAGTCGTCTGACCGGATTGGAACTCCACGACTCCGATGATTTATTCGAATCGATGCAAAGCATGGCCGATGCCGTCCACTTCAGCGGCGCATTGCGCACCCTGGCGCAGGATTTGACACGCATCGCCAACGATTTCCGCCTGCTCTCCTCCGGCCCAGCGACGGGGCTGGACGAAATTCGACTGCCACCTGTGCAACCCGGCTCCTCGATCATGCCCGGCAAGGTCAACCCGGTACTGGCCGAGATGCTGAATATGGCGATGTTCCAGGTGATGGGCAACGATCTGACCGTCTTGATGTCCGGCCAGGCGGGGCAGCTAGAGCTAAATGTGATGATGCCGATCATTGCCTACAACCTCTTCCAAAGCATGGACATTATCATTAATTCCGTCAATGCCTTCACCGATAAGTGTGTGGTCGGCTTGCAGGCCAATGCGGAAAAGGCGACTGGCTGGCTGGCGAAAAATGCCATCCTCGTTACCGCGCTCAATCCGGTGATTGGTTATGCTAAGGGGGCGGAGGTAGCAAAGGAGGCGATGGCAACCAACCGCACGGTGCGGGAAGTGGTGTTGGAGAAGGGGTATGTATCGGCCGATGAAGTAGATAAATTGCTCGATGTCCGCGCTCTGACCGATGGAGGTATTCAATCGGGCTAAATAAATTGTTTCAAAAGTAACCCAACTGTCATTCCGAGCGGAGTCTTCGGAGCGAGGAA
>CAYPHY010000019.1:38705-84966 GCA_964410625.1 uncultured Ardenticatenaceae bacterium | reverse complement strand
TCACCAAGATTCTCAACTAACAAGGACGGATGACAGTCTCTCAATCTCCTACGCTTTCAATCTCTGAGACTAGGAGATTGGGAAACTGGAGACTTTAAGGAAAAACAATGGCTAAGCAAAGAATCCGTATCCGCCTGAAGGCTTACGATCATCGTGTTTTAGATCAATCGGCCAAGCGTATTGTTGGCACGGCCGAACGCACCGGCGCTCAGGTCATTGGCCCTGTGCCTTTGCCCACCCGTCTGGAGCGATTCACTGTTCGTCGTAGTCCTTTTATTGACAAAGATTCACAAGAACATTTCGAGATCAGAACACACAAAAGATTGATTGATGTGATTGATCCTGATTCAAAGACAATTGATACCTTAATGCGGCTGAATTTACCCGCAGGTGTGGATATTGAAATTTCGCTATAGCGTGATCAGCGGTTAGTGATTAGTGGCTAGTGACTAGGAAAATTAGTTCTCGCCACTAGCCACTAACCACTAGCCACTCATTACGGAAGGTAATCGTGAAAGGTCTAATTGGTATTAAAGTGGGCATGACCCAGGTGTTTGATGAGGCAGGCGTTGTGACGCCTGTGACGATCATTCAGGCTGGGCCGTGCTATGTCACCCAGGTGAAGGATGGTGACAGTGATGGCTACAGCGCTGTCCAGCTTGGCTTCGGCGATGTTTCCGAGAAACGTCTGACCGGCGGCCAAAAGGGACATCTGGGCTTGATGAAGCGTGATAAGAAACATTCGGCGCGTAAGGCCAACGAGGGTATTCCCGCGCTTCGCTATTTGCGTGAGTTTCGCACCAAAGATGTTAGCGAGTATGCTGTCGGCCAGCAGTTGACGGTTGAGCAGTTTACCATTGGTGAAAAGGTTGACGTCAGCGGCCAGACGAAGGGACGAGGCTTTGCCGGGAATGTGAAGCGGCATGGCTTTGCTGGTGGTGTGAAGACACACGGCCAATCTGATCGTCATCGTGCGCCTGGGTCAATCGGCGGCACGTCGCATGTCGGCCGTGTCCTCAAGGGCAAGCGTATGGCGGGTCGGATGGGTAACGAGCGCGTGACGGCCGCGAATTTAGAGGTCGTGCGCATTGATGCGGAGCGTAACCTGTTGGCTGTAAAGGGTGCTATTCCTGGCTCGAAGGGTGGATTGGTTATTATCCGTCCGGCGGCAAAGGGCCAGTGATGCGGGTTGGCAAGCTGCGCCACCCCAATCTGACGGAGAATGGATGATGGAAGTTCCTGTGTTTGATACAGCCGGCAAACAGGTTAGTACCTATGAGTTACCGGCAGTTATTTTTGAAGCAGATATCAACCGTGACTTGATGCACCAGGCGCTGGTGCGTCAGTTGGCAAATGCACGGCTGGGAACGCACAAGGCGAAAGGGCGTTCGGAGATTAACCGGACGACCGCCAAAGCGTACCGGCAAAAGGGTACGGGGCGCGCGCGTCATGGCAGCCGGAAAGCCCCCATCTTTGTCGGTGGTGGTGTGGCTCATGGGCCAAAGCCGCGCAAATATACGAAGAACATGCCGCGCAAGATGCGACGAGCAGCGTTGCGGTCGGCCCTGTCGGTCAAGGCGGGTCAGGGTGACATTATCCTGATTGATGAGTTGGCCTTAGGCGAAACGAAAACGAAAGCGGTTGCCCAAATCTTGCTAACGCTGGCGGGCGAGGCGAGTACGTTGGTGTTGTTGCCGGAACGGAATGAGACGGTTGAAAAGTCGGCGCGTAACCTCGCTGATGTGAAGACGCTGCGGGCGAATTATCTCAATATTCGCGATTTGCTAGGCTATAACAAGATTGTGATGCCTCTGGCGGCCGTGGATGTCGTCAACGATTTTCTCGGTCAGGAAGATTGGCTTGAGGATTGGGACGATGAGGACGAGGAGGAATAAACCATGCATTGGCGAGAGATTATCCGGCGGCCGGTTGTGACTGAGAAGAGCAACCAGCAGGCTGATTTTTATAATCAATATACATTTGTGGTAGACAGCAAGGCGAATAAGCTGCAAGTGAAGCAGGCGGTTGAGTTGGCCTGGCCGAATGTTACGGTTGAGAAGGTTCGCATTGCCAATATGCCGGCGAAACGTTCGCGCCGGTTCCGTCGTCTGACGATCCGCAAGACGGGTTGGAAGAAGGCGGTTGTGACGCTGGAACGCGGCGATAGCATCGATCTATTTGAGGGCGTATAGCAATTGATAATTGGCAATTGGCAGTTGTCGATTGGCAATTAATGATTGTCAATTTGTTATAGGAATTATCATGCCGATTAAAGTATTTAAGCCAACGTCGCCGGGTCGCCGGGATATGAGCGGCCAGACGTTTGAAGAGATCACCCACGCTTATCCGCAGCGTAGCCTGACACGCGGGATGCGCAAGCGGGGCGGCCGTAATGTACGGGGTACGATCACAGTGCGTCATCGTGGCGGCGGACATAAGCGTCGTTATCGCGAGATTGATTTCAAGCGCGATAAGACGGGTGTTCCGGGGCGTGTAGCCTCGATTGAGTATGATCCGAACCGTTCGGCGCGTATTGCGCTGGTGGTTTATGCCGATGGCGACAAGCGTTATATTGTGGCTCCCTTGGGCTTGAAGGTGAATGATCAAATCATCAGCGGGCAGCGGGTGGATATTCGTCCAGGGAATACGTTGCCGCTACGCAATATTCCACTGGGAACGCAGATTCACAATATTGAGCTGCAACCCGGCCGAGGCGGCCAGATTGCCCGTTCGGCGGGCGCATCGGCGCAATTATTGGCGAAGGACAACCCGCGCTATGCAACGCTGCGGCTGCCATCGGGCGAGGAGCGTTATGTTTCGCAAGACTGCCTGGCAACGATTGGTCAGGTGGGTAATGTGGAGCATGGGAATGTCAAGCTTGGTAAGGCGGGGCGTAAGCGTCATATGGGGATTCGGCCGACCGTCCGCGGTTCAGCGATGAGTCCTAATGATCACCCGCATGGTGGTGGCGAAGGGCGTTCGCCGATTGGTATGCCTGGGCCGAAGACGCCTTGGGGCAAGCCAGCGCAGGGCCAGAAGACACGTCGTAATAAGGCGACCGACCAGTACATCTTCCGCCGGCGGTCGAAGAAGCGTAGATAGTGAGGAGTGAGGAGTGGAGAGTGAGGAGTTTCTTTTTCTCTCCACTCCCCACTCTCCACTCTTCACTGAGGTTTTAATATGTCACGTTCTTTGAAGAAAGGGCCATTCGTTAGCGGCAAGTTGCTGACGAAAATTGAGAAGATGAATGAGGCGAAGAGCCGCCAGGTGGTCCGCACCTGGTCGCGAGCCAGCACAATCTTCCCGCAGATGGTGGGACATACGATTGCGGTGTATGACGGCCGTCGCCACATTCCAATTTATATTACGGAAAATATGGTCGGCCACAAGCTGGGCGAGTTTGCGCCAACACGACTGTATCGTGGTCATGTGGCGCGTTCAGAGAAGAAGGGGCGTCGTTAATCATGGCTGAGGTTTTTGAAGTCAGAGCAGTTGCCCGGCACGTTCCCATCTCGACACAGAAGGTGCGTCTGGTGGTGAATGCGGTTCGTGGTATGGACGCGGGGAAGGCGTTAGACACCTTGCGTTTTATGCCGCAGCGGGCGGCCGAGCAGGTATTTAAGCTGATTGAGTCGGCTGTTGCCAACGCCGAAGAGAATTATGGTTTGGAGCTTGATGAGCTGGTGGTCAGCCGGATTTATGCCGACGAAGGCCCCCGCCATCGTAAGGCTCCTTATGGTGGGCGTTTTGCCGGACGCGGCCGTTTTCGGCCGATTATGCGTCGCTCTTCGCATATCACCGTTGTGCTGGCCGAGCGGGAAATTAGTGATTAGCACTTTAATCTCTACTCTCCAATCTCCAGTCTCTAACCATGAGATTGGAGATTGGAGAGTAGAGATTGAAAAGAGAGGACAACTTGGGACGTAAAGTACATCCTGTAGGATTTCGTTTGAAGGCCATTCGTGATTGGAATGCACGGTGGTTTGCTGAGGGTAGCCGTTATCGCGATCTGCTGCATGAAGATGTTGAGATTCGCGAACTGGTGAAGAAAGAGCTGCCGGGCGCGGGTATCGCCCATGTGGAGATCGAGCGTTTTCCAAACCAGGTGCAGGTGACGATCCACACGGCGCGGCCGGGGATTGTGATCGGCCGTAAGGGTGCGGCGGTGAAGGACCTGCGCGTCAAGTTGCGTGAAGCGACGGGGAAAACGGTCAAGGTTGAGGTGGAAGAGATCACCCAGCCGGATGCTAATGCGCAATTGATTGCCGAGAATATCACCGGCCAGCTTGAGCGTCGCATTTCGCACAGCCGGGCGATGAAGAAGGCGGTGTTGCAGGCGATGCGTGCTGGTGTGAAGGGTATTCGTATTGAGGCCAGCGGCCGTTTGTCTGGCGCGGAAATGGCGCGGCAGGAGAAGCTCTCTGAGGGACGTGTGCCGCGTAATACCATTCGCGCGGATATGGATTATGGTTTTGCCGAGGCGTTGACCACTTACGGCCGTATTGGCGTAAAGGTTTGGGTCTATAACGGCGAAATCTTGCCGCAGCGCGTCGAGGCGACTGACGTTTATATTAGTGAATAGTGGAAAGAGTGGAGAGTGGAGAGTGGAGAGTGACGAGTCGTTGCTCCTCACTCTCCACTCATCACTCGCCACTCGTATGGAGTAGGCGACATGTTAATGCCGAAGCGGATGAAATATCGCAAGCAAATGCGTGGACGGATGCGTGGTATGGCCAAGGGCGGTACAGATTTGCAGAGTGGCGCCTTTGGTTTGCAGGCGTTGGAGCCGGGCTGGATCACCAGCCGCCAAATCGAAGCCGTTCGTCGTGTTATTGTGCGTGAGATGAAGCGTCGCGGTAAGGTGTGGATTCGCATCTTCCCCGATAAGCCAGTGACCGCTAAGCCGGCGGAGACGCGGATGGGCAAGGGCAAAGGCTCGGTTGACCATTATGTAGCCGTTGTGAAGCCTGGGCGGATCATGTTTGAGCTGGATGGCGTGCCGGATGAGACGGCTTTGGAAGCGTTGCGGCTGGCTGGTTATAAACTGCCAATTAAGACGCAGGTTGTCCGGCGAGAGGAGATGCTGTAATGGCCCAGATCGTGGAATTACAGGACAAGAGCAACGATAAGCTCGAAGAAATGTTGGAAAATGCGCGTGAGGAGCTGTTTAACTTGCGCTTCCAGAAAGCGGCCGCGCGGCTGGAGAACACAGCCCGGCTGAAGATTGTCCGCCGCGAGGTGGCACAACTGGAGACAACGCTGCATTTGCGCCGGTTGGCCGAGGAAGCGGCCGCCAAAGAGCCAGAGGTTGCGGCTAAATTGAACGAAGTTGAGCGCAACGGCAAAGAGTGGCGGGCGAACAGCCGCTATGTCTATGAGGACAGTGGCTGGCGAGTGCAGTTTTTGGATGCAGATGGCAAGGAGCTGGCAACCGCGCTTGTGAATTTGAATAAGAGCCGCCCGAAGGGACGCGCCCAGCGCGAACGCAAGGGTGATCCTCGTTTGGTGATGGGCTACGAGGTTAGCAAGAGGTAAGGGCATGAGAGAGCAGCGTAAACGACTGGAAGGCGTTGTTGTCAGCGATAAGATGGACAAGACGGTTGTGGTTGCGGTTACAACCAAGCGTCGCCACCCCATTTATGGGAAGGTGATCAACCGGGTGAAAAAGTATAAGGTGCATGACGAAACGAATGATAGTCATGTAGGCGATAAGGTGTTGATTATTGAATCACAGCCGATTAGCCGCGAGAAGCGTTTTGCACTGGTATCCGTCTTGGAACGGGCAAAATAAGGGTTGGAAGGCAGACCATGATTCAGAAAGAAAGCCGTTTGGTAGTGGCCGACAACTCCGGTGCGCGTGAACTGCTGGTGATCCAGGTGATGGGCGGCTCCCGTCGTCGTTATGGATCTATCGGTGATGTGGTAACGGCAACGGTGAAGAAGGCCGCGCCTAATTCCAATGTGAAGAAAAGCACGGTGGTGAAGGCGGTTATCGTCCGCACGAAGAAAGAGTATAAGCGTGACGATGGCAGCTATATCCGCTTTGATGACAATGCGGCCGTGATCTTGGACGCTGAGGGGAGAAACCCGGTAGGTACGCGCATCTTCGGTCCCGTGGCGCGAGAGTTGCGTAATAAGGGTTTTAGCCGGATTTTATCGCTGGCTCCTGAGGCACTTTAAGTATCGAGAAGAGGATTAGGCCATGCGTATTAAAGAAAATGATGAAGTAATTGTCATCGCCGGTAACTATAAGGGCGTGCGCGGCCGTGTGCAGCGTGTGTTACCCAAGCAACGAAAGGTTGTGGTGGCCGGGGTGAATGTGGTGAAGAAACACCAGAAGCCGCGGCAGACCGGCGGCCGTTCGCGGGCGCAGGGTGGTATCATCGAGTTCGAGGCGCCGATTGACATCTCGAACGTGATGTTGGTTGACCCTGAAAAGGATGAGCCGACTCGCGTGGGCTATCGGCGTGAGGATGACGGCCGCTTGGTGCGCTTTGCGAAGAAGAGCGATGCGGAATTAGATTAGTGGAAATAAGGAACGGAGGGCCAGGCGGCCCCAAGTAGCGCGGTAGATTATTAGAGAGCGTTGCTGGCTGACCTGCTACTCGATCCGGAGGAATGTTGAAATGGCTTTTACGCCACTGAATGAACAGTATCGTAATGATGTGGTCCCTGCGCTGATGAAGGAGTTTGAATACTCGACCGTGATGCAGGTCCCGCGTCTGGACAAGATCGTTATTAATGTGGGTCTGGGCGAAGCGTTGGATAATGCCAAGGCGATAGAGTTTGCGACCAATGATATTACGCAAATTACCGGCCAGAAACCCGTTTTGACCAAGGCGAAGAAGTCTATCGCTGGCTTTAAGCTGCGCGAAGGGCGTGTGATTGGGCTGAAGGTCACCTTGCGCGGAGAGCGGATGTGGAGCTTTTTATCCCGTCTGATTCATGTGGCCTTGCCGCGCACGCGCGACTTCCAGGGTATCTCGCCCGATTCTTTTGATGGTCGTGGCAATTATACTTTAGGTTTGCGGGAACAGTTGATCTTTCCCGAAATTGAATACGACAAGATTGACAAGATCCGGGGCATGGAAGTTTCGATTGTAACGACTGCCCAGAATGATGAGGAAGGGCGGCGTTTGTTGGCTCTGTTAGGTGTGCCATTCCGGCGCGATACGGAGAACGCTCCGCTGGCCGGCTAGATGAAGTAGGCAGTAGCCAGAAGGCGGTAAGCAGTCATTAAGTAAACACTGCCTACTGTCAGCTGCCGACTGACTACTGAGAATGTAGGAGATTTAAGAGAGAATGGCAAAGAAATCAATGATCGCGCGGGAAACGAAGCGGAAGTATGCAGTCCGAGTTCGTAATCGCTGCCGTCTGTGCGGCCGTCCACGCGGCTATATCCGTCGCTTTGGTCTGTGCCGTATTTGCTTTCGCGAGCAGGCGCTGAGTGGCAATATTCCGGGCGTCGTCAAGTCAAGCTGGTAAAGGTGGGTTGAATTATGTCAATGAGTGATCCGATTTCCGATATGTTGACGCGCATTCGTAATGCGCTGACCCGCCAGCATCCGACGGTGTCTATGCCCTATTCGACGACGAAGAAGGCGATTGCCGAGGTGTTGAAGGCTGAGGGTTACATTGAAGATTATGAGGTAGTGCCCCAGAAGCCTGCGGATGTGCTGACCATTACGCTGAAGTATGTGGGCGGCCGTCGTGATCGCCGTTCGGTGATCAGCGGGTTGGAGCGTGTTAGCAAGCCCGGCCGTCGCGTCTATGTTGGTAAGAGTGAGATCCCCTGGGTCCTGAGTGGGATGGGTGTTGCCATCCTGACGACCTCGAAGGGTGTGGTGACGGACCAAAAGGCTCGCCAGCTTGGTGTTGGTGGCGAACTGCTGTGTAAGGTCTGGTAGTTTAGTCAGGGCTGAAGGCTGAGGGCTGAGGGCTGAAAACGAATTTTTCAACCTTCATCCTTCCGCCTTCATCCTTCGGAGAAACGAGCAATGTCTAGAATTGGTAAGATGCCTATTCCATTGCCCAAGGGCGTGAAGGTTGACCTGCAGGGTGATACGGTTTCGGTTACTGGACCGAAGGGAACGTTGAGCGGGTCGTTTAGCCCGGAGATGAGTGTTGAGATGGATGAGGGCGTGTTGACCGTGAAACGGCCGAGTGATTCACGCCAACATCGTGCATTTCATGGTCTGACACGCGCCTTGCTGAATAACATGGTTACGGGCGTGAGTGAAGGGTTCACCCGCAATCTGATGGTTGAGGGTGTTGGCTATCGCGCGGAGATGAATGGCGCAAACCTGGTCCTCTATGTTGGCTATTCCCATCCGGTGACGTTTAAGCCGGAGAAGGATATGTCTTTTGCGGTTGAGGACCGTGGCAAGCGCATTGTTGTTTCGGGAATTGACAAGCAGCGCGTGGGTGAGATCGCGGCGCAGATTCGCAAGACTCGGCCGCCGGAGCCATATAAGGGCAAGGGCATCCGCTACGCTGAAGAAACAGTCCGCCGTAAGGCTGGTAAGACGGGTAAAGTCTAGTGGCGAGTGATGAGTGGCGAGTGGAGAGGAGCCATTTCTCTCCACTCGCCACTCTCCACTCAATTGGAGAGAGATATGGCAAAGCATTTTGATGCCCGTAAGCGCCGCCACCAGCGGATTCGGGCGAAAATTTCGGGAACGGCCGAACGGCCGCGGCTGAACGTCTTTCGTAGCCTGGAGCATATCTATGTCCAGGTGATTGATGATGTGGCCGGGCGGACGCTGGCTTCGGCTTCGACGCTGGATAAATCGCTGGAGTCGGAGCTATCGGGCAAGAATAAGCGTGAACAGGCAACGGCCGTTGGCAAAGTGATAGCCCAACGGGCGAAGGATGCCGGTATTAGCCAGGTGATATTTGATCGTGGTGGCTATTTGTATCACGGCCGTGTGAAGGCACTGGCCGATGGCGCACGCGAAGGTGGCCTGGAGTTTTAATAGTGATCGGTAAGCGGTTATCCATTATCGGTGCACGGTAAAGTAAATATTTTACCGATTACTGATTACTGAATACCGATTACCAGCTTGAATGGAGTTAAAAGTTAATGGGCCAGAGAAGACAACCTGCTTATCGTGAGCAGAAAGACGAACTGGACGAGCGCATTATTGACATCACCCGCGTGGCGAAGGTGGTGAAGGGCGGCCGTCGCTTTGCCTTTCGCGTTACTGTCGTCGTTGGTGATAATCGCGGCCGCGTGGGTGTAGGAATTGGCAAGGCGCGTACCGTACCTGATTCGATCCGCAAGGCACTTGAGGCGGCGCGGAAGAATATGCTAACGGTGCCGAGCTTTGGCAGCACCATTCCCCACGAGGTGATTGGTCAGCATGGTGCGGCGCGGGTATTGCTTAAGCCAGCTTCCCCTGGTACGGGCGTTATCGCTGGCGGTGGCGTTCGCGCGGTGGTTGAAGCGGCCGGCTATAATGACATCCTCTCTAAATCATTGGGGAGTGCGAATGTCTTGAATGTGATGATGGCGACATTGGATGGTTTGCAGCAATTGCGCGATATGAAGCAGGTGGCTGCGGACCGGGGCAAAGACCTGAGTGAGGTCATGCCGTTCTGGGGTCGGCAGTAAGAGAAGGATGGCCTTTCCTTTTCCTTAAAAGGACGGTAATGGCATGGCGAAGATAAGAATTACGTATAGCAAGAGTGCGATTGGGTATAATGAGAAGCAGAAAGCGACGATTAAGGCGCTTGGCTTTCGCAAGTTGTACCAGACAATCGAGCATGAGGATACACCCGTTGTCCGGGGGATGATCAATAAGGTCAGTCACCTGGTAACGGTGGAAAGTGGTGAGTGATGAGTGGAGAGTGGTTAGTCAACTACTAACCACTGACCACTAGCCACTATTCACTAATTATAGAGGATAAGAAAATGCAACTAAACGATCTGCGTCCAAATCCTGGAGCAAAGAAGAAGCGCAAGCGAGTGGGTCGTGGTATCTCGGCTGGTCAGGGTAAAACGGCCGGTCGTGGTACGAAGGGACAAGGAGCGCGTAGTGGTGGCGGCAAGGGGCCTTACTTTGAAGGTGGTCAGCTTCCGTTGGCTCGTCGCCTGCCCTTTAAGCGCGGCTTTACCAATATTCGCAAAATTACCTATCGGCCGGTGAATCTCGGCCGTCTGGCGGAATATGACTTTGGCGATGAGGAAGTCACGCCGGAATTGATGTTCGCGCTCGGTTTTATTCGCAAGCTGACTGACCCGATTGTGGTCTTGGGCGATGGCGAATTGGCCGGGCCAATAACCATTAAAGCACATCGTTTCTCGGCCGCTGCCAAAGAAAAGATCGAAGCGGCCGGGGGCAAGGCGGAAGTGTTGCCTTTGTAAGCGAGGCCAGGAGATTAAGAGACTAAGAGACTTGAGAGAGATTATTATAGTCTCTTAGTCACACAGTCTCATAGTCTCGTTCAAGAGGTAGAGTGATCTATGATTGAGTCTGTACGCGCAGCGTTTGCCTTGCCTGATCTGCGCCGCCGCATTTTGTTTACCATCGGGATGCTGATTGTCTATCGGCTGTTAGCCAATATCCCTGTGCCGGGGGTTAATCTCCAGGCGTGGTTGGCTTTCACCAGCCAGGATAGCGGCAATGCGGTGGTCAACTTCCTCGATTTATTGTCGGGTGGTGCGGTGCGGAACTTCTCGGTGATGGCGATGGGCGTTTATCCCTACATCACCGCTTCCATTATCATGCAGTTGTTGTCGCCGATTATCCCCCAGCTCCAGGAGATGGACCAGGAAGGGGAAAGCGGCCGAAATCGCAAGAACAAATTAACATACTACTTCACGGTTCCCCTGGCGTTTTTGCAGGCGATTGGGCAAATCCGGCTGGTCGGCTTTAGCCTGGATGCAACGGGTGATGGTCTGCGGACAATCATGCCCAACTTTGGCTTTGCTGGTGGCGACCTCTTGCCGACGATCACCACGCTGATGGCGATGGTTGGCGGCACGTTCTTTGCCATTTGGATTGGTGAACGCATCACCGAGGAAGGTATTGGTCAGGGTATCTCGCTGATTATCTTTAGCGGTATCGTGTCGGGTATCTTCCCGGCGCTGGCGCAGCTGTTTACGCTGGAAGATACGCTGGCGTTGGTCTTTACCCTGGTGGCGTTTATCGTCTTGTTGGTATTGACTGTTCTGGTCATTGTGGTGATTCAGGAAGGGGAAAGGCGAATACCGGTGCAATATGGCCGGAGGGTGCGCGGCCGAAAAGTGTATCAGGGCCAAAGTACCCATATTCCGCTGAAGGTGAATACGGCGGGGATGATCCCGATTATCTTCGCCCAGTCCATCCTGACTTTTCCGCCATTGATCGCCGGGCTGTTTGTCAACAATAGCGGCTCGTTTATTGACAGGGCGGCACAGGGGATCAGCAGCTTTGGCACTGTGCAAGACCCGACGATTGCGCCGCTACCGTTTACCTTATACTGGCTCTTTTACTTCGTGCTGGTCGTTGGTTTCACCTTTTTCTATACTGATGTGATGGTGCGCCAACAGAACTTGTGGCAGACGTTGCAGCGGCAGGGTGGTTTTATCCCTGGCAAGCGTCCGGGACCGAACACGCGGACTTACATTCAGTCTGTGGTGCGACGAATCACGTTGGTGGGCGCGTTGTTCCTGGGAATCATCGCTATCTTGCCCGGTATCATGGCTGTTCTAAGCGTGATTTTGCGGATTGAAGGATTGGAGCAGAGCGCGTTGATCATTAACGGCGCGGGGTTGATCATTGTGGTTGGTGTGGTGATTGACACGATGCGTCAGCTGGAAGCGCAGTTGTTGATGCGCCACTATGAGGGTTTTCTGAAGTGATGAACTTTGTTCTGCTGATGGGGCCACCTGGCGCGGGTAAGGGAACCCAGGCGAAGATGTTGGAGCAGGGGCTTGGTTTGCCCCAGGTTTCAACGGGTGAACTCTTTCGCCACAACCTTAAAAATGATACGGAGTTGGGTGTGCTGGCCCGTTCTTATATGGATAAGGGTGAGTTGGTTCCCGATGATGTAACGATTGCGATGGTGAAGGATCGCCTGAGCCAGCCGGACGCGGCTCGCGGGGCTATTTTGGATGGTTTTCCGCGGACACGAGCGCAGGCGCAGGCGTTGGATGGGTTGGTGGATGAGTTGAACGGCCGTATCGCCATTGTCCCGCACATTAAGGTGAGTGAAGACGAATTGGTAGCCCGTTTGTTGAAACGGGCGGAAACGGACGGCCGCGCCGACGACAACGAAGAAACGATCCGTACCCGGATGCAAGTTTACCATGAGCAAACGAAGCCGCTTCTCGACTATTATGACGAGAAAGGCTTGCTCGTGGAAGTGAATGGTGAACAGAGTATAGAGGCTGTGCAAAGGGATTTGCAGCGCGTCGTAGAGAGTGCATTGGCTGGTGTAATGGGTGATTAGGATGACGGCGGGTAAGGATAAAACGCCTAACATCGTCTATAATTAGCCTTTTGCACAGAGATAGCGTGCAGAGTACACCAAAAGCAATGATTGTATGATTTACGAACGGCACTGATTTTCGCGGATGCAACTCTGTTCGTGTTGATTCGTGTAATTCGTAGATATGCTGGAGAGTATTATGAAAGTGTCACCGTCTGTTAAGCGGCGTTGTCCAAAGTGTAAAATTATTAAGCGTCGTGGTGTGGTGCGTGTGATCTGCAGTGATCCGAACCACAAGCAGCGACAGGGATAAGAAGAAGTGAGCAGTAGGTAGTGGGCAGTAAGCAATCGCTGTCTGCTCCTTATTGCGAACGAAGTGAGGACTCATGGCTCGTATTGCTGGAGTGGATATACCGCGTAATAAGCGGGTTGAAGTTAGTCTGACATATATTTTTGGGATCGGCCGTAATACCAGCCAGGGCATCCTGGAAAAAGCAGAGGTCAATCCTGATACGCGCGTGCGCGATCTTTCGGAAGCGGAAGTGACCCGTTTGCGCCAACTGATCGAGAAGGAATATACGGTAGAAGGTGATTTGCGCCGCGAAGTGGATATGAACATCAAGCGGCTGGGCGAAATTGGCTCCTATCGTGGTTTGCGCCACCGCCGTCATTTGCCGGTGCGCGGCCAACGGACACGTACAAACGCCCGCACGCGCAAAGGCCCGAAGAAGACAGTGGCCGGTCGTGGTCGGCGGAAGGGTAAGTAAGAAGTAATTAATCTTTTAATCTCCAGTCTCTAATCTCTGAAACAAGAGATTAGAGAGTTGGAAGTTAGAGAATTTAAGATTGGAGTTGAAATGGGACGTAGACGACAAGCACAGACGACCCGCAAGAAAGCAAGAAAGATGGTACCAAAGGGCGTTGCCCACATTTATGCCACTTTCAACAATACTATCGTGACAATCACCGATTTGAATGGCAATACGGTTTCCTGGGCCAGCGCCGGAGCAGCAGGCTTTAAGGGTTCGCGCAAGTCTACGCCCTATGCGGCGCGGATGGCGAGCCAAAATGCAGCGCGTGGTGCCCAGGACAATGGGATGCAAGAGGTGGATGTGATTGTGAAAGGGCCGGGGCCTGGGCGCGAGGCGGCGATTCGCTCCTTGCAAGCATCAGGTATCCGCGTGACTTCGATTCAGGATATTACACCGATACCGCACAATGGTTGTCGGCCGCCGAAGAAACGGCGTGTTTAAGAAGAGACTAGAGATTAAGAGATTAGGAGACTGAGAGATTAATATTTAGTCTCTCATTCTCCTAATCTCTTAGTCTCCTCATTGAGAGGGAAGAAGGGTTGCCAAGCCTGTAAACCTCTCCCGTTTGGCGTGATAGATTGATTATTACGACGAACAATAAATAAAAGGAGATCATAAATTGGCAAGATATACTGGGCCTGTTTGCAGGCTATGTCGCCGTGAGGGCGAGAAATTGTTCTTGAAAGGGTCGCGTTGTCTGACCCCTAAATGCTCGGTTGAGCGACGTACTTATCCACCGGGGCAACATGGTCGGGAAAACCAATTCCGACGCGGCCGTGCTTCGGACTATTTATTGCAATTACGCGAGAAGCAAAAGGCGCGTCGTATCTATGGTGTGTTGGAACGCCAATTCAGCCGCTATTTCGGCCGTGCTTCGCGCCAACCCGGTCTGACGGGTTATAATTTGTTGACATTATTGGAGCGTAGGCTCGATAACGTGGTTTATCGAATGGGTCTGGCTAGTTCGCGGGCGCAGGCACGCCAGCTGGTTCAGCATGGACATATTATGATCAACGGCCGTAAGACCAATATTCCTTCGGCTCTGGTGGCCCCAGGTGACACGGTAACGGTTCGCCCACAAAGCACACGACGCACCTATTTCCGCGATTTGCGGCAGGAGCTTGATGATCGTCGTGTACCGCGCTGGCTGACGATTGATGCAGCGAATTTGAGTGGGTCTGTACTCCACATGCCCGCTCGCGAAGATATTGACGTGTCCCTGAATGAACAGTTGATCGTCGAGTACTATTCCCGATAACCCGGTGAGTTTTACGATGCAGGACACACCACTGGGAAGTAAGCGGTTGGCAGTAGGCAATAGCGTGTTTACTGCTGACTGCCCACTGTCTACTGCTTACTATCCTCTGAGGAGGTATTCGCCTTGTCTATTAATAATTTAGTTATGCCAAAGATTGAAAGTACGGCTATGTCGGCCGAGTATGGGCGTTTTCTGATCGGCCCGTTGGAGCGTGGCTATGGCACGACGCTGGGTAATTCACTGCGTCGTATTCTCATTGCTTCGCTGCCGGGTGCGGCGATCACGTCGTTGCGTGTGACAGATGTGCCCCACGAGTTCTCACCGATTCCAGGTGTGCGTGAGGACATGATGCAGTTTATCTTGAATATCAAGCAACTGCGCCTGAAGTTACACAACACCGATATGGCCCGTTTGCGCCTGGAGGTTCACGGGGCTGGTCCTGTGACCGCTGCGGACATTCAAGTTCCACCGGAGGTGGAAATCATCAATCCTGATCTCTATCTGTTTGCGGTTGATTCGGATGATGCCTTTTTGGAAATTGAGATGACGGCCGAAACGGGGCGTGGATATTCACCCGCCGAAGAGCGCGGCCGTTTGCCGATTGGCGAGTTGCCGGTGGATGCGATCTTTAGCCCTATCCGTCGTGTGGCGTATGAAGTGGAAAAGACTCGCGTTGGTCAGGTAGCGGACTATGATCGCATCGTGATGCAGATTTGGACGGATGGCTCGATCAAACCGGAAGATGCGCTGGCAACGGCGGCGCAAATTATGATCCAACAACTGCGGCCGATTGCTGGCGTCAGCGAAGAGACGTTTGTGGCGGCCGAGGAAGAGGACGAAGAGGAAGCGATCCCCAACGAAATTTACGACACGCCGATTGAGCAACTTGATCTGAGTGTGCGTGTGTTTAATTCGCTGAAGCGCACCGGCATCACCAAAGTGGGTGAAATGCTGGAGATGCTAGACCGTGGTGAAGAGACGATGCTGGCAATTCGTAATTTTGGCGAGAAGTCGCTGGATGAATTGAAGCAGCAGCTACGGTTGAAGGGTTTCTTGGCGGAAGATGATACCCCTGCCACTGCCGGTGGGAATGGATAATAACCGGTGAGCCGTAAACGGTAAGCAGTGAGCGGTGCTTTTCTATCCGATTACCGACTACCGATTACTGATGACTGGAATTAGGAAGTGAATCATGCGACACAGAGTACATGGCCGCCGGTTAGGGCGGGATACAGCCCATCGCAATGCTTTGCGTAAAAATCTAGTGGCTGACTTAATTTGTCATGAACAGATTATCACGACTGAGGCGAAGGCGCGGACGATCCGCCCGGAAGCGGAGAGAATGATTACGCTGGCGAAGCGTAGCCTGGCCAATCAGGATGATAATCCGGCTGGTGTGGTGAATGCGCGACGATTGGCGGCCGCTCGTCTGCCGCGCGTGCGGATTGTGAAGGACAAGGATGAGGACGCATTTGAAGAAGTGAATGTCGTCCAGAAGTTGTTTAACGTCATCGCGCCGCGTTATGCAGAACGGCCGGGTGGCTATACCCGTATGGTCAAGCTGGGCAAGCGACCAGGCGACAATGCGGAAATGGCCGTACTGATGCTGGTGGAAGAAGAGTAGCCAAACGAGTGTGCAGCAACGCTATCGGGCGACCATTGAATATGATGGGAGTGATTACCGTGGCTTTCAATGGCAGCAAGATGAACCTACGGTTCAAGCGGCCATCGAAGCCGCACTCCAGGCTATTTCGGGCAAGTCGATCAGGATAACCGGCGCAGGGCGCACCGATACCGGTGTTCATGCACTAGGGCAGGTGATCACTTTTGATCTCGATTGGCCGGAAAAGCATGGCCTGGAAGCGTTGCAGCGGGCTTTGAATGCACATTTACCAGACGATATTGTTGTTTTACAATTGACCAAAGCGGCAGCGGGGTTCCACCCTCGCTTTGATGCACGGCGACGGAGTTATCATTATTTGATTTATAATACTCCGATTCGCCGACCGTTGTACCGGCGGCATTATTGGCATGTCGTTCGTCCGCTTGATGTGGATAGGATGAATGAAGCGGCCGCGCTGTTGCTGGGAACCCATGACTTTGCGACGTTTGGACGGCCGCCGCAGGGCGAGCGTACCATCCGCGAGGTGCACCAGGCGGTTTGGCAGCAAGAGGAAGCGTGTCTGCGCTTTGTGATTACAGCCAATGCCTTCCTGCATCGAATGGTGCGTAGCCTGGTTGGTTCGCTGGTGGCGGTAGGCTTGGGCAAGTGGACGGTGGCGCAGTTTGCGGAGGCTTTCCAGGCGTGTGACCGTTCTCGTTCGGCAACGGCCGCGCCCGCACATGGGCTGTATTTGGTCTCGGTTGATTACGAAGATTAGGGCTCACGCCGGAGCGAAAATTTCGACACAAATGACATGAATTTCACGAATAGCTGCGTATTTATTGGTGAAATTCGTGTTATTGGTGTCAAATGGATTAAAAACAAGAAGTTGGCGGGGTAAAACGCTATGAAGACATTTGTAACCAAACCTGCGGAAGTTGAACGGAGCTGGTTTGTAGTAGATGCCGAAGGGCAGAACCTGGGTCGTTTGGCGACGCGCATTGCAACGATCCTGCGTGGAAAACATAAGCCGATCTACAGTCCCTCGGTGGATTGTGGAGATTACGTGGTCGTGGTTAATGCGGACAAAATCGCCGTGACTGGACGACGGCTGGACCAGAAGCGGTACTATCGCTATTCCGGTTATCCCGGTGGTCTGACGGAAGTCACCTTGCGCGAGCAGTTGGAAAAGCATCCAGATCGGGTGGTTGGTGCGGCCGTGAAAGGGATGTTGCCGAAGAATGCACTCGGCCGGAAGATGTTTAAGAAACTGAAGGTCTATGCCGGTGCGGAGCATCCCCACAAGGCGCAGCAACCGGAAACGTTGGAGCTTGAAGGTTAATGGTATAATAGTGTATTGGTTATTGGTTAGCATCTAATATGCGAATATACCAATATACAAATACACCAGTATACCAACAGGTAACTATCTGAGGAATTATAATGGCTGAATATTTTGAAGGAATCGGCCGCCGGAAAACGGCATCGGCGCGGGTGCGCGTCTATCCACGAACCGGCGGTGAAGGCGCGGAAGGCGGCCCTACTTTCATGGTCAATGACAAAGAGGTGCAGGAGTATTTCCCCCGCTTTGGCGATTACCAAACATTGATCGGCCCACTGGAAGCCGCGGACTTGATGGGCAAGGTGGACGTGACTGTGCAAGTGACGGGCGGCGGCATCACCGGACAAACGGGCGCGGTACGGCTTGGTATCGCTCGCGCGTTGGTGAA
Organism: uncultured Ardenticatenaceae bacterium; assembly: GCA_964410625.1. GTDB lineage: Bacteria > Chloroflexota > Anaerolineae > Promineifilales > Promineifilaceae > CAYPHY01. The sequence goes on along the minus strand of CAYPHY010000019.1, from coordinate 67,149 downwards.
GTATGATGAGAACCTGCGCGGTGCGCTGCGTAATGGGGATCATCTGACTCGTGATGCACGGGCTAAGGAACGGAAGAAGCCTGGTCTGAAGCGTGCTCGCAAGGCCCCAACTTATACGAAGCGTTAATTGTGTGGCAGGTGGCAAGTTGCAAGTAGCAAGTCGCTTTCTCTTAAGATAGTTTGCTACTTGCCACCTGCCACTTGCTACTTGCCTGCTAGATGGCAATCACCATTGTCGGCTTGGGGCCGGGGGATGTGGGTTTGCTGACACAGCAAGCCTGGCAACTATTGACAACGGCCGAGTCGCTTTATCTACGCACCGGTCGCCACCCAACGGTGGCGGCGCTCCCCTCCACACTACAACTGCATAGCTTTGACCATATCTATGAGTCGGCCGCCGACTTTGCTGCTGTCTATCAGCAAATTGCGGCCGAGGTATTGGAGCGCGGCAGCACGGCCGACATTATTTACGCCGTTCCTGGACACCCCTTTGTTGGCGAAGCGACGGTGACGGCCGTTGTTCGCGCAGCCAGGGAAGCGGGAATAGAGGTCAACGTGGTGGATGGCCTTAGCTTTGTCGAGCCTACCTTGGCCGCGCTAGGGGTGGACGCGCTGGATGGCTTGCAGCTATTTGACGCGATTGATTTTGTCAGCTTCCTCTATCCGCCGCTCAATCCTGATGTCCCTCTCTTGTTGGGACAGGTTTATAGCCAGCTGTTGGCTAGTGAACTGAAGCTGGTGCTGATGGGTGTTTACCCTGATGAGCATCCGGTGTCGTTGGTCCATGCCGCCGGGAGCGCTGAGCAACGGGTGGAATCGTTGCCGCTGTATGAAATGGACCGCAGCGAGCGGATTGACCATCTGACCTCTCTTTATGTTCCCCAATTACCGCTGAAATCCTCATTACCCGCCCTGGCTGAAACGGTAGCTTACTTGCGTAGTCCAAATGGCTGTCCCTGGGACCAGGAGCAAACGCCGCAGAGTATGCGCGAAGGCTTCTTGGAAGAGATGTATGAAGTGCTGGAGGCGATTGACATGGCCGATCCCGATAACCTGCGTGAGGAGTTGGGCGATTTGCTCTACCACATCCTCATGCAAGTGCAGATGGCGGCCGAAGAGGGGGAGTTTAAGCTGACCGATGTCGTAGCCGGGATAGAGGCCAAGTTGAAGCGCAGACATCCCCATGTTTGGGGGGATTGGGAAGTAGCGGACTCGGCCGAAGTGCTCGTCAATTGGGAGAAGCTTAAACAGCGGGAAAAAAGCGAGCAAGCCGCTTCTGTTTTGGATAATATACCGCTCAACTTACCGGCGTTAGCGCGGTCGCAAAAGATTCAGGGGCGCAGCGGCCGTATCGGGTTCGATTGGCCTGATATTAGCGGCGTTTATGAGAAGCTTGAAGAAGAGCTGCGCGAGGTGCAAGAGGCGGGAACGGCCGACGAGCGGCATCAAGAGTTAGGCGATTTGCTCTTTGTCGTGGTAAACTTAGCGCGTTGGCTGAAGGTGGATGCGGAAAGCGCACTGCGAGACGCCAATAATCGTTTCAGTCGTCGCTTTCAGATGGTTGAACGGTTGGTTAAGGAGCGACAACTTGACTGGTCGGCGCTGACCTTACCGGAACTGGATGCCTTGTGGGAGGAGGTTAAGGCGGTGTTGGCTGGAGAAGGATGAATCTCCCAGTCTCCCAATCTCTCAGTCTCTTAACATAGAGACTAGGAGAGTATGAGACTGTGAGACTAGAGACTATGACGGCCGTACTGAACATTGTTCTTCCGATATTAGCGATTGTTTGTTTTATAGCCGCGTTTATTTTTTTGATGCGTGGGCTGCGGGCGCGAACGCGGTCTATGCACCAGGCCTATGGTGTGGGCCAGCAAGAATCACGCCATTTGATGTTGGTTAGTTTCTTGCGTAGTTTCGTCGCGTTGATTCTGGCGCTGGTCTTTTTGGGGTTGTTTGGCCTAGCCCCGCGCCAGACAGCAGGGACTGAACCAGCCTTGCCCAATGCGATCACCCCGGAAGCTCCCCCTGTCGAATCTCCAACGACAACACTGATTTTGACGCCGACGGCGACGATTGCGCTGCCGACATTAGAACCCAGCCCAACTATTTCTCTGCCGACTGCGACCGCCACCATTCCTCTAACGGCGACCGTTGCCATCACCAGCACGGTTCCGGTTTCACCTACAACGGGCTTGCCAACCGCTGTCGTCAGTAGTGGCGTGGGTGTTTATTTGCGTGCGGAGCCGAGTACCACGGCCGAACAACTCGAATATCTGGTTGATGGCACGGCCGTCACCCTCTTGCCGGGGCGACAGACGGCCGAAGATCTGGAGTGGGCGCAGGTGCGGACGGTCGAGGGCCTGGAAGGGTGGGTAGCACTGGACTTCCTCATACAGAACTAGACGGAAAACAATTCGTCGAGCCAGTCGAAGATGACGCTGTTGGGTAGGGCGAGGTTGTTGACCTGGCAATGGGCTTCGCCACCTTCCTCTTTGGTAAAGATAACCAGCTTTTTCTTAGGATGGGGAAGCTGCTGATAACATTCACGGGCAATTTGCAGCGTAACCGGCGATTCGCCTTCTCCAGCAAGGAGAAGCGCCGGACAGGAAATCTTACGAGGGTCTGCATTGACGACTGTTAAGGCGGTCGGCTAAGCCCATGCGCGTCAGCCATTCGCGCCCTTTTTCGTGTGCTTCTTCCTGCCTTACACCATCAAGGATGAGGGGTAAGGCGGCGTTTTCAACGGCCGTTAACACTGGAATCAAGTTGAAAAATTGGAAGATAAACCCGATCTCGCGGCGACGTACAGCCGCCAGCCGGTTGTCGTCCAGTTGCGAGATGTCTTCGCCGCGGAGTAGGACGCGGCCGCTACTCGGCTGATCCAACCCGCCTATCAGATGCAATAAGGTTGATTTGCCACAACCGCTCGGCCCCATCACCGCGACAAACTCACCTTCGTTAATTATGACATTGATGTCTTTCAGTGCAGCAACGGCCGCTTCGCCCTTGCCATACAGCTTGGTTAAATTGACAGTTTGAACGATTGCCATTGTTTCTCCCGTAATCGATAATCGGATTACAGTGCAATAACTGGTTCCAAGTTTGATTGTAACTTTTTTTACTCTTGGAGATAGTATCTATGTAATCGTATGGTCACGAATTTCAGTGAACTGTTTCAAAAATATGCACAGGACGTATACCGCTTTGCCTATTGGCTGTGTGGCGATGAACAGGAAGCGGAGGATATTACAGCGGAGACGTTTCTGCGAGCGTTAACGGCCGCTGGTCGCATCGAAGCAGAAACTGTCAAAGGGTATCTGTTAACGATTGCTAAAAATCTGGCTTACAAACGAGCCAATCAGAAAAAGCGGCACTCACCGCTTGATCCGAAGCTGCAATCGGCCGCCAACTCGCTAGAACGGGAGGCGGAAGTCAATCTCAAATTGCAGGGGGTCATGCGCTTTATCCAAACATTGCCGGAGATTGACCGGGCGGCGCTGCTCATGCACGCTCAGGACGAGATGCCATACGAAGAGATTGCTGATGTGTTGGGAATTTCACTGTCGGCCGCTAAGGTTAAAGTCCACCGGGCGCGGATAAAACTGGCGGCCTATCGTTTACAACAAGAGGCGTAAGATGGAAATTACACGAGACGTCATCACCGACTTGCTTCCGGTCTATCTTTCCGGGGAAGCCAGCCAGGATACAAAGGAATTGGTGGAAACCTTTCTCAGGCTTGATCGCGAATTTGCCAATCTAGTTCAACAGCAGGATGAACTGCGGTTGGACAATCAAATTAGTTTAACAGAGGATATCGAAATGGAAATATTAAATCGAACGAGAACGTTGTTACGGAAGCGCTCATGGTATATGGGGTTCGCCATTGCCTTTAGCCTATTGCCCTTTGCCATCAGGGGAGGGGCATCAGGGGTTCATTGGCTATGGGCAGAGGCGCCGTTTATAGCCGTCATACTAGGTCTTGTTGGCATCTTTTTCTGGATCAAGTTTGCCCTGATAGCACGCAGGCTAAACGGATCAGCACTATAGGTAAAAACTGAAAGGGATTATTACTATTTAGATTTATGAATGATGAGGATCAATCCATGTTACTTCTTCTGGTCCCTTAATGCCTTCAATGTCAAGGTTAATAACAACCGGCTCTTGATCGCTGCGGACGAGGACGCAGAGGAGGGGTTGGTCGGGGTTGGCGTTGAGTTCCTGGTGGGGAACGTAGGGTGGGACATAGATGAAGTCGCCAGGTTCGGCCGTTGCCGTATACTCTAGCTTTTCTCCCCAACGCATTTGCGCCTTGCCGCTGACCACGTAGATAATGCTTTCTAGTTCGCCGTGATGGTGTGCGCCGGTTTTGGCGTTGGGGTCAATACGCACCGTTCCGGCCCAGAGCTTGTTGGCTCCGGCCGAGGCATGGCTGATCGCGGCCGCACGGGTCATTCCCGGTGTTTGCGGGGTATTCATGTCAAGTTGGTCGCTGCGAACAATGCGGATGCCATTTTCTCGCCAATTCTGCTTTTGATTTGACATAATTGTATCTTCTTGAATATGGTTACGCGGGTGACGCGGATAAAGCGCTGATTACGCGGATTATCTGTGTCCGTCCATGTACCGCTTCGTTTTTGGCGTGCTGGAGCCGCGGATGAGTAGTTGTGCTTGCAGGATGACCTGGCGGGCAAGGCGTGTGGGGTCTTCGATGCGCTTGAGCAGCAGTTCGGTAGCGGTACGGCCGATCTCCTCGGTTGGCTGGGCGATCAGAGTAATGGGCGGCCGCACCAGTTCTGACCAGGTGGTCTCATCAAAGCCAACCAGTGCGATGTCTTCCGGTATCCGCATTCCTCTTTCCTGGATGGCGATTAACGCTCCCGCCGTCAGTAGACTGTTGGTGGTGAAGAGGGCGTCGGGTGGTTGGGGATGATCGAGTAGTTGCAGCGCGGCGGCGTGGCCCGTCTCAATCTTCGGCGAGACGTGGATCATCAGTTCCGGGATGGGTTGCAGGCCGTAGGCGTTTAACGCCTCCTCTAATCCTTGTCGCCGTCGCGGAGCCGTAGTAGATGCCGCACCAAATATCCCGCCAATGCGTCGGTAGCCACTTTCAAGCAAATGATCGGCCAACTGGCGGCCGGCTGCCACGTTGTTGATTAACACCACATCCACGTATTCAGCATCCACCTCCCGATCCACAATAACAGTTGGTAGGTCAAGGGTGAGGGTAGGGAATTTGGCAGCCGTTTGCCGGGTGGGGGAAAAGATCACCCCGGCAACATTCTCATCACGCATCAGATTAAGATAAATGGCCTCTTTATCGGGATTCTCATCTGTGTTGCAGAGAAAGACGCCATACCCTTGTTCATAGGCATAATCTTCGACGGCACGGCTAACGGCCGTGAAGAAGGGGTTGCGGATGTCGGAGACGATCAGGCCGATGGTGCTGGATTGTTGTGAACGCAAGCTGCGGGCTACCAGATTGGGGCGGTAGTCGAGCAACCGGACTGCCTCTAGCACCTTCTCGCGTACTTCCGGCCGCACATGGGGCTTGTTGCCCAATACGCGCGAAACGGTGGCTGTGGATACGCCTGCAAATTCCGCAACCTCTTTAATGCCCGCCATTGTTATTCCCTCATTTCTACGCTTTTGACTATTTTCACCATTGCTGCAACCGGTTTACAAGAATTGTAACAGAGCCTATTGACCGTGTCACTTGTGACTCGCTTGTAATGTAAACGATTTCACTTGTTTATTCAACCTGCCTCAACTTGTTTTGTGTAAAAGTACCGATTATCAGAGAAAAGCTACTGCTCAATATTGACAAAGCAATTGTAATCGTTTACAATGAAATTGGCTATTATCAAATATTAATCTAGCTATCATTTTTGTTCCTGATTATATCCCTAGCCACTTCGCACAAACAGAAACAGCCAGTCAGCGACGGAGAAGGGAACAAGATACAACCGTACACAACTCCTACTGAACAAGGTCATTCTCTGGCATAACCTCGGTCGTGCCGGAAATAATAGAGGCTGCTTGCGGCCTCCTTAATTTGGGGTTGGCAATTGCCACCATTCGTTTTTATTTCTTGGAAGAAAGGAGAGACAAAATGGCATTCAGAGAACGGTTGCAACAGTTTGGCGGTTTCCTGGCGGGTATGATCATACCCAATATTGGCGCATTCATCGCCTGGGGTTTGATCACCGCCCTCTTTATCCCCACGGGCTGGGTTCCCAATGAAACATTTGGCGAATTGGTTGGCCCGATGATTACCTATTTGCTTCCCATTCTGATCGGCTATACCGGTGGTAAGATGATCCATGGCGTGCGTGGTGGGGTGGTTGGCGCAACGGCAACAATGGGTGTTGTGGTCGGGGCCGACATCCCGATGTTCCTCGGCGCGATGGTCATGGGGCCGCTCGGTGGCTGGTTGATCAAGAAGGTGGATGATGTATTGGAGGAGCGGATTCCGGTCGGCTTCGAGATGTTGATCAACAACTTCTCCGCCGGTATCCTGGCCGTGATTTTGGTGTTGTTGGGTAATGTCGCCATTGGCCCGATTGTGCAGGCGATTAGCAATTTCTTGGGCAGCATTGTAGACGGCTTAATCGCGGCTCGTTTGTTGCCGTTGGCGGCCATTGTGATTGAACCGGCGAAGGTGTTGTTTCTCAACAACGCGCTCAATCACGGTGTACTGGCTCCGTTGGGTGTCGCGGCCGTTGAGCAATCCGGCCGGGCGATCCACTTCCTGCTGGAGACGAACCCAGGGCCGGGCCTTGGTCTGTTGATTGCCTACTACGTAGCGGGTAAGGGCTTGTTGAAGCAGTCCGCGCCTGGGGCGATGGTCATCCACTTCCTGGGCGGGATTCATGAGATTTACTTCCCCTATGTCTTGGCCCATCCGATCATGATTTTGTCAGTGATTGCCGGTGGACTGGCGGCCGATCTCTGGTTTGTCATCACCAATGCCGGCCTAGTAGCCACCCCGTCCCCCGGTTCGATTTTCGCCTATCTGGCTGTGATTCCGCGTGGACAGCACTTCGCCGTGTTGACCGGTGTGCTTATCGGTGCGTTGGCGTCGTTCCTGGTTGGCGCCTTCATCCTCCGTGTACGTCCGGTGCGCGAGGAAGAAGAAGACGAAGATACGGTCGTGGCCAGCGGCGGTGTGCCGGGCCTGGCGGCCGACTAATTGAAGGATGAGAATCTCACGCAAAGGCGCAAAGGTCGCTAAGTTTTTATACTTTGCGGCTTAGCGTCCTTTGCGTGAGCTATTTTCGTAGGAGAGCAATATGGCAGACTCAATTTCCGCATCCCAAGTAAAGACGATTATCCTGGCCTGCGAGGCGGGCATGGGTTCTAGTTTGATGAGTGTGAATGCGCTGAAGAAAAAGTTGAAGCAAGCGAAGATCAGCGATGTGACCGTTGTGCATAAACCGGCACGGGCGATCCCGGCCGATGCCCAGGTGGTCGTTGTCCACAAAGCATTAGCCGGTGTGGCACGAAATAAGGCCCCCAATGCAGTTGTGGTGACGTTTAATCAATTTCTCAATGATCCGGCCTTTGATCGGCTGGTGCAGGCATTCGTCAATCAGGACGAGATTGTGGCTTCGGGAGGTTGAAGTGGCGATTTTATCAGCAGATAGGATTCGTTTGGGGGCGACAGCGGCCGACAAAAGCGATGCCATTCGCCAGGCAGGTCAGCTCCTTGTCTCCAGCGGTTGCGTAGAGGCTGGCTACATTGATGGGATGCTGGCCCGCGAAGAGACGATGTCCACCTACCTCGGTAACGGCGTCGCTATCCCGCATGGAACCTATGACAATAAAGGGCAAATTTTGCAGACAGGCATTTCCGTGTTGCAGGTGCCAGAGGGTGTGGAGTGGGAAGATGGCGAAAAAGCGCATCTGGTCATCGGCATTGCTGCCTCTTCTGATGAGCATATGGGGGTTTTAGCCAGCCTTGCTGAAGTGATCGAAGATGAAGAGACCACCGAACGCCTGATCCAGACAACCGACCCGCAATTAATCCTTACCCATTTAAGTGCCGAAGCGGAGGCGAGTGAGTAGTGGATAGTGGTTAGTGGAGAGTGGTTAGTGGATAGTAGGGAGAGAGTAACTGCCTACTGAAAACTGCTTACTGCTTACCGATTACCGGCTACCGACGAGGGGAGCGTGTGTTCTTATGAAAGAGCTAGAGGTCGTGATTCAAAATCCCACCGGTCTACATGCCCGCCCGGCGAAGGTCTTTGTTAATACTGCCAAGCAGTTTCAATCGGATATCCGGGTGCTTAGCGGTGAGAAAAAAGCCAACGCCAAAAGCCTGATCTCTATGTTGGCCTTGGGTGTAGAGCGCGGGACGGCGATTCGCGTAGTTATAGATGGCACCGATGAAGAGGCGGCGTTGGATGCGTTGGAAGCAGCCATTGCCAGCGGGTTGGGTGAAGAAGAGTTGGTCGCACAACATGCTGCGGCCGCACCACAGGCTGCGACGGCAACAGCAGCCGCCCCTGTCGCCAACGGGCAATCTTCGCCAACGGCCGCTCCCGCTCCTACAGAGGATGGAAATCTCATTCGCGGTATCGCGGCCGCACCCGGAATTGCCATTGGCCCGGTCTTCCAGTTTAAGCATAGCGAAGTCACGGTTGTCGAAACGTTTTCCAATGCCTCGGCCGAGGAAGACCGGCTGCAAGCAGCTATTGAGCAGGCACGCGGCCAACTGGCTGCTTTGCGCCAGCAGATGTTCGCGCGGAAGGCAGCCGGAGAGGCGGCTATCTTTGATGTTCACCTGGAGATTTTGGATGATCCCGATTTGCTAGAAGCGGTTCTGGACAAGATCAACCAACAGCAACCGGCGGCGCAAGCGTGGCAGTCGGTGATTGATTCCCGTGCCAAAGTGATGGCCGGGTTGGATGATCCGCTGTTGGCGGCGCGTGCGGCCGACATCCACGACGTAGGCTACCGGGTTTTGCGCTTGCTCGTTGGGGCGGATGAGCAAGGGATTCGCCTGCCCGATCATCCGGTGGTGGTATTCACCCATGATCTGTCGCCATCCGATACCGCTTCGCTGCCGAAGGACCGGGTGTTGGGCTTTTGCACGGCCGTTGGCGGCCCGACAGCCCATTCAGCTATTATCGCCCGTGCCCTCAGCCTTCCGGCGGTGGTTAGCGCCGGGCCTGGGGTGTTGGAGACCGCTAATGGGACGATGGTGATTCTGGATGGCAGCAGCGGAACCGTGACCCTAAATCCCGATGAGAAAACGCTGGCCGAGGCGACCAACTTGCAAACACAGTTACAGCAGCAACGGGCTGCGGCGGCACAGGCAGCGGCCGATCCGGCGATTACCCCTGACGGCCATCGAGTGGAGGTGGTTGCCAATATCGGCGGGCTGGCCGACGCGCAAAAGGCGATGGCGGCCGGGGCCGAGGGTGTGGGGCTGTTGCGAACGGAGTTTCTGTTCTTAGATCGCGCCGAAGCCCCCAGTGAAGAGGAGCAATTCACGGTCTACCGCGACATTGCCCAGGCGATGCAGGGGCAGCCGGTGATTATTCGCACGTTGGATATTGGTGGGGATAAGCCACTGCCCTACATTGAAGTTCCCCCCGAAGCCAATCCCTTCTTAGGAGAACGAGGAATTCGCCTGTGCCTCAATCGGCCGCACCTGCTGCGGGAGCAAGCGCGAGCGATTTTCCGCGCAACTGAATATGGCAGATTGCGGATCATGTTTCCGATGGTCGCCGACATTAGCGAGTTGCGGGCAGCCCGCGCAATTTTGGAAGAGGTACGACAAGAACTAAATGCCCCGCCGGTGGAGATTGGGATTATGATTGAGGTACCCTCGGCCGCGCTGATGGCCGACGTTTTTGCGCCGGAGGTGGATTTTTTCTCGGTGGGGACCAATGACCTGACGCAGTATACGCTGGCGATGGACCGCCAGCACCCTTCGTTGGCCGGTAAGTCAGACGGGCTGCATCCCGCTGTGCTGCGGCTGATCGGCCGCACGGTCGAGGCGGCCCATGCGTGTGGCAAGTGGGTTGGCGTTTGTGGTGAGTTGGGCGCCGATCCGCAGGCTGTGCCGATTTTGATCGGGCTTGGTGTGGATGAGTTGAGCGTCAGCGTGCCATCGATCCCTGGCGTGAAAGCGCAGATACGGGCGCAGACGTTGGCGGAAGCGAAGGAAGTGGCGCAGAGAGCGTTGGCCTGTGCGACGGCGACCGAGGTCCGGCAATTGAAGGTGTAACTTTGGCACGATACTTCGAGTATTCAATACGAGCTTAGTAAATCGTATGCTTGAAGGAGCGATTTACCAAATCGCTCTACGGTGAATGTCATGAGTAAGAGTAAGTATGAACTTTACCGCGCGGCCGATTCTGCCATCCCAGACACCGCCTGGGCGTGGAATATGTATGGAGCGGGATTGGAGAATATGGGGTACGACGGCCGTCCGGAGCAAGTGCCCATCCCTGAACCAGGGGATGATCAACTGCTCGTTCGCATAGACAGTGTGGGGATGTGCTTTTCCGATGTGAAGATCATCACACAGGGAGGTAAGCACCCCAAGTTGTATAACCGCAATTTGGTGGTCGAGCCGACTCGATTGGGGCATGAAGTGGCGTTGACGGTGATCAAGGTCGGCCGTAACTTACAGGATAAGTACCATCCTGGGCAGCGTCTGGCTGTCCAACCGGACATCTATCAGAACGGGAAGAGCGCAGCCTACGGCTATACTGTGCCGGGTGGCTTGATCCAATACCACCTGATTGGCCCGGAAGTGCTGGAGACGGATGCCGGGCCGTGTCTTCTACCTCTGGAAGGGGAAATGGGCTATGCCGAGTCGTCGCTGCTTGAACCCTGGGGCTGCGTGGTGGCGGCCTATACCCAACGCCGCCGCCTGGAGCCAAAGATTGGCGGGGTGATGTGGATCATCGGCCGCCCTGGCGACGAACGCGACTACACTTTTTCCGCTGGTCTTGATGCTCCGGCAACCATCATCTTGACGGATGTGCCACCGGCCGTGCAAAAGCTGGCGGCAAGTACAGCGGCGACGATTATTGAGCGCAATGGGCTGGACGTGGAGGATTATGCTGCGCTCAAAGATGAGCTGACCGACGGCAAGGGCTTTGACGATATTGTGGTGCTTGACCCGCGCTCGGCAGCGACCGTCAGCGAGATCGGCCGCCACATCGCCCGGCGGGGAACGCTCAACCTGGTCGGCGAGACGCCACTAGATGGTTTGGCCGACGCCGACGTGGGGCGGCTCCATTACGATTACATCGCCTTTGTCGGCAACCGCGGGCCGGACATTGCCGCATCGTATGGGGAGGCGCGGAACCGTTGTGAATTGCGGCCGAATGGGGCGACCGTCTTTGTTGGCGCGGGTGGGCCCATGGGGCAGATGCACGTCCAACGGGCTATTGAGTTGCCCAATGGGCCAAGATTGGTGATCGCCACCGAGATTAACGATGAACGACTGGAGGCAATACAGCGACAGTTTGGCCCGCTGGCCGAGGCGCACGGACGAACGTTGTTGATCTTTAACCCGCAAACGGCCGAGCAATCGCTGTACGACTTTGTGATGCAAGCGACTGACCAGCTTGGGGCGGATGATGTGGTTGTGTCGGTCCCGGTTGCTTCGCTGATGGCGGAGGCGGCGACTGTGATGAAACCGGATGGGATGCTGGTCTTGTTTGCCGGTGTGCCAAATGGGACGATGGCGCCGCTCGATTTGAGTGCGGTCTATCTGCATAGTGCCCAATACACCGGCACTTCTGGCCTAACGATTGATGACCAAGCGCAGGTGATGGCACGGGCGTTAGAAGGGTCGCTATCACCGGAGCGTTCGGTGGCGGCGATTGGTGGGATGGAAACGGCACGAGAGGCGATGGCGGCGGTAATGGAAGGGAAGTATCCGGGGAAGATTGTCATCTTCCCGCAAATCCATGATTTGCCCTTGCTTGGCCTCGATGAATTGGCGGAGAAGTTACCTGATATTGCCGACAAATTAGGGCCGGACAATGTGTGGACAGAGGAAGCGGAGGCTGCGCTGATTGAGAAATATTGGCGGCCGTGAAAGCTCACGCAAAGACGCCAAGGGCGCAAAGCCTTTTATACTTTGCGTCTTAGCGTTCTTTGCGTGAGCGAATTTCAGTGCAGACTTGAGGATCACCAGATATGGCAAAGCAAAAAGCGGTAAAGACAATTGATGTTGCCTGGCAGCGGTATATCTGGATTGGCGCGGCGTTGGGCTTGTATTTTGGGCTGTTCTTCCGGCCGGTGCGCGAGCCGAGTCTGGCATTTGTGGTCTGGCTGAGTTTGGCGGCCGCCTTTGTCACCGTGATCATTCGCGTCATCCGCGCTAAATCATTTGTCTGGCAGACCTTTATCCGCGATATGGTCCTCGCCTGGGCACAGTTTGCCTTTTTCCTCGCCATGCTTGAAGGTCGTCATCTGGCCTATGCCTGGGGCGGCCGGGTGGCGACGGCCGCTTTAGGAGTGGTGATGGGAGCTATTTCCGGCCTCTGGTATGGCTATACCCAACGAAAATTTGAAGCACAAAAGTAAAAGGCCATGATCTACACTGTTACGCTAAATCCAGCAGTAGACCGTGAACTGATTGTCCCAGCGATTGAGTATGACAGCGTACTGAGGGCTACCGCCTGGCGCGTAGATTGTGGCGGGAAGGGCTTTAATGTCTCGCGGATGTTGTGTTCGTTGGGGACGGTGAGCGTGGCGATGGGCTTTGCCGGGGGGCACAATGGCGAGTTGCTGCGTGACACTTTGGAGGGGCTGGGAATTGGCACCGATTTCGTCTGGGTGGCGGGGGAGACGCGGACGAATGTTAGCATCACAACGGAAACCCATGACCATTACCTGAAGGTCAATGAGCCGGGGCCAACGATTTCGGCGGCCGAACAACGCGAACTGGTGCAGAAGGTGTGCTTGCTAGCCAAGCCGGGTGATTGGTGGGTGTTGGCCGGGAGTTTGCCGCCAGGTGTTCCCGTTACCATTTATCGCGAACTGACGGAAGCGATTCAGGCGGCCGGGGCGAAAGTGGTCCTCGATACGAGCGATGAGGCGTTGCGAGAGGGGTGTGCGGCACGGCCGTTCCTGGTCAAACCCAATGATGCTGAAGTGCATGCCCTAACCGGCCTGCCGGTGGGGTCTGATGAAGAGGTGGCGGCCGCTGCGCGGGTTTTGCAGCAGTCTGGTGTGGACAATGTGGTGATCTCATTGGGGAAGCGGGGGGCGTTGCTGGCCGACGACCAACAGCAGGTATGGTGGGCGGATAGCCCTTCGATAGAGGCGAAGAACCCGATTGGCGCAGGTGATTCTATGGTGGGCGGCATGGTCTGGGGGTTGAGCCAGGGGATGCCACTGCCGGAAGCTTTGCGTTGGGGGATTGCTTGTGGCGCGGCAACGGCCAGCATGAGCGGCACAGCCGTTGGCTCTCGTGAACTGGTCGGGGCGTTGGTGGAGCGGGTGCAAGTAACAGGTGGAAGGCAGCAGGTGGCAAGTGGCAGGTAGCATGTGCCGCGGGAATTAACCGTTCACCGTACACAATTAACCATTCACAATTATCCATTCAACAGGTGGTATTATGGCAGCTTATACAATTACAGAAGAGAAGCGTTATCCGCAGCCGATGAGCAGCGTGTTTGAGGCGGCACTGGGGGCCGTTGGTGGATTGGAGGGGAAGGTGCTGAAACAAGACACGGCCGGGGGGCGGATCGAGGCGCAGTTTGATAAGAAAATTCATGGCAAGGTGTTGGGTGACCGTACTCAGCTAATAGTCCAGATCAAGGATCAGGCGGCCGATGAAACGACGGTTACGGTGGAGATATTTCCGATTGATGCGGTCGGCCGACCGCTGCAATTTGGCGCACGCAAGGGCGTCACACGCACTGTGGCTGATTGGTATTGGGCGCATTTGGAACACCGGTTGGGGAAGTGAAGGTGGAGACAGAGAGACTGGGAGAATTAGAGATTGGTGTATTGGTGGAGTGGGCAGGTTAGTCAACCAATATACCAATACACCAGTACACAAATAGACCAATACACCATTTATTGCTCACCAATTACGGATAACCATCTGCAAGAGGGAACACCATGCTATACGAACAGCGCGATCATAAGTGGGTCTATTTATTCTCGGAAGGGGGAGCGGATCAGAAACATTTGTTGGGTGGCAAGGGGGCTAATGTAGCCGATATGCTGCGGGCCGGATTGCCGGTCCCCCCTGGATTTACCATCACCACCGAGGCGTGCAATGCGTTTAGCCAGTATGAGAACCAGTTCCCCGAAGGGATGTGGTCGCAGGCACAAGAAGCGTTGAAGGTGATTGAAGCGGAGACGGGGAAAGAGTTTGGCTCTCGCACCAAACCGCTGTTGGTTTCGGTACGCTCTGGGGCAGCCATTTCCATGCCGGGGATGATGGACACGGTGCTCAATCTTGGGTTGAATGATGAGACTGTGGAAGGGCTGGCCGAGCTGACCAACAATCGCCGCTTTGCGCTCGATGCTTATCGCCGCTTCATCGCCATGTTTGGGCACATTGTGATGGACGTGGCCGGGGACAAGTTTGATCGCGTGCTGGAACGGATGAAGGCGCAAACGAAAAGCGGCCGCGACACCGACCTGACCCCGGAACAACTGAGCGAAATCATCGCTTCCTTCAAGCGGATTATCTTCACCGACCAGCATGGGACGGAGTTTCCCCAAGACCCGTATGAACAGTTGCGGATGGCGATCTCGGCCGTCTTTGATTCCTGGAACGGCCGTCGGGCTGTAGAATATCGCCGGATTCATCGCATCCCTGATGATTTAGGAACGGCGGTCAATGTGCAGGCGATGGTCTTTGGTAATTTGGGCTGGGACAGCGGCACGGGCGTCGCTTTTACACGCAATCCTTCAACGGGCGAGAAGAAGATGTTTGGCGAGTACCTGCTGAATGCACAAGGGGAGGATGTGGTTGCCGGGATTCGCACGCCGGAATCCATTCAGCGGTTGGCCGACGATCTGCCGGATGTGTATGTGCAGTTTGTTACCATCACCGAACAGTTAGAGCGCCACTATCGCGATATGCAAGATGTCGAGTTTACCATTGAGCAGGGCAAGCTGTGGATGTTGCAGACGCGCAATGGCAAACGAACGGGGGCAGCGGCCGTGCGAATCGCTGTCGAGATGGTTGAGGAAGGGTTGATTGACCAGAAAACGGCGCTAAAGCGGGTGGAACCCAATCAACTTGACCAGCTCCTTCATCCGACGGTGGACCGCAGTGGGGAAGTGGAGGTGCTGACCATTGGTTTACCGGCCAGTCCGGGGGCGGCCGCTGGTGTGGCGGTTCTTGACCCTGATGATGCGGCCGTATTGGCGGCCGAAGGGCAGCAGGTGATCCTCATTCGCCACGAGACCAGCCCAGATGATTTCCATGGTATGGTGGCGGCCAGGGCAGTGCTGACGGCACGAGGCGGGATGACGTCTCATGCGGCCGTCGTCGCCAGGGGTATGGGCAAACCCTGCATCGTCGGCGCGAGCGAGATTGAAATTCAGGAAGAGCGAGGGTATTTCAGTGTCAATGGGAAGCAGGTGCGTAGTGGCGATTGGCTAACGATAGATGGCTCAACCGGCGAGGTGATGCTCGGCAAGGTGCCGACCAAGCAGCCAGAGCTAGGCACTTATTTTCAGACCTTGATGGGGTGGGCGGATGAGGTGCGTTGCCTCGGTGTTCGGGCAAATGCGGATACGGGGCGGGATGCGGCCGTCGCCCGCCGTTTTGGTGCACAGGGGATCGGCTTGTGTCGCACCGAGCATATGTTTTTTGGCGAAGAGCGGCTGGTGCTGATGCGCGAGATGATCCTCGCCGAATATTTGGCGGCGCGGCAGATGGCCTTAGATAAGTTGTTGCCGATTCAACGGGGCGACTTTTTAGAGATTTTCCGGGCGATGGATGGTTATCCAGTGACGATCCGCTTGCTGGATCCACCATTGCACGAATTCTTGCCCAATTACGAGGAGTTGCAGGGCGAGTTGTATGAACTGAAGCTGCAAGTGGCGCAGAGCCGGACTTTCAATGGGATGGACCAGCTGTTGCGGCAGGTGTGGGAGAAGGAGAAGTTATTGCAGCGGGTGGAACAGTTGCGGGAAGCAAACCCGATGTTGGGGCATCGCGGTTGTCGCCTGGGGCTGGTGTTCCCGGAAGTGACGGAGATGCAGACGCGGGCGATCTTTTCGGCCGCTTGCCAGGCACAAGGCGAAGGGATTAAGGTGATGCCGGAAGTGATGATCCCGCTGGTGGCGACGGAGACAGAGTTGGCGCACCAACGGGCGATTGTGGAACGGGTGGCGGAGTCGGTCTTAGGTGAACATGGGCTGCTGATGGAGTACACGATTGGGACGATGATTGAGCTACCACGGGCCGCGCTGGTGGCTGACCGTATTGCTGCCCATGCTGACTTCTTTAGCTTCGGCACGAATGACTTAACGCAGACTACCTTTGGTCTGAGCCGTGATGATAGCGCACGCTTCTTGTCCCATTACATTACGGAGAAACTACTATCCGATGATCCCTTCCAGGTGCTGGACCAGACGGGTGTGGGACAATTGGTGCAGTTGGGCGTGGAGCGTGGACGGCAGGCAAAACCGAAGTTGAAGACGGGTATTTGCGGCGAGCATGGCGGCGAGCCACGCAGCATTGCGTTTTGTCACCGCACCGGACTGGACTATGTTAGTTGTTCCCCTTATCGCGTGCCAATTGCACGGCTGGCGGCCGCGCAAGCAAGCCTGAGCGATGGCGCAGGCTGAAGCCAGCAATGGCCCAAGAATCATTAATCGAACATCGTAATGCTTTCTGCCCCTCAGTCAAGAGGCAAAATTAAGGAACGGGCAAGCTGTGCTAACGCCTGTAAACCTGGGTTATCTACTGTCCAGTCAATAGTTGGAATCTCGCTGCAAAAGAGGGCAAGGACAAATTGACGGCCGTCCGGCGCAGTCACAATCCCCACATCCCCGCGCAGATGTTCGATGCGTCCCGTTTTACCCGCGTATTTCCAATCGGCGGGCAAATAGCGCGGAATGGCGGCGCGATCTTGTTGGGCGGCGAGCATGTCGAGGATAGCGGCCGTTGTTGCCTCGCGGCCAATCTCTTTGTGGGCCAGCTTGATGAGAAGCTGTCCCATTTCACGCGGGGTGGTGACGCCGAGGCCAAATTCGCGACTTTCGGCCGTGTCTGGGGTAAATGCCTTACGGAATAAGGTCGTTTGTTCCAGTCCCAATTGCCTGATGCGGGCATTGATCGCATCTAGCCCAAAGCGATCAATGATCATATTGGTGGCGGTGTTGTCGGATAGCACGGTCATCAGATAGCAGGTGTCGCGTAGGGAGAGGGTCAGCCCGGCACTCAGCCCAAACAAGATGCCACTGCCGCGCACTTTGTCTTCGTCGGTGAGCGTTAGCGGCTCGTCCCATGCGTGGCGGCCGTCCTCGACTTCAAGGGCAACATGGATCAAGATGGGTAGTTTGATTGTGCTGGCAGTTGACACCTTTTGGTCGGCGCGGTATTCGATGGAGTTGCCGCTTGCCAGATCGTAAAATAAGCAGTGGAGCTTGCTCGCATATTGTTGTTCCAAGCCGCTGAAGAGGTGGTTGGATGTCATCTGGTTGTTCATTTTGTATTCGTTAGTTAAAGAGGGTGGTGTGTGGTGGGTGATTAGGGATGTTGCGTGTTCTGCAAAGACGGCTATTGTAAACACCGTCTGTAGTTTTTACAATCAATGTTGGATTAAAAATTATGATGATTAACGAACCACAACAATCCACGATAACGCCACCGGCCGACCCTATCCGAATTGATCCGGCGACGCGGTTAGGCTATGTTCATCTGACGGTCGCTAACTTAGACCGTCAAATCACCTTTTACACGCAGGTGCTTGGCTTTAAGCTCCACTGGCGTAGAGGTTCAGAGGCCGCGCTTGGCACAGAGGCGGAGGTGCTTTTACGCTTGACAGAAAAACCCGCTGCGCGAAGAGTGCAGGGTGTTACAGGGATGTACCATTTCGCCATCTCGTACCCCAGCCGCAAAGAGCTTGCCCGCGCCATGGCGCGGCTGTTTGCGCTGCGCTATCCCAATTCTCCTACGGATCATGGCATTTCCAAGACCACCTATCTGGATGATCTCGAAGGCAACAATATTGAACTGTATGTGCGTTCACTAGAAGACGCCCGCTATGAAATCGTAAACGGGCAAATGATTGTGCGCTACGCGGATGGAAGGATCGGCAGTGGCCGGGACCGGCTTGATGTTGAAGCGCTATTTCGCGAATTGGATGAGGGCGATCAGCTTGATTTGATCTTGCCCGAAGGAACGCGGATCGGACATGTGCATCTCTATGGCTCCAGCCTGGAACCTATGATGCAGTTCTATCGCGACGTGCTTGGTTTCCAAGAGGGTATGATGATGGAGAATTTTCGTATGGGGGATGTTGGCCTAGACGAGCAGCAGAACCATGTCATTGCCTTTAATACATGGCAAGGAGTTGGTGCGCCACCGGCCCCGGCGAATGCACTCGGAATGCGCTACTTTACCATCGTGCTACCCTCTGCGGCCGAGCTACAGCGCGTGGTTGAGCGTATTCAAGCGACCGGTATAGCGGCCGAGCAAACGGCAGAGGGGTTATTGGTTCGTGACCCTTCTAGCATCAGCATCATCCTGACTGATCACATGCCTTCCATCCACTAACAGCGTCAGCGAGACGGCCTAACCCTGTTAGCCCACTCGACCAACAATATAACAAATGAGCCGCCCTCACCGGCGGCTCATTTCTTATCTTCACTTATGTGGGTGGGCGCGTGATTCTACGCCTGCGGATAGTACGGCGCGGCCGTTTGCTGATGAGAGGGGGTGGTTGGTGGCGGCCGTTGGCACATGATGTGCTGTACAACCAGGTTGATGCCCTGTTCGTGTATTGCGCCGAACAGGTCGCACTGATCGGTGAAGATCATATGGCTGCTCCTTATTCCCATTGAAAGATGGGAATGATGGCTGCCAGCATATCACGGCCGCAGCCTCTCTTCGTCCATAAGCGGGTGGGGCTGGTATAATCAGCGTTGAATATCGTGGCTTAAGTCACAAGTGCGCGGTTTAGTCACATTGCTGAATACATTATCATTTGTGGAGATGGATCATATGGGCTTGGGGCAGCTTGCCAGAAAACAGTTTCGAGGGTTGTTGAGTATTGGGATTGAGCCAGAAGATGATCGCGACACCAGGGTTAAAAAGACGCTGCTGGTGGCCTCTAGCATTATCATCATCTTCGCCGGCATTATTTGGGGCTACACGTACATTTATTTTGGTGAATATCTTGGCGCAATTCCACCGCTTGCTTATTCTGTTGTCACCCTCTTCAGCCTGATTTTATATAGGGTCACCGGCAACTTTTATCGTTTTCGTTTTATCCAGCTATTTATCCTTTTGGTTCTGCCATTCCTAATGATGCTGGCACTGGGCGGCTTTGTGAATTCTAGCGCAGTGATTGTCTGGTCGTTTCTCAGCCCGATGGGGGCGTTGATCTTCGGCCGATTAAGTTGGGCGCGACGTTGGTTTATCGCTTTTGTTGTCTTATTGGTCATTGGCTTGATTGCCGGGCCGTATTTACGGTCGTCCAACAACCTTCCGCCCTGGCTGATCAACGCCTACTTTGTGATGAACATTGGCGCAATCGCCACCTTGACCTTTGCGCTCTTCTTTTACTTCATTAGCCAAAAGAACGAGGCGCTTCGCCTGTTACACCAGGAGCAGGAGCGTACGGATGCGCTATTGCTGAACGTCTTGCCCCAATCAATTGCGGCGATCCTCAAGCATGAGAACCGACTGATCGCCGACCATTTTGATACGGCGAGTATCATGTTTGCCGATGTTGTGGGCTTCACCCCATTGTCGGCCGAACTGGCCCCGGCGGAGATGGTGGAGATGCTCAACGAGGTCTTTTCTTATTTTGATTCATTGGTAGAGAAGTATGGCCTGGAGAAGATCAGGACGATTGGGGATAACTACATGGTTGGCTCTGGCGTGCCGCATCCCCGCCCAGACCACGCCCACGCGCTGGTGCGGATGGCGTTAGAGATGCTGGCTTATACGGACCCAGATGGACAGGCCGTCGATGGGGACAGCCATAGTGCCAATGGGTCAAGAGCGGCAAAGTCGCGTTTGCAGTTTCGGATTGGGATTAATTCAGGGCCGGTGGTGGCGGGGGTGATCGGCCGTCACAAATTCCACTATGACCTGTGGGGCGATCCGGTGAATGTGGCCAGCCGGATGGAGTCGCATGGGGAGCCAGGGAAAATCCAGATCACCCGCGAGACGTATGAGTTGATTAAGGATGACTTTGTGTGTTCCAGTCGAGGGACGATTTTTGTGAAGGGGAAGGGGGCGATGGAGACGTGGTATGTGATTCGGCCGCGGGACGGCCGTTTGTAAGTGGCTCGTAACCTCTTTGTAAGCTCCAGATAACATCTCGCGCGTATGCTGATCTCCAGGTGACCTGAAAATGATTTGTATAGGCAGGCGCCATAACCAAAAAGGAGATACTGCAACATGTTATCGCGAATGTTTACCTATCGCTCCTTTCTAATCGCTCTGGCGATTGGAATATTCTCTGTATTTGCCCTGCGAAGCACAGGAGTCGTTGAAGCGGCCAGTGCAGTGGGGGCCGTCTATACGATGACGAACGCGGCCGATGGGAATGAGATCGCTATTTTTACTCGCGCGGCCGATGGTACATTAACGCCAGCGGGTACGGTGAAGATTGAGTCTGATGGTAGCCTGACACCGCTGGCTGGAATTGAGGGCTTGCCGGATGGAGCCAATGGGCTGGCTGCTTACTGAGATAAGTACTGCTTAATCTGGCGGTAGAATAGTTTAGGCCACTGTGGTTTACACAGTGGCCTATTTTGTACATGTCGCGAAAGGTCCCGAGGCGAAGACTACAACGGATTCAGAAATAAACGGATGGTATGCTCCCTACAGATGTCAGACAATATAACCTTTGAGTTATAAATCATGTTTGCTATAATGGGACGATGGTTTGGGAAGTCGAATTTACGGATGAATTTGGGAGATGGTCGGATTCATTATCTGTATATGAACAGAGATCAGTTGCCGTAGGCGTCAGGCTGTTAGAGGGAAAAGGGCCAACATTGTCCTATCCCTTCAGTTCAAATGTTATTGGTTCGCGGCATGGACATATGAGGGAGTTAAGGGTTCAGCATCAAGGACAACCTTATCGAGTGCTTTACGCCTTCGATCCTCGACGAACCGCGATCCTATTAATTGGCGGTAACAAGACTGGACATAGTAGATGGTATGAGGAGTTTATTCCGCTGGCTGACAGACTTTACGAGGAGCATCTTGAACAACTGCGGCGGGAAGGGCTAATCTAATGGCTAGGAAATTTAGTGAGCTAATTGAAAAAATGTCACCGGAACACCAAGCCTGGATCGAAGAACGTGTTCAGGTGGAACTGGCAGAGATGGCTTTGAAAGAGTTGCGGCAAGCGTTACAGCTTACTCAGCAGCAGCTTGCAAGCCAGCTTGAATTGAATCAGGCGGCTATCTCAAAGATGGAACGTCAGTCCGATATGTATATCAGTACATTGCGCCGCTTTCTGAATGCAATGGGTGCTGAATTGAAGATCATCGCCCATTTTCCTGACAGGGATATTGAGATTAATCAGTTTCAATATATGTCCAATACTGAAGAGGCAGTCGTGTTGCGGGAAGATGCGGAGGAGTATCAAGTAGGGGAGTAAATCACCCGAAAGCGTTCGCAGACGAGGGGCATGGTGGGGGTGGGTTCACGGCCGATCCTCGGCAGCGTCCGCGAAAAGAAGCGCCAGTGGGCTTCACGCCAGTAGGTTAGAGAGCGGTCGCCTTCGCCTTCATCGTAGGCGAATTGGGGGTCTACTTCGTTGTACGGCCGTATCTCCACTTCCACTGTTTCAATGATGCAGAGGGGTTCGCCGCGGCCGTCGAGGATGATGGTGTGTTGGCCGACCTGAGGGATGGGTTCGCCTTCTGCTTCGTATTCCCAGAGGGCGGAACAGGTGGCGGTTTTGGTTCCGGCGGCGACGAGTGCGCCGAGTTCATCGGCCATGACGGCCGAGTCACCAAAGCCTTCGGCCGTGTAGGGTTGTTGGCGAATGGGGCTTTCGGCCGGGAGCGTACTCAGGAATGAGTGCCAGTAGGCTTGAATAATGTCCTGTTCCATGCTGTTTACTCAATGCTGCTATCTATTCCGAAAGTGGCGTGGAGTTCGTAATGTTCCTCGTGTCGAATTCACACTTTCTAGATCGTCGTATAGTTAGTGGGTATTATACGCCATCGGTCTATGGTTTGGCTTATGGTTAGGACTTATGCGTTATGACACGAATTAGCGCAAATTTTGCGACCGAATAACACGAATTTTTGCCCTCTCTTCTGTTTTTGTGAAATTCGTGTTATTCGTGTCGAAAAATTGTTTGCGTAAGTCCTAGAGGTTAAAAAAAGGAGTGGTGCTATGAGTACAATTGATAAAGCGATTGAAACCCAATTGAAGAATATTCAGACGAAGACCGGCAAGTCGCTGGAGGAGTTGGGGCAGATTGTGCGGGAGAGCGGGCTGACGAAGCATGGTCAAATCCGCGATATGTTGAAGCGTGAGTTGGGGTTGGGGCATGGGGATGCCAATACGCTGGTGCATGTGATCCTGCAATCAGATGGGGAGCGGGCGGCCGCGGCGAAAGGGGCGACGACGGGTGACGTGTTGGATGAGATTTATTCGGGGGCGAAGGCGGGCTTGCGGCCGATCCACGATAAGCTGATGGAACGTATCAACCAGTTTGGCGAGTTTGAGATTGCGCCGAAGAAGGGGTATGTCAGTTTGCGGCGGAAAAAGCAGTTTGCGATGATCGGCCCCGCAACGAAGACGCAGGTGGAAGTGGGGATGAATGTGAAAGAGCTGGCGGATGACGGCCGGTTGAAGGTGATGCCGAGAGGAAGTATGTGCAATTATACGATCCGGCTGGGGGATGCGGCCGAGGTGGATGAGACGCTGTTTAGCTGGCTGCAAGCGGCATATGAAAGCGCTGGTTAAATGACTCAATCGGCCGAAACCTTGACCCGCCCCTTTTCGCGCTGTTGATAGAATTGCGGTGATTGGTGGCGGAAGTAGGTTTCGTAGAGTTCGGCGTAGTGGCCGCCCTGGTCGAGTAGCTGGCGGTGGCTGCCTTGTTCGATAATTTTGCCTTTTTGGAGGACGACGATGCGATCGGCCGCGCGTACCGTGGAGAGGCGGTGGGCGATGATGATCGCGGTGCGGTTGTTCATGATCAGGTCGAGTGCCTGCTGAATTTGTGATTCGGTGAAGGGGTCTACGCTGGCGGTGGCTTCGTCGAGGATGAAGATGCGCGGGTTTTGGACAAGGACACGGGTCAGGGCGACCAGTTGGCGCTGGCCCATCGAAAGCAGGCTGCCCCGCTCGCCGACGCTGCTGTAGAGACCGTTGGGCAGCGTCTCCAGCCACTCCCCCTCGCCGATTTTGCGAGCCATTGCTTCGATCTCTTCGTCCGTCGCTGTGGGGCAGGCGTAACGGATGTTGTCGGCGACTGTGCCGGAGAAGAGGAAGGGGACCTGGGAGACGATGCCGAGGTGGCGGCGGAAATCTACAAGGTTGAAGGTGCGAATGTCGCGGTCATCAATGAGCAGTTGCCCCTCTTGAAATTCATAAAAACGAGCGATGAGCTTGATGATGCTTGACTTGCCCGCGCCGGTATGGCCGACAAGGGCGATGCTTTCGCCGGGATGGATGTGGAGCGAAAAATCGTCGAGCACCGTTTCTTTGTTGGAGTAACGAAAGGTGACATTCTCGAAGCGGATGTCGCCCCAAAAGTCGGGGACAGGTTCGTTAGCGATTTGTTTGACGCTTGACTCGGCGTCAATCAGGGCAAAGACGCGCTCGGTGGCGGAGAGTCCTTGTTGGAACTGGCTCCAGAAGGCGGAGAGATTGGTGACGGGGAACCAGAAGCGATCTACGGTGGTGACGAAGAGGTACCAGGAGGCGATGGAGATCGCGCCGGCGATGGCACTACGGCCGCCAAAGTAGACCAGCAGGGCTGAACCAATGCCGGAAAGAATGTTGAGTACCGGAAAGATATTGGTCAATACCAGGGCGCGGCGGATATTGATGGCATAAGCCTGATCGTTGACGCGCATGAATTCATCGTAGATGGCTTGTTCCTGGCGAAAGTTTTTGGCGACACGAATGCCGGTGACGGCTTCCTGAATGGCGCGGTTGACTTCGCCGACGGCTCGCGCCCCTTGCCGTGTCACACGACGGGCGAGATTGCGGAAGAGGAGGGCAGTAAGGCTGACGATGGGGGCCATAGAGAGGACGACCAGCGTGAGCCGCCATTCGATGGTGAGGAGGACGACGAGCAAAATGGCGGCAACGGAGAGCTGATTAACCACATCACTGCCGATGGTGACGACTTCGCCAAATTCTTGGGTATCGCTGGTGATGCGGCTGACGACGCGGCCGGAGCTAAATTCATCGTAGAAGGAGAGGTCTTGCTCGGCCGCCGCCGTAAAGGCGTCGTTACGCATCTCCATGAGTACGTCGGCGATGACTTCTGACGTTAGCCGGCGGCGCAGCCAGTTGAAGAGCCAGACGGCCGTGCCGCTGATCAGCACGACGACGACCAGTATAGTTGCCAGGGTGTTGTCTCCGGAACCGGCCATGAGGTTTACCCCCTGGGCAACCAGCAAGGGGAGGGCGGTTCCGGCCAGAGCGAGCATGAAGGTGCTGGCGACGATGCCCAGGGCTTTGCGCTTGTGGGGGGCAAAGTAGTGGAGAATACGCTGTACCAGTTCGCGGTCGCTGTACACACGGTCGTAAGCCTCTCCTTCGAGGCCACGCATGAGAGCTGCCATGTTTTTTCCTTTTAATCGGCAGTTGGCAGTAGACAGTGGACAGTTATCCTTTCACTGCTTACTAGCGTTGCGCTCAACGCCTGCTGCCGACTGCTTACTTTTCACAAAATGCGCTGGCCTAAGAGTGAGGCGGCCAGATCAACGGCCAGTTCGGCCGTGCGGTTGTGGTTATCGAGAATCGGGTTTACCTCTACAATATCAAGCGAGGCAACGCGATCGCTTTCGCCTAGTATTTCCATCAGTAAATGCGCCTCGCGGTAGGTTAGTCCGCCGGGGACAGGGGTTCCCACGCCAGGGGCCTCAGCGGGGTCGAGGCTGTCCATGTCGAGGCTGACGTGAATACGCGGCAGGTGGCGCAGACGGTCTAACGCTTGCCGGGCAACGGTCGCCATCCCTAGCTCGTCGAGGTGGCGCATGGTATAGACATCAATGCCACTACGGGCCAGGCGTTGCCGTTCCAACTCGTCAAGGGAACGAACGCCGATTTGAACAATTTGTGACGGCTTGATTTTTGCGCCGGGATAGCCGATGTTGACCAATGGCTCCGCCCCTTCGCCAATCAGGGCAGCGACGGGCATCCCGTGAATGTTGCCGCTGGGGGAAGTCTCGGGGGTGTTAAAGTCGCCGTGCGCGTCTACCCAAATAACGCCAATCGGGCCGCTTTGGGCTGCACCGGCTACAGAGCCAATGCTGATGCTATGGTCGCCACCAAGGACAATGGCAAAGTCATCGGGATGGTTACACTCGATACACATCTCGTAGAGCGCCTGGCAAACGGCCGTTACTGCCTTCAGCCGTTGCCCTTTTCCGATCACAATTGGCTCCTCAGGGTTGGGAATGGCGAGGTTGCCTTCGTCTACAACGGTATGACCAAGCTGTTCAAGGCGGGCGTTCAAGTGGGCGTAGCGTACTGCGCTTGGCCCCATGTCTACGCCGCGGCGGCTTTGGCCTAAATCCATGGGAGCGCCGATGATGCGAATTCTTTTGGGAGACAATGGAAATACCTCTGAATAATGGTTAATTGTCAATGGTTAATGATTAATTGTCAACTATAACACATTGCGCGGCGGTTGCCTTCGCGGCACGGCGGTTGCCTTCGTGGGGGGGCAACATATAATCTGTTGGCTGATGGAAGAAACGGATCGGTATATGGATTGGTATCGCGTAGGAGATTTACCCTGGCCGACGGATTGGGCGGAGGTGTTCGGCCGTGAGGGAGCATTGCTGTTGGAGATCGGCTTTGGCGGAGGGGACTTTCTGATAGATCTGGCGCAACGACGGCCGCAAGCCAATCTAGTGGGGGTGGAGATTTCTTTGCCTTCGCTGCGAAAGGTGGTGCGGAAGGTGGAACGGCTTGGACTGACCAATATCCGGCTGGTTCAAAGTAGGGCGGAGAGTATGCTCTGGCTGTTGTGTGCGCCGGACTCGGTTTGTGGTGTGGTGATTAACTTTCCTGATCCCTGGCCCAAGCGGATTCATCATGGCCGTCGCTTGATCAATGATGATTTTCTTTTACTGTTGGCAACGCGGATGAAGGCGGGCGCGTTCTTGGAAGTAGCGACGGATGATGCGGCGTATGCGGCCGCTATTGCCGAAGTGCTTGCTCGCTCTACCTATTTTCAAAGCCAGTTAGGTGTTGCTTATACGACCGAAGACCCGGAACGGATTGTGACGAAGTATGAACAGTTGGCGAAAGATGAGGGGCGCACCTGCCATTACTTTAAGTGGGAGCGAAATGAGGTTAAAGTCGCAGACCGTTTTATACCACCTCAGGAGTTACCGATGCCACATATGATTTTGCGAACCACGGCCGACTTGGAAGCGATCGGCCGTCGCTTTAAGCCTTCGACGATAGAGCGCGGAGATGTTCGGGTGAAGTTTATTGAGTGCTATCGTTCACTTTATGATGGCAAGCTGATGATTGAAGCATTGGTTGATGAGGGGCCGTTGCAGCAGCAGGTCTGTTTGTTGCTGCGGCCGCGGGTTGAGGCAGGTGAGTTGAAGATCGGCCTGCATGAGGTCGGTTTTCCGCGGCCGACGCCGGGCATCCATATAGCAATCGATCATTTAGGCAAGTGGTTGCAGGAGATCGCGCCGGAGACGGAAGTGGTGCATAGTAACCTGGTGGTTGATTAGTAGACAGTGGGCAGTTGACAGTAGGCAGCAGTCTCCCAGTCTCCTAATCTCTCAGTCTCTTATACGGAGGAAACATGGCAGTTGACACGCCACGCGACTATCGCAATTTGGTGATTTATGAGATTTATGTGCGGAATCACGGCCGCAATGGGACGTTCGCGGATGTAATTAGCGACTTACCCCGCATTCGTGAGCTAGGGGTGGATGTGGTCTGGTTTATGCCGATCCACCCGATTGGACAACTGAACAAGAAGGGAGATTTGGGCTGCCCTTATTCGATCCAGGATTATCGGGCGGTGAACCCGGAGTATGGGACGCTTGAACAATTTAAGCAGTTGTGTGGCTATGCTCATGCGCTGGGGCTGAAGGTGATGATTGATGTGGTATATAACCACACCTCCCATGATAGCGTGTTGTTGCACGATCACCCGGAGTGGTATCATCGTGATGAGGCGGGGCGGCCGTATATGACGGTTCCGGAGTGGAGCGACATCATTGATCTGGTCTATGATGATCCGGCGTTGTGGGATTACCAGATTGAAACGTTGTGCCAGTGGGCGCAGGTGGGGGTGGATGGTTTTCGTTGTGATGTGGCTTCGATTGTGCCGGTGGCGTTTTGGGAGCGGGCGCGGCGGGAGGTGGCGGCCGTGAAGCCAGGGGTGATCTGGCTGGCGGAGTCTACGCATACGTCGTTTATTGTTGACCGGCGGCGGCGCGGCCTGGTGGCGCAATCGGATGGGGAGATTCACCAGGCGTTTGATCTCTCTTATGATTATGATATTTGGCCGATTTGGAATGCGGCCGTGCGCGATCCGCGGGCTGTCCGCGCTTATACGGCCGCTTTGTGGTATCAGAAGGGCATTTATCCGGCGCATACGATCAAGATGCGCTGTGTGGAGAATCATGATCAGCCGCGAATTATGAAGCTGGCTCCCAGCCGGGCGCAGGCGTTGGCCTGGACGGCGTTCCAGGCGTTTAACGAGGGGGCGTTTTTGGTCTATGCCGGGCAGGAGTCGGAAAACACGCATACACCGGACCTGTTTGATGTGGACAAGGTGCAGTGGCGTGACTATAGCTTGCAATCTTATCTGACGACGTTATGCCGTTTGAAGAAAGACCCGGTGCAGGTGGAGGGGCAGTTTAGTCTGCTCTCGGCCGAACCGGCCTTGACGGCGGCGTGGCAGGCGGCCGATGAGGGGCTGTATGGCGCGTTTAACGTGGCTGGAACGGAGGATATTGTTTCAACACCACTGCCTAATGGAATGTATACCGACTTACTCAGCGAACGGCCGGTAGAGGTGCGGGATGGGCAGATGGTTGTGCCGGAGTCGGCCGTGATTGTGCGCTATGCCGGGCA
>CAYPHY010000019.1:32110-38605 GCA_964410625.1 uncultured Ardenticatenaceae bacterium | reverse complement strand
TTATTGCGGGTGAGTTGCCGTTTATAGAAGAGGTCGGCCGCTTGTGCGAACAGACGAAGCACCAGACGACGGTGTATCTGGTGGAGGATTTTTTGGATGCGCTGGCGGCCGATTACTCGCGTAGTGCGTTAGCAGCGGCCGATGTGGCGATTGAGTTGCACAATGAATCGGCGGCGGCGAAGCAGGAGTTGTTGTCGGCGTTGGGTACGGCTTTGTCAGCAGATGCCTTGATTTTGACTTCGGCATTGGCGACGAGCGCGACACAGGCGGCATCGTGGGTTCCCCATCCTGAAAGAGTGGTTGGTTTTGGGGTGTTGCCCCCACTGCCGGATGAGGGCGTCGTCGAATTGGCGGCCGCTTTGCAGACCTCAGAAGCGGCGCTAGGACAGGCGACCCTCTTTTGGGAGGGATTAGGGCAGGAAACGATTGTCGTGGGTGATGGGCCGGGGCTGGTGCGGGCGCGGACGGTGTGTTGTTTGATCAATGAGGCGGTGACGGCGTTGATGGAGGGGGTGGCGACGGCGGCCGATATTGATAAGGCGATGGTTTTGGGAACCAATTACCCACATGGGCCATTGGCCTGGGCGGATGAGATCGGGCTGGATGCCGTATTGGGCGTGATGAGCGGCTTGTTTGAAGAGTGGGGGGACGACCGTTACCGGCCGTCGCCCTTGCTGCGTAGAATGGTGCAGGCGGGACGGCTGGGCCGGAAGGTGGGTGAGGGGTTCTATCGTTATCCGGTTGATGGCGAACGAGAAGCCGTAATCGGTGAACGGTAAACGATAATCTGTTTACTGTTCACTGATTATCGTTTACCGCTTACTTACTCTGTGGGTAGGTCGGGACGTCGTGGCCGACGATGTTCCGAAAGAGGTTGAGTACCTCGCCTGGTTCGGCGTGACGGCCGAGTTGCTTCTTGGAGAAGATCAACTGGTCGTTGACTTTAACGTCGAAAACGCCCTTCGTACCAGTGATGAAGGTAAAGCTCTCGATGATATGTTGGTAGTTACTTAAAATGTCCTCCGCCACACGGACGGCTCTTTGACTATAATTTCAAGGAACACAATATTCGACGGTGATCTTGTATTTATCTGCCATGCTTCTATCTTACTAAGGTAAAACAAAATGGACAACTCTATGATGGTGAATCGCGTGCGGGTGGTTGCCAATCCTGCCTCCGGCCAGCCGGAGCCGGTATTGCATACGCTGAACCAGGTGTTCCAACCGCTGGGCATCGCATGGGATGTGGTGATCACTAAGGACAGTGGGGATGGGCGGAGATTGGCGGCGGAGGCGGCCGAAGCCGGCTTCGATGTTGTTGCTGCTTATGGCGGTGATGGAACAGTAGTCGAAGTGGCACATGGGTTGATGGGGAGCGATGTGCCATTGGCGATCTTGCCAGGGGGTACGGCCAACTTGTTGGCGGTCGAGTTGGGTATTCCGCGGACACTAGAAGCGGCCGCGCAACTGATTGGCGATTCCAATAAGCAAGTGCAACGAGCTGATATGGGACAGGCGGGGGAAAGGGTATTTATGCTGCGCGTGGGGATGGGGTATGACGCGGAGATGATCCGGCTGGCTGACCGCGAGCAGAAGGATCGTTTCGGTGTGCTGGCCTATGTTATCTCTGGTGTGAAGGCACTGTTTACTTCGAAGGTGGTAGATTACCACATTGTTGTTGATGGGGAGGAGCTATCTTGCAAAGGGTTTATTTGTCGCCTTGATAATGCGGGTAATATGGGTGTCCGCGGCGTTACAATGGCCCCTGGGATCAGCATGACCGATGGATTGTTAGATTTGCTGGTCTTGGGTAATGTTGATTTAAAAGGGCTTTACGAGACATTGTCTGACGAGAAAAATGAGATGACGCTGACCGAGAAGCTAGGTGAAGCGTACCAACATTGGCAGGGGCGGGAGATTACGGTGACGGCCGATCCGCCGCAGCCCGTTCATGGTGATGGGGATGTGTGGGGCGAGACGCCGGTGTCGGTCAAGGTGTTGCCACAGGCGGTGGCGGTTATCACACCGGGCGAGAGTGCGGAGGATGATGTAAACAAAACGTAAGCAAAGTCGCCTTACGCTTGACATTCCTCCTCGGCTGGTATAATATTCCTTTCGCTTGTGGGCCTGTAGCTCAGCTGGGAGAGCGCTACAATCGCACTGTAGAGGCCAAGGGTTCGAATCCCTTCAGGTCCACCTTTGTAGCGCGGTTCTCCAAAGAGAATTGCTTGACAAGATAGAATAAAGGTGATGAACAGGAGTAGTAGGTGCACCTGGTAGAGAGTTGCTCCGTTGGCTGGAAGAGCAACAAAGCGCACCGAACTCGCCTGGGAGCTGCGTCAGTGAAGTAAGTATAAGTAGCTGGCGACGGATTACACACGTTACGTGTTTAAGTGGATGGCAGCCGACATGGGCCTGTAGCTCAATTGGGAGAGCGCCACAATGGCATTGTGGAGGTCAAGGGTTCGAGCCCCTTCAGGTCCACTTTCATACCATCAATCAGAGTGGTACCGCGGAACCCCTTTCGTCTCTGAACGGAAGGGGTTTTTTGTTTGCTCAGTAGCGAGATTTGGCAAATCGCCGCGATTTGGCAAATTGCGCTACAGGCAGCAATCATAATTTTCTGGAGATTATTCGATGACTGAGGCATATAATCCGGGTGAAATTGAACCGAAGTGGCAGGAGAAGTGGGAGGAGGACCAGCTGTATCGCTCCGAGGTAGATTGGAGCAAACCGAAGCATTATGCGCTGACGATGTTGCCTTATCCTAGCGGCGATCTGCACATCGGTCACTGGTTTGCCATGACCCCCTCTGATGCGCGGGCGCGGTTTATGCGGATGAGGGGATATAATGTCCTGTTCCCGATGGGCTTTGATGCGTTTGGGCTTCCGGCCGAAAATGCGGCGATTCAGCGCAATATCCACCCGAAGGAGTGGACGTATAGCAATATCGAGCGGATGCGCGGACAGCTACGCAGCATGGGGGCGATGTTCGATTGGCAGCGCGAGGCCGTTAGTTGTGATCCCTCTTACTATAAGTGGACGGAGTGGTTCTTCAAACGATTCTTTGAAGGGGGATTGGCCTATCGCGGCATGGCGATGGTCAACTGGTCGCCCTCTATGCAGACGGTGCTGGCGAATGAGCAGGTGATTGACGGCAAGGACGAGCGCACCGGACAGCCGGTGGTGCAGCGGATGATGTCGCAATGGTTTTTCCGCATCACCGACTATGCCGATGAACTATTGGACTTTAGCAAACTCGATTGGCCGGAGCCGGTGAAGATTATGCAGACGAATTGGATCGGCCGCAGTGAAGGGGCGCGAGTGATCTTCACCAGCGAACAGGGAGATGCGATTGAGGTGTTTACGACGCGGCCGGATACGCTGTGGGGGGCGACGTTCATGGTGCTGGCCCCTGAACATGCGTTGGTGGAGAAGCTGACAACGGCCGAGCAGCGGGCAGCGGTAGAAGCGTATGTGGCACAAGCGGCGCGAGCATCGGAAATTGAGCGGCTCTCTACTGAACGGGAGAAGACGGGTGTGTTTACCGGCGCATATGCGATTAATCCCGTTAACGGGGCGCGGATTCCGATCTGGATCGCCGATTATGTGCTAAGCACCTACGGAACCGGGGCGATCATGGCGGTGCCTGCTCATGATCAGCGCGACTTCGAGTTTGCGCGGCAATATGCTCTGGAGATCATACCGGTGATTCAGTCAGAGGGTGAGCAGTTTGACGGCGCAACGATGGCCGAGGCTTATGATGGGCCGGGGGTGATGATCAATAGCGGTGCATTTGATGGTACGGAGGCAACGGCCGCTAAAGGTCGCGCCAATCCGGCTATCAATGCGGTGATTGATTGGCTGCAAGAAAAGGGGATTGGCAAGGAGGCGATCAACTACCGTTTGCGGGACTGGCTGATCAGCCGCCAACGGTATTGGGGCGCGCCGATCCCGGCGATTTATTGCCAGGACGGGACGATTGAGATGGAGGATGAGTTGCCGGTGCTGTTGCCTGATGATGTGGAGTTTATGCCCACCGGCCGCAGCCCGCTGCAACTGCACGAAGGCTTTCTGAACACGACTGACTCCAAAGGGCGGCCCGCGCGGCGCGAAACGGATACGATGGACACCTTTATGTGTTCGTCATGGTACCAATATCGTTATCTCAGCCCAGAGTACGCTGAGGGGCCATTTGATCCGCAGGAGGCGGCGTATTGGCTGCCAGTGGACGTGTATACGGGCGGAGCGGAACATGCCACGCTGCACTTGATGTATACGCGCTTCTTTACGAAAGCGATGCGTGACCTGAGTATGTTTGCGGAGACAGCGGCGGCGATGGGGGAACACGGCCGCCAACCGGATGAACTATTTGACGAGCCAATGATCACGCTCCGTAACCAGGGGCAGATTTTGGGGGCAGAATGGAAAGGGGACGTGGTGGTAGCTCGCGGCCGTTGGGAGGGGGACAAGCTGTTTGCGACACAGGTGGACGTGGTGGAACCAGGTGAGATAGCGGCTGCGGAAAATGGCGAGGAGAAGCTTGTCATTGGCGAGATCATGCGCCGGACGGAGAATGTCTTGCAGGTTGATACGGGCGCGGCCGATTGGCGAGTGGTGGAGGTGTTGCCAGAGGCGGTGGTCAATATCCCTTCTATCGCCGGTGAAAACAATGTCAACCAGTTGCGTCACCATCTGGACATTCAGCGTATGTCGAAGAGCAGGGGGAACGTGGTCAACCCCGATGAGTTGGTGGCGGAGTATGGCGCGGATACGGTGCGGGCGTACCTGATGTTCTTCTCGAAGTGGGACCAGGGGGGGCCGTGGAACTATGAAGGGATCAAGGGGCCGCAACGGTTGATGCAGGATGTGTGGGAGATTGGACAGCGCGATTATGCGCCGAAAGCGGCCGACGACCGGGCGACCCGTGCCTTGCGGCGCAAGACTCACCAGATGATCCGCAAGGTAACGGAGGAGTTGGAGGAGTTCTCGTTCAACACGGCCGTTGCCGCAATCATGGAGTTGCGGAACACGATTATGGCGGCACAACGGGCGGCGAATGTGGAAAGGGCCGCCTGGGATGAGGCGGTGGATACTTTGTTGCTGTTGCTTGCGCCGATTTCACCCCATATCACCGAGGAGTTGTGGACGCGACGCGGCCGACCCTATAGCATCCACACCCAACCCTGGCCGGAATGGGATGAGGCGGTGGCGGCCGAGGAGACGATCAGCCTGGTGGTGCAGGTGAATGGCAAGGTGCGGGATAGGATTGACGTTCCCGCCGGAAAGGGGGAAGCGGAGTTGAAGGAGATTGCGCTGGCCTCGGAAAAAGTGCAGCCCTGGCTGAATGGCAAGCCGCCACGCAAGGTCATTGTGGTGCGTGGGCAGTTGGTGAATATTGTGGCTAGTTAGCGAGTACTTACGCAGTTTAGGATTTTCGACACGAATGACACGAATTTCACGAAATAGAAGAGAATATTCGTGTCTTTTTGTTAAAGTGCACGAGTCCCATTGGCCATAGGGGTGACGAGTAAACCTTGCCGATGCCATCCGGCAACGGCGTTATGCTTTTGCTGAATACCAGTTTAGCACTCGTAAGGCGCGGAGCGTGTTCCAACGGCTCGGCCGTCCTTCACCTTCATCTATCTCGACCGGCATCTCGCCGGGGTAGCGGGTTTCCAGCAGCCAGCGGCCGTTGGCGTCGCGCTTGGACTCAACCAGTTCGATTGCTTCGGCCACTCGTTCGTCGGGGGTAACAGCGGCACTACGCAGGTATTCAAGCCCGCGCAACACGTCGTAGTGCCACCAGGTGGGAAAGGCGAAGCGCGTCCAGTTAGTTCCGCTCTTGCGATCGCGCTCGATCACCTCGCCAGTTGAGCGCCGCCGGAAAAGCCTGCGCTCTAGCAGATACTCTTGCCCGCGAAGACGGGCGGCCGTTACCTCTGGGCTGGCTTCGACACTCTGTTCGTACTCAAGCAGCGCCTCTAGCACGCAGATGGTTGTGTTGAACGATGAGCGGGTGGAGCCATTTTGCGCCTCGCAGTTCCAGCCGCCGTCGGGCAACTGTTCGGAGAGGAGGCGATCAATGATGCCGCGCACATCCTGGCGGAAGTAGGCGCCGGCTGCCCCGACCTGCCCGTTGATGCAAGGCTCTACCTCGCCGACAAAGAAGGGGTTGCCTTCGTATGCCTCCCAACCCTGCCAGGTTACGCGGTCACGGACGAGGCCGACGGCGTGGCGTGCCTGGTCGCTTGCCGGGTCGAGACCGAGGTCGCGCAGTAACCAAAGGACATGCATGGTGGAGTTCCAGCCGCGATTCCAGGCCGCACCAGCCCAACGGCCGTCCTCCCCCTGGAGAGCGAGCAGTTGTGCGCCGAGGCCTTCGGTGGCGACTCGCGCTCGTTCGGCCGCGACTTCCTCCGCAGGCGCATTGAGCAGGTCGCGCATCACCTGCCAGCGGATAGAAGGGTCAGAATCAAGCAGCCATTGTATGAC
>CAYPHY010000019.1:0-32010 GCA_964410625.1 uncultured Ardenticatenaceae bacterium | reverse complement strand
AATTTTACCTGATTTTAGGGAAGTAAAAGATGTAGATCGCCGAACTCGTGCCAGAGATAACCTTCACGAAGGGCTTCGTGATAGGTGAGGCAGAGGTGGTCGAGGGTGGTGAGGGCTTCGAGCATGGCGAGGTGGGTGGCTTGTGGTTCGTGGAAACCGGTTAACATCCCGTTGACGATGCGTAAGCGACGCTGGGGGGAGATGATGAGATCGGTGTACCCTTCTCCAGGGGTAACGATGCCTTGCTCATCAGCGGCCGTTTCCAGGGCGCGGATGGTGGTTGTGCCGACAGCGATGATCCGCCGTCCGGCGGCACGGGCCTGGTTGACGACCTGGGCAGTGACGGCCGGGACGCGGTAGAACTCAGCGTAGGGGGGTTCGTGTTCTTCGAGGCTGGCGACGCCGGTGTGCAGCAGCAGCGGGACGATCTGTACACCTTTGGCGATCAGGCGTGTGAGCAGCTCTGGTGTGGAGGCGCGGCCGGCAGAGGGCATTTCCGCGCTGCCCGCTTCGGTGGCGTAGACGGTTTGGTAGTAGGTTAGCGGCCATTGCTGCTGGACATAGCCATAGCGAATGGGGAAGCCATAGGTGGCGAGGTAGGCGTCGAGGGGTAGTGGCAGCTCTAAGCTGGCGAGCCAGAGGCGGGAACGGCCGCCAGCGTATTCGTATTGTTCACTTTGATAAGGCGCCAGGAGCGTGGCGGAGCCACCGGCGGGTAGCTGTAGCGTTTCGGCCGGTAGTATGTCGGTAAAGGACTCCGTCTTGGTGCTCGCTTTGCTGCCGACCACACGGCGCAGCTCTACGCTCCATAGGTCGTTGGGCAGGCGGGTAGAGAGGTGCAATTCAAAAGCCGGATCGCTGGAGCGGACGGCGGGGAGGGCGGCGTTCATTGTCGCGCTGGTATTGATCACTACCACGTCGCCTGCCTGTAAGAATTGATCTAGTTCGCTGAATTGAGCGTGGTATATCTCGTCGTTGCTGTAATGGGAAACCATCAGACGCACTTGATCACGGGCAAGCCCGCGTGCTTCGGGCGGCTCGCCTGCTTCAAGCGCGGGCGGTAGCTCAAAGTGCAACGTGCGCCAGCCGGTTGCTGGAGAGTGGGTGTAGGTACAGTTGCAGGGTTTTGCAGTGGACATTGTTCTAACGAAGGATGAAGGATGGTGGGTGCGAGACTATCATACTGGTGTATTTGTGTATTGGTATACTGGTTTATTGGGGGGTGGGGTGGTGTAGTGAGCCAATATACCAATAGACTAATCAACCAATACACCAATAAACGGATTACCGATTACCATTTACCAGATCGTTGCTTCGATAGCGGCCGCTAGGGTAATCACCTTCTAAGAGAGCCACAAAGCCAGGGACGCTGGCTTCGGGGAGCGGCCGGTCGCTGATGTCTTCGCCGGGAAAGGCGTTTTGTTGCATTTGGGTCCGCATATCGCCGGGGTCAACCCAGTAGACGCGATAGTTGGGGTTTTCGGCCGCTAAGATGGCTGACAGTTGTTCCAGCGCTGCCTTGCTGGAGCCGTAGCCGCCCCAACCAGGGTAGGCTTCCACTCCGGCGTCGCTGGTAACGTTGATGATGGCGGCGTTGGGCTTGAGCTGCGGCCGTATCGTCTGGAGCAAGGCCAGTGGCGCAAGGACATTGAGGCGATAGACATCGGCTAATGTGTCAAGCGGGTAGTCGAGCAGTTCCGGCTGTGGGCTGGGGCCAAGGATACCGGCGTTGTTGACTACGACATCTACGCCGCCAAGCTGTTCAGCAGCGGCCGCTAATGCCTGGAGGTGTTGTGGATCGCCGACATCGCCGGGGATGGCGCAGACGGTGGTATAAGGAGATAGCTCGACCGCTGCCTGGTTGAGGGCGGCCGAGCCACGTGCGTCAATGATCAGTTGCCAGCCTTGTTGGGCCAGTTCGCGGGCCAGTGCCAGCCCCAGACCGCGCGACGCACCAGTGATAAGTGCTGTTTTGGGGTTAGAAGTGTTTGTCATGTGCGTAAGCTTAAGACAAAGCGGTTTAATCAACATCGGGCGGGTGTACAATTGTCCAATGTCCACTTGACCAGGATAGTCACTGGCCTTCTGTTCAGGTATGGGATTGGGAAATAAATCGCTTTACCAGTTCTGTAAAGGCGGAGTTTTTCAACCTGTACATGACCGGCGCACACGCACGGGTAAACAACCCATGCTACGAAGTTAATGAACTAAAACTTCGCATACCCGTAGGGGTGAAGATGTTTGACGAGTGGTTATAATACCGGCTATGATTGCTGAGCTATTGGCTGAGCTAGCGACGGAGTATTGCGTTTGTTCATTGCCAGAGGTCCGCTGAGGTAAAGTGCTTGTTGGATAGTGTTATATGATTCGAGAACCGTGGAGTTTGCCGACTCGTTACATTGTCGTATGCCTGAGCCTGATCGCGCTGGTCTGGTTTGTCTTTGCGGCGCAGGAGTTGTTGCGGCCGTTGCTGCTGGCTGCTTTCCTGGCCTATGTAATCAATCCAGCGATTGAGCTGGTTGATGCACGCACAAGAATTAAACGGCGTTGGGCGGTATTGTTGGTCTATTTGCTGACAATTGTCTTGCTGGTGGCAGTGGCGGCGATTGCTATCCCGCTGATTCCACGCCAGGCGGCCGTTTTTGCTGCCGAATTGGCGCGAGTGGCGGAGGGGCTTCAGGGGGTGTTGCAGCGGCCGATCGTGGTAATGGGTTTCGCGATTCCAGTGGGTAGTTGGTTAGCACAGTTGCCGACGATATCGGCCGAAGCGACCCCGGATGTATTGCTGAATGTCTTGCAGGCGACGACCAGTAATTTGGGCTGGTTGTTGGTCGTTTTGGTGACGACTTATTATCTGTTATTGGATTGGCATAATTTACGTGACTGGTTGCTCGGTCTTATCCCGGCCGGGCGTCGCCCCAGTGTGCAACGACTTTATGCGGAGATTGCGATTGTCTGGCGGCTTTATTTGCATGGACAGTTACGTCTGATGTTCTTTGTTGGTTTGTTGACTGGGCTTTCAATGGCCGCTATCGGTTTGCCGGGCGCGTTGGTCATCGGTTTTCTGGCTGGGCTGCTGGATGTGATCCTTTCGGTTGGACCGACGTTGGTAACGGCATTGGCGGCGATTGTGGCTTATTTTACCGGTTCAACGGTGCTGCCGGTTTCCAACTTTTGGTTCGCGGTGATCGTGGTTGGGGTTAATGCGGTGATTCAAGGGATTGAAAATGTGTGGCTACGGCCGCGTATTATGGGGACCACACTAAAACTGCATCCGGCAATTGTCTTTGTGGCGATTATTGGTTCATTGGCATTGGCTGGCGTGCTGACGGCGCTAGTGATTATTCCGGTGTTGAGTTCGCTGGCGATTATCGGCCGCTATGTTTACTGTCGCCTACTCGACCTTGATCCCTGGGCAGAAAGAGGAGGGGCGCAGGCGGCCGTTGAGACGCAAGTTGAAAATCCATGAGATAGGTACGGTGAGTGAAGTGCTGCTTTGACCTTCTATCCCTGGGGTTGCTCGGCGGAGGGAATGATGAGCGTTGATCAAACAGGTGCAGCAGGAGCAGCGATTTATTCAAGAGCTGCCTTGTCGGTTTATGATATTTATGTGTTGGGTTTTTCTAATAAGTTCGCCTGGCGCTGTCCATCGCGGCGTTTGCTGGCGCACTACAATGCACATGTGAGCGACAATCACCTGGATATTGGTGTGGGGACGGGTTACTTTCTTGATAAATGTCGTTTCCCGTCCGCCGCTCCGCGACTTGTGTTGCTCGACTTGAATTCAAACAGTTTGGAGGCGACGGCGAACCGCTTAAAGCGGTATCAACCAGAGACAGTCCAGGCCAACGTCTTGGAGCCGTTGCCCGCTCTCGCGCCGGGATTCGACTCGGTTGGTCTGAATTACTTGCTGCATTGTTTGCCAGGGACGATGGCGGAGAAGGCGGCCGTTTTTGACCAGCTTCTGACAGTGGTCAATCCAGGCGGGGTTATTTTTGGCTCGACGATTCTTGGTCAGGGGGTGCGCCATAACTTGCTGGGGCGAAGATTGATGGCTTTATATAACAGCAAGGGTATTTTTGGCAACAGACAGGACACGGCCGAGAGGTTGCGACAGGCATTAGAAAGGAACTTCGCTGAGGTTGATATTGAGGTGGTTGGCTGTGTGGCGAAGTTTGTGGCTCGTAGGGAATAGGGCTTTTAATGAGTGTGGTTTTTAACGCAGAGGCGCAGAGTGTGGGAAGCCTCCTCTGCGGCTCTGCGTTGAGTGTTTTTCTGTCAATCGAGTTTGGTCAGGATTTCGGGGCCGTTGCGGGTGATGACGATTGAGTGTTCGTACTGGACGGAGAGCTTGCCATCGGCCGTGACCACCGTCCAGCCATCGTCGAGCAAAATCCATTCATGGGTTCCGGCGTTGATCATTGGCTCGATAGTGAAGACCATGCCGGGTTTCATCTTGGGGCCGCGCTCTTTTTGGCGAATGTGGGAGACGGAAGGGTTCTCATGTAACGAGCGACCCAGGCCATGCCCACCCCACTCATGGACGACAGAGACGTTTTGGGTGTCGGTATAATTCTCAATCGCATAGCCGATTTCATTCAGATAGCGGCCGGATTGGGCGGCGTCAATTCCGCGCTGGAGCGCTTCCTTGCCAATCGCCATCAGTCGCTCGGCAAATGGTGATACTTTGCCGACTGGAAAGGTGTAGCAGGCGTCGCCGCAGTAGCCGCGGTGTTTCAGGCCGATGTCAATACTGACGATGTCGCCTTCTTGGAGGATGCGGCCGTCGGGGATGCCGTGGCAGATTTCGTGGTTGACCGACGCGCAGATCACGCCGGGGAAGGGGGGATGTTCGGCCGAACGGCCGCGATACCCTTTGTAGAGCGGTTGCGCTCCCTGATCGGCGATGTATTTTTCGACTAACTGATCCAGCACCGCAAGCGGCACACCGGGTTGAATATTTTCACTGAGTAAGGCAAAACATTCTGCTACCATGCGCCCGGCGACACGCATCCGGGCTATCTCTTTTCCGTTCTTGAGTCCCATATCTAAAATTATAGCAAATTGGTACTACATTTTCACTTTTAGAGTGGACGCAGATCACCGCTGATGGAGCGTAGATGGACACTGATCTTTTCTAAAAATCAGCGTTCATCTGCGTTCTATCAGCGAAAATCAGCGTCCCACC
Organism: uncultured Ardenticatenaceae bacterium; assembly: GCA_964410625.1. Classification (GTDB taxonomy): domain Bacteria; phylum Chloroflexota; class Anaerolineae; order Promineifilales; family Promineifilaceae; genus CAYPHY01. The sequence goes on along the minus strand of CAYPHY010000019.1, from coordinate 26,822 downwards.
GAAAAGTAATGATTGACATCTTGCTTTAATTAGTGTATTTTATTGCAAACGTTTGCTGAATTTTTCATTCAAGTTAGCCGATGACACGCAGAAATTCTTCAAAGTCAGTCACGATCGTTGATGTTGCTAAGGAAGCAGGCGTTTCGTATTCAACCGTGTCTCGTGTGGTCAACAATAAGTCCTATGTGAATGCGGAGACCCGCGCGAAGGTCTTGCAGGCCATGACGCGGATGGGGTACCAGGCTAATCTTCACGCACGCAGTTTGGCTGGCGGCCGCTCGAATGTCATTGGTCTGCTTGTGGTAGATTTGGCTACCCAGTATATGGGTGAAATCATGCTAGGCATTGATGATGAACTGGCAGCCCGGCAGTATGAACTGATGCTTTACACCACCCATCGCCGCAAGACGAAAGAGTCAGCATACGCCAATATGATGGCGCGTGGTCTGGCCGATGGGCTGCTTATCCTCTTACCACGCGACCCCGACGCTTATTTGGAATCATTCCGCAGTCGCAATTTTCCCTATGTATTAATTGATCATCAGAGTGTGCATGAGGCTGATCTGACCGTAATTGCTACCAACCAGCAGGGCGGTTATGAGGCAACTAAGCATCTTATTGACCTGGGACATGTGCGGATCGGCATGATTACCGGGTGGAAGGATATGATCAGCGCCAAGGAGCGGCTGATCGGATATAAGGCGGCGCTGGCTGATCGTGGCTTGCCATTTGATCCGGACCTGGTGTTTGAAGGCGACTTCACCCAGGCCGCTGGCTCCGAGGGGCTTAACCAATTTCTGCAACTAGCGGAGCCGCCAACGGCCGTGTTTGCCTCGAATGATCTATCTGCCCAGGGGGTGATGGACGCGGCTCGCGTTCGTGGGCTGATTGTCCCCGATGATCTTTCGGTGATTGGATTTGACGATATACCCCTGGCGGCCGCTCTCAGTCCGGGGCTTACCACCATACGTCAACCACTACGGCAGATGGGCAGCATTGCTACCCAATTGCTGCTTAATAGGATACACGAACCTGATCAGAAGCAATCCAGTGTCGTCTTGCCGACGGAGTTGGTTCTTCGGCAATCAACTACAAGACGCAAGTTGGATGTGGAAAGGTGAATTTTTTTACGCAAGTATGCAAACGCTTGCAGAGTCACCGCCTTATTTCTGGAATTTATGTTGTTCAGTAACTGTTAAGAAGTTGTGTGCCACGAGCCAATTTATGCTGGTGGTCGAACAGGAGGTGTCTTTGGTTTGTTGAATTAATGCCAAGAATTCTCTTAGCAAGCTGATGAATGGGCCATTCACAAAGCCCAGATTACTTTTGAAACGGTGTATTCACTGATTTTCACAAAAAGGTCTTCGATTTGTGGCAATTGGTGAGGATTCGTGGATATTCAGGAGAGAGAAAGATGAAAAGGGTCGTGTTCATGTTGTTTGTTCTCGTGCTGTTTGTTGCCTGCACGTCGTCACCACCTGTTGAGGTAACCCGCGTTGTTACTGAGCAAGTGGAAGTAACCCGGGTTGTGACGGAAACCATCGTTGAGCAAGGGGAAGAGGTTGAGGTAACCCGCATTGTCACTGAAGAAGTGGTTGTGGAAGTACCTGTTGAAGAAGAGGTGGAGGCGGTTGAGGCTGCCCCGGTCCTCGGTTCGCTCCCGCGCAGCGAGACTTTGATTGTTGGTATGCTGACCGGCCGCGCCGGTACGCCCAGTAACTTTAATGAGTGGGTTGGTTGGAAAAACCGCGACCGCGGGATGCAAAACCTGGCGAATGAGCCGCTGTGGTCGGTGGACTTTGCTACCGGCGAAATTATCAACGGCCTGGCGGCGGGTGATCCGATTTATAATGAGGATTTCACCGCGCTAGAGATTCCGCTGCGAGAAGGGGTGACCTGGGATGATGGCGAGCCATTTACGTCGGCCGATGTCGTCTTTACCGTTGAAACGCTGATGTCTGATGAGGGGTTCAATGCGAATACCTTCTTTGTCGAAAATGTAGCCAGTGTCACGGCCCCGGACGATTACACCGTCGCCTTTGAGCTGAATGAGCCCAACTCGCGCTTCCACACCACGTTCCTTGATCGCTGGGGAGCGACCTGGATTATGCCCAAGCATATCTTTGAAACGGTCGAAGACCCGGTGACCTTCGAGTTTAACCCGTTTGTCGGCACGGGACCCTACAAGCTCCATAGCTTTGATGAGCAGGGGTTCTGGACGGTTTGGGAGAAGCGTGAGGATTGGCAGAACAGCCCCACCGGCATTCTCTATGGCGAACCTGTGCCACAATACATTGTGTTCCAGGCTTTTGCCAACGAAGGGGCGAAGATCGTTGCCCAGTTGACCCACCAGCTTGATGCGGTTGATCTGTCGGCCGAGGGGCTTTCGGCCGCATTAGCCCAGGGGGATACGATACGAGCCTACCAGCCAAACTTCCCCTGGGTGGTGAACAACGATCCGGCGATGACTGGCATTACGTTTAACACCGTCGTTGAACCATTCAATGAATCAGACGTGCGCTGGGCTTTGTTGCTGGCGATTGATATTGCCGAGTATTTGGGGCAGGCGGTTGATGGGACCGGCACGCTCAGCCCGGTACATATTCCTTCGCTAGGTTCTTATCCCCAGGACTTCATCGCCCCGATGGAGGAGTGGTTGTCAGAGTTCCAGCTTGACCTGGGGGATGGTGAGATGTTTAATCCTTATGACCCGGACGCGCCGCTGAAGCTGGTCGAATATGCGGAGAGTCGCGGCTATGTTGTGCCTACGGATGAGGCGACAATCGAGCAGGCTTTTGGGCTTGGATGGTACAAGTACGACCCTGAAGCGGCAGGGAAATTGCTGATGAAACATGGTTTCTCCCAGGATGCTGAGGGGGCGTGGTTGCTGCCGGATGGCACGCCGTGGACGATTGAGGTACTTGATCGCACCGACACCTCGCACCATGCCTTTAAGAATTGCAATGCCGCTGTTCAGCAGTGGCGGCAGTTTGGTATTGACGCGGTTTATATCGCCAATGACGCTCATCCAACGTTATCGGGCAACGGTGAGTTCCAGGTGACCTGCCAGTGGCCGGCGCAAGAGCCATGGGGAGCGGGTGTTGACCTGCACCGGACGTTGGATGTCTTCAACTCCGCTTATGTTGCTGATACAATCGGCGAAGATACGTCTGGGCATGATTCGCGCTGGTCAAGTCCAGAAATGGACGCGGTCCTGGAGACGTTGCGTGTGACGGACCCGGCCGATACGGAAGCGGTGCGCGAAGCGGGTGTAGAGGGCTTAAAATTGCTAGTCGAGGCGATGCCCGGTATTCCCACTTACGGTTATGTCGGTTTCCTGACCTGGGATGAGTATTATTGGGGGAACTGGCCTGGCTCGGAGAATCCCTATACTCAGCCTTATGTCCACTGGGGGCCGTTTAAGTACACGACGCCTTTCCTTGAAGCAACAGGAAGGTAGCGCATAGTAGTTGGTTATGGTTATTGGTTAAATTTAGAAACCGGGTTTCTTTGCGAATGCCTTAGAGCGCCTGGTGTGAGGGTGAGAAACCCGGTTTCTATTCTGCGGGAGGAAGTGGCGTTGACTTTTGTCAAAGGGTATTTGATACCGCGACTGATCCAATATGTGCTGGTCATCTTCGTGGGGGTGACGGCCGTGTTTATCCTTCCCCGCCTGGCGCCGTCTGATCCGGTGCAGCAGACGATTGCGGCGTTGCAATCGCGTGGAACGTTTCTCGATCCGGCGATTATGGACCAGATGGTGCAGGATTTGACGGAGCTGTATGGGCTGGAAGGCTCGATGCTGGAGCAGTATTGGGCGTTCTGGGGCAGGCTATTTCGGGGCGACTTTGGCGTCTCCTTTTTTCAGTTTCCCACGCCGGTCAATCAACTGATTCGGCGGGCGTTGCCCTGGACGCTCGGTTTGCTGCTGACGACTACCGTGATTGGCTTCGTCATCGGCATTTTGCTGGGAGGATTGGCCGGATACTTCAATCGCAAAAGTTGGTCGCGGTTGCTGGATACCTCTGCTATGCTCATTCGGCCGATACCCTATTACATCTTCGCCTTTGCCCTGCTGCTCTTGTTTGGTTATGTCTTTCAGTGGTTCCCCATTGCTGGGGGGACGAGTATCGGCCGTGTGCCTTCCTTTAGCTGGGGCTATATTCAGGATGTTCTGAAGCACTCTTTTCTACCGGCGTTGTCGCTCGTCATGCTTGGTTGGGCGGCCTGGTTCCAAACGATGAAGCTGGTGGTCCAAAACGTGAACTCCTCCGATTTTGTGCAGTATGCGAAGATGGGGGGTGTGCGGGAAGGGAGGATTGTCGGCCGATATGTGATTCGCAACGGCATGTTGCCACAGATCACCGCGCTGGCTTTGGTGCTTGGGCATATTTTTGGCGGGGCGTTGATCACCGAAATCGTTTTTTCTTATCCAGGGCTGGGGTCGCTGCTCTACAATGCAATCGTGAATGGCGACTATAACCTGATTATGGGGATTACGGTCTTTTCCATTGTCGGTATTACAACGGCGATGTTGATCATTGACCTCACTTACCCGCTCTTTGATCCCCGCATCCGGTATAGCTAGGGCGATACCATGCGCGGCGCACCAATAGGGATGGGATGAAAATGCGATCCACGAATTAGCACGAATATTCACCAATAAAGCCTGAGTTCGTGTGGATTCGTACGCAAAGTTGCACCAACTCGTGGATTTTCAGGAGAGATGGGCATGAATGTATTCAAAGACCTCTTCCAGGACTACCGCTCTAAAATCAGTTTTACCATCTTGTGTATTCTCCTCGCTTATGCCGCTCTCTCTTTCTTTTCGCCCTATGATCCAACCCTGTGGCACGAGGTCCCGCGTGACCTGCCACCTTCAAAGGATTATTGGCTGGGGACGGAATCGAGAGGAATAGATATTTTTTGGGAGGCCTCGTTTGCCGTCCGCAACTCGATCATCGTCGCTCTGATTGCTGGAATCCTCTCGCGGATGATTACGGTCCCGGTTGCTATGTTTGCCGGTTACAAGGGGGGGCTCACCGACCGGGTGTTGATGTTCATCAGCGATAGCTTTCTGGTCATCCCGCTGTTCCTGATCCTGGTTATGCTGACGATGTTGGTGCGAAGTTCGATGAATTTGCTCACACTTGGCCTGTTGTTGGCTTGTTTCGGTTGGGCGTGGGATGCGCGGGTGATCCGTTCGGAGATTTTGAGCCTGCGCGAACGGGAATTTACGCGCACGGCGATTCTCTCTGGGACCGGTACGCTGCGGATGGCATTAAATGAGTATCTGCCATTCGTCATGCCGCTGGTTTTCGCCACGCTAATCAACGTCATGTCCTGGGCAATTGGTCTTGAAATCACGCTGGCTATTCTCGGCCTGACCAATCTCGACATCCCCACGCTGGGGACGATGATCTTTTGGGCGCTTAGCTATCAGGCGGTGCTGTTGGGTTACTGGTGGTGGTTGCTGACGCCGGTTGTCCTCTCGATCATGCTGTTTGTTTCCTTATATTGGCTCTCCGCCAGCATCAGTGAATATCTTGATCCGCGTTCGCGAATTCAACGGGTTGGCGCACACTCATAAGTGAACTGCGAAAGAAAAGTTTGAGCTATAGAAACCGGGTTTCTTAGCTTCTAGCAGACGGGACCGATTTTTTGATAGAAACCCGGTTTTTGTCAGCGACTTAAAACAATGACTAGCACTATTTTGAGAACAGAGGAACTGAAAACGTTCTACATCCTTGAAGTCCGCGGCCACAAGAAAGTGGTCAAAGCGGTCAACGAGGTGCAACTTGAGGTTTACGAGAATGAGATTTACGGCATCGCTGGTGAAAGCGGCTGTGGGAAATCAACCTTGCTGAAGGCGCTGGCCGGGGTGGTTGAGCCACCGCTGCGACTGATTGGAGGCAAAGTTATCTATCATGTCAATGGGACGGCCGTGGACATCTCGACGCTTGATGACGAGCAGATGAGGCGGCTGCGTTGGGAGTATGTCTCTTATGTGCCGCAGGGTTCGATGAGCGTCCTCAATCCGGTCAGGCGGCTGAAAGATACGTACCAGGATTTCATTGTCAGCCATGTTAACTTACGGTCGCGCGATGAGGCGTTTGGGCTGGCGAAGAAGCATATTGCCGAGTTGGGGTTGCCGCCGCAGGTGATGGAGGCTTACCCACACCAGTTGTCTGGTGGGATGCGCCAACGGGTGACGATTGCTCTGGCGGCGCTGCTTGAGCCGAGCATCATCATTGCCGATGAGCCGACCACCGCACTCGATGTAGTTGTCCAGCGCGGGGTGGTGCAGCTTTTGGTGGACATCCAACAGAAATTGGGCAATACGATCATCCTTGTCACCCATGACATGGGGGTACACGCCAATGTGGCCGACCGGATCGGAATCATGTATGCCGGTAAGATGGTTGAAGAAGCGCCCACCGAAACGATCTTCAAGGAGCCGTTGCATCCCTATACTCACTATTTGATCAACTCCTTACCTAAGTTTGGCGATAAGTCGCCGCGAAAGAGCGTGCCTGGCAGCCCGCCTTCGCTGATTGACCTACCGTCTGGTTGCGCTTTCCATCCTCGATGCCCCTTTGTGATGGATATTTGCAAGGAGCGGACACCGGCCTACATTCAGGTGAAGCCAAATCATAAGGTTGCTTGTTGGTTAACCCAGGAGGAAGGAAATGGAAAGTCTGCTTGATGTCAGGCAGCTGACGAAGGTCTACTCCTTTGGGAGCATCACCTCGCGGGTCAGGTTGACGGCCGTCGAGGATGTCTCGTTCTACATTAAGCCGGGGGAAATCTTTGTGCTGGCCGGGGAGAGTGGGTGTGGCAAGACGACGACGGCCAAGATGATTCTCGGCTTTGAAGAACCTACTTCCGGCACGGTTATCTATAAGGGGCGGCCGAAAAGTAAGCACGAGAAGGTGTGGTTCACCGAACGGGTGCAAGCGATCTTTCAGGACCCATTCGGTACTTTTAATCCGCTGCGAACGGTTGATTGCTACTTCTTTGAGACGGTGCAGAACTATAAGCTGGCTAAGGGGAAGGAGGAGACGATCAAGCTGATTGACCAGACGTTGCGGGCTGTTGGACTGACCTATGATGAATTTGCCGGGAAGTATCCGAGCGAGTTTTCTGGCGGGCAGTTGCAGAGAATCTCAATTGCCAGGGCGTTGCTGACGGACCCGATGCTGCTCATTGCCGATGAGCCGGTTTCGATGGTGGATGCTTCGCTCAGAATGTCGATTGTGAACCTGTTTAGCCTGCTGACAGCGAAGTTGGGTATGAGCGTGCTGTATATCACCCACGATCTGGCAACGGCGTATTACCTGTGTGATCGGATTGGGATTATGTTTCGGGGGAAGATCGTGGAGATGGGGCCGGTGGAAGATGTGCTGATGAACCCCAAGCATCCCTATACCCAACTGCTGCGCGAATCTATTCCGCAGGCTGATCCGGCTATGCGCTGGAGTGGGCGAGTAAGCTTGATGGAGACGGAGGAGGAGGAGTATTTGCGGCAGGGGTGTAAGTTTGCCGGCCGCTGTCCGGCGGCGATGGAGATATGCAAGCGGGAGATGCCTGCCGATGTTGCGGTGGGGGATGTGGTTGTTAAATGCCATTTGTATAATGAGGGCGCGGCCGTTGAACAGGTCCCGGTGTTTGTGGCCCCAGAGCGTTTCCCACAATCGTAATCCATAGGACTTGTGCATTTGCATCGAATTTACGCGAATTAGCGCGAATTTTGTGGTACGAATTTTTATCTTTTTCGTGAAAATTCGTGCTAATTCGTTGCCAAAAATTCTTAACTGCGTAAGGCCTGAACAAAATTTGTGTGGCATTATTTAGAGGTTTCAATTACATGTCAAAATACAAGGATACCAGTTTGCCAATCGCCGAGCGGGTTGATGACTTGATCAGTCAGATGACGCTGGGGGAGAAGATTTCGCAAATGGTGCACACGGCTCCGGCCATCGAACGGCTGGGGATACCGGAATACAATTGGTGGAACGAAGCGCTGCATGGCGTCGGCCGTGCCGGTGTGGCGACGGTATTTCCCCAGGCGATTGGTCTGGCTGCCACCTGGAATCAAGCGTTGATCCACCAAATTGCGGTTGCCATCTCCGACGAGGCACGCGCTAAACATCACGAGGCACTTCGCCGCGGCGTCCACGCTATCTATACTGGGCTGACTTATTGGTCGCCGAATGTCAATATCTTTCGCGACCCACGGTGGGGGCGCGGCCAGGAGACCTTTGGCGAGGACCCTTATCTGACCGCTTCGCTGGGTGTGGCCTTTGTGCGCGGATTGCAGGGGGATGACGAGAGGTATTTGAAGCTCGTCGCCACCCCGAAGCACTTCGCGGTGCATAGTGGCCCGGAATCCCAACGCCACTCCTTTGATGCACAGGTGAGCGAGCGCGAACTGCGCGAGACATACCTGCCGCAATTTGAGGCGTGTGTCAAAGAGGGCAGGGCTTATTCGATTATGGGAGCCTATAACCGTGTGAATGGCGAGGCGTGTTGCGCCAGTGGCACGTTGTTGCAGAAGATTTTGCGCGAGGAGTGGGGGTTTGAGGGGTATGTGGTCTCTGATTGTTGGGCGATCATTGACATCTATGCCCACCACAAAATCGTCAGCACAGCGGAGGAGGCGGCCGCGCTGGCGGTCAAACATGGTTGCGATCTGAATTGTGGTTGCACCTTTCCGCGATTGGAAGCGGCCGTTGAGCAGGGGTTGATCACGGAGGAAGTCATTGATCAATCCGTTAAACGTTTGTTTACTGCTCGTTTTAAGCTGGGCATGTTCGACCCGCCAGAAGAAGTCTCTTATGCCCAGATCCCATATGAAGTGGTGAATAGCGAGGCACATCAGGCATTGGCGCTGACGGCCGCCAGAGAGTCTATTGTCCTGCTGAAGAACGAGGCGAAGCTGCTGCCACTGTCTAAAGAGATTGGTTCAATCGCCGTCATTGGTCCCAACGCCAACCAGGTGGAACTCCTTTTGGGGAACTATCATGGGACGCCGGTGAATGCGGTCACGCCGCTGGCCGGGATTCGCAAAAAGCTATCCCCTTCGACGCGGCTGTATTACGCGCCGGGAAGCCCAATCGCTGATGGGGTGTTGCCGCTGGAGGTGATACCAAGCCACTACCTTTACCCGGCCGATTCGGCCGCACAAGAGCAGGGGCTGGACGCTGCCTACTTTGATAATGCTCAATTGGCTGGCGAGCCGGTGGCACAACGGATTGACAGCTTTGTGGATATGAACTGGAAGGGAGTCAGCCCACTAAGTAAGCAGTGGGGGGATGGTTTTTCCGTTCGCTGGAGTGGTTATCTTTGTCCGCCGGCCAGCGGCCGATGCCGGATCGGTGTCAATGGCTTCAATGCCTATAAGCTTTATCTGGATGATGAACCGCTGGTCGAGTTTGAAGGGGAACATGACCATCATCTGACGACCAAAGATGTGGAGTTGGAAGCGGGGCGGTTCTACCAGTTGAGATTGGAGTATTGTAGTTACGGCGTGGATTCACGAGCGCAGCTTCTGTGGGCATGGCCGGGCAGGGACTACCAGGGGGAGGCGTTGGCTATCGCCGAGAAAGCGGACGTGATCGTGGCGGTCATGGGGCTGTCGCCGCTGTTGGAGCGTGAGGAGTTGACGGTTGATGTGGAAGGGTTCCTGGATGGCGACCGCACCGACATTGGACTGCCTGCGCCGCAAGAAGCGTTGCTGAAGCAGTTGCACGCCCTGGGCAAGCCGGTTGTGCTGGTGTTGCTGAATGGCAGTTCGCTGGCCGCCAGTTGGGCCGCAGAGCAGCTTCCGGCGATTGTCGAGGCGTGGTATCCGGGTGAGGCGGGAGGAGAGGCGATCGCCGATGTGCTGTTTGGCGACTATAACCCGGCGGGACGGTTGCCAGTCACTTTTTATCAATCCGTTGCTGATTTGCCGCCATTTGAGGAATATCAGATGGACGGCCGTACCTATCGCTTCTTTCAAGGGGAACCGCTGTTTCCCTTTGGCTATGGGCTGACCTATACCACGTTCCAGTTTGATAATTTGCAAATTGAGCGTGCTACCGTTGAGGCAGGGGGACAGGTCGATATTCACGTGGATGTTACCAACACGGGGGAGCGTGCCGGTGATGAAGTGGTGCAACTGTATATCCGCCAGGACTCCGCTTCAGCCCGGCTGGTTAAAGAGTTGAAGGGGTTCAAGCGCGTCAGCCTGGAGCCTGGTGAGTGTAAGACGGTGGTGTTTACGTTGTCTGTTAATCAGTTGGCGAGTTATGATGAGGAGCTATCGGCCGTTGTTCGCCCAGGGCGGGTAGAGGTGATGGTAGGCAATTCGTCGTCTAATTTGCCACTGCGGGGAGCGTTTGAGATTGTTGGTTCCACGACGGGGGTTGCGAACGAGAAAGTGTTCTTCAGTCAGGTGCAGGTGTGGTAAGTTGGGTAGATTAAAGAAGCAGAACGAATGACACTGTTTCAAAAGTGACTCGACTGTCATTCCGAGCGGAGCGAGGAATCCCTGGCACATTTTCGGCTGAGAAGATTGTATGGGATTCTTCACTCCGTTCAGAATGACAGTTTTTGAAACAGTTCCGAAAGTTAGATATTCCTGCTATGGAACTAGAACGGCGTCAACGACGTGGATGACGCCGTTGCTGGCCTGGATGTCGGAGATGATGACCTCGGTGCCATTGATGTAGACGGGGGAGTTACCATCACCGGTGGTGATGAACAATGGACGGCCGTCTAACGTTGGGATCAGGTTACTGTTGGCAACCTGGTTGATGTTCAGTGTGTCGTTGACGATGTGGTAGAGCAGGAGGGGAGTTAGCTGTCCCTCAACATCACCCAAGGCAAGGTTGAGGAACTCCCCAGGCACGGCCGCAAAGGCATCATCGGTGGGGGCAAAGAGGGTATAGTTGCCAGGGCTGGCTAACGTTTCGTCCAGTCCAGCTGTTTCGGCCGCTTCCAACAAGGTCTCGAAGTTATCGTCGCTGGCAATGATCTCGGCAATGGTCTTTGTCGGGGCGGCAGTTATGGTTGGGGTAGTCGCTTCGGCCGCTGCGGTTGGGTCTGCGCCAGGGGCCACTTCGGCTTGATCAAGCGCGGGGGGTGTGGTGGCCGCAGGCGTTTGTGAACTGATCTCACTGGCGATAGGCACGGTGGCGATGCTGGAGGGGACGAGGACTTCGTTGACAGTGTGGATGACCCCATTCTTGGCCTGGATGTCGGCAGTGATAATGCGAGCATCATTGACAAAAATATCATCCCTGCGGACTTCAACGGTCAGCGTGCGGCCGCCGAGGGTGGTTAATGTTTCGGCGGCGACGATAGCCTCACTATCCCACTGGCCGGGGACAGCATGATTGAGCAGCACTTCCGTCAATGAGCCATCGGGATCGGCCAGTAAGAGATCCAGGAGGCCTTCGGGCAATCTGCCAAAGGCGGCGTTGGTGGGGGCAAAGAGGGTGAAAGTGTTGTCGGCCGAGGCCAGCGTATCGGCCAGTTCGGCGTTGACAATTGCTCTATGCAATGTGGAAAGGTTGTTGGTTTTGGCGGTAATATCAACAACGTTGTCGATCACTTCTTGGGCTGATACGGAGCCAAAAGCGGCAAGTAGCAGGGTTAGAATCGTTGTGAAAACCAGTAATTTGCGTTTCATCGGATACAAATCTCCTTTATGAAAATTGGTACGCTTCCTTATCATGGAGCCTTTTATTTGTTTTGTGGAGAGTACGTAGGTACTGCCAGACTGAATGCAGGGGGATTTTAGAGAGGACCGAACAACGAGTCCGCTACCAGCGTTGCTTCAGTTTTAACGGCCGATAGAAGTAAACCCAGGCGGCCGGTGGGTAAGATTAGATTCCGGTTGAGACAGCGCGAAGCGAAATGCCAAACATGAAGAGGGCGGTGAAGGCCAACACCCACTGGGCGCGGTTAGTGTCGTCGCTGCGCAGAACGACGAAGTAAATGAAGGGGGGAAAGACAATGGCAAAGACACCATAGAGCAGATGAATCCCCGGCCGTTGGATGGCAGCGCTCAGGCCGTTTAGCCAAAGGATGGAGCCGAGAATTGCCTGAAGAATGAATAAGAGCTGTCCGATGGCGGCCGCGCCGATGTAGTTGCCGTCTACGCCGTTGGCGCGAATGGCGCGGTATAGGCCCCAAAGGCCGAGGATGAGCCAAAAGAGCCAGACGGTGTTGGACAAAGTGCGATGAATTTCTGCGATTGTGGCGATCATATGGTGATAAATTTACCTGAAATTTTGTAATAGGCGATATATTGAGCTGCGGGTTGGCAACCCGCGCTACGGATTGCGATGACGGCCGATTATTTATCGGCTACAATTCGCGCCAACAAGGGCGTCATATTTCACAAGTGGAAAAAAGAGTTAATGAGTAGCTTGAATAATGATACGCATGATGCTTATCAGCGTGCTTTAGATTTTCTGTATAGTTTCATCAACCTGGAACGGGAGATGCTTGATCGCTACCATGAGAGCAAGATTGACACAGCACGGCCGCGCCATCTGATGGAGTTGCTGGGCAGCCCGCATGAGCAGTTGGCGGCGATCCACATTGCCGGGACGAAGGGGAAAGGGTCGGTGGCGGCGATGTGTGCCAATTGTTTGCGGCTGGCGGGGTTGAAGGTGGGGCTTTATACCTCGCCCCATTTGCGGGAGTTCCGCGAAAGGGCTCGTGTGCTGACGGCCGAAGATGGTGACGGCCGCATTCCCGAAGCGACGTTTGTCGAACTGATGGAGGAGGTGCGCCAGGTGTTGCCGCAAGTGCCGGGCATTACCTGGTTTGAGATTGTGACGGCGATTGGCTTTTTGCATTTTGCGCGTTCGGCGGTGGATGTGGCGGTGGTAGAGGTGGGGCTGGGCGGCCGTTTGGATGCGACGAATGTGCTGACGCCGTTGGTTTCAGTGATTACCAGCTTGAGCCTCGACCATACGCAGTTGTTGGGGGATACGATTGGGCAGATTGCGGCCGAGAAGGGGGGGATTATCAAGCGAGGGGTTCCGGTGGTCAGTGCCAATCAGCAGCCGGAGGCGTTGAAGGTGTTACGGGAGATTGCTGAGGAGAGGGATGCGCCGTTGGTAGTGGTTGTGCAGGAGAGTGGGGGAGCAGGGGAGCAGAGGGGCAGAGGAGCAGAGGAGCAGGGGAGCGTGGAGATAGGAGATTGGGAGACTGGGGAGGTAGGCAGTAGGCAGTGGGTAGTAGGCAGTGAAAAACCTGATAGCGGGCAGGAGTTGGTGGTTTGGCAGGGGCCGGATGAGGATTTCATTCCATCGGGGACGCGCTTTCGGGTGGCGTTGGCGGGGGAGCATCAGTTGGAGAATGCGGCCGTTGCGCTGGCGGCATTGGAGCAGGTGCGGGGTTCGTTTCCCGGTCTGACGCTGCCCATCTTGCAGGCGGGGTTGGCGACGGTGGCCTGGGATGGGCGGTTGCAATTGTTGCAGGTAGGGGGGGGCGGCCGTCCCGCTTTTCTGGTAGATTGCGCCCACAATGAGGATTCGGCCAGGCGGCTGGCGCAGGCGTTGATCCAAAATTACCAATTTGATCGTTTAATCTTGATCTTTGGCGCACCGGCGGATAAGAATATTGTAGCGATGATGCACATCCTCTTTCCTTTGGCGGCGGAGATCATCCTGACGGCCGCTCATCATCCTCGCGCATCGGCGCCGGACTGGTTGGGCGAACAGGCGGCGCAGCTAGGTTTTTCGACGACAAAAACGGCTTCCGTGGCGGAGGCGGTGGCACTGGCTTGTCGCCAGGCAACGGCCGGTGATCTGATTTGTGCTGCCGGCTCGATTATTGTCATCGGTGAGTTGCTAAATCATTGGGACGCTTTACAATCACAACTATGAGCCGCACAAGACGCCAAGACGACGATTTTGACTTCACCCAGTTCCCCGATTTGCCGGAACTGTTTCCCGATTTAGAGGATGAACTGTTTTCGCAGCGGGATACGGCCGATAAAGATGGCCTGATTGAATGTCCCTTCTTGCCGCTGCGGGATGTGGTCTTGTTTCCGCAGATGGTGATGCCGCTGTTTATCGGTCGGGAGCGTTCGTTGACGGCGGTAAAGGCGGCACACAACAATGATGAAAATATCATTGTCGCCGCCCAACGGAACAACGATGTTTTAGAGCCGAAGCGGGAAGATTTGTTTGCAGTAGGTGCGGAGGTGTCGATCGGCCGCTTGCTGCGAATGCCGGATGATACGACGAGCATCCTCGCCCAGGGGCGGCGGCGGGTGGAAATCATCGAATTTACACAGTGGAAGCCGTATATTCGCGTTCTAGCGCGAATCATCCCCGAACCGACTGAATGGAAGCCAACGACAGAAGCGTTGATGCGGGCGGTCTTGGCCCTTTTTGAGAAGGCGGTAGACCTGAATCGCAATATGCCGGAAGAGGCGTATGCCTATGCGTTGAACCTGGGCGAGCCGGGTTGGCTGGCTGACTTTGTCGCTTCCACACTGTCGTTGCCGGTCGCGACGCGGCAAGATGTGCTGGAGACGATTGAGCCAACGGAACGGCTGCAAAAGATCAGCATCCTATTGGCGAAAGAGCTTGACGTGCTGGAACTGGAGGACGAAATCCAGGCACAGGTGCAGCAGGAGGTGGATCGCAGCCATCGCGAACACTTTTTGCGCGAACAGATGCGCGTCATTCAGGGAGAGTTGGGGGAACTGGATGTCTTCAGCCAGGAGTTAAGCGAAATCCGCGAAGCGGTCGGTAAAAAAGCCCTCCCGGAGGCTGTGCGGCAGAAGGTGGAAAAAGAGGTGGCGCGGCTGAGCGCGATGCCGCCGATGTCGCCGGAAGTGGGGATTATCCGCACTTATATTGATTGGATTTTGGAACTGCCCTGGGTGGAGGAGTCGGACGACAACCTGGATGTGGCGAACGCGGCCGAAGTCCTTGACGCCGATCATTATGGTCTGACGAAGATTAAAGATCGTATCCTGGAATATATTGCGGTGAAAAAGATTTCGCCAGGGAATATGCGCAGTCCGATCCTTTGCTTTGTTGGGCCGCCGGGGACGGGCAAGACCTCGCTCGGCCGCTCCATTGCCCGCGCACTCGGCCGTGAGTTTGTGCGGATCAGTCTGGGCGGGGTGCGCGACGAGGCGGAGATACGCGGCCACCGGCGCACCTACATTGGGGCGATGCCGGGACGCATTATCCAGGCGATGCGCCGAGTGGGGACGCGCAATCCGCTCTTTATGCTGGATGAGATTGATAAGCTGGGGCAGGATTTTCGCGGCGATCCGTCGGCCGCTTTGTTGGAAGTCCTCGACCCGGAGCAGAACTACGCTTTTGTTGACCACTACCTGGGGCTGGATTATGACCTCTCCCACATCCTCTTTGTGACGACGGCTAATTATCTGGATACGATTCCTCCGGCACTGCAAGACCGGATGGAGGTGATTGACTTTTCCAGTTATTTGGAAGAAGAGAAGCTGGGCATTTGCCACCAATTTCTGGTTCCGCGCCAGATTGAGCAGCACGGGCTGGTGGGCAAAGGGATTCGCTTTGAGGAAGATGGTCTGAAGGCGTTGGTGCGCGAGTATACGCGTGAGGCTGGGGTGCGTAATTTGGAGCGCGAGGTCGCCAACGTCTGTCGCAAGGTCGCGCGTATGGTGGCGGAAGAGAAGCGATATCCCCGCAAAATCAATGCGGCGCAGGTGCAGGAGCTGCTAGGGCCGCCGCGCTTCACGGAGGAAATTCGGCCGGATGAGGATGAGGTGGGGGTGGCGACGGGCGCGGCCTGGACGCCTAGCGGCGGCGAGTTGATGATCATCGAAGTAAACTTGATGCCCGGCAAAGGGGGGCTGACGCTGACCGGACAGTTGGGCGAAGTGATGCAGGAGAGTGCACAGGCGGCGCTGACCTATACTCGTAGCCAGGCGCGGGCGTTGGGGATTGACGACGAGATGTTTGAGAAGACGGATGTCCATATCCATCTGCCGGAGGGGGCGGTGCCGAAGGATGGGCCATCGGCCGGAGCGACGCTGGCTGTGGCGCTGATCTCCGCCTTCACCGGACGGCCGATCCGCCGTGATGTCAGTCTGACGGGAGAGATTACGTTACGCGGCCGTGTGTTGCCGGTTGGTGGCGTGCGTGAGAAGGCGTTGGCGGCGCGACGGGCAGGGATTAAGACGTTTGTTTTGCCGCGCAAGAATGAGCGTGATCTGATCGACATCCCGAAGAAGCTGCGGCAGGACCTGGACTTTGTGTTTGTGGACCGGGTGGAGCAGATTTTGGAGGCGGTGTTAGTGGCGGAGCCGGTTGCGGAGGAAGTGCCGGAGTTTTAGGGAGGGGAGTGGGAGAGTGGGAGACTAAGAGACTGGGAGATTAGAGAATTAGAGATTGGAGAATTGGAGATTGGAGTGGGTGATGGGATATTTAGGGCCGATTGCGACGTTTTCGATTGTGGCTTATGATCCGGGACGGCAGGAGTGGGGGGTGGCGGTGCAGTCGAAGTTTTTGGCGGCCGCGGCCGTTGTCTCCTGGGCGCGAGCAGGGGCCGGGGCGGTGGCAACCCAGGCCTATGCCAATATGGCTTATGGGCCGGAGGGGTTGGCGATGATGGCCGAGGGGATGAGCGCGGCGGAGACGATCAATGCGCTGGTGGCGGCCGATGAACATCGTGACCAGCGACAGGTAGGGATGGTGGATAAGCAGGGACAGGCGGCGGCTTATACCGGCGCGGCTTGCCATGATTGGGCCGGGCATATCATTGGCGAAGGGTACGCCTGCCAGGGCAATATCCTGGTCCCCGGAACGGTCGAGGCGATGGCTGAGGCGTTTGAGCAAGCCCGCGGCGGAGCGGGTGAGTTGGCAGAGTGGTTAGTGGCGGCGTTGGCGGCAGGGCAAGCGGCCGGTGGGGATAGTCGTGGCCGACAGGCGGCCGGTGTGCTGGTGGTACGCGAGAATGGGGGTTATGGTGGCAACAATGATCGCTATCTCGATCTGCGCGTGGATGATCATCCCGAACCGATTACTAAACTCGGTCAATTAGTACAAATGCACCATCTCTATTTTGGCGAGACCGACCCGGCGAATTTGATCCCTCTGGTGGAGGTGGCGGCCGATTTGCAGGAGATTGTGCGGCGCACGGGCTATTATGACGGCGCGGCCGATGGCGTGTTCAATGATGAGACACGCCAGGCATTGATGGCGTTGGTCGGTGTGGAGAATCTGGAAGAGCGTTGGGATGGACAGGGGGAGATGATTGATCGTGTCGTCGTGGACTTTCTGCGGGAACGCTTTTTAGGATGAGAAAGGGGCGCGAATAGAACTTACGTAGATTATAAATTTTTTTCGACACGAATTTCACGAAAACAGAAAGTAAATTCGTGTTATTCGTGTCATTCGTGTCAAAAATATGGGTTTGTTTTCTATCTGTGTTCATCTGTGTGAGAGAATCCGTGCCTTTTTTGGAATGACGTAGATGAATACTTTGGTACGGCCGTTGCTAGTTGAATTGCCGATTGTGGTCAAGACGTATGACATTGACTTTGCCAATATCGTCCATAACCGCGTCTATATCCGCTGGTTGGAGGATTTGCGGCAGCAGATTTTGACTGACTATTATCCGATGGAAGTGATGTTGGCCGATGGGGTCAGCCCGATTTTGACGCGGACGGAGATTGATTATCGCTGGCCGGTGCGCTTTGGCGATGGGGTGATCGGCCGCATGTGGGTCAGCGATCTCGGCCGCGCACGCTGGACGGTGGAGGCGGAGCTATATGTTGGTGAACGGCTGGTCTCGACGGCGCGGCAGGGTGGTTACTTTGCCAGTTTGGAGACGTTGCGGCCGGTGCGGATTCCGCAACCGTTTTTGGATGCCTGGGAGAAGGCAACAGCAGATAGGGAAATTAACGAATAAATTATGAAACACAATCGACCTGCTCCTTTGTTTGGGATTAGTATTGACCCGTCGGCGGCCGACCCGCAGGAGCCTTTTCGGCGGGCGCAGATTGCGGATGAGAACGGGATTGACCTGATCACGCTGATGGACCATCCCTATAACATGCGCTTGTTTGATACTTGGACGTTGATGACGGCGTTGGGTATGCGCACAGAGCGGGTGCATGTGGGGGCGAATGTGTTTAGTTTGCCGCTGCGGCCGCCGGCGGTGTTGGCGAAGATGGCGGCGACGTTGGATGTGTTGACCGGCGGCCGGGTGCAGGTGGGCCTGGGGGCCGGTGGGGTGTGGGAGGGTATCGCTGCCTTTGGCGGGCCGCGCCGCACGCCGGGGGAAGCGTACCAGGCTTTTGAGGAGGCGTTGCACATCATTCGCGGCCTGTGGGACAATGCGGGTAAGTCGTTCAGTTATAAGGGGGCGTTTTATGAGGTGCGCGGGGCGAAGTTTGGGCCGCCGCCGGCGCATCGTATTCCGATTTGGGTAGGGGCGACAGGGCCACGAATGTTGCGGTTGGTTGGCCGTGCGGCCGATGGCTTGCTTATCTCCCACAACTATGTGCCTCCGAGTCGTTTGATGGAAGTGAATCAGCGGATTGACGAAGGAGCGGCACAGAGTGGGCGTGATCCGTCGGAGGTGCGACGCGGGTATAACTTGATGGGGGTGTTGGATCTCGGCCGAGAGGATACGAAGGCGGCCGGTCTGGATGATAACTATGTTAAGGGTACAGTCGGGGAGTGGGTGGAGAAGCTGCTAAACTGGTATCACAACGACCGGCAAGACACCTTCATTTTTTGGCCTGTAGCCGGAAACCAGCGGTTGCAGATTGAAGCGTTTGCTAAAGGGGTCGTGCCTGCTGTTAAATCGGCACTATGAGGAAGAAGTAAGCACTACTTCGTGATGATGACTGCTATTTCATCGTACTCCGCCCAGGCTGCCAGGAAAGCATTCCAGGATATGGGCAGAGAACCAATTGAAAGCGAAGGATCGTTGATATATACATTCTCACTATCGAAACCGATTACAACAACAACATGTGATGTCGCCATCGTCCAATAGTCAAACATAGCCGTCCAAACACGGGCGATAACTGGCTTCTTCTCTGTTAAATGTGTTTCGAGTTCCTCTCTGGTAAGTGTCTTAACAAGAACCTGGAAGCCAAGCTTCTGAATATGTCTGGCATTGGAGATTGGTGTGCCAGCCAATCTCGTCTGTAGCACCTTTGATAGACGACTTTCTGATTGTTCGTTGCCCCAATATGACAAGACCATTCTTGCACAAGCTGGTAGACAAGTGCCGTCGTCACTCTGTTCAAAGTGAGGTACCGGCAATAAGACGGTCGGCATTTGCTCCAATTTCCTCAATGATCTGGTCGTTGACCTGTAGCTCTCCTGTCTCAACGTCAACGTCGATGGTACCGACAACCCCTATCCGTCCTCTTGACCGGGTTGATAAAGCAATTGGTACGCGCCAATATGCTTTGTCGTGTTGCCAAATCAAGGCGGGTGTTTCGCCATAGAGCAAATCCGCGATATAGTTACCGGCATAGACACCGACTTTGCGCCGCGCTCGTTCGGCCGTGATCTGTATGTTGGTTGCTAACTTTAGCTCCAGGTTAAACGGGCCGCTTTCAGGAATGGTTATGGCTTCTAATGTAATTGACATAACATCACCTAATTTTAATTTATCGTCTTTTACCAGACAGCTACAGTTATTATATCATGGTTGAATCATTATCTTCTACATCTGTTATTTTTGTGCGGCACGGGGAGGTTTATAACCCGGAGGCGATCTATTACGGCCGTCTCCCTCGTTATCGTCTGAGCGAGATCGGCCGGCAGCAGGCCAGGGCAACGGCCGAGGCGCTGGCGGATAAACCGGTGGCGGCTATTTACAGTAGTCCCATGCTTCGTGCGCGGCAAACGGCGGAGATTCTCCATTCCTGCCACACGGAGGCTCCTCTACGTGTCTCGAAGTTGCTGCAAGAGGTGTATACCCCTTTTGATGGGAGGACGCAGCTTGAGTTGCTGGGTCGCAACTGGGACTTGTATACAGACACCCCTGATCATTATGAAACACCGCTCGATGTGTTGGCAAGAACTCAGAAATTCATTGAGCGCACGCGCCGCCGCCATCCTGGCAAAGCGACCATAGCGGTGAGTCATGGGGATGTGCTCTGTTTCTTGTTGCTTTGGCTAAGTGGAAGGCCGGTAGGGGTGGAGAGCCGGGTTCACATTCCGGCGATTTGTGTGATTGATGATTACCCAGCACCTGCTTCTTTTGTGGAGATGGTTTATGAGACGGCCGACGCAGACGAAATGCCGAAGTTTGCTTATGTTAAGCCTTATACAGAGTGATTTGCTGTTAGGGGATACCAAATAGCCGCATAAGAAATTCGACAAGCGTTTCGGGCGAGGTCAGGAGCAGAACGCCTACAGCGACCAGGGCTATGCCAAGCAAGAGCAGAAAGCCGCCAAGCAGACGATAACCTGCATTGCGCCATACCATGCGGCGGCTAACGGCCGCTGCCCCGGACAGCAGGCGTGTCAGCCCATAAAGCCCGGCCAACACACCGAGCACGATCAGCAGGATTCCCCAACCGGCGGCCGAGTCAAACAGCCGGTCAACGGTTGCCTGTGCTTGTTCGGGGATGAAGAGGGCGGCCGCGCCACCGAGCAGCAACCCAAGCCCAAAGAGGATAAAGATGATACCCCATAATTGCGCGGCCAGACCGGAATAAAGTTCTGAGCGGCGGCGCGAGGCGCGTTCACCTCTAGGCAAGAAAAACGCTTCTTTTTTTACCACGACTTGGATGCCAGCCAGTAATGATGTGATGCCGAGGAGGATGAGCGCGAGAAAGTTAAATGGTGGCAATGAAAATCGGATGCCGATAAAGCTGCAAACTCCAGCAGCAATAAGGGTGATAAAGAGAAGCCATTGGAACCGTTTACCATTCATCCTAGGTTGCCTCTTGTGCTCCAACCCATTCACAATCATGAGCATAGGTCAACAAGCGAAAGCCGTGTTTGGCGACAATCGGCCGGCTCATTGGGCTGGCGTCAATGGTCATAAAGCGGTAGCCACGCTGGATGGCTTCCTGGGCGCGGGCGGCGAGGACGGCCGTGTAGAGCCCTCGGCCGCGAAAATCCGCTACGGTTGAACCACCCCATAAGCTGGCAAACTGGCTATTGGGGTGGAAGAAGGTCCAACCTACGCAAGCTGGTTGGTTGTCTACATAGGCTATGTAGGAGCTGAAGTAGTCGGGCAAGTTTAAGTAGTCGCCGTGTCGTTCGGTGACCCAATTAAAGTCGCCTCCCCAGACCTGCCCCAGGATTTGGATGGCATCGGGCAGTTGGTCGGAGTGGGTGATGCGGCGAACATCGGCCGTGACCGGATCTAATAGCCCATCTGGTGCTTCTTGTAGGTCTAGCACCATGACGGCATCCGGTTCTTGGGCCTCAAATCCATGTTGGAGCAGGCGTTCGCGCAGGTCCGGTGGGGTGTCGTGCTCGTAAAGTTTCCACTCGAAGCGCTGGTTCAATCCTCGAAAGTAAGCGATTTGCTCTTCAATGACACGGTCGGCGTTGGCCTCGTCGAGGTGGCTATAGAGGACAACGCTCATGCCAGGGGCGGGACGGACAAAGCGGACAAGATGGGGCCAGGCATCTTTGCGCATGTCGGGATATTCAACCTCAATTCGTTGTTCGCGGTCAAACAGGTTGCGAATTGTTTCAATGTCCATTTAAGATGTTTAGTGCCAGTTTTCGACGATCTCTTTGATGGTACTGACGAAGGCATCGGCCGTTGCTCCGTCCAAGATGCGGTGGTCGAAGGTGAGGCCGACATAGGCCAGCGGCCGAATGGCAATGGCGTCGTTGATCACTTTCACTCGCTTTTCGATCATCCCTACGCCAAGGATGCCGCATTGCGGCTGGTTGATGATCGGCGTGGCGAACAGGCTGCCGGAGGTGCCGTGATTGGTGATGGAGAAGGTTCCGCCCTGGACATCGGCCGGTTTGAGCTGCTTGTTGCGGGCGCGGAGGGTGAGATCGTTGACGGCGCGGGCCAGACCGAGCAGGTTTAGCTCGTCGGCGCGTTTGAGAACGGGGACGATCAGGCCATCTTCTATCGCGGCGGCCACGCCGATGTTGATCTCCTTGCGGAGGACAATCCCTTCATCGCTCCAGGTGGAGTTGACGAGGGGGTGTTGTTTGAGTGCCTGGGCGGTGGCGGAGACGATGTAGGCGGTGAAGGTCAGGTTGGCCCCGTCCCGGGCGAATTGGGCTTTGTGGGCTTCGCGGTGGGCGGCAACGGCGGCGAAATCGATCTCAAATATCGTCGTCACATGGGGGCTGGTGTGCTTGCTGCGTACCATGTGTTCGGCGATGGAGCGGCGGATGTTGGTTAGGGGGAGGGTCTCGCCGGGCGAGTGGCTAGTGGCTAGTGGCGAGTGGTGAGTGGACCGCGGAGTGTGTATCTCGCTTATCGACGGGAATTCGACGGAAGGTGTCTCGACTTTGCTTTCTGGTTGTTGGTCGAGTTGTTCGATGTAGGCGAGGATGTCTTTTTTGGTGATGCGGCCGTCGCGTCCGGTCCCGGGCACGCGGTTGAGATCAACGTTGTGTTCGGCGGCGATGCGGCCGACGACGGGGCTGATGCGGCCGGTGTATGGGGCGGAAGGCTCGCGCATGGCTGTCGCTGTTGTGCCGTTTGATGCTTGCTGGGATTCGGCCGTTTTCTCAGCTACAGACGGCCGACTGCCCACTGCCAACTGCTCACGCTCCTCCTCACTCTCTAATCTCTCATGCTCTTCTTTCTCCCCTGCTCCTCCGCTCCCCTGCTCCCCATCAACTGCCTCTCCCGGCTCGCCAATGTAGGCCAGGACAGTGCCAACAGGAACGACTTCCCCTTCGGCCACACAGAGCTTGAGGATTGTACCGCCCCGGTCGGTGGTGGTCTCCGTGGTAACTTTATCCGTTTCTACTTCAGCGATGGGATCAAATTCTTCGACCTGATCCCCTTCTTTCACCAGCCATCGAGAGAGGGTCCCTTCAATCACACCTTCGCCCATTTCTGGCAGAATTATCTTGGTTGCCATTCAACTACACCTTATCAGAACTTATATGGTTTAGAAATTTTTGACACGAATAACACGAATTTCACGAAAGTTAGAAGGTAGAATTCGTGTTATTCGTGCCATTCGTGTCGAAAATGGTAAGTCCTACTTATTTGAAAAACAGCGGATAAGCGGCCGGGTCGGCTTCGTTCATGATGTCGTAGACGGTTTCAAAGACGTCTTCGACATTGGGCTTGGAGAAGTAGCTGCCATCGGAGCCATAGGACGGCCGGTGGGGCTTGGCCGAGAGGGTACGGGGTTCGGCGTCCAGCCAATAGAAACCGCCTTGCTTTTCGATCACTTCTTGCATCATATACGCCGTTGTGCCGCCGGGAACGTCTTCGTCGAGGAAGAGAACACGGCTAGTTTTCTTCAGCGACTCGACAATTTTGTGGTGGCGGTCGAAGGGGAGGAGGGATTGGACATCAATCACTTCTGTCTCGATGCCGACCTCTGCCAGCAGCT
The DNA here is from genome assembly GCA_964410625.1 of uncultured Ardenticatenaceae bacterium. GTDB lineage: Bacteria > Chloroflexota > Anaerolineae > Promineifilales > Promineifilaceae > CAYPHY01. The sequence continues at coordinate 3,286 of CAYPHY010000019.1, read as the reverse complement.
CGGCCGCTTCCAGCGCGATGCGACAACAGGCACCATAAGTGACGACGGTGACATCATCGCCAGGGCGCAATACCTCTGGCACGCCGAGGGGAACCGTAAATTGACCGATATTAGATAGCATCCGTTCCTTCAGCCGATAACCATTCAATACCTCTACTACCAGTCCTGGCTCGTCGCCGAGCAACAGGGTGTTATAGAAGCCAGCGGCCTGGGTCATGTTGCGCGGAACGAGGATGTGCATTCCGCGCAAGAGGTGGATCGCCCCAGCCATTGGTGAGCCGGCGTGCCAAATGCCTTCCAGGCGATGACCACGGGTGCTGATGATCACCGGCGCTTTTTGCCCTCCGGCCGTGCGCCAATGGAGCGAGGCGAGATCGTCGGAAAGGGTTTGGATGGCATAGAGCAGGTAATCGAGGTATTGGATTTCGGCAATCGGCCGCAAGCCACGCAAAGCCAGGCCAATTGCCTGCCCGACGATGGTGGCCTCGCGGATGCCGGTGTCGGAGACGCGCAGAGGGCCATACTTTTCCTGGAGACCTGCCCAGGTCTGGTTGACGCCACCTAATAAGCCAACATCTTCACCAAAGCCAATGACTCTTGGATCGCGGGCGAGCATGGCGTCGAAACAAGCGGTCAAGATTTGTGCGCCAGGGACAAGCGGCGCGTCCGGCCGGTAGACAGCCTTGACTTCGCGGACATTGAGGGCTGACTCCCTGGATTGGCTGTAGAGATAGGCGCCATACCGTTCGCTGTGGGTTTGCTTGAGCGATTCTTTCCACTGAACCAGGCGGCTGATGGCGCTGTTTTCTGGTTGGGCTTCATCACGAACAGCAATCAACACATCGCGCACAGCGGCAAGGATGTCGCGGCGGAAGGGTGTTGGTTTATCCAGCAACGCATGACGGATGGCAGCGATCTCTTCACGGCGCGATGAGGTTTTTTCGATGGCCTCCATCAAGTCGGCCGCTTCTTGTCGTTCGCGCACGATCGGCCGGCTATAGGCTTTCCAGGCTTTCATGCGGATGTTTTCGACCAGCTTCTTGGCGTTGCGCTCAATCTGATCCAGTTCACCTGCCTGGGCGATACGTTGAGCGATGATCCATTCGCGCATTTTTAAGTTGGGGTCGTGGTCGGTTTCCCATTGCAGGCGCTCGGCCGTCTTGTAGCGTTCGTGGCTACCGGAGGTGGAGTGGCCTTGGGGCTGGGTCATCTCGATGACATGGATGATGGCCGGAGTATGGTCGTAGCGGGCATTGTGGGCGGCACGAGCGTACGTTTCCACCAATGTATAGTAGTCCCAACCGGGAACGGTGTAGATGTCGAAACCGCGGTTGGAGCCTGGTGTGCGCCGGAACCCCTCTAGCAGGTCAGAAAGGCTCTCTTTTGCCAGTTGATGCTCATTGGGGACGGAAATACCGTAGCCATCATCCCAAATGGACAAGACGACGGGGGCTTGCAACACGCCAATGGCGTTGAGCGCTTCCCAGAACACCCCTTCGGCACAGGAGGCGTTGCCAATCGTCCCGAAGGCGATCTCCTCTCCGTGGTTGGAGAATTGGGTTAGTTGTTGTAGCTCTTCTAGCTCGCGGTAGAGGCGCGAAGCGTAGCCCAGGCCGACCAGGCGCGGCATTTGAGCACCGGTGGGGGAGAGATCAGCTGAGGTGTTGTACATTTTGGTCAGATCGCGCCAGGAGCCATCTTCGCGCAGGCTGCGCGAGGCAAAGTGGGAGTTCATTTGTCGGCCGCCGGAGTGGGGGTCGTTGGCGAGGTCGGTATCGGCATAAAGCTGGGCGAAGAATTGTTGAATGTCGGCAACGCCCAGCGCAAACATCAAGGTTTGATCGCGGTAGTACCCGGAGCGCCAGTCCCCTTTGCGGAACGCCTTGGCCAGGGCGATTTGGGCGATCTCTTTGCCATCCCCAAAGATGCCGAATTTGGCGCGGCCGCTGAGCACTTCGCGGCGGCCGATGAGGCTGGCCTGCCGACTTTGTACGGCCAGGCTATAGTCGCGCAGTATTTCGGCGGTGCTGATATAGAGTTGTCCCTTCAAAAAGTGGTCTTGTTGGGTCGTTTGTGTGGTTTGTGTGCTTTGTTTGGATTGCGCATTTGATTTTATGTCAAGCATATCTTGTCCCCAATGCTAAGTGCTTGCCAGATTATCCCTTTTTAAGCGTTGGGATTCCATTGGTTGCGCGTGAAAATTCACCAGGCTAACCAGGTGGATGGCAAAGCGTCTGTTTTCGGAATGACGCACAAAACATGGCGGCTCAACGCGGCAGCCCCTTATCAGTGCGACTTTTGTAAAAGCCTGCTGATTCAAGTGGGTAATCGCAGGCCAGGCGGTTCAGTTATCCACTACTCAGGATAACAGTGGGTTATTGGAATTATATTATATCTTGGGGTTTATCCCCAATTTTTAAGGGTTTTTGTCAAATTATGTAAAGCTTAGGCGAGTTACGGCAAGGGTTGGACACGGAGGTTATCAAATTCGACAGTCACGCCGCCGCCGCCTAAGGTTTGTACCAGCACGCCAACATCGCCACTGCTAAAGGTAGAGTCAGTAACACGGCCGACTTCCTGGTCATTGACATAAAATATCATATTGCCTGCTTCGGCCACGACTCGCAGGCGGTTGGTGACGTTGAGGCCGGTCTGCACGGCCGAAGAGTCAAACCAGTGACTGGAGACGATGGTAGTTTCTTCGGCTCCGTCCTGATAGCGGCCGATCCAGATATAGCCATCGGCCGAGACTTTGAAAAGATAAAAGTTGCCCGCTTCGGGATTGGCCCTGAAGAGCAGGCCGTAGCCGTTGTCCAACGGCCCCTCCACCGGCGTGGCTTCTAGCTCATAAACCCCATTGCCAAAGCTGCGACCGGCCGAAGCCCAGCGACTCAGGTCATTTTCATGCACAGTCAGACGATATACGCCACCGGTGACCTCCCCGGTGGAAAAGGAGTCACTTCCGGCACTCCAGGAACCCGCTTCATCGAAGGTTTCCTGGTATGCCTCGCTCCCGCCACGGTCACAGCCGGTCAATAGGAATAGCACCAGTATTAAAAGCGCCAATTGTCTCTGTCGCATTGCTTATCTCCTGAATCAAAATCTGGGCGTATGCTATCTGGCGTTGGGCAAATCGCCAAGTTGGTGAGCGGCCGCAAACGCAAATTTGTTGCGATGCGGCCCGCATGGTGCTATACTTATTCTTTGTCAGAGGGCGCGTAGCTCAGTTGGTTAGAGCGCACGGTTCACATCCGTGAGGTCCTGGGTTCGAGTCCCCGCGCGCCCA
>CAYPHY010000018.1:25054-85835 GCA_964410625.1 uncultured Ardenticatenaceae bacterium | reverse complement strand
CGTGGGGATGGTCATGGTTTTTCCTCCCATGGGGCTGGTTAACGGTAATCGGTAATCGGTAAGCAGTAATCCGATCACCGATTACCGATTACCGATTACCGATCACGGATCAGCAAACTCAGCCAATGATCAGCAAACCCTCAGTCAACGGTTAGCGTTTCTACGCTCATTTCCCCTATGCTATAAGCATCCATTCCGTTGAGCGTCTCATGAGCGGATTCGTGGACTGGTAAAACGAATCCGGGCGCCACACTCGACGAGACTCCGCCAGCAAAGGAGGTCACTCGTCATGACGCTCAAGACAACCCGTCATAAGGTCGCCGTCCTGATCGGCGCAGCCCTGCTCGCGCTGTCCCTGCTGATTGGTTCACCATCAGCGCCAGTGTATGCAGGCGATTGCCCAGTTACTGGTGCTCCCGGCTGTTAGTCGGAACTCCGGTTTCGCTTGCATAAACTGCGGTTTTGCCAACTGTTTTATTGGAAAACTTTCCGCAGATTACCTAAGGTTTAGAAAAGCGGTCTCTCTGAGAAGAGTTGACCGCTTTTCTGAAAAATCCGTTCAAAGCTCGATTAGCTATTATCCAATAGCTCTTTTCGTTTGGCATAAACCCGCTTAAATATACGCTTTGCCCAATCCCCTTCTGGATAAGACTCCAACAACGAGATAGTCTCATTGTACAAGGATAAAGCGATTGACGTTTGTCCTTTCATCGCATGTACTTCACCTAACGCTCCTAGCGTATTGGCTAAGTTTACTTTATCATCTGTCACATGCCAGAGTCTTCGTGCCTCTTCTAAATAAATTATTGCTTCATCAAACCGTCCCTGTTCAAGCAACACATTTCCTAATCCGTTGGCCACTAATGCATGATAGAAATATTGTGGCGAACGCCTTAGGTAAGGAGAATTAGCCTGTCGAAATGCCAACTCGGCCTCTATTAAACATCCCTGGCGAAAGTAAAGCGCACCTAGATTAGTAAAAATCAATGCCTTATCGAGTTCGTTAACTGATGCCTCTAATATTTCTAATGCTTCCTCATAACACTGGATTGCCTGCTCAAACTCTTCTGCAATTAGATAAATACTTGCTAAATCATTCAAACTTCGTGCCAGTTCGGTTGGCTCATCCAGAGAACGCCATATGGCTGTTGCTTTCTCTGACCTAATCTTCGCCAGATCTAGATAGCCAAGCTCACGAGCCGTCTGCCCAAGTAATCTAAGAGTAGAGCCTATCCATCTTACTTCTACATCATGTTTCTCAAATAAAGATAAAGCTTTTAAACCAATTGCTTCTGCTTTGCTATACTGCCTATTGTCTAAATAATCACCTAAAAGATAATATCGTGTTTGGGCAAGTAATTTTTCATCACCTAACTTAATTGCGAAACCTTCGGCATCCTGATGCACTTTAATTGCATCAGGTAATTGACGGCTTAGACGATACAATAGTCCCAACCTGTTCAATAACTTGGTCTTGCAATAAGAATTATTATTAGAGTTCTGATCTAGACCCAGTCGTACCACAGGAAGCCACTCTGTCCAGTAACCACGACGTTCTACAAGAGGAAAGGTTTGATCAATAACAGACGCTGCAACTGGCCATGTTTCGGGGAAGGTCAGTCCAAATTGGACAATCTGATGCAGGTTCTCCCGTTGTTCATCCAGATCGGCCATTCCCGCATCCCCTTGTGCGGCAAGGGTTTGGAAATGTCCTAGCCCTGCCGAAATCCCTTCGATAAATCGTTGGCGTGCTTCTGATTGTTCGCTATCCATACGCGCTTTCCACTCCGGCACTATTGATCGTAGACGGTAGAATGAATTCTACCGTTGGAACAGGAAACGTGTTGAAAACATGTTAATGGTCATAAACCGCTTGTTAACCTGTTTCAACAGGTTTTCCATTTTAGCTGGTTGGTTTCAACCACCAGCGACGGCCGACACCCGCAACGGCCGTCAAATCACCTCACTCCCACTCAGCCCAATAATATCCGTCTGGATAAACGTCCGCGTCAGTTGGTGGATGCCATAGAGCTTCTCATGCAGCGTCCCGCGCACCTCCACCAACGAGCGCCCCTGTAGCTCCTGCAGCGCGGGCCAGAATTGGGCAGCCGGTAGCCTGGAGATGGTCATCAAAAAGGGAGGTATTCCCCCCGATTCGGCGACGAGGGGCATGTTTTGCAGCAGCTTTTTAGCGTTTTCGCTGAGCAGTTGCCAGGTGCGCCAGTAGATGTGGCGGTATAGCTCCTCAATGGAACCCTCGCGGCCGACGCGCAACTGCGCCAACACATCCCGCAGCGGCATTTGGTGCAGCAAGCCAACGACCAGCTTCAGGAAGTGCGGGTTGCCGCCGACGACCTGGTAGATCGCGCCGATGTCGTCGTCACCGGCGGCCGCTACCTCGTCATAGCCACAATCCAGGGCATGGTGGCGGATCAACTCCGTCGCGTCGGCCAACGCCAACTCGGAGAGCGAGATGTCATAGACGGCGGCGGTTGTCACCATCTGCGACCGGCTGGTGACCAGAAATTTGCCCGGCCGGGCCAGGTCGTTGAGATGGTCGAGCAAGTAGGCGGTGTCGCTTTCGCTCTCCAAGTTGTCAATGATGATCAGATGCGGCCGTGACTTCAACTCGTGGCGCACCCGCGCCAGCCGTTGTTGCGCGGGCAGCGGGTCGTGGGTGTCCGGCCAGATGCGTTGCGCCAAATCCTGGAGCAGATTTTGGAAGGTCTGTTCCGGATCGTGGCTTCGGCCGGTCATCGTCTGCGGATTGAGGCGCACCCAAAAGACGCGATCATAGAGGAAATCGCCGATCACCTGCCGCGTTGCCTTGTCGGCCAGCGCCGTCTTGCCAATGCCCCCCAGGCCGGAGATGGCGACCAACGGCGGCCCCTCGCGCCGCACAAGCTGCTCAACCAGCGCCTTCAGCGGCCCATCCACACCGAAGAGCCGGGAGTTGGAGTAGGAGGAGGGGGGTAGGGTGGCTTCGATCTCGTTGGCGGCAACGGCACGGGCGGCCGTTTCCAGTTGGAGGAGGATGGCGGCTAATTGGGCCAGAGCGGGTTTTAACTGGCGGCCGATGGTCGTACGATAAACATTTAACCGGTTAGCAATTGTTTCCTGGTCTTCATTATCAATAAAGCGCCAGCGCAGGATTTGGGCAGCGTTTGCATTCTGCTTCGCCAACGCTTCCAACGCCACCAACAACACTCGATTGGTCGCCAAACGAGCAGACGGCCGCGTCCCATCTTCAGCCAGCTTCTTGCGCTCTGCCTGCACCAATTGTAAATATTCGAGCAGGTTTTGCGGTGTATTCTCCCCACTGTGCCACACTCCTAAAGCTAACCGAACATCCTCAAGCAACTGATCCAGATTCCCCAGCGCTGTTTCCATATCTATACCTCCTCAAACAGCTCACGCAAAGACGCAAAGAGCTTGCCCTGAGCGGAGTCGAAGGGTCGCCAGGATTTGCGATCTTTGCGTCTTTGCGTGAGATCCTACCCATCATGGCGCACGAAATTGCACGCGGCCGCACATTCTGTGAAATGTTGCACAGCTTTGCTCCTCACCCCTGTATACATCTGTTTCATCATGCTTTACAATAGGGTCATTCAGGACAGGAGAACAATTTTATACCAATTGTAGTCTTGAATGTGTCTCTCTCGTGCTAGGGGGGAGGGGTCTTGGAAAACCCTATAAAAGAATAGTCTGATTCTTTTATACCCCAGACCACACCAGCATATCACACCCTGCCCTCTCGTGCCAATTTGGGTGTAAGCATTTAGACCTCTGAGGTTTTCCTCAAAACCTCAGAGGTCTAAATGCTTACGTATTGGCGGGTAGGACTCTCTATAGAAGTAGGATAACTGATATACCATGTTGAAAAGGAATGGAAACAACGGAGGCCACAAGATCGCTATTCTCATTGCGCCTGCGTTTGATGAGGGAAATGTCGTCTACTGTCTAGACCGTCTACGCGAAGCCGGTCTTTCTGTTTCATTGATCAGCCTCTCGGCCGGGTTGATCACTGGCGCACACGGCCTGTCGGTACGGGCTGATTACTCGCTCGACCGCCATGACAATGCCATCGTTTTCCGGCTATTGCTCCTCCCCGGCAGTCCGGCCTGTACGCTGGCAATCGTCAATGATCCACGCACCCACAAACTATTGGCGAAAACCTGGAACAGTGGTGGCTATGTGGCGGCAATGGGCACGGCCGCGGCCGTGATGACCCAATCCCGCCTGGACTACCACCATCCAGAGCTATACCTGACACAAGGAGACACCAACCTGATCGACTTCGCCAACCACCTGATCAATTTGTTACACGATTAAGCAGAAACCGGGTTTCTACCGTGCAAGCGGTCCCGTCATATAGAAGCTAAGAAACCCGGTTTCTAATTTATATCCTCAACAGAAGTTAGAAAAGATATAAACCTTGCTTGCCCTGTGCTAAACTGTTTGAAGTCCTTTGTGAAGCCTGTTACAATTTTCACAAGAGTGATTGCAAACAAAAAGTGTAGGACTTACGCAGTAAAGAATTTTTTGCAACGAATTAGCGCAAGTTTTGCGGCGCGAAAAATAGACCTCAATTCGCGTTCATTCGATGCAAATACGTAAGCCCTAAAGTGATTGAGCAATCATCACGGAGCAAGCATGTCCTTATCGAAGGTTTCTGAACGGCCGTTAATCCCCCAGACCGCCCTGGAAAAGAGCGACACCCATCCACAGCCAACGGCCGCTATTCAACCCGTCCAGCCAACCCAACCCATCCAATCCACCGCACTGGCGGGCTGGCAAGAGTGGCTGCGGCGGATGGTGGTTCTCTTCAAGCTGCGGATTGTCTTTTTGTTGCTGATGGCGGCCACAGCCGGGGCGTTTCTCGCCGCCGGTGGCTGGCCGGGGCTAGATGTCTTTCTGCTGACCTGGGTGGCGGGAGGGATGGCCGCCGCCGGAGCCTCGGCGCTGAACCAGTTTTGGGAGCGTGAACGGGATAGCCTGATGGGGCGCACGCGCAAACGGCCGTTGGTCACCGGCGAGATCGCCAATCCGCGTTGGGTCCCCTGGGTGGGGTCGCTGCTGGTGCTAATCCCGGTACTGGTGACGCTACCCTTCAATCCCGCCCTCTCCTTCTTCCTCTTCCTCGGCGCCTTCATCTATGTCGGCATCTATACCATCTGGCTCAAGCCGCGCACGCTGCTGAATATCGTCATCGGCGGGGCGGCGGGCAGCGCGGCCGTGCTCAGCGGCAGCGCGGCCGCCGGACAATGGAACAACGTCGGCGCACTCGTGCTGGCGGCCATCCTCTTCCTCTGGACGCCCTTCCACTTTTGGAGCCTGGCCATCCTCTATAAGGAAGAGTACCGCCGTGCCGATGTACCGATGTTGCCGGTGCAGACCTCCCCGCGTCAGGCGGCGTGGTGGGTGATGAGCCATACGTTGCCAACGGCCGTCTTTGGCCTGCTGCTGGTGACGTTGCCGGAGTTGGGCTGGCTCTACTTTCTGCCGGTGTTGGTGGTATCGGCCGATCTCTTCTGGCGCAATGTGCGGCTGATCGCCGACCCCGCCCCACGCAACGCCCGCAGCCTCTTCATGTCCTCTAATATCTACTTGCTGGTGCTGCTTTTGGCAATTTGTGTGGATACGATGTTGCCTTTCTAACCATCACAAATGTTGCTCATTTAAGACGCATGATATATTATGGGTGAATGATGAGCGTCCCATTAATATGGGGCGGCCCGGCCATGAGGGTCGGGCGTGTTTGAAGCTGATTGTCAATCCCTACAGAGGCTAATACTGATCAGAGCTGGATGCCGGAACGAATGCTTGCCCTTCTTCCTACCGGTAAGATGTTTGTCAAGGAAAAACATCTTACGGGTCATGTCGCCTGTCCACCGGCACGATCAACCAGCCTCTCCTTTCGTATTCACCACCGTGGTCGTCCGATCACACTTTGTGTCATCAAGTGAATAATCGCCATAGAGAGCCGGTCGCAGCAGCGGTAGCGGCCGTTGTTCAATACCAAGAGGAGGTGAGGCCAGAACTTTTACGCCTGGATATGGAAATAACGACTAAACGTAAGGAAGTAGTTCCTGCTGTGTGATTCGGCCGCGTCGCGTCCGGTCACGCCCGTCTCTTCGGCAACAGACCATCACTTCTCTGGCAACTCCCCAACTGTGCCAGTCTGTAAGTGGCGGTCTACTTTATAAGCAGCCTCCCGAAACAGAGCAAGACACACAGCACATGGTACTAGCCCCTGGTTTTATCATGGTGTCTGCCATTCAATGAGGCAATACAAGTTACTTGGAGGAGAAAAGTGTCTAAATCAAGAAATGTCCTTTTAATAGCTATTCTGGTCATTATGGCCCTGGCGCTGGTGGCCTGTGGCGGCCAGCAGCAAACGGTAGAAGTGACTCGCGTTGTAGAAGTCACCCGTATAGTAGAGGCAGAAACCCCGGCCGATGGTGGAGGAGATGAAGCCCCGCCGCCCGTTGTCGCCGGTAATACGCTGGAAACGGTGCGCTCGAATGGTGTGTTGCGTTGTGGTGGCAACCAGGCTGTCCCTGGATTCGGTTATCTAAACCCGGACACCAATGAGTTTGAAGGGTTCGATATTGACTTCTGCCGTGCGGTGGCAGCGGCCGCCTTGGGTGATGCCACTGCGGTGGAGATTCGGCCGACAACCGCCAACGAACGCTTCCCCGTCCTGCAGACCGGCGAAGTGGACGTCTTAATCCGCAACACCACCTGGACCATCAGCCGCGACACCTCGCTTGGCTTCGACTTTGCCCCAACCACCTTCTATGATGGTCAGGGTATGATGGTGCGCATCGAAGATGGCATCAACAGCCTGGCAGACCTGGAAGGCGGAACCGTCTGCGTCCAGTCGGGAACTACGACCGAGTTGAATCTGGCCGATGTCTTTAGAGCGCAAGGCATTAACTATGAGCCACTGGTCTTTGAAGATGCTGATGGCACGCGCGAAGCGTACGATCAGGGCCAATGTGATGGCTTCACCACCGACAAGTCTGGTCTCGTTTCCCAGCAAATCTTGCTTGCTGACCCGACGGCCCACACCATCCTCGAAGAAACCATGTCTAAGGAGCCACTAGGCCCCCTGGTACGCCATGGCGACGACAACTGGTTCGACATTGTAAAATGGACGGTCTTCTGCACGATCCAGGCTGAAGAACTGGGTATTAATCAGGAGAACGTGGACACTTTCCTCGGTGGCGACGATCCGGTGATCCAGAACCTGCTTGGCGAAACCGGCGATCTGGGCCTGGCACTGAGCCTGGAAGCCGACTTCTGCTACCAGGTGATCAAACAAGTTGGCAACTATGCCGACATTTACAATCGCAATCTTGGCCCGGATACGCCCTTTAATCTGCCCCGCGGCCTGAACAATCTCTACACCGAGGGCGGTATCCTCTACGCGATGCCGTTCCGTTAGTTAGTGACGAGTGGATAGTGAATAGTAGAGCGTGAACAGTGATTAGTGGAGAGCTTATTATTACTCTCCACTAATCACTCACCACGCTCCACTAATCAACGGGAGGTACAGGTATGGCCGCATTCAGTCCAGGAGCGCCGGGGGGACAGGAGCGAATTCCTCCCTGGCGCGATGCACGCGTAATCGGCGTCCTGGCGCAGATCATCTTCTTCGTTTTGTTCGTATCGGCCGCCAGTTGGCTCGTCAACAACGTGGCCCAAAATCTCTTAACCCTGGGCGAGAGTCAGTTCCTCTGTCGCGATGGTTCCTCCAGCATTCGCTGTGCCTTTGATTTCTTGCGGCTGGAGGCCCGCTTCCCCATTTCCGAGTCCGTCATCGAATATGATCCCAGTATGTCCTATAGCCGGGCCTTACTCGTTGGGGTGTTGAACACAGCCAAGGTCGGTTTCTTTGGCATCATCCTGGCAACCATTCTGGGAACCTTGACCGGCATCGCCCGCCTTTCTTCCAACTGGCTGATCAGCAACATCGCCCGTTGGTATGTGGACATCATCCGCAACACGCCACTTCTTTTGCAGTTATTCTTTCTTTATTTTGGCGTTATTTTGCTCTTCCCCAATATTCGCCAGGCCACCCAACCGTTTGGACTGCCTATCTATTTGAGCCAGCGCGGCATCAACATTCCTGGCCCGGTATTCATGCCTTCTTTTGCGGTGTGGCTGGCCTTCATTATTTTGGGTCTGCTGCAAGCACAAGCATTGTGGATGTTTCTCGGCCGTCGCGAGGAGAAAACCGGTGAGGTAGCGAACCGGCCGTTGTGGATGATTGTCTCCTTTCTGGTTGTGGTCATCGTTGGCTGGTTTGTCGCCAGCGGCAGCGCAGCCAATAATCAGGGATTTATGACTTCACAGGCATCGCGTATTGAAGGCATTGACACCCTGGTTGCTAGAGCAGAGAGACAGTTGGGGGTAGAGAACTTGGGCCAGGTGCAAGCAGCGTTGGCCGACGGCCGTCTGACTCAAGAGCAAATTGACGAAGCCGCCGTTACACTCTGCACCGTTGAAGGAAATAATGCCGAGTTCAACCTGACGCCCCAACTGCGGCATGCCAATGTGCCCTATCGGGTCAATCGCAGCGACAGCATGGCCGAGGCCACCGAAGCCTACGTAGCCGGGGAGTGTGCCTTACTGGTCGCCCCCCAGGTTATGCTTTCCAGCGAACGCGCGGTGCTAGAAGATGGTAGCGCACATATGATCATTCCCGTCGCAGAAGCACCACTGCGCTTTGCCGTGCCAAGCATTGAAGGGCTTAACTTTGTCGGCGGTCTACGGCTCTCCCCCAACTTTGCCGCCATTCTGTTCGGCCTGACCGTCTACACCGGGGCATTCATCGCCGAAATTGTGCGGGCGGGCATCCAGTCCGTTCCGCGCGGACAATCGGAGGCGGCGCGGGCCTTAGGCCTGTCGGAGTCGCAACGTCTGCGTCTTGTCGTCTTACCCCAGGCATTGCGCGTGATCATCCCGCCGCTGACCAGCCAATATTTGAACCTGGTCAAAAACTCCAGTCTGGCGATTGCCGTTGCTTACCCCGACCTCTTTTTCACCGCCTTCGTCACCTTGAACCAATCAGGGCGAGCGGTACAGGTCTTTGTGGTGGTCATGGCCGCCTATCTCTCATTCAGCTTGCTGATTTCCTTCTTCCTCAATTGGTATAACCAGCGGATTGCCCTGGTGGAGCGATAAAATGACAACGATTTATCAAAGTCTACAATCTGTTGTCCGCGGCGACGGGGAAGTCCACTTTAACTGGGAACAGTTCCTGCGCGACAACTTTACGCGCAGCCCCTGGTTGCTCTTGTGGCTGCTCGTCCTCGCTTATGTGACGGTGCGGGTGATGTTCGGCCAGCTAATAGAGGCGCCCTTGCTGACGGCCGTCGTCGTGCTTGCCTGGGCAGCATCAGTCGCCCTGACAGCAGTCAACGAAGTCCGCCGCCATCACACGCGGCAGACACAATGGCTACGCAACAACTTATATAGTTCAGTCAGCAATGTGCTGATTACTTTGTTGTTGATCTTGCTGATTATTGCGGCTATTCGTGGTTTTATTGATTGGGCCATCGTCCGTGCCAGCTTCTCCACCAATCCGGAGGTAGCGGCGCAGACCTTGGGACGATTTGATAACCCTGGGGCGAACTGGGGCGCGGTGATTGACAACTTCAGCAATTTGATGATTTTTCGCTTTCCCCGCGGCCAGATTTGGCGTATCTGGGCGCTGATTGCCTGGAATGTGGCCCTGTTCATTCCCAGCTTGTTCCTTTACCGCGAGCGCTATCGGAAATCACGGCCGCGCCGCATCCTCACTTTCCTCTGGTTCATCACTCCCTTCGTCGCCTATCTTTTACTACGTGGTGTGGGTTCCAGCGGGCCATTGGCCGCGCTCAATCCCGATGTGGCCTGGGGTGGGTTTCTACTAACCTTAATCATCGCCCTCTTCGGCATTATCGCCTCCTTCCCGCTGGGCTTGCTGCTCGCCTTGGGACGGCGCAGTCAAATTCGCGGCATTCCCGCCTGGTTGACCTTTGGCGTGGCGGCCGTGCTGACCATCTGGGGCTTGCTGACGAGTACCCTTGAAGGGTTGACCGAAGCGGAGACCCTGCTCCAGCGACTGCTGGCCTTATGGCCGTTGCTCATTCCGCTGGTTGCCTATGTTTTTCATCGCTCTTTTCGCGGCAACGTGGTCGCTTTCTTCAGCACGCTCTATATCGAGATCATTCGTGGCGTGCCGCTGATCACTGTGCTGTTCATGTCCATTATCCTCTTTCCGCTACTCCTGCCGCCGGGAACAACCATCTTGGGGACCTGGCGCGTATTGGTGGCGGTGGCTTTGTTTTCGGCCGCTTATCTGGCCGAAAATGTGCGCGGTGGCTTGCAAGCCATTCCCAAAGGGCAGTATGAGGCGGCCGATGCCGTTGGCCTCAGCACTTACAAAAAGTATCGCCTGATCATTTTGCCCCAGGCCTTGCGCATCGTCATTCCCGCCATCGTCGGACAATTTATCTCGCTCTTCAAGGATACGACATTGGTCGCCATCGTTGGTGTCACCGAACTGCTCGGCGTGGCTGAATTGATCTCTGCCCAGCCCGACTGGTTGGGCGTGCGCCGCGAACCATTCGTCTTCGCCGCACTGGTCTACTTCACACTCAATCTGATCATGGCCGCCCGTAGCCGTCGGCTGGAGCGACAGTTAGGCGTTGGACAAAGATAATGCGTGAGGAGTAGAGAGTGAACAGCTAGAGGTCCAACATTAATCCAATTCGGAACAATTCGCGCAGCAATCTTTGCGCCAAAGCAATCTTTGCGCCAATTCGTTGCTAATTTCAGGAGAGAAGCAATGACGACAACAGTCGCAGCAGTACCAAAAACGGAAGAAATTATCATTTGCCGCGGGGTGCGGAAATGGTATGGAGATTTTGAAGCACTAAAAGGGATCAGCCTGACTGTAAAACGGGGCGAGGTGATTGTGATCATTGGCCCCTCCGGTTCAGGCAAGTCCACCTTTATCCGCACGATCAACCGCCTGGAGGAACATCAGGAGGGAGAGATCATTGTGGACGGGATCACCCTCAGCCATGATGTGCGCAACATCGCCGAAATCCGGCGCGAGGTGGGGATGGTCTTCCAGCAGTTTAATCTTTTTCCCCATCTGACCGTGCTGGAAAACGTGACCCTGGCCCCCATCAACGTCCGCAAATGGACGCGGGAACGGGCCGAAGAACGGGCGATGCACTGGCTGACGCGGGTCGGTATTCCCGAACAGGCCAATAAATATCCCGGCCAGCTCTCCGGCGGCCAGCAACAGCGTGTCGCCATCGCCCGCACACTGACGATGGAGCCAAACATCCTCCTCTTTGACGAGCCGACTTCCGCGCTCGACCCGGAGATGATCAAAGAGGTGTTGGACGTGATGCGCGATCTGGCTGGGGCGGGTTATACCATTCTCGCCGTGACGCACGAAATGGGCTTCGCGCGTGGCGTTGCCAACCGGATCATCTTTATGGACCAGGGCTTGATTGTCGAACAAAATACGCCGGAAGATTTCTTCAACAATCCCAAAAACGAGCGCACCAAGCTATTCTTGTCACAAATCTTACATCATTAATGCCAGGTTAGTCGGGGGAGCCAAACCTGATTACGCCTCGGCCGCCAAGCAATCTGTACAGTCCAACCAGGACAGTAGCAGAAATCCCTCTCGCCATGATGTATAATACGATCATTGAAGCAAGAAGGAGTGCTCATGGCTGATTATACGGTGCAATTACCGGAAGATTTGTATAAAGTCCTCGAACAACGGGCAGCAATAGAGCAGAAAACGGCCGATATCCTCGTTGCCGAAATGGTGGCTGACCAACTGGATAGCACGGAACCAGTCCAACGAAACGGGTCTGATGAGAAGGCGGCCGCCTTTGAGCGGGAGGTTGCCGCTTTCGAGCGACTGCGGCCGAGTCTGGTGGAACAATACGCCGGACAGTACGTAGCGATATATCAAGGAAAAGTAGTAGCCAGTGGGGACAAAAAGCTAGACGTGCTTCAGCAGGCACGACAAAATTATGGGCCTATCGTTTTTGTTAGCCTGGTTTCAGAACCATGGCCTCGGAAAGTCCGTATGCCCTCCGTAAGGATCGTTGGTTAGTGATTACTTACGACAAGCTTTTCGATCCTCCGGCACTAATAGTACCTGTAACAGTATCTGCAGATGTCAATAGTCGGCCTCGGTCGAGACTGGTTGGAAGATTACTATCTCCTGCTGAATGGGCCGGAACAGAATTTCGTGCTGAGTGAAACACCAATTATAAAGAGCAGGTAGCTTTCAACCAAGATGATTATTGGTTGTCCTCCACGGCCGACAACCCCTCCTCATCAATCAACCCCTGTTCACTGATCAACACCGGACGCGCGAAGGGAAAGGCGGCACGCAGTACATTGCCCAACGGCCGCGGCAACACCTCCCAAAAGCGCGTTTCGGTGGCGACCGACGGCCGTGCCGGGACATAGCGCAAGGTCGCATTCAGTGGTTGATGGCTGAGAAACGTCAACCACTGCCAGACCGCTTGTCGGTTCGGGCTATTCCCGCTGATGAAGCCGCCATGCACCCACAGCGGTGTGATGCCATTGAACTGTGTTGAACCAGGAAAAGGGGCCAGACCAACGCCGCCAATGAGCAAATGATGCTCATAGCGCACCGGCTCATCTACCCAGATCGCCGCCCGGCGCCGGAACGATTGCCAATTGGCGATCAGATGATTGCGCGTTTTCAATGTCGAACCGGCCGAGGGTGACATCTGACCGGCGTTTACCAAACGCCCATACCAGGCCAATGCCGCGTCCGCTTCGGCCGTGCCAATCTCCTCCACGCAATAAACGGTGACGACATCGGGACAATCGGGGTGGGTACTGTAGGCATAGGCATAAAGCAGGTCGCGAGTCGGATCGAGCAAAGCATACTCCCCGCTCCACGAGGCATCCTGCGTGGGTGGAATCAGGTTGGCACGAGATTGCAAGGCACGCAAGTCCCGTTCCAGCCTGTCCCAAGTCCATTGCATCGCTGGCGCAGAGCGAAACGCATCGCGATAGGCTTGACGATCATAATAAAGTAGGCGCATTTGTCCGGCCAGGGGCATAGCCCACAACCGCTCACGCCAGATCGCGCCTTGCCACACCTGTTCATAGAAGTCGCTCTGGTCAAAGTCAGCGTCACTCTCAGCCAAATCGGTCACATCAGCGACCAACCCGGCCTGGAGCATCGCTTCTGTAGGCAGATAGGCCGCGCCATCATAATCGGCCAACGACTCATCCGCTTCCTCTGGTGGCAATGTCAACTCGACTACTTCAACCGTTATCTGTGGGTACTGCGCCATAAACTCGGCCGCCGCCGCCCGATAATCTACCGCCTGTTGCAAGAAAGGCGGCACGGCAAAGCGAATAGTAACCGGCAACAAGCGACTCTCAACCCCCTGCCGCAGACGCTGCCAGAATAAGGGGGCCGGTCGGCCGTCGCTCTCCAAAGAGAGCAAGCGCGGTGAAGGGACATAAAGCAAGTTGGGCGCAGCCGACTGCCGGTAATCGGCGCGAATCTCGACGGTGAGCGGCTGACCAGCCACACAAGCTCCATCAGCGCACTGCGTAGCCACAAACTGATCGAGATAAGTGGCAATCTCGTCGCGCCAACGTTGGTCTACCTCATGGAGAATCAACTCCCCCCACTCATGGCGGCTGCGCTGCGCCGTCCCCCAATAATCGGCCGGTGGAGGGATTTGCAGCAATTGTGCGCCCTCATCACGGCGAAAGAAAAGGATGCGTTGTTGCTGGCGGCCGTCCTCATTCCAAATGACATTGGCCCAAATGTCATCTTCATAGGGTTCAGCCCGCGACACCTGTGGACTGGAATAGTAGAGCGTCCGTAGCTCAGGTTGGAGGAGGGATGCTTGCCAGGCGGGATCGGCCGCCTGGAGCGAGAGGAACAGTTCGTTGTCGTTGCTGGTGGCGGCGCGGCCGAGCAAATCGAGCGCGACCTGCACTTCCTGGCGCGTATCCCGTTCAAGCCGGGCGAGCTGCCAACGGCCGATGGCCCAGGCACCAGCCAGTACAAGAATAACCGTCACGCCAACAAACCAATAGCGACCTATACGAGGTCTTTTATTTCGGTTTGGTTGCACTTCCGATTGAATTTCTTGATCATAAATCCAATCAAAATCTTTGGACATGTAACTACATAGTAAATGCTCCAAGCAAGGCAAGTCAAGCACAAAATTCAAGCAAGTATCATGAAAATCCTTCACAAGATGAAGGATTTTCATGGTACAATAGGCTTATGTTTGTTGAACGTGTTGCTATCCAGAATGAAATACAGGCTGCTCTTATCCGTAGCCGCGTTGTTACCCTGGTCGGACCGCGTCAAAGTGGCAAAACTACATTGGCTCGACAATTTGTGGCGGCCGACTCAATTAATTACTTCGATCTAGAAGATCCCATTAGCTTGGCCCGTCTTGACCAGCCCATGACCGCCCTTCGTGACTTAGAGGGTCTAGTAGTTATTGATGAAGTACAACGTCGTCCCGATTTATTTCCTGTGCTGCGTGTTTTGGTTGATCGCACTCCCCTCCCGGCGCGATTTTTGGTTTTAGGGAGCGCCTCACCTGATCTGCTCCGGCAATCCTCAGAGTCACTTGCAGGCCGCATGGAAATTATCCCACTGAGCGGTTTTACTGTAGCAGAGATTGGTATCGAGAATCAGAGGACCCACTGGCTACGCGGCGGGTTTCCACTTTCATATTTAGCTCAAACAGAGGAAAACAGCGTCATCTGGCGTAAAAACTTTATCCAAACGCTATTAGAGCACGATTTGCCACAGTTAGGAATAGGTACTCCTGCACCAACCTTATTGCGTTTTTGGACCATGTTGGCTCATTACCATGGTCAAATCTGGAACGCGGCCGAACCTGCTCGCTCCCTGGGAATCAGTGAATCCTCAGTGCGGCGCTATTTGGATCTGCTAGAACAAGTTTTTATGATCCGCCAGTTGCCTCCCTGGTATGCCAACCTGCAAAAACGACAAGTAAAGTCACCCAAAGTATATTTTCGTGACACAGGTTTGCTACATTATCTCCTGGGGATCAGGAATGAACGTGACTTATTAAATCATCCGAGACTCGGAGCGTCGTGGGAAGGGCATATCATCGAAGAAGTTATTAAACACATCCATCCAGATGAAGTATTCTTCTGGGCGACTCATGGTGGCGCAGAACTTGATCTGCTCTTATTGAAGGACGGCCGTCGCCTCGGTATAGAAGCTAAACGTGTCGATGCACCACGCCTAACTCCCTCGATGCGAATCGCTCTAGAGGATCTAAAGCTGGATCGTCTTATTGTTATCTACCCAGGCGAGCAAGCATATACACTGGGAGAAAAAATAATCGTTATGCCGCTATCGGCCTTTATCAATACATCTATGCTATCCCTTGAGCTACTGTGAACTGCTTTTATATCCTACAACGGCCCTGCAAAGCGCCATACTTATTGGCTCGACCCGGCAATTAGGCCAGCAACCTCATCCAAATCCAGCCGAGGATGATTGCGCTTCCCCTGATTCAGCCACCTGTTCGGCCTTCTCCTCACCAACGGCAACCGCGCTACCGCCAAGCAACATCGCCTCCAGGGTAGGTAAATCAATCGTCATGATCCCATCCTCCTGGCCCAGGTCGAGGACGACGCTGCGGTCCACCGTGCGCTTTTCGCCCAATGGCCCTTCAACGAAGGCGCGGCCGAGGGTGAAGCCGGTAATATTGCCTGTCCCGTCAATGATGATGTCCCCAATTGTTCCCAGCTTGGTCCCACCGGGAGTATCCACTTCGCGGCCGTCCAGCTTATCACGCCGCAACCACTCCTTGGATGGCACATAACTATCCCCATCCGTCACCGAACCGCTGCGCTTGACCAGCACCGCATCCACACCCAGCACGACCACATCATCACCGGGAATCAACACCGCTTTACGGCGCAGCAATCCTTCCGTCCCCAGGTGAATACCGACAACGCGATTCAGCCCAGAATCAAGATAAAGGTCTTTGACCTTGCCAACCTGGCGGCCCTCATCCACACTGTAAACCGGTTTGCCAACTAACGCCTTTCCTTCTCGCATCACCTTCCTCCTCTAAGAATAATGTAGCGCGGGTTGCTTACCCGCCAGAAACGGCCGGGTAAACAACCCGGCCAACAGCCAACCGTAGCGCAGGTTGTTTATCCACACCCACGCTACATGATAGGTTTAGACAGAATAATTGTAGCATTGTGGCCGCCAAAGCCGAAGCTATTGGACATGGCGATTTGTATCTCGGCCGCCTGTGCCACATTTGGCACATAGTCCAGATCACAATCAGGATCGGACTGCTGGTAATGGGCCGTAGGCGGGACGCAGCCTTCAGCCAACGCTTTGAGCGTGATCACCGCTTCCAACGCCCCAGACGCGCCGAGTAGATGGCCGTGGATCGCCTTTGTCGAGCTGACCGGCACCTCATAGGCGCGTCGGCCGAGAAGCAGCTTCAGCGCGGCCGTCTCGCTGCGGTCGTTCAGCGGCGTGCTTGTCCCATGGGCGTTGATGTAATCAATCTGCTCGGCCGTGATTCCCGCGTTATCCAGTGCCGCCTGCATCGCCCGCACAGCCCCCTCGCCCCCTTCGGCCGGCGCGGAGATATGATAGGCGTCGGCGCTGGTTCCATAGCCAAGAAACTCGCCGAGAATGGTCGCCCCACGCTCCAGAGCATGGTCATAAGCTTCGAGGACCAGCACCGCCGCCCCTTCCCCGGTCACAAAGCCATCGCGTCGCCCATCAAACGGCCGCGACGCACATTCCGCTTCGTCGTTGCGGGTGGAGAGCGCACCCATCACCCCAAAACCGGCGATGACCAGCGGAAAGATGGCCGCTTCCGCACCACCAGCCACCATCACATCGGCCGCGCCGCGCCGGATCATCTCCGCCGCTTCCCCCAGGGCATTATTGCCCGTCGCGCAAGCCGTCGCCACCGACATGTTTGGCCCGCGCAGGCCATAGGTGATGGAAACCATCGCCGCCGGAGTGTCGGCCAACATCATCGGCACAAAAAAGGGGCTGACCCGGTCCGCGCTGCGCGTTTGCAGCGTCTCCAGATTGTCCAACACGGGATCAAGATTGCCCATCCCCGAACCAATCAGCACGCCTACCCGGTCGCGATTAATCGTACCATTTTTTAGCCCGGCTTGATCAAGCGCCTGATCGGCCGCCGCCAATGCCAATTGCGTGACACGCGCCATCCGCCGCGCCTCTTTGCGGCCGAAAAGCGCCACCGGATCAAACTCCTTCACTTCGGCCGCGATTTGCGTTTTTAGCCCACTGGCATCAAAGAGGGTGATAGGGCCAGTCCCGCTGCGGCCGTTGACGGCCGCTTCCCAGGTTGTGGCAACATCATGGCCCAGGGGATTGATGGTCCCCATGCCGGTGATGACCACACGTTGTTGACCAACACGTTGTTGACCAACATGTTGTTGACCAACATGTTGTTGCTCAGGTTGATTATTTGGTCGTTGTTCTTTCACACTGCTTAGAACCCCTTGCAAGGGTAATCGTTCCTAGAATAGAAACCGAGTTTCTCAAAAGAAACTCGGTTTCTGGTTAGCTGTCTACTTTGGATTTGCCACGGCCGTTCTTACGACTTACTTTCGAGCGAGTATGGCCGTCGGGATAGACCATCGGCAGCGGTTGGGTTCCCCCTTCGAGCGCCTGCCCTTGCCCCAAGAACCAGGACTGGCTATCAAAAGGTTGCTCTCCTTCGGCAACCAGCGTGGCGCGAGGGATATAGGTTCCGTCGCTTTGCAAGAGATGGCTTTGGGCGGTATCACGCAAGTAAACGAGGAGGATGTTTTCCACAATGTCACGCCGCAAATCGGGGTCTTCGATGGGAAACAGAATCTCCACCCGCCGGTCAAGGTTGCGCGGCATAAGATCGGCGCTACCGACATAGAGGTCAGGTGTCCCCTGATTATGGAAGTAGTAAATGCGCGAATGTTCGAGGAAGCGGCCGACCAGACTGATCACCTGAATGTTGTCGCTGATGCCGGGCAAACCGGGACGCAAGCAGCATATCCCGCGCACGAGCAAATCAATCTGCACCCCGGCTTGCGAAGCGCGATAGAGGGCGCGAATCAACTCTGCATCTACCAGCGAGTTGCACTTGATCACAATACGGCCGTTCAAACCATGCTCCGTCTCCCGTTCAATAAACTTCAGCACTCCTTGACGCATATTGACCGGCGCCACCAGGAATTTACGATAGGACTCCTGGCGGGTGTAGCCGGTGAGGAAGTTAAAGAGATCGCTGGCGTCGGCGCCCAGGTCGTAGTCACTGCTCATAAAGCCGATGTCGGTATAGACCCGCGCGGTCTCAATATTATAGTTGCCGCTGGAAAGATGGACATAGCGGCGGATGCCTTCCCGTTCGCGGCGCACAATGAGCAAAATTTTGCAATGGACTTTGAGACCGATCAGCCCATAAACCACATGGACGCCCGCCTCTTCCAGTTCATGCGCCCAGCGGATGTTGCTGGCTTCGTCAAAACGCGCCTTTAGCTCGACCAGGACGGCCACCTGCTTGTTGTTTTCTCGTGCTTTGGTCAGCGCATGGACAATCGGCGGCGTCGGCCCAACACGGTAGAGCGTCATCTTAATCGCCAACACATCGGGGTCATCGGCCGCTTTCTCGATCAAATCCGCTACCGGCAGAAAAGAGTCATAGGGATGGTGCAACAACACATCATATTGGCGCAAGGTGGAAAAGATGTCGCTACTGGCCCGCAACGATGGCGGCGTCCGTGATTGAAATACCTGATCTTTCAAGTCTGGCCGCTCCACACGATGGAGTTCAAAGAGGGAGCTTAGGGCCATGGGGCCATTCGTCGTATAAACATCATAGGCTCCTACTTCCAGGTTTTCAATCAACATCTGGCGCATATCGGCCGGCATACTATCATCAATTTCCAGGCGTACCACATTGCCAAAATGTCGTCGCTTCAAATTGTCTTCCATCGTCAGCAGCAAGTCGTCGGCTTCCTCCTCTTGAATCTCCATATCGGCGTTGCGCGTCACACGGAAAGGGTAAGAAGCGACGATCTCCATGCCGGTGAACAGGCGGTTCAGGTTGGCAGCAATGACTTGTTCAAGCCAGACAAACTTTTGCGTGCTTGGGGTGGATAGATCATCGGGGTCTATCGGCCGCAACGGCACCAAACGGGGCAAAGAAGGCGGAACCTTAAGCCGGGCAAATTTAGTCTGCCCGCTGACCGGATCGCGCACCAGGGCGGCCAGGTTCATGCTCAAATTGGAGATGTGGGGAAACGGCCGCGCCGGGTCGGTCGCCAGCGGGGTCAGCACCGGGAAAATTTCATCCTCGAAGTAGTCGCGGATGCGCGATTTCTGCTTATTAGAGAGTTCGCTATAGTTCAGAACGTGGATACCGGCCGCCTGGAGTTGGGGGTGGAGTTGTTCGCGCCAGATACTGTTCGCCTGGGCAAAGAGATGGGTCAATGTTTTGTGCACGGCCGCCAATTGTTCGCGCGGCAACAGGCCATCCGGCGGCCGGGTGTTAATGCCCAACAGCATTTGCTGCTTCAGCCCGGAGACGCGTACCATGAAGAACTCATCCATATTGCTGTTGAAGATCGCCAAAAACTTGACCCGTTCCAGCAAAGGATGGTTGCCCTGGCACTCATACAAGACACGACGATTAAACTCGATATGGCTCAATTCGCGGTTGATATACAGGCTGGGAT
The DNA here is from genome assembly GCA_964410625.1 of uncultured Ardenticatenaceae bacterium. GTDB lineage: Bacteria > Chloroflexota > Anaerolineae > Promineifilales > Promineifilaceae > CAYPHY01. Next base: position 66,032 of record CAYPHY010000018.1, on the reverse strand, counting down.
CGCGCAGATCAATGACGGCCGCTTCTTCTGGCAATTGTCGTTCGCTAACAGCCTGCACTTCCATCATCTTCATTCTCCCTTAAGAGCAGTAACGAATTGCGCGAATGAACGCAAATAAGGATACTTGAATCGCTATGAAGCCCACTAAGCCCACCCCATTATACCTGATCATTGCTATTCTGTTGATAACCAGTTGTCGCCCAGTAGATGAGACGCCGCCATCGTTGCCGGTGACGGTTGCGCCGGAGGCCTTGACGCGGCCGCCCACGCCACCGATCAATACCACCAATGCCGATAGCCCAGCCCCTACGCCAACCCTGTCGGCCGAGGGGGATGGAGAAACGGCAACGGAGGAGGAGACAACGGCCGCCAGCCCACTTCCAACGCCCATTGTAGCCCCAACCGGCGCGGCGGCAACCTTCGTCGCTCCGGCGGCCGGAGGCGCAGCCCTTTATACAGTCGGAGCGGAGCCAGGGGTCCCGCCGGAGCTAGTCGCCGCTGCCCAACAGTTGGCGGCCGACTTTCCGCAAACCTTCGCCTGGACAGGCGAAGTGGAGGCGGATGTAGTGCTCACGACGACTGCCGGGGAGCCGCTGGCAACCTGGGTCTATGCCGTTGCGGCCCCGTTTGCCACCATCCCCGACGACATCAGCTTGAGCGATGTGCAAAGCGGCTGGCAGAGCGGCGCAAACGGGCTTGGTACGCTGCTGGGAGATGGCGAAATGGCCGCCGTCCTGGCCGCCTGGTGGCAGACGCCGGGGGCAGCGCAAACAGTTGGGGATGATCTCGTTGATGCGTTATGGAACGGCCGTCCCGCCTGGACAATCCTCCCCTTCCACCGCCTGCAACCATCACTAAAGGTGATTGCCATTGATAGCCTCTCGCCGCTGGCAGCAGACTTTGATCCCGCCGCCTATCCGCTGACGTTGACCATAGGCGTTAGCGGGGAAGCGGAAGCGACCGAACAGTTGTTGGCGTTGTGGGCCGGGCCACGCAGCAACCGCGACAGCAGCCGCCTGACGCGCGTGGCGATGACCGGCGTGACGGCGTTGGTGCGGGCGACGGCTTACCGCATGGAAAACAGCGGCATCCTTTATCCGGGGGAGGAGGTCGCGCCACTGTTGCAAGCGGCCGACATCGCCCATGTCAGCAATGAAGTCTCCTTTGCCGCCGATTGCCCCTACCCCAACCCCATCGGCGGCACAACCTTCTGTTCGCGCGATGCTTATTTCGAGCTGCTCCAATCGTTGGGGGTTGACGTGGTTGAGCTGACCGGCAATCATTTGAACGATTACGGCCGTGAGAACCTGTTACGCACCATTGATATGTATGCCAACGCCGGGATGGCCTGGTTTGGCGGCGGCCGTGACCTGGCAAACGCGGCCGAACCGGCGATCTTCACCCACAACGACAATCGCATCGCCTTTGTCGGCTGCAATATCCTGGGGCCAACTTATGCCTGGGCGGGGGAGGGGTTGGCCGGGTCGCGACCGTGTGGCCCAGAGGTCGCGGCGCAGATCGGCCGCTTGCGTGACGAGGGCTATCTGGTCATCGCCACCTACCAATATTACGAAGATTATCAATACACCGCCTCCGCGCAGCAACAGGCGGATTTTGCCGCTTTTGCCGAGGCGGGGGCGGCGGCCGTCTCCGGCAGCCAGGGGCACCACGCCCAGGGCTTCAGCTTCGATCATGGCGCGTTTATCCACCATGGGCTGGGCAATCTCTTCTTTGACCAGATGGACATGCTCGGCACGCGCCAGAGCTTTGTAGACACCTATATCATCTATGAAAATCGCCTGCTCAGCGTCGAGCTATGGACGGGGCTGATTGAAAACTACGCCCGGCCACGCCTGATGACAGCGGCCGAACGCCAACAATTTCTGCAAACTGTTTTTCAGGCTAGTGGCTGGTAGTTGGATCAAAAAGGCGTGATTTGGCAAACTAGTTACATATCACTTTCCAAAATGGACGCAGACGAACGCGGACGAACGCGGATAAAATCAGCGTTCGTCTGCGTCCAAATATCATTGGCAACCAACATGATATGTAAGTAGTTTGGCAAATCGCGCTACATGGGGATACGATCAAAAAAACAAAGGATGATTCCTATTCATGAGTAGTTCGTATCCCATTGATTTGATTGTTTTTGATATTGACGGTGTGCTGACCGAGGGGGAAGCGCAACCGCTCGACCTGCCCCTACTGGAGGCGTTGGCGGCGATGAACCGCAAGGCGCGAGCGCAACCCGGAAGCACGGCCGTCACCCTCTGCACCGGCCGCCCCGCCCCCTATGTCGAGTTGATGCTCCAGGCCATTAACGGCCACCTACCGGCTATCTTCGAGAATGGGGCCGGTCTTTATGTGCCCCATGGCTACCGCTTCCTCGCCCACCCTGCCGTCATGCCCCACAGCATGGGGGCCATTCGCCAACGATTGGGGGAGACAGTGATCGCTTCCGGCTTTGCCTATATTCAGCCCGGCAAGGAGTTCACGCTGACCATCTTCGCCACCGACCCGGCCGACACGCCCAAGCTGGACGCGGCCGCAACCGAGGCATTGGGCGACTTATGCGAGTCGGTTGACCTCGTTTATTCCAGTTCTTGCCTCAACATCTTGCCGCGTGGCATCCACAAAGGGCGCGGGATCGAATTTCTGGCGGCCGAAACCGGCATTCCCCCCTCGCGCATGTTGGGCGTCGGTGATTCCGATGTAGATTTGCAATTCCTAGCGGAAGTTGGCTTCAGTGCCGCGCCAAGCAACGCCAACGAAGCCATCATGGCTGGCGTGCAATACGTCTCCCCCCAGCGCACGGCCGACGGCGTGCGCGACATTCTCCACCACTTTGGATTGGTTTTTTGACACGAATGACACGAATAGACACGAAAATTAAACGTTATTCGTGAAATTCGTGTCATTCGTGTCGAAATTTTTGCCTCGTTCTAACTGCTCAAGGATAGGCAGCAGGTCAAGCGGTTGTTTGATGGTATAGTCGGGTTCTTCGGAGGGATCGGCCGCCACCTTCGGCCGTCGTGGCGCCCAATCGAGCCAGACGCTGATCATCCCCAGTTGATTGGCCCCTTTAATGTCCCGCTCCAGATAGTTGCCGACCATGATTGTGCGGCCGTACTCCTGCGGCTTGATCTCCAACGCATCCAGGGCATGGCGGAACAGGCGTGGGTCTGGCTTCTCCACGCCAACGAGTTCGGAAATGGCGAAGGCGTCAAAGAGGGTATAGAGGCCGTGGTGGCTGAGGACATTGAGGTAGGTTCCGGGGCGGCCGTCGGCCACCAACGCCAGCCGGTAGCCGCGCCCCTTCAGCGTGTGGATCAACTCGGCCGCGCCAGGGATGAGATCGGCCGTGAGCGTGGTGTTCGTCTCATCCTTCACCTCCGTCGCTTCATCAGCCAGCGTATCGCCGAAGTCAAAGCAAACAGCCAGAATGTGGTGGGGGGGTGAAGGGGTGACAGGGTGAAGAGGTGACAAGGTGATCAAATGGTGTGGCAACAAGTTTGATAAGGATCAACCCAACAACGCCGGAACCTCCGCCGGGAGTTGCAGGCTAACGGCCGTCCCTTCATTAAAAAACTCATCCGGTCCCGGATTGTGCATATCCACCGTCAGTTCTGCGCCATCTGCGATACCCTCGACGGCAACGGTATAGCGGACAATCGGGCCGACATAGGCCATCGTCAGCACCCGCGCCGGAACGCCGGGATGATCAGCCGCCTCCAACCGCAACGCCTCTGATCGCAAGACCACCGCCACCTCTCCGTTGTTGCCACGCGGCGGCCGACGGCTGCGGATTGTCTGGTCAAAAACGCGCACCACCGCCCCATCCCCATTGGCGGAAACCAACTCCGCCGGTAGCACATTCGATTGCCCGACAAATCCAGCCACAAAGCGGTCGGCTGGCTCCCAATACAGTTCGCGCGGCGTCCCCAATTGCACCACCTTGCCCAGATTCATGATCGCCACCTGGTCGGCAATGCTAAACGCCTCTTCCTGATCGTGGGTGACATAGACGCTGGTGATACCCAACCGCCGCTGGATAGCGCGGATTTCACTACGCATTCGCACCCGTAACTGGGCGTCGAGATTGGAGAGGGGCTCATCAAAGAGCAGCACCTTCGGCCGAATGACCAACGCCCGCGCCAACGCCACCCGCTGCTGTTGCCCACCGGAGAGTTGCGGGGGGGCCTTATGCTCCTGCCCCTCCAGTTCCATGAGTGAAACCACTTCCGCCACCCGTCGTTCAATCTCCCCCTTTGCCACGCGCCGCGCCCGCAAGCCATAGGCGATGTTGTTGAAGATCGTCATGTGCGGAAAGAGGGCGTAGCTCTGAAAGACCATCGCTGTCGGCCGCGCATAGGGCGGAATGGACGTCACATCATCATCGCCAATGAAGATACGGCCGCTGGTCGGCTCCTCAAAACCGGCGATCATCCGCAGCGTGGTCGTCTTGCCACAGCCGCTCGGCCCCAGCAAGCACAGCAACTCTCCCGCTTTGACCGTCAGCGACACATCATCCACCGCCCGCACAGGACCGAAATGTTTGCTCAGATGGTCGAGAGCAATGGAAGCCGTAGAGAGTATGGGCGTTTTAGCGTTTGGCGATTCACTCATTACTGTATCAATTGTTTTCTGACACGAATTTCACGAATGACACGAAAATACATCGCCCATTCGTGAAATTCGTGTCAAAAAAAACCTTAATCACGATATTCGGAACAGATCAATGAAGCTCTTGCCCGTCAATTTATTCAGCAAGGCCAACGAGAGCAAGATGATCACAATCAGCAACAAGGCGAAGGCGGCCGCCTGGCTGGGCGTGCCGGTGATCATCACGCGGAACATCCGCACCGTAAACAGTTGCGTCCGTCCAGCGTTGAGAAACACGGCCGCGCTCAGGTCAGTCATCGAATGGATGAAGATATAGATCACCCCGGCAAAGAAAGCGCGGTTCAGCAGGGGAAAGGTGATCTGCGTCAGCGTCCGCAAGCGCGACGCGCCCAAATCGAGCGAGGCTTCCTCCAACGTCGGGTCAATTTGCTTTTGCGCCGCTACACTGGTGCGTAGGCCAACCGGCAAACGGCGAAAAGCGAAGGCGACGATGATGATAAAGAACGTCCCCGTCCAGAAGTAAGGGGCGGCGTTGAAGGCGATAATATAGCCGATGCCCACGACCGTCCCCGGAATGGCATACATCAGGGTGGCGGCGAAATCGAGTTCGCGACGGCCGGGGACTTGCCGCCGCGCCACCAACCAGGCGATCCACACCCCTGCAATCCCACCCAGCACACCGGCCCCTACAGAGACAATGAGCGAATTTCGCAACATCGGCAAGGTGTTGACCAGTCCGTTCAGATGGCGCAGTGTCGGCGTAAAGTCAAAGCCCCAGGTATTGACAAACGCGCCAACGACGATGGAGCCATAGAGCAAGACATTAAACGCCGCCAGAAAGAAGGTGATGCCAAAGAGGGGCAGCTTCAGTAAAGGGGGCAGTTGGCGCACATGCTCCGTGCCGGTGCGGGCGCGGCCGGTGACGGTGATATAGGAACGGCGATTGCTGATCCAATGTTGCAACAAGAAGGCCAGCAACGCCGGGATGAGCAAAATAAAGGAGAGCGCGGCCCCCAATTGCAGATCGAACAGTTCGATCATCTGGATGTAGGCTTGCGTCGCCAACACCTGGAAGCCGCCGCCGATCAGCATCGGGTTGCCGAAGTCGGAGATGGAGGAGATGAAACTGAGTAGCGCGGCCGTCAAAATCGCCGGTGTCACCAGCGGAAAGGTGATCGTGCGTAAGATATAGAAGGGATGGCCGCCCAAATCTTCGGCCGCTTCTTCCAGATCGCGACTGATCGAGGCGAAGACGGCCGATAAAATCAAAATCACCAGCGGTATATCGCTGATCAACTGCACCAACACGATGCCATGTGGCCCATAGATGTTGTAGTCGGTGATGCCCAGCAGGTCATAGGTGATCAGCCCACGACGGCCGAAAAGCATAATGAACGCAAAACTGACTGCGAAGGGGGGCGAGAGGACGGGGATGATCGTCACCACGCGCAACAACCGTCTGAAAGGTATATCGGTCAGGGTGATGATATAGGCCACAACCGTGCCGATGACGGTGGAAAGCACGGCCGAGATCACGCCGATGATCATCGTATTGCTGGTGGCGCGGCCGACCATTGGTTGCGCCAACACCCGCTCAAATTGCACCAACGAGAGAGCGGCGGCGTCACGGCTGGCGCGGAAGCTCTGGCTAAAGACCTGGGCCAGCGGCCACAAGGCAAAGACCAGCAGGCTGACAACAGCCACTTGCAACGCAACCAGCAACACCGGCTCGCGGCGCAAGCGGCGCGAGGCAAACGGCAAGGCCATTGCCAGGGCGATCAACCCAAACAGCAATGGGTCGCCAATCATCTCCCGCTGCAAGACAACCCGCTCCACTTCGCCGCTAATCGCCTGTACTTCCCTCTCCACATACTGGAACTGGATCAGCCGCGTGCCGATATAGGCCAGCAGCAGCAACTCAAGCAAAATAAAGACGGCAAAAGAGATTCGCCGCCGTTGTGAGGAAGTGGAGGTAGCTTGTTGGACGGGGGTTAGAACGCTATCACTCATATAAGGGTAAGCGGTAAACGGTGAGCAGTAATCGGTAATCAGTAGGGAGTTTGCAATTCCGCTCACCCACCGCTTACCGATTACTGCTTACAGCTTACTGATTAACGTTGCGAACCGATCTCCTCTTGCCAGCGCTCGATCAGCCCGTCGCGTTCGGCCGCCCAGGCAGTCGGATCATACCCATCAATCAGGGTTACGTCTTCCAGGGCAACCGTCCCTTCCGCCAGTTGGACGCCCTCGATCACCGGGATGCGATGGGCGACGTCATTGTGATAGCGCTGGAAGGCGGGGCTGAATACGTAATCCACCCAGGCGCGGGCGGCGTCGGCGTTTCTCGCTCCACGAATGATCGAGATACCGCCGATTTCATACGGCGAGCCTTCTTCGGGGAAGCCGATCTCCACCGGCAAGCCCTGGTCTTGCTGCACCTGGATGTCGTGGACGAAGGAGATGCCGATGGCGTACTCACCTTGGGCCGCCAGACCACCGGGTGCGCTACCCGATTCGGTGTATTGGGCGATGTTGGCGTCCAATTGATGCCAATATTCAAAAGCCTCGTCCACACCATAGAGTTGCGCCAGACCGCTGAGCACCGTATAGGATGTACCGGACGCGGCCGGGCTGGCGATGACAACCTCGCCCTCAAACACCGGATCAAGCAAGTCTTGCCAGGAGGAAGGACACTCCGCCCCTAGCTCAGCCAGCCGGTCGGGGCTACAAGCAAAGCCGATCACCCCATAATAGAAGCCGGTCCAATACCCTTCCGAGTCCTTCAGCGGGCCATCGGGCAAGGCATTCCAGCCCGCACCCTGGTACGGTTCGGTCAGGTCATCGGCCGCCAGATTCACATGCGATAGGTTGGTCGTGCCAAACAGCACATCCCCCTGTGGGTTTTCGCTCTCGGCGCGAATACGCTCCAACGCCTCGCCACTACTCATATCCAGGCAGGTCACATCCACCCCATACTGCTGCTGGAACGTCTGGAAGATCACTTCCAGCTTGTCGGGATCAAAGAGACAGGCATAGAGGATCAGTTCGCCGCCGATAGGCGTGGGGGTCACGGCTACTTCAACCTGTTCCCCTTCCACTTCAACAACGCGCGTCACCTCCACTTGCTCCCCTTCCACTTCGACAACGCGCGTCACCTCCACCACCTGTTCGACAGGTTGTTCGATGATGCGTGTCACCTCTACTGTCTGCGGCGCGCAGGCAACCAGCAGCAACGCCAGCACACAGAGTGCAAGCGATCCGAAAAAGAGTCTCCGTTTCATAGTCTTCTTCTCCTGGAAAAATGTGGATGACCTCGGCCAACTCATTTGTCAGCCTTTCTCAGCCGACATTATACCATTGGCCGATCATGCTGACTAATATTTGATTAATGTTGCCTAGAGGGGAGATCAGGCGCGAATCACGGTACGGCGATTTTCTCCTCTAAGCAGGTTTAAGCGCTCTGGTCGCGATGTAAGAGGGGATGTAGTTGGCAATGGGATCATCATCGCGGCGCGATTCATAAAAGCCGGTGATCACGAACCCGGCGTCAATCTGGCCGCCAATCTGATCTTCCAATGTATGCCCAAACTCAACCGTCGCCCCATCCCTATAGAGCGCGAGCCGCTCCGCTTCGGTCAGGCTCTCCAGATCAGAATATGGCAGCGCATACTTGATCTGATAAATCCCTTTTTCATCCTGTAAATGGCGATCCAACGTGTATTCGATTGGGTTCAAGATCCCAGAAAGCAAGACCCCTCCCGGCTTCAGCACGCGATACGCTTCCTTCCACACCGGCCGTACATTGGGAATAAAAATATTAGAGACGGGATGAAAAATTAGATCAAATGTGTTATCGGCAAATACCGACAGGTCGCGCATATCCCCCTGAATCGTCGTCAATTCCAGCCCGTCGCGTTCGGCCACAAAACGGTCACGCTCAAGCTGGCTGGGGGAGTTGTCGAAGACGGTGACAGTTGCGCCCGCGGCCGCCAAAATCGGCCCTTGCTGCCCTCCGCCGGAAGCGAGACAAAGGATGTTCACTCCCCGCAAATCGGCCGGGAACCAATCGCGCGGCACAAACTTGGACTCGGTCAGCAAGACCCCCCAACGCCCCTCCCGCGCGGCCGCCACTTCTTCGCTGCTAACCGGAACCGTCCAGCGATTCCCCTGTTCCACCTGCGCATTCCACGCCTCACGGTTCAACGCTGCAATATCTACGTCTGCCATTGAAAAAACTCCTCGTTCGATGATTAACCACGGATAACACGGATTGAACGGATTTGCACAGATTTCCTGGCTATAACATCCGTTCACATCCATAGCGTTGCTATGGATGCTGATTCGAGATTTATGTAGAAAGATTTAACGCAGTCACAGAGATGCAGAGGTCCGCATTCATCCGCCCTACCCTGTTATGGATTGATCTGAATCTCATACAGGCCCGCGTCGAAGGCGGCCGCGTAAATTGTATCACCAACTAGTTCCAATCGCGCAAAGTTATTGGCGATATCGAAGCGACCGGCCAGATACGGGTTGGCGGGATCGGCCGCATTCAGCACCCAAATCCCATCCTCCTGCGCCATCAGATAGATGAACGCTTCCCCATCGCTCTCTGTCTCAATCGCCCCCACCGGCAGTTCCCACTGCGCGAGGGGCGGCGGAACGGAATTCCCGGCATCGCTCACATCAAGGCTATAGAGGTTACGGCAGTTGAAGCCATCGCAAATGGCAAACAGTGTGTCGCCCACCATCTCCAGACGACCGGCCGCCTCTGGCAATCGCACGGTGCCGCTCGGTTGTGGTTGTAGCGGCTGGCTGACATCAATGTACTGTATTTCACTCACTTCCCCCTGCGTTAGCGCAAATAGCATCCCATCGCCGAGGGCTAAACTCATCACCACGGATTCGCCTGTTTCCACAACACCGGCCAGGGTGGGGTTGGCCGGGTCGCTCAGATCAATCGCTCCCACTGCACCGACGAGTGTGTCGCTGATCACGGCCGTATACACCACCCCATCACCAACCGCCAACGCCGAATAATCGCCGGTCAGCAGGTCACCCAGCACCGCCTGATGCAGCAATTGCGGCGTGGCCGGCTCAGCGATGTCGAGCGTGTTCAGGCCACCCATCCACACCTGTGCCACCAATGTATCTCCGGTGATGAATAAATCCAGCAGCGTTTCTGTGCCAACCGTCACGCGCTCACCAGCAAGTTGATCAGGCTGATCGAGATGAATTGTGGCAATATCGAAGCTACGCCCTTCACCGGCCAAAACATAACCGAGCCCATCACGTACAGCGATGCTCTCCGCGCCATGAAAACCGGCCGGGTTTCTGAACTGGCTGATTAGCGTCAGGCTGGCCGGATCGCTGGTGTCATACAGTTGCAAGCCACTGCGGCCAGCTACAAAGAGGGTACGGCCTGCAAGCGCCAACTCAGTAATACAATTTTCCGGGTCAATTCTATTGAGCAGTTGTGGTGTCTCACCACTCAAACCTATCGAGTGAATCTCCGAACCACAATGCCCAAATTCACCAAAAGTCGTCTCCAGAAATAGCGTCTGCCCATCGGTCGCGCTGCCACTGATGAAAAAGAATTCCATCGTGGCGAGTTCTCCTAACGCAACCGGCTCCGCCGGATTGCTAATGTCGAATCGCTCAACGCCATTGCTTTCCCCCGTCTCGGCCACGATCAGCGTGTTTTCATGGACAACAACCCGGCTGGCAAATGCACCGCTGGCTAAGGCGATCTCACTCAAAACGGCCGTTGGCTCGGTCGCGTCCCGAAGCTCCAACCGGCCGGTGCTGGTAACAATGATCACGCCATCGTCAACGACAGCGCTTTCACCTGCTGCCAATTCGAGGGTATCCATCAAGGCAGGGGCTGCGGGGTCGCTGATGTCAAAGCGTAAAAGTTCAGTCGAGCCATCCATCCGGTTAAAATCAGTTACGTAGGCAGTGTCGCCGACCAGATCAACGGCTTCGGCCGATGGCTGGTCGGCTCCAGCATAATTCGGCCCCTCGCTAACCGTTGTCAGATTCAACGGATCAGCCACATCTAGCACAATCAACCCACCACGGCCGCCAGCCAGATAAGCCAACCCATCCGCCACTTCCACGCCACGAATGATGTCGGGCAACGGCTCGCTTTGCCCCAATAGTTGCGGATTGGCGCTATCGCTGGCGTCCAACACAAACAGTCGTGGCCCAAAGCCCACATAGACCGTCGTGCCATCCACGGCCAGCGCATGGGGAACGCCGCCATACTGTTCGCTAACCGTAAAAGCAAGCTCCTCGACCACCGGCAACTGTTCACCTTCCCCGGCCGTTGGTTGGGGGACCGGGGTGGGCGACATGAGAGGAAGCGGCTCAGGGGTAGGCGAGGGCATTTCCTCGGCCGTCTCCGTTGGTTCGCTCGTCACTGTTGGTTCCGGGACAGATGTTTCTTCAACGGCCGTCATCGGCTCAAGCGTCACTTCCGGCTCCGATTCGGCCGTGCAGGCTGCTAAAATTAACATCAGCAGCCCAACAGTCAGCAGTATAACATAGGACACCATATTTATTCTCGCCATCTCATCACCTTTCATCTATAGGACTCACGCATTTTGACACGAATGGACACATGCTTTGCGTCCGAATAACACGAATTTTACTCGATTCTTTTCGTGAAATTCGTGTTATTCGTATCGAAAAATTCTAAGCTGCGTAAGCTCTTATCCTCTGGAATAGTGTCAATATGGCGTCATTTTAGATCAAAAACAGGGTCGCTACCAAGCGGCAACAACCCCGTTCCTCTACGCGATCCCCACGTTATCCAAGCCAGAATCCGCGTAATCCGCGTTTGATCCGCGTCATCCGCGTAACTATTCTTCCAGTAACGGAATCTTTACCCCCCGCTCCCGCGCCACATCAATCGCCCGCTGATAACCGGCGTCCACATGGCGAACAACCCCCATGCCAGGGTCTACAGTCAACACCCGCTCTAACCGCGCGGCCGCTTCCGGCGTGCCATCAGCCACAATCACCTGCCCGGCATGGAGGCTATAGCCAATACCCACTCCGCCACCGTGATGGTAGCTGACCCAGGTCGCCCCGCTGACCGCGTTGACCAGCGCATTGAGGATCGGCCAGTCGGCAATCGCATCCGAGCCATCCAACATCCCCTCTGTCTCGCGGTTGGGGCTGGCAACTGAACCGGCGTCGAGATGATCGCGGCCGATCACAATCGGTGCCTTCACCTCCCCGCTGGCGACCATTTCATTGAACTTCAACCCCGCCCGCGCCCGTTCGCCATACCCCAACCAGCAAATCCGCGCCGGTAAACCCTGAAAGTGGACGCGCTCTTGGGCCATCGGGATCCAGCGATGAAGATGAGCATCATCGGGGAACAGCTCCAAAATCGCGCGGTCGGTGGCGTAAATGTCCTCCGGGTCGCCGCTGAGCGCAACCCAACGGAACGGCCCCTTGCCTTCGCAAAATAGCGGCCGTACATACGCCGGAACAAACCCCGGATAAGAAAACGCCTCTGTCACCCCCTCATCAAACGCCCGCTGGCGCAAATTATTGCCATAATCAAAGACAATGGAGCCGCGTTTCTGGAACTCAACCATCGCCGCGCACTGTCGCGCCATAGATTGCGCCGACAGCCGCGCAAATTGTTGTGGGTCTTGCTCCCGCAGCCGCTGCCCCTCCTCAAAACTCAGGTTGTGGGGGAAATAGGCCAGATAATCATGGGCTGAGGTCTGGTCAGTGATCACGTCGGGGATGATGCCCCGTTCCAACAATTGCGGGAAGATGTCGGCCGCGTTGGCGATCAGGCCAATTGAGCGCGGCTCTCCCTGTTCCACATAGTAGCGCACCCGCGCCAGCGCATCTTCCAGCTCTTCCGAGACTTCATCAATATAGCGATGTTCCAGCCGCCGCCGCGCCCGCCACTCATCAATCTCCACCACCAGGCCAACGCCCTCATTCATCGTGATCGCCAGCGGTTGCGCCCCACCCATCTCGCCCAGCCCAGCCGTCAGCACCCACTTCCCTCTCAGCGAAGGCCAGCCTGCTTGTTTAGCGGCCGCGGCAAACGTCTCAAACGTCCCCTGCAAGATACCCTGCGTGCCGATGTAGATCCAGCTTCCGGCCGTCATCTGCCCATACATGATCAAGCCTTCTGCTTCCCATCGGTCAAAATTCTCCTGCGTCGCCCAGTGGGGGACGATGTTGGAATTGGCGATCAGCACACGCGGCGCGTCGGCATGGGTGCGAAACACCGCCACCGGCTTGCCACTCTGTACCAGCAGCGTCTCGTCGTTTTCTAATTGCTCTAGCGAACGGAGAATGGCGTCGAACGCTTCCCAGTTGCGGGCAGCACGGCCTCGGCCGCCATAGACGATCAAATTCTCCGGGTCGCCTGCCACCTCCGGATCAAGATTATTCTGCAACATGCGGTAAGCCGCCTCTTGCAACCAGCCCTTACAATGTAACGTTGTCCCCCGCGGGGCGCGAATCACTCGGCTCACACTTTTCCCTCTGATGAATAGTTACTCACTGAGGCGACAAGAGAACTTCCGGTTCCCAGTCGATCCTCTCTACCATACGAACATGCTTTTGCATTTTAATGTAAACACGCAGGCTATTTGCTCGACCTGGACTGGAATCAGCAAGTCTGATGTTTGCTTCGTTAAACGCAGGGTCATCGGCATCCAAAAAAACTAACATCGCCTTATCTGGGATATCATCAAGAATCTCAGGATGCTCAAAGACGTACTGGTTGAACTGCTCTGTGAGTTCAAAGACTTTTTCAGAAATATCTATTGCCTCTATTGGTTCTGCCATTGTAAATACCTATCAACATAGAATCGCGCATTCACTCGTAAATCCCGAATAGCATAGTTTAAGGCTTCTTCGTTGTTGACAAAAGCCATAGACGGCGTCTTAATCTGCGTACCATCAGGCTTCAAATCATCCCGATGCACAAAGTGATGGGCATTATCGTAACGTGTTATGGGTTGCCAAACTTCATCAATGTATGCTTCAAGCTGTGCCACGAATCTTAATATTCGGCCGTGATCCTTGGAGTATGAAACTCGAATCGCAACATCTTCGGGTAACGAAATAAAGTATTCGCGACGTTCCATTTTGCGGCAATGCTAACATGAGGACACTCATCATGTCAATAACAACAACCACTCCGCACAAGCTAATACCGGCTCCCACCCTCGGCCGTTATCCTCATAATTCCACCACGCCGACAACACCGCCTGGGCAATGCCCCAGCCGATAATCCGCTGTCGATCCAGTTGCAAGAGGTCGGCGAATTGGTCAACGCGCCGTGCCGTCACTTGTCGCGCGTCCGACCAGGAGAAAACATGGGGGACGGGATTCCGTAGCCACGCCCCAAGCTCATAGGCCGGTTCACCTACGACCCCTTTCGGATCAATCGCCAGCCACGGTTCGCGCTCGGCCGACAAAATGTTGTAATGGTGCAAATCCCCATGCAACAACACCGGCTCGGCCATTGAACGGAGCAGATCAGCAAACAAACCCTCGGCCGTCGCCACCAACCGCTGCGGAAATGGCCCCGTCCCGCCGTCAAACGTGGTCCGCAATCGTTCCATCCCCTTCGCCCATCGCTCGACTGTAGGAAAGGAGTGATTTTCCGGCACCGGCCGCCAAAACCGTTGCATCACCGCTGCCGCCATCTCCGTCGCCGTTTCATCATCAAGCTCAACAATCTCCCTCCCCGGCCGCAGGCGTTCGAGCAGCAACACCCCTTCCTCTGTATCGGCAGCCAACAATTGCACCATACCCCGGCCGTCGTATAGCCTTAACGCCTCAATCTCGGTGACGATCTCCTCTCGTGGCACACCTAGCTTCAGCACCACCTCACGGCCGTCATTCGTCGTCGCCGGAGCGACATAGTTATAGGAGAGATTGGGGAAAGGCGGGTGAACCACCAGCGACCAGCGTTGCTCAAATTCAGCCACGGCCGCTGGCAATCGCTCCAGCCACGCCTTGCCCTCTTCTTCCCATACCTCAATAATTGTTTGTTGAAACGATTTTGGAAGTGTAGGAATGGAATTCATTGGATGATCATATATAATCTACTGGCAGAGACAAACAACGGTGCGCCAGTTCTGGAAACAGCGCCTGCTCAACGCCCTAAGATGAATATGGAAGAACTCCCTGTCACTATTATTGTTGTCCCTTATGATCCAGCCTGGCCGGAGATGTACCGGCAAGAGGCGGAACGGCTGTTGCCCATCTTTGGTGATCAACTATTAGATATGTACCATGTTGGCAGCACGGCCGTCCCTGGTCTGGAAGCCAAGCCGATCATTGACATCATGATCACCGTCCCCGACATCAGCAAGGTGGATGAGTTGAATGAGGCGATGATCGGGCTTGGTTATGCGCCGAAAGGGGAATTTGGCATCGCCGGCCGCCGCTTCTTCTCCAAGCGCAACGCCGAGGGCGACCGCACCCACCATGTCCATGTCTATGAACCGGACAACCCGGAAGTGGAACGCCATCTCGACTTCCGCGACTATTTGATCGCCCACCCGGAAACGGCCGCGCAATATGTCCAGCTCAAACAAGGATTAGCCGAACGCTTCCGCCATGAACGAGCAAACTATACCAACGGTAAATCCGACTTTATCCAGGCTGTTGAGCTAAAAGCGAAAGAGTGGCGAGAGAGGAGTAGAGAGTGGGAAGTGGGGAGTGGCACGTGAAGCGTACTGCCCTTCACTCGCCACTCCCCACTCCTCACTCTAAACTACCAGGGATGTTAATGATGCCGTTTTGCAGGGCGACATCGGCCGCAACATCGCCGGGAGGGGTTCCGGATTGCAGTTCCAACGCGGCCAGGCCACTGACCAGGGGAGTGGCAAAGGAACTGCCCACCCAGTAAGCAAAGCCTTTATGGGCATTGAGCGTCATTGAGATCACTCCATAAGGACAATCGGCCGAACTCGTGTCACAGGTGTAGTGGCGCGGCATACAATTGGCCGTTTCCCCATCTGGTGTGGGTGTGGATTCATTGGCTGGTGGGCCGCCGTCGCCGCCCGGTGCGCGGAGGTCACCATTGCCAACGGCCGCCTGATTGCTATAGCAAGAGCGCTCCCCGGCCTGGTTTCCCGCCTCCACGCCAATCACCTGCGGATACGCGGCAGGTAAACCCGCTGGTTCCGGTTGGGATGGCGGATCATCATATGAGTTATTGCCACCAGCCGCAACAACCACCCCACCTTGTTGGCGAATGATCTCCATCGGCACATCCAACGCCGGAACAGGGAACGTCCCTGGTGCATAGCCAGCTATTTCAGTCAGGGCTTTGATGGCAGCAATAGCCTCCGGGGGCAGCGGTTCAACACCTTCGGCCGCGTCCGGCTTGATCGTCAGGCTAAAATTAAAGACCGTGTTCTGCAACGAGCCGGTCTCGGTCAACCGCTTTTCGATGGCGCTGTTGAGGCCGCGCAACAAACTGTGCAGATCGCCCTTGCCCTGGTCATTCAGCACGCGCAGCAGATGGATCTCGCTCTCCGGCGCAACCGCATAAATCAACCCGGCCACAAAGAGGCCGTGGTCGCTGAGGTCATACGTTGCGTCCGAGGTTGGCAGAGTCACCGGATGGGAAACAGCTATGGATAAAGCCGGTGGGGCCATCCAATCAGTCAATGAGTATTGAGCTGGCTCAGAAAAGGGCGAGGTATCCAAAACGACCACGCGCACGCCGCGACCGGTCGCCCTGATCGTGCGTGTCTCGCCATCGGAATCCATTAAGCCAACGCCTTGCTCAGATCCAAATGTCCACTGCCTCCAATAGGTATCGGCCGCAATCTGTACGTTCGGGTCGGTGATGGGCTTACCATTGATTCCCCATCGTGCGCCATCAATCCCCCACGGAGCCCCATCTATTCCCCAGGGCGCACCATCAATCCCCCAAGGCGCACCCGTCACCCAAAAGCGGGTCACATAGTTGAGATCGGCAAATACATGCCCCTGCAATTGGCCTGAGTTCAGTTCTCTGATCGTTGCCGCCAACACGCTAAATGCTTCCCCAAGCTCAACACCGCTTTCGGGGTCCAGCCGGTAGAGGTTTAGTTGCACATCAGGGAGACGGTTGAATTGGGTGGCAGAGGGAGCGGCCGTAATGTCCGTAGCCGATGTATCCAATTGTTGTTGCTGGCTATCATCTCGCGGCAGGTATTCCAGTGTTTCATCAATCACCAGTTCCAGCGGCACACCGCGATTGTTGACTTCCTGAACCACCAGTTCCAAATCGCTGCCCAGGCCGGTCAGGATTAGTTGGTTTGGCACATAGGTCAAAGTCTCATCCAGTTCGATCTCCGGCAACTCCGCTTCTCGTTCATCCTGGAGGATACAATTGGAGCAATCACCCTCTGCCGGATCGGGGAATTCCAAGTCCAGTCGTTGGTTTATGCAACGCGCCAACACGACCAGCAGTGCGATGAGCGAGAGCAGGAGAATGAGCAGGACGGGTCTTCGATTACTATTTCGCTTTTGATTTTCCGTATACATGGCAAACGATTCCTTATCTAATGGCTCCCACTACACTATTACGGGTTTTTGGCAACGGACAGTTCCAATCCGGTCAAGATTCTAACGGGATGAACGATAAACTTGCACTTTTTCCGCCATGTATAGAGCGATTTGGAGTATCGCTCATTTGAAGCCACGATTTCGCAAATTGTGCTGCATTAAAGGTGACCGGCGTGCCCAACCAAGTAAAACGGCGCCCAAAAGTAGGGGTGACGGCCAAACCCTTCTCCGCGAATAAACGCCAATTGTGCTTCCTGTAGCGCCTTTCCCTTCTCTTCACCATTCGCCAGGCCGCCGTAAAATGTCGCCATCAAATCGGCCGTCGTCTCATCCGCCACCGGCCACAGCGAGAGCAACAACGACCGCGCTCCGGCCAGCAAGAACGCCCGCATCAGCCCGAACAACTCATCGCCACCACCGACCACGCTGCGCCCCGTCTGGCACGCGCTCAACGTCACCAACGACGCTTGCAACGACAGATCAAACACATCCAGCGTCGTCAACCAGCCGTCGGCCAGCCACAAACCGGAGAATAAGGGGTTGTCCGGCCGAAAATCACCATGTGTCGCCAGGTGGACGAGGCGACAACCGGCCGCTGCCGTTCGCACCGCCTCATGCGTCACCTCATCCTCCAGAATCAGCTTTCCCTCCCAAAGCGTTGCCAGCTGCTCCGCCTCGACCAGGGCCTGGGGCAAGCGGCCGTCCCAGGAATGTCCGGCAATCAAAGCACACTCCTGTGCCTGTACCGGCGCGGAGCTATGACGTAAGAAGCTGGCTCCCGGTAGATAGCTAACGGTATGGTCTTCGAGGAGGTAATGACGGCCGTCATACAACGCATGAAACGGCAAATAGTGCAGCGGGCCATGTGGCACAATGATCAAATGCTCAAACGGCTCGATTGCCGCGGCCAACGGTTCTAATAGCAGCGAATAGAGCTTGTGCAACACCAACTGCGCGTTCTTCACCAACGCCTCTTGCTGTCCCGGCTTGCTGTGCGCGACCGAGCGCAGATTGAGGCCAAAGCGTTGCAGCCAGCCGCTAATTTGCCCCGCCGTCACCGGCAAGTGGTAAGAATGGATGCTGTCGGCGGTGATGACAAAAACGATCAACCCATATCCGGCGAAGAAATAGGAGACCAGGGCGGTATGCTCGTCCAGATATGGTTGCGGGCTTTCCGTTTGCACCTGCCACAACACGGCATCACGCGCATAGTCGGCATTGCGCACCAGCAACTCATGCCACAGCGCGGTGATCTGCTTTTCAATTGCCAGCACATCCTCCTGCACACGGCCCCCCTCAGCCAATACATCGCTGCCCGCTGGCCGCTCTTCGCCACTCTCCCAGCGACGGTAGAGCCGGTCGCGCTCAGCCCGTAACGTCAACAGTTGTTCGACCAGCGGGGCATCGGCCGCCGACCGCGCTTCCAAACCCAAATTCAAACGATGGGCCAAAAGGTCAAGCAACGCCCGTGACCGCGCTCGTTCCGCATACTCCAACGCCTGTTCCGGGCGGCCGAGTTCCAGCGAGACCAGCAGCGCATCCCCATAAGCCGTCTGTTTGTCAGCGACGAAATTCGGCCGGTATTCGACCATCAAGCGTCCCTGTAGACGCTCCAATTCGCGGATCGCGGCATCGTAAGCGGGTAATGCCAGCCCTGGTTCATCATCTGCCCGCGCCAACTGGCCCAACAACAAATGCCCCTGGTAAGCCAAAAAGGGGCTATTGGCCTGTTCACCAAAGGCCAGAACTTGCTCGGCAAGGCGCCGCGCTTCATCCGCCCTATCCAGCGCGGCCGCTGCCTGTCCCGCTACCAATTGCGCTTGGGCGGCCGCCAGCGGCAGGTTATGGCGCTCAAAATCCTCGGCGCATGTCTGGGCTGTGGTATAGGCACGGTCATACGCTTGTTGTTGCAGGAAAAAGGTCGCCCGCTTCAGATCGGTCAAGGCGATCCAGGAGGTATTCCCCTCCTCCTCGAACAACTGGCGGGCTTGGTCTAGTGCCATTTGCGCTTCCGCCCACTGCTCCAGCCCCACATCGGCCATCGCCTCGTTGAGCCAGGATTGCGCCACCTCAAAGCGCGTTCCACGCTCCGCAAACAGCTCCCGCGCCTGCCGCGACTTTTCCAACACTTCCGGGAAGCGGCGTAGTTGCAACAGGCAATCGCTGATGAACAGTTCGACGAGGATCGCATCTCGCAAACGGCCGTCGGCCGAAAAGGTATCCCGTGCCTGGTGGAGCAGTTGTAGGGCTTCGTTATAGCGTCCCAGCACGAAGTAGTTGATCCCCTGGTTTTGTTGGATGCGGGCGACCATCGCCGTTTGCCCATACCGTTCGGCAATGTCCAGCGCCAAAGTGGAAACATCAATCGCTTCCTGGTAGCGCCCCAGATCGCGAAGGAGAATCGAGCGGTTCAATTCGGTATGTGAGAGGTGAGGTTCTCCTTCTGCGCCTAGCTGCCGGTAAGCCGCTCGCGCCCGCTCCAACATCGCTAACGATTGTTGGTCCTGTCCCATGCGGCCATATACGGCCGCCAGATTGTTATGCAATACCGCCTGGATACGCCAACGGCCGCGCTGCCCCAGCACATTCCCCGCCCAATGGCCCGCTTGCAACGCTTCCTCATAGCGGCCGAGCGAAGCCAGCGCCCAAATGCGCGTCACCTGGGTAGTCGCCTCCCCCTCCGCGTCATCCAAAGCGCGATAGAGGGCGATTGCCTGATCATACAGGGGCAGCGATTGCTTAATCTCCCCCAAACCAATTAGCCGCGCCTGGGCTTCGGCACGCAAACCCAATGCGCGGTAACAACTGTTATCCGTTAGCTCGGCCAGATAGTGGATCAAGCCTGCTGTTCGCAAGGCGGCTTGGATGTCGGCCCGTTGTAGCTCAATGACTTTGTCTTTTAGTGCTTCGGCCAATTCATCCAGGCTAAGGCCATCGGCCGCATGAACAGTATCGCGAACAGCATCGCGAACCACATCGCGCAAAAAGCGACGTTGGTCCGCTTCGTCCGGTAAGGAAAAAAGAGGTGCAACCCGTTCGGCCGCTTCCATTTATACGCCCAGTTTATACGTCCAGCCTATACGTCCAATGAAGGGATGTGGATTTCCAACTCACTACTTCGAACCACTAACTCATAACGACCCGGCGCGATGTTGTTGAGGATAAAGTTGCCAAGCTCGTCCACTTCGACCCGCTGGATCATTTCCTCACCACGCCATAAGTCGGCAATCAAGCCCTCCGGTTCCACCCCCAGCACCAGGCCGACCAACAATTTGTGGCCTGGGGATGAATCATTCTGCACTTCAACGACGACTTGGGCATCACCGGCCTCATAAACCAGTGGCGGATAGTCGCCGCCGCGAACGGCAAAAGCGGGCTGCCAACTATTACCGCCGTTGCCAGCCGAAAGCTGCGACACCAACCGCGCCACCCAAATCCGTAAGGGCTTATACGCCCCCTGACCTAAATCGGGGGCTAGCTCAGCCAGGAAGGACTGCAATTGCGCCAACTCCTGGGCGCAGTGGGGGCAGACTTCCAGATGTTGGGCAATGGCCCTGCGCCGCGGTGCGGCCAAAAAATTGAGGTGAAATTCCCCCAACTCCGTCCCATCCGGGCAATCCAGGCGATACAGCGCCGCCGTTAATTCACGTTCCATCTTTGCGTCGTCCATGTTGTTCGTCGTCCTTTTCCTCTTTCGCTCTCCCTTGTCTCTATAAACGACGCTTCCGCTAAAATTTCGCTATAGCCGAGTGAGTGGGGAGTACGGAGTGGAGAGTAGCAGACTGATTACCGTTTACTGATAACTGTCCACTACCCGTCCAGCAACGCCGCCAACTCCACGCTCCGCCGTAACCGGTTGATCACGTTCTCCTTAACACGGTAGACTTCGTTTGCTCCGTTAAATAGTTGCGGGAATTGGGAGGCGATTTCGCGCGGCTTCAGGGCAAGGATAAACATAGCATAGATGACCTGTCGCTCCTGCTCATCCTTCAACTGCTCACTGACCCTATCCCAAATGGCGCGGCGCATTTCGGCCGCCATCAACCGCCGCTCCACGACCGATTCCAAAGCGACCGGTTCTGCCCCCGCCTCCACAACCTCTAGCTGTGCCAACTCCTTCGCCAGTTCCTTTTGGCGGCCGAAATCCACCATCACCCCATTGACACACAGTTGCAGATAGCGCAACAAGGCACTTAGATCGTGAAAGTTCGACCACTTCTCTGGCGTGACGGCCGCCCACATCTTCTCAAAAGCGCGGTTGACAAAGTATTGCTCCTCTTCTTCAAGCGCAAAGAAGGAGGGATGGCGCCGCACCCAGCGCGTGACCAGCGAATGATAGACCCTATAGATCCGCTCCCACGCCTGTTCATTACTTTCGCAAATGGCGCGGCGAAATAACTCGAAGCAATAACGCGGATCGTGCGGCTGCTGGTTATAATATTTGTCTGTCTCCGCCGCACAATGGCGGCCGAGATCGGCCAGGGAAATCTCACCAAAGGCGGACATGATGATGTAACCCTCCGTGCGGGTTCAATGCCATCCATTCACCAGGATGACAGCAAAGTGGAAAATAAGCTGTCACCGAGGCTTATACAACCGATTATAACACAGCCTGTCAGGAAAATAGTTGCCGTGATTACAACAGCGGATAGAGAAAACAACAGATGTTCGAGATGAGCCTCCGTCTATTTCCCTATCCGTTGTTGTCTTCAGGTAGATTAACGTAGATCAGGACCCGCTTGGCGGCCGCTGCCTGCAACTCATCCGCCTTGAACTGCCCCTCTTCATCCTTACTGATATACATATACTCGGCATATTGAGGGGCTGCCTGCAGAAACTCCGGCAAGGCCGCCAGCACTGCTTGCTCATCTTCGATGATCTCGGCCGTCGCCGGGAGGTCACGGCCGCGCAAGCGCACGGTGAAAGGACGGCCGTCACGCAAATTGCGCCACCAGGTACGCTGGCGGAAGCTGACAATGGCGATATGGCTACGCTCCTCTCCTTCTTCATCGTAAAAGCGTATGTAGCTGACCGGAACAGCATAGGGTTTGTTGCTACGACGGCCGTGATACTGAACCAGCGCGATATTGCCGCTGATAAACCCATGCAACGGCGAACGCAACAGCCACTTAACGAGTCCGTTTTGCCACATACCTGGTAATACAGCAGCTACTTAGCTGCCTTACTGCACCGAAAACGTCAATGTCTGGTCCAATTCGTCATTGATATAGATCTCCACACTATAATCTCCCACCGCCCACACCGATGCGGGCGCGAGATTAAAGTAGAGCGTGCCGGAGCCACTCTCTAACTCCGCTTCATCAATGAGCGTGTTCGGCGGGGCCACATCCCCTACATCCACAGCATACCAGACTGTTCTGACCGTCGTGCTATCTGGCGCGTTGGCCAGTTCAACCACCAGATAAAATATCTCATCCTGGGCAAAGAGCGTTGTCGGTTGCGTGCCGGTCTCATCTCTGGCCAGCGTCGCACTGTCAATGTTGGCCGTGCTGGCGCTAAACTCACAGGCTGTCAACACGGCCGCCAACAGGACAACGAGCGAAAAAAGTTTAACAAGGTATCTCTTCATTTTGCCTCTACTTCTAATGTGTCAGGTGCCTTGTCGCTGTTGTACTCCCAGAGACGCAGACACCCAGATTTAAGGATGGGTTGCCTTCTCCACTGTTGCCTATTATCAACAAATCTGTCCTTTTGTAAACCCGCACTATGGATGTGGGCTGTGGCTGTGGACTGTGGATATGGATTAGACATGGATAATGTTCTTGCCTAAAGTGGCGCTTCGGTTAACAATCATTGAATACCACGCTAACTGCCATTATGGTGGCGGCCGATGGCCTGGTCGCCCGGCGATTTTTCGCCACGGGCCGATGCGGGTAGAATCTTTATTATTGCCGATCTAGCTATTAGGAACAGGATTTCATGCGCTATCAATCTATCTTCCGGCCGGACCTCTTCGCTGATCAAGTGATTATCGTGACCGGAGGCGGGACGGGCATCGGCCGCGCCACCGCCCACGAACTGGCCTCGCTCGGCGCCCACGTCGTGCTGGCCTCGCGCAAGCTGGCGAACCTGGAGCGTGTGCGCGACGAGATCGAGGAGGGGGGCGGCCGTGCCTCGGCCGTTGTCTGCAATGTCCGCGATGAAGCGCAAATTGTCGCCTTGTTTGACCAAGTCCTCGCTGAACATGGGGCGGTTCATGGGCTGGTCAACAACGCTGGCGGCCAGTTCATCAGCCCGGCGGAGCAGATTTCGCTCAAAGGCTGGCAGGCGGTGGTCGAAACCAATCTGACCAGCACCTTTCTGATGTGCCGCGAGGCGTTCAAGCGCACGATGGAAGCCAACGGCGGGGCGATTGTCAACATGCTGATCGA
Source organism: uncultured Ardenticatenaceae bacterium (assembly GCA_964410625.1). GTDB lineage: Bacteria > Chloroflexota > Anaerolineae > Promineifilales > Promineifilaceae > CAYPHY01. The sequence continues at coordinate 42,459 of CAYPHY010000018.1, read as the reverse complement.
GATGTGGCGCGGCTTTCCAGGGATGGCGCACTCGGCCGCTGCCCGCGCCGGAATCGAAACGCTGACTAAGACGTTGGCTGTCGAATGGGCGCGGGCAGGGGTGCGCGTCAACGCCGTCGCGCCGGGGCTGATCGCCTCCAGTGGGCTAGACCACTACCCGGAAGCGGTACGGCCGATCATCGAACAGAACATCCGCGACATACCAATGAAGCGGATGGGGACGGAGAGCGAGGTGGCGGCGGCCATCGTCTTTTTGCTCTCTCCGGCGGCCGCTTTCATCAGCGGCGAGTCCATTCGCATTGACGGAGCCGGTTCGCTCTGGCGCAAGACCTGGGAAGTGCCAGAGCATGAGAATGCACCGCGGCCGTACGAGGGTTTCCAGCGATGAAGTTTCTGCCCACCCAGCTCTATTACTTCCTGCGCCACCGCCCCAGCCGGATGAATATGCTCAGCCTGCTGCGCTTTCTGTTTGTGCTGGCCGTGCTGATCACCATTTATAGCGTGCTGTTTCATCTCATCATGGCGCGGGAAGGGCAAACGGAGCATAGCTGGATCACTGGCTTTTATTGGACGCTGACGGTGATGTCTACGCTCGGCTTTGGCGACATCACGTTCAACTCCGACCTCGGCCGCATTTTCTCCAACGTCGTATTGATGAGTGGCATTGTGCTTTTTTTGGTCTTGTTGCCCTTCACTTTCATGGAGTTCTTCTACATTCCCTGGACAAAGGCACAGGCGGCCGCTCGCGCCCCCAGTGAACTCCCCGCAACCACGAACGATCACGTCATCCTAACCGCGTTAGACCCGGTCACTTCTAATCTGATCGAGAAGCTCAACCAGTACCATTATCGTTATGTCCTCCTTGTGTCCGATCTCAACCAGGCGCTCAATCTACACGATTCGGGCTATAGAGTGGTTGTTGGCGACCTGGACCGACCGATTACATACCAGCGAGTCCACGCTGAAAATGCGCTACTTGTAGCGACCACGATCAATGATCAAGTGAACACGAACGTGGCCTTCACCGTGCGTGAAATCGCTCCTCATGTGCCTATCGTTACCACAGCTAACTCCCCGGCCTCGGTGGACATTTTGCAACTGGCTGGGAGTAACCATGTACTTCAGCTAGGGGAGATGATGGGCCAGGCGTTGGCGCGGCGGGTATCGGGCAACGACTCCCTAGCCCACGTCATCGAGCAATTTGATCAACTGATCATTGCCGAAGCCATTGTCGGCAACTCGTCTCTCGTCGGTAAAACGCTGCGCGAAAGCCAAATCCGCGAGCAGACGGGCGTCAATGTTTTGGGGACCTGGGAGCACGGCAACTTCCACCTTGCCCGGCCGGAAACGCAGATCCACAGCGGGACCGTGTTGGTATTGGCCGGTCTGCCCAGCGAGGTTGCGCGTTACAATGAGTTCTTTCACGAGCAGCAGGTGGACGAACAGCCAGTGGTGATCATCGGCGGCGGCCGTGTCGGGCGAGCAACCGGCAAGGCGTTGTTGGAACGAGGATTAGACTACCGTATTATCGAAAAGCAGCCAGGGCGTATTCGCGATCCACAAAAGTACATCCTCGGGGACGCGGCCGAGTTGGAAATACTGGAGCAAGCGGGGATCATGAAAGCTTCCAGCGTGGTCGTCACCACCCATGATGACGATACCAATATCTATCTGACCATCTACTGTCGCCGCCTGCGTCCCACCATCCAGATCATCAGCCGCGCTACGCTGGAGCGCAATGTGGCCACGCTCCATCGCGCCGGAGCGGACTTTGTGATCTCCTATGCCTCCATGGGGGCGAATGCGATCCTCAACTTGTTGAACCGCAGCAATGTGCTGATGGTTTCCGAAGGGTTGGATATTTTTGAGTATATCGTTCCCGATAAACTGGCCGGTAAAACTATCGCGGAAGCGGCCGTGCGCCGCGATACGGGATGTACGATTATTGCGGTGGAAACGGCCGCTGGCCTGATCGTCAACCCCGCCCCCGATGTGCGCCTACCCGCCGGAGCAAAGCTGATCCTCCTCGGTACCATCACCGCCGAGCAGAAGTTCCTGAAACTTTACGGAGATTGAAATTCTCTCGATTGATTACCAGGGTTCATTGATCAGCAGCTCATACTGCTTTTGGCGCATACCCTGAAGGATTAACTGTTCTTCCTCGGTCGGTGGAGTACTATAGACACTATTTATAGATTCTAACAGCCTTGCATTATCATATTGCTGCAAGAATTCTTCCAGGGCAAGCGTGATGAGCCGACTTCGAGAGATATTTAGTTCAGCAGCAAGTTGATCGGCACGCTGGAACAGTGATTCTTCCAACGAAATGGCTGTTTTGATACTGGTCATGGATAGGACTAAACGATTATTATAACTTGAGGTTATGATAACAACCACATTTTAAGTAATATTCCAAGTATAACAGGTAGAAGTGTGGGAAGTGTGGAGTGTAAATATAGGTTATGAGAGTAAGCAACTGTAGCGCGGGTTGCTAGAAGATTTACAAAATAATCGACATTTTGTTTGTAGGGGCAGGTCTTGTGCCTGCCCAGAGATGGGCAACCACAAGGGTTGCCCCTACAAACGGAAAATGCCCTTTTAATTGTTAATCTCCTACCAACCCGCGTTACGAGTCTTGAAAAAGTGGTGGAGGTGAACCTTATGGAATATGCACATGGTGGAGAACTAGTAGCGCAGGCGTTAGCGAGGCAAGGGGTAAAGACAATCTATACGCTCTGCGGCGGGCATATCGCGCCGATCTATGATGGTTGTCTCAACCACGACATCACCATCCTCGACTTTCGCCACGAGCAAGCGGCCGCCCACGCCGCCGACGCCCACGCCCGCCTGACGCGCAACATCGGTGTCGCCGTTGTCACCGCCGGGCCAGGGGTGACGGATGCGGTGACGGGTGTTGCCAACGCCTACCAAGCGCGTAGCCCGATGCTCTTGCTCGGCGGGGCCGCGCCGCTGAAGACAAAGGGGATGGGGGCTTTGCAAGAAGTACCACAGGTGGAGATGTTCCAGACCTTCACCAAAGCCAGCTTCACCATCGAGCACACCGAGGAGATCCCCGAACGACTGTTTGAGGCGTTTCATCTGGCACTCAGCGGCCGTCCTGGCCCCGTCTTTGTCGAACTCCCCTTCGATATACTGTTCAACGCCGTTGATGCCCCGCAACAAATGCCGGAACGAGTGACCGTTGAGCCTATCGCGCCGGAGGTGGGGGATGTGCAGCGGATGTTTGAACTGCTGCGAGAGGCGGAAAAGCCGGTGTTGATCGCCGGGACGCAGGTCTATTGGGACCAGGCGCATGAAGCGTTGCAAGCATTGACTGAACAGACGGCCATCCCCGTTTATACCAACGGCGCAGGACGAGGGACATTGTCGATGGACCATCCCCACTGCCTGAAGGCGTCGCGCTCAGCCGCCTTGCGCCAGGCGGATGTGGTCTTGCTGATCGGTACGCCGCTCGACTTCCGCTTGAAATACGGCCGCGATGGGTGGAACCCCGACGGCAAGCTGATCCAAATCGAAAACGACCCCGGCGAACTCAACCACAACCGCACGGCCGATGTGGCTATGGTCGCCGATTCGCGGCTGGTACTGGAAGCGTTGGCCGAGGGATTGCAAGGGATTCGCTTTGATGGTTGGCTGGAGGAGTTGTCGGCCGCCGAAGCAAAAAAGAGCGCGAAGCAAAAGGAGTGGGAAGCGCTGGATGATGTGCCGGTCAACCATTTTCGCTTTGCCGCGGCGGTCAACGACTTCATTGATGAAAACACAATCGTCGTGGGGGACGGCGGCGATATTGTCAGCGCCTGTGCCAAAGTATTGAACATCACTCGCCCTGGACAATGGCTTGATCCCGGCCCTCTCGGCTGTTTGGGCGTTGGTGCGCCCTTTGCCATCGCCGCCCAACATCTCTATCCCGACAAACGAGTATTGATCATCAACGGCGATGGCTCCTTTGGCTTGAATGGCTTCGAGTTCGACACGGCCGTCCGCTTCAACCTGCCTATCGTCAGCATCGTCGGCAATGACGCCGGTTGGGGACAAATTCGCGGGCCACAGGTGATGATGGTCGGCCGTGAACGGGCCGTGGCGACTTCGTTGGCTCCCACACGCTATGAAAAGGTGGTCGAGGCATTGGGCGGTTATGGGGAATTTGTCGAACAACCAGAGGAGATCGGCCCGGCATTAGAACGAGCCTTCAGCAGCGGCCGTCCCGCCTGTATCAACGTCGCCCTCGACCCCGAAGGAATGGTCAAGACGGGGGCGAGTACGCCGTATATTGTTTAAGAGGAGAGTGGGAGATTAGGAGATTAGAGATTGGTCTATTGGTGTATTGGTCTAATACACCAATAGACCAATATACTGCTTCAATATGGAACCCCCATTCGAGCCTGTCCCCGCTATCTGGCGATTTCATCTGATTTATTTGCTGGTGACGGCCGCGCTTGTTTGGGCATTTTTTCCCCACCGGCCTTACCTCTCATTCATCCTGGTCATCGGACTGTGCCTGATTGGGCTGCTCCTGGCTCGTTACCATTATGAAAGGGCGGCCCACATCATGGCGTTGGCGATTGGTTTAGGATTGCCGGTAGTCTTTTTCTGGCGGCCGTCAATCTGGCTCACAGCGGGACTTTTCGCTCTGTTGATTGCGGCCGTCTTTGCGGGACGTAAAATTCTCTTTTAGTTTAACCATGGATACTAAGCACACTGTTTCAGTAGTGATCCACCTGTCATTCCGAGCGGAGTCTTCGGAGCGAGGAATCCCCAGCAATTCACTGGTCCACGCAATCGCAAGGGATTCCTCGCTCCGCTCGGAATGACGGGCAAGCCGATAAATTTTGGATCACTGTACTAAGCGGAAAATCCGTGAAAATCTGTTCAATCCGTATCAATCAGTGGTTAAAGTATACACATGACGTAGACGCTCAAGGAACTCGCTGAGCATCATGGCTGTTGCCCCCCACACTTTGTGATGATCTACCTGAAAAAAGGGGACGGATACCGGATAGCCACGCAGCTCCCACTCCTCCTCCACACGAGTCGCCGGATCGAGCAGGTGGCGCAGCGGGGCTTCGATGATCTCCGCCACTTCGCCAGGGTCGGCCTGGAAGCGCGGCCGTTCCCCATTGGCATAATAACCCACAAAAGGCTGGACTTGAAAATCAGAGGGGAGAATGTAAAGCGGAGAGAGTTCGCCGAGGATTTGAATCTTTTCCGGGGGGATGCCGATTTCTTCATACGTTTCGCGCAGGGCGGTGGTTTGCAGCGTTTCCGGCGGTTCGTGACGGCCGCCAGGGAACGACACCTGTCCGGCATGAGAGGGAAGATCGTCACGGCGACGGGTTAGCACCAGGCACAACTCCCCATCCCGTCCAAAGAGCAGTACCAACACCCCACCGAGCCGCGGCTCACCGAGGCGCTCCGGCGGCCGCATATTGACCCGCGCCTGGGGCATCATCATCTGTTGCGCGGCCGTTCCGTCAAACTCAGACAGTTGCAACGCCGCTCGGACATATTGGAGCGTAACGGGCATGAGTGGATAGTAGTCAGTGGGCAATAAGCAGTGATCAGTAATCGCTAATCGGTAATATAAGCACTTTTCGACTTGCAGACCAACAGTGCGCTTTAGCGTACTTCCTGTATCAGCCTGGGAATTAATTCCCAGGCAGCAAGCGGCAAGTGGTTTATTGGTATATTGGTGTATATCACTAGACTAGACCAATACAGTGATATACCAATCTCCTAGTCTCTCAGTCTCCTAGTCTCCAATCTCTAATCTCCATCACTCCCATTCGCCGCAATCTGCTCACTCAGGTGGAAGCTATAGCCGGAGCCGCGCTCGGAATAGATGTAGCGACGGCGGGTTTTGCTTTTCTTGCCTTCGATCTTGCGGCGCAGACGGTGGAGATGGACATGGAGGCGGTCTTCAAACACCGGTTCGGCCGGCCACAGACGGCGGAGGATAAACTCTGTCGGTACAGTTTGCCCCGCCTTTCGCATCAGAATATAAAGCAACTTCGTCTCCGTCGGCGTCAGACTCACCGGCTTGCCCTCCACAATCGCCGTCCGTTGTGGAAAATCAATCAGCAGGCGGTCATCCACCTGGGTTTGCGGCTCCAGTTCATAGGCCAGTTCGCCCATGCGCTTGAGGACGCGCCTGGTGCGGGCGACCAGTTCGCCAGGGCTAAACGGCTTGACGATATAATCTTCCGCGTGCGTTTCTAATCCTTCTACAACGGTTGCTTCGTGGTTCACGGCCGTCAACATGATCACCGGTAAGTCGCTATATTGATGGACCCGGTGACAAAACTCAAAACCGCTCATCCCTGGCATATGCAGGTCAACAATCGCCAGGTCGGGCAGCCCATGCGTCGAAATCTGGTTCAGGGCATCCTCCCCGGATATGGCGGTCATTACATCAAATTCAGCCTCGCGCAACGTATATTCGACTAGCCGCAAAGTATAGGCGTTGTCGTCAACGGCCAAGACTCGTTGTTTCTTTTCTTCATTAGCAATCATGGCATCTCCCGAAGACACAGGTTGTCAACCCGACATCGGGTAAGCTCTGAATATCTTGATAAGGAAGGGTACTGCTTTGATCAGAGTTTACCGCTACACTACATCAGACGCGGAGTTTCAACCAGTACATATACGATAGATTATATGATCAAATCCAATATTTTGTGCATTCTAGCTAACACTTTTACTTAAGGATATACTGGAGTTGAACGAAAATACATGCAATTTACGTATAATTTTGCATAACAAGAGAGTGAGAGAGTGGTATATCCGTGTATTAGTATATTGGTCTAATGATGCAGACCAATATACCAATATACCAATACACCGATACACGAATACACTGATTGAGGAGGTAGCTGATGCCTTACTATGATTTTGTGTGCCGGGAATGCGGCCGAAGCTTTAGCGAGAAGCGTTCCTTTTCGGAAGCCAGCCGGACGGCCGCCTGCCCCAGTTGCGCCAGCAAAAACACCCAAAAGCAGCTCAATGCCGTTGCGGTCATCGGCGGGACGAGCCGCGGCCGTGAGAGCATCCCCCTAACGGTCAACAATGGCGGTGGCTGTGGTTGTGGCGGTGGTGGTTGTGCCTGCCACAATTAAGAAGTGAGTTCAGGAAACGAATCTAAACGCAGAGTCGCAGAGATATAGTCCATCCCAATTCTAAAACAACTAATCAAGAATCAACATCGTCCCAAAGCGGCCGGTGCGGCCGTTTTCGGCGCGATGGGAAAAAAAGAGGTCAGTGCGACAGGCGGTGCAAAAGCCCGACTGTTCGATGTTGACCACACCGGCATTCGCCAGATTGCGCCGGTTGGCTTCGGGGAGATCGAAGTGGGGGCGATCAGGAGTGTTACGCGGATGACGCGGATGCAGCGCAGATTGCCGCTGATTTTCTGGATTGGTGGTGGCTTGATCGCGTTCTGTTTTTTGTGGGGGAGGAACTAACAGTGAGTCTGGTTCGCTGAAGGCAGCATGTACCATGCCGATCACCGGTTCGTCCACTTCATAGCAACAGGGGCCGATGCAAGGGCCGATAGCGGCAATGAGGGAGGCCGGGTCGCTGCCAAATTCGGCCGCCATCTTCCGCACCATTGCCCCCGGCAAATCTTCAACCGTGCCGCGCCAACCGGCGTGGCCTAACCCAATCGCCTGTTTCAGCGGATCATACAGAAATATCGGCGCACAGTCGGCAAAACTCATCGCCAACGCACAGCCCGGCTGGTCAGTCACCAACCCATCCACATGTGTCACCCATGTGCCTTGATCCGCCTGGGTCACCCGCGCCACCGTTGCGCCATGGACCATGTGGGCATGGACGGCCGTGTCCGTGTCCCGGCCGAAAACACCAAAGGCGCGGCGGCGATTGGCATAGACGCGCTCGCGCTCGTCGGCCACCGACATACTCAAGTTTAGGGAGGCAAAGGGGGCCGCACTGACACCCCCCTGGCGGCTGAACACGGCGTGTTGGATGCGGCCGTGGTTCGCCAGGGAAGGAAAGTGAAACATTAACACATCGTCTACTTGTGAGTCAAACACTATAATACTGCTCCAATTTCCGAAAACAGAAACCTGATTTCTCATCCTATCTTCCCGGAGAAAAGCACATCGCGGAAGAGAACTGGTTTCTAAAGTGTACTGAACTTTTCCTGGCATAGATTTTACGGCCTGGCGCGAGGTGGGGCAAAAGTGACAACCATGCCAGAGAGGAGTAAGGAGAAGCGCAATGGACGATATAACATTTGCATGGTTACAATCAGTTCGTGAATACAGTTGGGTAACTATCTTTCAGGTATTACTTTCCGCGATATTGGGCGGCCTGATTGGGCTAGAGCGAGAGTGGCGCGGCCGTGATGCTGGGTTTCGCACCAATATGTTGATTGCCATGGGATCATGCCTTTTCACCATCTTATCCATTCACAGTTTTCCCCTGGATGGTTCAAACGCTCAAGACACCGCGCGGGTGGCCGCGCAAGTCGTTTCCGGCATTGGCTTTTTAGGGGCCGGGGCGATTTTTCAATCCCGCAACCATACGAAGGGGATGACAACGGCCGCGTCCATCTGGATGGTGGCGGCAATTGGGATGACGGTGGGGGTCGGTAATTATCTATTGGCTATTGTCTCCAGCCTCTTTACCTTTCTGGCCCTGCGCTTCTTGCGGCCGGTCAGCAAATATGTGGCCCGCCGGAAGGAAACGAACAACGACAGCGATGTATAGCGTAGATTGCTAACCCGCTTACTATTTTTTACGACGTTTGACTGTCTATTCGTGTGCATTCTGTGCCTGGTCAGGCTAGAATTGCCGCTGCATACTTTATTTTTCGAGGAATACCTATATGAGCTTCGTTCGTTCGTTTGAGATTCCCACAGTGATGAAACATGGGCCGGGGGCTGTGACCGCGCTGGCCGATGAGGTGAAGGCTTTGGGCTTAAAACGGCCGCTGGTCGTCACCGATCCTGGTATTGTCAAAGCCGGTTTGCTTGACCGCGCTGTGGCTTCGCTGAAAGCGGCCAACATTGAATATGCCACCTTTGAGCATTGCGCTCCCAACCCGCCGATTGCCCTGGTGGACGAGGGCGCGGCCGTTTACCAGCAAGAGTCCTGCGATGGTCTGATCGGCATCGGCGGCGGCAGTGCGATGGACACAGCCAAGGCGATTGGGGTGCTGGCCAGCAATGGCGGTTCGATCCGCCAATATGAGTGGGCCGATCCTCAGCCGATCAAAAAGCGTATCCCACCGACGATTTGTGTGCCGACGACGGCCGGGACGGGCAGTGAAGTCACACTCTGGGCGGTGATCACCGATCCGGAGCGTAAAATTAAGTTTAATGTTGGCGGCACGGCCGACATTGGCGCGTGGGTGGCCTTGCTTGATCCAGAATTGACCTATGAGTTGCCAGCTGCCGTCACCGCCGGAACGGGCATGGATGCGCTGGCCCACGCCATTGAGTGCTACACCTGTGCCTATGCCCAGCCTTTGCCCGATGCGGTGGCGCTGCTGGCGATGGAATACGTCGGCCAATATTTGCGCGTCGCCTTTGCCCAGGGACACAACACCGAAGCGCGGTACAAGATGTCTATGGCCGCGATGCTCGGCGGGTTGGCTTATGGCAAGGAGAGCGCGGGGGCGGCCCATGCGATGAGCCAGTCGGCCGGGGGCGTGCGTGATGTGCCACACGGGGCATTGACGGCGCGACTGCTGGGGCCGGTGATGGAATACAACTACATGGGCGAACCGCAAAAGTTCGCCCGCATTGCCCAGGCATTGGGCGAGGATGTGCGTGGGTTGAGCGTCTGGCAGGCGGCCGAGAAGGCCGTTGAAGCGGTGATGCGCCTGACCGAAGATGTGGAAATCCCCACCTTGCAAGAACTGGGCTTCTGCGAGGACGATATCCCAATGCTGGCCGACATCGCCTTTGCCGACCCGCAAACCATCGGCAACCCGCGCGATCTCACCCGCGAGAGTTACGTCCAGATTTACCAACGAGCGTTCGAGCAGGGCAAATGACCTGATCAACAGGATAGACAGCCATGACGACTACCGCGAGTGCTGAACCAAAAATCTCCTGTCGCAATGTTTGGAAGGTATTTGGCCCCAAGACCGGGCGCGGTCAGGCCGAGATTGACTTCAAGCTCTCCAAACATGAAATCCTGGCGCAAACCGGTCAGGTCGTGGCTGTCCGTGATGTCTCCTTTGATGTCCACCAGGGAGAGATATTTGTGATCATGGGCCTCTCCGGCAGTGGCAAGTCTACCCTGGTACGTTGTATCTCGCGGCTGATCGAGCCGACGCGGGGTCAAATCTTTGTCGAGGGCAACGACATTATGACCCTCGACGAGGAGCAACTGCGTGAACTGCGGCGGCACAAGATCACGATGATCTTTCAACACTTCGGCCTCTTCCCCCACCGCCGGGTGATTGACAATGTAGCCTATGGGCTGGAGGTGCAGGGAATCCGCAAGGCCGACCGGCTGGAACGAGCGCGGGAGGTGCTGGAGCTGGTTGGGTTGAAAGGTTGGGAAAGCCACTTCCCCCACGAGCTTAGCGGTGGGATGCGCCAGCGTGTGGGATTAGCGCGGGCGTTAGCGGTTGACCCCGAATACTTACTCTGTGATGAGCCGTTCAGCGCACTCGACCCGCTCATCCGTCGCGAGATGCAAGATGAGCTGGTCAACTTGCAAAAGATGGTCAACAAGACGCTGATCTTCATCACCCATGACTTCCACGAGGCGCTCAAAATCGGCGATCACATTTGCATTATGAAGGATGGCGAATTTGTGCAAGTCGGCACGCCGGAACAGATCGTCTCTCACCCGGCCGATGACTATGTGCGCGAGTTCACCCGCGACGTGCCGCGAGGCAAGGTGCTGACCGCCCAGGCGATTATGGTGCCGATGGCCGAAACAGACGGCCGCCCCGCCACCCTTGCCGACCACCCGGAAGCGGCCGATGGCGTTGTCGTTTCCCCCCATACCAAGCTGGAAGCGTTAATCCCGCTGGTCATTAGCAGCGATCAGCCCGTCCCCGTCGTTGATGACGGTGGCGGGCTGGTCGGTTTCGTTGATCGCCAGGCCATTATGCTGGCTCTGGCTGAGCCTATGGCTGACTAAGTTCTTGTGAAGCCAACAAAAGTGCCTCTTCCACCGGTTGTGGTAACTGGAGAGGAAAGAACCGCTCCGCAGAATAAGCAAAATCTTCGCCGCTTTCGTCTATGACACGCATATATCCATGTTCGGCCGCTTGTGTATCAGGTATCACCTGGTAGACTTTGCCTATCTCTAGCGAGGCTTCATATCAATGGCGGTTATATCGCCAATTATTTCAAAGTCCATTTGCTACGCTTGCCGTGCCTTTATGATTCTAACGTTTTCAGGTAACGTTCAAACCAGCGGATCATATGCTCCAGGCGGGCAATGCGGCGGTCGGTGCGGCCGCCCCGCGAAACCCCATGCGACTCGCCGGGGAGCAGAATCAGTTCCGTGTCCACTCCCAACCGTTTGAGGGCGACAAACACCTGTTCCCCCTGCTCCTGGTCACAGCGATAATCTTGTTCGCTATGCACCACCATCGTCGGCGTTTTGGCGTTGCCGATACGACTGATTGGGGATTGTTCCCAGTAATTCTCCATATCCTCCCACGGCCGCGACTCCGCCCCAAAGAGATATTCCGCCCCCCAGTTCATATCGCTGGAGCCGTAGAAGCTGAGGAAGTTGCTGACCACACGCTGGGCAACGGCCGCTTCAAAACGGTCGGTGCGGCCGATAATCGTCGTCGTCATATAGCCGCCATAGCTGCCGCCGGTAACGCCCATTCGCTTCCGGTCAATATAGGGTAGCTGCTCCACATAATCAGCCCAGGCCATCACGTCAGCATAGTCCACCGTCCCCCAACAATTATAGATCGCCCCGGCATGGGCTTCGCCATACCCCTGGCTGCCGCGTGGGTTGCTCCAATAGACCACATACCCCTGCGCCGCCAACAGATGAAACTCGTGCATATAGAAGTAGCCATATTGCATTTGCGGCCCCCCATGAATTTGCAGGATCGACGGATAAGTCTGAGCAGGATCGAAGCCCGATGGGGTCAGAATCCAGCCATGCAGGTCATTATCGTCCGGCCCCTTGAACCATACCTCCTCGATTTGGCCTGTCTCAATCTCGTCCATCCACTCGCGGTTAAAGCGTGTCAGCGTGCGCGGTTCCCCCTGCCCCTCCAGTTCCAGCACATTCACCTGCCCCGGATCATCCATCGTCCCCCAGAAATAAGCGACTCGCTTTGTCTCCCTATCCAGGCTAAATTGTCCCACTACACCCTTATCACCAGCCACAACACGGACCGCTGGTTGGGAATTATTCTCGCTCTCCTCTGCTCCTCCGCTCCCCTGCTCCTCCACCCTCTCACCCGCATCAATTGCGACTAACAACTGCGCCCCCTTCACCGACGCCTGGCAGTAAATCGTCTGTCCATCGGCCGACCACGTTGGTGCGCCAAACTCCGCCCCATTGGCATCGCCGAGGGTGACGCCGACCAGATGGAGGTCAAGATCGGCCGTCAAATTCCGCACCTCCCCTTCAACCGGCTCAGGATGGTAAGGATTAGGCGTGATGTAAAGAGAGGCGTTTTGGTACCACCGACCGGGAAGCACACGGCCGAGATAGGCGATGGTGCGGCCGTCGGGCGAGAAGGCCGGAGCGAATTTGCGGCCGTTATGGGCAGGTATTTGTTGCATCTCCCCCCCTTCAGCGGGGATCAGATAGAACTCAACCTCGTCCAGATAGAGGTCAGGATCATCGCTACGGTTGGAACTGAAGAGGATAGAACGGCCGTCGGGTGACCAGCGTGGCTCCGCCTCTTCATAGTCGCCATCGGTCAGCTGAGTCGCTTCGCCGCTGTCGGCGTCTACCACCCAGATGTGGCTCTGCTCCTTTGGCAGATAGCCACCGCCATCGGTCTTATAGTTGAAGCGGGTGATTTGCCGCGAGGAGGGACCAAGCTTCTTTTTCTGCTCGTCCTTTTCGCGCTCCAACACATCCGCATCCTTCTTGCGAAACTGTAAAACAAGTTGCTTCCCATCGGGCGACCATTCATAGGCGATAATCGCCCCTTTCAGGTCGGTCAGCGGCCGTGCCTCGCCACCGTGGAAGGGGAGCAAATAGATCTGTGCCTGTTCCTCGTTGTCGCGGTTGGAGGTGAAGGCGATGGTGCGGCCGTCGGGCGACCAGCGCGGCCGGCTGTCCACTTGCTTGCCATAGGTGAATTGGCGCGGTGGCTCCTCGCCCGCTGTCCCCACCACCCAGAGATGGGTGTATTTCTTTTCTGTTTCTTTCTCCACGCTTTGGACGCAAAAAACAACATGCTGTCCATCAGGAGAGATTTGCGGGTCGGATACCAGTTGAAAGCGATACAGGTCTTCGGCCGTGGTTAGACGGCGCGTTTGGTTGGTCATAGATGGTTAATCTCCTCAAGCATAGCTGCCGCTAATAAATAGCACACCAGTTGGCAATCAGGCAAACTTTAGCAAGAGTTCGCAGAGGCGAGCGCCCACCAAGATACGTGCCGTGTCATACCACCATAGATGAAAATCCGCGTGATCTGCGTTTTATCAGCGTCATCCGCGTAACCATTGAGGAGTCGTGGGGTATGGGGCTGTTGGAATATTTATCTTATCTGGCCAGATTGAAAACGCGGCCTAACCTCAATTGCCAGGTCAATTTTCGTGTGATTCGCGCATTTTTAAAGGAGTGGGCTGTTAGCAACTGTTTGTAAGTGACGGCCGTTCCGCCAAAATCAGTATCGCTTAAGTCCGCCCCGGTGAAGTTGGCTTCCTCAACACGAACCCACCAGACAAGCGCATCTCTGAGATCAGCCTGTCGCAAATCAGCCCCCTTCATATCCGCTTTGAGCAAGATGGCCCGGCGCAAATCGGCCCGCAAAAAAACGGCCGCTTCTAACCTGGTCATATTCATGATCGCCTGTTTCAGGTCCGCTCCGTTCAAGTGTGCGCCTCGTAAGTCAGCCCTGGTCAGGTTGGCCCTTCTTAAGACACTATAACGCAAATCCGCCCACACCAGGCCCGTCTGCCGCAGATTGGTTTTTTCCAGGCGAGCGCCGTAAAGGCGTGCTTCACGTAGTTTGGCATTTTGAAGATCAGCACCGGAAAGATTGGCATTCGTCAGATTGACCTGGCTCAAGTCTGCTCCCTTTAGGTTCGCTCCGCTCAGGTCAGCTCCCCGTAAATCGCTCTGCACGAGATTGGCGAACGAAAAATCATAGCCGGCCATATCTTGATAGGACAAGTCCTGGCCGGATAGATTCTGCTTGCTATAGGAGGTATCCAGAAGCGCTTCAGGGCTAATCCTACCCACCGCTCTGACACTTCCTTCCCCCCGTAATCAGACTCGCTACTAGTTATGAAGAAACCCACCAGTACCGCAATACTACATGATTTAGCAAACGTTGTCTGTAGGGATAAGAACACAATTATGGATGTAGATTAGTGGCACGGCCGTGCATCAAATGCGCTTTAACGCTGTCTGCGCGGCATGATAGCCACACATGCCATGGACGCCACCGCCGGGCGGGGTGGCAGAGGAGCAGAGGAAGAGGTATTTAAGCGGTGTGGTATACGGGTTGGCACGGGGGACGGGGCGGGTGAAGAGCTGCCGCCAATCCTGCACGCCGCAATTGATGTCACCGCCGACGTAGTTAGGGTTGTAGGCTTCATATTCGTTGGTGGTGATCGTGTGCCGGGCGAGGATGCGCTCGCGGAAGCCAGGGGCGAAGCGTTCGATCTGTGCTTCAATGTTAGCGGTCATGTCCTGGGTGGAGCCAGAGGGGACGTGGCAATAAGCCCACAGCGTGTGCTTCCCTTCTGGTGCGCGGGTGGGGTCGAAGAGGCTCTGTTGAATGGCGATGACATACGGCCGTTCCGGGTGCTGTCCATCCCACGCCTGCTGCTCGCCCTGGCTGATCGCTTCCAACGTTGGGCCAAGATGGATGGTCCCGGCACGGCGGCAAGCCTCGGCCGTCCAGGGGACCGGCGCGTCTAAGGCCCAATCAACCTTAAACACCCCCATTCCATAACGATAGGACTCTAGTTGTTTGCGATAGCGGGTGGGCAACAGGTTGCCACCAATGGTTAGCAACTGTTGCGGAGCCACATCCAGCAAAATCGCCCTTGAGGGAGGCAACTGCGTGAGCGAGGTGACATTTTGGCCTGTGCTGATTTCGCCGCCGAGCGAACGGAGGTAAGCCGCCAGCGCATCGGCCAGCGATTGCGACCCCCCTTGCGGGATCGGCCAGCCAACGGCATGGCCCAGAACACCGATCATCAGTCCAAAAGCGGCCGTCGTCACATTGTCCAGCGGCATCATCGCGTGGGCGGCCAGACCGGCAAAGAGGCCGCGTGCCTTTTCCCCCTTGAAGCTCTGTTCGGCCAGCCACTGCGCCGAGGGCAACGCCTTTAACCCAAAGCGAGCCATCGTCAATGGATAACGCGGCAGTTGCAACGGGCCTAAGAAGGACTCCATCAACGCCTGCCAATCCTCGACAAAGGGGGACATCAGCCGTTTATACGCTTCGCCATCACTGCCTAGAGAGGCGGCCGTCTCCGCCAACGAACGCGCCAGAACAGCGGCCGTGCCATCATCAAATGGATGGGCCAGCGGCAGGTCGGGGTGAATCCAGGTGACGCCAAACTGCTCCAGCGGCAGATCGCGGAAGAAGGGGGAGCCGACGCCCAGCGGATGGACGGCCGAGCAAATGTCATGGCGGAAGCCAGGCAGGGTTAATTCGGCCGTGCGCATTCCCCCGCCAATTGTCTCTTTGGCCTCCAGCACCAGCACAGAACATCCCGCCTGGGCCAGCGTGATCGCCGCCGCCAACCCATTTGGCCCGGAACCGACGATGACGGCGTCGTAGTCGTAGTTCATGGGAAGATGAGACTGGGAGACTGAGAGATTTGGAGACTAAGCTAGTCTCTTAGTCGCCCAGTCTCTTAGTCTCAGCGTTTTAGCACCCGCTTCACCACATGCACCGGCATATAGACGGCCGTGCGGATAGCGGCGTTGTGCCAGACGTTTTTGACCCCTGACCATTGTACACGCCGGTCAATGATCACATTCTTTTGTTCAATCGGGGCCACTCTGGCATCCTGAACGCCCAAGTAGGCCGCCATATTTCGGAGTGTGGCGTGCCAGAAGCGGTCTTCCGTCTTAAACACAAAGCCGGTGCGAACGCCCATCTCATAAATCGGGTCGCTGGCCCGCAAGAGGGGCTGAATCTGTACCACCGTTGTGCCGTCCTCATCGTAGGCACTGAAGGTGATGATGCTGGCAAATTGATGCCCCTCCGGCGTCATGAAGGAAAATGATTCATCGTCGGCGTAGATGACGCGCACGCCGGTGGATAGCTTCATCCCGCCGGGCATAGCCAGGTTCAACACCGCCACTTCCCCCGGCTCGATATTGGTCATACAGGCATAGAAGTTGTTGCCTTTCGGCCAAAATTCGCCAAAGTGGGCTTTCCACTCGCGAATCACTTCCTGCGGGCTAATCTCTACGCCCGTCAGACGGATACGATACGTCTTTTGCCACATCTGGCCGAAGCCTTGCAACGGCCCGGTGGCGCGACGGCCGGCCACGTTCAGGTTGATGGCATGGTCTGGGGTCGTACCGGCCTCAAATTTATCAACAGGACGCGCCCAGTTGGCGGCATCCCGTGGTGCTTTGGGTTTTTCGTTTGATTCGTTCATTTGAATCCTCTAAGAGAAAGCTCACGCAAAGACGCAAAGGGCACCAAGTTTTATTGACAATCTTTGCGCCCCTTGCGCCTTTGCGTGAGATCTGCTCAAACAGCGACTCGCGCGGCCGCCAGTGCGGCCGTTTCGTCGGGATAGATACCAATCGCTTCATTCAAGCGAGTCAGGGCAAAGATTTGCTGGTAATGGTCGCTGAGACCATAGGCCAGCAACTGCTGCTTCTGGCGCTGCACACGAATCAGCAACGTCACCAGCAATCCAATCCCAGAACTGTTCATATATTCCAAATCGCTAAAGTTCAAGATGATCGCGCGGGTGTTGTTGCTGCTAACGTCGTTATAGGCGGACATCAGCGCATCCTCCGCATAGCCGGTCAGTTCGCCATGAATATCAATAATTCCCACCCGATCAGGGTGTTTCCGTACCAGTAAGTTCAAATTTGCTTGAGGCATAGTGCGCTCCTTTTAGGAAGAGACTGGGAGACTGGGAGAATGAGAGACTGAATAACACCAACCTCTCGTCTCCAAGTCTCTTAGTCTCCTAGTCTCTTAATCTCTACCCTCTTAATCTCTACCCTCTTAATCTCCAATCTCTCTCTTCTCCACCTGCTCCAAC
>CAYPHY010000018.1:0-24954 GCA_964410625.1 uncultured Ardenticatenaceae bacterium | reverse complement strand
CTCTTAATCTCTACCCTCTTAATCTCCAATCTCTCTCTTCTCCACCTGCTCCAACGCGCTGTCTTCATTCTCAACCATCGTCATAAAGTCCGAGAGGCGGGTGATGCGAAAAATTTCTTGGTAATGATCACTGAGGCCACAGGTGAGGATCGGCCGCTTGGCCTTACGAGCCTGGGCCAAAATACCAACGATGAGGGCGATGCCGGTGCTGTTGATATAGTCTACATCCTCGAAGTTTAATAAGATGGCTTGTGGATGCTGTTGTTCGGCCGCTACATAAGCATCCGTCAGCCCCTCATCAGCAAAGCCATCCAACTCTCCACGCAGGTCAATGATCGCCATCGCGCCTTCCTGGCGCAGTTCTGCTCGAAATGGTCGTTTTTGCATTGTGTTCCTTTTTGCGCGTCCATCTATAAATGGAGAATCAACTCTACTGTATGCTGGGACTCATCACTGTGGATGTTCATCTCATCCACCATATTTTGAATGAGAAACAGTCCCCAGCCACGAGGAGATTGTTCACCCGCTAACTTGGCTTGTAAATCGGGCCTTTCTTTGGCGACGATAGGATGACCGCCCCCATGATCCGTTATCGTGACGGCCAGGTTTGTTGGGTTTTTCTTGACGGTCACCTGGACGGGTAAATCGGCGCGGTACTGATTGCCGTGTTCCATCGCGTTCATCGTCGCTTCGGCCACGGCCGTCTTCAGTTTTTCCAGACGGCCGTCGGCCAAATTCAACGGCGCAACCAGTTCGGCTACACGCTCCATCGCCTGCCGTTCATTCCCTGGCTTGCTGGCTATTTCAAATGCTGCCACACTCTCCCATTCTCCCAATCGCTCACTCTCTAATCTCTCATCCATTCTTTTTAAGATAACCAACGTGACATCATCCTCTTGTTCCCACCCTGGGCCGGTGAATGATGCCAGTTCATCCAATAGATAGGGGACCAGCGCTTTATCTTCGGCATAATTGCAGAATACATTTTGTAAGCGGGGAAAGCCAAACATCTCGCGCGTGGGGTTATGGGCCTCCACCAGACCATCGCTGTAGAGTAATAGGGTCTCGCCTGGTTCGAGAACAGCTTCCCGCTCCTCATATTGCATCCCCGGCAACAAGCCCAGCGGCATCCCTGTTGCCCGCAATTCACCCACGCCAGCGGCCGTCCGCCGGTATGGCACATCATGCCCGGCATTGGCAAAGCGCATGTGGCCGGTAGCGGGATCGAGAATGCCATAAAAGCAGGTGACAAACATTTTCGGTGGGATGTCCTCATGGAGCAGATTGTTCGTTCGCTCCAAGACCTCGCCGGGTTGGATCAGCCGTTCGGCCGCTGCCCGCAACAGACTGCGCGTGGTTGCCATCACCAACGCCGCCGGAACCCCTTTGTCGGTCACATCACCGATGATGAAGCCGACCTTGCCATCGGGGTAGTAGATGAAATCATAAAAGTCGCCACCAACCGCGCGTGCCGGTTGGTAATGGGCGTTGACCGACCAGCCCGCCAGTTGCGGCACATCATCGGGCAAGAGGGTCTGCTGGATCAGCCGCGCCACGCGCAACTCCTGCTCCAGCCGCTCCCGTTCGCGGGCTTCAATTTGTTGCTGCCGGGCTAGTTGCGCTACACGCAGGGCGGGTGCAGCCTGGACTGCCAGATCGCTCAATAGCTTGCGGTCATCCGAAGAGTAATCTTGTTCGCTCAGTCGTGGCCCCAAATTGATCAACCCGATCAGCTCACCATGACTGACCAGGGGCAAGATCAACTTCACCCCCGCATCGCGTAATACCTGTACGCCTGGAGAATCAAGGGGTAATCGTTCCACTTCAACGACGCCAGAGGTGGTCTGCAAATAGTTGATTAAAGGATCATCGGGAGACAGATCGAGATCGGTAAACGAAGTGGCAACGGGGGTGGGGAAGGTCGGCTCGACGGCCGTCACCGGTTCTGCTTCTGCTCGTCTGCGCCACAAACGTCGTAATATCGCCATGACACACTTATTCTAGGAGGGCTACAGCGGATGCTAGAAATTAACGGATAGGGAGGTTAGCGGCAATCGGTGTATTGGTGTATCAGTGTATTGGTATATTAGACCAATACACCAATCTCCTAATCTCTAATCTCCACTTCCCTTCTCTCCCACTCGGCCGCATAAAACCGCCCTAACTCCAACCACTGTGATCCCAACTGCATCAATCCTAGTTTTTGGACGGCACGGCGGGCAGCCAGACCGACAATCGAGGTATAAGTGGGATAGGCCAGTTCCACACCGGCCAGTTGGGTAATTGTCATTCCGGCCACCATACCGGAGGCAATCAATTGTACAACCTCAACCGCCTGTTCGCCGACGACATGAGCACCGAGCAGTTGCAGCGATTGGCGGGAGACGATCAGCTTACAGAAGCCTTCGGTGAAGCCATCAATCACCGCCCGGTCCAGGTTGGCATAGCTGGCGAGGGCGGTTTCATAGGGTTCCTCTACCTTATGTTCCGGCAGCCCAACGCTGGCATACTCCGGGTCGGTGAAGCCGCCATGCGGCACGATGTCATGGCGATAATCTAAGCATTGTCCCAACACCGCATTTTCGACCGCCACCCGCGCCTCATAGGTCGCGCTTTGCACCAGCATCATCCGGCCGGTTATATCCCCAGCAGCGAAGATATGTTCGGCGGAAGTATTAAAGGCATCATCTACGGCGATATAACCGCGTTCCGACTTGACCCCGGCCGCTTCCAAATTCAGCCCATCCACATTCCCCGGCCAGCCCACCGCCAGCACGACGGCATCCGTTGCCACTTTCTCGCTCTCCAATCCCCCACTCTCGTCTTTGCGCTGATAAGTGACCGCCAACCCATCTTCATCCTGCTCAATGCGCTCTACACCACCAATGCCGGTGATCACGTTGATGCCCCGTCTGCTAAACGCCTGGGCCATGTTCAGCGAAATCGCTTCATCTTCAATGGGCAAAATGCGCGGGGCCAATTCCAGTATCGTCACTTCGGTGCCAAAGGTATCAAAGACGGTTGCCAGTTGGCAACCGGTAGCCGACCCGCCGATGATGACCATCGAGCGCGGCAGTTCGCGCATCCGCCACATATCGCTATGCGTCAGCGCATACTCCGCACCAGGGAAGGCCAACCGCCGCGCATGGCCGCCGACGGCGAGGACGAATTTATCCGCCTGCAAAAAGATGTCGTCGCCAATGCAAATGACGTGCGGATCAATAAACCAGGCTGAACCGGCGCGGTCATAAACCTCCACCCCGGACGATTCCAGATGGCGTAGCAACTGCTTCTTCTCGTGAATCTGATAGACCACCTGTTGGGTGCGAGACATCAGCTTGGGGAAATCAAGTTGCGGCCGTTCCCCAATCAGCCCATACTCCTCATGTTGGGTCGTGTTCCGCAACAAACGCGCCGCGCGGGCCAGCACGCGAGTCGGCACACAACCATCGTTGGTGCAAGTCCCGCCGAGGTGTTCACGTTCAACCAGGGCGACCGACACGCCAAGCTCGCGGCCGCGCAGTGCGGCCGTCACCCCCGCCGGGCCACCGCCAATGACAATGAGATCAAACTTCTTTGGTTCCATCAGCTTGAATTATCCACATTTAGCTTATAATGCGCTATAGCAGGATAACTTATACAGGACTTACGTATTTTTGACACGAATTGCACGAATAACACGAATTTTGTCTTCTATTTCGTGAAATTCGTACGCAAAATTTGCGCCATTTGTGTCGAAAAAAATTATAAACTGCGTAAGTCCTGTCATAAATAAGCTTACTGACCACACGCCAGTCACCATTTGCAGCTTAATACGCCCTAATCTCTCTTATTTCCTGAAGAACCACAGGTTAATCGAGACGGGTTGTAGCGTTTCTTGAATCACTTGCACCAGCTCGGCCGTCAGCCGGTCGGGGTCTACCTCAGTACGGGTCATGGCCGCGAAGTGGGCCAATGCCTGCGCAGCATTGTATTTGCGCCGGTAAAAACGGCGGTCAATAATCGCCTGGATTTGACGGCGCAACGGGGTAAAAAGCGCGGCAATGAGCAGGGTGGAAAGCACAATAGCGGCATTTGATTCTTCCCCATTCGCGCTGTCCAGAAATGAAAGCCCAAAGAGTAATTGCAACACCACCACGACAGTAAAATAAATAACGGCCAGCAAACCGGTCAAAATACTGTAGAGCAAGGCGCGGCGGATCAGCACATCAATGTCCCACAGACGATAACGGAGAATGGCGATGCCGATGAAGAGGGGAACGGCCGTAATTACCAGCGACAACCAGTTGCTATAGCGCAACACCAGCGCCAACGTCGGGTTGCTTTCCGAAAGAATGATGTTGAGTGCCAGCCCCAGCGCCACCACACCCAATCCAAACATCACCCAGCGAGTCTGGAAGCATTCCGTTGGCGTCGAGGCATAGCGATAGCGATACCACTGGAAGAGAATTCCGCCGAACCAAAAAGGAAACCAGACCAATGAGTCTAAGGTGGCGGCAAGCGTGGGCGCAAGTCCTAGCCTTGTCCAGGGAATGGCGAGCAGCACGAGCCAGATGGGAAGCAACCAGCGGAGGAAGCGCGGGACGAAACGGCCGTTGGGAAACAGCGCAAAAAAGATGGCAAACAGCAGAAAAGGCAGCACCGACCAGAGGTGGTCGCCAAATGTCCAGGCAGGTGACGCTTCATTAATGCCGGAGATAGTCCCCAGCACCAGGCCGGTGAGCAACAGCATCAACGAGGTGAGCAACGCCATCCAATCGCGGGGCTTGCGCCAATAGATGAGCACGCCAACAATGAGCCAGATGATGGTTCCCAGGAAAGGGAGGCCCAGCGCAACAGCGCGATAGACGGCCAGCGAAACGCCATAGCTGGCTAAGGTTGCCAGCAATTCGGCCGACAGCGGCAAGCCCGACGCGGCACACACTTCCAGCGACTCGTTGCATGTCTGGCTATAGGCGGCCAGGGTGGACGGAACAAGCCGCGCAAACTGTACAATGCCGATAACCACCAGCAACCACCAGACCAGATGCGCCATCCACAACCAGGATGGTCTTAGTTCGGTGTTGCCTTCATCTCTTGAGAGCATAGTCAAACAAAACAGACAAACGCCGTCACCTTTTGATCAGCCAGAGATTGACAGAAGCGGGTTGCAGCGTTTCGTGGATAACCTGTATCAACTCGGCCGCCAGCCGGTCAGGGTCTACTTCGCTACGGGTTACGGCTGCAAATCGCGCTAACGCCTGGGCCGCGTTGTATTTACGACGATAGAAGCGACGATCAATGCTGTTTTGCAGACCCCGGCGCATAGGCGTGAACAGTGCAGCGATCAGCAGCGTAGAGAGGACAACGGCCGCGTTTGATTGTTCTCCGCTGCTACTACCGATGTTTAGCCAGGGCGCGCCGAAAAGCAACTGCAAGAGGACCACCGCGATAAAGTAGATCAAAGCCAGCAGCGTGGTCAGTGTACTATAGACCAACGTCCGCCGGATTACTAGGTCAATGTCCCACAAGCGGTACCGCGAGACGGCAACGGCAAATGTTATGGGAACGGTCAAAAGGGCTAGATAGGACAAAAGCTGCCCGATCATTTGGAAATATACGCCCAGTCGTGAGAACTCACTCAGGGCCGGGAAGAGGAAAGAGAGAATAGCATAGCTATAGATGCCGGTAAAGCCAATGGTAAGCCCAAACAAAACCCAGCGCGTCTGCTGTCGCGCCTCGTTTGTAGATACTCGACGATAGCGGTAGATCTGGGCGGCAACGCCAACTGCCACTAACGCCGCATCAACTATGAGTTGAACGATAAATGGACCAAGCTGGCGGCGGATAATACCATCGAGATAATAAAGCTCAAAGGAATAGGCGACGACAAAGAGAACATAGAAACGTGTCCAGCGTGGAATAAAACGGCCGTCGGGGAAAAGCGCCAGCGCCAGCCCCAACAAGGACGACCCAAAAAACGCCATAAAAATATCAAGCGATTCAAACCGCGGCTGAACAGGGGACGGAAAATTAATAGCGGGGATGATGCGGGTCACCAGCAAGAGCGGCGCGAGGGTGATGACCAGACCAAACCACTTGTCTGTCATTCGCCAAAAGATGGCCGCTCCAACGACGGCATAGCTAAGATAAAGAAACCCATCCAGGGTAAGCCGGTAGATTGCATAGGCTCGTGGGGAGATGGCGACGTTTTCCGCGAAGGTCGTTGGTTGCCCAATCCAGCCGGCGCGAAGGATATCCAGGAAAACGACTGAGGCCAACACAAAGAGAATGGCCCATATTGCTGAAGCTAATCTTGCAAATGGACGGCCGTCTGCTGTGCTGGCCTGAGCGGCCGAACGGTCATCTCCTTCCCGCTTAATCATGGGAGAGCACATCCTCCCGGAAGAGGCGTGCTTCCGGGAGGATCATCTGGTTGTCACTATGGCAAAGCAGTGTTTAAGTAAGCCTGCACCGCGCGTAAATCATCATCAGTCGCAAAATCACCCAATTCTTGCCAGGGCATGTCGGGGCCGACCGGCTCGCCGCTGGGGGTGAGGCCAGTGCGGAAAAAGGTAATGAACTCCTCTGCTGTCCACGATGGGACCGCCTGTAGACCAGGGACGGGTGGACCGCCGGGGCCGGGCATAACACCACCCTGAAAGTCATCCCCATGGCACTCGCCACAAGCAAAAATTGTCACCAGATAGTCGCCATGCTCGGCCGTCGGTCCTTCCGGTGGGGCGACAACCGGCCCGGTAAGTGGCTCCTGCCGCGTGAACAAGCCAAACGCCATACCCACAATCGCTCCTACCAGGGTGGAGCGATTGGGCGGCGTATCGGGTTCGACAACCTCTTGAGAGCACAAATAAGCAACCAACGCCTGCACATCGTTGTCGCTAAGACTGCGAAGGGATTCGACAGGCATGAGGATAATCGTGCGGCCGTTGCGATGGACGCCTTCACGAATGGTGCGAATGATTTCACCATCTGACCATTCGCTCAAGTGAATCGGAGTCAGATTGGGGGCGTAGAGTGTGCCAATCGGCAATGGGATTTCATTGCTAAAATCCTGCCCTTCTAGTGGGAGTTCAAAGTCGGCCGAGTGACACCCCTTACAGATATTGGCAAAACGTTCACCACGGGCGATATTTTCCGGCGTCATCGCCACCGACACCTGTTGCACGGGGTTGCTACGATTATAATTGCGATTGAGCTGGTAGGTGGCAAACAGGCCGACGGCGAGTACGATCCCAAACACCAATGCCAGTAAACCACTGAGGATCATACCTCCCCATTTTAGAGCAGCGTTCCTGGCGGCCGAGGCACGCCCCGCTAACCAGGCAAACAAGAGAAACAAGAGCAGCAGAATCAAGATAGAAACATAATCAATCATCACTGCAACCTCCTCCACGCACACAATGGGGTTTGGGGTTAATAATTGCGGCAATTTTGGAGGAGTTTATTGATTTTGTAAAGATGCAAAAATGATTATAGCTGGTGAAACAGCGGCCGATATTGCGAATTAGCTCGACTATGAAGCATCCCTATAGGGTTGCCAGCGACTGGTGGATAAATTGGACACACATCGAGCCTTCGCCAACGGCCGAAGCCACGCGCTTGACCGAATTAGAACGCACATCTCCGGCGGCAAAGACGCCGGGCATACTTGTTTCCAGCAGGAAAGGTTGGCGGTCAGGTTTCGTTGTGCCGTTGACGCGAAAGCCCTTCAGCATATTGCCGGTCTTAATAAAGCCCTGTTCGTCCAATTCTAACGCGCCGTCTAACCATCCGGTGTGCGGTTCGGCGCCAATGAAGATGAAAACGGCCGCCACCTCATACGCTTCTGTCTCGCCCGTCTCATTGTTGCGGGTCGTGATCTGTTCTAAATGCTCATCCCCATGCAGAGCGGTAATCTCCGTTTGGTAGAGGACATGGATGTTGTCCGCCTCTTCGATGCGCCGAATGAGATAGCGCGACATATACGCTTCCAGGCTCTCCTCCAGGACGATCATATGTACGCGCCGCGCTTGCTCAGCCAGAAAGACGGCCGCCTGTCCAGCCGAATTGCCGCCGCCAACCACAGCCACTTCATTCTCATAGCACATATGCGCTTCCACAGTCGTCGCACTGTAAAAGATAGATGAACCCTCATACTTCTCCAGGTTGTCGAGCGGCAAGCGGCGATAGGAGGCTCCGGTGGCGATCACAACCGTCCGCGTCCACACCCGCTCTCCATTGGCCAGGGTGATCACTTTGAACGTCCCTCTCGCCTCCAATCCCTTGGCACAAGCAGGGGTAAGAATGTCTACACCAAACTTTTCGGCCTGGATCACGGCTCGTTCGGCCAACTCACCGCCACTCACTCCGGTGGGAAATCCAAGATAGTTTTCGATCTTCGAGCTGCAAGCGGCCTGGCCGCCAGGAGCATTTTCTTCCAGCACAAGTGTCTTTAAGCCTTCGGAGGCGGCATAGACGGCCGCCGCCAGCCCCGCCGGACCACCACCGACCACCACCACATCATATAAATCATGATCCGGCTCAGTTTGGAACCCGGCCGCCTCGGCCAATTCCTCATTGCTAGGATTACGCAATATCTCCTGTTCGCCATAGACCACAATCGGCGTTTCTTCTGGCCGGATGCCAAGACGGGCTAGCACCTGGTCAACACTTTCATCTTCCTCCAGATCGAGCCAGGTAACGGGGACGTGATTGCTGGCGAGAAAATCGCGGATGCGAAAGGTATCTTGTGACCAACGTGAGCCGATCACACGCACCCCGGCAAAGTTGCTTTCCAGCAACAGCTTGCGGCGCATCAGAAAAGCCCGCAGCAGCAAGTCGCCCAGCGAGCTATGTTCGCGCACCACCTCGCGTAGCTCCTCGGCCTCCAGCTTCAAGACGGTGCAATCGCTGGCGGCAACGGCCGAAAACAGAGCGCGGCGGCCGGTGAGCATATCAATGTCGCCGGTAAACTCCCCCGGCCCGTGAACGGTGATCTCCTCCTCCTTATCCTGGGAGTGTTCGACGATGCGGATGCGGCCGTGTTTGACCAGATAGAAAGGAAAGTCCGTCTCCCCCTCGGCAATCAGCACATCTCCCTTCCTACAATGCAGCGTCTCGGCATGTTCGGCCAGTAGCTCTACCTGCTCCTCGTCCAGGGTGGGAAAGGCCACTTCTTCTCTTTCTTGCGCTTCTGCTCTAGCCATCCTTATACTCCGTCGAACCTCATCTGCTAATGGTATAACAAATTTTTATGTCTCCGACTATAGTTTCACACTATCTTTGCAGTTTTTGTAAAAGCCGAAGAGAGGACACAGATAACCGCAGATGGGCAATGAAATTGCACACAGATTTTTAGAAAAATCAGCGTAAATCCGCGTGGTATCAGCGAAAATCTGCGTTCGCTCTAAAAGTGCACCCATACTGGTTTCGTATGCTCACAGGAAATATGGTCTAATACGGTATATGTTAGTTCAATGGCGTATCCACTTCCAATCTTCTCCATCGAAGGTCTACTCCTTCTTGTCCACCAACAACGGCCGCGCCCGCTTTTGGGCCGAACAAGCAATTGAAGAAGAGGGGTATATCGCCTTTCGCTTTCCCGGCGGGCAGTTTTGGCGCGGCCGTATCCTCGTCCAAGAGCCGCCCCACCGCTTCAGTGTTGAATATTATGGCGGCACAACCACCACCTTTATCTTGCAAGACGATGGTAAAGGAGGAACAGATTTATCGCTGACCGATGAGGGGATCACAGCCGAGGATTATGCGGAGGTCAATGCTGGTTGGGTGTCGGTGTTAATGGCACTGAAAGCGGCCGTGGACTTTGGCATAGACCTACGCAACCATGATCCTGAACGGACGTGGGAGCAAGGTTATGCAAACAATTAATTTATCTACCATTCACAAAGCCCCTGTAAACTGCTCATGTGTTATAATAGAACATAATGCGGATCGATAAAATAATCATTCCGCTGACAATACAAGAAAAACTGCTTGTAAAGCATCGAGTCAGCCTAGATGAAGCACGTCATACTCTCTTAAACCAACCACGCATTCGTTTTGTTGAGCGTGGCCATATTGCTGAAGAGGATGTTTACGCCGCATTTGGGCGAAGCTTTGACGGCCGTTATTTAGCGATCTTCTACGTCTATAAACCTGATTCACGAACAGCAATCATTATTAGTGCAAGAGACATGAATCGGAAAGAAAGGCGACAGTATGGCAGAAAATAAAAGCTCTATCTCACAAGCGACAACCTATGAAGAGATTGGCACGTTTTGGGACGAGCATGATTTCACTGAGTTCGACGTGCCGTCAAGGCCAGATGTGTCGTTTGAAATACGAGACACTATCCGTATAGAAAGTGAACTCTTAGTTGCTATAGAGAAAGTAGCGGCCGCGCGAGGCGTTAGCGCAGAAACCCTGGTCAATCTCTGGCTACAGGAGAAAGTGCAACAAGCTCTAGCCCCAACGGCCGTTTAGCGATTCTGTGCCAACCAACGAAGTACCTCTTCCGCATTCTGATCCGGCGGAAAGACAGGATAGAACACCTTCTCAATCACACCATCATTGATAATCAGCGTTAGTCGCTTGATCAGTACCATATCCTCGACTGCAAAGGTCGGCAGGTTGAGCGCGTGGGCGAAGGCGAGCGAGCGATCGCTGAGTAGTTCAAAGGGGAGATGCAGCCGCTCGGCCGCTTCCCGCTGATAATCGGTGTCCTGGGTGCTAAGACCAAAGACACCGGCTCCGAAGGTTTGCAACTCCTGATAATGGTCGCGAAAAGCACAGGATTGGGGCGTGCAGCCGCGTGCGCCGGGGATTTCATCCCAACCGACTGGAGATTCCTGGTCGGGTTGACCGGTGCGCGGGTAACAATAGACGACCGTGCGGCCGCGTAGGGTGGAGAGGTCAATGGTGCGGCCGTTGGTGGAACGCAAGGGAACAGACGGCAACCGCATCCCCGACAGATGAGCCGCGGCGCCATCATCTACCGGCACAGGAATATTTTCTGGTAACTCGTAGAGATTATCTGACCGGCTCATTATCGTCCCATACCCATTCCTGCACCTGATACCCATGCCTGGCAAGTCTTTGGCCCACTTCCCGCCGATGGCAATTCTCCCCATCGCTACAGGCACACATTAGGAAAATCGGCCGTTTTATGTCCCAATCTTCATCCATTATTGCATTAAGTCGCTTTAGCCCTTGATCAAAATCTGCGATCTTTATTCCCCCTTCGCTGTTATAGTTCTCGTTACCCCATTCCTGAAAGTGAGCATAATCATCGCTTAGTCGTTCCCCCAAGGCCTTCTTAGAAAATCCCTTTTTTCTTGTTCTGGTGGAATATCTAACATCCAATAACACCCCGTTGGCCTTGTGCACTACATTTACTATCTCCTCCGGTGTTCGTCCACCATATCCAATCAGGTAAATTTTTGATCTTGTCACCGCGTCGCCTTTACTAAACAAATGCTTTATAGCTTGTATCATGTGGCTCCTGAACAATTAATACTCTATCCGTAGGAACGAGATTGTTAAGTAGTCTGAGAACTCACTGTGTTACTATTAGAATCTTCACCTCTTGTTCCAATTTGCCTTTCAAGCGGTCTTTTTCGATCTCTAGATCATATCGCGACTGCAAATTCATCCAGAATCGTTCCGATAAGCCGAAATAACGGGATAGTCTTAAGGCTGTATCGGCCGTAATCCCACGTTTGCCATGCACAATCTCATTGATTCGACGTGGCGGAACACCAATATCCTTCGCCAGCCGATATTGGCTGTTGCCCATTGGCTCTAGAAACTCCTCTTGGAGAATCTCGCCTGGATGAATTGGAGGCAAGAGTTCTTGCTCGCTCATTTTAATACCTCAATTTTTGCTGCTCTCCGTCGCGCTAACTGTAGCACGGGTTGCCAACCCGTGTTACAACTCGGCCGATCTCGTCTGAATCTGCTGCTGCACATGGGCGACAAACTCGCCAACAGGCTGGTCGTTTTGTTGCTCTCCGTTGCGATAGCGGATGGAGACGGTTTCGTTTGCCATTTCCTGATCGCCGACAATGAGCATGTAGGGGACACGCATCAACTGTGCCTGGCGGATTTTGGCTCCCATGCGTTCACTGCCGAGATCGGCCGCCGCTCGTACCCCAGCCGCGCACAACTGCGTTTCGATCCGCCGCGCATAGTCGTGGTGGTCGTCGGTGATGGGGATGATCCGTACCTGTTGCGGGGCGAGCCAGACGGGGAAGTTGCCCCCATAATGCTCGATCAGGAAGCCGATGAAGCGTTCGTGGCTACCCAGGGGGGCGCGGTGGATGCAGTAAGGCATCTTTTGCTTGCCGTCCTGGTCGGTATAGGTCAGGTTAAAACGTTCCGGCACAGCAAAGTCCACCTGGTTGGTAGCGAGCGAGAACTCGCGGCCGATCACGCTCCAAATCTGCACGTCAATCTTCGGGCCATAGAAGGCGGCTTCATCGTCCGCTTCCACAAAAGGCACGTTGTGGCGCAGCATCACATCGCGCACCAGCCCTTCCATCTTCAACCACATCGGCTCATTGTCCACATACTTCACCCCTAACCCCGCCTTGCTATGCTTGCTCAGCCGCATCACAAAGCGGTCAATGTTGAACAGCTTGAAGTAGTGGCGGTAAAGATCAACGACGGCAATAAACTCCTCTTCAATCTGCTCTTCAGTGCAATAGATGTGGGCGTCATTTTGCTGGGCGGCGCGAACGCGCATCAGGCCAAACAGTTCGCCACTTTGTTCATAACGATAGACCATACCATATTCAGTCAGGCGCAGGGGCAGATCGCGATAGCTATGGGGCGTACTGGCGTAGATTTTGTGGTGAAAGGGACAGTTCATCGGCTTCAGGTAATAGCTCGTGCCGTCGCGCTCCATCGGCGCATACATATCTTCCTCATAATAAGGCAGGTGGCCGCTGCGTAGATAGAGGTCTTCCTTGGCGATATGCGGCGTGGAGACACGCTTATAACCGGCCGCATCCTCCATCTCCTGCGCCAGCTTCTCCAACTCCTCGCGCATAACATTGCCATTCGGCAACCACAGTGGCAGTCCCGGACCGATCTCCTCATCAATCACAAAAATCTCTAACTCACGGCCGAGCTTACGATGGTCCCGTTTCTTCGCCTCTTCCATCAGTTGCAAGTGGCGTTTCAGCTCCTTCTTGCTGGGCCAGGCTGTGCCGTAGATACGTTGCAGCATCGGCCGTCCCTCATCCCCGCGCCAATACGCTCCAGAGGAGGACAGCAGTTGAAAGCCATCAATCGGCACTTCGCCGGTATGGGCAACATGTGGCCCGCGGCAGAGGTCTTCAAAACTGTCCTGGCGGTAAGTCGTCAGTCTCTTAGTCTCTAATCTCTCAATCTCTAGTCTCTTAGTCTCTTCTTCCGGAGACTGAGAGACTGGGAGATTGGGAGTTTCGGTTTGCTGACCATACTCATCCGTGTCGGCATTGAGGATGTCGTCAATTAGCTCCAGCTTGTAAGGTTGGTCTTTGAATAGGTCTCGTGCTTCTGCGGGGGTCACTTCGCGGCCGACAATTGGGTAGTTGGCGGCGATGATCTGCCGCATCCGGCGGGTCAGCTGTTCCAGATCATCAGGCGTGAAGGTGCGCGGGCGGCCATTTTTATCCCGGCCGAGGTCGAAATCGTAGTAGAAGCCATCGGCAATCGGCGGGCCAATGCCCAGTTTCGCTTCGGGAAATTGCTCCAACACCGCCTGGGCGAGGATGTGGGCGGCCGTGTGCCGCAGGCGATAGAGGTCTGTTTGTTCGTAGGATATTTCTTCGTACATGACAGCTTTTTAGAAGGTAATCGGTGATCCGTAATCGGTCAGCGGTCAGCGGTCATCCGATTACCGATTACCGATTACGGATCACTGATTACTACTTCTTCTCATAGACTCAGTGACCGCGCCGCGACTAGATCGATCGCTTGCTGCTTAAATTCGGCCACTGGAATCTGCCCGCGATCTTCGTTGTCGCGGGTGCGGACGGCAACGGCCCCCGCTTCCACTTCCTTATCGCCAATCACCAGCATATACGGGATTTTCTGCAACTGGGCGTTGCGGATCTTTTTGTTCATGCGGTCCTGGCTGTCGTCTACTTCTACACGCAAACGGGCGGCACGGAGTTCGGCTGCCACCTGTCGCGCATACTCCACATGCCGGTCGGCAATGGGGATCACCGCCACCTGCACCGGCGCCAGCCAGAGGGGAAACGCGCCGTTGAAATGCTCGATTAGAATGCCGACAAAGCGCTCCATGCTACCAAAGGGGGCGCGGTGGATCATCACCGGGCGGTGCTTTTCGCCATCCTCGCCTGTGAATTCCAGATCAAAACGCTCCGGCAGCAAGAAGTCCACCTGCACCGTCCCCAATTGCCATTCGCGCTTCAACACATCACGGAAGATGAAGTCCAGCTTGGGGCCATAGAAGGCGGCCTCCCCCTCTTCGACGGTGTAGTTCATGCCCACGCGATCGGCCGCGTGCTGGATCGCCGCAATCCCCCGCTGCCACATCTCCGGCGCACCGGCATATTTGTCGCTGTCCGGATCATTCGTTCCCAGCCGGGCGCGAAAGTCGTGGAAACCCATCGTCTGAAAGACGTACTGGATCAAATCAACCACGCCAATGAACTCCTCCTCAAGCTGGTCGGGAGCGACAAAGAGATGGGAGTCGTCCACTGTGAAGCCACGCACGCGGGTCAGTCCGGTCAATTCGCCGCTTTGCTCGTAACGATAGACCGTGCCAAACTCGGCCAAACGCAAGGGCAAGTCGCGGTAGCTGCGCGGTTCGCTCTTGTAAATCTCGATGTGGTGCGGGCAGTTCATCGGCTTCAGCAGGAAGCGTTCATCATCCACCTCTAACGGCGCATACTGGCTATCTTTGTAGTAAGGATAATGACCGCTGGTGATATAGAGATCAAGCTTGCCGATGTGGGGGGTGATCACCGGCAAATAGCCGCGGTCCAGTTGCGCCTGGCGCAGGAAGCTCTCCAGCGTCTCACGTAGAACCGCCCCTTTTGGCAACCACAGCGGCAACCCTTGCCCGACGAGTTGGGAGATGTGAAATAGTCCCAGCTGCTTGCCCAGGCGACGATGGTCACGCGCCCTGGCCTCTTCCAGTCGCTTCAGATAGTCGTCGAGTTCCTCTTTGTTGTGCCAGGCCGTGCCATAGATGCGTTGCAGTTGCGGCCGTTTCTCATCCCCGCGCCAATACGCCCCACCGGTACGCAGCAGCTTGACCGCATTGCCCTTAATGTAACGTGTCTCCGCCACATGCGGCCCGCGACACAAATCCACAAAGTCGCGTTGGCGGTAAAGGCCGACCTCGGTGGCTGGTTCGGCCGACGGATTGCCCATTTCATCCACCTTACCGGCCGCCAGCTCCTCAATCAACTCAACTTTATATGGTTGATCGGCGAAGAATTGCAGTGCCTCGTCAATCGGCAACGTCGAATGCTCCAGCCGCGCATTCTTCTTCAGCAACTCCTTCATCTTTTGCTCAATCGCTTCCAGGTCTTCCGGCTGAAAGGTGATCGGCTTGCCGTTCTCATCACGTCCCAGGTCAAAATCATAATAAAAGCCATCCTCAATCGGCGGGCCAATTGCCAGCTTGGCCTCTGGGAAAAGGCTCAACACCGCTTCAGCCAGGATATGGGCGGCCGTGTGCCGGATGCGATACAAATCAGATTCTTCATAAGCGACGCCGTTATTTGTTGCCATATTAAAAAATTACCTCGCATATATTTACAATTGGCAACGAATGAACGCGAATGTTCGCGAACTCAAAACAAATTCGCGAAAATTTGCGTAAATTCGTTGCTAAAAACAAAAAGCGCCATCACCCGATTGGGGCGATGGCGCTCGCGGTTCCACCCAAATTAGCCAGCTTCTTTAGAAACCCGGTTTTTAAGAAAAAACCGGGTTTCTAATTAAGTGACTCTCTCATTACGGCCGATAACGGGGCCAACCGGACTTCTTATTAGGGGGCAGACTCATCGGTCTGCCCAGAGGAGGCAACGCATAGTTTGCCTCTCCCGTTCAGAATATCACTCCTGGGGGGTTTTCACTGTTTCAAAGGTGTTGGCGGCTTTCAGCCCACGGCCGTCCATTCTCTAGCACCGCTCAACAGCTACTCGTCCCAATCAACGCATTCCTTATTTTAAGAAATTGTGTCTTCATTATAAAAAGGATAGATCAGCCTTGTCAAGGGCGATTTTTTGCCCACAGTCGCTTGCGCTTGCCCTAAAAATAAAGTGATAGTACCCTTTCATCAACCGGTTGTAACGAGCATCTTTTATGGCTAATCATCTCCTCTCCCGACGCCACTTTCTCGGCGGGCTGGGCGCTGTTCTGGGCAGCGCGGCCGTCACCACCCTCAGCGGTTGCGCTCCATCCGTTTCCGACCTACCCGAAGGAATGCCTCGCCCCATAGACGCACCACTCCCTACCACCACAACTCAGCCCTCAGCCCTCAGCCCTCAGCCTTCTACCCGCCCCAACTTCCTTTTCATCCTCGCCGACGACCACCGCTGGGACCATCTGAGCGCGATGGGCCATCCCTTCCTGGAAACGCCAAACCTGGACCGATTGGCGGCCGAAGGGGTACTGTTTGAGAATGCCTTCGTCACCACCGCCCTCTGCGGCCCTTCCCGTGCCTCCTTCCTCACCGGCCGCTATGCCCGCGCCCACGGCGTGCAGAACAACCTCACCGCCTGGGACGAAACAAACACAACCTTCCCCGAAATACTGGCCGCCGTCGGGTATCGCAGCGGCTACATCGGCAAATGGCACATGCCCGGCCGCCTGCCCAACCTGCGCGGGGTAGACCCCTTCATCAGCTTCACCATCCAGGAAGGCCAGGGACGCTACTTCGACTGCCCGCTGATCATCAACGGCGTCGAGACGCCGCGTCCCAACAGCTACCTCAGCACCGACCTGACCGATCTCGCCCTCGACTTCCTCCGCGAGCAACCAGGGCAGGAACGGCCGTTTTGCCTCTATCTGGCGCACAAAGCCGCCCACCACCCGTTTACACCGTCGCCAGACCTGGACGCGCTTTATGAAAATGTGCCGCTCGACCACCTGCCGCCGGAGCAATTCGACCGCCAGACGGTGATAGACCGCAACTTCTGGGAAGGGGCGATTGGCTCAATGGAGCGCCACTACCGCAACTACTGTGAAACCCTGGTTGCGCTCGACCGGGAGATCGGGCGGTTGTTGGCTGAAATGGAAACGCTCGGCTTGCTCGATAACACGATCATCATCTATGCCGGGGACAACGGCTTTAGCTGGGGCGAACACGTCCTCAACGGCAAACGCTGGGCAACCGAAGAAAATATGCGTGTCCCTCTCATCATCCGTATGCCCCTCAATCCATCCAATGAAGCAATTCATCCTTCATCCCTCACCCTTCAACCTTCCGTCGGCGGCCGTCGTCTGCAAGAGATGGTGCTAAACGTAGACCTGGCCCCAACCCTTCTCGAGCTGGCGGGGCTGTCCGTCCCGGCCTCCATCCACGGCCGCAGTCTGCGGCCACTACTGCTTGGCGAAGAAACGGAGTGGCGCGACGCCTTTGTCTATGAATACTTCCGCGACTTCCCCTATAACGTCCCGGCACACAAAGCGCTACGCACCGCACAATACCTCTACGTCACTCATGAGCGCGTCGGGGCGGCCGCGCTCTATGACATCACGACCGATCCACGCACGCTCAACAATATCATCGCTACTCCCGCCGGACAGAGCGTGCTGCCGCTGCTGCGCGAGCGATTGGCAGCCGAGGAGGGGAGGTTGGGGTGACAAGGTGATGGGGTGATAAGGTGACAGGGTGATAATGAAGGAGAGAGGTAATCGTTTCGCTCGTTTTTTATTGCCGGTGGGCGTGGTGGTCGTTTTGTGGCTGGCGGCCGATCTATTGTTGGAACTCATCACGCGCCAGCCATTTCCCTTCGCCAACAGCGCGGCGTACCGGCCGGTAATGAACATTCTTAGCCGCGGCCGTATCCTCTCCCTGCTCCTCGGCGGCCTGCTGATCTACCCGATCCTTTTCTTTCGCGGAGCAACCCTAAGGGAGCGCATCGTAGGTTCGCTTATGTTGCCGCTGATCTATAGCCTCACCGCGATTGTCCGTGCCGCCGCCTTCTTCCCCCTCGGTGAAGCGCTCTATTACGGCCTGAATCCCATTACAATGGGCAGCTTTTTCTTGCAAATCGCGTTCATTGGTTTGATCGACCTTCTTTGCCGTTGGTGGCTACGGCGGCAAGATGGACGGCCGTTTGGCTATCGGCCGCAAATCGCCGCCCTGCTGCTCGGCGCACTGGCCGCTTTCCTCATCCTCGTCTGGAACGGCGGGGAGAACTGGTTCTACCTTTACCAACAGGGCTACCGCCTGCTCTTCCAATGATCCCTTACCACGGATTGTTACGGACAAAATGAATTGGCACGAATTCAAGGCAAAAATCCGTACTGCTCCGTTTGATAAGTATTATCCGTGGTTATTAGATACCTCTGAACCAAGTTATAATAGTCGCGCAACACACAAGACAGTTGCATAATTGTCAAATAAAGGGACAAATCCTCTGATGAACGAATCAACAATTGTAGATTACATTACGAACACTTTCCCTGGGGTCGAAACAAGCGAAAACTTCGGCTACACCTTCTTCTTCTATCGTTCCGACCACATGCTCCCCTTCGCGACGATTGCCTCATCGGACAACGAGTATGAAAGCATCTCCAATCTGGACCGTCCCGGCGTGTTCCGCCTGAACATTGGCGTCAGCAGAGAAACGTTTCAATCGCTGTTCGGCAGCGCTAAAGTTGACATCAGCAGCTACGATTTCACCGCTTTAGATGTAATCATGCCCCACCCCGACTATGCACCACAAAATTTCATCTGTGTGCTTTCCCCAAGTGAGGCGACCTTTGAGCAACTACGCCCTATGCTTGCCGAAGCGTATGATATAGCCGTTCGACGATTCACAAGGCGAAATAAGGACAAATAGGAATTACGCGAGTCGCGGAAGAAAATAGCCCGAAAATAACGTCTCCATGTAAGCATATTCGTGTCATTCGTGCAATTCGTGTCGAAAACATGAGTGTTGACCCGACCCTCACCCACATTGAGAACCTCACCGTCGAGGCATACAAGACCGCCTTCTTCGTCCTCCGCGATCAGATGTCGCCTACCGATCTGCTGATGCTTAAAGAAAACTACACCGCTCCGCAACACACCACCACCGCCACCCGCCTCGGCCGCGCCGCCGGATTCCCCAGCTTCCATGCCGCCAATTTGCGCTATGGCCTCCTCGCTCGCAAATTCTGCGACTTCTTTCAGCTCTATCCCCGTTTCCACTCCTCCATCCTCGTCATCTTCAAGAAGCCCGGCCGCGAATGGCTGTGCATCATGCGCCCCCAGGTCGTTCAGGCGCTTGCTGAACTGGGCTGGTTCAGCGACGATGAAGTGCAGACCGAGAACCCAATCGATCATAGAACGCAATAGGATCAAGGTCACTAGGCTCACCCAGCTTGATTACGCTATACTGCTACGTTCTAGCTAATGGAGCGAAGTAAAGTAGTGAAACAATTAATCCATTCTCCATTCCGAAAGCGCGACGCGGCCGACGGCCGCCCCTATACCGCGCAACCCTGGCTGGCCAGCCTGATTCTCGGCCACCATCTACCGAAGAAACTACGCCACTGGCTGGCAACGGCCGCTTTGCTGCTCGCCCTCGGCCGCTCTCCAGCCCCCACCCATGCCGCAACGATCACGGTCGTTGATGGTGAGGTAGCGGTTGAGGCCAACGGCCGTTGCTCTCTCATCGAAGCCCTACACAATGCCAACGCCACCACCGATGGCAACATCCACGCCGACTGCGCCCCCGGAAACCCCGCCGGAGCCGATACCATCCAGCTACCCGAAAATGGGACGTTCACGCTGACAACGGCCAACAACGAGCAATACGAGCCAACCGGCTTACCGCTGATCAGCAGCAACATCACCATCAGCGGCGACGGCGCGACGATCTCCCGCGATGGGGACGCGCCTCCCTTCCGCCTGCTGGTGATCAACAGCGAAGGCAAATTGACGCTCGACCGGCTGACGCTCAGCGGCGGCTCGGCCGAACGCGGCGGAGCGCTTTACAATCAAGGCACACTATCACTCAGCAATAGCGTTCTCAGCGGCAACACGGCCGAGCGCGGCGGGGCCATTTATAACAACTATGGGATGTTGACCATAGAAAACAGCACGCTCGACGAGAACGCGGCCGATGAAGGGGGTGGTCTCTATAGCAGTGGAGGGATGGTGACGATCAACCGCAGCACGATCAGCGGCAACACGGCCGCCGTTCGCGGTGGCGGTCTTTTTATCGCCGCCGAGCGCGTCTTGCTGAGCAACAGCACGGTCAGCGGCAACACGGCCGTCTATCGTGGTGGTGGCCTCTACAATCGCGGAATCATCACCCTGACCAACGCCACTGTGACGGCCAACCGTGCCGACCAGCAAGAAGGGGGCGGCCTCTTCAACGACGGCACGACCATCTTCATCCGCTCCCTGCTCTCCGGCAACTTCGCCGCCACAAGCGCCGAACTCTACAACGCCTATGCCGGGAGCCTGATCGCCAACAACTACAACATTTTCGGCTACAGCGACGATCCCGGTGGCAACTTCCAACCCGGCCAGATCGATCTCGTCCCTGCCGAACCTTTAGACGCCATCTTGAACCCCAACCTGGCCGACAACGGCGGCCCCACTTACACCCACGCGCTCCCTCCTGGCAGCCCGGCCGTTGACCTCGCCCCCAGCGAGGAGTGTGACTTTGCCCCCACCAACGGCCGCGACCAGCGCAACGCCATGCGCAACCACAACGGCGACGCCACCCCTTCTGCTAACGAATGCGACAGCGGCGCCTTCGAGCTACAGCCCAACGCCTGGTTTATCTTCCTCCCTTCGGTGACCTCCTGATGTGGCGGCTTGCGAATTTCCGGCCCGATTTCTATCCGGCCGCCCAATCCAACCCTAGGCTTTGCGCTTTTTGGGTGTAGGCATGGATGTGGCTGCGGGTTGTTTGGTACATGTCGGCCGCTGCCTGATGCGCCTTAAACCAATCCGTAATTTCTGCCAGCGCTTCCTGCCAGGTATAGACCGGCCGCCAGTTCAGACGATGGGCGGCCTTGTCCCAACTCAGCCGTAGCTGTCCCGTCTCTACCTTGGCGAAGCCTGGCTCGGTATGTTCCCAGGAGCCGCTGCCCCACAACTCCACCAATTTAGCGGCGATTTCCCCGGCGGGAATCCCCTTTTGCTCCAACGGGCCAAAGTTCCACGCTTCGCCAAATTCCGGTCCCGCTTGCAACAGCTTCACCGCCAGCCACATATAGCCGCTGAGCGGTTCGAGGACGTGTTGCCACGGCCGCACACTGAGTGGGTTGCGCACGCCAATCGCTTCCCCATTCATCAACGCCCGCATACAGTCGGGGACGAGGCGATAATCGGCAAAGTCGCCTCCACCGATAACATTCCCCGCCCGCACTGAGGCGATGGCAACGCCATGTTGTGGGTATTTATCTGTGGGGAAATAGGTGGCGCGATAGGAGGCAATTGCCAGCTCCGCCATCGCCTTGCTTGCGCTATAGGGATCATGGCCGCCAAGCTGGTCAGTCTCGCGATAGCCCCACAGCCACTCCTGGTTCTCATACACCTTGTCGGTGGTGATGCTGACCAACGCCCGCACCGAATCGGTCAGGCGAATCGCCTCCAACACATTGACCGTGCCACCGGCATTAATGTCAATCGTCAGCTTCGGCAACTCCACCGAGCGCAGCACAATTGGCTGGGCAGCGAGGTGGAAGATGAGTTGCGGCCGATACGTTTCAATCGTCTGCCGCAACTGATCCAGGTCGCGAATATCGCCGCGCACGTCCGTGATCCGTTCGCTCAGGTGCGAGGCGACGAAGTTACTCGGCCGCGTCGGTGGCTCTGGCAAGCTATAGCCAATCACATTTGCCCCCAGCTCTATTAGCCAGGTCGTCAGCCACGACCCCTTAAACCCCGTGTGCCCCGTCACCAAAACGGGCAACCCCGCAAAAGTATTTCCAAATGTTGTCTGAATGTCACTCATCAAATTCATCCCTTGTCGTTTCTCTAATCTCTTAGTCTCCTAGTCTCGCAGTCTCGCGCTCATGTTGGCGTATCCGGCTATCTTGTGGTAGAAACAGAGATTCTGCACCGGCCTTGTACCGCGATTTGCCAAATCGCGCTACCGTCGCTCCTAGTATAGCGACAAACGATTCAGACCTGGAATAAACCAGTAGACCAATATACCAATACACCAATACTTGTACTATGCACGTCAACGGCGAGACACAACTCATCGGGCTGATCGGCTGGCCTGTCGCCCACAGTCTCAGTCCGGCCATGCACAATACAGCCGCCCGCGAATTGGGCCTGAACTGGGCCTATATCCCACTGCCCGTTCGGCCGCAAGAAGTGGAAACAGCGCTCCACGGTTTGGCCGCGCTTGGCTTTCGCGGCGTCAACGTTACCATCCCCCACAAACAAGCAGTGATGCCTCATCTGGATACTTTGGACGAGGCGGCGCGGGTAATTGGGGCGGTAAACACCATTCTCATTGAGAGAGTAGAGAGTGGGGAGTGGGCGACGAGTACGTCGCTAGTGGAGAGTAGAGAGTGGAGATTGAGCGGATATAACACCGATTGGTCAGGGTTTGCGGCCGATTTGGAGCGTCATGGTGTTGCTGTTGCGGAGCGAGATTGCCTGGTATTAGGCGCAGGCGGGTCGGCGCGGGCGGTGGTCTATGCGCTGGGTCGGATGGGCGGCCGTGTTCATATTCTCGCCCGGCGGTCGGAGCAGGCAGCCGCGTTGGTTGGCGACCTCGGGGCGTTCTTCCCCGGCCGCTTGCGTGCCGGTTCACTCGCCGACTTAGCTCAATGGGTGGCTGCGGCCGAAGCTCCCCTGATCATCAATACCACCCCATTGGGCATGGACCCAGATGTAGAGTCATCACCCTGGCCCGACGACTTGCCTTTTCCCTCCGGGGCATTTGTCTATGATCTGGTCTATAAGCCATTGCAGACACGACTTTTACAACAGGCAACGGCCGCCGGTTGCCCCACCGCCAATGGGTTAGGGATGCTGGCGATGCAAGCGGCACAAGCCTTCATCCTCTGGACAGGGGTAGAAACAAATACAGTAGAGCGATTCTCCCAAATCGCTCAAGCATTACAACAGGATTAGAGTAAAGTGTTATGAAAGCAGAGTTGATCATCACCAACGGCCGTCTCTACACCGTTGACCCGACCCAACCCTGGGCGGAAGCGGTGGCCTGTCAAGGCGGCCGTATTTTAGCCGTTGGGACAAACGAAAAAATCACCGCGCTGGCCGGAAGCAGGACGGAACGGATTGATGCTGGCGGCCGTCTGGTGTTGCCCGGACTGACCGACGCCCATGTCCATTTCCTGGCCTTTGCCGAAAAGCAGCAGGAAGTGGACCTCTTTGGCTTGCGTCGCTTTGCCGATGTAGCCGAACGGCTGCGCGCGGCCGTTGCCAAAGCAAAGCCGGGGCAGTGGATTCTCGGTTGGGGCTGGCATGATGATGGCTGGGAGGTCGCGCCGACGGCCGCCCTGCTCGACGAGATCGCGCCACACAACCCGGTGAAGCTGTCGCGGATGGATATGCATACCTGGTGGGTGAATAGTCTGGTGCTGCAACAAGCCGGTATTACCGCCGAAACCCCCAACCCGCCGGAGAGCCGCATTGAGCGCGACGCCGAGGGACGGCCGACGGGTCTGCTGGCGGAGTGGAACGCCCAGGCATTGGTCGAACCCCACATCCCCCAACCGGACGCTGCCACGAAGACAAACTGGCTACGTGAGGCAATTGCCCAATGCCACCGCTTAGGGCTGACAGGCATCCACGACCAGCGCATTGAGCGTGAAGGGGCGGAGAGTTTCCGGCTCCTACAGAGCTTGCGGGAACAGGATGCGTTACGGTTGCGTATGCATATGAATGTAGCGGCCGATTTCTTGCCTGAAGTCACCCAGTTGGGTCTGCAACCCGGCTTTGGCGATGACCGGCTGTGGATCGGCCATGCCAAGATATTCGCCGATGGGACGATGGGATCGCGCACCGCATGGATGCTGGACCCATTCGAGGGCGAACCGGACAACAGTGGTGTGGTGGTGACGCCTACGGCTGAGTTGTGGAAACTGATCCGCGCAGCGGGCAAGGCGGGATTTTCATTGTCGGTCCATGCCATTGGCGACCGGGCGGTGCGCGAGGTGCTGGATGTGATGGCCGAATATGGGCCAACGGCCGCCACCCAACAACTCCCCTTACCCCACCGTATCGAGCATGTCCAGGTCATCCATCCCACTGATCTCGCCCGTCTCGCCACCCACAACATCGTCGCCTCGTTGCAGCCCGTCCACCTGCTGAGCGATTGGCCGACGGCCGACCGCGTGTGGGGCCAGCGAGCGCGTTATGCCTACGCCTTTCGCTCCCTGCTCGACAAGGGGACGCGGCTGGCCTTTGGTTCCGACGCGCCCGTCGCGCCATTGAATCCAATGTTGGGAATATATGCGGCCGTTACTCGCCAAGACGAACAAGGCCAACCGGCTGGCGGCTGGTTCCCCGAAGAACGGCTGACCATCGCCGAAACGATTCATGGCTACACCATGGGGCCGGCATACCTCGCCGGAAAGGAGAATCAACAAGGATCAATCACCCCAGGAAAATGGGCCGATCTGGTTATTCTTGAAGGTAATTTATTTGAAATCCCACCCGCCGAAATCAAAAACACTGGAGTACAGACAACCATCTTCAACGGCGAAGTCGTCTATTACGGCAACTAGAAGGGGCACGAAAATGGTTACGCAGATAACGCAGATCAAACGCGGATGACGCCGATTTTGCTCATTGTCTCATTG
>CAYPHY010000017.1:0-86289 GCA_964410625.1 uncultured Ardenticatenaceae bacterium | reverse complement strand
GTAAGAAAAGACCCGCTTGCATCCTCTCACACATGGACTATACTCAATTCTAACCTGGATACCTCTGGCGGTTAACCATGAATATTATACGTGCAACCAAACTACGATTTAACTTTGGCTTCTTACTTGAAGCCGACTTTGGCACCAGCCGCCTGATCGAGCTTGACTATCCGGCCGTTCAGATTGCCGAAGACCTGGTGCTATCATCTTTACAAGGACAATTTACCGCCTCGCGCACAACCGAAGGCATCTACCTTCAGGGCGAACTCAACACCGCTATCACTCAGGAATGTATTCGCTGTTTGGAAGAGGCCGTTCTGCCGATAACCATCGCCCTCGACGAGCTTTTCTTCTATCCACCCTGGAGTGCGCCGCCGGGAGAGTCCGTTGTTGGCGAAAGCGGCTTTGTTGATCTCGCGCCGCTCATCCGCGAACTCATCCTCCTGGAGACGCCCACCAAGCCGCTATGCCGCGCTGATTGCCAGGGATTGTGCCAGCAGTGTGGGGCTAATCTCAATGAGGGCGACTGCGGCTGTGTCGAAGAAACGCTTGATCCGCGCCTGGCCGTCCTGCAACAACTCTTAAAGGATGAGGGATGAAGGCTGAGGGCTGAATAGTTGGCCCTTCATCCTTCATCCTTTATCCTTCATCCTTCCTATGTTCTACGACCAAGCACGAATCCATGTTCGCAGCGGCGACGGCGGCGATGGCATGATCAGCTTTCGCCGCGAAAAGTATGTCCCTCTCGGCGGCCCCGACGGGGGTGATGGCGGCCGTGGCGGTGACATTATCTTCGTCACCAATCCTAGCCTGAGCAGTCTGATTGCCTTCCAACGGCAAACACACTTTCGTGCCGGTGATGGCAAGCACGGCAGTACCAAACGCAAGACCGGGGCGAACGGCAAAAGCCTGCGTCTGGAAG
Organism: uncultured Ardenticatenaceae bacterium; assembly: GCA_964410625.1. Classification (GTDB taxonomy): domain Bacteria; phylum Chloroflexota; class Anaerolineae; order Promineifilales; family Promineifilaceae; genus CAYPHY01. Next base: position 85,367 of record CAYPHY010000017.1, on the reverse strand, counting down.
TACCACAAGGAACGATCGTTCGGAACGCCGAAACGGGTGATATACTCGCCGATATGACCCAGCCCAATCAAGAAGTGGTCTTATTGAGCGGCGGCCGCGGCGGCCGCGGCAACATCCACTACGCCAACAGCCGCGACCAGGCACCGCGCATGGCCGAGCGTGGTGAACCGGGCGAGGAGCTTTGGCTAGAGCTAGAGCTGAAGCTGATTGCCGACGTCGGTGTTGTCGGCGTTCCCAACGCCGGTAAGTCTACCCTTTTGTCGGCCGTCAGCGCGGCACGGCCGAAAATCGGCGACTACCCCTTCACCACACTACAACCCAATCTCGGTGTGGTCGCCCTCGATGGCTACGAGACAATGGTGTTGGCCGACATCCCCGGCCTGATCGAAGGCGCATCACAAGGCGTCGGCCTCGGCCATGACTTCCTGCGCCACATCGAGCGCACCCGCGTGCTGATCCATCTGCTGGATGGCATGAGCGATGATCCCCTGCGTGATTGGCGGATGATCAACCAGGAGCTGGAGTTATATGAAGGGGACCTGGCGCAACGGCCGCAGCTCGTCGTCCTGAACAAAATTGACCTGCCCGACGCGGCCGCCTGGGAATCGCTCATTCGCCATGAGATTGAGCAAGCCGGTTATCCCTTTATGACCATCTCCGCCGTCACCGGCCAAGGGGTGCGGCGGATGCTCTACCGTGTCAAACAAATGCTCGACGCCTTACCACCGCCGGAACCAAGCGGCGAGGAAGTGGTGGTTATTCGGCCGACAGAACCCGACGACGCCTTCACCATCACCCGCGAGGGCAACGCCTGGCGCGTCTCCGGCAAAGCCATTGAGCGCATCGCCGCCATGACCTACTTTGAATTTGACTCCACTCTCGCCCGTTTTCAAAAGACACTCGAACGACATGGCATCACCGAAGCCCTCGAAGAAGCCGGCGTCCAACCCGGTGACACCGTCTTCATCGGCGACCAGGAGCTCGTCTGGGGGGAGTGAGTGGAGAGTGGCAAGTGATTAGTGGATAGTGGTGAGGCGGGTGGATGGTGGATGTTTGATGATGCAGACAAGTGCCCTTTTAGGGTATGTTGCTTACTAGCATGGTGGCTTTAGCCCCATGTGGTTCCGATGAATAATCAGCCAATGGCAGAGCAACCAGACTATAGACAAGCCATCCACGGCCGTATTTTCGACGGAACATCATTCATCGAAGCTACCTTCAAAGCCAAAGAGGGGGACACCACACTTTCCTGGCAACGGGTCACCATCCGCCCGGTTCTCATTCGTGGCGAACGCTACCAACAATTCTCCTATTTCGACGGCCGCCAAACCACCGTCCAAAACTACCAGGAGCAAGAGAGTGAAGAAGCCCTAAATGACCTGCTGGCAGCGCGACTGAAAAGTATCCAGGTCAAGACAACCACGGAAACGCTCCAGGTGCAATTCAGCCGTAAGGGACGGCCGATCCTCCATCATCACGCCAACCGCCAACCCATCCCACTGACATTAGCCCATGACCGCGCCAAGCAGCGATTGCTCCCCGACAACCAACCAATCCCCTTCTTACAGACCATTGGCATCCAGACTGCCGACGGCCGTATTCGCGCCGACAAACAACGCAAATTTCGCCAGATCAACGAATTCCTTCGTCTGATCGACGAAACCAGCCTACTCCAACAACCCCACCACCCAGACTCCCCAACCCCCAATCTCCAATCACCAATCTCTCAGTCTCCCAATCTCCCATCCCCCCTCCTCGTGGTCGATCTCGGCTGCGGCAGCGCCGCCCTAACCTTCGCCACCTACCACTATCTGAACAACCTGCTTGGTCTGCCCGCCGAGGTGGTTGGTGTAGATGTGCAGGGTCACATTATTGAACGCCGCCGGGGGATGGTTCGTGATCTGGGTTGGGATGCGATGTCCTTTGTTACTAGTGCCATTCGCAATTACCAACCGCAACGGCCGCCTGACATCGTTCTCGCTCTCCACGCCTGCGACACCGCCACAGACGAAGCGTTAGCCCAGGCCATTCGTTGGCAGAGCAAGCTGATACTCAGCGCCCCCTGCTGCCACCACCACCTGCAAACCCAACTGGACGCCAATCCAACCCCCGAACCTTTCGCGCCGGTCATGCGGCATGGCATTCTCAAAGAACGGCTCGGCGACATCCTGACCGACACCTTTCGCGCCTTGATCCTACGCATTATGGGTTACCAAACCGACGTTCTCCAATTTGTTGACCCCGAACACACCCCACGCAACCTGATGATCCGCGCCATCCACCAGGCCCCAACCCACACTGAGCAGTTTGTGACTGAGTACCAGGCATTAAAGTCCTACTGGAATGTAACCCCACACCTGGAGACTCTCCTTCAGGGAATATTTCCCCAGCAAGAATAAAAAGCGCCCCTACAGCCAACCCACCATTAACCGTTAACCATTAACCATTGACCATTAACCATTTTTCACCATTTCCCAGGAGATTTGCCTTGACCAAGACCACGATTCTCACCAACGGCCGCATCTACACCCTCAACCCCAACCAACCCACCGCCACCGCCCTTGCCATTCGCGACGGTCGCATCCTCGCCGTTGGCGATGACCAAACCATCAAGGATTTGCGTGATGGTGGGGAGTGGGTTGACCTCGGCGGCCGTTGCGTCACCCCCGGCCTGGTAGATGCCCATGTCCACTTTCACGGCTTCGCCCTCTATCTGCAACGGCTCGATCTCGACGGAGCGCAATCGCTGGCTGAGGCACTAGAGCGCGTGGCCGATTTTGCGATGCAGCACCCAGATGATGCTGGTACCTGGCTACTGGGTCGCGGTTGGGCGCAAGATGATTGGGCGGAGCGCCGCTTTCCAACGGCCGCCGACCTCGACCAGATCATCCCCGACCGACCGGTTAGTTTGCGCCACAAAAGCGGTCATGCGCTGTGGGCCAATAGCAAAGCCATGCAACTAGCCGGTGTCCACGCCGGGACCCCCGACCCATCCGGCGGCTCAATTCAACGCGACGAAAGCGGGCGGCCGACTGGTCTTTTCCTCGAAGAGGCAGCCACGCTCATCTCCGCCCACATACCAAAACCAGGGCCAGAAGCGATATTAGAGGCGATGCGTCAAGCCCAGGCCTACTGTTGGCAGGTGGGCTTGACCGGCCTCCACGACTTTGACGGCGTTGATTGCTTCCAGGCATTGCAAACACTGCATCAAGAGGGGGAGTTGGGTATTCGTATAGTCAAAAGTATCCCCGTTGCTGCCTTAGACCATGCCATTGGGGTTGGCTTGCGTTCCGGCTTTGGCGACGACTGGCTACGCATCGGCGGGGTCAAGATATTTGCCGATGGCGCACTAGGGCCACGCACCGCCGCTATGCTCGCTCCCTATGAAGGGGAACCGGAAAACACTGGCATCGTCGTCACCGACAAAGAGACGATGATCGAACACGGCCGTCAAGCCGTCGCCAACGGCCTCAGTCTGACCGTCCACGCCATCGGCGACCGCGCCAACCATGATGTTTTGGATGTATATGAGATATTACGACAGGAAGAAGATAGAGCAGGGCAGGGCGGCCGGCCGCGCCGCAAGTTGCGCCACCGTATCGAACACGCCCAGATACTCCACCCGGCCGACTTTCAGCGTTTTGCCCAACTCGGTGTGATCGCCTCCATGCAGCCCATTCACGCCACCTCCGATATGCACATGGCTGGCCGCTATTGGGGCCAAAGAGCAAAAGATAGCTATGCCTGGCGTTCCGTCCTGGACACCGGCGCGTTGCTTGTCTTTGGCTCCGATGCGCCCGTCGAGCGGATTGATCCACTACCAGGGCTACATGCGGCCGTCACCCGCCGCCGCGCTGATGGTTCGCCCGCTGAAGCGGGCTGGTATCCTGAACAAAAATTGACCATGACCGAAGCACTACATGGCTTCACGCTCGCCGCCGCCCTCACCGCCGGTCAGCAAGAACACCAGGGTTCGATCACCCCCGGCAAAGTGGCCGATCTGACCGTCTTCGGCCGCGACCTGTTCACCACACCCCCCGACGAACTCCTCTCCATAGACATCGCCGCCACCATCATCGGCGGCACCTTCCGCCACCGCACCTGGTAACAAATAACTCAAACATTTAACGCAGAGCCGCAAAGAGGCAAAGACGCAGAGAAACTGACTAAATCCTCTGCGGCTCTGCGTTAAAAAATATCACTAATCTTAGCCCGCATCTCAGTCCATCACCCCTCGCTTCGTCTCCTCCACCAGATTATCAACCACCGCCTTCAACGCCTCCTGCCGGTTTTCATCCCCCCCATGCTCATGATAGACCAATAACTGCCGGTCTGCGCTACTCCCCATTTCCAGGATTTTCCGTAAGTAGCCCACCTCTTCGCGGCTGTTCAAATCATCCACCACATCATCAACCAGCTCCAGCAACTCCTCGGCCAGCGTCTCAAAGGGGACCGACTCCTCAATGCCGAAATCAATCAACTTCCCCCGCACCCCATAGCGCACCGCCCGCCACTTGTTCTCCGTAATGTGGACATGGCGATAGCGACGCCAGCCTAAGTTCTGACGGCGGAGCTTGATCAACTTCGCGCAAATTGCCTGGAACAGCGCGGTTACACAGATACACTCCTCCACCGTTGTGCAAATGTCAGTGATGCGAAATTCCAGCGTGCCATAGACGGGATGCGGCCGAATATCCCACCAAATCTTCGCCCGCTTGTCCCGTTCGCCAAACGACCCAACCTTCTCCAACGTCTGCTCAAAATTCTTATAATCAGCCCAAGAGAGGAAGGAGTGGGGGATGCCGGTGCGCGGCATAGATTCAAAGATAACGCTGCGATAAGACTTCAAGCCCGTATTATACCCACGCCAGAAAGGAGAACTGGTCGAGATCGCCAGCAGATGGGGGATGAAGTACCGCGCCTGGTTCATAATCTCGATCAACAACTCGCGATCCGCCATTGAGTCCCCAAAGCCGACATGGACATGCATCCCGAAGATCAACAGCCGCTTGGCGACCGCCTGCATATCATCAAGCAACTCCTTATACCGTGTCCCCTCGGTAATCACCTGGTTTTCCCAACGGGCGAAGGGATGGGTCGAGGCGGCGGCGATAGCGAGACCATTCTCGGCCGCCATCTTAAACACATCGCGCCGCAAACGCACCACCTCCTCCCGTACATGCTTGATGTCAGCGCATATATTGCTGCCTACCTCAACCTGCGACTGCATCAACTCCGGCTTCAAATTGAGCTTTGCCGGCCGGCGCTCATCCTGAGTCAGCAATTCACTGATATAGGTGCGCAAATCACGCGTTTCCGGGTCAATGATCTGGTACTCTTCTTCAACACCTAACGTGAGCGGGGGCATCGGGAGTGCCATTCGTACTTTCTCCTTCCTTGCATCAAAGTGTTTGCCTTGAAACCGATCCTTTCGCTGAAGAACGGCTTGATCTATTACAATCCAAAAATTTAACGCAGAGACTCAGAGAGACAAAGACGCAGAGGTTTAGTTGATTTTCTCTGAGCCTCTGCGTTTTTTACAAACATACCTGACCCAATTTTTTCAATAGGTTCTGAACCCGCCAAAGAATAATTGGCCGATTATAGCACGGGCAATACAACTGGTCGTAGTGACAATCCAGAGGATTGTCACTACAAGTTACGCAAGAATTGCGTCAGCAAGCGCACCCCATAACCCGTGCCACCGTTCAATACATAACCATCATCCTTCTCGCTCAACGCCATCCCGGCAATATCCAAATGCGCCCAGGGATAGTCCGTGAACTCCCAGAGGAACACAGCCGACGTCGCCACACCCCCAAATCGGCCGCCACTATTCTTCATGTCCGCTACATCCGATTTGATCGCCTTCTTATAATCCTCCCAGAGGGGCAAAGGCCACAGCCGTTCATGCGTTTGTTCTCCGGCCGTCAGCAAACGCTCCCGCAATGTATCATCATTGCTGAATAGACCGGCCGCCTGCTTACCTAACGCCACGACACACGCGCCGGTCAGCGTCGCCAGGTCCACAACCATATCTGGCTGATAACGCTGGGCATAGACTAATGCATCGGCGAGGATCATTCGACCCTCGGCGTCAGTGCTGATAATCTCAATCGTCTTGCCATTGCTGGCCGTGATCACATCCGCCGGGTGATAGGCGTTGGCATCGGGCATATTTTCCGTCGTCGGCACAATCCCCACCACATGCAACGGCAAGTTCAAACGGCCGACCACCTCCATCGTCCCCAAGACGGCCGCCGCGCCACCCATATCCGACTTCATTGATTCCATGCCTTGGCCTGGCTTGATCGTAATGCCGCCCGTATCAAAAGTAACACCCTTGCCAACCAACACGACCGTCGGCAAATCATCCCGGTCGGCATTATGTTCCATGACAATAAACTTCGGCTGCTCTCCGGCCCCTGGGCCACTGCCAGAAACGCCCCCATGTGATGTTCGGCCGCCCACTCCCGGTCGCCCACCAACAACTTCATATCCTTATCGCTGTTCCGCCCGGCAATCTCCTCTGCTGTCGTCGCCAGTTTCGTCGGCGTTGCCACATTTGGCGGCATATTGACCAGATTTCGCGCCACAGTAACCCCGGCGATAATCGCTTCTGCCACTGCTGCGCTTTGGCCTATCGCCTCAACCTTCCCCTCATCAAATTCCACAATCGTCAGCGACTCAACATGCTTCTCATCCTCCTCCTTGCGCTTAGAAGCCTCAAAGCGGTAGAGCGCGAGCAAAGAGCCTTCGGCCGTTGCCTGTGCTGCCTGTCCCACGGCCAATCCGCCGATCCCCGCCCCATGCACAATGGTGGCGACATGGCGAGCATTCAAATCACGCGCCCGCTTAATCGCGCTGGCTGCGGCTCGTCGTACCACCTCGACATTTAGCTTATCAGCCTTACCCAACCCAACCACCAACACGCGCCGCGCTGTGATACTGCCACGCGGGTATAGTACGGCCACGTCATTCGCTTTGCCTGTAAAATCCCCACCGGCAATAAGGTCGCTGATCGCGCCATCTAACGCCTGGTCAACCGCGCCTGTCGCGCCACCGGGAGAAGTTACACCTTCAAACAAATTGACAACTATCGTATCGGCCGAACTTTCGACAATATTTCCTTGTTGAACATTAACTTTCATCTTTGAATCCTCCATGCCGGTATTGTAGGGGAAAGCGTAAAAATTATCGAATGTAAAATCCAAGACAGTCGGCCGCTTTTCCGCTACAATACGCTTAACCCACTTATTTCCATGTTAGAAGGAGCGCCAGATTATGTTAGTTGGTGTACCAAAAGAGATCAAAGATAATGAATACCGTGTCGCCATGACCCCCGCTGGAGTCAAGCATCTGATCGAACGAGGACATGAAGTCCTTGTCGAACAACACGCCGGAGACGGCAGCCTTTTTCCTGATGAGCAGTACCGTGCCGTTGGGGCGAAAATCGTCCCCACCGCCGCCGATGCCTGGGGCGCAGAGCTGGTGGTGAAGGTCAAAGAACCCATCGCCTCGGAATATGGCTATCTCCGTTCAGACTTGTTGTTATTCACCTATTTGCATCTGGCGGCCGAAGAGAACTTGACCAAAGCGATGATCGACTCCGGCGTCACCGGCATCGCCTACGAGACAGTCGAGGCCCCCGATGGCTCGCTGCCCTTGCTGACGCCGATGAGCGAAGTCGCCGGGCGGATGGCCGTGCAGGTCGGTGCGCATTACCTGGAACGGACGCACAAAGGTCGTGGCATGTTACTCGGTGGGGTTTCCGGTGTCCCCGAAGCCGACGTCGTCATCATTGGTGGTGGCGTAGTGGGGACCAATGCCGCCCAAATCGCGCTTGGCATCGGTGCAAACGTGACCATCCTCGACACGAACCTAGAGCGACTTCGTTATCTTGAACATGTCCTCCACGGCCGCTTGCATCTCATCGCCTCTAACTCTTATAACATCGCCGAAGCCGTGGAAAAGGCGGAGTTGCTCATTGGCGCGGTGCTGGTCAAGGGCGCCCGCGCCCCGCGCCTCGTCACCCGCGAGATGATCAGCTCCATGCGCGAAGGTAGCGTCATTGTTGATGTGGCCGTAGACCAGGGTGGTTGTATCGAGACAACCCACGTCACAACCCACTCCGACCCCACCTATATCATTGATGGTGTCGTTCACTATGGTGTTGCCAACATGCCCGGAGCCGTGCCACGCACCAGCACCCTGGCCCTCAGCAATGCCACCTTGCCCTACGTTGTCCGCCTGGCAAACCTCGGCGCTGACGCCGCCATGGCCGCCGACCCCGGCCTGGCCAAGGGACTGAACATCTGCCAGGGTGAGGTGACTTACCAGGCAGTGGCCGATGCCTTTGGCTTGCCCTGTTCGCCGTATACGGGAGATTAAGAGACTAGGAGACTGAGAGATTGGCCTTAGTCTCTTAATCTCTTAGTCTCCCAGTCTCTTCTTAAGCTATGGACCTCGTCGCCATTGTTGAGCAGTTATATCTCTTTGAGGGCGAAGCGCGGGAAACGGCCGCGCCAGGACTGCTCTTTGGTCCCGCCCCGCCACGCAGCGCGCGCGGCCGTGAACGCGATCAGTTATTCGTCCATCTCACCCTTGCCGGACAGGGCGAGGAGAGCCTGTCCCAGGCGGCCGAGTTTGCCCGTCTGGTGCGCCAGACTTTCTTCCACACCGAAGGCAGCGCAACCGCCGCCCTTCGTCGCGCCGTCCTCGACTTAAACGAGCAACTGCTACACCTCAATCTCAGCAGCAAAAGCTCAGCCTACGAAGGGGCGATCACCTGCGCGGCCTTGCGCGGTGACGAACTTTTTACCGTCCAGGTGGGCGAAGCCCTCGCTTTTCTCGGCCACAACTTTGGCGTTGAACGGCTGACCACTACCAAACCCGGCACGCCCTCACCCACCAACAAAGCTTCGGCGCCAACCGCCGCCACCACACCCCTCGGCCGCACCGCCGGAATAGACATCCGCTTTGCCTACCACCGTCTGCAACCCGGTGATATGTTGTTATTGGCCGAACCGCGACTGGCCCATTTATCCGGTTCCACCCTCTCCGATGCACTGGTTGACACCGATATTCTCACTGGCGTGGAGAATCTGGCAACGATCGTCGCCCCTTTCATCGGTCAGGATGCCGCGCGGCTGCTGCTGGTCGAATTCAGCGATGAGTCGCCGACCTATCTTTCTGTTGTTTCCCGTTCGCGGCGCAACCCTTTGGCAACAATGGCCGCCAATTTAGCGGAGGAGAAAGCGGCCCCCACTCGTGCAGTACCCCGGCGGCCGATGCCTGCCCCCATCCGCGAGTCCGCGGCTGCCCCTGCCCAACCGGCCGATGAGGCCGCCACCTTCGCCGCCGAAGACATCAGCACGGCCGCCCGCCGCGTCGCCTCCCAATCAGCCAGAGGCTTATCCGCCTTCACCGGCTGGCTGGCCGACTTCTTAAACCGGCTGCGCACGCCCGCATCGACAGAGGGTGAGACAACCACCAACATGGCCTTACCGCTTTTGTTGTCGGTATTCATTCCCCTCCTGCTCGCTGTCGTGGTTACGGGAGCTTATTTGCGCAACGGCCGTGTCCAACAAATCGCTGAGATCAAGCAAGCCATGGCGCAAAGTCTGACCCTGGCTACGGAAGCGGGCGATGATGCCGCCGCTGCCCGCGACCATTACAACACCGTGCTGGTGCTGGCCTCCGAGGCCGAGACCATGCGCCCCGGCGATGGCGAAGTGCGACGGATGCTTTTAGAAGCGCGTGAACAGCTTGATCGCCTCGATGGCATCACCCGTCTGTCGGCCGAGCTACTCTACACCTATGACGCCACCGCCCAAATGGAGGCCGTTGTCCTTCGCGAAGGGACGGAAGGGGGCATTTTCACCCTCGACAGGGCCAACAACAACGTCTACATCCACCAAACAGAGGAAGATTATCTGGAGCTGACCGCCCAAACACCGCAAACCGTCGTCTTTAATGGGCAGTCGGTCGGTAATCAGGTGGTGGGTCCGGTGACCGATATGCTCTGGCGGCCGCAAGGCGCCTTTGCCTCGCGTGATGGGCTGATGATGCTCGACCGTACCGGCGTTGTCTTCACCTACTATCCCAATTTTGATGATTTGCGTGCTTTGCCGCTTGGCTTCAGCAGCTTTTGGCGAGAACCAATCGCCATCACCGACTATAGCGAACGGCTCTATGTCTTAGATCGGGGGGCGGGTCAAATTTGGAAATACTTCCCGCAAGGAGAAGGGTTTGTTCTCAACGAGGATGATCAGACCATCTTCTTTGGCCCGGAGGCTGATCTCGGCGCGGCCGTTGACTTTGACATCTATAGTGGAGATGGTAGCTTGCTTGTCGTCTATGAAGACGGCCGCGCCCGCTACTACGACACCCGCTCCGGCCGCATCCAATGGGACGAAAACACCCTGTTAAACAATGGCCTGACTTCGCCTCTGGTAGCCCCAACGGCCGTCAAGCTCGTCGGCCGTGGCCTCAACGCCTCCGCTTTTATCGCTGACCCAGGGAGCAGCCGAATTATACAGGTGAGTCGTGGGGGAACGGTGCTGGCGCAATACCGCACGGCCGATGAAACCGGGCAGGAACTCTTCGCCCAAATGACTGAATTTGACGTTGCCGAAACGCCATTACGAATTTTTGTCGTCGCGGGGAATAAACTATACGTAGTCAGGCAACAGTAAACAGTAAAAATTGGGCAGTTGGCAGAAGCTGGTAAGAGGCAACTGCCTACTGCCCACTGTCTACTGCTTACTTCTTAAAAGGGTATATCCGCATCCAAATCATCATCCTCATACCCTTCCTCTTCTTCCTCATATTCGTCTACGGGCAGCGAAACCCAAAGCAAAAGTACCTCGCCTGCCTCCCCCTCTTCCAGGCGCAGCGCAACCACATCCACCTGCTGGCGCATCCGCAGATCATCCGGGTAATCGAGGACGACCGCACGCCCCTCGCGCCACGCCCGCTGGCAACGTTCGATAATATCTTTTCCGGTGGCCGTCCGTAGCTGGCAGACCGCCACATCCCGTTCTTCTGGGCCTTCTAGCACTGATTGCACCCACATTTGCGGGTGGGGCATAAAATCAGGTGTTGGCCCTTCAATAATCGTAATCAGTTCCGGTTCCATCATTCTATACCTACGTTTTAGATCCGTGTTGGGAAGAAAGGTATCATGACATCCCAACAATAAGATAATACTACCGTTGCCAATTTAGACAAGCAAACTACATCGTTGAACCCTCATTCTGATTTAGCAGACGAAATAAGCTTTGCCCACTCCCTCATCCTCTAAAATTTGAGTGATAATCTGTTCATACAAAGGTATCGATTCCCCCTCCGCCTGTGCCAGCAGCAACTGCGGTTCCACCATCTCGACTGTCCCGGTCGTCGTTCGCCCTGGCGGCCGTTCCACCACCTCCCCACAAACAACAACCCCTACATGGTGCAGCCCTTCATCCAGACCAGGGACCACCAGCCCCGGCTGCGAATAGACCCCCAGCAAATTTCGTGGCCGGTAAGCGTAGCCGGTCTGCTCTTGTACTGCTCGCACGGCCGTCCCCGTCCCATTCTCTCCTAACCGGCAGTATGCCGCCGGCAATCGCCAACCCCTATCAGATGAATCCCGCGTGACCAACACACGGCCGTCATCAACCACCACCCCCACCACGCTAACCGCAATTGGCACACCAGGCCGCCGTTCTAGCTGCCCGATAACCCCCATTTGCGAGCGAAGCCTGCCGCTGCTGTAGGCTGCTTCCAAAGCGGGATACCCGTCGAGTGAAACCGCATCATTTATCATCCGCCGGTACCAGGAAGGGACAGCCAACTCATTAGACTCAGCAATCGTAAAAAACGCCTGATGCGTCGTTTCCACTCCATCCGGTTGCATTCGGCCGCCTGTCGCCACGCCGGTAAAACAGATAGTAAACTGCTGCACCTGGTCCCCGTTGGGATAGACTACGTCATAATCAGGATGGCTATATACCCCCACCAGCTCTAGCGACCCAATCTCCAGCCCCGTTTCCTCCTCCACCTCACGCCGGGCGCATGTTTGAATATCCTCATCCCCTTCCATTACTCCGCCCGGAATCCCCCACCACTCAAAATCCGTGCGACGATGTAGCAGCACACGGCCGTCCTTGTCCCGTATCACCACACTGGCAAACACCAGAAAAATCTTCTGGCGGCCGACTTGTTCTCGAATCCAATTCACATAAGACATCAAGATTTTGTATCGTGATTTGCCAAATCGCGCCATCAGTTTAGAAACCGGGTTTCTTGAAGAAACCCGGTTTCTATTTACCTTACAAAAGTTAGGATACACAAGGATTGACAGCCAGCCACAGGCACTTATAATAAAAGCGAATCAAATAGGACCATTACCCGGGAGGAGTAGACGGCCGCGCCGCTGACAGAAAAGCAGGGGCCAATGGCTGAAAGCCCCCACAGTTTTGCACCGTCGAAAGTCGCCCGGTTGGTTGCCGCAGAAATTGGCCTGTTGCCAAGAGTAGATCGGCACGGGTTCGCCCGTTAACGCGAAGTCCTGATACTGGTCGGGACAATGAGCGCGTCGTGCTGGCAACAGGCGACGAACTGAGGTGGTACCGCGAAAGTGAAGCCCTTTCGTCCTCATAAGGACGAGAGGGCTTTTTGTTTTTGAGATTAGAGATTGAGAGATTATTCTGACACGAATTTCACGAATAGTACAAAAGTAAAAATTCGTGCCATTCGTGAAATTCGTGTCAAAAAAGGTGTGAATTATGGAACTGGCAAAACGATATGACCCGCGAATCGAAGAACCCCGTTTACAGGCATGGTGGAAAGAAAATGGCACCTTTCACTTTCAGCCGGATAGCCAACGTCCGATCTACGCCATTGACACCCCACCGCCAACCGTTTCCGGCAACCTCCATTTAGGCCATACCTACTCCTATAGCCAGACCGACTTCATTGCTCGCTTCTGGCGCATGAACGGCCGCAACGTCTACTATCCCATGGGCTTCGACGACAACGGCCTGCCTACCGAGCGACTGGTAGAGAAGCGGCGCGGCTTGCGGGCAACGGAGATCGGCCGTTCCGCCTTCATCACCGAATGCCTTGCCGTCAGCGAAGAGGCCGAGAAAGATTATCAAGCGCTTTGGCAGCGTCTAGGGCTATCCGTGGATTGGCGTTATACCTACCGCACCATTGACCAGCGTTCGCGCCGCATCTCCCAGCTATCCTTTCTCGATCTCTACCAAAAAGGGCTGGTCTATCGCCAAAAGTCCCCCTCGATCTGGTGTCCCGAATGTCGCACCGCCATCGCCCAGGCCGATCTCGACGACCTGGAACGCGAAACAACCTTTTATACGCTTGCTTTCCAACTGGAGGATGGCCGCACACTGCCGATTGCCACCACACGCCCGGAATTGCTACCTGCTTGCGTAGCAGTCTTCGTCCACCCTGACGACGGCCGCTTCCATCATCTCATCGGCCAGCAGGCAACCGTCCCCCACTTCGGACAGCGCGTACCCGTCCTCGCCGACCCCGACGCCGACCCAACCAAGGGCAGCGGGGCCGTGATGTGTTGCACCTTTGGCGATCAAGCTGATGTAGCCTGGTGGCGAAAACACAACTTGCCGCTCATTGAGGCCATTGCCCACGACGGCCGCCTGACCGCCGCCGCCAACGAGTTCTCCGGTCTGCAAACGGCCGAAGCGCGGCAACAAATCGTCGCCACCCTCGCAGCCGAAGGGTTATTGCTAGGAGAAGAGCAAATCCAACAATCGGTGCGCGTGCATGAACGTTGCGATACACCAGTCGAATATCTGGTGACGCTGCAATGGTTTGTGCGCGTGCTGCATGAACGTCAACGCCTGCTAGAAGCAGGAGAACAACTCGCCTGGTATCCTGAGCATATGGGAGCGCGTTATCGCCAATGGGTCGAAAACCTCAGTTGGGACTGGTGCATCTCCCGCCAGCGCTTCTTCGGCGTCACCTTCCCCCTCTGGTACTGTAACGCCTGTGGTGACATCATGCTGGCTGATCCTGACGAATTGCCAATTGATCCAACCGAGCGACCTCCATCGCGGCCGTGTTCCTGTGGCAGCACCGACTTCACCCCCGAAACCGACGTGATGGACACCTGGGCCACCTCCTCCATGTCGCCGCAAATCGCTGGACGTTGGCTGGAGGATGACGCGCTTTATCAACGACTATTCCCGATGCAGCTACGGCCGCAAGCCCACGAGATCATCCGCACCTGGACCTTCTATACCATCGTCAAGTCCCTCTACCACTTCGACAAGCTGCCCTGGGATACCGTCGCTATCTCTGGCTGGGGCATTGCCGCTGAGGGCGCAGGTAAGATCAGCAAAAGTCGCGGCGGCGGCCCAATGGCCCCCCAGGCGATGATCGAACGCTATTCGGCCGACGCCGTGCGCTACTGGGCAGCCAGCACCAGCCTCGGCAAAGATGCCGTGATCAACGAAGAAAAGATTCAGGCCGGCAACAAGCTCGTGACCAAACTCTGGAACGTCGCCCGCTTCAGCCAACGCTTTCTAGCGGGGTATCAGCTGCCGGAGTCGCCCACTCGTCACTCACCACTCCCCACTCACCAATCGTCACTATCCCCCGCGGATCGCTGGATCTTAGCGCGGACCCAGAGCTTAATCGGCCGCGCCACCGCCTTGTTCATCGCCAATGACTACGCCGGAGCCAAGAACGAGACCGAACGCTTCTTCTGGACCGACCTCGCCGACAACTACCTGGAAATGGCTAAGAAGCGCCTCTATGACGGCGGCGAAGCAGGCGAATCCGCTCGCTTCGCGCTCTATCACGCCCTGCTGTCAACCATCAAGCTCCTCGCCCCCATCCTGCCCCACGTGACCGAAGCTATCTACCAGGGGCTTTTTGCCGAGCAGGAAGGGATTGCTTCAATCCATTGCGCCGATTGGCCGGAGGAGAGTGAGAGGGTGAGAGACATGGAGGCCGAAACCCTCGGCCAAACACTGGTGGAAATCGCCACGGCCGTGCGCCGCTATAAGAGCGAAAACAACCTTTCCCTGGGGGCGGAACTGGAGCGTTTACAAATAGGGACGGCCGATGAGCGATTGGCGCAGATGTTAAGGGAAGCGGCCGATGACCTGACCAGCATCACCCGCGCCCGTCATATCGAGGTTGTGCCGCAACCAGACAGCAACACGGCAGAGCAAGCCGTGAATGGCGCCTTTGAACTAACGATTGAGCGATAACCAGCCCCGCTTTATATCTGGTACACATTGACCTGATTCGCAGGACTGTGCTAATAACTACAACAAAGAACAATCCGCGAAATCCGCGTACTATCCGCGTGATCCGCGTAACCATTAGGAAACAACAAACATGGGACAATTAGACAACAAAACCGCCCTGATTACCGGCGCAGGTTCCGGCATTGGCAAAGCTGCCGCCATCCTTCTGGCAAAAGAAGGAGCGCGTGTTGCCGCACTCGGCCGCACTGCAGACGAACTACAAGAGACCGTCGCTGAAATCGAAAGTAATGGGGGTGAAGCCCTATCCCTCATCGCCGACATCTCCCTTCCCGACGAGATGGAACAAGCCGTGCAAAAGATGGTTGATCAATGGGAGCGGGTTGACATCGTCTTTGCCAACGCCGGTATCAATGGCGTCTGGGCGCCTATCGAAGAGCTTGCTCCCGAAGAGTGGGACAAGACATTGGACGTGAACCTGAAAGGGACATTCCTGACCGTCAAATATGCTGTTCCTTATCTGAAAAAGCGCGGCGGTTCCATCATCGTCACCTCCTCCGTCAACGGCACGCGCGTCTTCAGCAACACCGGCGCAACCGCCTACTCCTCTTCAAAAGCGGCGCAAGTAGCCTTCACAAAGATGATCGCCCTGGAACTGGCCGAACATCGCGTCCGCGCCAACGTCATCTGCCCAGGAGCCATTGAAACCGCCATTGATCAAAACACCGAACAGCGCAACCTCGAAGAAATCCGCCCGGCAGTCGAATACCCCGAAGGGAGCATCCCCCTGACCGGCGGCGAACCAGGCACGTCGGAACAAGTCGCCCAACTGGTCCTGTTCCTCGCCTCCGACGCGTCCAGCCACATCACCGGAACTGAAATCTGGATTGATGGCGGAGGGTCACTGATGACGGGTTGATTGCCCAACGCGAGGGATTGAGGAACTAGGAGCTGGATAGGTGACTTTCGTGTCGCCTGAATGTGTCGTTTGTCACTAACGGCCGTCTATACCGCCATGTACAATTTAGGGTGAGATTAATGCACCTGATTGCAAGGAAGGAAATAACAAAATGGAGCAAGAATCGAACGAGAAGAAGGCCGAGCAGACCCCTATGTACACCGGCAGCGGGTTGGCCATTGGGATGGCTTTGGGCATCGTTTTTGGCTTGCTGATGGATCAATTAGCTATAGGAATTGGCATTGGTGTCGCCCTGGGATTAGTGATTGGCGCGGTAATGGACGCACAAAAAAGCAAAGATTCAGGGGATTCTGCGTAACTGTGATTGTTGTGTAGAATATAGAGACGGGATTTCTCGCCTCCTATACGGCCGTAGTCAAGGCTCATTAGGAAACCCGATTTTTAGGTTTTCGCTCCAAAATTAGCCAGCGGAACCGGTGGGTGTGTTGCTCATCCGGCTCGTGGGTTTGGGCGAAAGTTTCCTGCCATTCACCGCGGTCAAATTCAGGAAAGTAGGCGTCACCGCTAAAACTTCCCTCAATAAGTGTGAGGTACAAACGGTCGGCCGTATCCAAAAACGCTCTAAACACTTCCGCGCCTCCGCCGATCATCACTTCCTCCACATCACCGGCCGCCGCCAACGCCTCCTCCATCGAATGTACCACCGTCGCCCCTTCTGCCTGATAGTCGCGGTTGCGGGTGATGATGATATTGTGACGACCAGGCAACGGCCGAAACCGCGCCGGAATACTCTCATACGTCTTCCGCCCCATCACCACCGGCTTCCCCATCGTCACCTCCCGAAACCAGCGCATATCATCAGGCAACCGCCACGGCAAACCATTTTCGCGGCCGATTAGCCGGTTATCATCCATTGCAACAACAAAAGAAATAATAGGTCGTTTGGGCATGGGATTCTTCGTCTATTGGTCTATTCGTATATTGGTATATTAGTCTACTGCTTCATTTGATTGTCCGCATCAATATACCAGTATACGAATACACCAATACAGCATCACACCGCTATCGGTGCCACAATCCGCGGAT
This sequence comes from uncultured Ardenticatenaceae bacterium, assembly GCA_964410625.1. GTDB lineage: Bacteria > Chloroflexota > Anaerolineae > Promineifilales > Promineifilaceae > CAYPHY01. Next base: position 68,120 of record CAYPHY010000017.1, on the reverse strand, counting down.
GGCTCTGGTAATTGACTAACTCAAAATCTTCATAGTGGAAGTCAAAAATTGATTTGATATTCGGATTCAACTTCATCTGTGGCAATGGGTAAGGCTCCCGCGAAAGCTGCTCATGAACCTGATGCAGATGGTTGAGATAGATATGGGCATCTCCTAGCGTGTGGATAAACTCTCCTGGTTCATATCCTGTCACCTGCGCCACCATCATTGTTAGCAAGGCATACGACGCGATATTAAACGGCACGCCCAGAAAGATGTCAGCACTCCGTTGGTATAGCTGGCAGGAAAGACGGCCGTTCCCCACATAAAACTGAAACAACACATGGCACGGCGGCAACGCCATTCGCTCCAACTCCCCCACATTCCATGCACTGACAATATGCCGCCGCGAATCGGGGTTGTGCTTAATTTGTTCAATCACCTGCGTTATCTGGTCAATGTAACGGCCGTCGGCCGCCGGCCACGACCGCCACTGGTACCCATACACCGGCCCCAACTCTCCATCCTCGGCCGCCCACTCATCCCAAATCGTTACCCCATGCTCATGCAAATACCCTACATTTGTCTCCCCTCGCAAAAACCACAACAACTCATGGATGATCGAACGCAAATGCATCTTCTTCGTCGTCAACAACGGAAATCCCTCCGCCAGATCAAAGCGCATCTGATACCCAAAGACGCTCATCGTCCCCGTCCCCGTCCGGTCTCCCTTACAAGACCCATTCTCCAATACACCCTTCATCAACTCCAAATACTGTTTCATATCTCAAGCTTCCCTCAATCAACTTTTCAAGCTGTCGCTTAAACACCCCAAACACCCCAATCGCTGCCATTATAACAGCCATCCCCCAAACTGCCCCACCGATTCCCTTCCTACTCTCCACTCTCTCCTCTCCCCTTGTTTCCCAGGCCACTCAGAGATAGAATTAAGGAACACAAGCAACCCAAACGGGGCGGTGGCGAAATGGCAGACGCAGCGGACTTAAAATCCGCCGGAGTAACATCCATGTGGGTTCGACTCCCACCCGCCCTACAGGTAACCACGGATTTTAACGGATTCAAAGGATTAACACGGATTTCTCGATGATGAATCCGTGAATATCCGTACCATCCGTTACCATCCGTGGTTTTTCTTTTGCACAACTATGTTCCTCGACGAACAAATCCCCAACGCCCTGAGACAAGTGGAGCCAGAAACGGGCTTTCCTCTGCTCGACGGCCGTACCCTCATCATCGCCGTCTCCGGCGGCCCCGACTCCCTCACCCTCCTTCACGCCCTCTGCCACCCTCAATCTCCAATCGCTAATCTCCCACTCTCCCCATCTCCCCATCTCATCGCCGCCCATCTTAACCACAAGTTGCGACCCTCGGCCGACGATGACGCCCGCTTTGTCGCTACCATCGCCAAAAAATGGAAAGTAAAAACCAGAATCGGCGAAGCTGATGTTGCCGCCCTGGCAAAAGAACAAACCCTATCCATTGAGGAAGCAGGCCGCAAAGCTCGCTACGCTTTCCTCGCCCAGGTCGCCCACGAAGAAAACGCCGCCGCTGTCCTCGTCGCCCACAACGCCGATGATCAAGTAGAGACAATATTGATGCACATCCTCCGCGGCTCCGGGCTGGCCGGGTTGCGCGGGATGCCGCTCATTGGCCCATTGCCCGGCTCGCCTGATCTGCTGCTGGTACGGCCGTTCCTCACCATCGAACGTGCTACTATCGAAGCCTACTGCCGCGACTGGCAATTAGAGCCATTACAAGACGAGACCAACCAGGACACCACCTTCTTCCGCAACCGCTTGCGCCACGAACTGCTGCCCCTGTTGGCCGAATACAGCCCACAGATCAAGCAGCGTTTGCGGCAGCTCTCGGCCGTTGTCGCCGCCGATTATCAACTGCTAGAAGAGATCACCGAGCGTGCCTGGAGCGAAACCGTGCTCGATCAAGGCGAAACATGGGTGCAGTTTGATCGACAAAAGTGGGCCGACCAGCCGCTAAGTACCCGCCGCAGCCTCTTGCGCCGCGCCTTCAGCCATTGCCGCCCCCAAGCCAGGGATGTCGGCTTTGAGGCCATTGAACAAGCGCGACAGGTGGCAGAGAAAGGGGAAACCGGAGCGCAGTCGGTGCTTCCCGCTGGCGTAGTCTTGCGCGTTGATTACCAACGGTTGACCGTAACGGCCGATCCCCATTCACTTCCCTCCGAGATCCCACAACTACCCGGCGATGAGCCAATTCCACTACCCGTTCCTGGAGAGGTCAAACTGCCCGGTGGCTGGATGCTAACGGCCGAGCCAATATCCACGCCCGACCTCGCCGCCATCTACCAAAATCGCGATCCCTGGCAAGCATTTATCTCCCTTCCCGACGGTGAAACCCTCCTGATACGGCCGCGCCAACCCGGCGAACGCTTCCAACCCCTAGGGATGGATGGACACACGGCCGCTGTCAAAGAGGTGATGGTTAACCGCAAAATTCCCGCCGCCGCCCGCCCCCGCTGGCCCATTGTCGCTAGCCATTCCCACCTTGTCTGGCTGGCGGGTCACGTGATTGACGGCCGTGCGGCCGTTACGAACAATGCTCAAACGGCCGTTCACCTGCGCCTCATCCCTCCCACTCCGTAGCCCGATTTGCTAAAGCGGAGCTTACGAGTTGGTCGCCCCGCAAACTTGTGTTAAAATTCCTATTGATCGAGGGAAAATAACGATTATAATTAAAATTTCGGGTAATTAACGTATCTCTAATACAAAATCGGTTGACGTATTGAAGTTTACCTATATAATTAAAGACATATTGCAACATTTACTGTGGGACCAAGAGCGTTGGCGGATGCCAAACGCTCTTTTGTGCGTTTAAGCACTTATTAACGAGTTGTTAACGTTCGCGGGTAGCGGGTTGTGGGCGTTGTGGGCATAGTCGGCATTCATGCGGCATCATCAGCAAGATAACTTGTTGTCAACTATTTATAGCGTCTTCTCTTCTATTCTGCTTATAAAGTAAGGTCGCTTGGGCGGGCTGGCGGAAAAACATTTTACGGCTTTAGATAAACACGACCGCCTGCTGCCCTGGTTCAAATTCGTGACGAAACGCAACATATACAGCCTGTCGGCGGTCACACCCTTTGCTTTATTCCGCTTACCGATAACGACTCACCGATAACCGTTTTTTATCTTCAGAGGAGGTCGTCCACGTGGAGACATCAGATTTTCGTTCGCTACGCATCAGCCTTGCCTCCCCAGAGCAAATTCGCTCCTGGTCATACGGTGAAGTGACCAAGCCGGAGACGATCAACTATCGTCGTTTACGGCCGGAGAAGGATGGACTGTTTTGCGAGGCGATTTTCGGCCCAACCCGCGACTGGCAATGCTACTGTGGTAAATATAAGAACGTCCGTTACAAGGGTATTGTCTGCGACAAGTGTGGCGTAGAAATTACGCGCTCTTCCGTTCGTCGCGAACGTCTGGGCCATATTGAACTGGCAGCCCCCGTTGCCCATGTTTGGTATACCCGCCGTGTGCCGAGCTACATGGGCTTGCTGCTCAATATTTCCCGGCGTAATCTCGACCGGGTCCTTTACTTTGCCCAATATGTGATCACCCATGTTGATGAAGAGTCACGCCAGCGTGCGCTCAAGCGACTGGAAGAAGAGGTTGTCGAAGCTGAACTACAACTGGAAACTCGCTTGCAGGAACAAGCCGGTGAGTCCAACACAGATGTGACCTCTCGTTTGGAGGAGTTGCAGGCTGCGCTGGAAGAGTTGGATAGCACGTTCGATGATCGTCTCAGCGAGGCCACCGATGCTGTTGTTCAAGAAGCGAAGGCAGTCGAGCAGCAGTTGGGCAACCGTCAGGGCAAGGCGACGGCCGACGAAATCACCCTCAACGGCGAATTGATCGCCAAGAAGGGCGAGACCATCGGCCGCGAACATAACGTCCTCGTCCAGGAGATCACCTCCGAGCGGCTAAACACGGTGCAAAAGACGATGGAAGACGAGCATCAGGCCCGTCGCGCCGAATTACAACGAGAAATCGAAGAGCTGCGCACTGAGATGCAATCTGTTTCTGATAGCTTGCGCGAGAAGATGGAGCAACGCCTGGTGCGCCTGCGCCAACAGGCCCAGGCCAATCGCGAGCAACTGGAGTCGTTGCAGCTAGTTAGCTTCTTAAATGAAAACGACTACCGCGATCTAAAGGCCAAGTTTGGCAACGTCTTCCGTGCTGGTATGGGTGCGGAAGCGTTTTATGACATCCTGCGCAACATGGACCTCGACAAGTTAGCGCGGGACTTGTGGCGCGAAGTACGTACCAGCCGTTCCAAGCAAGCGGCCAAGCGGGCGACCAAGCGTCTACAGGTGGTTGAGGCACTACGCGCCAGCGGCAACCGGCCGGAATGGATGATCCTCACTGTTTTGCCGGTCATCCCCCCCGACCTACGGCCGATGGTGCAATTGGACGGCGGCCGTTTCGCCACCTCCGACCTCAACGATCTCTATCGTCGCGTCATCAATCGCAACAATCGTCTCAAGCGACTGTTGGAACTCGGTGCGCCTGATGTCATCGTCCGCAACGAAAAGCGTATGCTCCAGGAGGCGGTAGATAGCCTGATTGACAATAGCCAGCGTGGCAAGGCACTCAGCCGTCGCGGCCGTCGCGAACTGAAATCCCTTTCCGACATGCTGAAGGGCAAGAAAGGACGCTTCCGCCGCAATCTGCTTGGTAAGCGCGTAGACTATAGCGGCCGTTCCGTTATCGTCGTCGGCCCCAAGCTGCGCATGGGCCAGTGTGGTCTGCCAAAGACAATGGCCTTAGAGCTGTTCCGCCCCTTTGTGATCAGCAAGCTGGTGCAATATGGCTACGCTAGTAATGTGAAGGGCGCGAAGCGTTTTATGGAGCGCCAACCCCCTGAGGTTTGGGAAGTGCTGGAAGAGGTTATCCAGGGACGGCCGATCCTGCTCAACCGCGCTCCTACCTTGCACCGCCTCGGTATCCAGGCCTTCATGCCCATCCTGGTAGAAGGCAAGGCGATCCAGCTCCATCCATTGGTCTGTGCCGCCTTCAATGCTGACTTCGATGGTGACCAGATGGCTGTCCATGTGCCGCTGTCCGATAAGGCGGTCGAGGAAGCCAAGACCATGATGTTGGCTACCCGCAACCTGCTCAAGCCGGCCGACGGCCAGCCCATTGTTGGCCCGTCGAAGGACATGGTGCTTGGCGTCTACTACATCACCATGATGCGCGACGGTGGCAAGGGTGAAGGGCGTCTCTATAGCAATCTCGATGAAGTGGTCGCTGCCTATGAGTTGGACAGTGTAGACATCCACGCCAAGATCAAGGTCTATACCGAGACCTATTTGAAGGATGATGGGATGCGATATGCCGATGGCAAACCGCGCAAGCGGATCATCGAGACCACCCCTGGCCGCGTGATGTTCAACCTGGTGCTGCCGGAAAAGGCCCGCTTTGTCAACCGCTTATTGGACAAAGGTGGCGTCAATTCGCTGATCAATCGTGTCCATCGCCTATTGGGTGATGAGGCCACCATTGAAATGGTCGATGCGATCAAGGATATTGGTTTCAAGTTTGCCACCCTATCCGGTACAACGGTGGCGGTAGCCGACCTGACCATTCCAGAGGAACGCCAGGAGATCTTGGACAATTCGCGCAAGCGGGTTGATGAGATTGATCGTCAATATCGTCGCGGTCTGCTGACCGAAGATGAACAGTACCAGCGCACAGTCGAGACATGGAACGAGGCTAAGGATTTGGTCGCTGGAGCCGTGCGCGAAGCGATGGACCCCCATGGGCCGATGGCCATTATGGCCTTGTCCGGCGCTGGCAAGGGTGGCTTTAACTCGATCACTCAGCTATCGGGTATGCGCGGTCTGATGGCCGACCCGCAAGGGCGCATCATTCCTGTGCCGATCCAATCGAACTTCCGCCAGGGTCTGGAGGCGTTGGAATACTTCATCTCCACCCACGGCGCGCGCAAGGGCTTGGCTGACACCGCCCTACGCACGGCCGATGCCGGTTATCTAACCCGTCGTCTGGTGGATGTGGCCCAGGACTTGATCATCATGTCCGAGGATTGTGGGACGACAAAGGGTATTGAGATCATGCGTTCCGATAACTTCGGTAAGCAAACCTTTGCTGAGCGCGTGGTCGGCCGTGTGGCCGCTGCCCCCATCACCAATCCGGAGACCGGCGAAATCATCGCCGCTCAGGACGAGTACATCTCGCTGGAAACGGCCGAGTTGATTGATGAGTCTGGTCTCGACCAAGTCTACGTCTTTTCACCGATGACTTGTGAATTGCGCCTCGGCATCTGCCAGAAGTGCTATGGTGTTGACCTGGCACGTGGTACGCCTGTCGCCCTCGGTTCGGCCGTTGGCATCATCGCCGCCCAATCCATTGGCGAGCCAGGTACACAGTTGACCCTGCGTACCTTCCACACCGGTGGTACGGCTTCGGCCGGTGGCGACATTACCCAGGGTTTGCCCCGCGTTGAGGAGCTTTTCGAGGCACGGCAACGGCCGAAGGGTGAAGCTGTCATCACTGAAATCGGTGGTATCGTCGAACTGCGGGCCATTGACAACGTGCGCCACGTCTTTATCACCGATACCAAGCCGGTGGACGATTTGTATGAAGTACCGGAAGGCTGGACAACCAAGGTCGAGACTGGTGAGGTAATCGAGACCGGCGGCATCCTGGCCGAAAAGGACGACGAAGTGTTGCTCGCCCGGCAAGGCGGCCGTGTGACCGTTGATGAGCGCGGTTTGCATGTCGTCTGGGAAAGCACCGATGAGCGTGACTACGAGATTCCCGCCGGTATGCGCCTGCTTGTCACCGACGGCCAGCGTGTTTCGCCCGGCGACCAGTTGACGGAAGGGTCGAAGAACCCCCACCGCATCTTGGAGATTCTCGGCAAGGACGCCGTTACCAAGTATCTCCTACGTGAGGTACAGCAGGTTTATCGGCCGCAAGGTCAGAACATCCACGACAAGCACTTTGAGGTGATTATCCGCAAGATGCTGAGCAAGGTGATGGTCACGGCTTCCGGCGACACCGATATGCTGCCTGGCGACCTGATTGACGGGCCGCTCTTCCAGGAGAAGAACGACGAGGTGGTGGCCGAAGGCGGCCAGCCAGCACAGGCCGAGCCGGTGCTGTTGGGTATCACCAAGGCCTCGCTCAATACCGAGAGCTTCTTATCGGCAAGCTCCTTCCAGCACACGATCAAAGTGCTCGCTGGTGCGGCCATTGCTGGTAAGGAAGACCGGCTCCAGGGCTTGAAGGAAAACGTGATTATCGGCAAACTGATTCCTGCCGGTAGCGGTTTCCGGGCTTCCCAAGAAGATGGGGAAGCGATGCTCGAACTGGAGTCCGATGAGGAAGAGGGTGCCGCTTTGAGCGTCAGCGGTAGCGTGCTAATTGACGACAACACCGACGAAGATGTGTTGGCCGCCATTGCCGCCGCCGCGGCCGATGCCGTGCGGGCGACACTCCCCTCCGAAACTCAGAGCGAATAATTGCTTGTAGCATGGGTTGTTTACCCGTGCTACCCTATCCAATCCACAAAATAAAGGCGGTGCTGAATCCAGCACCGCCTTTTATTATTCTCTACTGTCGTTATTGATCTCGACATTTTCCGCAGGAACCCAGCCGGTATCCCCGTCAGGGCGGCGACACAGTAGCCAGCCGTGCGTCTCATCCACAACCAGCACCTCTTCGCCCGCCTCAACTGTAAGCTCGGCCGCGTCATAATCTACCCGCGCAATCCCCTTCTCCCCCAACGCGTCCATATGCCCCTGTGGAACCCATCCGCTCTTCCCGGCTTGATTGCTACACCAAACCCAGGGATGGCCTTCCCAATCATACTTCCTATCGCTCACCACTATCTCTTCGCCCTGGCGAAAGGTAATCGGGTCTTCGTATTGTGCGTTATATCCCGCCCGGACACGGCCGATCCTCGTACCTGCCATTATTACCTCCTTACCTCCAAAACGATAGAAAAAAACCGGGTTTCTTCAAGAAACCCGGTTTCTAACAATATCTAGTAGTTGCGAGTAAGCAACATTTCCGTCAACTGATGCAACGCTTCCCCGGCCACACCCACCGGCTGCGTCGCCTCCAGATGGTCCAACGCCCCCCGCGAATACTCCGTCGCCTTGCTATTAGCAAATTCATACGCGCCGGAAGCATCGAGCAAACTAACCACCTCGCGCACGTAATCGCCTGAACCATTGGCACGGCCGTAAAGCTCCCGCAGCGCCTCGCTTTGACTCAGCCCATATAGCACCGGCAGCGTCTTTTTACCCGTCTCAATATCGCTGGCGGCCGACTTGCCCGTCAACTCCTCATCACCCCAAATGCCGAGAATATCATCCTTCATCTGGAAGGCCAGCCCCAACTCCTTGCCAAACGCCGCATAATGGCGCACCGTTGCCTCGTCGCCACCACCGATCATCGCCCCCAGCTCCGCGCACAACCCCAGCAAAACGGCCGTCTTTCCCGTGATCATGTGCAAATAAGCATCCACGCTTACCGAGTCTACCGTTTCAAAACTCATGTCGGCGTGCTGCCCTTCCGTTAGCCGCACGCAAGTTTCGTCAAAGCGGCGTAAAGCACGCACAACAATCGCCGGATCAACCCCATAATCCACCAGTCGCGCCAGCGCCAGATGGGCCAGCGCAAACATCGCGTCACCACAATTGATCGCCTGGGCCGTGCCCCAAAGTTTCCACATCGTCGGCCGTCCCCGCCGCGTCGGGCTGCCGTCCTCGATGTCATCGTGGACAAGGGTGAAGTTGTGCAGGATTTCCACCGCCGCCGCCGCCGGTAACGCCCGTCGCCAATACTCCTCCTCTCCGCCTGTGCTGCCTGCGTTGCTTGCGCCGCCAGCACCGCTTGCGCTACCCACTGCCTGACAGACCAACAGGCAGAGCAACGGCCGAATCCGCTTCCCCCCATTCTCCGCCACCGGCTGAAAATCACTGTCCACCCAGCCCATGTGGTAGTGGATCATCTTATAAAAGCGGTCGCGGCCGTTATCTGACGGCACAGCCTCGTCGGCCACCGGGCTAAGCGCATGGCGCATCTCTGCTTCCAGAGCTGGAAGGTATTGTGCAGCAAGAGTCTTAAGTTCGTTGGTCATTGATATTTATGCCCATAATATCTAAATAATGACTATACCCTTCAAAAGCTGGTGTGCAACGGTGTTTGCGCCAGGGCAGCCAGATCTGCCGCCCCACTACAAAACATTGCCACCCGCAATTCATCACTGATCGCCCCCGCCAGTTCCAAAACGCCCTCTACACCGGCGCGGTCGGCCGCTCGCAGAAAATCCCCCGCCAGCCCGACAACAGATGCACCAAGCGCGATACACTTCGCCACATCAATGCCGTCGCGGATCCCGCCGCTGGCAAAAATCGGCAAATCAGGTGCAGCCTGGCGGCAATATTGGATCGAGACGGCCGTGGGAATCCCCCAATCAATAAACGCCCCCGCTACCCGCGCATGGCGGGCCGTCGGAGCGCGGTGCATCTCCACCTGGCTCCATGACGTGCCACCTGCTCCAGCCACATCAATCGCCGCCACCCCCACCTCGGCCAACTGCCGCGCTGCCTCGCGTGAAAAGCCCCAGCCAACCTCCTTGGCGATCACCGGTACGGGAAGTTGGCGACAGACGGCTTCGATCTTCTTAAGCAGCCCCGCGAAGTTGCCGTCCCCTTCCGGCTGCACCGCCTCTTGCAACACATTCAAATGCAAGATCAGCGCGTCCGCTTCACACAACTCCACCGCCCGCTGGCACTGTGCCAGCCCATACCCATAATTCAGTTGCACCGCCCCCAGATTCGCAAACAACAAAATATCCGGCGCGACATCACGCACCTGATAAGTCGTCGCCAGACTCTCATCCTCAATCGCCGCTCGCATCGAGCCAAGCCCCATCGCCATGCCCGCTTCTTGCGCCGCGGCCGCCAGCGTGCGGTTGATTTGCCGGGCTTCGGCCGTTCCCCCGGTCATAGACGAAATCAGCAACGGCGTTTTCAACTCTTTGTCAAAAAGCGTGGTACAGATATTGACCGTTGCTAAATCCAACTCCGGCACCGCCTGATGCATAAAAAAGTACTGCTCCAGGCCACTACTCAATCGCTTGAACTGGACGTCTTGCTCCAGGTTGATGCGGATATGGTCCGCCTTGCGCCGTTCGTGAATATCCACATCCACGCTCGTATCCACGCCCGTATCCACGCCCATATCCACGTTCGGCACGGCATTCGATAACTCTGTCATATTGTCATACTCATAAGGTAGTCTCTGAGCGCAAAAATTATGTTGCCAGAGCGTCCAGAGATACGCTAGTATACCCTGCTGGTAAGCGATAGGCGAACGTAGGCTAAACGTTGCTCGACCACTCCTCTTAAGCACGCTACAATACCGTGCCGGTTATTTACCAGCAAGTAATAGTAGTCAGTGGGCAGTAACCAGTAGCCGGTCGTTAATCGATTTTCTCTGCCGCTGTCTGCCGCCGACTGATAACAAGGGAACAAACATGCGTGTATTGATCACCGGGGCCGCCGGATTCCTCGGCTCCCATCTAGCAGACCGATTTATCAACGAAGGCCATACCGTTGTCGGGATGGATAATTTGATCACCGGCAACATGGACAACATCGCCCACCTGATCGGCCACGAACGTTTTTCATTTATTAAACACAACGTCAGCCAATACATTTATGTCGCCGGGCCGCTCGATGCAGTGCTCCACTTTGCCTCGCCCGCCAGCCCCAACGACTACCTGGAATACCCCATCCCCACCCTAAAAGTAGGCTCTCTGGGGACCCACAATACATTGGGACTGGCAAAGCACAAGGGGGCGCGTTATTTGCTGGCTTCCACATCCGAGGTCTATGGCGATCCGCAGGTAAATCCACAGCCGGAGAGCTACTGGGGGCATGTCAACCCGATTGGGCCACGCGGTGTCTATGACGAAGCCAAGCGTTTTGCCGAAGCGATGACCATGGCCTATCATCGCTATCATGGCCTGGAGACGCGAATTGTGCGTATCTTTAATACCTACGGGCCACGAATGCGATTGAACGACGGCCGTGTCGTCCCCAACTTCATCTACCAGGCGCTGACCGATCAGCCCATCACCGTCTATGGCAAGGGGGACCAGACCCGCGCCTTCCAATACTACTCCGACCTTATCGAAGGCATCTATCGCTTGCTCCTCTCCGATGAATCAATGCCAGTCAACATTGGCAATCCCCACACCGAGATCACCGTCCTGGAACTGGCGGAACGGATCGTTGAACTGGCGCGAAGTCGTTCGCAAATCATCTTTGTCCAACCAGAAGATGATCGCATCATTGATGATCCACGCAAGCGTCGCCCCGATATCACTAGAGCGCGACAAATCTTAGGCTGGGAGCCAAAAGTCCCCGTCAATGATGGCCTCGCGGAGACAATCGCCTATTTCCGCGAACGAGTTTGAGAACGCTGTTTCATAAATCGTCATTCCGAGCGGAGCGAGGAATCCCCACGAATTCCCTGGTCAACCCAATCACCAGAGATGCTTTACAGCTTCCCTAATCCTCCCTTTTGCCCATGAGTGTCATTCGTAGCACCTACAGCACCCACAGCATTAAGCGACTCCCAGGACTTTCGGCCGCCACACAACCCATCTGGCTGCTAATCGCTGTCCTCGCCGGTCTACTGTTGGTGGGCTTACCCCTCTCCCTCGCCGCCGCTCTCCTGGCGATAACCGCCGTCCTGCTGCTCACGTTGCTGAACCCCTTGTTTGGTTTAGCCTTGGCGCTCTTGTTAGGACCGTTGGGGGCATTGGAAAACCTCTTGTTCGGCAGCAGCCTGCTCGACAGCGGCCAACTGATGCTACTGCTGGCGTTTGCGGCCTGGATCGGCCGCAGCTTGCTCCGCCGCGAGCTTAGACTTTTCACTACGCGGCTGACACGACCCCTGCTTTTGTTTATCTTCATCACCGCCGCCACGCTAACCGATGCATCTTCAATCCAACTCGGCCTGATTGAACTGCTCAAGTGGTTAGAAATAGTCCTTATTGTCACGATGGTTGTGGCTGTCGCTCGTTATGACCCCAAGAGGGTAAAGACCGCTCACTGGCTTGTCCTGGCTATGTTGCTGCTCGCCGGACTGAGCCAGGCCCTGATCGGCATCTGGCAATTCGGCTTGCGCGGCGACGGCCCGGAACACTTCCTCGTCCTGGGCAACTTCTATCGCGCCTACGGCACCTTCGAGCAACCCAATCCCTATGGCGGCTATATGAACCTGACGGCGCTGTTGGCCTTGGGGACGTTGGTGGGGTTTGTGGCTGCCTGGAAGGGTGGGAGAGCAGGGGAGCAGGGGAGCAGAGAAGCACAGGAGATGGGAAAAAATAAAGAAGGGCCACCGCCCATTCTCATTCACAATTCACAATTCACCATTCGCCATTCACAATTGTTTCGCTTATTCGTCGTTGGGACGGCCGCCGTCACCACTCTCGGTCTGATCTTCTCCTGGAGCCGGGGCGCGTGGCTAGGTTTTGCTGCCGGACTCGCGACACTGGTCTTGTTCAGCACGCGGCAATGGTGGCAAGGCTTCTTGTTATCAGTGGGTGGCACAACGGTAGCGGCCGTTCTCTTGTTCGCAGGTCTGGCTGTTGGCTTTGGCCCGGCGGCGGCCGTCATCGAGCGCATTAGCGGTTTTCAAGAAGACCTCACCTTTGGTGATGTACGCGGCGTAGACATCAACGATGCCAACTATGCCGTTTTGGAACGCCTCGCCCACTGGCAAGCCGCCCTCGACATGGCTCGCGATGATCTTTGGACAGGGGTTGGCTTTGGCAACTACGAGGCCGCCTATGCCGACTACGCGCTGATCAACTGGCCCGCCGCCCTCGGCCATGCCCACAACTACTATCTCAACTTGCTCGCGGAAACCGGTATAATCGGTCTGCTGGCCTATTTGCTCCTGTGGGGCGCCGTCCTCTGGCAATCAGTGGCCCTCTTGCGGCGGTTGCCCTGGCCGGAACGTGGCATAGCTTTAGGACTAACGTCCTGTTGGGTGGCTTTGTCAGTTCACCATCTGGTAGATAAACTATATGTTAACAATATCTACATCCACCTCGGTGTGATGTTAGCATTGTTGCAGTTGCTGGACCTCGGTGACGGACAGGTTGTCGAGCGAGTAAGGACGAATCACGAGCAAAAAACCGAGGTCTCAACCCTGGCAGAGGTAAACTATACATGATAACAATGCTTGCCGGTGTATCGGGCCGCTTTGGCATCAACCCGAAGGAAGCGGAACGTTTTCTCAAATTTGTTGTCGTCGGCGCGATCGGCTTTGTCGTTGACTTTGGCGTCTTTAACCTGCTTATTGCCCCCGCTTCCGATTGGGTGGTGGAAGGGCATTGGCTGTATGAGTTGCTGGTCGGCGTTGGCTTGCCAACCGCCTGGGTGATGACAATGGGGCCGACGGTCGCCGCCACCATCTCATTTGTCGCTGCTGTCACCAGCAATTTTTTGTGGAACCGTTACTGGACCTATCCCGATTCTCGCAGCCGCCGCAAGCGACTCCAGTTCACCATGTTCGCCCTCGTCAGTGTTGCTGGAATTTTGATCCGCATCCCCATCATCACCCTCACCAACCCCTTCTTCCGCAGCCTGATAGCCGGTCTGCCTGCCTTGCGGCCGTATGCCGACCGCCTCGGCGCGAATCTAGCGCTCGCGGTCTCCGTCGTCGTGGTCATGTTTTGGAACTTCTTCGCCAATCGCTATTGGACCTATAACAATGTGAGTGAGCAGCGTGCGGATCGGGTTTGATATTACCGCCGCCTTAACCCAGGGTGGGGGGATCGGCCGCTATACCCGCGAAATCATCCATGCGCTCATCGCCGAAGACCGGACGAACCACTACCATCTCTTCTCGGCCCGGCCGCCCGTTGCACTCCCTGTGCCTGATGCGCTTCCAACGGCCGAAAATGTACATCACCACCCTGCGCCGCTAAGCGAACGCTGGCTCTATCGCTTGTGGTACCGCTTCCGGCTCCCCTTGCCCGTGCAACTCTTCACTGGCGCGATTGATCTCTACCATTCGCCCGATTTCGTCCTGCCCCCCGTTGCCGGGCGCGTCCCAACCATCCTCACCGTTCACGACCTCTCCTTCATCCATTTTCCAGAAGCATACCCACCGCCGTTGGTGCGCTATCTCAATCAAGTAGTCCCTTGGTCCATCGCACGGGCGACCCATGTATTGGCCGATTCCGTCGCTACCTATAACGATCTGCTACACATTTGGAATATTCCTGAGCAGAAAATGAGCGTTCTATACAGTGGCGTCCATCCCAGATTTCGATTTGTGGCCGATGAGGCGGCTCGCGCCATAGTACTCGCCAAATATGGTTTAACCCACACCCCCTACATCCTTGCGGTGGGGACCATTCAGCCGCGAAAAAACTATCCTTTGCTCGTCCGTGCATTTTTACGCATAGCCCATACCATCCCCCACAAACTGGTCATTGTAGGTGGCAAGGGCTGGCTCTACGAGGGTTTGCTGGCGGACGTTGAACAAAGTGACCGCGAGCGAATACACTTTCCAGGCTTTGTGTCCGATGCCGATCTACCACTTCTCTACTCAGTGGCCGATCTCTTCGTCTTTCCCAGTCTCTATGAAGGCTTTGGCTTGCCACTGCTAGAAGCAATGGCCTGTGGCGTGCCGGTCATCAGCTCCAACCGCTCAAGCCTGCCCGAAGTCGTTGACCCGGCGGGCAAGGCGGCCGTCCTCCTTCCTCCAGACGACGAAAGCGCCTGGAGCGAAAACATGAAAAGCCTCTTGTTCGATCAACAACGAAGGGAAGAGATGATCACTGCGGGTTTCCGGCGGGCGGCCGAATTTTCCTGGCAAACGGCCGCGCGAAAGCTTCTCCGCCTCTATCACACCTTGGCCCCTGTTTGAATTTCAAGCTGTTTAATTATTCATAGTAATATAAGTAATGTTTCATGGTAGCTATTTGGGCAATTTTGCTATATCAAACAGTACCAAAGTACTATTTACATAGATTGTAATGCGAATGATTTCCTACTTGCATTATTATGTGAAATTGCCTATAATGGGAGTAGACATAAGCACATAGTACTAATTTCCTTAATTTTGCTCTAAGTGAAACCACCAATTTAAGGGAGCCACGGTTATAATCCTTAGACGGGAGCCGCCACAACCGATTGGGTGGTTTCACAGCAAAATAGGTAGACAGAAAACTGTCTTATCAGGGTCGCCCTCAAACCACGGCCCTACTGTAAAGGAAAACAGTATTTTGTAGCTTTGTTATATTTATTAGAAGTACCAACAATTGCATAGCGCCATTACTCTAGTGCTGAAGGTGCGGCCGCCAGTTATCCCTGATCTGCTTGTCCCTGATTCCCTTGGATAACCGGAACTTATGGTTACTGCTATGATGAGTGCGCAGTGATCTTTTCGCCTACACGCCTACATCTCGCACGGGAGTGGAGGAAAACAATGACGGATACATCGAGCCTATTTCATAGCGTTATGAAGTTAAAGACATTGTGTGCGGGGGGGCGATTCGTAAATCATCAAGAGGAGGCCCAACACCAAGTTTCACAGAATGGTCAATTCCCCCATACTGTGTTTGCACACAAAGAAGACTTCTCGTTTTTCATCGAGCCGGTGTTGGAACGAGCACTGGAACTGGTGAAGCACGATCGCGATATTGATCTGGTGTTTATTGATGCTGACAATGAGCCACTAACCGATATCACTTTGTTTGTGACGCGCCTGCAGGAAATTCGCAAAAAACTGCCCGTTGTCGTCTTTACGACTGAGGCCGATGATCGGATGCGAATGCTCATGCGGATTGGGGCAGCATGGCACTTCCCCACCAATTCACCGTTGCTCAAGCAGTTGCCAGAGCAAATACACAAACACGTCTTCTCGCCAACCAATTGGGAGGAGACCTTCGAGCAATACGCCAATGACTCGGTGAAGCCGCGTATTGAGCCAGGGCTGAGCTACGATGGCCTGGAGACGCTGAGCAATAATCCCGAGGAGCGATACATCATCAAGCGTCTATTTGCCAATAGTGATGTTGTACAAATCTTCCGTTTGGATGAAGGGTTCAGCGGTTCACGCATCTACACGGTGAAGCCTTCACATCAATTAAAACGTATTCTGAAGATCGAAGCGGCCGATCAACTGGAGTCCGTTCAGGAAATCCAGGAAAGATTGATCCAGCCCCGCTTAAACCAGCGCGTCGGCCAGATTCAGGGCGAAGCCATCCGCGGGCAACACTCCGCCGGGGCCTGCTATGTCCTGGCCGGTTCCGACCGCGATACCATCACCCTCTCCCAATTCTTGCAAGACCAAAACCGCGTGCGCCGCGAGTTGATCGACAGCGTCCTGGAACAGTTGCGCCAGAGCCTCGACCAGCTCTACGTCGGTAGCAGCGATGTCGAATTGCGCTACTGGGCGCCCCTTTACTCGCGTGTTCTCCCAACCAACCTGACGCTCGACGAAGCCATATTAGTAGACGCAGAGGAGGATGACGCCGATTTTGTGATCTCGGCCGATGAATTTACCACACTCTCCGGCGTCCCCGGCCACAAGACTCTCCAGGCAATCAACGAATCCGTCTTAAATGGCGAGCAGCCTGTGGTTATCCTGCGCGACTTTGAAGTGGCGGAGCTAGACACAGAGCAGGGGTTGATCTACCTCCATGATGATTTGCTCGCTCGCTACCCCATTGCCCCCTTGCTGACCGGCAAAGACCATCCCGTTTTACGTTTTAAGGTGGGCTTATCAGCGTCGCAACGGGAAATGCTCACCCATCCCGTTTTCCGGCGGGGGAAGCGCGTCACCGTTCGCGGCCGTGTCGCCCACACCCAAGACACCATCATCGCTGGCAACATCGCCGAGATTGTCGGCCGTCCCTATGACCACACGGCCGATACCTTCGAGCTGGCTTCGGCACAATTCTTGCCACCCATAGTCAATGCCCGCTATTTGCTTTGGGAACTCGGCCGCGAGGACATGATCATCCCTATTCCCCAGGTATCGCCCGTTGTCCATGGCGATCTGAACACCAGCAATATCCTTGTCGAAATTGGCGGCGACGACATTCCCGTCTGGTTAATTGATTTTTCCGATGCGCGTGCTGGGCACATCTATTTTGATCTCGCCAAGCTGGAAGTAGAGTTCCGCACCCACGTCCTCTACCGCATTTTCAAAGAAATGGTTGATGAAGGGATTTGGACAGAGGAAGTGGCTACCAAGTTTGCCCTATTAGTCGAGAGCTTGCTCTATCGCAGCTACAGCGGCGGATTTGATGAGTTCATCGCCACCCTGCGCGAGTACCATCCTGAATGGTACGACGCCCTCTACTCCCAATTCCCGTTATATTCAGAAAACTTACTCTACTTCCTCTTTTCGTTGCATGACGTGGCCGCCCAGCAAGGCCCCGAACGTCATCGCTATCACTACCCTGTGGCCGTCTTTTTCCAAAGTATGGCCGCCGTCAAGTATGCCGGTCTAAACGCCGACCCCTGGCATCCCTGGGCCAAACGCCTTGCGCTTTGCAGTGCGCTGACGGCCGGAAAGCAAGCATTGGAAGAAATTCGCCAGCCAAACGAGGTATCCGCCGCCCTCGATCGCTTGCGCCAAAAAAGTGCCTTCGCCCTCATTACCGTTGGCAGCGGCGAAGATCGCAAATATTTGCTGCAATGGAACACCAACTGGGAGATGTTCAACCTCGTCGGCGGCAAGATTGACAACGAAAAGGGCGACCGCGACTCCTTTGCCCGCGCCATCCAGCGTGAGTTAGTCGAGGAGTTGGGTCTACGCAGTCCGCGCGACTATCGTATTGTCCGCGAGTTGAAACCTGTATTAAAACAGCAGTTCTCGCGGCGTGAATACGTCTTTAAGGATTATGAATTTCGCCTGTTTACCATTGAGTTTCTGCCCCGCCATCCTGTGAGCAAAGATGAGTATGAGCGCATTGCCCAACGTTTTTCTTCCGACCGGCTTAATGTGTTGCTCGCGCGAGCGGAAATTGAACGGCTGCGTACCTTCGACAACGCCCCCATCTCCGACACCACCCGCATTATCTTACACGAACTGGGCGAGATTGGGAATATCGAAGCCAACGGCCGCTCCTCCACCCTCGAATTCCAACTCGATCAGCGCGAACTGGTTGTGAGCCGCGGCCATGCGCAGTTAAACGGCCGTCTGCTCAACCCCGGCTTCGGCAGCCTGATCGAAAACCTGCTCCTGGAAGTGATGCCCTCTCCCGCCTACGAAACGGATCACGCCACCGGAATCGTACAGATCGATTCCCTCGACCCCGGCATGGAGGCTCCCATTTCACTGTGGTTGGTGCCAAAGGAGAAAGAAGCGAAAGTAACGATGCGGGCGACCTATTACGACACACGCGGTAAGGAGCATCGCCAGTTGCTGGAGAGCCGGGTCTACTTCGATATGGCCGTCCAATCCCATGTGGATAACCCTTATGTGGTGGGCAAACCGCTATCGGCCGCCTCTGAGGCGTTGTTTGTCGGCCGCGAAGACATCTTCATGTGGATCGAAGAAAACCTGATCGGCAAGACCCAACCCCACACGCTTATCCTCCACGGCCAGCGACGCATGGGCAAAACCTCAACGCTCTACCAACTCGTAGACGGCCAACGCGGCGAAGCGATCCGTAAATACCCCGGCTATCCCATCTTTCCCGTCTATATTGACCTACAACGCTTTGCCAGTTGTACCACGCCCGACTTTTTCGAGCGTTTATGCACAGAAATAGACCGCCACTTGCAACGGCGCGGGATTCAATTTCCAGTGGATGCCAGCTGGCCCCTGGATACCTGGGCGGTCAATGGACACGGGTATCAACATACTTTCGACACCTTTTTGGATCGCGTCGAAGCGGCCCTGCCGGAAAAAGGGTTGCTGGTTGTTATTCTCGACGAACTGGAACAGGTCAAAGAGAGCATCGAACGCGGCAAATTGTCGCCTGATGTGCTGCCCTACCTGCGTTCGCTGATGCAGCACCGCCGCCAGCTGGCTTTTATCCTGACCGGGACCAACCAGTTGATCGAAGATTATTGGAGTACCATCTTCCACGTCGGGATCAGTCGCGAAGTTCGCTCCTTGAGCCGCGCCGAAACGGAGAAGTTAGTTCGCGAACCTGTTCGGCCGCTTGTCCACTACGATGAGTTGGCCGTAGACCGCATCTGGCAAGCGACACACGGCCATCCATACTTTACCCAACTGATCTGCCACCGCCTGATCAGTGCCTTAAATCTGGAAGCGAGGCTCAGCAAGGTCATTTCGCTAGACGATGTCCATACGACAATTAGCAAGATCATTGATGAGGATGACAGTCACCTGCTGTTCATCTGGGAAGAAAGCACCGAGGTGGAACGGCTGGTAATGTCGGCCCTGGCTGGCTCGCCGGAAGTGAGTGATGGCAACGTCGCCCGCTTTGAAGTCATGGCCCGCCTGCGCGATACCGTCAAGGATGAAGATGTGCGCACCGCCCTGAAACGATTAGAGGCCCGTTCGCTGGTGACGGTACAGAGCTTTGAACGGCCGTTCCAGGCCCGCCTGTTGCGCCAGGAAACCTGGCCTTCTGCCTTGTTGAGCCGAGATTACACCTATTCCATCTCGTTCGATCTACTCCGCCGCTGGGTCGCCACGAAGCAACCCCTCGGCTATTTAATGAACGCCTGACGAGTGACGAATGGTAAGTGGCGAGTGACGAGCAAAGAAAGCGCTATACTCGCCACTCGTCACTCATCACTCGCCACTGTGAAACATTATGCGCGAAGGATTTATGCCCTACATCGTAGGTGGAGCCATCAGGCAACCGGATGATTTTTACGGCCGCGTGCGCCAGGTAGCCCGCTTTTTTGAGATCGTGGCTGGGACCCAGGTACAGTCGGCGAGCGTTCTCGGTTTGCGCCGTGCCGGAAAAACCTCCTTTCTCCGCTTTGTCTCTGACCCCGACATCATGGCCGCCTACCTACCAGATGCTGAACGGTACGTGATGACCTACATAGATGTCTCTGCCTCGCGCACACCGGCCGACTTTTACCGCCGCCTCTATCGCAACCTGGCGGCTCAACTCTACTATCCTGATCACTCCCTCTCCCAGGCGCCCATCACCGTCCCATCGGTCGTTGACGCCTATGAATGTGAAACGCTACTCTACGATTTTCCAGATCGCCGGGTCGTTGTCTTATTAGATGAATTTGATCAACTGCGTATTGGCGACTTTGATCAGGATTTCTTGACCGATCTTCGCGCCCTGGCCAGCGTGCGCGAATATGAATTAGCCTGGATCACCGCCTCCTATTGGGACTTGTTCAGCCTGGGTACAGCGATAGGTCTGCCCCCCACATCACCATTTTATAACATCTTCTACCCCTCTCCGATCTATATGGCTGGGCTACGATTGGAGGAGGCACACGAGCTAGTGAACCACCCGGCCGAGCGAGCAGGCTACCCCCTGGACGCTGATGATGTCGCCTATATTCACACCATTGCCGGTTCGCTGCCCTTCTTCCTCCAGGCCACGGCCGCCCATTGGTATAAGGAACAACGTCGCAACCGGCTACCTGACTCCGACACGGTGACGGCCGAATTGGTCAAGGAGCTATCTCCCTACTTCAGCCAATGGTGGCGACAATTTAGCGATGTAGCCCGCGAACTGTTGCGGCGCATTGCCCACCAGCAATCGTTCGACCATGCCTCCCCCTATAGTGTTACGGAGATGACCGCGATGGTACGCCGCCTGAAGAGCTATGGGGTCATCATCGAGCAGGACGGTTCGCTGGTCCTCAACGGCATTCTCTTGGATACATGGGTGCGCGAGAGCGCAGATCGCTCCGGCTACCACTATACCGCCGGGCTGACCAACGGCCGCAGCGGGGGAAGTAGCCTCAACCAACGAACACGGCCGTCGCGCGGTCACATCGAACCGAGCCTGCATGAGCAGATGTACGAAGAGATTTTGCAAGCGATGCACAACATGGGTAAGCAGTTCGAGCGTCTGACCGCCACTTATGCCCAAAAAGGGGAGGAAGATTTACGCGACCACTTCTTGCTGATGTTAGAGCCAATGTTCCGCGGCTCAGCCACCGGCGAAACGATCAATAAGGCAGGTAAGACCGATATTCTGATCCGCCATGAAGGGACAAATGTATTTATTGCCGAATGTAAATTCTGGAAGGGGGCTAAGGTCTACCAGGAAACGATTGACCAGTTGTTGAGTTACTTGTCCTGGCGTGATGCCAAAGCGGCCGTCGTCATCTTTGTTCGCAACCGCGACTTTTCAACCGTCGTGCAGACTGTCCAGCAAGTCACGCCCCAACACCCCAACTACCTGGCCTACGTTGCCCAGCGTGATGAGTCCTGGCTCAGCTACCATTTTCATCTCAACGGCGATCCCAACCGGCTGCTCCATCTTGCCGTCTTATTGTTTCACATACCGGGATAATTAGACCACGGATAGCTACGGATTTGACTGATCAACACAGATTCCCCTCATCCGAATCCTCTTTTCAATCCTCAATCTTCACGATCCGTCAAATCAAAAATCTGTGAAATCCGTCCGATCCGTATCTATCCGTGGTCTAATTCTTCTGTGTTAACCCAGTTAATCCTGTTAACCCACACCACCGCCACCAGACCATCACCATCGCCAATGTATCCAGCTTGCAATATTGCAGCAGCAACTGCTGCCATTTCCTTTTGGTCTCCTCGTCATCCCGCTCCAGGCCATACATCATCGCCTGGTAAGCGCGGATCGCCCCTGTTCCCTCGGCAACTGCCATCGGCTGCCCGTCAATCTCAATTGGCGGCAAGGTCTTGTAAGGGCTGAGCAAACGGCCGTCCTCCTCTCGCACATACTGCGGCAACCGTGCGCGAATAGTCGCGTCCGTTTGCCAGATCGCATCACTGACCACCTTGATCGAAGTACGGCCGCCCATACGTGGGTGGAAATAGTGAGCCAACGTCAGCGCGTTCATATCTACCAGACGGCCGTCGCTGCCCTCCCCATTCGCCGTTTGGCGGACAATGGCATGTAGCCACTCTCTCAGTTCCGGCCTTTCTATCTTCTGGGCGGCCAACTGTTCCAGAATGGTGCGTAATGTGCTGTTCTCATGCGTCGCCCACATAAACACCGTTCCCCCGTCGCCAATGCAGTGGCGCAACGAATCGGCAAAGGCGAAGTTAGGGAAGCTATCTTCAACATTGATCCACTCACTATGTACCGGCTCCGCGTCCGGCGCGTGCAGCGTGTGGCAACTCCACTGAAATGCCACCGTTTCATAAGGACACATCACCGCGTGGTAAGGAACAGCCAGGGTCGAGGTTTCAAAATCAATGAAGTGCAACGGATAACGGAAAGAGCGGATCAACTCCCCTAGCTCCTCGCTAATCCATTCCACATTGCGTCGCGTGTGGTCTAACTGGATACGTTGTCGCTGGTTATAAACGCCCACGCTCCCATCCCGTCTGACCAAATCCTCCGTTTGCACATCAAAGAGGCTAAAACGCCCTTGCTGGATCAACCGGTTCGCCAGCTTGTCATTGCGCGGCCCCAACACCCCTACCTGATAGAGATCAAAGAGGTTCGGCCGCACTTGCGCCATCTCACCCCAGCATTCGCTAAAACCATCCTGCTGCGTGCCGTCGCCCAGTCGAAATTCACAATCACGGCAATGCAGCGACAGCGGCTTCTCCAATTTCTGCAACGTCGGCTTCAGACTGCCAACAAAGTATGAGGTCTGCTCCCTGACCAGTGGCAGCAGCGCATCTACTTCCTCCTGCACATTGACAAACGCCAGGAAATGATCTCGACGCAACGCCTCCGCATCCCCCGTAAATTCCACCTCGATTTCCGTCAGCATCCCCGGCCGCTCGACACGGCGCAGCGAAAAGCAACGATGTAACCCATCAATGCTGGTTGATTTATCTGCATCAGGCATACATAAGTACGGCACAATCTCCGCTTGTGGATAAAGCTCCTGCAACACCGCCACCTGGAAAGTGACATCCTCCAGATACGGCCGCCACGCTGGCATGATCCCATGCCCCCTACGTGTTGAATGAAAGAGGTTTGGCTTGCCTTCGGCCAGCCGTTCGCGGTTCCTTCGCTCGCTAAACGCCTTAGCCTTGATTTCGATCAGATCAAAGCGGCGGCCGTCGCGCACCAAAATATCAATTCGCGCCAGCTTGTGGTTGCTGATAAACGTCGCTTCAAACAGCGTCACCCGCTCGGCCTGGAGCGCGGCCAGCGTCTCGCGGAACGCTTCCTCATCCGATTGAGCATACCCCAGCGGCCGTCCATCAGGAAACAACAATTGGGCGATGACTTCAATCATATACCCGCCATCGGCCAGCAACTCAAAATAGGGGTTTTCGTCTTTAGTGGTGGAATAGCCAAGCTTGCGATAATACAGCTTGGTCGGGCAGGATCGGGCAACCTTAAAATCTGACTTTGTTAGATATGAACCTTGTGACATTCATGTACTCCCCATCTGATCTGAAACCATCAGATAGGGAGATTGTAACGTCCTGTAGCGCCATTTGGCAAATCTAGTAGCGCGGGTTGCCAACCCGCAAGCCCCTACCGCGCTGTTCACCTATGATTGGCACAATAAGATCGCCCAACGGAAGTTGCCCAACGGCCGCTTCTATGCTAATATTCATAGGTCGGTTTTGCGGAATCGGCCGTTTTATGGCGGGTGTGGTGTAGGGGTTAACACGTCTGGTTGTGGCCCAGAAGATCGTGGGTTCAAATCCCACCACTCGCCCCTCTTGAAGGATGAGGGCTGAAGGATGATGTAAAAAAGCAGAATTTCATCCTTCAACCCTCATCCTTTATCCTTTTCTTAAGCGCCTGTAGCTCAATTGGACAGAGTGTCGGTCTTCGAAACCGAAGGTTGGGGGTTCGAGCCCCTCCAGGCGTACACTTTTATTTGCCTCATTTTCCCCACCGTTTATGAGAAACTATTGATACCACTTGGGTGATAGGCGAAGCGTCGCTATAATGCGACGTTTGATACGCTTATGATGAACGATTTTGAAGACTCCACACCCGAACCCATACCCTCGGAGGAGTCCGCCCCCGTGGAAGAGGAGAATCAGACTGAAGCGCCGCTGCGCTGTCCCAAGTGCGACAGCATCGTTCCGGCTGGTGCGCCGCAATGTGTGATGTGTGGCTTTATCTTACCGTTGGCGGATGATAAGCCGAAACGGCGTTTCTCGTTCAAACGGCCGCCACGACCACACCAACCACGCCACCAAACGGCCGCCCCTTCCGACCTGGCCCCCGTTCCCCTTACACCCGAAGTATCCGAGCCTATCCCCGAAGTGGTTGTCTCGGTGATGAAGGAGCGACGCTCCAACTTCCTCTTCTGGATCACAGCCGCCGCCACCGTGCTGCTCTTCTTCTTCGGCTGGAACTGGTTCCGCGACCAGGGGGCGGTGGTGATGGCTGCGCTTATTCCGACCACAACGCCCATCCCACCAACCCCAACCTATACACCGACCTGGACCCCCTTGCCTACCGACACGCCGCCTCCTTCCGACACACCAACCATCACCCCAACGCCCGCGCCAACTGACACACCCCAGCCGCCACGCTTCCACACCGTCAGCGCCAACGATACCCTCTTTGGACTGTCGCTGATCTATCGCATCTCGGCCGACAGCATCGCCGCCGCCAACGGCTTCACCATAGACACCCCCATCCAGGCCGGGCAATCCCTGGAAATCCCCTGGCCGACCGCCACGCCGCCGCTGGAGTCCATTCTGATTGATGTCAACGGTGCGACCGTATTGGCCGACGCCGAAAACTGCGAGATCGTCCAAATCCAGTCTGGCGACTCCGCCTATGCCCTGTCCGTTGCGCGAGGAGTCCCGCTGGAAGCCGTCATTCGTGTCAATCGCCACACGGCCGACTCCATCCAACTCCTACAACCTGGCGACACCCTCTGCATCCCTAAAATCGTTTTCACCGACCAGTTGCCTCCCACCCCCGGCCCATCGCCCACCCCCTTGCCCACTTCACTGCCCGATGGCCCCTCCCTGCTCTATCCGGCGCGAGGGGCATTGCTCGATCTAGCATCAGAGCCGATCCTATTGCAGTGGACGGCCGTCAAAGACCTCGCCGAAAACGAATGGTACATGGTCGAACTGGCAGACGAAACCATCCCCGACAGCCTACCCTATCGCGGCTTCACCCGCGACACCTCCTTCCGCCTGCCGGAGGAGTGGCGGCCGGACGTGGCCGAACCCCACCAAATGCGCTGGCGGGTGAGCATCGTCCAGGAAACCGGGCGCCGTTCTGATGGCGGGTTGATTTACACGGTCGGCGGCCGTGCAAGCAGCGACGAACAGTTCACCTGGATTGGCGCCATCCCCACGCCAACCCCTGCCCCCACCGCCACCATGACCCCCACACCAGCAGGGGATCAGCAGCAATAACCTGGACTTGAGCTATATAAATGCTCGGTACTACTTGCAAGAAGTTTGCATGACCTGTTCCAGCAAGGAATAACTAACTTTACCCTTGTGTTAGGAATGGATTCGACTGCCGCTCACGGCCGATCGTCGTCGCCGCCCCATGCCCTGATAGCACCACCGTCTCATCCGGCAAGACCAGCAGCTTCTCGCGGATGCTTTGCAACAGCGTATCATAATCGCCCCCCGGCAGGTCGGTACGGCCGATACTCCCCTGGAACAACACATCCCCATCAAAGATGACGTTGTGTTCAGCAATATAGAAACAAACATGCCCTGGCGCATGGCCCGGTGTATATAACACCTCCAGCGACAACTTCCCAACCTTAATCGTTTGGCCTGCTGTGAGCCATTGGTCGGCCGTCGGCGGCGGGTCGAGCGTGATCTGCCAGATAGCCGCCGCCCGGTCGGCCTGCTGGAGCATTGGCTCCACATCGGGATGGGCGTAGATCGGAGCACCCGTCAGCTCCTTCAACTCCGCCAGCCCGCCCACATGGTCAAAATGGGCATGAGTGAGCAGGATATGGGTGATTGTCCAGCCTTGTTCTGCGGCCGCCGCAGCAATCGCTCGTCCATCCCAGGCGGGGTCAACAACGGCCGCTTGCTTCGTGTCTGTGCAAGCAAATAGATAACAATTCGTCTGTAAGGGGCCAAGAGGGAGTTGTAAAATTTGGATCATTGATTTTTAGGTATGAATTTTTAACGCAAAGACGCATAGCCGCAGAGGAATTTATAATCTGTCTCTCCGTCTCTGTCTCTCTGCACCCTTTCGTTTTTATACAGGGACTTTAACTTTACCTTTCGTGAATCCCCAAAGCGGTAGATGCACCGGTAAGATACGCTGCGCGCCCCAGGCGAGATAGAGGATTTCGGCCGCTGAAGCCAGATTGAGCGCAATCGCCGCCGTTTGCAGCCCCGGCCAACGTTGCTGCATGCCCAGCAACAGGACGGCCGCCGTCGTCGCCAGATTGATCGCCATACCGACGTTGATCGTCTTTGTGGCACGGCCATTGATCAGCAAACCGCGCAACCAGGAGGTGAGCGTCGCCAGCGCCGGGAAGAAGAGGAACAGTCCCAGGCTGGACATCGCCAACGCCCCCACATCCGGCGTCATGTCCTGTACGTCGAAGATGTACCATCCCGCCAGCGGCGAAAAGAGAAAGACGGCCGTTAGCAACGTGATCCCACCGGTGAGGTAAAAACTAAAGCGGCGCAAGGCCACAAAACAATCGGTGCGGCTGCTTAAGGCAATAACCGCCTCTGGCAAGGCCATCGCTGCGGCGCGGGAGAGCAACATGATTTGAAAGACCACTGGCCACGCTGCCAGTGAAAGGGTCGGGTTGTCCAATCGCGCCAGGCTGAACGTGACCAGCGGTTGCGCCAGCAAGATTAGCAGGCTGGTCGCTGCCAGCGGCAGATGAAAGAGCGTCAGTTCGCGATAAGTGAGTGAGTCGTCTGCTCCGGCCGCTGTCGAACCGGGACGATCAGCCAACTCATTGTGCAGAATGGGCCGCACCGCCACCGTCGCATAAGCCGCCTCGGCCACCACCCCGGCCATCAGGGCAATCGAGCCGATGATCACCCCCGGCCAATCGCTGGCAAAAGCCAACACCACCACCGCCCCGCCGGAAGCAACCAGGCGCACGGCCGTTCCCCAGGCCACCTTGCGCGTCGCATCAAAGCGGATCATGATCCCCTGCAAAAAGCGTCGCCAGGCGATGGCTGCCGTCCAAAAGACCATAATCTGCATCCCCGGCCGCACCCAGCGGGCGATCTCCGGCGGTGCTTCCAGGCCGCGAACGACAATCAGATCAAACAACGGCGTATAGGCCACCAATGCCGCTACAACCGTCAACGCCGCCGCCCAATGAATCGTAAAGCGGCGCACCAACAAATAAGAGGCGCGGTCCTTGACGTTGGCCGTCGAGGTCGCCAGCAAATTAATGATTGGACTTTCAATCGTCACGGATAGACTGGTGACAATACCCATTGCCGCCAGCATAATCACCTCATCCGGCAGCCGGTTGATTGCGGCACTGATGATCGGCCCCTCGGCCGTCATCAGCAACCAGCTGGCAAACAGAGGCAACCAAAACCAAAAGATCTCTCGTTGTCGCATTTCTTCCCTATCCTAAGGTAATTGATAATTGGTGATCACTGATCAGTTAGTAGATGACGATTACCGCTTACTTTCTTACTTTCTTCCACACGCGGTACAATTACCAACCCATAAGTATAGCACGCCATGAACACAACAACTATTCCCACTGGAGGACAATGATGATGCGTAAGAAGGTGATTATGATTACCGGCGCGGCCGGGGAGATTGGACAGGCGTTAATTGAGAAATTGACACAGAGTGGGGAACTGCCGCTCCTAACACTCGATTTGCACCCGCTCCCCGCCGAAACACAAGGCAAAACCACTCATATCATCGGCGATGTGTTGGATGAGACCTTGTTCGGCCGTCTTGTGACCGAATATGAATTTGAGACGATCTTCCATCTGGCCGCCCTGCTCTCGACGCGCAGCGAGTTCTCTCCAGAATTAGCCCACCGCGTCAACGTCAACGGCACACTTGCCTTGCTAAACATGGCCGCCGAACAATCACAGCGGCGCGGCCGTCCCGTCAAGTTCATCTTCCCCAGTTCCATCGCCGCCTATGGCATGCCCAATCTCGATATCAAAGCGCGGGACGACCAGTTGCGCGAATGGCAATGGAATAACCCAACGACGATGTATGGCTGCAACAAACTCTACTGCGAGCAATTAGGCATCTATTACAGCAATTACTATCAGCAGCTTTCAGCCAGTCGCCCGGTGATGCTCGACTTCCGCAGCCTCCGCTTCCCTGGCCTGATCAGCGCCTTCACCGTTCCTTCCGGCGGCACAACCGACTACGGCCCGGAGATGCTCCACGCCGCCGCCAAAGGCCAGCCCTACGCCTGCTTTGTACGTGAGGATACTGTCCTGCCCTTCATGGCTATGCCCGACGCCGTGACCTCCTTGCTGCAATTGGCCGAATCGCCACGCGAGATGTGCCGGCGGCCGGTCTATAATGTGACCAGTTTTAGCCTGTCTGCGGCCGAATTTCGCCAGGAAGTATTAGCCGCCTTCCCGGACGCCCAAATTACCTTTGAGACTGACGAACGCCGCCAGGGAATTGTAGATAGCTGGCCTGCCGGTCTCAGCGACGAGGCCGCCCAGCGTGATTGGGGCTGGCACCCCGCCTATGACCTGCGCCGCGCCTTCGATGAATACCTTGTCCCTAACATCCGCCAGCGTTACCAGCGTTGAGTGACAGGGTGACAAGGCGAGGAGGTGAAAGGTGACAGGATGAAGATTCATCCTGTTGGTATTATTCTCTGTGACTCTGTGGCTCTACGTTAAAAACGCTTTCACCTACATTCACATTTTGGTATGTCTGATTGACCTGCTTAGGGTGGGCTAAAGCGAGAGTTTACCGGCAGGGTAGAAATGTCGGCCGTCATTTGCCACAATATATAAATGCAAGGGAGAAAGAAGCTCACCCGCTATGCCTGGTTGTCCGTCGCGACGGCATTGGCTGTGATCGTGCTAAAAGCCTTCGCCTATTGGCTGACCGGTTCTATCGGCTTGCTATCCGATGCACTGGAATCGGGAGTCAACCTCGTCGCGGCCGTCCTCGCTTTGGTCTCCCTGACCGTTGCCGCTCATCCGCCAGATAAAGAGCATCCCTATGGGCATACAAAGGTCGAATACTTTGCCGCCGGGATCGAAGGCTTGTTGATCCTCGTCGCCGCCGCGCTGATCGCCTATCAGGCCTGGCAACGTTTCACTACACCGCAACCACTGGAGCAAATCGGCCTCGGTTTAGCCGTCTCCGTCATCGCCGCGCTCGGTAATTTTGCGGTAGCCCGTGTGTTGCAGCAGGCAGGAAAACGGCATCAATCGGTGACGCTGGCGAGCAATGCCGATCACTTGATGACTGATGTGTGGACAACAACCGGGGTGTTAGCGGGGGTAGCGGCCGTTTGGCTAACCGGCTGGAACTGGCTCGATCCAACCATCGCCCTCATCGTTGCCGCGCAAATCGTCTTCACCGGCTGGCGACTGCTGCGCCAGGCGTTTGATGGGTTGATGGATATCGCGTTGCCGGCGGCCGAGCTTGCCAGTGTCGTGGATATCCTCGACCACTACCACCAAACCTTACCCATCGGCTACCACGCTCTCCGCACCCGACAATCCGGCGCCAACCGCTTCGTCTCCGTCCACATTCAAGTCCCCGGCTCCTGGAGCGTCCAACAAGGCCACGATTTGCTCGAATCCATCGAACGCGACATCCGCGAAGAAATTCCCCCCGTCTCCGTCTTCACCCACCTCGAACCCGTCGAAGACCCGGTATCTTGGGAAGATATGACCCTTGAACGTGCTACCTCTGAGAGGTGAGTAGAATTCAGCATAGAGCCTATCACCCTTGTGTGTTATATGTTATGCTATAACTATGGAGTTCGAGTGGAATAAGGACAAGGCAAGCGTCAATTTATCGAAGCATAAAGTATCTTTTGATGAAGCAATGACGGTTTTTGCTGATCCGTTTTATATTGATTTCTTCGACCCTGACCATTCCGATGATGAAGATCGATATATCATTATCGGACAATCCTCTCAAAATCGCTTGCTAGTTGTGTCATATACAGAACGTAGGGATAAAACCCGTCTAATTAGCGCAAGGGAAGCAACACGAATAGAGAAAGATGCTTATGAAGAAGGATAAAAACGAACTAGAGGATGAACTTCGGCCAGAATACGATCTGAGAAAGTTGCGTGTAAGAAGAGTTGGGCCGAAACGCTCGGGATTCGGTGGACAGTTTGTCCAATTAGAGCCTGATGTGGCCGAAGTTTTCCCAAATGCAGAAGCAGTGAATGAAGCATTGCGGTTTTTAATCCGTGTGACCCGCGAGAATAAGCTATCATTAGAAGGCGTTGAACATTGATAGGGGGCAACGAGTTCTCGACTTTGTACTGCTCAGTTATCATAGAGTACAACAAAATAATCACATCGTATAAATGAAAACCCGCGAAATACGTGTTTCATCTGCGTCATCCGCGTAACTGCTTTCACAAAAGGTAATACTTATAGTCGACTCTCACTATTTCTACCGGTTAACCGGAACCCAACGATAGAGGAACAAGCCCGCCAAACCACCAATGAAGGTGGTCAATAGACCGGCGAGATTGCCGAGGTCGATTAGCACGGCCGTCCCCGGCAGCCCCAACGCAAAATAGTTATAAAACAACAGCCCGCCGGCCAACCCCCACAACAACCAGCCGATCCGCCGTCTGAGTGGCGTGGACTGTCGCCGATCAAATGCCCAAAAGAGGAAAGCCACAATTAGCAGACCGGCAATCACAGATAGAAGCATTTGTAGATTGTCCATTTCAATCCCCCATCGGTTGTTGTCGGCCGGGGCGGCCGCCGCTGCAAGCGTGGCCGTTGGCACAACCGGAACCGCCGTTTCCGTCGGCGTGATCGTCGCCGTTGGTGTTTCCGTTGGCGTGACCGTAATCGTTGGCCCTGGGGTAGGGGTGATGATGGTCAGTTGAGCATTATTCTCAATCGCAATATCCACTTCCACTGAAGAACGGGCATTGCCCGACTCGGCCGTGATGCGGAATTGCCCCGGCCCTGTTCGCGCTTCCAACACGTAGTCCAATTGAGCTACGCCATTGACCGTCGGCCGGTCGCCGATGATCGTCACCGTCCCCTGAATGCGGTCATGCTGGATAAAGCGCACTAGCGTATTATCAGGGACGGGGTTGCCATTACGATCGCGAATCACACTCGTCTGTAAATGCAGCGTATCCCCAATCTCCGCCACCCGTGGCTCCTGGCTGGAAGGGGACTCAATCGCCTCATCAAAGACAAAAAAGAGGCCAATCACCTGTTGCGGATCGGGTTGCGTTTGTTCAAACAAATTATAACGCACGCCAGGCACGTTCACCGGAGATGCCCCCCGCAACGGAGATTCGAGAAACAGCGCCCGCACGGCCGCATCAATAAACGCCTCCGTCTTGCTATAGACGCCAAAGAAGGCCGTCAATTTACTGATCTGCGTCGTATCCAGATAGTAAGGGGCGTCGAAGGCAAAGACGATCACCTGCCGGTTCCGCAGCAAGTCAGGACGTTGTTCCAGGATATTAGCCAACGCTTGCGAATCAGTGGTGGACGCACGGCCGCTGCCATCCATCATGGCAAAGATCAGCAAATTCGCGTCTTGCAACGCTTCTTGCACCTCGAAGGCGGCCGAAACCGTCCCCGTCGGCACAGTGGTCGCCTCGATTTGTGGCTCTTGCGTTTCCGCCTCTTCTGCTTCGGCCGCTTCCTCCACTGCCCCTTCCTCGACGCTAATGGTCGGTGTCAATTCTGTTGTCGCCGTTGGCGTTACCGTTGAGGAGGGCGGTGGAATCAAGCCTGGCCCCGAATCTAAAAACGCTTGTAGATCACCGAAGCTAAAGCTATCAATTTGCTCCGGCCGCACCTGCCCGCTGCCATCCGGCCCATAAAGGGCAATGATGCGCTCCGCCAGGGCGCTTTCGGCCAGGAGTGGTTGTGGTTCACAAACGCTACACTGGCTGCTATCGCGTACATCGGTAAAGATAACAATGTTGTCATCCAGACCAGGAGGGCTGGCCAGACGCTCCGCCAATTCGGCCGCGCTTGGCGATAATAACGTCACGGCTTCCTGTGCAACATCAGTCAAGAGGGTGGGGTTTTGTGGCCCTGCGGCCGCTAACCCTTCAACATCCAGCAAGACATTGTCAACGGAGAAATCACCCCCATAAAGCCGTAACTTCATCTCCAGGATACGGATAACCGCATCATCCACACGCGCCATAAAGGTCGGGTCGGTATTATACTTTTCGCGAAACCAGACGATGGTGTCGCGGATGTTCGTCGCGGCCAGTTCGGGGTTGTCTTCTCCCAGCGAAAAATTAGCGAGATAGAGCAGATCATTTCCCGCCAATAGTGCATCTTTAGCCACCTGGCGGTGGGGAAATTCCTGCTCCGTATCATCATACAGCCGTTCAACAGAGCGAACACCCAAAGCATCGGATACAATCACCCCGCCACTTTGCCGCCAACCACTAAACTCCGGCAAGGCCATCAGCGCATTTAGTGCTTGAGGGTCAAAGCTGACCGGCGCCGTCGTCGCGCGGATATTGCCCTGGAAGCCCTGGTAGCGAATATGCGTAGCCAACAGTGCGTCCGTTGTGCCGGGTGTGCCAACGAGCTCATTGGTGACAGAGATAAATGGGGCCAGTTCGATCTGTTTTAACTGTTCCAACGACTTACGCACCGTTGGCACTTCATCATAGACGGCACGGTCACTGCTCCCTTTGCCGGGAAAGCTGGTGGCAACGACGGCGATCCGGTTATCTGCTCCGCTATGCACCCCCTCAATGTATGCTTCGCCCATCAATCCCACCCAGTAAGGATCGCCGCCGAAGGTACTCGTCCCCAGATCACCTGCGCTCAACGGCGTCGGGTTTTCCAGTACATCCAAAGCCGGGCCGAGCAGCATATTCACGCCAACGGCCGCCAACTCCTCGCCAGCAATCTGCCCCAGCCGCCGCGCCAAATCAGGGTTCCATGTAGCGCCAATAGACATATAATTCGGCAACTGGGTGAAACCAGTCATGATATTATCCGCTGGCAGGCTGTCTCCGTCGTGGCTGGTGGCGATCAAAAGCGGCACAATCGCGCTGCGGGGCAAGGGGATGGGCGTGGGAGGGATAATATCCTGCTCAGGATCGGCCGTTTCCTCTTCACCGGCCGTTGTATACTCCAAAAGTGCGAGCCGCTGCAAATCATTGTTCAGCTCTGCCACCTGCTGTTGGACAGCCGTTGGGTCCCCATAGCCGGTGATATTGTCATTCTCCGCCAACAGCATCACCCCACCGATCTGATAGGTGAGGATTAACTCCGCAATCTCGCTATCCAGCGTTGCCTGGTCCCCTTCAAAGGTGATTAAGAACAACTGCCCCACGCGCTCGGCCACGCTCATCGTTTCAAATATATTGAGTGCTTGTTCGCGGTAGGGGGTGCTTTCCTGGGCAGCCTCCTGCAACGCGCTGCTTTGTGCCGGCTGGAACCACCAAACCGGCAATAGCACGACAAGAAGCGCGAACAGCCAGACTCGTCTGAAGCGTTGTGCTTGCACCTTCATTAGTCCAAGTAAACCAAAACACAGCCATCCCATGATCATAGGTGGCTACTTTCCAATTTATCCAGCAGAGATTGATTGATCTCTGGCTAACCAACATATCACTGTAGTGAAACAAAAAGAGGCAAAGCGGCGTTTTATAAGCAATGTTTCACCTTTTGCTTTCTAACAATAGCTGGCTAATTATAGCCCACATTGCCCTCACTTTCACGTGTGCTACAATCCCTCTAAGGTTTAGTAGGCAGTAGCCAGTGGGCAGTTTCCTTCTAATTTACTGCCTACTGCCCACTGCTTACTTTTTACTTATGTGCATTCCATCTTAGACGAAACTTCTATGTCCAGTAGATTACGCAATGGCCTCACTGTTGTGATGCTGCTTCTGCTCATTACCGCTTCCTTCGCGGCTGGCTATTTATCTCGCGATCTGGTCCGCGTCCCGGGAATCGCTAATTTGGTTCACGCTCGCCAGGATATGGCCCTGTTCTGGGAGGCGTGGGCGCTTGTTGAAGCCAACTTCTTAGGCGAGTTGCCCACCTCGCAACAATTGACCTATGGTGCTATTCGTGGAGCAATAAGCTTACTAGGCGATCCTTATACCATCTTTATTGAACCTGTTGTCCGCGAAGCGGAACGGGAACGATTGGCCGGCCGTTTCGGTGGCATCGGCGCCAATATCAGCCGCCCGGAAGACGGCGGAGACGTGGTATTAGACCCCATCCCCGGTTATCCGGCCGAACAAGCCGGTATTCTCCCCGGCGACATCCTGGTTGCAGTGGATGGTGTGGAAATTACAGTTGAGATGACAGTGGCCGAAATCGCCGAATTGATCAAGGGCGAAACGGGAGCGACTGTCGTGCTGACCGTCATTCACGAGGGAACGGCCGACCCCGTTGACGTTCCCATTGTCCGTGGCGACATCCTCTTGCCTTCAGTCAGCTACCGCCTTTTAGATCAAGACCCAACGATTGGCTACATTCAACTGTCCCGTTTTAGCGGTGAAAGTAACAACGAAGTCGCCCAGGCACTGGAGGAACTGTTGGCCGAAGGAGCAACCAGCCTGATCCTCGATCTGCGGCAGAATGGGGGTGGCTTGCGCGACGCGGCCGTTGATGTCGCCGACCACTTTTTAGACGAAGGCCCCGTCCTATATATGGAAAGCCAAACGGAAGGGGAGCGGGTCTTTAATGCCACGAATGACACATTGGCCGCCGACCAACCACTGGTTGTTCTGGTAGACGGTGGCACCGCCAGCGCGTCGGAGATCGTGGCCGGGGCCTTGCGTGACCGCGAACGAGCGACGCTGATCGGCAACAGCAAGACGTTTGGCAAAGGTTCGGTGCAACTCGTCTTTGACCTGAGCGATGGCTCATCGGTGCATGTGACCTCGGCACGATGGTATACGCCCGACCATCACCTGATTGACCAGCAAGGACTGGAGCCCGACATCCTGGTCGAAGTAACCCAGGCCGACATTGACAACGGCCGTGACGCAGTGCTAGAACGGGCAATTACTCATCTACAGAGTGAATGAGACAGATAGTGTATTGGTATATCGGTATATCAGTGTGCTGGTCTATCCGTTATTCAGTTGGCACGCCGTTAACAAATACACCACTATACCAATACACCAATCCACCACCAACAAACCACTACTATGACAGATTATAAAACAACCTCGAACAATACTGCTTCGCGACGAAATTGGTTAGGAATCATGCTCGCGCTGATGGCCTGTATGCTCTTTTTGGTTGTCGGCTTCTTCCTCGGCCGCGCCGCCGCTGCGCCTCCTCCTTCGCCCGTTGCCTCTGCGCCAGAGGTTATAGAAGTAACACGGATGGTTATTGCAACCCCATCCCCCGTTCAAGTAGTCGAGTCGGAAACGGCTGGTGAAGCAACGGCGGGCACTTTGGTGCTCACCGATACGGCCGCCACCGCCACTCCACCAGCCCCAACCGCCATCCCGACTCTACCCACCACGCCCACACCTCGGCCGACGCTGACTTCACCGGTCCAAGAAACGATCAGCGAAGCGGACTTCGCCCTTTTTTATGAAGTCTGGGGTTTAATCGGTGAGCGTTTTGATGGGCTGGTCCCGGCTGATGATGAAGTCCTCCACGACGCCATTGCCGGCTCATTGGAGACACTAGGCGATAACTACACCCGTTATGTCCCGCCAAACGTGGCCGAGCGAATGCGCAACGATCTGCAAGGCTCCGTCGAAGGGATCGGCGCATTTGTACGCGAGAATGATGAGGGGTTGTTTGAGATTGTGAGGCCGATTCCAGGCCAACCGGCCGATCTCGCCGGTATACTCCCTGGCGACATCATCATCGGTGTAGATGGCGAGTCCGTCATCGGTGACAGCTTTGACGAAGTGATCCTCAAAGTGCGAGGTCCACAAGGAACGTCCGTCACCGTCCAGGTTGCCCGTGAAGGGGCCGAGGCGCCGCTTGAGTTCACAATTGTCCGCGTCCGCTTTGAAGTACCCATCCTCGAATCGGAGATGCTTCCGGCCGAACTGACTGGCGGACCGCCTATCGCCTATATCCACCTGACCGAATTCAACAGCAACGCCGAAGAGCGGTTGCTGGAAGCGTTCAATACGCTGATGGCGCAAAACCCGGCCGGGCTGATCTTTGACCTACGCGACAATCCCGGCGGATTACTCGATCAATCCGTTGCAGTCGCCGATCTATTTATGCCCGAAGGCGTTGTCCTCTATGAACGCAACATCCGCGGCCTGGATGAAGTATTCCGCGCCGACAGTGGGGACGCTGGTGAATCCGTGCCGCTGGTTGTCCTGGTCAACGAAGCCAGTGCTAGCGCGTCGGAGATTGTCGCCGGGGCGATTCAAGATAGCGGCCGCGCGCCGATCATCGGTGCCCGCTCCTTTGGCAAAGGCTCGGTGCAGCAGATTTACACCCTCTCCGATGGCTCCGAACTGCGCGTGACCATTGCAAGATGGTATACTCCCAACGACCATACGATCGATGGTCAAGGCATCACGCCCGACATCGAAGTCGAATCCCCCCTCGACCTCGGCGGCTCCGAAGACGGCCAATTGATGCGGGCGATTGAGTATTTGGTAAACGGAAGTTAAGGGAAGAGACTGAGAGATTAGGAGACTGGGAGACTGTAATTATCGCAATCTCCTAATCTCCCAGTGCTCTCAGTCTCCTGGTCTCAAAAATGGCGACACAAACAGGCATTAAAGTTATCACCAACAACCGTCGCGCGACGTTTGATTATGAATTGCTAGAGCGATTTGAAGCAGGGCTGGTGCTGACCGGCACAGAGATCAAGTCCGTTCGCGCCAATCAGGTCAGCCTACAGCAAAGCTATGTCCAGGCGCGGAATGGCGAACTGTGGCTGGTAGACGCCAACATAGCCCCCTACGACTATGGCAATCGCGAAAACCACGAGGCGACACGGCCGCGCAAACTCCTCCTCCATCGCCGCGAGATCAACCGTATCCTCGACAAACTCGCCCAACGCGGCCTGACGCTGGTGCCGACGCGCTTGTATTTGAAGAACGGCCGTGCCAAAGTAGAAATCGCCCTGGCACGCGGCAAACGCAAATTCGACAAACGCCACGACCTCGCCAAACGCGACGCCGACCGGCAGGTCGAGCGTGCACTTCGTGAAAAGTACCGCTAACCTTTAGGAGGTAGTAGCGATGACACTGTTGACAGACAGACGTAAGCAGAAATCTGGTCGAAGAAAGCGGCCAGATAAAGAGATGGTTGCCCTTGAAGCAGCGGCCGAGGCTAAAGACGAAAGGGCGTTTTGGTTAGCCTTCAACCAGATCAACTGGGAGAAGCGGGCGCCGGAAGCGTTTGTGCAGGCTGTTGAACTGGCTTTGATGGCTGGCGCATATCAAACTGCACGATGGCTGGCAGAGAAAGGAAACCGACGTTTCCCAGGTAATCCACGATTGGAAAAACTGGACTACGTTTTGGCTCCGCCGCACGCTCGATCCGTCTCAAGCCAGAACCGAGATGCCTGGCAAGCAAACCGTCAAGGGTTACGTGCTAACCGGCAGGACTATAAAGGAAAATGGGTTGCCATTCATAATGGGAAACTACTCGCAGTTGGTGATTCCCCTGCTGAAATAACCGCGCAAATCGGTGAAATCAAAGGTCGAGACATTTTATTAACCGTGCTTTAATCATGCTGCTTTCCTTCTCTAACGGTGAAGTTTTTGCCAACGGCCAAATGCCTTATGATTATCCGCCACCCGGAGCGGGTGAAACGGCCGCCCGTATACTGATTGCTATCGAAATCGCTGACCAACCAACAGAAGCTATCCTGGATACTGGAGCGCCTTTTGTTATCTGTAGCCCTCATCTCGTGCCATTTATTTCGATTGATGCTACCGTTGCCTTGGAACGCCACAGAATTCTCGTCCGCGGTTCATAGGTGACGGGAACGTTACATCGTTTACCTATCAACTTTCCAGCCGAAGAAGGTGACGATTTGCAGGTGGATTCCACGGTTTTCTTACCCGATCAAGAATGGGCTGATAGCTGGGGCTCTCTCCCTTCGTTCATAGGATTAATCGGTTGTTTGGAACGAATGCGTTTTGCGGTTGATCCGGACACCGATACCTTCTATTTTGGCCCCTTAACCAACGAATGATGAGGATGGATTTAGCTCTCCTTTGAGATTCGTGACTATTTCCTGAACAGTAGGAACAGACTGATCACCAATACCAAGCTGACCAACAGCAGTTGAGCGAGAAGGCGGGGGGTGAGCAGACGAGCCGTTGGCAAGGGAACCACCTTGGAAAGCGGTGCCGGTCGTGTCGCTGCACTTTCTTCCCCGTTCTCCCCAATCTTGTCCGGCGAGGGAGCCGGGCCTTGCTGATTGAGCAGGAATCCAACAACGGCATCTACTTGTTGCTCTGTGAGCCGCGCGGCGTAGTCACGGGGCATGATGTTCGGCAGGCACTCCCCGTTGGGACATTCGGGGGCGAGATAGGCGTTAGGGTCGAGGATCGATTGGCGAATGTAATCGGCCGCCCCCATCTCCGGCACGCGACTTTCGGCCGTCAGCCCGATATAAGACAAATCTGGCCCCACCTTATGCCCTTCACCCAGCGAACCGATGGCGTGGCATGAGCCGCAACCAGCGTTGAGGATGATCGTTTCCGCGTCGCCGCCTTCAATCGGCCGTGGGGTGGGTGGGATGGTTGTCGGTAATGGGGTAGCCGGTGGCGTGGAGGAGGGAACAGGCGTGGCGGCGGCCAATTCAGCTAACTCTTCGGCCGTGGGTTGTTGCAACTCGCCGCCTGGCACAGCGTGAAGGACCGCGGTACAAGGGGTAAACGCCGGTTCGGGGTCCGGCACACACCAGTATGGCTCGCTCTTTTTGGTCGTAAGTAGCGGCACATACCAGAGAACGATGTCCTCGCCGGATACAGCGTCGTCATTAATGTATTGGCGCGGTGGGATATAAGTATCCCCCGGCCCGGTCATGATCGGCCCTTCCCCTTCCATCGGATTTTCGGCCAGCATAAAGATGTAGGCCTGGTCTAGCCCCAGCGGATCGGTGCGCTCCAGCGACCAGCGATAGTGCAACTCGCCGTCGAAGGTTGCCAGCTTCGCCCCATCCGGCGAAAGATCGTCAACAAAGGGAAATGTCTCTCCCTCGCTTTCTACTTCTACCCACTGGTTTTCTTCCCACAACCATACCTCATCCCCATCGCCGCCATCCAAATCGAGGTCAATGCGCCAGAATGGGCGATAGACGGAGAGATCGTCACAACCAGGGCCGTGGGAGACAAAGCGCAGTTCAAAGCGGCCGTCAGCATAGAAGCGCAACGTCTGCTCATAACGATAACAACAGATGCAATTTGGCCAGCGTTCAAACTCGGTGAACAATTGGCGAATCTCGAACCCTTCGCCATCTAAGTCGTTGATTTCGGTGTCGCCAAAGGGGGGGACGGTGGCGGCAAAGCCGATTTCATCGCGATAGCCACCGGGCCAACTGGGATACCACGCTTCGATCTGGCCGATTTTAACACTGCTAAAGATGGATTGACCATCGTATGTCGCGTCGCGGAAGTTGATGCCGTCGTTAGCGGTCATTTCCCAACAAAGGCTCCACTCATACGCCTCGTGGCAGCCGTCGCTGAAGGCGTTGCGCTGTATCACCGGCCGCGCCGCCACCCGGTCAGCACGGGCGCGTGTATAAAACGTCCGGGCCACAATCTCCTGCTCCAGATTGATGAAGACATGGACGATACGGCCGCTGCCCGCCGGGTCGTAAAAGGTCAAGTCTACGCACCACTCATCGCGGCAATCGTCGTCGGCCAGCCAACCGGACATGGGGATCATCAGCGGATCGGCCGCGCCGATGTCGCCGAGTAATGCCTGCACATCAGGATCGGCCGCGGCAATCGCTACCGCCTTATCGACAATCGCCCGGCTTCCGGCGGGGCGGGTGACGTCGCTGTCCCAATGGCTGATCACACGCCCCTGATTGAGGTTGACCACTGCCTCAACGGTCTGGCTATTCGTGTAGTCAAAAATAGTCACATAGGCACAATCATCAGCCCCACAGCCATCCGCTTGCCAGCTAGCCACCTCGCCCTCTGTCAGCCGCACGGCGCTGAGCAAATCGTAATCGCGGCCGTTCAATGTACCGGCCAACGCCGCATCGGCCAATGTCAGATCGCTCACTGCCTGTACATCAAGGGTGAGTTCGGCCGGATATCCCAATTCGACCGGGACCATATCCAGCAAATACTTACTCTTGGCGGCAGCAATGGCGATGTTACCCTGGTGGTATTGCTGGTTCGCGGCAAAGAGGGCGGTCCAAAGCAAGAGGTTGAGCAATAACAGCTTGATGGCTAAACGCCGTCTACTTCGCAGGCGAGATAAGAGAATCATATAGATAAGGCTGAAGGATGAAGGTTGAAGGATGAAAATAACATTGTTAGTTATTATATCGCTCGTTGGGAACTTCACCAGTTGAGGCAAGCGGTGTAAAGATACTTCTCATAGATAGCACGATTTGGGGAAAGTATCTATCTGGTGCGCGATTTACCAAATCGCGCTACACTGAACTTTAATATTGTCTGCGGTTGAAACCGCTTTACACTATTTTTTATGGAACCTATTACATTACTCCGCGACAAACAAGTTCTTTTAGGCGTCACCGGCTCGATTGCCTGTTACAAGGCGATTGACCTTGCTTCAAAACTAACCCAGGCGGGGGCGTTGGTGGACGTGATTATGACCGACGCGGCCGCCCAATTTGTCACGCCGCTGGCCTTTCGGTCGGTCACCGGCCGCCCCGTCTATACCGATATGTGGGACCTGGCCGACCACGTTCGCCATGTGGGGTTGGGGGAGTCGGCCGATCTCCTCCTCATCGCCCCGGCCACCGCCAACACCATCGCCAAGCTGGCCTATGGCCTGGCCGATAATCTGCTGCTCGTCACGGCGTTGGCGGCCCGTTGTCCCGTTCTCGTTGCTCCGGCAATGGACGGGGGGATGTATGAGCATCCAGCGACCCAGGCCAACGTCGCTTTGTTGGAATCCCGTGGGGTGGAGTTCGCCGGGCCTGCCAGTGGCCGGATGGCATCAGGGTTGAGCGGCCGCGGCCGTTTCTTAGAGCCAGCGGAATTGTTAGCCCGCGCTCGCCTGCTCTTAGGACGGGACGGGGCATTGGCCGGTCGCCATGTCGTCGTTTCCACCGGCCCCACCCGCGAACCGCTTGACCCGGTACGCTTCATCAGCAATCGTTCATCGGGTAAGCAGGGGATCGCCGTTGCCCAGGCGGCATTGGACGCCGGAGCGCGGGTGACGCTCATTGCCGGGCCGGTTTGTGAGCCAATGCCGGTTGGTGCGAATGTGGTGCATGTACAGACGACTCAGGAGATGGGCGATGCTGTTTTGCAAGCTGTAGCCGATGCCGACGCGCTCTTTATGGTGGCGGCCGTGGCCGACTTCCGTCCGGAAACCTTTTCTGACCGCAAGATCAAAAAGACGGAATCGGGTGAAGCGTGGGGAAGAGCAATTGGTCTGGAAGTGACGCTCGACATTCTTTCGGCCGTAAAAGAGCAACGCGAGCACACAGGCTTCCCACGTCTGGTGTTGGGCTTTGCCGCCGAAACCCACAACGCATTTGAATACGGCCGCGACAAGCTCTTGCGTAAAGGACTGAACTTCATCGCTGTCAACGATGTGATGGCCGAGGGGGCGGGTTTCGGCGTGGATACAAATCTTGTCATACTACTAAGCCCCGATGGGGTGGTGGAGGAAATGCCGTTACAGAGCAAAACGGCCGTTGCCGAACGACTGGTGCACCATGTTGCTAAAGAACTCAATATCTCCTTCTAAATAAGCAGACCTGTCTCGTTTCTCTCCTGTTTATACCCTCTCCTATACCCATTTCCCCTATAGGGATATATATCTACACCCCAAGGGCAGTCGTACGATCGCTCTATAGAAACTCGGTTTCTTTGAAGAAACCGAGTTTCTTAGCGAAAAGAGCACATGGAGGTGTAGTTGTGGCATCAACATATGATGGCAATAGCCCTGCTATCCGGCATACCGTAAAGATAGATGCATCCCCTGAAGAGGCTTTTGAACATTTCACAGAAGCAATAGGAAGCTGGTGGCCTGCGGAGAACACGTTTTCAAAGGAAGCGTTCGAGACCGTCATTATTGAGCCGCATGAAGGCGGCCGTTGGTACGAGCGAGATGAGGACGGCCGCGAAATCCCCTGGGGGCAGGTTTTGGCCTGGGAGCCACCCCACCGAATTGTATTGACCTGGCAGATTACTCCCCAGGGCTTGCCAGAGCCAGACCCGGCAAAGGCCAGCGAGTTCGAGGTGCGCTTTGTCCCCGAAAGCCAATCAAACCAATCGCCCCAGCCAACCACCCGCGTCGAGATTGACCATCGTGCCTTTGAGCGACATGGCGATGAGGGTGGCGCCATCTGGCGTGAGGCGATGGACTCTGAGGAGGGGTGGCCGAAGTTCCTCGGCCGTTATGCCGCCAGTGTGTGAACCCTACAGATAATATGAAGGGAACCAATTCAGCCCCAATCACGTCCACAAATAAGGAAAAGGACATAACGGCCGTTCCAGAATAGACCTGATGCGGCCGTGCTTATATCGAAAATAGGAGTAAATCACTCATGAAACGGAAGATATTACACCATCTACCTTACTTACTAATCTTACTAACGGTTTTGCTGAGCGTCGCTTGTAGTGCGCCGGTTCAGCCAATGCCAACGGAAGCGGCAACGGCCGAAGTCGAACCACCACCTGCCACAACCGAACCAGGCGAACCTACCACGCCAGCAGAGACCTCGGAAGCGACCGAACCGGCCGGAGAGCCGACTGATAGCGATCTGCAAGGAACGGAATGGATGTTGGTATCGATGGGTGCACCGGGAGGGGAAATACCCGTTATCGGCGACACCCCACTTACCCTTGAACTGACGGCGGAAGGGGAAGCCTTCGGTGAGGCTGGCTGTAACTCCTTCGGCGGCCAGTATACCGTGCAGGACGGCACGATTTCGTTCGGCGAGCTTGTCAGTACCCTTATCGCCTGTGAAGATGCGGGGATTATGGAACAAGAGGCAACATATCTGGAAGCGTTGCGTGCGG
This sequence comes from uncultured Ardenticatenaceae bacterium, assembly GCA_964410625.1. Lineage (GTDB taxonomy): Bacteria > Chloroflexota > Anaerolineae > Promineifilales > Promineifilaceae > CAYPHY01. Next base: position 24,735 of record CAYPHY010000017.1, on the reverse strand, counting down.
CCAGTCGCTATGAATTGACGGCCGACGGCCTGACCATCTGGTACGACGGGGAAGCAGGTGTGCTGAACTTTGTTCCGGCAACGTCGAGCGATGAACCCTCTACCCCGGAAGCTGGAGCCGGTGAGGGCTTGGCAAATACTGCATGGACATTGGACTCCTTTGGCCCGGTCGGCTCAGAAGCGCCGGTTGAAGGAAGCATGATCACATTGGTATTCGAGGATGGCCAGGCGGGTGGCAACGGTGGTTGTAACTCCTATGGCAGCGACTACACCGTCGAAGGTGACTCGATCTCCTTTGGCCTGATCAACACCACCTTAATGGCCTGTGTGGATGATGCCGTAACTGAGCAAGAGGGTCGCTATCTAGCGGCCTTACAAACGGCCGAATCCTTTGAGCAGACGGCCGATAGCTTAATGATCTTCTATGATGGTGGCGCAGGCGTGCTGAATTTCTCGGTCGCCGCGCCACCAACGGCCGGTGACGACTGGACGCGGACTCAGGTGGGTCATGCCTGGAACATTGAGCATCCCGCGGATTGGACGATCAACGATGCCGGAGCCGGGGAAGGGGCGGTACAACTGATGGGGCCATATGAAGGTCACACCTATCAGGTAAACCTCTCTTTCCCGATTGGTATTCTGGTGGAAACGCTGGAGGAGTGGATCGAGGAGCAATTGGAACCGCTGACGCCGGAACAACAGGAGGCTATCGAAACCAGTGATCTCACTGTAGATAGCGCTCCGGCGAAGAAGTTGCTCAACTTCCCTGGCACAGAGGGGCGGGAATTTGAGCATCGTGTTTATGTCTGGCGCAGCGGCGAGACGAACCCCCGGCTGATTACCCTGGCACAGACGGATGACCAGCCGTTCGACGGCGAAGCGGCCGACGCACTGCTGGAACGTTTCGTCACCGGTATCCAGCCGCCGGGGGATGAGACGGTCGGTGAACCTCTTTATATCGGCTATATTCAGATGTTGGATGAACAAAATGGCTGGGCAGCGGGTGGTACGCAGGCTGATCGCTTGGATCGCATTCTGAAAACGGCCGACGGCGGCCAAACCTGGCAAGACCGCACACCACCCGGTGTGCCGCCTATGGCTGAGGGCTTCCAGGCTTCCCCTGCCGCTTTTTTTTCGTCGGCCGAGATGGGATGGGTTAGCTATCCAAGCGTTTCCTCCCAATCAGCCTCGGCCGCTCCCGCGTTCTACGTATTGATGACCAACGACGGCGGCCAAAGCTGGACCACCAGCGAACCGCTGGACTTTTCCGACATTCCGATGGACTTCTTCATGCCGTCCGACATTCGCTTCCTCGATGACCAGTTTGGCTGGCTGATCGCCCATCTAGGAGCGGGAATGAGCCATGACTACATTGCTATCTACACCACGGCCGACGGCGGCCAAAGCTGGCAGCGCGTCACTGATCCAGAAAATAACCCTGACGTTCAGCCTTGCGTCAAGTCCGGCGTTGTCTTTACCAGCCCAAGCGAAGGCTGGCTAGCCGGGAATTGTCCTGGTCTGATGCCGCCGCTAGTCCTATATCAGACGGCCGATGGCGGAATGACCTGGGCACAGGTAACCCTTCCAGCGGCTGAGGGCGTACCAGCAACTGCCGAAACACTGGGTGATGCTTGTGGTATTTCTCAAATAGGCAGCGTTGGTGGCACGACATTGCACCTAACCTTGCGTTGTACAGACTTCGAGCAGAATAGCTCGCAAGCATGGCTCTATTCCAGCACTGATAATGGTCAAACATGGCAATCCTCTCCCTTGCCTGTCCCATCGGCCGAATTTGAGTTCATCAACCCCGATGAAGGTTGGTTGTTGGGTGGTGAAGACCCTTCGGCGGCCGAACAGGAAATCTATCACACCACCGACGGCGGTCAGATCTGGACTAGCCTGGGGACGGTCGGGCAATACGGCCACATAGAGTTCAACAACACGCAGAACGGCTGGATCGCCTCCGGCACGTTTGAGGAAACTACCCTGTTGCATTCGGCCGATGGAGGCGTTACCTGGGGGGAAATAGAACCCGCGTTCGTCTCTGGTCCGTAATGTAGTTGAGTTTGACAGCAATTACATTGGTCAACCATGGATAACACGGATTTAACAGATTTACACGGATTGATCAGCTTAAAATCCGTGTTTATCCGTCCGATCCGTGTCCATCCATGGTTGATTGACATAATCCCGAACTGAGGTTACTTAACTTTGCGAAAATTCGTGCAATTCGTTGCTAAAAAACGCTCCCTTGTGTAAGTTTTGGGCTAGACATGAACGGCTCACGCTTCTTTCTGTTGCTCATTACCCTCTTTCTTGCTGCCTGTGCATTCGATGATGCGTTATTAAGCCCTACGCCCGTATCACAACCAACGCCAGCGGCAACGGCCGTCGCCGATCCGCTGGCAAACACGGAATGGATTGTGGTCGCCCTTGTGCCGGAGGCAGACCCAAATTCCATGTCACCCTTCTTTGAAGGGAATCCGATTACCCTCAATTTTTCCGGCGACGGCCGTGTGGAAGGCTCCGGCGGCTGTAATACATTTACCGGCGACTATACGGTTCAAGGCAACACCATCTCATTTAGCAATATCGCCTCGACCGATGTGCGTTGCAGCGATGATGAAGTGGTGGCCAAAGAGGCGCTATTCTTCCAGGCGTTGGATTCGTCGGCCGAATTCGTCTATCGTGAGAATAGCCTTGCGATTAGCTATGGTGATGGACAGGGTGAACTGGCGCTGGTCAAAGCGACGCCGCTGAATGTAAACCTGGTCGAACGGCTCGACACACTCATCTTCATCGGTTTTGAAGCGGTGGCGATCTTCTTGCTGCTGGTCTTCCTTGGCGGCCGGATATTGGGCGTTCGTGTCTCACTGATTCGCGCTTTCATTGCCACCACCGCCGGGGTGGCGATTGGCAACCTATTTGCCTTGTCAATCGTCCGGCAAACCGGCCGCGAGGAGGCCGACACGCTGGTCGTCTATCTTGTCCCCTTGCTGATCGCTTTATTGGTGGCGACTTTCCTGGAACTATTGGCCTTGCAGGGGGCTTCCCGCTGGTCGCTCCTCGGCCGCCTGGCGCGTATGCGGCCGATAAGTGCCCTGCAACGACAAATCGCCCACTTCCGGCGCTATCTCCAGATCACCCGTATTCTCGCCAGGTACGGCTTGTCCCCCTACTTAGGTGATCAACGAGATGAGACAACGGGTGCCCGGCTTGGCGGCCGCAGCCAGCTTCCACGCAACCTGCGCCTGGCGCTGCAAGAAGCGGGCGGCATCTTCGTCAAACTGGGACAAGTTCTCTCTACTCGCCCTGATCTGCTTGCACCGGATTTTATTGCCGAGCTATCCAGGCTTCAGGACAAGGTAGCCCCTGAGCCGTATGAAGAGGTGAGGGCGTTGCTGGTCGCGGAGTTGGGCGCGCCGCCGGAAGAGGTGTTTGCTACTTTTGACGAACAACCGCTGGCGGCCGCTTCCCTGGCCCAGGTACACAAGGCCACGTTGACCACCGGGGAGCAAGTGGTGGTGAAGGTGCAACGTCCCGGCGTTCGCGCCATCGTCGAGCGTGATTTGGAGATTCTGATGGCCCTGGCCCGCGCGGCCGAATCACGAACGAAATGGGGGCGCGACTTCCGCATTGTGGAAATGGCACAGCGGTTTGGTGAGGTGGTGGAGGAGGAACTCGATTATCAGATTGAAGCCAACAACATTGCCGCCATTGAACGGGTGATAGCCCAGGATTCATCGGTGCATGTACCGGCCGTCTATCCCCACTTGTCCTCCAGCCGTGTCCTGGTCATCGAACGGCTGGAGGGGTTGAGTGTACGTGATGCAGGGGCCAGGCTAACCCAAGCGGAGCAGAATGGTCAGGAGTTGGCGCGTGACCTGCTGCGGGTAATGATGCACCAACTGTTGCTCGGCGGTGTTTTCCACGCCGACCCTCATCCCGGCAATGTGCTCATTCTCGATGGCGACAGGCTGGGATTGATTGATTTTGGGTTGGTCGGCCGTCTTGACGTGCTGCAACAGGCCGCGCTGCGCGACATCCTGGTGGCGCTGGAACGGCGCGACCCGGCCATGCTGCGTGACGCGCTGCTTGACATCAGCGAGGTGCGCGAAGGCAGCGATGAGGAACGGCTGGAGCAGGCGTTGTCGCAGTTGATCGTTCGCCGTTTGGGCCAGGGGATGGCCCCCGGCGCGGAGCTGTTCGCCGATCTCTTCCAAATTCTGCTTGACTTTGGTCTGGCCTTCCCGCCGGAGATCGGCGGCGTGTTCCGGGCGCTGATCACCCTGGAAGGGACACTGACGCTCCTCGCGCCGGACTTCCAGATTATTGATGAGGCGCGAGCACTGGCAACTGATTGGCTGCAAGAGTCATTAGCACCCACTTCCGTGCGCGACTCGCTTAAGGATCAACTACTCACGCTTGCGCCTGTGTTGCGGCGGCTACCACGACGTGTGGATCGCATCGCCAGCGCGGCCGAACGGGGCGTCTTTACCATCAATGTGCGCCTCTTTTCCGATGAGCGAGATGTACAGCTTGTCACCCATCTGGTCGGGCTGGTTGTGTTGGCGTTTCTAGGGGCGGCCGTAGGGCTGATGTCGGTATTGCTGTTAAGCACCAGCGGAGGCCCAACCCTGGCCTCCGGCATCCGCGTTTTTCACCTGTTTGGCTACATCGGCCTGGTGATCTGCATTACCTTGTTCCTGCGCGTGATCGTTATGGTAGTGCGGGATCGGCCGTCTTCATAGTCATCCTTACGCTCGATTTATTTAGGACTTACGCTTTTTTGACACGAATGGCACGAATAACACGAATTTGGTCTTCTATTTTCGTGAAATTCGTGTCATTCGTGTCGAAAAATTATTGGCTGTATAGGTCCTGTTATTCATATTTCAGAGCATTAACTGGAATCAACGTGGCGGCACGTAAGGCCGGATAGAGGCCGGAGATCAAGCCCATGATGGTAGCGAAAACGAGGGCGAAGATGGGTAGCCAGAGTGGGGTGGCAACGGCCGTACTCGGTGGCGGCGCACCCGTCTCCACCGCCTGACCGGCAAAGTAGGCCAGAGCCAGCACATTTAGCACCTGGCTCAACCCCCAACCAATCGCCACGCCGCCCAGGCCACCGAGGAAGCCGATCCCGGCCGCTTCGCCAAGAAAGACGGTCAGCACGTGGCGGTTTGTCGCCCCTACCGCTTTCATCAGCCCGATTTCGCGCGTGCGTTCAAGGATCGCCATTGCCATCGTATTGGCAATGCCTATCGCCGCAACCAACAAGGCAATCGCCCCCACTCCACCCAACACAACTTGCAGGATAGTATAAAAGCCGGTGATGCCCTGTACAAACGATTGTGGCGTGTAGGCCTGCAAACCCATGTTGGTGATCTGTTCGGTCACGTCCAGCACCTGATCCACGTCTTCGACCTTGACGATCAACTGGTTGTAGCCCATCTTGCTGCGGTCAATGCGCTGACCGGTGAACCAGGTGTTGTAGCCTTCCAGATCGGCCATCGGAATATAAACCGACCAATCCGGCTCGTCACGTGCTTCGGCGAGCAAGCCCACCACCTGCACCGGCACGCGCTTGCGGATTTCTGTGCCATCTTGCGAATACTTTACCAGCGTCAGCGTCAGACGTTGGTCAAGCAGTTCGGGTGGGGGTGGTGGCTCTTGTCCGGGACGGCCGCCACGCGGATCAAAGAAGTTCTGTGGAACCATAAATCCGGCAATGGCCTGTCCTCGCCCTAGTTCGAGTGTTCCACCCTGTGGTCGAACCCCCAATGTACTGAGGTCAGACGTCCCAATACCGAGGATCGAGCTATAACCTTCCAGTCGACCGACGCTCAAAATCGCCTGTCCTTGCAAATAATCCTGGGGGATGACGGCCGTTACCCCCGGTATCGCACTGATATCGGCGATGGTTTGTTCGGTGATCAATACCTGGCCGGGCGGCGGCGAGCCGGGGCCGATTTCAACCACAACATTGCCGGCCATGACCGACTCATCGAAGCCTGGATAAACGGTGATCTTGGTCAGGTCACCAATGCCGCCTAGTTGTGCCTCTGCGCTGGCTTGCAAACCCGCACCCAGGGAGACGAGCAAGACAACGGCCGCCGTGCCGATGATCACGCCGACGGCCGTTAATCCCACCCGCGCCTTGCGACGGGAGAGGTTTTCGATAATCAGACTGAGCAGGTCGAGTAGCTTCATGGTCTATGAGTCCAGTAACCGGTTATCAGTAGCCGGTTATCGGTTTATCGGTAAAGAGTATATATCTTCTAGACTCTTATTTCCAGGCTATTCTTACGGACAATAGCGCACGGGGATGAAGGCAACTGTGCTGGTCAGAGACGTACCCAAAGGGTCTCAGAAAAAGTCGATTTCAACCGCCAGAGGCTTCTTCTGCCAAACGCTATCAACCTATCGGTCCTACTGGCCCTTCTGGGATAGGGAACTCCTCTCCAGGAAAGACGGGCACTTGTTCTTCCGGCTGTTGGATGCCGCTGCCCAGACCGAGCAGGCCGGAAATGAAACGCCAAATGCGCTGCAGAAGCGTTTCTTCACCCCCGCCGTTTACCCCACCATCAACGGGGCCAGGAAAACCGCCACCATCGGGCGGGAAGCCCTCGCCAGGGAAGCCTTCACCCCCCTCTATCGGCGGCTCGATGATCATTTCCTCCATTACCTCCACCGATAGCGTGCGCGTAATGGTTTGTGGCTGGTTAAAGTCATCGGTATAGCCGACGCTGGCGATCAGTTCCAGCGGGCCGGGTTGGAAGGGGGTGATTTGCGCGTCTAGCGGGAAGAAGCCGCCGGGGTCGAGCGCACCGACAAAAATGGTGTTGTTGGTGAATTCGGCATTCTCGGCCGTCACGCTGAAGTTGCCAAAGACGGCCGTGTCATTGCCAATGTTGATCAACTGCAACGGCAAACTCCCCGGTTGCCCGGCGAAGAGCGGCGGCGGTTCGGTGTAAAAGTTAATATCTACCAGTGGTTGGCTATAGACCAGCAGCGTAATTACCTGATCATCGGTATAGCTCGCGCCATTCTCGTCGCTGTAGACAAAAGAGACTTGCAACGGGTACGCCCCCGCCTCAGTGGTGGCATTGACGATCAGCCGTTGGCTGCCTTGCAAGGAATCCCCAGCATCCAAATCGCCGAGGAAGCTAACATTGGACGCGCCAATAGGGGCGAAGTCGCTAAACTCGCCACTTGCGCCCGACAGCCCTCCGCCCGGCTGCGGTGTGCCATCGGTTGAGCCACCGGTGGTGCTGCCGCCGCCGACGATCATCGTCACCCGCCGCGCCTCAGCATTGCCCAGGTTTTCGATGTCCATTTCCAGGGTAAAAATGGTTCCAGGTTGCAACTGGTCAACATCTGTGCGGTAATCGGTGATCAACAGTTGCGGCCGTAAGCGCACCACCGTCGCGGTGCTGGTCGGCGTGGGCGTAGGGGTCGAAGTTGCGCCTGGGCCGGTAGCCGCGCGGCGCACCGGGAAGGTGAGCATGAATGTTTCGCTGAAGGTCGTGCCGTTGACATCGGTGTAGTCGGCCGTCACCTCCAACACCGCCACCGTCTTGCCGGAAATATCGGGGCTGGCAGCCAGAGGTTGCCAGAAACGATAGGTTTGCCCCGGCTCAACGGTTCCAATAGCCCGCACGCCACCCGTTGCCCGCGCAGCGAAGTCTGTCCCGCCAAAGGTGGCGGTGACGTTGGTGGCCGCAATTTGTCCGGCGTTGGCGAAGGTCATCTCAAAATCCAGGTTGCTGCCGGGGGTGATCTCGGCCGAGCTTGCCCCATAGGACTGCACGACCAGGAGCGGCCGGACATAGGCCGTCGGCGCAGGGGTTCCGGTTGGTTCTGGGGTTCGCGTTCCTTCGGCGGGAGCCGTGATGGTCAGTGCGTTTGCCAACGTTGCCGTTGCTGCGTTGGGGTTTACCACGGTGACGGAATAGACACCCGGCGCGATCCCTTCGCTAAGCAGGGCGCGAAGAAGATTGCGGCTGACAAAGGTTGTTTCCAACGCGCCAAAGTTGTTGATGACGACGGTTGCGCCGTCATCAAAACCCGTTCCCGTTACCACCAGTTCCACCGGCGCGAATCCGGTTGCCACATTAGGCTGGACGCTGGTGACTGACAGTGGGCCAGGGGAAGGGGGAGGCGGTGCAGTTGCCTCGCCGGTTGCTGTGGGGGTGGCCGTTTCTGTGGCTTGTTGGGCTGGCACGGCCGCGCCGAATGTGGCTGGGGCCAGCACCGTAAGCGCCAACACCCCAACCAACAGCATAAATACACGATAAATCCATCTGGTTCGTTTCATAAGCATCAATTTCAGAAACCGGGTTTTTTGAAAAAACCCGGTTTCTAACTCCGGTTTTTAATGCTGTAAATCTACGGCTTCACCTAAGGCGATCACACCATGCTCGACAATACGGCCGTCCAACATCTGTGCCGTATGGGTGGCGAATTCCGTCATCCGTGGATCATGGGTGACAACCAGAATCGTCCGGTTTTCCTCGCGTAACTCCGCCAGTAGCTCCATGATACTCATCCCGCTGGCTGTATCAAGGTTGCCCGTCGGTTCATCGGCCAAGATCAGGTGGGGGTCGTTGACCAATGCACGGGCGATAGCTACCCGTTGTTGCTGCCCGCCGGACAGTTCTGTCGGCCGGTGGTCGAGGCGCGTCTCCAGGCCGACCCGCGTTAGCAGTTCGCGTGCCCGCTCGCGGCGTTTACTGCGCCCTACACCGGCAAAGCGCATCGGAAAGGCGACATTTTCCAGCGCGGTCAGACTGGAGATCAGGTTAAAGGATTGAAAGACAAAGCCAACCGTCCGCTGCCGGTAGATCGCCAGCGCGTTTTCGTCCATCGCATCCACTTCCTGGCCGTCTACCACAATTCGGCCGCTGGTCGGCCGATCCAGGCCGCCGATCAAGTACATCAGCGTACTCTTGCCCGATCCCGAAGGCCCCATCACCGCCCAGAACGTCCCGGCGTCAATGCTCAGGTCTACCCCATCCAGGGCATGAACCACCTCGCGACCCATCTGGTAGCTCTTTCGCAGGTCGGTGATTTCAATAAACGGTGTTGGCATCTTTGACACGAATGACACGAATTAACACGAATTCTCATCCTATTCGTGAAATTCGTGAAATTCGTGTCGAAAAAAATTAGGAATTAGAAGAATGGCCTGATCACCGTCAAATCCTGGAATTGCGAGGCGATGACCGCGGGGACGGCACGCAAGGCGAGCAAGAGGAGCATGACGACGATAACCGTGCTCCACGTTTTCCCTGCGGAGAGTTTTACCGCTCGTTGCGCCCCAATTGCCAGCAAGATGACGCTCCAGATGAAGTAGATGTCCACAAAGCTGAGCAGGGCTGCAAGAAAAATCCCCCCCATCCCTTCCATAGCTGGCGCAAAGCCCGACAAGCCGGGGCTGGCGATCAACCGATCGGTGTTCATCATATAGATGATCCGCACCACTTCGCGGACGGCAAAGGGCAATAACGCCCAGGCAGCGATGTTGAGCATTTGCTGGCTGCTCCCTCGGCCGCCGCGCAAAGTCAAGGCCAGATGCATCAGCCAACCGATTACCAGCCACGCCCCAATCACCAGGACGACGCCCATGATCCCAGGCAGGATGTAGTGGAACGTCGGCGTGTTCATACCGGTGATCGCCTGTTGGAATTGCGCCTGTTGTTCAGGGGTGTAGAACTCAAAGCCAGGGGGATAGTTGATCTGCCCGCTGTCGGCCGCCGCCTTGTTGATGTTACCTGTCATCCACACACGGCCGAGCGTCAGCAGGAGCAACACCACAATCGGCGTGCGCCAGATGCTTTGGCTGGCGGCCGTGATCCGCTCAAAGCTGCGGCGCGGAGAAAACAGCGTTGGCAAAACCCAATCGAAATGCCAACGACGGGAGTCATCTGCGTTGCTTAGGGAAACTTCATTTGTTGCTGCCATATAAATAGCATTGTAGCTTGGCAAAGGAGTCAAGGCAACGGCCGTTTTATACGCTATTTCTACGGCTGCTACGCTCTTCTGCTTTCTCTGGCCTCTCTATTCCTTGCCTTGATAAGCAGCGGTGAAGCGGCTACACTCCAGCTATGCTGATGTTGGATGAACAGAACCTTGATTTACGGCCGCCCCCCCTCGATAAGTTCTTAAAGAAGTATGGTGAAGGGCGGCGACGCCGAAATATGGAGCTTCTCTATCAAAAGCTGCTTGAAGAGGCCGGACAACACGCCCAACCCCGATTTATGTTTGAGGCGTTTCCCCCCGCGGCCGTTCCCGACCTACAATCATACCTATCGGCCGACTCGCAAGGAGTTGTTTTAGGCGTTTGTACGTTAGGCCATGCGCTCCATGAACGTTTGGCTGTTTTGGGCAAGGAAGATAGTCTGGCTGAATATGTCTTAAACGAAATTGGCATTGAGTGGCTGCGGCGGATGGTGCGGGAGCTTCACCAGGCATTGCGCCAAAGCTATGCTCAGCAAGGACTGAAGCTAGGCCCGACCTATCGCCCTGGCGTGGGAAAGTGGCCGCTGGAAACGCAAAGGACGATCTTCTCGCTGCTCAACACCGGTCCCATTGGCGTCAGCCTGGACGAGCATTTATTCATGCTTCCCATCCTCTCCAACAGCCTGATCATTCCCGTGAGCCAGCTCTAGCCTCGCCTCTATTCGGCCGTTGGTCAGCGCGTATTATCGGTTTATTGGTTTATTGGTCTATCAGTCTATTGGTTGGCAGAAAAAATACCACTACACTAATACCAATATACCGTTACACCAATACACCAATAAAGCACTATACAATGAAACCCACAAACACCCATGTCCGTTGGTAGTTGGCTTCGCAACCATCCGCGCTGGCTGGAATGGGCTTATGATTTGACCCACCGGCTGTTCAAGCGTGCCGATCCGCTGATCGCTCGTCTGGGATATGATCGCGCGGACCGCTGGCTGCGGCCGACCGAAGAGCTGAGTAAACAGATCATCTTCGATTGCCGGATGTGCGGACAATGTGTGTTGCACTCCACTGGCATGACTTGCCCGATGACCTGCCCCAAAAACCTGCGCAACGGGCCATGTGGCGGAGTGCGTACCAACGGCCATTGCGAGGTCAAGCCGGAGATGAAGTGCGTTTGGGTGGAGGCATTTGAACGCTCGCGGGAAATGGCAACCTATGGCGGCGAAATCAGGGACCTCCAGCCGCCGGTCAACCGCCAGTTAGAAGGCTCATCGGCCTGGATCAATATGCTGACCGGCGTAGACAAAAAGACCCCTGCTGGTTGGGTCAGCGCGGCCGACATTCCGGTTGCGCCGCTCAATGGTTCTGTGGCATCATCTGGGCTATGAACGGCGAAGTACTGTGTAAGTCCGCAGGGCGTTTAGAGCGTGTGTTGCGTTCCGGCCGTTTCGCCGTCACCGCCGAATTAAACCCACCCGACAGTGCCAACCCCCAGGAAGTGTATGACGCGGCCGTTGTCCTCTCTAGCGTCTGCGATGGCATTAACGCCACCGATGCATCGGGAGCCAACTGCCACATGTCCAGCGTTGCCATCTGCGCCTTGCTGACCCGCGCCGGATATGAGCCGGTGCTGCAAGTCTCCTGTCGTGACCGCAACCGCATTGCCATTCAGGGGGACGTGCTCGGTGCGGCGGCGATGGGCGTCCACAATGTCCTCTGCCTGACCGGGGATGATGTCTCCGTGGGCGATCAGCCAGAGGCGAAGCGCGTCTTTGATTTTGACTCGATGCAGTTGCTACGGACGATCAAGATCATGCGCGATGAAGGGCGTTTCCTCAGCGGCCGTAAGCTGACCATTCCGCCCAAACTCTTCCTCGGCGCGGCCGAAAACCCCTTCGTGCCCCCTTATGAGTGGCGGCCGTTGCGCCTGGGCAAGAAGGTCGCCGCCGGGGCCGACTTCATCCAAACCCAATACTGCTTTGATATACCGCGAATGCGCCAATTTATGCAGCGTGTTTGCGATCTGGGCTTAAATGAAAAGGTCTACATTCTGGCCGGGGTGGGGCCGCTGCGTTCGGAGAAGGCGGCCGAATTTATGCGTACCAAAGTCCCCGGCGTGGTCATTCCCGATGAAATCGTCGAGCGACTACGCCAGGCCCCCAAAGCGCGTAAGCAGCAAGTGGGCAAGCAGATTTGCATTGAGATTATCCAACAGGTGCGCGAGATGAACGGCGTCTGCGGTGTTCACGTCATGGCCTACCGCCAGGAGGAACTGGTCGCTGAAATCATTGAGGAGGCGGGTCTATTGCCACGGTCGATGCAATACGGTGTTCGCGAAGTAAAACCGCTTCCCCGCGTGAGGGGACAATGAGGCAATGAACAATGAACAATGAGACAATGAACAATAAAAAAATCCGCGCAATCAGCGTTGTATCCGCGCCATCTGCGTAACCTTTTTTAAACAATGTCTAAAACGAAGTTAGCCCCCTCCATCTTATCGGCCGATTTCTCCCGCCTCGGCGAGCAAGTGCGCGAAGCTGTCCAGGCCGGAGCAGACCATATCCATGTGGATGTGATGGACGGTCACTTCGTGCCGAATATCACCATTGGGCCGCTGATTGTGGAGGCGCTGCGGCCGATTGCCGACGAAAGCGGGGTGCTGTTGGACGTTCACCTGATGATCGCCAACCCTGATCAATTTCTGGATGACTTTGCCTCCGCCGGAGCCGATATCCTCACCGTCCATGTCGAAGCCTGTACCCACCTCCACCGTACCGTCCAGGCCATCCGTGAGTTGGGCGTCCGCCCCGGCGTGACGCTAAATCCCGCCACGTCGCTAGTAACATTGGAAGAAATTCTGCCCGATGTTGACCTGGTATTGATCATGTCCGTCAACCCCGGCTTTGGCGGCCAGAGCTACATCCCCGGCAGCACCGATAAAATCCGTCGTCTGCGGCGAATGTTAGACGAGATTGGCTCAACGGCCGATCTGGAAGTAGATGGCGGCATTAAAGCGGATAATGCGGCCGAGATCGTCGCCGTTGGGGCCAACGTCCTGGTGGCTGGCAGTGCCATCTTTGGCGGGCCACGTTCGATCAGCGATAATATTAGCGCATTTCGCACAGCCCTGAGAAAATAGGGAGGTTGATCGATAAAGTGGACAATTGGCAGTTCACTTTTTCCTACCTGCTGACTTTGCAGTGAAAGATAGATGTCCTATAAGTTATTAGACGGAAAAATCATTACAGCTCCCATTCGTGAAGAAACACAACAACGGGCGGCGCGGCTGCGCGAACAGGGTTGGGTTCCGCGACTGGCTTCAATTCAAATCGGCAATAACCCGGCGGCCGCGCTCTTCATTCGCAACCAACAGCGCGTTGCTGGCAAGCTCGGTATCGAATTTGAAGATCGCAAATATCCCCACGAGATCAGCCAACGAGAGATAATGGCCGCCATTCACGCGCTGAATATTGACCCGCACACAACCGGGATTATCATCCAGCGGCCAGTGCCGCGCCATCTCGACCTGAAACGCCTACAACTGGCGGTCACGGCCGCCAAGGATGTGGAGGGGATGAACCCGACCAACATCGGCAAGGTCGTCTATGATGACTTTGTGCTTGGCCCCTGTACCTCCCAGGCGTCGGTGGCTTTGTTGAAAGCGACCGGCCTGGAGCTAAAAGGGTTGGAAGTGGTGATCGTCGGTCACTCGGAAATTGTCGGCAAGCCGATTGCGCTCCACTTGCTTGCCCAGTTGGCGACGGTTACCGTATGCCATCATGGAACGCGCAACCTGTCGAACCACACTCGCCGCGCCGACGCCTTGTTCGTGGCGGTGGGCAAGGCGGGGCTGATCAAGGGAGAGATGATCAAGCCGGGCGCGGCCGTGATTGACATCGGCATCAATCAGGTGGAAGTGGAAGATAAGGAGGGCAACAAACGCCATAAGACTGTCGGTGATGTGGACTTTGAGTCCGCCCACGAGATCGCCGGTTGGATTTCCCCCGTCCCCGGCGGCGTTGGCCCGGCCACCCTCTCTTTCCTTATGCGTAACACCATTTCCGCCACTGAAATGCAAAAGCAAGCCTATGAGCGAGCGATGATCGCCGACTCATATTGATGTAGAGCAATTTGCCAAATTGCTTACAGCTACAGTCGTAATCCGCGCGATTTACCAAGCTTGTACTGAGTACCCGAAGTATCGCGCTACACTTTGTTAGGAGAGAAAACCTAGATGAAACGCTTATTCCCTGTTCCCTCTGATCTGGACATCGCCCAGGCGGCCGAGATCCGACCTATTTTGGAAATTGCTGAGAAAGTGGGTCTGGATGCCGATGATCTCATTCTCTACGGCCGCAACAAAGCCAAAGTCCACCTTGATGTCTTGCAGAAGCTGCAAGATCGGCCGCGTGGCAAATATGTAGACGTGACCGCCATCACCCCAACCCCACTGGGCGAAGGGAAGACGACCACGACGGTCGGGCTTGTCCAGGGTTTAGGGGCCATCGGCAAAAATTCAATCGCCTGTATTCGCCAGCCGAGCCAGGGGCCAACCTTTGGCATTAAGGGTGGCGCGGCCGGTGGTGGCTATAGCCAGATTGTGCCGATGGAGGATTTTAACCTGCACCTGACCGGCGACCTGCACGCGCTGACGGCCGCCCATAACCTCGTTTCGGCCGCCATTGACGCCCGCTGGTACCATGAATCACGGATGACTGACGAGCAGTTAGCCAAAGTGGAACTGACGCGCCTTAACATTGATCCCTATAACGTGACCTGGAACCGCGTTGTGGATGTGAATGACCGGGCGTTGCGTAACATCATCGTCGGCTTGGGGAGTGAATTGGACGGCCGTCCACGCCAGGCCGGGTATGACATCACCGTCGCCAGTGAACTGATGGCGATTTTGGCCCTTGTGGATGGCACCGATTACAAGACCACCCTTCGCGACTTGCGGCAACGTGTAGGCCGGGTGGTTATTGGCACGAACCGCAACAAAAAACCAATCACGCTCGAAGACCTCCAGGTTGCCGGGGCCGTCACCGTCTTGCTGAAAGACACCATTAACCCCAATTTGATGCAAACGCTGGAGGGACAACCTGCCTTTGTCCACGCCGGGCCTTTTGCCAACATCGCCCACGGCAACTCTTCGATTGTCGCCGACCGCGTCGCCCTCAGGCTGGGCGAATATGTGGTGACGGAATCCGGCTTTGGCGCCGACATTGGCATGGAGAAGTTCTTCAATATCAAGTGTCGCACCTCCGGGCTACTGCCGGACTGCGTGGTCCTGGTGGCGACCATCCGCGCCCTGAAGATGCACGGTGGCGGGCCGCGTGTAATTGCGGGACGGCCGCTCGACAAAGCATATACTGAAGAGAACCTGGAATTAGTGGCTGGAGGCAGTGACAACCTGAAAGCCCATATCCGCAATGCGAAACGTTACGGCATTCCCGTCGTTGTGGCCGTGAATCGCTTCCCCACCGACACGGCCGCCGAAGTTGAACTGGTGCGCCAGATGGCAATTGAGGCGGGGGCGGAAACGGCCGTGATGAGCGACCACTGGACAAACGGCGGCGACGGGGCGATGGAATTAGCCCACGCCGTGGTCGAGGCCTGCGAAAAGCCCTCCGACTTTCGCTTCCTCTATGATGTTGAGCTGCCGATCAAAGACAAAATCGAAATCATCTGTAAGGAGATGTATGGCGCGGCCGGTGTGACCTATGAACCGACGGCCGAACGGCAAATTAAGTCCTATGAAGACAACGGTTTTGGCAACCTGCCGATATGTATGGCCAAAACCCATCTCAGCTTGAGCCATGATCCCACCCTAAAAAACGCGCCCACCGGCTTCACCGTTTCCGTGCGCGAGGTCCGCGCTTCTGTGGGGGCAGGATTCATCTATCCCTTGCTTGGTGAGATGCGGACGATGCCCGGCTTGGGAACCCGACCCGCCTTTATGAATGTTGATGTGGATGAAAACGGCCGTGTGTTGGGGCTTTCTTAAAAAAGGATTTTGAATAATTGAATCTAAAAAGCGCTGGCTAAATCAATAACCAGCGCTTTTTCTTTTCTAAGGTGATACGATGGAGGACGGCACAATAAAAGGAACGAAAATCCGCGTTATCTGCGTTTGATCCGCGTCATCTGCGTAACTGTATTAGCCACGTACCCGACGGCGGCGTTCGGGGCGTTCTGGTCGGCCGTTCGCTGGTGCGGCCGCGCGGTTAGCCTGAATCCAGGCCATGCAGTTCTCGTCGTTGCCGGTCATCACATCGGCGGCCATAATCGCCTGTTTGATTTCGTGTTCAATCGGATTGGTAATCGCTGAGGTCAGCCCCGCGCCGATAGACATCGCCAGGAAAGCGGCGTTGAGCGGTGCGCGGTTGGGCAAGCCGAAAGAGATATTGCTGGCCCCGCAGCAGGTGTTGACCTTTAGCTCATCGCGGCAACGGCCGATAATCTGCCACACCTGTCGCCCGGCATAGCGAATCGCGCCGATGGGCATCACCAGTGGGTCAATCAACACATCCTCGCGGGGAATGCCATAATCCATCGCCCGTTCGACGATCTTCTTCGCCACTGCAAAGCGCACATCGGGGTCTTCGGAGATACCGGTCTCGTCGTTAGAGATGCCGATCACGGCCGCGTCATACTTCTTCACCAATGGCAACACCGACTCTAGCCGTTCATCCTCGCCGGTGACAGAGTTCACCAACGGCTTGCCTTCATAGACGGCCAGGCCACTTTCCAACGCGGCAACAATCGAAGAATCAATCGAAAGCGGCACATCGGTGACGGATTGCACAATGCGGATCGCCTCCGCCAGAATGGCTGGTTCGTCGGCCAGCGGGATACCGGCATTAACATCGAGCATGTGCGCCCCGGCTTCCACCTGGGCAATGGCATCGCTGATCACGCGCTCGAAGTTCCCCGCGGTCATTTCGCGGCCGAGTGCCTTGCGGCCGGTGGGGTTAATCCGTTCACCAATGATCGTAAACGGGTAGTCCGGCCCAATGCGTACCGTCTTTGTTTTGGAAGTGATAATCGTTTCAACGCTCATTGTTTTGATTAGGACTTACGCAACCGATCATTTTTCGACACGAATGGCGCAAATTTTGCGTACGAATTTCACGAAAATAGAAGGCAATAATTTGTGTTATTTGTGCCATTCGTGTCAGAAAGAGTTAGTTCTACTGCGTTATTTGATGCAAACGCGTAAGATTGATATCTACTTACTGCCCTCGCGACGGCGGGTTCGTTCACGCGGGGTGGCGGCTGGTGTTCCATTGCCGCTATTGGTTGTGTTGGCTGCGGCCGCCAGTTCGCTCAATTGCTCAGCCGTCATTGGCTGGCTTAATGCCTGGGCGATAGAGTGGATGTGGGCAGGGGTGTTGCCACAGCAGCCGCCGATGATTGAAGCACCCAGGGCACGCGAACGCAGCGCGTACTGTCCCATGTCTTCCGGTGAAGCATCGTAAATCAACTCATTGTTGATCCATTGCGGGATTCCGGCGTTGGATTTGGCAATGAGCGGAATCCCTAAGCCTTCGCGACTCATTCCGGCGATGACCCCCTCGATCTCGGCGATGCCATTGCCACAGTTGCCGCCAACGGCCGCCAGCCCCAACTGGCTCAACTCGCGCACCGCTTGCGCTGGAGTGACGCCCATCATCGTCCGGCCGCGCGTGTCGAAGCTCATTGTGGCACAAATCGGCAGCTCGGTGACAGAACGGATGCCTTCGACGGCCGCCTGCACTTCGCGCAAATCGCTCATCGTTTCGATCCACAGCAGGTCAACGCCCCCAGCGACCAGCCCTTCGGCTTGCTCGGCAAAGGCAGCGACCGCCTCTTCATAGCTCATCCCGCCCATCGGTTCCAGCAGTTCACCCGTCGGCCCCATAGAACCGGCGAGGAGGACATGACGGCCGCTGGCTTCAATCTCTGCGCGGGCAATGGCGGCAGCGGCATGGTTGAGTTCATAGACGCGATCCTGAAAGTTGTGGAGCTTCAGACGGAAGCGTGTGCCACCGAAGGAGTTGGTGAGGATGATGTGCGAACCGGCCTCGATGTAGTGGCGATGGACAGCACGCACGCGGTCAGGGTAGATGACGTTCCACTCTTCCGGCGATGCACCGGAGGTTAGCCCGGCCGCCATCAACATCGTCCCCATCGCGCCATCAAGGACAATAGCAGAATGGGTTTGAAGGAGTTCTTGGATTGGATTCATAGTTTTCTGTAGCGCGGGTTGTTTACCCGCGCATGTTTTCGCGGGTAAACAACCCGCGCTACGGGGCGCTTACGCCGCCGCTGCCTTTGCGCGGCGAATTTGCATAAACTTCTTGGCGGTGTCGACAGCCACGGCCGCATCGCGGCAGTAGGCGTCAGCCTCAATATCTTCGGCAAACGCTTCGTTCAGCGGCGCACCACCAACCATGACGATCAGTTCGTTGCGAATCCCCGCCTCTTTCAACGCATCAATGACCACGCGCATATAGGGCATCGTCGTCGTCAGTAATGCGCTCATACCCAAAATATCGGGCTTGTGCTCTTCAATGGCGGCCATGAAGTCCTCAACGGAATTGTTGATCCCCAGGTCAACCACTTCAAACCCCGCCCCTTCCATCATCATTGAGGTCAAATTCTTGCCAATGTCGTGGATGTCTCCCTTCACCGTCCCCACAACCATTTTGCCGATCCGTTCCGCGCCGGTTTCGGCGAGCAACGGCCGTAAAATCGCCATCCCCGCCTTCATCGCCTTCGCCGCCATCAGCACTTCCGGCACAAAGAGGATGCCATCACGGAAATCCACACCCACAATGTCCATCCCGGCGACCAGTCCATTGGTGAGAATGTCATAGGGTAGGTGGCCGCGCCCCAGCATCTCATTAACTTCTTCTTCGATCTCTTGCGCATAGCCATCATAGAGGTCTTCTTTCATCAACTCATAAATCTCGTCGTCCGACATTTCCTTCAAATTGATTTCTTCTTCCATGATTAGACCTCACCTATTTGATCAAATTTTGATACTGAACTTTAGCATATTTGTGGAGACAGACACTTAATATTTGTCTACATTCTAGGGGTGCGGGTGGTGCGGCGACGGCGACGGGTTGAAAGTTCATGTACTTCTCCCCCTTTACCATTTGCACTGATAGGCAATGCACTGGGCAGAATATCTCCCAGATGAGGGAACTCATCTGTCGCATGGGGCAGGTGGATCGCGCCCACAAACTCATCCTGGAAGTTGGGGGCAACGGCCGTTTCCACATACTTCACCCAATGGGCGATCTGTTGCGCTTCTGCCCGTTTCTCGCGGTTGAGCAAAGCAATCCGCGCCCCATCACCGGCGGCGTTACCACCGGCCGACACCCGTTCCAAATCGCAATCCGGGATCAGACCCAAAATCATCGCATACTTCGGATCAATATAGCTGCCAAACGCACCAGCCAAAACAATCCGGTCCACGCTGGTGATCCCCGCGCGGTTCATCAGTAGCTTGGCCCCGGCATAGAGCGCGGCCTTTGCCAACTGGATATTGCGAACATCTTCCTGTGTAACCAGGATAGGTTCGCCGGTCGTTGTCTGATTGCCGGTTGCTAAGATATAGGAACCGCGACGGCCGTTCCAGCGAATGCGTTCGCTGAGGCAGTTGGGGTTGAAGCGGCCGTCGGGCAACAAAATCCCGGCCAAAAACATCTCCACCACCGCTTCGATGATGCCCGAACCGCAGATACCGACAGCCAGATGTTGGGGTTGCGCTTCAATAGGGACATTTTTCCCCAATTGCCATTCATCGCTCCAACTTTCTTCGCCAATGACGCGAAAACGCGCCTCCTTTGTCTGCCGATCAATCCGCACGCGCTCAATCGCCCCCGGTGCGGCCCGCATCCCAAAGGTGATTTGCGCTCCCTCAAAGGCCGGGCCGGTGGGGCTGGACGCGCTAAACATCCATTCCCGGTTGCCTAACACAATCTCGGCATTTGTCCCGACGTCTACCAGCAACGTGATCTCATCCCGTTGGTAGGGGACTTCGGCGATCAGCGCGGCCACGTTGTCGGCTCCCACATGGCCTGCTTCGGCCGGTAGGACGTGGACACTGGCGGCGGGATGGAGCCGCAAGTTGAGTTCCCGCGCTTTCACATCCATGGCATCCCGGTTCGCCAAGGCAAAAGGTGCGCCCCCCAACTCTTGCGGGTTAATGCCGAGCAAAATGTGGATCATCGTGGTGTTGCCGACGAAAACCGCTTCATGGATTTCTGTCGGCCGCAATCCCGCTTCTCGTGCCGCAGCGGCCGCCAGCTTATTCAAGGCGTCAATGATCGCCTCGTGCATCTTGTCCAGGCCAGTGCGGTGGGTCATGGCGTAAGAAACGCGGCTCATCAAATCTTCGCCATACGTCACCTGGGGGTTCATCACCGACTCCGTCGCCAAAATCTCGCCAGTACGCAAATCGCAGAGGAAACCGGCGACGGTTGTGCTGCCGATGTCTACTGCCAGCCCATAGATGCCTTCTTTATAGCCCGGCTGGACATCAATGACCTCCCGCTCCTGCCACAGCGTCACGGTGACGGCCCATTTCTCTTTCCGTAGTGCCGGTTGCAAGCGACGCAGGGTATGGAGGTCAATGGTCAAATCGCGTAGCTGCCACTGCTCGGCCAACGCCTCTTGCAGCCGTCCCCAATCACCCTGGTGTTGGCCTAACTCTGCCTGGTTGACTTCAACATAGACCTGGCGGATGGCAGGCAGCACATCAATCACGCGCTCGGTCGCCGCTTTACGGATGATTTGCTTTTGGGCGCGGCTCTCTTCGGGGACATATACCAGCAAATCCCCCTGAACAAGGGCGGTGCAGGAGAAGCGACAATCGGCCGCATGATTCCCATTCATCTTCTCCATTAAGTCCTGCTCGCGGGAAGAAGCGGCCGTCACATGGTCGGGGCTGGAGTAAATACCGTGCTTGTGGAACCAACCCGTCTCTAACTGTACCTTGCACTTGCCGCAGGTAAGACGGCCGCCACAAATGCTCTCGATTTCCACCCCCAGCTGGCGAGCGCTGTCAAGGACAGACTGCCCTGCTGGAACGCGGCCGCGCCGCCCAGAGGGCATAAAGATGACTTGATACTCTTCAGTAGCCATAATCATTAGAGATTGGAGATTGGAGATTAGAGCTAACGTCTAGCGTCAATCTCCAATATTGGCCGATTCTACCAAATCATCCTTTCATTCACACTGTACGCACTCAACAAGCTTCATTTTGCGCGGCAGTATGGAACGTCCATGATATAAGAATAACCAAGACAGAAAGGCACAAAGAACAATTTTATTCTTTGTGCCTTTCTGTCTTGGTGGTTAAGTATATTAGCCGTCGGCCGCTGCTGACATCTGATTGCTCAACCGCGCGGCCGTCCCGCGCCAATCAATCTTAGCATACTGCGCTTCTAGCTCGGCGGCGACGGCCGCCGCCACTTCTTCGGCCGTTCCTTCGCGCTCCTGGGCTTCACCCCAGCGGAACCCTTCCAGATAGGCGTCCGTTCCGGTCAGGTTCGCCGCCATCGCCGCATTGTCCACCGCAATCTGAAACCGTTGCGGCAATTCGATGCTCACCCGGTCGCGACGGCCGCCTGCCCGCACCTGCACCGGGATGTCGTGCCAGTACATGATCTGGTATGTTGTCATAGTCAGGAAGGTGATCGGTGAACGGTAATCGGTAATCAGTTAGGTTTCTATCACCGACGACTGATTACCGATTACTATTTACCGCTCACCGATTACTGAATACTATTCCCCACCCGGCGTCACTTCGACCACCTGCTTGGTATACCCCTCGCCGGTGGTGTCCAGGTCGGATAATCCTTCTACTGCCTGCTGCGCCAGGTCAGTGCGTAAGGCTGCCTCGTCCGGCGGATTCTGCAAGACGCCAAAATCGAGCGAAATTTGCACCGTTTGGTCATATAGTTCCTGGTCCATCACGCCAATACCTTGCGGTGAGGGCCAGATCAGGGCATTGATCTCGTTCAACTGCCAACGCATGTGACCTTCGCCGAGCGTTGGGCCATTATCCAACACGATGTTGACACATTCATCAAAATTATCACGGCAGAAAATCCAGCCACGGAAAGAGGCGCGGAGGAAGCGCACGGCAATGTCTTCGTTGCCCTCTTCGGCCAGCCACGACTCGCGGGCGAAAACATGGTCTTGCAACATCGCCGTGCCAACGTCGTTGTAGTCAAAAACGGTGAAGTCCTCCGGTTGGTACAGTTCGCCCGTTTCGGGGTTGGTCGCTTCGAGTAGCTGGGCATACTCGTTGTAGTTCTCGGCTTGTGCCACATCAATCTCGCGGTTTAACAGTAGCGACATATCAAACGGTTGTTGCACGATGGTTACGGCGTTGGGATCATCGGGTTCAATCCCCGCCTGACGCAAGGCGGCAAATACCTCCCACTCGTTGCCAAAGCCCCAAGTCCCCACGCGTTTTCCAGCCCAATCTTCCACTGATGTGATGCCAGAGTCAGCCCAGGCAACCTGTAACGTGCCGCTGCGCTGGAACACTTGGCCGATATTGACCAGATCAGCACCCTGCTCGCGTGAGGCCAACATCTTCGGGACCCAGGCGATGCCAAATTCCGCCTCATCGGCCGCGACAACCTGTTGCGGCACAATTTCCACGGCGCCTTCGAGAATGGTCACATCTAGACCTTCGTCCTCATAGAAGCCCTGATCGAGCGCGGCATAGTAACCGGCAAACTGAGACTGCGCCACCCATTGCAGTTGCAGACGCACAGGGGTTAATTCTCCGGCCGGTTCTTCAGCAGGCTCTTCGGCGGGTTCCTCTGCCGGTTCTTCTGCTGGCTCCTCGGCCGCCGGTTGCTCAGTAGCCGCCGGTGTTTCGGCCGCGCCACCACCACAAGCAACCAACACAGCCAGGGCCAAGACCATCAACAATACGAACATCCAACGGAATTGCTTCATCTCTCCTCCAAGCATAAGTTTATTGGTGTATTGGTTTATGGGTGTATTGGTCTATTAGTCTATTTAGTGCATGGGCTTATAGTTGGTCGGAAAACCAACAACGAATACACCAGTACACGAATATACCAATATACCAAATGTACCATTACACCAATACATTATTGGTTACTTCCGCGCACGGAACTGTGCCACGGAATCGCTGCCCGTTCGACGAGCAAGACGACCAGATAGAAAGTGATCCCAACGATACAGGCGATGATGATCGCCGCCCAGGCGTTGGCGAAGCGAAATTGCGCTGCTTCCTGGGTAATAAAGATGCCCAGCGCGGAGCGATTGCCGCCGAAGTACTCGCTGACCACCGCGCCGATCATACTTAGCGTCGCTGCCACTTTGAAAGCATTGAACATATAGGGCAGCGCGTTGGGAACACGTAGCTTGAACAGGATTTCGAACTCATTGGCCGCGTAAGAGCGCATCAACTCAAGAGCGGCCGGATCAACCAGCGTCAATCCACGTACCGTGTTGATCATCATTGGAAAAAACACAATGATCGCCACGATGACCATTTTTGACAATGGACTATCTACACCAAACCAGTTGTTGACGATTGGTGCAAAAGCGATAATCGGGACGGAGTTGGCGGCAATGGCGAACGGCATCAGTGTTTGGCTGGCCGTTGACCAACGGGCAGTGGCAAAAGCGACGAGAATGCCCAGCCCACAGCCGATGACAAAGCCGCCTAATGCCTCTTTGGTGGTGAACCACCCAATGAAGATCAGCCGGTCGAGATTATCGCGGAAGGCAGCCCAAATGACCGAGGGGGCAGGGAGCAGAAACTGTTGAATCTCAAAGAGCCGTACCGCCAGCTCCCAAAGAATGAGCACGGCCGCAAACAAAACAATCGCCGGAAGATAGGAGTGGATGCGGGTCATGCGGCCGTCTCCCTGGTCTCCTTCGTCCGCCGCAACCACTCGCGCACCTTCGTCTCCGTTTCAAAGTAGGCGGTTTCCTCGCGGGTGTGTTCTCCACGCGGCACGGGCAAGCCAACATCAATGATGTCCAATATCTCCCCCGGCCGCGCCGACATGACGATGATCTTCGTCGAGAGAAAGACCGCTTCCGGGATACTGTGGGTAATGAAGATCACCGTCGTGTTGGTCTGCCGCCAGATGTTATGTAGCTCCATGTTCATCCGTTCGCGGGTCATCTCGTCCAATGCCCCGAACGGCTCATCCATTAGCAGTAGTTCAGGTTGTATCGCCAGGGCACGCGCAATGGCAGCGCGTTGCTGCATCCCGCCCGATAGTTGCCAGGGGTAATGCTTCTCAAAGCCGGCCAACTCGACCAGCGAGAGTAGTTCCTGCGCTCGTTGGTTTTGTTCTTGCCGGGTCAGCCCGCGCAGTTCGAGGGGAAGTTGGACATTGCGGAGGATGCTGCGCCACTCGAAGAGAACGGGTGCTTGAAAAACTATGCCGTAATCTTGATCGAGGCGGGCTTGCTCGGCCGTCTTGCCCTTAACGCGAATCTCGCCGGAAGTCGGCCGGATCAAATCCCCCACCAGCCGCATCAATGTAGACTTGCCACACCCCGACGGCCCGATCACCGAGACAAACTCCCCCGGCGCAATCGTCAAATTAATATCCTTCAACGCCACCGTCTCTTTGGGTGTGCCTGGGTTGAAAATCATGTTGACGTTGGTGAAGGAAACTGTTGGTGTTGTCATAGTGATTGGATAGTTACGCGGATTACGCGGATAAAACGCTGATTACGCTGATTCCCATTTCTGTCTCATTGT
>CAYPHY010000016.1:47600-88753 GCA_964410625.1 uncultured Ardenticatenaceae bacterium | reverse complement strand
AGGCTTACGTAATTGCATCGAATTTAGGCAAATGAACGCGAGTTTAGCATTTTCTTTCGCGCTAATTCGATGCTATGAAATCTTTACTGCGTAAGTCATATTATACGTTTATATGGCTGAAAACACCGCTGGCGGCCGTTCGTTGCAGGGATTGGGTGTATTGGTATAGTGGTCTAATGGTCTATTACTCTATTGAGTAAATTTTTTTCGACACGAATGGCACGAATTTCACGAATTTTGTCTTCTATTTCGTGAAAGTCGTGCCATTGGTGTCAAAAACGCGTAAGGCCTAATGAGTGATGATACGAAATGGATGGGATGAGTATAGATGGAAATTGAAGCGGTTATCGAATTGTTACGGCACGGGAATCAGTTGAAGCGCACGGCACGGACGGGGTGGGTACAGCGCGGGGTGGCGGAAGCGGAGAGTGTGGCTGACCATACTTATGGCGTGGTGTTTGCGGCGTTGGTGTTGGCGCAATTGGTTGAGCAGCCGCTGAATTTAGCGGATGTGTTGGCGATGGCGACGGTGCATGATCTGGCGGAGGCGTTGACCAGCGACATTCCCGCTCCGGCGTGGCGCTTTTTGCCGCCGGGGATCAAAAAGGAGGGTGAACGGCGGGCGATGGAGGTCATTATCGGCCGTTCGGAAGCGGCCGCTCGTCTGATGGACTGGTGGGAGGAGATGGCAGCGGCCGATACGCCGGAGGCGCGTCTGGTAAAGGATGCGGACCGGTTGGATCAGTCTTTGCAGGCATTGACCTATGAAGTGCAGACCGGAAACCGACAGTTGGGAGAGTTTTGGGCGGCCGTCCATGAGTTCTATTATCCCGAAGCCCAGGCGATTTATGACGCGCTCCGGGGGGAACGGGATGGTGGGGTGACAGGGTGACAAGGTGAGGGGGTGATAAGGTGAGCGGTAATCGGTAAACGGTGAACCGATAACCGATCACCGATAACCGATCACCCAGTTTCTCAGTCTCCTAATCTCCTAATCTCTCAATCTCTTAATCTCCAATCTCTAACCCCCACAGAATGAGAATGCGGTAAAGCGATTGGCGGTTTGGGGGGATTGGGGCAAAATCAGGCTCTATGGGCTATGTTTTAATGGGACGCTTGCGTCGGGGTATCCTCTTTTTGGGGATTGGACTGTTTTGTCTGGCAATCAGCTATCAGGCTCTGGCGCAGAGCGACACACCGGAACCCACACCAGAATCCACAGATGAAGCGGAGCTTGAGTCACCAACGGCCGAAGCGACGCCGGAGGGTAGTACGCCGATCCCCCGTGTCCATACCGTGCAGGAGGGGGAGACGCTGACCAGCATCGCCAACCTTTACCAGGTGACGGTGGACGAGATTTTGGCGGCCAACAATTTGGATAACGCCGATCTGTTGTCGTTGGGGCAGGAGTTGTTCATTCCTGGTGGGACGGGTGACGCGGTGGGGACGCTTTATTTGGTGCAGGCGGGGGATAAGCTGGCGAGCATTGCCGCTGCCTTCAACACCACCCACGAAGCGATCATTGCCGAAAACCGCCTGATCCATCCGGAACCACCGCTCGTTTTGGGGCAACCGTTATCCATTACCAGCCGCACCGGGTCAGCGTCGCCGAACGTGTTACGCGGTGTGCCGCATGTGGTGGCGGCCGGGGAAACGCTGTCGGGCATTGCCATGCGTTATGGACTGACGGCGCGACAGTTGGCGGCGATCAATGGTCTGCCTTATCCCACTTACCTTTTTGCCGGACAGCGTTTGCGTATTCCCGGCGAAGCGGCTTATCGTTTTTTGCCGGAAGGGTGGGTGGAATTTCGAATCACGCCTGTGACTGTCAGCCAGGGGGGGGCGTTGTCGGTTTACGTCGAGAATGTGCTAGAGGGGGAGCCGAACGGCCGCATTGGCACGGTCCCGCTGCAATTCACGCCCTATGACAATGGCTTTTTGGCATTGGTGGGTTTTGATGCCTTTAGCGAGCCGGGGATGCGGATGGTGCAGATTACGGGGCAGGGCAGCGGGCTGGCCTCGTGGCGGCCGTTGCAGCAGGCGATAGAGGTGGCTGATGCCGGCTATGGAACGCAGTTTGTGACAGTGGGAGCGGAGCTTGAGCCGCTGTTGGCGCCGGAAGTGCGGGCGAATGAGGATGCTTTTTTGCAGACGATTTTTAGCCAGTCGGCCGATGAACAACTATGGGAAGGGTTGTTCCAAATGCCGATCACGGATACCAACACGGTCGTTTCCGGCGGTTATGGGGATAGTCGCTCTTATAATAATGGGCCGGTAGAGATTTTCCATACGGGGATTGATTTCCCTGTGCCAACGGGGACGGCTATTGTGGCTCCGGCCAATGGCGTGGTCGTCTTTGCTGATGTGCTGGAGCTGCGCGGGATGGTGGTGATTGTCGATCATGGGCTAGGTGTGATGACCGCCTTCTTTCATCTCTCGGAGATATTTGTGGAGGTAGGTGATGAAGTGGCCGTGGGGGAACCGTTAGGGGCGGTTGGCTCGACGGGGCTTTCCAGCGGCCCCCATCTACACTGGGATTTGCGGGTGCATGGGGTGGCGGTTGATCCGACGCAATGGACGTTGCAGCCATTTCCTTGATATGATGGCCTGAGAAGTTGGAAGTTGAGTGAACCAGGCGCCTGGTCGCGATTTGCCAAATCGCGCTACGTTTGACGCAGTGCGTAAAGTGGCAATTGGGCGGCCGTCCTGATATAATCTTAGACGCTATTAATTATTCTCATTCTTACGATTCTGTTTTTGGAGTAGCTTGTGTATCAAACCCAGCTTCAAACAGCTGACTACTGGGGTTCAGAGTTTGAGCTAACTGACGCGGATATTGAACAAATTTATAACCATCTGCTGGAACAGGAGCGGCCGCAGACGATTGAACAAATTGCTGAGGTGATTACGGAGCATCGTATTCGCGAACAGGTCAATCAACTGCGCCGGGCCATGAGCGGAAGTAAGGTTTACCAGCCACAGGAGAGGTATGAGGTTGGTGAGGAGATCGTTTTCCCTGCGCTGAAGTTCGCTCGTGGCAAGGTGACGGCCACCCGCCCTGGCTATAATCCGCAGTTCGGTAATTTTACGGTGGTTGCGGTTGATCTCAAGGGCAAATCGCGGGAGTTTGCGACTGAATTCAGCGGGACTCATGTGCTGAATACGGATAATGGGGAAGCGCTGCTGGAGCAGGTAGCGGCCGATCTGGAGGGGTCGCGTCGCCAATACCTTTCCACCATCGCTGAAAAAATATCGGCCGAACTGGCAAAACGGGATGACTTTGTACGTCTCGGTTCGCAGTGGTTTGTTAAATCGCTGATGGCGGAGATCAATATTGGGCATCTCCACCTGGCCGAGGCGGTTTTGGAAGTGGCCGAAGGTGGCCCAACGCCGCCGGAAGAGATTTTGCCGGTGCTGGAACTGGACCCGGGGATTGACCCGGCGGTGCAGTTGTTTTCGTTGAACTATGCGTTGTTGCAAGACGGCCGTTTTGACGAAGTGGCGCCGCGTGACAAAGTGGCCTGGTTCCTGAAGCGCATGGAGCCGGAGGGGGTGCGCGAGACGCCAGCCCGCCTGCAATATACGCCGGTTGCTTATGATCGCGCCTTGCTCAATCCCCAACTTGTGTTGTTGGAGCAAGAACTCGACGATGAATGGTCTGATTTGCCAGCTCCCTCGACACCGCAAGCGACTATTTTCTCGCTAACCTTTCCCCATCGTTGGGCTGGTACCTTACCGCTCAGTTCGCGAACCCGGCTTTTGTTTCCGCCCAGCACCTCATCGCGGCAGCGTGTGATCTTCCTGGATGAAGTCGCCGATAAGGAGATGGTTGGCTGGGTGGTGCAAAAGCAGCGCTATGTATATGGGTTGTCGGAGTGGTATGGGGAACATTCGATTCCCGTCGGTGGATTTCTCCATCTGCGGCCAGGGCCTGAGTCAGGGGTGATTATCATTGACTATGACCGCCGCCGTTCACAACGGGAATGGGTGCGGCTGGCGACGGTGCGTGATAATCGGTTACATTTTGAGTTGGCCCGCCGCAATATCGCCTGTGGCTATGATGATTTGCTGGTTGTTGGGACGGATGTGGTTTCGGCCGTGGATGCCCATTGGCGGCGTTCGATGCAACGGCCGGTTGCCTCGTTGTTGGCTGAAATCTTCCCCTCCTTAGCCAGCCTGACGCCACAGAACGCCGTGCACGCCAAGACCTTGTATAGCGCGATTAATATGCTGCGTCGCTTACCACCTGGGCCGGTGTTTGCGGAGTTGGTTCGCCATCCCGCTTTTAAGGCGGTTGGCGATCACTATTGGCAGTTTGATAGCAGCCTTTGGCAAGAGAGATAGTAGGAGGAGTGCCGTCGTGTCCAGCAATCCGCTTATGAATAACACTCGTCCGAAAGTTAAACCAACCGCTTTGCGGCAGCTTACGCCGGATACAAAGTTTCACATTGATTACAATTGGTGGAAGGAGTCGGGTCGTGACTTGCGAACTTATCTGGTGACGCGATTGTCGCTGGGAGAGGATATTGCCGCTGATTCCAACCTGGAAACGGTGGACATGGTTGATTTGCGCACCGGTGAGGTGCGCCAGGTGGATGGCTTCCAATTCCTGGTTCGCGCTTATTTTAACCAGCAACCGCATGATTTCACTGTTCATACTTCGTTGGTAGATGCGGTGTTTACGGTGTTGCTGGCGAATGGCAATGAGCCGACGCCGGCCAGCGAGATTGCGGAGCGGGTGAAGCGGCCGGTTGACCTGTTACTGAAGACGCTGGCTAGCAGTTCGCAGACTTTTCTGGGGATTCGGCCGGTGTATGATGAGGAGGGTTGAGGGCTGAAGGATGAGGGATGAAAGCGAGCGTTTCATCCCTCATCCTTCAGCCTTCATCCTTTTGTTCCATGGTTGTAGAAGTGAAGTTGTATGCGGCGTTGCGGCGGCATCGGCCGTCGGGTGCAACGGGCGCACCGCACCATCCGTTTGTCTATTCGTTGCCGGAGGGGGCGACGGTGGGGACGCTGGTGGAACAGTTGGGGATTGCGGAAGGGATGATTAATGCGGCGGCCGTGAATGATGAGGCGGTGGAAGCGTCTGTGGTGCTGCAAGATGGGGATAAGGTGAGCCTTTTTCCACCGACGGCTGGAGGGAGCCATTAAGCCAGAACTACAGCAAACCTTCGTAGGTTTTGGGTGTTCTTTTTGCCACCCGAATAACAATAATTGTTAGCATTTCGTCTTCAATCGTATAGATGATACGGTATTGTTCTAGCCGAATTCGATAATAGCCAACTAACTCATTGCTTAGAGCTAGAGCAGAAGGTGGTCGAGGATCATTTGCTAATTCGGCAATAGCCTTTTTAATTCGCTGCCGAATATTTCCAGGTAGTCGTTCAATCTCATTGTTGACTTTTCTGGATAGCCTAATTCGATATGTCATCGCCCAACCACTCCTGAATCATTTCGGGCGATAATTCGACTATCTCATCTTGACCGGTCGCTAACTCCCACTTTTTCTTGTAAACGGCCGCCACATCTTCAAGATATTCGATCTGCTCCGTAAGATTGTTCCAAAATTCTGGTGAAACAACGACGAGAGCAGGTTTGCTACCTCGTTCGAGCAAGATAACCGGCCCTTTTGCTGCTTTTTCAATGATGTCAGCCTGGCGAATACGCATATCGCTAATCGGGGCTATGGTAGGTAAAGGGTTCATCGTACTTAGTCTCCATTTCTCGCGTTGTTTAGCTAATAATTAACAACTGTTGCCAATTATAAGTTAAAATGCAATTTAGTACCATATCATAGATTAGCCCATTTGACGCTAACTGGGTTGCTAATTAAAATTGTTTTTAAGATATTACATGCCCTCGTAGCTCAGGGGACAGAGCAGCAGCCTTCTAAGCTGACGGTCGGGGGTTCGAATCCCTCCGAGGGTGCCTATTTCAGTAGACAGTTGGCAGTCGGCAGTAATGGAGACTGGGAGATTAGGAGACTGAGAGACTAAGGGACTGTTACTGCTAACTGCCCACTGACAACTGCCAACTTAGAAAATCTTCCTCGCGTGATAAATCCCATGACAATTAAAGTGTTTACAGTGGCGGAGATGGTCGCGGCCGAACGGGCGGCCGATGCTGCTGGCTGGTCTTATGCGCAGATGATGGAGACGGCCGGGCGGCGGGTGGCGGAGGCGATTATGGCGCGGCTGGCGGTGGACGGCCGCCGGGTGACGGTGCTGGTGGGGCCGGGGAATAATGGGGGCGATGGATTGGTGGCGGGGCGGTATCTGGCGGAGGCGGGAGCAGATGTCGCCTTTTATCTGTCGAAGGCGCGGGATGGGGAGACGGACGAGAATTTGCGGCGGGTGCAGGAGATGGGACTGGAGGTGTTGTTGGCGGAGTATGATCAACGCCATCGCGTCTTGCGTCACCGGCTGCGGATTACTGACGTTGTGGTGGATGCGCTGTTGGGGACGGGGGTGTCGCGGCCGATTAGCGGCCCACTGGCGGAGTTGCTGCGCCAGGTGTGGGCGGGATTGGAGGAGCAGCGGGAATTGCGGCGGGAGGAAGGACGGCCGAGGTTGGTTAGCATTGCTGCTGTAGAGGGCTCACGCAAAGACGCAAAGGGCGCAAAGCTTTCTTCCTTGGCGTCTTTGCGTTCTTTGCGTGAGCCTCCTCTCCCCTTTGTCGTCGCGGTGGATTGTCCGAGTGGGTTGAATTGTGATACGGGGGAGTTGGATGGGCTGGCGGTGGCGGCCGATTTGACGGTGACGTTTGCGGGGCCGAAGCGGGGGCATTTTCGCTTTCCGGGGGCGGCGGCTTGTGGTGAGCTGGTGGTGGCGGATATTGGGATTGATGCTGCGCTACCGGCGGTGAAAGAGGCGCCTGTGGAGTTGGCGACCGTGGAGATGGCGCGGGGGTTGTTGCCGGAGCGGCCGCTGGACGGGCACAAGGGAACGTTTGGCACGGCGTTGGTTATCGCGGGGTCGGCGCGGTATTGGGGTGCGCCGTCGTTGGCGGCAAGGGGGGCGTTAAGGGCTGGAGCGGGGCTGGTGGCGTTGGCGGTTCCGGAGGCCATCCGGCCGACGGTGGCGATGCAGTTGCCGGAGGCGACTTATCCGGTTGTGCCGGATAGGGAGGTGTTTGGTAGAGATAGTGTGGGGGCATTGCGAGAAGTCGTAGAGCGGAGTGACGCTTGTTTGGTGGGGCCGGGATTGGGGGAGGCGGCGGATTTCTGGGATGAATTTTTGCGGGACCATGAGGGGTTGCCGCCGTTGGTGGTGGATGCGGATGGGCTGAATTTGCTGGCGCAGATGGAGGATTGGCCGCGGCGATTACCGGCGGGGACGGTTCTGACGCCGCATCCGGGGGAGATGGCGCGGTTGGTGGGGATGGAGATGGAGGAGATGGGGGCGGCCGAGCGGGTGGAGTTGGCGCGGGAGAAGGCGGCCGAGTGGGGGCATGTGGTGGTGTTGAAGGGGGCGTATACGGTAGTGGCGGCTTCAAGCGGCGGTTGCGTGTTGATGCCGTTTGCCAATCCGATATTGGGAACGGGGGGAACGGGGGATGTGTTGGCGGGGGTGATTGTGTCGTTGTTGGCGCAGGGGCTGGATGGGTTTGAGGCGGCGGTGTTGGGGGCGTATTGGCATGGAGCGGCGGCGGAGTTGGCGGCACAGGAACGGGGGGACGCGGGGTTGTTGGCGAGTGAGTTGGCGGATTGGGTGGCGGCCGTGCGCTTTTGAACAAGGGGTGGACGTTTTCAGGACGCGGCCGTGATAGGGTGGGGGTCGCGCCATCTAGTTGGCGCGATAGTGTGTGTGTGTGTGATAGGAAGAAACAGATGGGGAGTGTAGGGGATGCTTTTTTGGTTCTGAAGCTGGATTTCACTCTTGCTTGTGACTGTGGGTGATGTTATCTTCTGTTTCAGTCGCCTATTGTGTTCTCATCAAACTGAATAGCTAAGCTGAGTCTGACTTGGGCCGCTGGGAGTTGGACGAGCCGGACTTGTCTTAGCCATGCATTGTAGCGTAGTGGTAAGGAGATGAACATGATTGGCATGGTGTTGCGCTCGTTGAAGCTGGTACGTTTGGGATTTTTGGTTGTTGTGTTGGTTGCCAGCGTTTTTCTTCTCTCGGCGGTTTCGGCCGCGCCCCAAGATTCTTACAAGTTAAGCAGTGATGGCCCATTACCGATTGGGGGTGATGTGCATGACTTTGAAGTTAGCCCTGATGGTGTGTATACGGTTTATCGTGCGGGGCAGGATGTGGTTGAGCTTGCAGAGCTTTATGTGGTGCCGACGAGTGGGGGTTCTGCTTCAGTGAAGCTGAGTGCGTTGCCGGAGCAGGGGCGGCGTATTAATGAGTATGGGATTAGCCCGGATAGTGTATATGTTGTCTATAACGGTGATCAGGATAGTCGTGGTGTGTATGAGCTTTATAGCGTGCGTCTGGATGGAAGCACGCAGCCGGTTAAGTTGAGTGGGGAGATGGTGGAGGGTGGTAGTCTGGTGGATTTTGGTGGTAGTTTTAGGATTAGCCCGGATGGGAGCCGGGTGGTCTATCGCGCTGACCAGGAGACGGATGGGGTAATGGAGTTATTTAGTGCGCCAGTGGACGGGAGTGGGGCGGCGGTTAAGCTGAATGGTACACTTGCGGCGGGGGGCGGGACGCTTAGCTATGAAATTAGCGCGGATAGCCAGTATGTGGTGTATCGGGCTGACCAGGATGTGGATGGTGTGGATGAGCTTTACCGTGTGCCGCTGGATGGGAGTGGCGGGCCGGAGAAGCTGAATGACCCGCTGGTGGCGGGTGGGAATGTATCGGACTTTACGTTTAGCCCGGATAGCCAGTGGGTGCTTTATCTGGCGGATCAGGATACGGATGATGTAATTGAGTTGTATCGTGTGCCGCTGGATGGGAGTGCGGGGGCGATGAAGTTGAATGGTACGCTGGTGGCGGGTGGAGATGTTGGCTTTGGGGGGAACTTTTTTGTTAGCCCGGATAGCCAGCGGGTGATTTATCTGGCTGACCAGGATACGAATGATGTGTTTGAGTTGTATGGTGTGGCTATCTCTGGCGGTGCGGTGGTGAAGTTGAATCCGCCGTTGGTGGCTGGTGGGGAGGTGAGTTGGGTTTGGTCGCCGCAGATCAGCGCGGATAGTAGCCGGGTGGTTTATCTGGCTGACCAGGATACGAATGATTTGGAGGAGCTGTTTAGTGTGCCGATTGCGGGTGGGACGGCGGTGAAGCTGAATGGGACGTTGGCGGGGGGTTCGCTGTTTGATTTTGCGATTGCGGCGGATAGTAGCCGGGTGGTTTATCGGGCGCGGCAGGATTCGGCGACGCGGAATGAGTTGTATAGTGTACCGTTGGCGGGGGGGACGGTGACGAAGTTGAATGGTTCTTTGTCTAATGGGTAGGTGCATAGCTTTTTGATTAGTGGGGACAGTAGCCGTGTGGTTTATTTGGCGGACCGGGGGGCGGGGATGAGTGTTGAATTGTATCGCGTGGCGTTGGCGGGGGGGAGTGTGACGAAGGTGAATGGGGGGTTGACGGCGGGTGGGGATGTGGTGGGCTATGACATTGCCCCAAATAACAGTAGGGTGGTTTATATTGCTGACCAGGAGGTGAATGAGTTACGGGAGTTGTATCGGGCGCCGCTGGCTGCGCCGGGGGCGGTGGCGAAGTTGAATGGGACGTTGGGGATTGGGGCGGATATCTGGTCGTTTGAGGTGACGAGTGATAGCCAGTATGTGCTTTATCTGGCGGACCAGACGCGGCTTGACCGGAATGACTTGTATCGGCGGCGGTTGGATGGGAGTGGGTCGCCTGTGCGCTTGAGTCAGGGGCTGGCGGGTGATTTTCAGATTTTTGATATGCAGGTGACGGCCGATGGCACGCGGGCGATTTTTAATGTTTTGGCCAGTGGGGAGCCTGATACGCTGTATAGTGTGCCGGTGGATGGGAGTGGGCCGCCGATTGCACTGAGTGTGACGACGGTGGCGAATGTGGGGGTTCATTTCTTCCGGCTGAGTGGGGATAGCCAGTATGTGGTTTATCGGGCTGATCTGGAGACGAATGGTGTGATGGAGGTGTTTAGTGCGCCGGTGGATGAAGGTGGAATGCAGGTGAAGTTGAATGGGCCGTTGGTGGCGGATGGGGAGGTGAAGGATTTTGAAATTAGCCCGGATAGCACGCGGGTGGTGTATACGGCGGACCAGGATGTGGATGAGGTGGTGGAGATTTATTCGGCGCCGATTGGTGGGGGGACGGCGGTGAAGTTGAATGGGCCGCTGGTGGCGAATGGGGATGTGGTGGAGCATAGTTTTGGCTTTAGCGCGGATGGGGAGTGGGTGGCGTATATTGCCGACCAGGATGTGGATGAGGTGTTTGAGTTGTATATTGTGCCGGCGGATGGGAGCGCGGGGGCGGTGAAGGTGAATAGTCCGTTAGTGGCGGGGGGGGATGTGCAGTGGTTCCAGTTCAGCCCGACGGGTGATTATTTGGTGTATTTGGCGGACCAGGAGGTGGATGAGCGGAATGAGATTTTTATGGTTTCGTTGCCGTTGCCGGATGTGCCAGCGAAGGTGAATGATCCGTTGGTGGCGGATGGGGATGTGGTGGAGTTTGGGTTTAGCCCGGATGGTTCGTATCTGGTGTATGTGGCGGACCAGGAGGTGGATGAGCGGTATGAGGGGTATGGGGTGTTGTTGCCGAGTGGGGTCCCGGTGAAGTTGAATCATGGGTTGAGTGTGGGGGAGAGTGCGTTTGGGTTTGAGTTTAGCCCGGATGGTAGCTTTGTGTTGTACCGGGTGTTTTCGGAAGCGGGGAGTGGGTTGTATAGTGCGCGGCCGGATGGGAGTGGGTCGCCGCAGCAGGTGAATGATGGGCTGGTTGCTGGTGGGAGTGTGGTGGGGTATTGGGTTACGGGGGATAGCGGCCGGGTGATTTATCAGGCTGACCAGGAGGTGGAGGGGCGGTATGAGTTGTATGTGGCTACGCCGGATGGGAGTGGGACGGCGGTGAAGTTGAATGGGCCGGTGGTGGAAGGGGGTAATATCAATCGCTTTGACATTAGCCCTGATGGCGGCCGGGTGGTGTATACGGCCGATCAGGATGTTGATGAGGTGGTGGAGTTGTATGGGGCGACGATTCCGGAGGGGCCGGAGGAGGGGGTGGCGTTTGGGTTGTTTTTGCCGGTAGCGTTGCGGTGAGAGTGGGGAGTGGTTAGTAGTAGCGCCTGGAGGATGTCGGATTTGGCATCCTCCTAGTTTAAGAAAGCGGGAAGCATATCCCCGAGGCCGGTCAACACGCGTTCTTGTGGTCGGTTGAAGGGTATATCCGGCTCTTCTCATCTAACCCTTTGCTATCCTACATCGGTAATTTCTGGATCTGTATAATCTTTTGGCTGCTTGTGTCACCATTTGGCAATACTAACCAAGCTCACTGAGGACGGTGCGAATGGACAAACACTTTTAGTAACTTAAGACGATGCTTCGGAAGCATTAAAAATCCTGCCTAAATACCCATACTACCCTAATAAAACAGTTACTCTCAGTAGAGAAAGACCTTGGCCTAAGGATTTCGAAAAACGATCGGAATTGTTTCAAAATATTGACAATACCAGCATAATGATGCCAGCAAAGATTGCAAAGGCTAATAGCCCTCCAATTAATTGCCAAAGACATGAGTTGTTATCTATGCCTAATACATCCATCACTGCATACGTAATAGCTATCGCAACGGCCGAAAGTAATGACGCAATTGCCATGAAGATAGCGCCAACAAGTCTTCCAATCCAGTCATCGTCATCAACTTTCATCTTTTCCCCTTAAACCCGTTTAAAGCTTGAACGCTTTTGTAATGTTAATCACCAATAGCAGCAGCCCATTTTAGACCATTTTATTCTTCTCAGCTACTGACTATTTAGCTACTTGTTTTTAGTTTGCTTAGTACAGAGACGGACATTCTGCGAGCCGTTGAAATCGGCAGGCCTCTAAATCCTCCAAACATTTTATGATTTCGTAGCCTTGCTCTTGCACAATTCTTTTGAATAGTTGTTATTAGTTGATTTTTGAGGTCAGCGGGTAAATTATCTCCAATGTCATCGACTAGCGCACCAATAACAAACAACGATGCACCAACTACCTCGTGTGATTTGTCTAATAGAAGCTGGTCTAAATGCTTTAGGGTGAGAATTTTGTGATCATACTGTTTTAATTCTAAAAGGGGCAAGATTACATCATAAGAACGAATTCCTCCTTTCACCTTTCTAGATGCGGCTGCTTCCAGTATTCGCGTAAGATGTATGTCAGTCATCAACGGGCTTCTAATGACTGACTTACAAATGAAAGAATTTATTCGGCTGACAACAACTTCATCTGGTGGGAAGTCTCTAGTTCTAAGCCTTTCGAGCCAAGATTTTCCCTCAGGCTTAGGGTAAAGATGTTCAAGCAAGAATTCTATAACCTCTTTATCCAGAGGAAGTGGTGGACTATCTATCAAATCCCAGACAGCGAATCTGGTTATCCATTTGTCTTCTTCATTGACCTGAATGGGTTCTTCAGGGCCATCTAGAACACCTACTTTTAAAAATTCAAAACAATATTCTGCAGTGGTGATTGTTATTTTTTGTTCAGAGAGCAGTTCCGAATTGGCAGGAGTTTGATATCCATTTGAGGCTTCAAGCAAGTCTAGAGTATCATTTAAAATCCTTCTCGAGCGTTTGAAATCTTCCGGGAACGAGGACAAGGGAGAGAATAGATTACCAAAAAATTCGTGGTTCGCGTCTCTGACTGTAGTTATAGTTCGTTCAACAAACAGGTCAAGTTGAAATGAGGATGAAGAATACGATAAGCGTTTACTGTTAACCATCGTATCAAGACAGGTAAGCTGGCCATATAATACATTTTGTAAAAGATAGATTATGAAGCCACTTATTCCTTCGTCATCACTTTTTTGATTTGTCGAAACCCATTCCTCCGCTTCGACCCAATCATCTTCCCCAAAGACATACTTTGCAAAGTAAATAGATGTCAGTTCGGATGTAAGATAAGAACGCAAAGATTGTTCTGCCTCTTCGATTCTTTCAACCAAGTCATCATCCGATGTGATAAGTTTCCGTAAAAAGTTGTATAGAAGCTCTCTTTGCATATGCTCTGGCGAGTTTAAAATAAACTTCACTGCTGTTTTGATAGCTAAGGCCCGCAAGTTTCTTGAAATAGGATCAATTTCTGTAATGTCTCGCAATATTGATACTGGGCGGCTTGCTATATTAGACAAGCTATCTATAACGGTAGTGGTGTCAATTTGCTCAAATAGATAGTTGTTAGTTCTGATCAAGTCGGCAATCATCACTAGTTTGTTGGGATCATCGATTGTCTGAAATGCTTTTTGAAGGTAGGAGTAAGCTTCTGGTTTAACACCTGCTAGATTGTTTAATATCTCCTTTGCCGCTCTCTGTCTACTTAATTGAAAACTCTGTTTGCTTTTCAAATCCATTTTCACAGCTTCAGAAAGCATGATATCTAGGGCTTCTTTTGACGCATCATCGAGCAATTGGCCAACAATGAAATATTCAGGTTGAGCATATGGATAAGAGTTTTTATTGCTAACAACGTCAATATAGTTTCGAGTAGCGTATGGATTTTCTTGAGCAGCAATTAGAAGACCATGTGCGACATCCATGCTCTTTGCTGGTGAGGCATTATGCAGTTCTTTGACTAATAAATCTACAAATCTATTATTTCGTTTCGCCAGCTTTCCCATGAGAACATGTGGGTTAACTTCTCTGGTTCGAGTTTTCATCAGAAATATAGCGTTTAGAAAGGTTTCTAATTCGTTACTTCCTAGTTTGAGATATCCAGCTGATTCGCGCATTATTTGCCTGAGCGCCATGTTCTCAGACATCGTAGATGTAATTAACGTTTCCCATACTTTAAGCCAAATTTCGGGCAACGGCTGCTCTATGTACAAAAACAATCTATACGAAACAAACGGATTATGCTTTTTTAGGGTACTCTCTTCAAATGAGTCATTTAGTTGATCAATTCCTTTGGAAACCCTGATTAGAATTTTCTTTTTAAGATTAGATCTTGGTGGCTTTGAGACGGACTTAGGTAATTGTGGTGAGATTTGTGCAAAATCCTTAAGTTCGATCAATTCTGGATATTTTTGGTCAAATATGAGTTGTATTGCGTAGTTTAGGAAAGGGACTAAGTTGTTGGTTCTACTGATTTTCCAAACTATTATCCCTAAACCGGAAAAATTGTGATCCTCTCGGAAGAGAATCCGTCTAACTTCACTAATGTCAACAGCTTTACCAGACTCTGTGATCGAAGTCCGCATCGGTTCGAGCTGCATAGTTCTATAAATATCGTTATCTGTAACAAATTCATATATCACGGCAGCAACGAAGCTTTGTGCGAGGTCTTTCTCAAGAAGTGTAAGATCGGCTTGAGTATAGCCTTCTTGCAGTTGATAAAATTCTTCTATTGCTGAGGATATTTTTAGTCTTCTCTCGACGGCTGATTCATATTTAGTAGGCACGAGCTTTAATAACTGGTATTCAAGGGGAGTTTGTTTACTCATATTTGATGCTCCGGATCGCGACTAATTGCATTATAGAGACGCCTCACATTCTGCCAATCTTCATCATGGTATAATTTATGCTGAGACTCCTCCTCCATATCTAAGTCTGAAGACCTATATTTTTCAGCAAGGTAACGAGCAGCACAATATTCTTGCATCTCTCTATGCCAAAAACTAACTTGCTCAAAATTTGGTTCATTAACTACTAAAACATTGCTGTTTATCCAGTACTTGAACCAAGCCTCTATCATTGGTACTGTCATCCCAGCCAAGTAATCATTACGTATTCGTTCAAGGTGAATCAATAACGTATTTTTAGCGAGGGATGTATTTGTCTTTCCTTGTTCTTGCAGGATAAAGGCAATCGCACAAATAATCGGCATTCTATACATGGTTGAAAGTTCAGCTATATCTGGCTTAAGATCAGTATCATGCTGCTTACTCTCTTCCCAAGTTCTTATAACAACCTCGAGAATTCTCTTATATAGCGAGATTTTGTTATCTAATATTCTGAGAGCTTCTTCTCCACCTTGCGAAATAGTTAAGAAAATCAGATATGTAAGATATAGGGGCACTTTCAAAGATTCAGGCATCAGCCCCTCTTTACCAGAAAAGCTACTAATTTTTGTCTTTAGATGCTCTAGTTGGGCTAACTCATCTGTTTCAATTCTCTTAAAGAACTTTTCCCATCGTTCAACTAATTGGTATGCATCATAGATGGAAAATGGATATAGCTTTACGAGTTCATCAAACGAATTCAAACCGATGTTGCCAAGCGGTCGAGAAGCAACTATGATTTGGTTTCCGTCTTCCTGCACCAAATTTGATCTCTGCAAAATTAAATAAAAATCTCTCCGCTGCTCTTTCGATGCTTCATCCAACCCATCAACTATTAGGCTGACTCCTCGAGTATTGAGAGTGCGCCTTATCTGAACCTCATTAAGTCCAGTTTGACTTGTCAAAGACTTAACCAACCAGTCATCAAATCGTCCATTTCCACTGAGGACAATATCTCGAGCATCCAACTTGACCGGTATTTGCTCCCGCTGGTTAGACAGATATTGGTTGCAATAGTCAATCGCTATGCGTTTGAGCAACATTGATTTACCGAATCCAGCTTTTTCCTCAACTAATAATTTCAGATTTCGAAGAAAATAAGAGTATTTCGTCCTTGTTTTCGAGTTGTCGAGAATTTGTAGTATATAGATATCTTCAAGCGATGGAGATATACCGGTAGGTGTATAGGGTATGCCTGGGAAATTGAGCCGTGACGATTCGTTTCGAAGCCTTTCTACATATAGTTGCAATGCCTTTGGAATATTTACGCTTATCTCATTTTGCTGCTTAGAGGCTATCTGGGCCTCTAGCAAAGAAACAATCTGATATAAGGTGCGTTTTATTTCTTCATTTTGTTCTTTTGTCGCTAACTCTTGTAAATTTTCACGTATCAACGAAATATCATAAGAGATTAATAGGTATTGCTCGGCTATGTTTTTAACTATCTCTCGATCCCCAGCTTCGATCACATACTTAAGGTGCCGTTGCCAACTTGCTAATCGAATTAATTGCCCTTGTGTCTGTTTGTTTGTAGACAATAACTCAGCTATGCCACTTTCTTCGACAGCACGCTTCATTTCTTCAAAAATTTCTTTATCGGAAACATTATTGTCATCATAAGCAATACGATCAAGAATACTACCCAAAGCCTCAACGCCTATACCCGTCGCAATCGCAGCCAAGGTAGAAGGCAGGTCACTCCCTGGAATAGCGGCAATAGCCCCAAGGGCAAATGTATACATCATAATTTGCGCAGACCTGGACGAGGTAATCTTTAATACCCGTAAAAATGCCGATTGGTTTTTATTGTCGAGTTTGCTCATAGTCACAACTGGAATGGTGTCTAAGTAATCTCATTGAGAGTGTAGCGTAATTGACTGATTTGTACCACCAATGTGGCCGAGCGCCTCAACCGCGGAATTCGTCGGTGTTCAGGGAGCGCTACCTCGTTTCACAATGATTCCTCTTGCCTGCGCTTGGTGACCACAGTGGTAATGGAGATTCGCGACGAGTGGCAAATCTGCTGTACTTACACCCGATTGAGCAATCTGTAGTTTTTAATGTTCAAGTGATTTCTGGTGTTTCGTTTTTACGGAAAGAATATTGCTTTATCGAGTTATTTGATGAGGGATAGATTGACTGCGTTAATACGTCTCTATGAATGCGTTAAATACTTCTCCGGTGAGCGGGCGAATTCGGCTTTGCAGCCGGGGCAGCAGAAGTAGTAGGTTGTGCCGTTGTGGTCGTGGGTGTATTTGGCGGCCGCGATTTCGACGGTCATACCGCAAATAGGATCAACGGCTGAAGGCTGAGGGCTGAGGGATGAGGGATGAGGGTCGGCTATCATGTTGAGGGGGATGGAGACTGAGAGATTGGGAGACTGGGAGATTGTCTCTTGCTCCTCTGCTTCTCTGCTCTCCTGCTCCTCGGCCGACAGCTCATTGTTTTCCTCTTCCTTATGGAATAGCGCCAAATCGAGCAACTCGGCGTTGCGGCGGCGTTGGATGATTTCGGCCATGATGGAGAGGGCGATTTCATCGCCGCGCCGGGCCTGGATGTCGAGTCCGGCGGGGGATTTGAGGGGGAGGAGGTCGGTTTCGGATAGGCCGGATTGGGTGAGGTAGTCGCGGACGGCCGAGGCGCGTGCCGGACTGGCGACGAGGCCGACGTAGGTGGGTTGGTGGGGGAGGATTTTTTCGAGGGCCAGTTCGTCGTAGTTGCCGTGGGTGGCGATGACGATGTAGGTTAGCGGCCGAATCTGGGTGGCGATGCCGTCGAGGGTGGTGAGGACGTCGTCGGCGTAGTCTACGCCAATGTTGTCGAGGTCTACGACGGTGGTGTGGTAGTTCATGGCGCGGCCGAGGTGGGCGAGGGCGCGGGCGACGGGGAGGGTGCCGACGATGAGCAGGCGGGGGCGGGGTTGTTGGGGTTCGAGGTAGATTTCGAGGGTGCCTCCGCTGTAGCAGGTCATGGGCAGGTCGATGAGGCCGGGGCGGGGTTGGTGGGCCTGGGGGTCGGTGGAGAGGCG
Organism: uncultured Ardenticatenaceae bacterium; assembly: GCA_964410625.1. GTDB lineage: Bacteria > Chloroflexota > Anaerolineae > Promineifilales > Promineifilaceae > CAYPHY01. The sequence goes on along the minus strand of CAYPHY010000016.1, from coordinate 71,089 downwards.
GATGAGGCGGGCTTCGTCGGCGGCGAGTGCTTTGAGGGCTTCGCTGATGACGGTGGGTTGGGCGCAACTGCCGCCGATCCAGCCGTGCATGACGCCGTCTATGGTGATGATGGCTTTGTCGCCGGGTTTTCCGGAGGTCGGCCGTTCGGAGCGAACGACGGTGGCGGTGACGAAGGGGACGCCGCGTTGGACGAGTTGGTGGGCGGTGGAGAAGAAGTCATCAAACATGGTAGCCTCTCATTTTTTCGACACGAATGACACGAATTTCACGAATGGGTTTTGTTCGTGCCATTCGTGAAATTCGTGTCGAAAATCTTAAAATGTTAATCGCTTACACCGGCGTCGCGTAGGGCTTTCCACACCTTTTCGGGGGTGATGGGGATGTCGATGTGGCGGACGCCGAGGTGCCAGAGGGCGTCTACGACGGCGTTGGCGATGGCGGGGGGTGCGCCGACGGTGGGGGATTCTCCGACGCCCTTCGCGCCGATGGGGTGGTGGGGCGAGGGGGTGATGGTGTGGCCGGTCTCCCATTTGGGGGATTCGACGGCGGTTGGCACCAGATAGTCGGAGAAGGTGCCGGTGAGGCATTGGCCGTTTTCGTCGTAGACGATTTCTTCGTAGAGGGCAGGGGCGAGGCCCTGGGTCAGGCCGCCGTGTACCTGGCCTTCGACGATGAGGGGGTTGATGATGTTGCCGCAGTCGTCTACGGCGACGAAGCGACGGACTTTGACTTCGCCGGTCCCTTTGTCTATGTCTACGACGGCGATGTAGCTGCCGAAGGGGAAGGTGAGGTTGGGCGGATTGTAGTAGTCGGTGGCTTCGAGGCCGGCCTCGAGGTCATCGGGGTGGTTGGTGTAGGCGGCGAAGGCGATTTCCTGGATGGTTTTGGCTTGTTCGGGGGAGCCTTTGACCTGCCACTGGTTGACGTTCCATTCGAGGTCGTCTTCGTTGACTTCGAGGAGGTGGGCGGCGATTTTACGGGCTTTGGCCTTGATTTTGCGGGCGGCCATGGCGGCGGCTGCTCCGGCGGTGGGGGTGGAGCGGCTGGCGTAGGTTCCGAGGCCGTAGGGGGCGGTGTCGGTGTCGCCTTCTTCGACTTCGACGTCGGCCGCAGGCAGGCCAAGCTCTTCGGCGACGATTTGGGCGTAGGTGGTTTCGTGGCCCTGGCCTTGAGATTTGGTGCCGAAGCGGGCGATGGCTTTGCCGGTGGGATGGATGCGGATCTCGGCCGAGTCGAACATTTTGATGCCGAGGATGTCGTAATCTTTGGCAGGGCCAGCACCGACGACTTCGGTGAAGCTGGAGATGCCGATGCCCATCAGTTCGCCGCGTTCGCGCTTTTCGGCTTGTTCGCGGCGCAGCCCTTCGTAGTCAAGCATGTCCATCGCTTTTTGGAGGGCGGCGTGGTAGTTGCCGCTGTCGTAGTCCCAGCCGGTGGGGGATTTGTAGGGGAATTGATCGGCGCGAATGAAGTTCCTCATGCGCAGTTCGGCCGGGTCTTGGCCGAGGTCGTGGGCGAGGATGTCGGTCATGCGCTCAATCATCTGCACGGCTTCGGTGACGCGGAAGGAGCAGCGGTAGGCGATGCCGCCGGGTGGTTTGTTGGTGTAGACGGCGTCCATGCTGACGTGGGCGGCCTGGAGGTCGTAGGAGCCGGTGCAGATGGAGAAGAGGCCGGCGGGGAATTTGGAGGGGTTGGCGGCGGCGTCGGTGTAGCCGTGGTCGGCGAGGCCGTTGACGCGGAGGCCGATGATTTTGCCGTTTTCGTCGGCCGCGAGTTCAGCGTCGAGGTGGTAGTCGCGGGCGAAGCTGTCGGCCTGGAGGTTTTCGCTGCGGTCTTCGATCCACTTGACGGGCTTGCCGAGGAGAAGGCTGGCGACGGCGCAAACGACGTAGCCGGGGTAGACGGGGACTTTGCCGCCGAAGCCACCGCCGATGTCGGGGGCGATGACCTGGATTTTTTGCTCTGGCAGCCCGGCGACGAGGGCGAAGACGGTGCGGATGGCGTGGGGGGCCTGGGTGGTCATGTATAGTTGCATCTTGCCGGTGGCCGGGTTGTAGTTGGCGACCATGCCGCAGGTCTCGATGGAGGAGACGTGGATGCGGGGGATGTACATGCTTTGCTTGATGACGTGGGCGGCGTTGGCGAAGACGGCGTCGGTGGCCTCTTTGTCGCCCACTTCCCAGTGCCAGATGCGGTTGGTTTTTAGCTCCTTGTCGGGGCGGACGATGACTTCGTCTTTGAGCGCGTCGAAGGGGCTGACGACGGGGTCGAGGGGTTCGTAGTCTACGACGACGGCTTCGACGCCATCGGCCGCTTTGTAGCGGTCGGTGGCGATGACGCAGGCGACTTCCTGGGCGTAGTAGGAGACGATTTCGGTAGGCAGCACCATCTGGGTGTCGGACATGAGGGTGGGCATCCAGTGCAGGTTGTGGGCGGCGAGGTCTTTGCCGGTGATGACGGCGAGGACGCCGGGGATGGCGAGGGCGGCGCTGGGGTCAATGTTGGTGATGCGAGCGTGGGCGTAGGGGCTGCGGACGATGTCCATGTAGAGCATTCCGGGCAGCTTGATGTCGTCTACGTAGTTGCCTTTGCCGCGCAGGAAGCGGGGGTCTTCTTTGCGCTTCATGCGGTGGCCCATGCCGCAGACTTCGGGCGGGGTGGTGACGCGGAGTTCGGAGCGGGTCTCGACGGCGGCCGAGCCGTTGGCGGGGACGACGTGGACTTTGTTTTCGACGCGGTCGGCGAAGTGTTTGTCTTGGTTGGGGTCGTGGTAGCTCATGGGTTAAGCTCCTTTTTGGATGGTTGAATGGTTACGCGGATTATGCTGATAAGACGCGGATGACGCGGATTTATTTTTTGATTCATTGCCTCCTCTATGTTTCCCTTAGGCCGGTTCGGGTTCGGGGGTGGGGGCGTTCATTTTTTCGGCCGCGTATTGGATGGCTTCGACGATTTTGTTGTAGCCGGTGCAGCGGCAGAGGTTGCCGGAGATGCCCCAACGGATTTCGGCTTCGCTGGGGTTGGGGTTTTTGGATAGCAACTCTTTGGTGGTCATCATCATGCCGGGGGTGCAGAAGCCGCATTGCAGGCCGTGTTTTTCCCAGAAGCCTTCCTGGATGGGGTGGAGTTCGGCGCCGGAGGCGAGGCTTTCCACGGTTTCGACGGTTGCGCCGTTGGCCTGGACGGCGAAGACGGTGCAGCTTTTGACGGCGCGGCCGTTCAGCAGGACGGTACATGCGCCGCAACTGGTGGTGTCGCAGCCGATGTGGGTCCCGGTCAGGTCGAGGTCTTCGCGAATGAAGTGGACGAGCAGCGTCCGGGCTTCGACCTCGTGGGTGGCTTCTTCGCCGTTGATGTTGAGGGTGATGGTGTGTTTGCTCATGGTCTCTCCTTTTTTGGTAGGCGGTAAGTGGTAAGCGGTAAACAGTAATCGGTATTCGGACTGATAACCGATAACCGACAACCGATAACCGATTACCGATTACCGGCCGCTCGTTCGGCCGCTTTGCGGATGGCGCGTTTGGTCAGGACGCGGGTCAGGTCGCGTTTGTAGGCGATGGAGCCGCGCAAGTCGGGGGAGGGGTCGCATTCGGCGGCGGCCGCTTGCCCCGCTGCTTCGATGACCTCGTCGGTGAGGAGATTGCCAATCAGTGCTTGTTCGGCATTGTGGGAGCGAACGGGGACGGGGTTGACGTTGGTGGTGGCGATGCGGGCGGCGGTGCAGGTGTCGCCTTCGAGGGTGAGTTGGACGGCGACGGCCGAGGTGGCGAAGTCGCCGACCTTGCGCTCCACTTTGACATAGGCTCCGCCGCTATTGCCCCCAGAGGCGGCCGTGGGATAGGGGATGCGAATCTCGGTGAGGATTTCGCCGGGGGTGAGGGCGTTCTCGAACAAGTCCACAAAGAAGCTATCAATGGGGATGGTGCGCGTGCCGTTTGCGCCGAGGGCGACGACTTCGGCGTTGTAGGCGAGCATGACGGCCGGGTGGTCGTTGGCCGGGTCGGCGTGGGCGAGGTTGCCGCCGACGGTGGCGCGGTTGCGGACGATGGGGTCGGCGATGGTCAGGGATGCGTCGTGGAGCATGGCGAAGGCGGGCTGGTCGGCCGCCCACTCTTCTAGCTCCGTTTCGCAGGTCATCGCGCCGATGGCGATGTGGCCGTTGCTTTCGCGGATGTATTGCAGGCCCTCGACCATGTTGAGGTCAATCAGGGTTTCGGGCAGGGAGAGCCGGAAGCGCATGGCGGGGATCAGGCTCTGGCCACCGGCGAGGATTTTGGCCTCGCTGTGCTGTTGCAGCAGGGAGACGGCCTCGTCGAGGGTGGCGGGTGCGTAGTAATCAAATTCGCCAGGTATCATAGAATGCCTCCTTTGGAGATGGTTACGCGGATGACGCGGATGAAACGAGGATTTTCATCTAATCAGTGTCCTGCGCCATCACACATGGTTTAGGTAAGCGGTCAGCAGTGGATATTGAAACAATGTTAGGATTGTTGGTTAATGCATATGTCTCCTTTTAGGTGTTTCAGGTGAAGATGAGGTAGAGGATGAGTATGATTAAGAGAATGACGATGACGGCCAGGATAGGACGGTAGCGGGAGGGGATGAGATCGGCCGCGACATCTTTGGCGACGTTGACCGCCAGATCGGTTTGGGATGGTGGTTTGAATTCGGGAATCGGAGGTGGCGCAGTCGCCTGTAGTACGGGTGTTTGCGGTGTAGGCGGCTGGGACTCAGGCGGTGAGGCGGCCGGGGCCTTGGGGGTGACGCCTTCGGGCATTCCGACATCCGGGGCGGCTTCTCCGCTGGCTTCGGCCAATGCTTCGCCCGAATTCAGGGCTTCTTCGGTATAATCTCTGGCTGCCTCGGCCGCTTCGGCAGCGGCCGTCTCTGCGGCGACTGTGGTCGCGCTGGCGGCTCCGGTGGCAAGCTGGTATTTCAGGTATTGGTTTAGGGCTTCCAGGCTTTGGCGGATGATGGAGCGGGCGGAGGAGTCGAGCAGGCGCTGGCCGACGCTGGCGATGCGGCCGCCGACCTGAGCGTCGCCTTCGTAGGTCATGTAGGTCTGGTCGCCGCGCGGGGTGAGGTGGAGGCGGCCGTTGGCCTTGACAAAGCCTTGTGGCCCTTTGCCGTCCACGTCTATACGGTAGCTTTCCGGTTCGACGATATCAGAGAGCTGTATGTTGCCCTGGAATTTGCCCTGAACGGGGCCGACTTTGACGTTGAGGTTGCCGCTGTATTGGTTTTCGCCGACTTCCTCGAAGCCTTCGCCGCCGGGCATAATCGAGGCGAGCACGTCAGGGTCGCGGAGCGCTTTCCAGACTAGCTCTTGGGGTGCTTCAAAGGTGTATTCTCCGGCTACTTTCATGTTACTTCTCCTTGCTGAATGAGATTAGAGATTAGGAGACTAAGAGATTGAGAGATTAGGAGACTGTCCCCTGCTCCTCTGCCCCCCTGCTCCTCTGCGGCTTCCGAGTGTGGCGAGGTGGTCGGAGAGGGCGACGAGGCTTTGCCAGTTGTGGATGGGTAGGAAGTCGTCGGTGTAGGGGAGGGCGGCCGACATGCCCTCGACGAGTGGTTGGTAGCTTGCTTTGCCGCGCAAGGGGTTGAGCCAGATGAGGCGGTGGCAGCGGTGTTGCAGGTAGCGCATCTCTTTCTTGAGCAGGGAGACGTCGCCGCGCTCCCAGCCGTCGCTGATGATGAGGACGATGGCGCCACGACGGAGGACGCGGCGGCCCCATTGGTGGTTGAAGGCGCGGAGACTTTCGCCGATGCGCGTGCCGCCGGACCAGTCTACGACTTCGCGGGCGGCTTCGTCTACGGCGCGGTCAATGTTTTTTAGCTTGAGTTGTTGGGTGATGCGGGTCAGGCGTGTGCCGAAGACGAAGCTTTCGACTTCCTTAAAGTTGTGGGCGATGGCGTAGAAGAATTGGAGCATCAGCCGGGCATAGCGTTCCATCGAGCCGCTGACATCGGCGAGGAGGACGAGCGGCCGTTGCTTGATTTTGCGGCTTTGCCAGGATAGTTCGATGGGGACGCCGCCATATTTGGTGGCTGAACGCAAGACGCGACGGAGATGGAGCTGGTTGCCCTGGGGGTTGGGGACGCGGCGGCGGGTCTGGCGCAAGGCGATCTGCCAGCGCATGGTTTGCATCAGTTGTTTGATGGCTTGCAACTCTTCGGCCGTCATCTGGCTGAACTCTTTGCGCTGGAGGAGTTCGGCCGCGCTGAAGGTTTGGCGGCGGTCGCTCATTTCGATTTCGCGGTCTTCGGGTTGGGCGCGGCGGGCCATCAGGGATACGATGTCGAAGCGGGTTTGGGGCTGGCGATGGCGCGGGGCACGGGGCATCGTTTGACGGTGGGTGCTGGTGGCGTCGGGCGGTCGTCGCCAGAAGCGGTTGAAGATGATGTCGAAGAGGCGGATGTGTTCGTGGCAGGTGACGAGCAGGCAGCGGGCGGTATGATAGACCTGGTCGCGGTTGCTGATGTCCACCAACGCCAGGGCGCGAACAAACTCCATGCTTTGCTCCGGCGAGACGGGCAAACCCACCTGCCGCAAGGTGCGGGTGAAGAGGAGAGTGTTCTCTAGAAAATAGGTCGGTTCAGAAACCATTGATTGTTATTGTGCCACTATCGCCACCGATTGAAATCGGCGTCTGATAGAGGAAACCCGTTGAAACGGGTTAGCGCTACCAGTCAAAGTGATTACGCAATTAAAAAATAAAGTCTCATAAACGGGTTAAAGATGTGAATATGCCACTTTAACAGGTTTCAACCTGTTTCCTGTGCCAGCGGTGGAATTCATTCCACCTGCTGCATATGCAATAAATCATTCACCGTTGCTCCGCGCATTTTGTCTACGTCGTCTTGGTATTTGAAGATGATGCCGAGGGTGGCGTTGACGACGGCCGTGTCTAGCTGTTGCGTGTTTAGATGGCGCAGGGCTTCGGCCCAGTCGAGCGTTTCGGCCACGCCGGGGAGTTTGTAGAGTTCCTGGCGGCGGGTGGCCTGGATGAAGTCAACGACCTGGGCGGCTAATTCCTCGGAGATGCCGGGGACTTTGAGGCGGACAATCTCTAGCTCTTTTTCGCGGGTGGGATAGTCTATCCAGTAGTAGACACAACGGCGTTTGAGCGCGTCGTGGATTTCGCGGGTGCGGTTGGAGGTGATGATGACGATGGGTTTGTGGTCGGCGCGGAGTGTGCCGATTTCGGGAATGGTGATCTGGAAGTCGGAGAGCAGTTCGAGGAGGAAGCTCTCGAACTCTTCATCGGCGCGGTCGAGTTCGTCAATCAGCAGGATGGGTGATTGGTTGTGGCTGTGGTCAATGGCCTGGAGCAGCGGCCGTTTGAGCAGGAAGCGTTCGGTGAAGATGTCGTCAGTGTGGCTTGGGCCTGAGCTTGAGTCGGAACCGTTTGGATGGTGGGTGTGGCGAGCCTGGATTTCCAGCAGTTGGCGGGGGTAGTTCCATTCGTAGACGGCCTGGTGGACGTCTAGCCCTTCATAGCATTGCAGGCGGATGAGGGGGGTAGAGAAGGCACGGCCGAGGACTTTGGCGACCTCGGTCTTGCCCACGCCTGGCTCGCCTTCGAGGAAGATGGCTTTTTCCATCTTCAACGCCAGGTAGAGACTGGTGCTGAGGCCGACATCGGCGATGTAGTGGTGCTGTGCTAGAAGTTCTCTGACCGCCTCAACGGAGTTAATCATGCAATGGCCTTGTTAAAAAGTGCTACCAATAGAGTATCTCCCTCGTTCAATAGTAACAAATGGCGTGATTGCAGCAAGGACTAAATGGCTCGATTTGGTGGGCCAAGTGGTTCAGCTTGCTAGAAACCCGGTTTTTTTGGAAAAACCGGGTTTCTAAACGAGTCCACGCCGCACCGCCTCGGCCGCGGCCTGGGCGCGGGTTTGGACGTTGAGTTTGTCGAAAATGTGGCGTAGTTTGCGTTTGACAGAGGTGCTGCTCATGTAGAGCTGGGCGGCGATGTCGGTGTTGCTGGCCCCTTCGGTGAGCAGGTGGAGGATGTGGCGTTCTTCGTCGTCGAGGTCTATTTCTTCCGTTGGTTTCTCCGGTTCGTTGCTGGAGAGGAGGCGTTGGACGACGCGCTCGGTGGCCTGGGAGCTGAGGATTTTTTCGCCGCGATGGACGGCGCGGATGGCGTTGACGAGCATTTCGTCGGAGACGTTTTTGAGGACGAAGCCTTGTGCTCCGGCTTGCAATGCGCCGACGACGTACTCTTCGTCGTCGTAGGAGGTGAGCATCAGCACTTTGGCGGCCGGTTGCATCTGGCGGATTTGCTGGAGGATGGTCAGGCCGGACTCGTTGGGCAGGCTGATGTCGAGCAAGGTGACGTCGGGGGCTTGAGTTTCGACCAATGCCAGCGCGGTTCGGCCGTCCTCGGCCTGGCCGACAATCTCAAATTCGGGATAGTTGGAGAGCAGACTGCTGATGCCCTGGCGGACGATGGGGTGGTCGTCTATGACGAGGATGCGGATGGTGGTCATTGGAAGAAGAGATTGAGAGACTAAGAGATTGAGAGACTGGGAGATAAGGAGACTGGGAGATAAGGAGACTGGGAGATTGGGTTGCTTAGTCTCTTAGTCTCCCAGTCTCTTAGTCTCTTTTATCGGGACGGATAGTTCGACGGTTGTGCCTTTTCCGGGTTGGCTGTTGATGGTGATGCGGCCGCCCATGCTTTCGGCGCGTTCACGCATTCCGATTAGACCTAGATGGCCGTTGTAGCGTTGGTGGATGGCCTGGGGGTCGAAGCCGCGGCCGTCGTCGCTGATGGTCAATTTGAGTTGCTCTGGCTCGAAGGCGAGGAGAATCTCAGTGCAGGTGGCCTGGGCGTGGGTGCTGATGTTTTGTAGGGCTTCTTGCAGCAGGCGGTAGACGCTGATTTCGACGTTGGAGGGGAGGCGTGTGGCTTCGCCGGTGACGATCATCGAGCATTGGATATCGGTGTAGGCTTCGTATTGTTCGATGTGGCGGCGCAGGGCAGGGGCGAGGCCGAGGGCGTCGAGGGTGGGCGGCCGTAGATTGTAGATGACGCGCTTAATCTCTGCTTCGACGCGGCGGAGGATGGCCTGTACTGCCTCTAGCGATTCGGTGGCGCGGCTGAGGTCGCCGCTGTCCAGCCGTTTGTGGGCGGATTTGAGTTCGAGCATCGCGCCGATGATCAGCTGGTTTGTGCCGTCGTGCATGTCTTGGGCGATGCGCTGGCGTTCGTGTTCTTGCACGTCTACGGTTTCGGCGAGGAGGTGTTGTAGCTGGTCGGCTTTACGGGCGAGTGCTTCTTTGGCTTCTTCGAGCTGTTGGGTGCGCTGGCGCACTTGCTCTTCGAGCAGTTCGTTGGTGGTTTGCAATTGCTCATAGAGCTGGGCGTTGCGGATGACGATGGCGACCTGGGCGGCGTAGGTGGTGAGTAGTTGTTCGTGTTCTTCGGCGTAGGGTTGCGGCCGATTGGCGAGGCCGATCATGCCGATGGGTTTATCGCGGATACGCAGGGGAACGCCGAGGAAGGTGCCGACGGGGGGGTGGCCTTTGGGCTGGCCGACGCGGTAGGGGTCGGATAGTGCATCATCGGAGCGTACCGGGCGGTTTTCGAGGACGGCGCGGGCGAAGACGTTCGGCCGCAGGGGGATGAGGTGGTTGTCGTGGTAGAAGTGGGTGCTGGGGTGGAAGCCTTGAATGGCGACGACGTCGAGCGACTTGCTGCCCGCTTTGGTCAGGCCGATGAAGCCGAATTGGGATCCGGTGAGGTCGAGGCAGTGGCGCAGGGCGGCGTCGAGGACGGAGTTGAGGCTACGTAGGCCGGAGAGTTCGACCGCCATTTGGTAGAGCGCCTGGAGACGGGCGACTTGCTCGGAGTCAGCGTTGAGGAGTGCGGCCGTTTTCATATCATCGTTTTCCAGGCTGGGCCAACGGTTGTTGAGTTTTTGGACCAGTTGCTGTATGGCCTGTAATTAGGAAGTGCAGTCATCATGACAATTATAGAATAGCATACCCAGGGCCAATATAGAAATCACTATGTTGACTATGGTTACACTTTCAGAGGGAACGCTGATTTTCGCTGATAGTACGCGGGTTTACGCTGATTTTTTCTAGGGATCTGTGTTGATGTGCGTCCTCTCTTTGGCTTTTACAAGGAGTGCAAAAACAGTGTAGAAATGAAGTTGTAGCTGATGTTTTTGTGATCAGGAGTTATACAGTTTAATTTTTTCGACATGGATTTCACGAAATTGAAGACAAAATTCGTGTTATTCGTGCAATTCGTGTCAAAAACACGTATGTCCTGGTGATTTTACCACAAGGTGGGGCGTGTTTGTGTGCTTGTTTGGGAAAGTTACACGCTAATTACACGCTGATTGAGTAGGATTCCTGTACCAAACCATAGGTATAGGTGTATTGGGAATTGGGCGAAAGAGGATGGACAACAAGGGGCTTTGTCTGCGAAAAGATTTTAGTTAGACCCGGTAAAGGGCCGGGAAAGGAACTGGTGTAGAAGATTATGAAGACAAAACGATTGAGCAGTTTACCTTTGATTGTCGCGCTGGTGGTTGGCCTATTGGCTATATCACTTCCTGGCGCATCCACTTCGCCCGTCCAGGCCGCCTTTCCCGGCGCAAATGGGAAGATTGTGTTTAGTAGCACGCGTGTTGGCAGCCAGCATGATGTATATGTGATGAACGCCGATGGCAGCGGACAGGTGCGGCTGACCAACAAAGCGGCGAATGACCTTAGCCCCGCCTGGTCGCCGGATGGAACAAAAATTGTTTTCGCCAGCAACCGCAAAAAAGGGCAGTACGAGATTTTTGTGATGAATGCGGATGGCAGCAACCAGACGCGGCTGACCACTCTGGCCGGGCATGATGAAGAACCGGCTTGGTCGCCAGATGGGTCAAAGATCGTCTTTAGCGGCGAGGCGGGGCTTTATGTGATGGACGCTGATGGCGGCAATTTGACCCAACTGACCAGCGGGAATGACTATGCACCCGCATGGTCGCCGGATGGGACAAAAATCGCCTTTAGTCGAAACCCAAGCTCAAGCCCGCCATTTGGTAATAGCCAGATTTATGTGATGGATGCTGATGGCAGCAACCAGACGAACATATCCAACAATGACAGTTTTGATGATGATCCAAACTGGTCGCCGGATGGGGCGAAACTGGTCTTTGTGAGCACGCTGTCAGGCGACAATGAAGAGATTTTTGTGATGAATGCGAACGGCAGCGGCCGTACCCGGCTGACAAACCGGGTAGGGTTCGATTGGATGCCAGCATGGTCGCCTGATGGAACGAAGATTGTTTTCTCGCGAGACGGAGCGAATGGCAAGCTCCAGATTTATGAGATGAATGCCAACGGCAGTAATCTGGTCAATCTGTCAAACAGCGCGGGGCATGATTACTGGCCGGATTGGCAAGCGACGGCGGCCGAAGAGCCGGTTGTCGGCTTCACGCCGACCAATGACGCCTATGTGCTGCAAGGGAAGCCGACGAAGGTTTTTGGCACAAAGCCGGTGCTGCAGGTGAAGGATGCGGCGAAGGATACGGTTAGCTACATCAAGTTTAATGTCAATAGCGTCACGGGGACGATTGAGCAAGCGACGTTGCGGCTGTATGTGACGGACCCCGGGCCGGATGGTGGCGCGTTGTATGCGGTGTCGAGCTACTATGCTGGGACGAGCACCTTCTGGTTGGAGACGGGGCTGAACTGGAACAACGCACCGACGATCAGCGGCACGCCAATCGCCCAGTTTGGCAAGGTGAAGAAGAATCAATGGGTGGAGGTGGATGTGACGGCGGCCGTTATTCAGGCGATGGCGGAGGAGAACGGCCGGGTGAGCTTCGCCATCCGTAACTCCTCGACCAATTTGATTAAGTTCAGTAGCAAAGAGGGCGTGAAAGCGCCGGAGTTGATCGTTACCGTGCAATAGATGTTTGGTGGGAGAAGCCCTGCCCCTATATTTTAATCTATGGGGGCAGGGTTCGAAATTGGGGAGGGATAAGTTTGGGAAGTTCTGCATGGAGCGATAAAAATGAATGCAAAGCGAATACTTAGTTTACTTTTGATTGCGGTTTTGGTTGTTGGCGGGACGGCGGCTGTTGCGCTGGCCGCGCCGACGACGGCCGAAATCGAACCCAACGACACCATGGGGCAGGCAACGCCAATCACGTTGGGTGAAACGATGGCGAGGAATAACTCGATTGATGATGTGGATTTCTTTAGCATAGAACTGACGGCCGGGCAAACGCTTTACCTGGTGGCCGAAAGTTGTGTTGAGGATGATTTGTGGTACCACCTATCGGTGTATGATGCCGAGGGGAACCTGCTGGCCGAGGATCAAAATATCTGGCCGCGAGCCGTTATCCCAGCCTTTACCGCCCCCTCGACAGGGACCTACTATATCCGCTATACCAACATGCAAGGCGAGCCTTTTGAAGTTACGGGTGATTACACGCTGTTTACCGCGCTGCACTCGGCTGGTGAGCTGGCGAACTCAGAGGAGAATCCGACGCCAATTGCCTTTGGGGAAATGGTTGATGGTCTATTTGACTGGCCTTCCGACTATGATTACTATGTGTTTGAAGGGGTTGCCGGTCAGGTTGCGGACATCCATTTAGAGAACAACGGTGCGGAGATCATTGATTTTCGCGTGGTATCGCTGGATAGTGATGACTTACACGCGATGGCCCGGCTGGAGCAAGGTCATTCGCAAGTGCGGGTGGTGCTGCCGACGACCGGCCGGTATTCGATCTTTGCCTGGTATCCGGACTTGTGCGATCAATCGCCGAACACACCGATGGCGTATCAGCTTTCGTTGGAACGCATGAGCCTCTATGTAGCGGGGTTGAAGCAGGGGAAGGCGAGTGGCGTCAGTTTTGGCACAAACGACATCCTGGCGAATGATGCGTCCGGCGCATGGCAGAAGGTGTTTGATGGCGAGGATGTGGGTTTGACGGCGCAATTGGGCGGCTTTGAAATGATGAGTGATGGGAGCATCCTCATCTCCTTGAAGAAGGCGCAGGTACTGGGCACGCTGGGAAAGGTATTGCCGCAGGATATTGTGCGTTTTGTGCCGACGACTTTGGGCGAAACGACGACCGGGCAGTTTGAGTGGTATCTGAGGGGCAACGAGGTGGGCCTGACGACGGCCAAGGAGGCGGTTGACGCGATTGCGCTCACAACGAGCGGCGATTTGCTGATCAGCACGCTGGGCGCGGCTTCGGTGCCAGAACAAGGGGGTGGCACGCTGAATGGCGCGGATGAGGACTTACTAAGGTTTCATCCGGGCGGGGCGTGGTCGTTGTACTTTGATGGGAACGATGTCGCACGGAATCTGAATGGGCAGAATGTGGGCGCGGCCGCTATCGTTTTGGATGACAACCAGACGGGTAGCTGGACGGCCGACCTGCTGCTCACCTTGAATAAAAACTATCGCTTGCTGAATCACACGGGATGGCCGACGACCTATGTGCAGGTGGCGAAAGGCGACCTGATCGGTTTTGACGACACGTTGAATATCTTGTTGCCGCAAGCCAAGCGGGCGGACTTTGGCTTCCCGAAACCGATTACCGGCCTGTCGGTTGGCCCGGCCTGGGGCGAGGCGACCCCTCCTCCCGGTGGGGACGGAGCATCCTTTACGCCGAGTGATGACACCTTTGTCAATTCGGCCAAGCCGACGACGAAGTATGGGAGCAACCCCTCGATCAAGGTCAAGGATGCGGCGGCCGATATGAACAGCTATCTCAAGTTCAACGTCAGTGGCCTCAGTGGGGCGGTGGAGAGCGCGACTTTGCGGCTCTATGTGACGGATGCGGGGCCGGATGGAGGTAGTGTCTATGCGGTTAGCAATGAGTATTCGAGCGGCGGCGCCTGGACGGAGGGTGGACTGACGTGGAACAATGCTCCGGCGATCAGTGATGTGGCGCTGGACAGTGTGGGCGCGGCGAATAATGGGCAGTGGGTGGAACTGGATGTGACGGCGGCCGTTGCGGGCAATGGCACTTACAGTTTTGCCCTGCGCAATGGGAACAAAAACATTGTGTTTTATAGTAGTAAGGAAGGCGTCCATTCGCCGGAGTTGGTGATTACGACTGAGTAATAGCGTAATAGCCAGCAGGGTGATGGTTTAGAAGAGGCCCGGCTCTGGGTGGTGGCAGATACGCCGCCCAGAGCCGGGTTTTTGTTTGGCTGGTTGCTTTGGTTGCTTTTTGCCTCGATTGGGGCTTGTTCTTATACTTCGCGGGCGATTTGGAAAATCGCGCTACAGCGATTTGGCAAATCGGGTTGCTGTGAAGAGGAAGCTCACGCAAAGGCGCGAAGGGCGCTAAGATTTGTAGGATATGAATAAGAGTCTCACGCAAAGGCGCTAAGATTTTTAGGAGAGTATGATTGATGATTTCTCGCTCGCGTTTGTCGCTGGATGGTGAGTGGCAGTTTTTTTATGATGAGGGTGGTTATGGTTACGCGGATGGCGCGGATGAAGACGCGGATGACGCGGATTTTTACTTTTTTGGGGATAGTGGCCTGATTCAAGAGAGAGGAGGGTGGCGGCCGATTGGCGTGCCGGGGCCGTGGCAGGCGCAGGTTGAGGCGTTGCGGTTGGCGGCGGGGACGGCGTGGTATCGGCGCACGTTTCGGACGCCTGCGGATTGGCGAAGCGGAGCGGTGATTTTACATTTTGGGGCAGTGGATTATCAGGCGCGGGTGTGGCTGAATGGGGTGTTTGTGGGGGAGCATGAGGGGGGGTATTTGCCGTTTGAGTTTGAGGTGGGGCATTTGCTGGCGGCCGAGGGGGAGAATGTGTTGGTCGTCCGCGTTTTTGACCCGCCGGTTGATGGTGATGGTGGCGAGGTGCGATTTGCGGAAATCCCGCATGGCAAGCAAAGCTGGTATGGGCAATTGAGCGGTATCTGGCAGCCGGTGTGGATGGAGGCGCGGCCGTTAGCCTATATCGAACGGGTCAAAATCACGGCGGATGCGAAGACGGGGGATGTGGTGGTAAGGGTGGCGGCTAGTCGGCCGTTGGCGGAGCGGGATGTGGTTTATGTGACGATTGTGGACGCGGATGGGGAGGAGGTTGTCCAGGCGGCGGGCGGGGCGGCTGAATTCAAGTTGCATGTTTCTGATCCGCAGTTGTGGGATGTTGACCGGCCTTATCTGTATGAGGCGCAGGTTGTCTTGGAGAGTGAGGCGGGGCGGGATGAAGTAAGTGAGTCGTTTGGCTGGCGGACGATTGAGGCGCGGGCGGGGCAGTTGTGGTTGAACGGCCGACCGCTTTACCTGCGCGGGGCGTTGGACCAGGATTATTATCCCGACCTGATTTATACCCCTCCCTCGCTGGAGTATATTGAAGCGCAATTCCGGCAGGCGCGGAAGATGGGGCTGAACTGTTTGCGGGTGCATATCAAGGTGGCGGACCCGCGCTATTATCAGGCGGCCGATCGCGTGGGGTTGTTGATTTGGACGGAACTGCCGAATTGGAAGGAGTTGACGGAAACGGCCGCCGCCCTCGCCCGTGAAACGATTGCGGGGATGGTGGGGCGTGATTGGAACCATCCTTCGATTGTGATCTGGACGATCATCAATGAGAGTTGGGGGGTGGATTTGGAAAAGAACCCGGCGCACCGGGCGTGGTTGGCGGAGATGTTTGAGTGGGTGAAGGGGCTTGATCCGACGCGGCTGGTGGTGGACAACTCCCCCTGTTTCCACAACGTCCATGTGCAGAGCGATATAGATGACTTTCATTACTATGCGGCAATGCCGGATGGGATGGCGCGGTGGGCGCGTTGGGTGGAGGATTTTGCCAAGCGGCCGTCGTGGCTGTATGGGCCAGAGGCGGAATACCAGGCGAACCGCGAAAAGGGTGCGCCGTTGGTGGTGTCGGAGTTTGGCAATTGGGGCTTGCCGGACATTGGGCCGTTGGTGGCGCATTATGGCGGCGGGGAGCCGGGCGGCGGAGAGCCGTGGTGGTTTGCGACGGGGCATAATTGGAGTGGGGGGGATGTGCATCCGCAGGGGGCGGCCGAGCGCTTTGAGCAGTTGCAGTTGGATAAGGTGTTTGGCGACTATGCGGGATTGGCGCGGGCGTCGCAGTGGGCGCAGTTTGAGGCGCTAAAGTATGAGATTGAGACAATGCGGCTGCATCCGGCGATTCAGGGGTATGTGATTACGGAGTTTACGGATTTGCATTGGGAGTGTAATGGGTTGCTGGATATGTTGCGGCGGCCGAAGGCGTATTACCATCGTTTGGCTGAGTTAAACGCCGACACGGTGATTATCTCACGAACGGAACGGTTGGCTTGTTGGAGCGGGGAAAGGATTGAGCTAACGCTGCATGTCGCTCATGCGGGGGCGGCCGCTATTGAGGATGTGGTTTTGCGGGTTGACTCTGCTGATGGGTCAATATTGACTGAATCTGCTGCTTTCACGGTTGCGGCGGGTGAAGTTGTCGAATTGGAGCCATTGCCGCTGACGTTACCGGCGGTGACGATGGCGCAGTCGTTTGAGTTGTGTTTCTCCGTTCGGGATGCACACGGCTGGGTGCTGGCGCGTAACCGGCTGGGACTGAGTCTGTTTCCGGCGGCCGAAAGGCCCTTGCCGGTGGTCGCTTGTCGGGATGGGGCGTTGGCGGAGAAGCTAAGGGGGGCGGGGTATCAGGTGGTGGAGACGGCCGCGCCAGATGTCCCACTGATCGTGACGACCTTGGATGAGGATGGGTTGCGCTTTGTGGAGGCGGGGGGAAGGGTTTTGTTTTTGGCGGAGGGGGCGGAGGCATTGCAGACGGCCGTGCCGGGGCTGGAGCTGCAAGCGCGGCGCGGCACGCCCTGGGCGGGGGATTGGGCGAGTAGCTTTGCCTGGTACCGGCGGGATTTGTGGGGAGGGGATGTGCCGGGGGACGGCCGTTTGGATTTCAGCTTCGCGCCAATCGTCCCGGAGACGGTGATTAGCTCGACCCGCATCGAGGATTTTGCGGATGGTGTGTTGGCGGGGTTGTTTGTGGGCTGGTTGCGACGGCCGGTGGGGTTGGTGCAGCGGATGGGGATCGGCCGGGGGGTGCTGCTCGTATCTACCTTGCGCATAGACGGGCTGGTGGATGTTGATCCGTTGGCGGCCGTGATGCTTCTGGAACATTTGCGATTAATGCTGTAATCTCTGGTATACTATAAGTATTATCAATAGTATGACTTGTATTATGGGAATCGGATTAGTAAAATAAGTATGTGCTGTAACAGGATAGGAGCATAAAGATATGGATATTGAACAATCAACCGCCGTACGCAAGATCACTATTTCTCTACCTGAATATTTAGTAGAGTTTGCTGATCAACATGCCATTCAATCAAGAACCAGTCGGAGCCAAGTCATTTCTTCTGCGCTGGCGATGATTAAAAAGCTGGAAGAAGAAAAATTGGCGGCCGAAGGGTATCAGTTTTATGCTAATGAAGCGATCGAGTTTGCTGCTGCAAGTGGTCAAGCCGCTTCGGAAGCTTGGGGAAGTATGGAGGAGTATTGGGATGCCAGTTAAGCGGGGCGAAATTTATTGGGCTGAATTTGAACCAGTTAAAGGAAGTGAGCAGGGAGGGTTGCGACCAGCCCTTGTGGTGCAAAACGATATAGGGAATCAATACAGTCCAACAACGGTTGTTGTTGCTATTACACGAACCATCCCGTCTAAACCTTTTCCTTTTGTCGTTGTGATTGAGCCGGAAGAAAGTGGGCTTCCACAGCGCAGTGCGATCAATTGCGCCCAAATGGTGACAATCCACCAGAGCGGCCGGGATAGTCGTCTTCGATCTCCTCGTGGGGAGACGGCCGTGCGGCCAATTGGGCGGCTAAGCGCATCTAAGTTACGAGAGGTAGATAAAGCACTACGTTTTAACTTGGGATTATGATACGTTTATCTCTGTTTTAATTACAGTTCGTCAAAGAGTTCTTCCTTGTCCTTGACACGGACAATGTTCTTCCCCTCGTCTGTGTCCTGGAATGTTTGCAGGGTGACTTCGTTGGGAATTGCCACTGCAAACGGCAACCCCTTTCTGAGCTTGACCTGGCGATAGAAGAGCGTGACGGCTTCTGTGGGGGAAAGCCCTAGCTCATGTAAGATCAGCTCTACTTCTTCTTTCAAGTGTGGTTCAATTCTGGCTTTGACAACGGCCGTTTTTGCCACCATTCCTCCGATACGCTACTTGTGCCCATTTTGGTACACAATTCTCCCATCGTTGTCAATTTTTGTCATTCCCCTTTTACCTTGTACAAACTGTCCCAAGAATGTATCTCACGGGGGTTGACTTTGCTGTATTTTGAATTATTATAATATGCATTGAAACATAAAATTATGTTTCTTTTACAACGGCGACCAGGAAGAAGTGATCAGTAATCGGTAATCGCTAGTCCGAGTGCTGTTTACCGATTACCGCTTACCCCTTCAGCGGAGGTGCGGTGGAGAGAAGTAGCTCTGGCCCGGTGCTGGCCGGGCGTGTCCTCAGCCTGGATTCGGAGGTCGTTAACCGCGAGATGTTAGCGGCCGTGACTAAGGCGCTTAGCTCCGACACACGAGTTGCGATTTTGCGCCTGCTGGGGGAGCGGACGTGTAGTGTCCTGGAAATTGCCGACGCCCTCGATTTACCCCAATCAACAGCTACATTACATATCAATATTTTAGAAAGCGCGGGGCTGATTAAGACGGACCTGCAACCGGCGAAACGGGGCTTGCAGAAGGTGTGCGCCCGTATTTATGACCAGGTGGTGATCCAGTTACCGGCGCGGCAGTTGCATGAGGAAACACTGGCGCGAATTTCAATGCCGATTGGCGCGTATGTGGATGCCGAGGTGGTCCCTACCTGTGGGCTGGTCAGCGAAACAGGCTTTATCGGCCATCTGGATGACCCGTCGGCCTTTTATGAGCCGGAGCGGATTCATGCCCAGTTGCTGTGGTTCCGGCGCGGCTATGTGGAGTATCGTTTTCCCAACCGCGTGCCGCCGGATGCGACGATGGACCGGCTGGAATTGAGCTTTGAGGTTTGCTCGGAGGCGCCGCTTTATCATGATGAGTGGCCGTCGGATATTACGGTGTGGGTTAACGGCCGTGAGATTGGCAGCTGGACCAGCCCGGCCGATTTTGGCGGCGAACATGGCGTGTTGACTCCGGCATGGTGGGACAACAGCAATTCGCAGTATGGCTTATTAAAGGTGTGGAAGGTTACGGCGCAAGGAAGTTTTGTAGATGGGGTGCAAGTTTCGCGCACGACTTTGGATGATTTGGAATTGGCGAAGGGTGATTCAATCCGGGTACGAATTGGCATTAAGCGGGATGCGCGGAATGTGGGTGGGCTGAATTTGTTTGGCAGCCACTTTGGCAACTACCCGCAGGATATTGTGCTCACCCAACGTTTCCAGCGCGACCAGAAAGCGACGGCCGAAGTGGAGAGCGGGAACGAAGCAGAGCGGGTAATGGATAAGACTGGTTCAGCCAATCAGGCGGTGAAGGGAGGTGAGGCTATCAGAGAAATGGATAAAGGCTAATCGCTTTGTTGGGATTACTTCAGGGTGGAGAAAGGGGTAAGTGGCAGGTAGCAAGTGGCAGGTGGCAGGTAGCAGGTGGCAAGTGGTTTGCGCGGCTGTTTATTGCCTACTGTCTACTGATGATTGTCCAGCGTCCACCACGAATCGAAATCGAAGGAGTCCGTATGAGTGGGCACACCACGATGGATGAAAGTCTTACGCAAGGCCGCGAAGGCCGCTAAGTTCTTCCTTGATGATCGTTCAGGATAAACCTTTGCGTCTTGGCGTTCTTTGCGTGAGCTATGTTCTGAGGAGTTGTTTAGAGGAGATTAAAACATGAAGCCTTTAATGCGTAAGCTATTTCTGATTGTGATGACCTTGGCCCTGGGGCTGATGGTGGCCTGTGGCGGGGGTGCGGGGGAAACGACCGAACCCACATCGGAACCGGCGGCCGAAGAACCAGCGGCTGAGGAGCCTGTTGCCGAGGAACCGGTGGCCGAGGAGCCTGTTGCCGAAGAACCGGCTCCCGTCGCCGAAGCCGGTAGTTGTCTGGATTCAGCACAGGGCCAGACGGTGGAGATGTGGAGTCCGTTGACCGGGCCGGACGGGGACGAGATGACGGCTCTGGCGCAACGCTTTAGCAGCGAAAATGAGTATGGCATCACCGTCAACCATGTGGCCCAACCGGATTACATCCAACAGTTGAATACATCGGCGGCGGCCGGTGAACTTCCAACGATGACCGTTGCCCGTGTGATCAACGTCGGTGAATTGGCCGAGCGCAATGTGTTGAAGCCATTCTCCGCGGATGCGATGAGCGTCTTTGGCGACGATATTGGCAGCCAATTCCCGGAGCAGGTATGGTCGGCCGGAGAATATGAAGGGCAGCGTTTTTCCTTCCCATTGGACATGCACACGTTGGTGATGTATTACAACAAGGACCTCTTTGCGGCGGCCGGGCTGGAAGAACCTGGCACAGAGCCAATGACCCGCGAGGAATTTGAGTCGGCACTGGCGACGCTGGCTGAAAGCGGCGTACAGCCTATCGCCATTGGCACTAATTTCCAGGCCGAGACACTGTTCCAGACGCTGATCCAACAGTTTGGCGGTGGCCTGACCAACGAAGAGGGAACCGAGGCACTGTTCAATAGCGAAGCTGGCGTGCAGGCGTTGGAGTATATCAACGAATTGAAGCAGCAGTATTCGCCGGAGATCAGCGGCACAGGTGATCCCGAGGTCAACGTCTTCAACCAGGGCAACACGGCTATTGTCATTCATGGCCCCTGGCACATCAGCAACATGCAACGGTTGCCCTTTGTTGGCTTTGCGCCTTTCCCGCAGATCGGCGATGAGTATGCGGTGTGGGCCGGTTCGCACCAACTGGCGCTGACGACCGAAGACCCGGCACAACAGGCAGCGGCCGCTTGCTGGATCAACTGGCTGTCGCAGAACTCGGTGGAGTGGGCGAAGGCCGGCCAGGTTCCGGCGCGTAACGAAGTGCGCGACAACCCGGAACTGGCGGAGGTAGCTGCGCCGATTGCAACGGTGGCCGATGCGGCGGCCGAGGCGATCATTCTGCCGCAGGTTCCTGAATTGGAAGGGGCACTGTGGGGGCAATTTGGCCCGGCGGTCAACGCCGTCCTGATGGGCGAGGCGACTGACGTTCAGGCCGCACTCGACCAGGCGGCCGCCAGTTCGCAGCAAATCATTGACGAGAATATGGAACGGTACGGCTAGTAGTTAGTAGTGTATTCGTTATTGGCATATTGGTGTATTAACAACAATACACCAATATGCCAATACACCAATACACGCTTAGGGGAGGCGGTTATGACCGAGATGACGCAGAGCCAGGTGCAAGAGCGAGACGTGGCCGTGAGCGAGACCGTCGCGCGGAAAGGGCGTTTCGATCTCACCCCTTATCTTTTTATCCTGCCCCATCTCATCTTTTTCGGGGCATTTCTGGCCTGGCCCTTCTTTTATGGTCTTTATATTAGCCTGTTTGAGTTTGACTTTTTGCGGCCAGAGCGTCGTCCCTTTGTCGGCTTGGGCAATTATCTCAATCTGTTCGACTCTGGCAGTATTCAATTTACCGATTTTTGGCGGGCGATGGGCAATACGGGGGAGTTTATCCTCTGGAGCGCGCCACCGTTGGTGGGGCTGGCGCTGGTGCTGGCGGTGCTATTGAATGGCAAGTATCGCGGCCGTAATATTTTCCGCACCATCTTTTTTGCCCCGTATACGTTGTCGGTGACGGTAGCGGCCGTGTTGTGGTGGTGGATTTTTCAGAGCCAGGGGGGTCTGGCGAACTATTACCTGACCCAGCTTGGTCTGCCCGGCGTTAACTGGCTGAGCAGTATGCCGGAGACGTGGATCGCGATCACCATTGCCACGGTGTGGTGGACAATCGGCTTTAACACAATCATCTTCCTGGCTGCGTTGCAAGATATTCCTGGTTCGCTGTATGAAGCGGCCGCCATTGACGGAGCCGGACCAATCCAGCAATTTTTCTATGTCACTCTGCCCATGTTGCGGCCGGTGCTTGTCTTTGTGATCACGATCACGCTGATCGCCTCGGCCAATCTCTTTGGACAGCCTTATTTGATGACCAAGGGAGGGCCGTTGCAGCAGACGGAGACGGTGATCTATCGTATCTTTATCGAGGGGGTCATTCGTAACCAGATGGGTAGCGCGGCCGCGATGTCAGTATTCATCGCCGCCCTGCTGCTCATTCTGACCGCGCTCAACTTTAAGTTATTTGGACAGACGGAGCAGTGAGTGGCTAGTGGTTAGTGGTTAATGATGAGTAGTTAACGAGCTACTAGTCACGCTCCACTCTCCACTATCCACTGGGTCTTTAGGAGTAATCTATGGCAACCATGCACACCCCTACGGAACATGTTGAGAGCAAAGGTGTTGGGTCGGGCGCACTTTATCGCCTCTTTTTCTATATCGTTCTGATCCTCTTTGCCTTGTTCTTTATCTTGCCTTTGATCTGGATGGTGGTTACGTCAATCAAGCCCTTCGAGGAGTGGTTACGGCCGAATTGGATTCCGGTCAACCCCACGCTGGAAAATTTCCAGTCCATCTTTGCCGACCCGACGCTGCCGGTCGATCGCTGGTTTATCAACAGCCTGATCATCGCGGTGCTTTTTACTTTGTTAATCCTGATCATTGATTCGCTAGCGGCCTATGCTTATGCGCGGATGGAGTTTCGCGGCCGAAAGTTGCTATTTGGCCTGTTGCTGGCGACGCTGGTGATGCCGGGGATTATGTTCCTCATCCCTAACTTTGTGACGGTGGCCCGCCTGGGTTGGTTGGGAACATATCAGGGGGTGATTGCGCCGGGCCTTTCCGGTGTGTTTGGCGTTTTCTTTCTGCGCCAGTTTTTCCAGAGCATCCCCAAGGAGCTGGAGGAGGCGGCGATCATTGACGGCGCCACGGCCTGGAAACGCTTTACCTCGGTCATCCTTCCTATCTCGCGGGGGGCATTGGCGACATTGGGGATGATCACCTTTCTCGAATCCTGGAACAGTTTCCTCTGGCCGTTGCTGATTTTGGGCAACACCCGTGAACTGCAAACGCTTCCTGTGGGGCTGGCGACGCTCCAGGGGCAGTATAACTTCGACTATGGCAAGCTGATGGCCGGGGCGGTGATTATCACTTTGCCGGTACTGTTGCTCTATATCATGTTGCAGCGGTATATCATCGAAAATATCGCCACGACCGGGTTGAAAGGGTAGATAATTGTTAATGGTTAATGGTCAATTGTTAACTGTTAATGGGTTGCGTAATTGCCATGTATCCTATTAAAGTGTTGAAACGCTCGTGCTACATGCTTTTGTTTGGGATTACAGTTGTGCTAGTGGCGGCTTGCAGCGCGGCCGAACCTTCGTCGCCGACGGCCGCCGCACCAACAGAACCGCCCGCCCCAACGGAGCCACCGTCAGCGACGGAACCACCGGCCGCGACGGAACCACC
>CAYPHY010000016.1:0-47500 GCA_964410625.1 uncultured Ardenticatenaceae bacterium | reverse complement strand
CGGAACCACCAGCGGAAACGGAAATCCCGCCTACGCCAGAGGGGCCGATCTATGACAACCCGGTCTTCAACAGCGACTTTCCCGATCCCCATGTCTTGCGCGTGGAGGACACCTATTACGCCTATTCGACTAACACCCGAAACAGCAACATCCCCGTCGTGCGCTCGACGAATTTAAGTGAATGGGAGTGGGTGGGCAATGTGTTGCCGGCGCTGCCGTCGTGGGCTGCGCCTAATTTTGGGCTGACCTGGGCGCCGGGGGTGATCCAAATTGACGATACCTTTGTGCTCTACTACACCACGCGCGACACAACGAGTGATAAGCAATGTATTTCGTTGGCGGTGAGCGATTCTCCAAAAGGGCCATTTACGGATAACTCGGCCGAACCATTCATCTGCCAGGCCGAATTGGGCGGCTCGATTGACCCCTATCCTTTCCTGGATGAGAATGGGGCGCTTTATTTGTTCTGGAAGAATGATGGCAACTGCTGTGGTTATTCGGTTGGGTTGTGGGTGCAGGAGCTAAGCGCGGATGGTCTGACACTGGTAGGTGAACCGGTGGAGTTGGTCCAGCGCGATCAGGCGTGGGAACGGCCGCTCATCGAGAATCCAGCGATGGTCCAAGATGGCGACACCTACTATCTCTTTTATTCCGGCAACTGGTGGGAGAGTCACGAGTATGCGGTGGGGTATGCGGTGTGCGAGACGGTCAGCGGGCCATGTGAAAAACCATTGAACGAACCGCTGTTCATTTTTGGCAATGGAGCGATGGGGCCAGGAGGCGAGGCGTTCTTTACCGATACCAACGGCCATTTATGGATGGCTTACCACGCCTGGACGGGAACGGCCGTTGGCTATCCGGCCGGTGAGCGCAGTTTGCGGATTGAGCCGGTGACCTTTGAGGACGGTCGGCCGATTATCCCCGGCCCAACAACCGATCCCCAGCCGATGCCATAGGCGAGTGAATATCTCACGCAAAGGCGCCAAGAGCGCAAAGTATATTGGTGTATTGGTATATTCGTGTATTTCTCTGTTGAAAGTTGAATAAACCAAGATACCAATAGACCAATAAACCAATAAACTACTATACCTTCGCGAACTTTGCGTCTTTGCGTGAGCCATTAATAGTGACTGCAACCTACACAAACCCCGTTTATGCCGATGCGTTCCCTGATCCCTTTGTCCTTAAGTATTGTGGGGAGTATTGGGCTTATTGTACCGGGCTGCGTGCCGACGGCCGTGTCTTCACCATTTTGCACTCCCTTGATCTGGTTCATTGGCGGGAGGTAGGTAGCGCGTTGGAGGCGTTGCCCAGCGACCATCCCTGTTACTGGGCGCCGGAGGTGACGTATGACAACGGCCGCTTCTTCCTCTATTACAGCGTGGGCAATGAGGAGCGGATGCAGATTCGTGTGGCGACGGCGACCCATCCGGCGGGGCCTTTTGTGGACAGCGGCCAACGACTGACGCAGGAACCCTTTGCGATTGATCCCCATGTTTTCACCAACGAGGACGGCCGCCGCTATCTCTTTTATGCCGCCGACTTCCTCGACCACAGCCATATCGGTACGGGGACGGTGATGGATCGGCTGCTGGACTTTGACACGCTTGCCAGACGGCCGCAGCCTGTCACCCGCGCCTGTTATGATTGGCATGTCTATGATCCGCAGCGGGCGGAAAAGGGTGGCGTGTGCTGGCATACCCTGGAAGGGCCGTTTGTGCTAACCCATAAGGGTCGCTATTACCAGATGTTCAGCGGCGGCAACTGGCAAAACGAGAGCTATGGCGTGGGGTATGCGACAACGGAAAAGTTGGATACGGCCGAAGAGTGGGCGCAAGCGTGTGATGGGGAGGCGGTGCGGCCGATTCTGCGGACCATCCCAGGCAAGGTGATTGGCCCCGGTCACAATTCGGTCGTGCGCGGGCCGGACAATCGCCAACTTTATTGCGTCTACCATCGTTGGCGCGACGTGACGGAACAGGAAGGGGAAGGGCGTGTGCTGGCGATTGATCCGCTGGATTGGGCGGGCGAGCGAATGATGGTGCTTGGCCCCAGCGTTGAGCCACAACCGGCCCCGCTGCGGCCGACCATCGCCCTGGCGCGGGTTGACGCGCCACATACTATCTCGGTGGGCGTTCCCTCCTTTGTTGCCGAAGTTAGCGTGCAGGCAAATGGAGCGTCGCGCGACGGCCGCTATGGTGTCCGGCTGGAAGCGGACGGCCGAAGCGGGCTGGAGATATATTTGCAGCCAAAGCAGCAGCAACTTTTCTTGACCTGGGAAGAGACGACCGGCTGGCGAGAGCAACAAGTTGCCTTGCCAGACGACTACGATTTTCACGCTTACCACTTGCTGCGGCTGGAAGTGGACGGCCATAGGGTGATGTTTACGCTAGATGACTGGGTAGTGCGCTGGCAGGAGGTATTAGCGGTTGCCCCGACGCAATTGGTGCTGGCGGCTGAGCAGAGCGAGGCGACTTTTGCCGGTGTGGAGGTGACGGTTGGTTGGGAGGATTTGTTTATGGAGGACGTAACGGCGGCCGACGCCGGTTGGCAGCATGACTCGTCTGCCGCCTGGCACATCCGCGACCGGCAGCTTATATGTGTGGGCGAGGGCAAGGCGTGGAAAGGGGCGTTGCTGGAATCGTATGAGTTGGTGGTCAACGCTCGTTTAATTGATGAAGGTGTCTATGGTTTTTATCCGGCGTTGGCGGCTGATGGTTCAGGTGGTTCAGGCGCTTTGTTAGCGATTGAGCGGTTTGAAGACGGGTGGCGACTGCATTGGGATGATGCGGCCGAATCGCGACATTTTCTACTTCCGGCACACTTTGATCCGGCCGTTTACCAACAATTCCGCTTCCGCAAGGAGCAGGGGCGGTTGGCGATTTCCTGGGATGGGCATTGGCTGGGTCAGGTTGTGGTGAGTGATGCGCCAACTCGTGTTGGTTTATACGGCCGTCACGGGGCAGCCTTTGACCTGGTGCGGGTGACAGCAATAACCGGATAAGAGAAGTGGCTCACGCAAAGGCGCAAAGGTCGCCAAGCTTTTCTTTGCGCTCTTTGCGTCTTTGCGTGAGCTATTTTTTGAGGCAAGTATGAATCCAGATGATTTTTACTGGGCGGTAGGGATTGAGAACACCTTTATCCCGCAGGAGAAAGCGGGGTTCAGGGCGTTGGAAGAGTATGAACTGACCCAGCATTACCAGTTGTGGCAGGCGGATTTGGACCGCGCGGCCGAGTTGGGCGTGTCGCACATCCGCTGGGGAGTCCCCTGGTATCGGGTCAACCCGCAGCCGGAGCGTTTTGAGTGGGGCTGGGTGGATGAGGTGCTGGACTATCTGGTCAACCACAAAGGGCTGACGCCGATCATTGACCTGATGCACTATGGCACGCCGCTGTGGATAGAGCAATCCTTTCTTGACCCGCACTATCCCCAGCGTGTGGCTGATTATGCCCATGCGTTCGCCGAGCGGTATGGGGATTTGGTACGCTACTATACGCCGCTGAATGAGCCAACGGTCAACGCGGAGTTTTGTGGCTTCAACGGCCAGTGGCCCCCTTATCTCACTGGAGAAGAGGGGTTGGTGCAGGTCTTAATGCCGATTGTGCGGGGGATGGTCTTGACGACGGAGGCGGTGCGCGCGGCCGACCCCGACGCGCTTTTTGTGCAGGTGGAAGCGTTGCGTTGGATCGAGACGGAAGATGAACGCCTTCAGGGAGAAGTGGACAAATATTTTGCCCAGACCTTTCTGGCCTTTGATCTGTTCACCGGCCGGATGGATGACAACCACTTGCTGACGCCCTTCTTGCTGGAGCATGGCGCGGCGGCCGATGATCTGGCCTGGTTGCGGGGGCATGGGCAGCAGGTGGATGTGTTGGGAGTCAACCTCTATCCCTGGTCGGGGGGCGAGTGGGTGATGGGGGAGGAGGGCCGGCCTGAAAAGCGCGGCGAACTGACCGGCCACCATCTGGCGGACGTGTTGCGCGACGCCTGGCGACGGTATCGCCTGCCACTGATGGTGACGGAGACCAGCGCCAGGCGGGATATGGACGGCCGCGCCCAATGGATGGATGAGACGATTGCCGCCGTGAAGCGGGTGCGCGAGGAGGGGATTCCGGCCATCGGCTATACCTGGTTTCCGATGATGACGATGATCGACTGGGCGTATCGGGTGGAGGAGCGGCCGTTGGAAGATTATTTACTGCACCTGGGCTTGTGGGACGCTGCTTTTGACGACAACGGCGTTTTACAACGCCACCCGACCTCACTGGTCGCCCGCTATCGTGATTATGTCAGTTCCGGCCTGATGGCTCCATAGTTGCGTGGATCTTACAGAACCTCAGTATACTGTTTCAAAAGTGATCGCAACGTCATTCCGAGCGGAGCGAGGAATCCCTATCAATTTGCTGGTCAACAAAATCGCAAGGGATTCCTCGCTCCGAAGACTCCGCTCGGAATGACAGTGGTTCAAACTATTCCGATGTTTTATGCCTATGCCTACCCTGAACCGGCGGGCTTTCGCGATTGGCCGGTCCAACCAGCGGCCGCTTATTTCAGCCAGGACTTGGGGGAGTTTCTCCTGCCTTATGAGGCCGTGCGGACGGCCGACAACCCAGACGAGACGCTATTGGCTTTTTTGCAAACGACGTATGAGGCGGCCGCGGAGAGAGGCAATTGGGATCGGGCGGTGTTGGAAAGAGCGTAGGCGTTACAAGGCCCAAAAATCTTTTGACACGCTCTCGCTCTGTATTGGCTCTATTCACGTCGCTTGTTATAATCGCCATTTGATTCAATCTATCTAACCCACCAGTTATATGTGGCCGACAAAGGTAATAAAACTGAATATGAAAACACGAATACTGCTCGTTCTGTTGATTATGATGGTCATAGCGGCCGTCGGGTTGGCCTCATGCCAATCGGCAACGCCGGAAGCCAGCGTGGACCCTGAAGCCAGTGTTGATACTGAGTCCAGTGTTGATACCGAGTCACCCGCCCCGACTGAGGCCGCCGATCAGGAAGCTGACGAAGCGGCCGAGGAACCCGCCGGAGAGTCGGCCGATCCGCTGATCGTCTTGCTCGATAATGACGAAGGGCCGATTACACCGGCCAACTTCAATACCTTTATCGGCTACTATTTGATCGGTTGGGTCTATGATCCGCTTTTTGCGCGAACGCCATCGCTCGACGTTACCCCGGTCCTGGCGACGGACTATACCGCCAGTGAGGATGGTCTGACCTGGGTTGTTCAGTTACGCGACGATGTGGTTTGGCACGACGGCGAACCATTTACGGCCGAGGACGTGGTATTCAGCTATCGCTTCCTGATTGACGCCGCCCGCGCCTCCGGTCTGATGACAGTTGATACAATTGAGGCGACGGGAGAGCATGAGGTGACGATTACGCTTTCGGCCGCCAACCCCTTCTTCCTGCCGGAAGGGTTGGCCTCGGCCTACATCATGCCCGAACACATCTGGCGCGATCAAGAGCCGGTCAGCGGCGAGTTAAGCCAGTTCCAGGGGATGATCGGCACAGGGGCGTACTTTCTGGAAGAGGTAGTCCCCGGCGAGTCTTACACTTTCAGAGCCAATCCAGACTATTTCCGCGGTCGGCCCAAGGTAGAGAACATCATCGCCAAGATTGTCAAAGACCGCACCCAGCAATTTAACCAGCTTCGCACCGGCGAAGCGCACGCGGTCATGTCCTCTGTGCCACCGGCCCAGGTGGAGCAGTTGGCGGCCGATCCCAACATCGAACTCGCCGCCGGTTCCGACTTCTTCAACTACATTTTCTATCTCAACGGCTCTCGTCCTCCCTTTGATCAACCAGAGGTGCGCCAGGCAGTGGCCAAGGCCATTGATGCGGCGACGCTCGTTGATGTCGTGCTGTTGGGGCAGGGCGTCCAGCTACCGTTGAGTTGGTATCACCCCGAATTGCCCTGGGCGATCAACATTGAGGGGGAATTTGACCCCGCAGAAGCGATGACTCTGCTGGATAGCGCAGGTCTGACCGATTCCGATGGGGATGGGGTGCGAGAGTTTGACGGCGAAGCGACGAGCTTCGAGATATTGTGTGACATCAATAACCCGGTAGAAGTTCGCTCCACGGAACTGATCGCCGGTTGGCTGGGCGATGTGGGGCTGGGGGCGTCGCAGCGTTGCATGGATATTGATACCGAGGTGACATTCATCTGGCCCAACTTCGTCGCTGTCCCCGACCCCGATTATGACATGGCGATTTGGGGCTGGTCCAGCGGGCCACAGTTCCAGCAAGGCTTTGTGCCTGGGCTGCTGCACAGCGACTTTGGCGGCGTCGGCTGGGGCAACCTGACCGGTATCGGCGATCCAGAGATGGATGTCTTGCTCGATGAATTGGTGAGCAATCCCGATCCGGCGGTGACGGCCGAGACCTCCACCGCGATTCAAGAACGGATCGCGGAGACGCTGCCCTTTATCTCGCTGATGTCACCGGGCGGCAACTTCGCCTATCGACCTGAAGCCTACGATGAGTGGGTCTATCTCAATGGCACGGGCATTGTGCCGATCTGGTCGTTCTTGCCAGAGGATGCACTCCCCGATTAGAGAGCGAACGCCGGGCCGCCAGCCCGCCTATTCACAAGCGACTGGCGGCTCTTTTCCTCGCGAAGGGGAGGGGTTTGGGTTTCCGCTGGAGCGATTGCGGAAGCTGCTTGGCCCTACCCTGCGCTCCGTTCGCGCTGATGCACTTAAGCATAGTGCGACCCCGGCGGCCGTCTACCGCCTGACCCTGGATTACGACAGAGGTGCATCTTTCCAGCCGCCCACGCTGATCGCCAAGCGGATCGCGCCAGAGTGGGACGGGGATGTGCAAGGCTACCGCCGCGAGTTTGAGTTTTACCGGCAATGGGCGGATAGGCTGGCCTTCGCCTTGCCCGAAGTCGTCTATGCCGGGCCGGAGCCGGATAGTGACTATGGGCTTGTCCTCCTTCAGGACGTGGCCGCAACCCACCGCTTTTTTGCCACCGACCACGTATGGAAGCGGCAGGAACTGGGCCGGGCGATGCGGGCCTATGCCCAACTGCATGTGCAGGGGTATTCGATCATGGCGGATTGCCAAACCCCGGAGTGGCTCTTTCCCCGCTATGAAGAGCGAGTCCGGGCGCAAGCGGCCGACATACCGCGAAAGGTTGCTTATCTGGTCGAAGCGGGGGTATGGGGGGAGGAGCGGCCATTTTCCGGCATCGAGCGTCTGGTGGAAAGGGTAGTTGCCGACATCCAGACCTTCGCCAATCTCCCGGTCTCCTTGCTCCATAACGATGTCGCACCACAAAATATCGGGCTGCGGGTGGGCGGCACGGCCGCGCCCGGCGCAATCACGCCCGATGTCGTCCTGGTGGATTGGGAGATGGTTGGTTGGGGGCTGCCGGAGATGGACCTGGCCTATATATTCATGCAGCCGTTTGGCAACACGCGCCATGTTGATCGCGCCGAGATGCTGAATATTTATTGGCAAGAACGACAACGCCTGGAAGGAACGCTGCCCCCGCTTGAGCAGCGTCAGGCCGTTCAACAGTATGCCGACGCGCTGTTCGCGCTGTGGCTCATCCCCGTTGCCTACGAGCGACACCGGCATCCTTTCCCCGCCGGGTCGGCCCCACGAATCTATTGGGACCATATGTTTGCCGTATTGGAAGAACGACTACGGGGGTTGGCGGCCGTATGAACATCAGCGAACCTTTTGAGCAGGGAGAACCGGCGCAGACCGCGACGGCCGCAACCCGACGATACAACGCTGGACAGCTTCTCTTCACTGCCTGGAGACGGCCGCTCAAATATATCGTCACATTGGGGCTGGCACTCACCTTGAACTTTCTCCTGCCCCGCGCCATGCCCGGCGACCCATTGGCGTTGATCGCCGGAAACGCCGTGCGCCAGATGGGGGCGGAACGAATTGCCGAGCTACGCCAGCTATACGGGCTGGACTTGCCGATTGGGCAACAGTTCCTGGCCTATCTGGGACAGTTAGCGCGGGGCGACCTGGGGCAATCTTACCGCTATAGCGGCGGGCGCAGTGTGCTGGAAGTGTTGGGCGAGCATTTTGGGTGGACATTGTTCCTGGTTGGGACGAGTTTGTTGATCGCCGTAGCCATCGGCTGCACGTTAGGGGCGTGGTCGGCCTGGCGGCACGGCCGTCTCAGCGATCTCGGCCTGGTCGCCGGATTCTTCGCGTTGCGCTCCATCCCCCCCTTCTGGCTGGCGATGATCCTGATCCCCGTCTTCGCGGTCAGTTTGGGGTGGTTGCCGGTGGGCGACTCCTACTCCTTCCCGCGCCTTGAAGGGTGGCCGGGGGTAGTGGACGTCCTCTGGCATGCCGTTTTGCCGATCACCGTGCTGGCGCTAGCCTATATTCCCACCGCATTCGCCATCATGCGTACCTCGATGCTGGGGGAGATTGGCGCCGACTATATCCGCACTGCGCGAGCAAAAGGGGCGTCGGAACGCCGGGTGCTATACAAGCATACGCTGCGTAACGCCCTGCTGCCGGTCATCACCCTGATCGCCCTCGATTTCGGCCAACTCCTGGGCGGCGCTTTGCTGATTGAGACGGTCTTTAATTATCGCGGCCTGGGCAATATGATGTTTGAGGCGGTCAAGAGCCGCGACTACCCGCTGTTGCAGGGGGGCTTTCTCTTGTTCACGCTGGGTGTGCTGACCATTAATCTGCTCACCGACCTGCTCTATAGCCGTTTAGACCCGCGTGTGCGGAGGGGCACAAGATGACGCTGCAATCGGCGCAAGCAGAGCGCGTGGCTCGGCCGCCAGCGGAGCAGACACGGGCGACAAAAGTGAAGCCGCGCCTGTCGCAACGTATCTATGATTTGGTGGGGCTGGTTGGTGTCGGGATGTTGGCGGTGCTGGCGGCCTTTGCCATTGCCCCGCAACTGTTTACGCCTTATGACCCGGCGGAAATGGTCGGCCGTCCCTTCCTGGAGCCGAGCGGCGATCACCTTCTCGGCACAAACGATATCGGGCAGGATTTGTTTAGCGAAATCATCTATGGCACTCGCGCCTCACTCTCAACCGGCTTGAGCGTCAGCGTCCTGGCCATCACCATCGGCGTTGTCGCCGGTTTGCTGAGTGGCTACTACTCCAATTTGCTCAGCAGCATCATCCTGATGTTGACCGATCTGGTGCTGGTGCTGCCATTCTTGCCGCTGGTGATCCTCCTCGGCGCTTATTTGGGCCAGGGGCAGCGTAATATCATCCTCATCCTGGTTCTCGTCTCCTGGGCGATTCCAGCCCGCCTGATCCGCTCGCGCGTGCTGGCGGTCATCAACACCCCTTATGTCGAAGCGTCGCGGGCGCTCGGCAGCGGCGACGGGCAGATCATTCTGCGGCATGTGTGGCCGGCCGTTCGCGCCCTGGCTTTGGTGCAGTTTGTGATGCTGGCGGCCGCTACTATTTTGGCCGAAGCCAGCCTGAGCTTTCTCGGTCTGGGCGATCCGGCCACCAAAAGTTGGGGGACAACGCTCTACTTTGCCCGCAGCAGTGGGGTCTTTCTCAGTGAGGCGTGGAAGTGGTGGGTGGTCCCGGCCGGATTGATGATCTCTTTGTCCATCCTGAGCCTGGTGCTGATCGCCTATGCACTAGAGCGCAGACTTGAGCCGGGGTTGCGCTAAAGGGAAGCAGGGCTTAGGCGGTGAAGATATATTAGCAACGAATTAGCGCAAACTTTGCGACACGAATTTACGCGAATTTTTAGCTCTATTTTCGCGTAAATTCGATGCAAATGCGAAGTCCGAGGAAGTATAGTGATGAAGATTAAGTCAAAGCTGACGGCGGAAGAACAGTTCCTCTGGGACTGCGCCAATGGCTGGCGCGATCCGGCCGCGCTGCACATCCCTCCCGATCTGAATTGGGAGCGGGTGATTGCGATCGGCCGTAGCAATCGAATGCAGACCATGCTCTGGGAGGTTCTCCAGGCGCGAGGGCTGCTGGCGCAACTACCGCCACAAGCGCGGCTTGGGCTGGAAGAAGACGCCCAACGGTTGCAAAGAAACGCCAACGAGATGTCCGTCGCCTTGCGTCGTTATCTGCGAGAGGCTGCCCGGCGCGGGGTGGCCTCGGTCGTGCTGAAGGGGCTGTCCGTCTCGGTCAACGTCTATGGCAATGCGGCCATGCGCCCCGGCGGTGACATTGACCTGCTGGTGCGCGATGCAGACGTGCAAGCCAGCCTGGAGATTTTGGATGAGATGGGGATCGGCCGTTATTGGCCCAACCTGATGGACGATGCTTACTATGAACGCCATCATCTGCACCAGCAGCGTTGCACGCCCGATCTGAAAATCTGGTTTGAGATTCATTGGGCGCTTGATCACCCGCTGACGCAGCAGACGATAGATTATGGGGCGATGATGGATCGGGCTACTCCTGGTACTTTGTTGGGCGAGCCGGTGCTGGATTTGTCTCTACCCGATCTGCTGCTCAGTCTGTCTATCCATCTGGTGAAGCACGCCGTCTACTTACCGGCCGCTGTTGATCGCCCCGACATCCAGCGGATCATCCTCGCCGATGGGATGTTGATGTACTATCTGGATGTGGCGGAAGTGGTGAAGCAGTGGGCGGACCGCCTCGACTGGTTGAAGTTGATCGCTTTGGCCGAGGCGGGGGGCACGGTTGACATCATCGGCTCCGTCCTGCGTATCTGCCAACGCTATTTGCAGACGCCGGTCCCGCAATGGGTGCTGGCGCACTTGCCGGTTTCCGTCCCCGGCCGCTTGACCCGCCGCGCGATGGATGGCATCGTCGAGTATGAGACGGCCACCTATTTGGGGGAGGAGCCGAGCAAGCTGTGGGAGTTTCTGCTGGTGACGAATGGGGCCTTTATTTTGCGGCCGATCCGCGTTCTCGATCTCGCTGGCTACCTCTTCCCGCGCCGCGACTATCTGCGCCGCCGTTATGGGAGTGGATCACTATTGACGGCCGCTGCCCACGCCGTCCGCGCCACCGGCCAATATGCCAGGCTAGGCGTTGACACCCTCTACTTCACCTGGGAGCGCTATCGTCGCCTGAAGAGGATGAACGAATCTACATCCCTCTTTAATCGCCTGGACGTCGAATCTTGAAATCCGCGCCGCTGCTGCCACGCCTATCCACATCGCTGGGGCCTGCCCGCGCCTTACTTGGTGCGAGCCTGCTTACGTCCACTGCCTTGCAGACCCTCTTCCTCTTTGCGGTGGATGGAATCGCCAACGTTGTTGACTATCTATTTCATGTCTTTATCGGCCGCACGCTGACGCCGGGGGATTTTGCGATTGTCCAGACGATAAACGCTCTATTTCTGATGGTCGGCACGGCATTTGCCGTCTTCCAGCCGGTGGTGGCTCGTTATGTGGCGGAGGCGAGCGGGCGGGAGGATGCAAAGGGGGAGCAACGGGCGCTCTTTCGGCTCTATATGGGGTATAGCTCGCTCATCGGTCTGGCGTTGGCGGCCGCCTTGTGGCTCGGCCGCGAGGTGGTGGCTGGCTGGCTAAAGGTCCCCGCCTCGGCCATGACCCTGGCGGCCTTGATGCTCTTCTTTCTCTTTGTCCGTCCGGTGGTCAGCGGCATGTTGCAAGGGCAAGAGCGATTTATCCCCTTCGGCCTGACACGTTCCGCCTATGCCGTTACCCGCTTGTTGTTTGTGCTGCTGTTTGTTGGGGCCTGGGGTGGCGGTGCGGTGGCAGCAGTGGCAACGATGCCAATGGCTGCGCTGGTCGCGCTGGCGATGGGGTTGCTGCTACTGGGCATAGGGGTTTGGACGCCGAGTTCCCCGGCCGCCGGTCAGGCCGCGCGTGATTCACTCGGCGCAGGGTGGCGACTGTCGGTGGCCGCCTTCCTGGCCTATCTGGCCTACATGACCCTGCTCAATCTGGACGTCATTTTCGCCAACCGCGCCTTTTCGGCCGCCATCTCCGGCAGCTATGCTTCGGCCGTCGTCTTGCGCCGCGTTCTGTCGCTCTTGCCGGGGGCTGTGCTGGTGGTGCTATACCCGCGCGTGGCCGCACAGGTGGCGCGAAACCAACTGCCGGACCGCACCGTAGCCAGGGCATTGGCGCTCATTGTCACCACGACAACATTGCTCACTATCCTCTACTTCCTGTGGGGTGAGTGGCTTGTTTCGCTGATATTTGGTGAGGCGTATGAGCTGGGCGGCCCGCTCCTGGGCTGGATGGGTGTGGGGATGATTGGTTATGGGATGGCGGCCGTGTGGATGAACCTGTTCCTCGCTACCCGGCCGTGGCCTTATTCATTGGCCCTGGTGGCAATCCTCTTGCTCCAGGCTGCCCTGTACCAAGCGCTAGGGGCGAACCCCTTGCAGATGGTACTCATCTTTCTCGCCGGTGGTTGGGCAGCGGCATTGATCGGGGCTTTGCTCTATCGTTTCTGGCTTCGTCCTAAACTGCCGGTGGCATCGACAAGTAGCGCATCAAAATGAGCGACAAATTCCGACTCTATGAAGCTTATCAAGCCCAATTAGAAGATTTCTGGGGGCGGCGTAATGAGCGGCCGTTCTATGGGCGATCCTTCAACATCTTCGGCCGGATGGTGGAGCTAGAGAGTAATGATGAGGGGGTCCTGGCGGCCGTTGACTTTTCCAGCCCACAATTCTCCACCGTGCCACTCATATCACCATCATTACCGGCCTTCAAAATACAAGTGATCGTCCGTTCGCTGCAATTGCCGGAAGCAGCGCAGGTCGAAAGGATTACGCAGCAGATTGTTTATACTGGTCAGGGGGATTGGATTTCGATGCAGCTTGGCCGGTGGGGGTATGCCCATGCTGATTTAGCGGCCGGGCGGGCAAGTGTGGTCGTTGATCAGGCGTTGGCCGCGCGGCCGCAACTGTTTTCCCAGGTCGTGCTGAATACGATCTTGCTCAACTTCTGCCTTGCCAATGGCTATGCCATGCTCCATGCCTCTTGCCTGGTGCGCGACGGCCGCGTACTCTTGCTGATGGCCCCCCACAACACAGGTAAATCAACAACGGCCTTGCATCTGGTGCAGGGGGGCTTCGCGCTTGTGTCGGACAGCATGGTGCATGTCGTTCCCGAACCCCGTCCACCAGCCCCACCTGTGCTGGCTGGCTTTCCAACCAGACGGATCAAGTTACGCGAGGATATGCTGGCGGCTTTTCCGCACTTTCGGCCGCACGTCCGCGCGGAGCGGGTACGGAATGAGACGAAGTATGTCGTTGATCTGGCGCAGATAGACCCCCGTTACTGTGTCAGTGAGGCGGTCAGTGCCGGAGCGGTGACCTTATGCCTGCTGGAGCGGCAAGCGAAGCCGGAGACGGTGTGGCAACCCGCTACGGCCGAGGCGGTTTGGGCGGCCGTGATGCAAAACAGCCTTTTCTATGACAGTTGGCCTGTCTGGGAGCGAAACCTCGCCGGTATTGAACGCTTGCTGGAGGGCGCACACGCCTATCACTTGCGGATCGGCCGCGACCCTTCCGCGATGTTAGACGCCATCGAATCGCTCTGGCAAGCCAGCCGCTAGGGTGGGTAAGCGGCCGGTTCGGCGGATGGAACGGGCTGAACAGGTTCGCCGGCGACGGACTCGTGTAGGCTAAGCTTAACCAGTGCCAGACCAAGCGGCCGTTGATCGCGCCAGTTGGGATAATGGGCCTGTGGAAAGGAGAATTCCAGATGGGTCAGCCCATCCCGGCGCAACAGCGCGGCGGGGAAGGTAATCGCCTGCGTTTGCACTTCGTCGCCCCAGCTCATAACTCCCACCGCTTGGCCGTTAACCCCAATTTCGACATCCTGGCGGCCGTTGGTCAGACCGGTTATCTCCAGCACAACCTGGCTGGCTTCCGTTTCCAAATCTAGCCAAATTTCCGTTTTCCGGCAGTGTGACCAGCGAATCTCAAGCTCATCACCGTAACGATCGGGCGCTGACCATCCCAGGTAAAATGCGGAATAACCACCAGGAACGGTAACAACCGGCAAGAAGCTGTGTTCGGCCGCTGTGCCAATGAGCGTGGGGGCTGATGGGCCGTTTGCCCCATCTGGCACAAGCGCGTTGGCATCTCGCGGCAACCCCCAACGTGAGAGGCCCTCCACCGCCCAGAGTGTTTCCCCTAACAAGGTTTGTCTAATGGGTAGCTTGTCTTGTGGATAACGCACAACGGCGTCGCGTTCGATAGCACACAGCATCCCGTTGCTGGCGAGTGGTTGGGCATAACGCCAGTTAAACAGGTCTCCGAACAGCGTACCGGAGGACGGGGGCGGCACGGGAGTGATGTAGCCGTTCCAGCGTGACGCCGGTATGCTGTTGAGTCCCTGGACGATGTGCAGAACGGCCGCTAACGTGCCAAGCGCCAGGAAGGTATAGGCGAAATTTCGGGCGAAGGCTCGATTGGCTTTTGTTTGTCCCGCTTCCAGGAGAAACGCCCAGAGGATGGCGATCAATACAATCAGCCCCGGCCAAATGTCCGTCAGCAAACGGGGGCCAAATGACCATCCTCCCCACCAACTGGCAGCCCTGGCGATAATTACAAGCTGCAACGCACACCAGACCAGGCAGAGCCAGACAATCGGCAATCGGAGCAGCTTGCGCCCATAGAGCACGTACCCGGCGATGACGGGTAAGAGGAAGGGGCTGAAAACCAACAAGCCCCGCGATGGAGCGATTAGGTTGCCGACGACGCCCACCCACAGCGGCACACGCTCCGCCTGTAGACGAGCGGCCGAGAAGTAGCTGGGCAGGGGGGAGCCGGTTGCCGTGGCATTCCAGGCCAGATAGCCGAGGAGCAAGCCCCCGCTGGTCAAGGCGGCAATGGCGAATGCGCGGCGCTGGTAGCCGAGAAGATAGAGCAACACGGGCAGGATAAAAGCAACGGACGACGGCCGGTTGAGGAAGGAGAGAAACAACAATAGACCGAGCATCGCCGGATAAAGCGAGGCCGATTTACCTTGTTGCTGGCGTACAATCAGCAACAACGCCCCACCTGTGCAGAGAACGGCATAGTTGTGGCTCCACAGCGCGGTTCCCAATGTGCTGATCAGAGAGCTGCCGAGGACAACAACAAGCGACAGGACAAAGCTTGTGCGGAAATTGAGATAGGCGCGAGCCAGGGCGAAGGCCAGCCAGTAGACCAGGGCGACGGTGACGGCCGCCAGCAGCCGTTGTAGCGCATAGTTGTCGGCCGTTCGCATGTCGCCGCCGAGGCTGCGGGCAATGGCTACAATGGGGAACGAGAGCAAGGAGGGGCCGAGGGGGAAGTAGTGGACGTAGCGGCCGTTTGCTTCCAGAATGGTGCCATCGGCTAGGTAAGCGTCAAAGGGACGGCCGAGTAGTTCATCATTCGTGTAGGGATTGAGGAACGGGCTGCCACTTTCAAACAGCACCTGCGAGACCACCAGGGTGAGCTTGGGGTCGGAACCGACATCGGTGTTGATCGCGAAATAGGCTAGACTGAAGGCCAATAATCCACCAAGCAGTAGCAAGAATGCACGACGCTGCATAGGGCAATGATAGCAGTGAATCGCCCACTATGTCTATGGCATACCATGCCTATGTACTGGGATAACGTTGTTTGTAGTGGGCTAGAGCCTGTTATACACTTTGACAATGAGCGTGTTACCATCGAGGGACAGCACGAAGCTGGGAGCACACTCAACATACACGAAAAGGAGTGAAGATGAGTCCTCTTGCCGCGCACATCGCCCAAACCCGTCTGATTGATACCCATGAGCACCTTCCCAGCGAGCAGGAATTTGTGGAGGGGGGACCTGACCTGCTTCAAGACCTGTTCGACAACTACATCCAGGCGGACCTGCTGGTGGCAGGGGCAAGCGAGGAAGCCGTGCGGCGTCTGCTCGACGCATCTGACCCCGACCTCGCCGGTCGGCTGGCGGGCGTGCGCGACGCGTGGCAACGCTGCCGCCACACCGGCTATGGCGAAGCTGTGCGCCTCCTCGCACACCAGGTCTACGGCATTGCGGAGATCGATGAACTGACGGCCGCGCAACTTGAGGCGGCTCAGGCTCGCAACCGGGAGCTGCGGCAGCCTGGCGAGCGGCTACGCTTACTCCGCGATGTCGCCAACCTTGACCATGTGCAGATCGACGATTACCTTTGGGAGTGTCCGCCGGACCCCGCTGGCCCTGACTTCTTCCTCTCCGATCTGTCGTGGTCGAGCTTCTGCCGGGGCCATATTGACGCGCCTGCGGTATACGACGCGGTCGGCATAGCAGTCGAGGGAATCAAAAGTCTGCGTCACGCCATCGAGGCGCTGTTTGCCACGCATGGGCCACTCGCCATCGCCGTCAAGTCACAACACGTTTATGAACGCACGCTGCTGTGGGAGGAGCGCAGCGACGCCGATGCCGAGCGTGCGCTCCTGCGCCATCTCAGTGGGCAGGCGCTGAGCGAAAGTGAGCGTCTTTGCCTGGGTGACTGGTGTATGGCCCGTGGCGTCGAGCAAGCCATCGTCCACAACCTGCCGTTTAAGATCCACACCGGCTACTATGCTGGCACGGGACGGATGCCGGTCGAGCGCATTCGTCCAGGACATCTGTGTGGGCTGTTGATGCGCTATCCAAAGGCACGCTTTGTGCTGATGCACAACGCCTACCCGTACAGCAACGAGTTGATCGCCATCGCCAAGCACTACCCCAACGTCTATATTGATATGTGCTGGGCCTGGAGCATCGATCCCTATAGCGCCTGCGACATGTTGCGGCGAACCATCCACGCCGTGCCGTCCAACAAGGTGTTTGCGTTCGGTGGGGATGCCTGGCGGCCGTCGGCGGTTGTCGCCTACGCCGCCCAGGCCCGCATGTGGCTTTCCCGTGCGCTAGAGGCTGAGGTGGACGATGGATTGATGAATGAGCGCGAGGCGATGGCCTACGCGACACGCCTGATGCGTGAAAACCAGCTCGACTGCTTCGATGTGGTTGGACGGCAGGCGGCGCTGCTTGCCGCCGCGCGTCGAGCAGGATAGGGGACTATCGACCGTCCGGCGATAGGGCAAGTTAGCCAGGGCAACATGTGTGTATATCCATATGCTTCGGGCCGTTGCCAGGCGATTGCTACTTCTTCGCCGGTGAAGTTATGGTTATGCTCGAAACGCTAGCAAGCCCATTTCGGCCGCGAGGCGGCCGAAGCGGGTCAGGATCGGTTCAGCATGATGTATAACGTATACGTGAAAATTGATGGTTGCCTGAGTCCCAATTTTAAGTTATCATGTGCACAATCTCCATCTAGGGAGATTATCCTAGGCGTTCGCTCGTTGTCCAAGTCATTTTTACTCGCCTTGGGGAGCAACTACCATTGCCGCGTGTAATATTGTCTGGACACCTGTTTCCGTATTAGACGGGGGTTAGCATGTTGGTTAAACAGGAATCAAGACTTTGGCAAA
This sequence comes from uncultured Ardenticatenaceae bacterium, assembly GCA_964410625.1. Classification (GTDB taxonomy): domain Bacteria; phylum Chloroflexota; class Anaerolineae; order Promineifilales; family Promineifilaceae; genus CAYPHY01. The sequence continues at coordinate 30,120 of CAYPHY010000016.1, read as the reverse complement.
CAGCGTTGGCTGCGGTCGTTTTCGCTTTGGTACTGATCACCGCTTTGTTATCAGTTATTCCGTTGCAAGCTGGCAAAGAAAGCACTGTGATTAACGGCGTCAATTGCCGCTTTGGGGTTACTCAATTACTGAACTTTACCGATCCACCCGGACTCGATTTTACCGAGTCCAAACAGTGGATTTCAACGTTGGGGGCAGGGTGGTTTCAAAACTACCACGCCTATGACGTCGGCTCTGAAACGCCCGATGATGTGACCTTTGTCTATATGATTCGTGTGCGGCAAGACATTGTCAATGGCGTGCGCCAGCCGACCTATACCTTTACGCCGCCATTGACCGATGCCGGTTTAGGACAGGTATTGCGTGATAACCCCGGCGCGCTGATTATCGTCGGCAACGAGCCGGATGTGGCAAACAGCGTTCAAGACAATACCATGCCTGATGTCTATGCCCACGCCTATCACGAAGCCTACGAATTTATCAAGCGAGCCGACCCCACTGCCTATGTGGCAGTAGGCGCACTATCAATGGCGACTCCCGGCCGTTTGCAATATCTGGACATCGTTTGGGATACCTATCTTGCTTTCTACGGCGTTCCCATGCCGGTTGATGTGTGGACCATCCATCTCAATATCCTGGCTGAAAAGACGGCCGCTGGAACAGACGCCGACGGCAAAATTGCGCTTGGCACCGATCCGGCGTTGGCTCTGCTTTCCTCCGGTGGAAACCCGGCGTTGTGCCCGCCTTCCCACACCGATGTTGATCCTCACCCAGACGTCATATGTGTGGCGGAACATGATGATTTGGACCTGTTTATCCAGCAATTGTTGGCCTTTCGCACCTGGATGAAGGAACACCAACAACAAGAGAAGCCACTGATCCTGAGTGAGCTAACCCTGCTCTACCCCTTTGATGATCCGGATTCTGAGGCTTGTGCGATTACCGATGAGTTAGGCAATTGCTTTACACCTGAACGAGTGCTGGCGTTCTTTCATGCGGTTGCTAACTGGTTGGAGAGCAGCGAGGCCATAGATGAAGAACTGGGCTTTCCGTTGGATGGAAATCGTCTTGTCCAGCAGTGGAACTGGTATAGCCTGATCACCTTACCCCACTGGTCAGGCGGGGCGAGTAATTTGTTGCTGCAAAACTATGACGATTTTGCAGCAGGGAGTGAGGATGCGCTGACCCTCTTAGGGCAGGCGTTCCAGGCATTTGTGATGTCGCAACCAACGGCCGCTAATCTAGCTATTGGAATAATCAGCGGCGGTAACGGTCAGGTTGACCAGCCGGGCGGAACCGCTACAGTCAATTTGACCATCCACTTCTTCAACAATGGGACGGCCACTGTGTCGGAACCATTTGAAATCACCCTATACGGCGACGCTGCGCTGACTCAAGTTTTGGCTACGGTCGTGTTTGATCCGGCGGCCGAGAACGCCCCCGTTAATGGCTGTGCCTGGAATCGCAGCACCCACCAGATTACCATGGAGGTCAGTGACCTGGAGGCAGGCGTTTATTCCTTCTGGGCAGTGATTGACAGCCAAAATGATATTGTCGAGTCATCCGAGACGGATAATGTTGGCAATGGGCTGATCACGATTATGCCTACGGGAACCAACAACATCTTTGCCTCGGTTGTCTTTCGGTAGCTAATGATGGGCTAACTTTTATTGGCTCTGTCGGCCGTAAAAAAGGTGTTAAAATTTAAAGTTCGGCCCATTTTACCGCTATAAACGTAAGGATCATTGTAAGAGAATCGTGTAAGATAGGCAGGGTTAAGACAGTCGTCGCTACTGGCTTATAAGGGAAGCCAAGCAGTTCCAGGCTCATAGATTGTTTTGTCAATATGTAACGAGCGCATTGTAGATTTCATTTCAGCCGACGTTACCTGGATGGCTAAATAATCCTGTAGTTTTTTGAGTTCCAGTCATATCCAGGCCGGTCGAAAATCACGTTCAGACAACGCGCATGGCGAAAGCGTCGCAACGCCCTTAAGCTAAGGTTTCCGTTCGCGCATCGTGCTCGCCACTCGCTATATGCTTCTACTCATACACAATCCAGCCTTCACTGGAGTAAGGGCGGAGCTTGCATACTTTCCACGTTCCATTCGCCAAATTATTGATAGCCAGTTGCAAGCCACTCCGTCAACCAGCCTTTTTCATCCAATCTTTTTCGCCGTTTATCCACTCTAATCGCTACTGATAGCTACTCACAGCCATTCTGATGTCTTCGGCACGCCACGGCGTTAACTTATATTTGCAGCGCCAGGCATCCAGCAGCGGCCGTTATCTCCTCGAACAGACTCTCTTTTTCTTAATTGGTTGGATACCAACGATTGTTGGCATTGCCATACGCGGCTTGCTCTACCGTCTAATTTTACAAATGGACGGCTGGGCGGCGATTGAGAAAAACGTCCGCTTGCGTTTTGCCAATCACATTCGCCTCGGTCACGGTGTTTATTTAGACGAGGGGAGTTACCTCCACGCCTGTCCCAACGGCATTGAGATTGGCACGGAGAGCATTGTGATGCATGGAGCCGTGCTCCATGTTTACAACTTTCGCTCCATGCCCCATTCGCGGATCAAGATCGGCCGCAACAGCCTCATCGGTGAATACACCATCATTCGCGGACAAGGCGGCGTTACCATCGGCGACCGGGTCTATACTTCGCCCTTCACCCAAATCATCGCCGTCAATCATGTATTTGATGATCCCCAGCGCCCATTTGTTGAACAAGGGATCACGGCCGAGGGCATTGTCATCGAAGATGATGTCTGGTTGGGGGCTGGCGCCGTTATCACCGATGGGGTTCGCATCGGGAAGGGCGCGGTGGTGGCCGCCGGGGCGGTCGTAACCAGGGATGTGCCAGCCCACACAGTTGTTGGAGGAGTTCCTGCCAAAATTATCAAGCACATTGAGCCGGGAGCGGCCGATGGGCATAGCCAGAATGGCCATGGCAAGCAGGAGCGCGTCATTTACTCCTAGGAGGGGAACAAGACGCCCATGACGACTTTATCTATTGTCATTCCAGCTTATAACGAGGAGAACGGCATCGCCGACATTGCCCACCGTGTCTTGTCAGTCGGGCAATATCTGGCCGATGTCGGCGTCAGCCAGCTTGAACTGCTGGTTGTGGATGACGGTTCGCGTGACAAAACGGCCGAAATCGCCGAGAGCATCTCCGGTGTGCGTCTCATTCGCCACCCACAGAACAAAGGGTATGGTGCGGCGTTGAAGACCGGCTTCGGCCGTGCTAACGGCGAGTTGATCGGTTTCTTAGATGCGGACGGCACCTATCCACCAGAGTATTTCCCGCAGTTGTGTACTGTTGCGCTCAATGGGGCAGACCTGGTGATTGGTTCACGCATGGCCGGTGCTGCCAGCCAGATGCCTCTGACCCGGCGGGTTGGAAATCTCTTCTTTGCTCGCTTGCTGTCGCTGGTCGGCCGCCAATCAGTGTCCGACAGCGCCAGTGGGATGCGCGTCTTCAAGCGCCACGTTTTGGAGCAGCTTTATCCGCTGCCCGATGGTCTCAATCTGACCCCCGTGATGAGCACACGAGCCATTCACGAAGGGGTGCGGATGGCCGAAGTGCCCATTCCCTATAGCGAGCGCGTCGGCCGATCCAAGCTGAGCGTCATCCACGATGGCTCCTTGTTTCTGCGCTCTATGCTCTGGACGGCATTGCAATACAACCCTGTCCGTATCCTCGGCATGATTGGCCTGGGTGGAATCGCGGTTGGCTTGCTCTGTCTGCTGGCGCTGGTCGTCGCCCGCTTGCAAGGCGTCACTACACTCAATTCCTGGAATGTCATCACGCTCTATACCGGCTCCGTCTTTGGCATGGTCGGCGTTAGCCTCTTCACCCTGGGGATCACCTTCAACTATCTTGTTTCGCTGTTTCACAAACGGCCGATCCACCAGGGATTGTTCGGCCGCCCACTGCTCAAAATACCTCTCGATCACCATTTTGGCTGGATGGGTATTCTGGCCACGCTCATCGGTCTTGGTTTAGCCTTCACCAGTATGATCCTCGGCATTCAGGGATGGGATATGAACCGCCTCTGGCTTTATGGCCTGGGTAGCGCGATGCTCATCTTATTGGGCATCCAACTGGTCATCTACTGGATCGTCTTGCGTGTGTTGGAGGAGTTGAGCCAGAGTCAAGTGGCAGATAGCAAGTGGCAGGTATAAAGCTGCTTTTGGAAAGGAAGAAACCATCACGTGAGTGAAAAAGTTAAAGACCCGCTTAAAGAGAATCTTGGCACGCGACGTGTTCCGCGGCTGCGGATGGCCGATTTTCCGAACGCCGACGAGATCGTCCACGAGGGATTGCTGGCAACGGCGCGGCCGAAAACGGCCGTAGACATTGTGTTGGTCAACCCACCCACGCCCGATGGCGGCCTATGGATTCGCACCCAGCATCGCGTCGGCCGCCGCACTCGTGAGAATATGGTTTGGCCGCAAGTGTCGCTGGCACAGATGGGCGCCTTGCTCCATCCACAATATAAGATAGCGATCATTGACGCCAACGCCGAGCGCATGAGCTGGCCCGCTTTCGTCGCCGAACTCGACCGGCTGCAACCCAAATATTACCTGACCCAGGTGACCGCCCCCACGCTGGAAAATGATATGTACGGCTGCTTCCTGGCTAAGGCACGGGGGGCGAAAACCATCGCCTTTGGCACGCATGTGACCCCCATCCCGCGCGAGACAATGCGGCCGTATCCCGCCCTCGACTTCATTTTGCTCGGCGAACCCGACCTGACCATCCGCGATCTGCTCGATCATCTGGAAGGCAAGATTGACCAACGGCCGCCGCACATCCAAAAACTCTTCAACGACCACGACCCGACCTACCAACCGGCGATTATGCCCGACGGTGGGGTGAATATGAGCAGTATCAAGGGGTTGGTCTGGCGTCACCGGGATGAGATAGTGATTAATCTGACGCGGCCGTTCCTCTCAAACCTGAGCGACATGCCCCATCCGCTGCACCATTTGTTGCCGCTGGAAAAATACCGGATGCCGATGATTAAAGGGCCATTTACCTTCATCGTCACCAGTCGCGGTTGTCCGGCCGGTTGTACTTACTGCATCAAGCATGTCAGCTACCAATACTCCACTCGCCTGCGTACCCCAGAAAACATCATGGAGGAGTTGTGGATCCTGAAGAAGTTGGGGATGAACAACATCCACATGTACGCTGACCTGTTCACCGTCAACCGTGATCAGGTGATGGGTTTATGCGAGTTGATGATTAAAGAGAAGATCAACATTCGTTGGACCTGCAACAGCCGCGTGGATTATGTGGATGAGGAAATGTTGAAGGTGATGGCGAAGGCGGGTTGCTGGCTCATCTCCTGGGGTATTGAAAGCGGCAACGAGCAGATTTTGCGCCACGCTCGCAAGGGAGCCTACCCCGACAAAGCTGAACGAGCGTTGCGCTGGGCCAGACAGGCGGGGATTAGCAACTGGGGCTACTTCATCATTGGCCTCCCTGGCGAGACGGAAGAGACCATCCGCCAGACGATTGATTTCGCCAAAAAGCTGCCGCTAGACATTGCCCTCTTCCATGTCGCCGCCCCTTATCCGGGAACGCCTTTCTTCTTTGAGGTGGTGGAGAACGACTGGTTCCGGCCGGGGACGCGCTGGGAACAGGTGGACATGGACAAGGGAACAGTCCTGGACTATCCGGGACTATCGGCCGAACGTCTGCTCTACTGGCAACGCCGCGCCTTCCGTGAATGGGCCTTCCGCCCCGGCCCCATATTTACCTATTTGAAGATGTTGCTTTCCGACCCTTCGACATTGCGCTCCGCGCTGAATGTCGGCTTCCAACATCTAAGCTGGGTCTCCACCGATACCGGCGCACCCGTTGCTACCACCGGTTAGCATGACACGAACCGTTCTTTCTGAACAACCTGGACAAACCCCCCATGCGCGTGCTGACCTGGGGACGCTGGTAAACAGTCGCTGGTACGCGCTGACCGATCTGGGTTGTGTTGCTATTGCCTGCGCTCTATGGTATGTCAGCCGCGGCGAATTGGGCTGGCGGCCGTTGCTCATCGCCCTCCTCCCCTGGTTGGGGCGCGTTGCCGTCGGCCAATTTCCTATCCGCCGTACCCGCTTTGACAGCTTGTTTGTCCTCTTTTTGCTCACCGCTGCCATCGGCGCAACGGTAGCCCATAACTCACTGATCACCTGGAATAAATTTTGGCTCATCATCGGTGCTGTCCTTCTCTTTTATGCCCTTGCCGGGCAGAAACTAAGAAACCTCTGGCCGGTTGCTGCTGCGCTCGCTCTGTTTGGCACGGCCGTTGCCCTCTATTTTCTCTTCACCCACGATTGGCAAACCCTACCGGCAAAAGTGGAGAGTCTGAATCGAATTGGATTACGTTGGATGGCGGTACGGCCGTCACTCCTCGTTGGAGTACACACGCTACATCCGAATGTGGCCGGTGGGATGATAGCGATGTGTTTCCCTTTCCTCGTCGCCGCGGGTCTCCACGCTGTCCGACGGCGGCAAGGGGCTTTAGTCGGGGTCATGGCCGTGGGTGGTTTCCTCCAGCTCACCGGCCTGACCCTGACTACCTCGCGGGGGGCCTGGCTCGCCCTGGCTGGCGGGTTGCTGGCCTGGTGCTTATGGTGGGCGGCCGAACACCTCCACCACTCGCTCTTTCTCTCCCGCCGCCAAACATTGGTCTTAGCGGTAGCCATCATCATCGGCCTCGGATTGAGCTATTCGCTGCTCTATGCGGACGGGCCGCTGGCTCTGCTCGACCGCTTGCCCGGCCCGGCCAACGCCGGGAGCCGCCTGGAGATCAGCCAACAAGCGCTCGACTTAATTGCTGATTTTCCGATTACAGGGGGCGGGCTTGGCTCGTTTGACGGCCTCTACTCCCGTTATATTCGCGTGATTCCACAACATGTTCTCATTCACGCCCACAACCTCTTCCTCAATGTGATGCTTGAACAGGGGTTGGTTGGTGGTGGCGCGTTGATTGCTATCTTAGGCTACAGCTTTTGGCTCATCGCCAACCCCTCGCGCTCGGATAAGGCGGCCGCTATTCGCAATGCGGCTGTCTGGTGCGGGGCGCTTTTCAGCAGTTTGGTCGTCATCGTGCTCCATGGGCTTGTCGAAGACCCACTCTATGGCAGCCGGGGTACGCTATTGTTGTTTATGACAGTCGGCCTGGTCGCCGCCGCTTTTCCACGAGAACCATCCCGTTACTGGCAACGTTTGCGTTCGGATTTGAACACGCAGGCGATCACTGCTGCGGCCGTTTTAATTATTTTAGTATTCTTGGCCTTCTACCATGCCCCGATTCGCGCCGCCTGGTATGCCAACTGGGGTGCAGTGCAGATGGCTGGCCTGGAATTGACCGGTTATCCGACCAATGAATGGGATGATAATCAAGATACAACGGCCTTAGCCCCCTCCGCAGCTAACTTTCGCCATGCCATACAACTGGACAACACCAACCGTACAGCCTGGCACCGCCTGGGTCTGATCGCCATGCAGCAGCGCGATTTTGCGACGGCCGTCGCGCATCTGCGCAATGCCTATACCCTTGACGTGGATCATCGTGGAATCCGTAAGTCGCTCGGTTATGCCTATGTGTGGTCAGACCAACTGCATCAGGCAATCCCCTTGCTGGCAACCATTCCCGAAGCGGCCGCCGAATTAGATGTCTATACGTGGTGGTGGGGCACAAAAGGTCGAGACGATTTGAGTCTAAGGGCCAGTGAAGCACATCAGCAACTCATCACTTGCCCCATGCCACCTGCGATGTACTCATCGCCCACCTGCCACCTGCCACCCTCATGATTCGCCGCCTCACCCTTTTGGGCTTTATCGTGACGCTCTTGTTGAGTATCACCCTTTACTATCAAATCGCAGTGGCAGCACCGCTTGTCCAACAAGCCACACCATCTGCCCGCCAAGATGTGCCGCCATCGGTGCAGCAAACCGCGACTGCCTTCCAACTGACGGTCACGGCCGCTATCCAGCAAACCTTTGCCCCTACCCTGGCGGCCGCCACGCCGACTGCTACGGCGACGCCGGAACTGCCGGTGACGACAACGATCACTGTGACATTGCCCACGCCCTTACCAACGGCCGACAAAGTTACGCCTATCTCCGCCATTGGTGAATGGGGCCAGCCCTACAATCTCTCTCGCTCCGGCGCAACGTCTGACCCGCAAATGGTGATTGACAACCTCGGCCGCACCCACGTTCTGTGGCGCGACGAGATTGACGGCTTCGTCTACATCGTTGGCAACGGTGAAACGTGGAGCAGTCCGGCCGCCATCGAGTTGCCCTTTTCAACCCGCCGCTACTTCCCCGAACTTGAGCCGGAGCAAGCCACCCCTCGCTTTGCGCCGCTACTGGTCGCAGATAGGAATGGTTTGATCCACGCTTTCTGGGTAGACACGGAAACCGATGAGGCAGGTATTCTCTATCACAGCAGCGTGCCTGTGGATCTCTTGACGATTATGGATGCCTGGACACCGCGACAGGAATTGGAGCGAGGAGCGATCCGGCCGTCGGCCGCTGTTGGGACGGACGGCCGCCTCCATCTCGCCTATGTACGCCAACTCGACACCGCCACCACACCCGCCGGTATTTACTACCGCCGCTTCACGTTTGGCTCCTGGTCAGACCCGCAACTGATCTACCCCTCTCGCTACCTGCGTGCCTTGTCCGCCGCCGAAGCCAATGTCCAAATCCTGGCTGTTGAGCGACAATCAACGCAACAGGTGTTCATCGCCTGGGATGACGTCGGCCGCGAGCAAGTTTTCGTCAGCCAATCAGCCAATGGTGGCGAGTCATGGGGGACCGCGCTTGAGATTGACCGGCGTGCGGCCGAAGATGCCCCTGATTCCGTTGGGCCAGGCAAAATCATCCTCGGCGCTGATGCCAACAGCGTGGTCCTTACCTGGCAGGCAGGTCACGAAGTCGGCCAAACCTGCACACAATACTATCGCTCACTGCCCACTGACAGCGCCGATTGGTCTCTGCCGCAACCGCTGGCGCAACTTCCGGCCTGCCTCAGCACGGCCGAATTTATGAATAGCAATGGCAACCTCTTCCTCCTCGGCACCATTGTCCCAGAAGGACAGCAAGCCAGCACGACACCCGCAACCACATACCTGCTCGCCTGGGATGGCACGCGCTGGAGCGATCCCCAGGAGCAGACGCTTGTTTCTGGCTTTATTAATCTCGACACCAACCAGCAGGTGCAGTTGGGTTGCCTGCAAGCGCTCGGCCGCGTCGATCTCATTGACCTGCTAGGCTGTGACCAGGGCATGGGGGCCGACATCTGGTGGACTACCCGTGCTATGGGCGACATCGCCGCCTGGTTCCCCCCGCCGGCCGTCTGGCAGGGGCCGGAAGAGATTGCCCGTAGCACGCTCGCGCCCATCGCCTTGCGCCTGGTTGCTGACTGGGCCGGTACGACCCACGCCTTTTGGTATGACGGACAGAGCCAGGAACTCTACTACGCTCGTTGGAACGGCCAAAGCTGGAGCGCGGCCACGCCCGTGATGACTTCCGCCAACGGGAACATCGAGCAAATCGCTGTTGCCACCTATAACGACCGCCTCTATCTCGTCTTTCGCGACCCGCTGGGCATCCATTTCAGCCAGTCCAGCATTGAGCGGCCTTCTGATTGGTCAGCCCCGGTCTTGTTAACCGAAGGCTACCCCTCAGCCTCCGCGCCCGACATTCTCGTTGAACGTGGCGGCCAGATCATTGTCGCCTATGCCTTGCCGCTCAACGAAACGCGCGGCATCTACCTCGTTCGCTCGCTCGATCATGGCGATACCTGGACCGCGCCCCGGCAGGTTTTCGATGGCACGGCCGCCGGTTGGGAGATGGTAGACGCCCCCCGGCTCGGCCACACCGCCAACGGCCACCTCCACCTGCTCTGGACGCGCCGTTCCTTGCCCCCCGAATCAACGCCGCTGTCGCTGGCCTACAGTCACTCTGCAGATGATGGCCAAAGCTGGTCGGCCGCCGAAGAAGCTGTCGAGGGCGCGGTCGTTTGGAGCGCACTGCTTGGCGTTGACGAACGCATTATCCACCGGCTGTGGGTCGAGGAGGCCAGCGAACGCCACTTCCTCTGGCACGCCTTCTCCATTGATAACGGCCTCAGCTGGAGCCGCCCCGGCCAGATCACCAGTCTCGAAGGAGATGAATTACCGGCCACCGCCGTAGACCCTGGCGGCCGCCCCCATATCTTGACGCTTAGCGACGGCCGTCTGCAACAATGGACCTGGGAGGGCGAAGGCTGGCGTGCTGCAGATAGCCTGCCAACCACCCTCGCTGATGGCGGGCTGTTGGGCGCAGCCGCCGATAGTGCCGGTCGCCTCGTCGCCCTCTATGCCGGAAGCATCCCCGGCACAAGCGAAGAGGGAACAGCGGGGGCGGAACTGTACGCAATGGCGCGGCCGTTGGATCTGGCGGCCGAAGCCCTACCGCCACCACCAACCCTGACCCCCACCCCGCAACCAACCGCCACACCCGTACCGGCCGCTACCCCCATTCCCACGCCAACGGTGGTCTTGCCCGCCGGGCCAGTAGACAGTGGCTTGCTCAGTGGGCTGGATAGCACGACGGGCCTGGTAGTGGCGATTATTCCCGCCTTGTTGGTGGTCACGGCCGCCGTCTTCATTGGTGTGCGTGCGGTGCGGCTCGGTCGTGGTTCCTGATGATGAAAGTAATTCACCAATCTCATCAACCATGTATCCCTCTCTTACTGGTAGCCTTGTTACTTCCGCTCCTCGGCTGGCTGCTCCTCGCCCAGGTTTGGAGCGCGGAAGCGCAGTCTGGTTTGGATGAAACAGTAAGCGATATGTCACCAGCAACGGCCGCCAACGAACTCACACCCACCAACTGCCGCTACGGCGTCGGTTACATCAGCGAAGCGATCGGTGCCGAAGCCTGGATGCCAACCGTCCACGCCGGTTGGTTTATCAACTTCAGCGGCTACCCGATGAATGTGCCTGGCTCGGAATTTGTCTACACCTTGCGTGTGCGCCAGGATCGGCCGCAAGTCGGGGTGCGCCTACCCACCTATACCTACACGCCGCCCCTCGATGTCATCGAAGACTTCCTGCTCTTCAATCCCGGCGCGATCTGGCTCATCGGCAACGAGATCGAAATCAACAACGCTGTCCAGGACAACATCATGCCCGACATCTACGCCAAAGCCTACCACGAAGCCTACCACTTCATCAAGGGCGTTGACCCAACTGCCAGAGTAGCGATTGGCTCGGTGACTATGGCTACCCCCGGCCGCCTGCAATACCTCGACATCGTTTGGGACACCTACTCCGAGCTGTTTGGCGCTGAGTTGCCGGTTGATGTTTGGAATTTTCATCTCTATATCATGGCCGAGCGCAATCGGGGTAATTTCGATGATGACGGCAAGGTCGCCCTGGGCACCGATCCACTTATCGCCATTCTTTCATCACACGATGACCCCAATCTCTGTCCTCATCCCGATTTGCCCGACACCCCAGAAAACGACCCGGCGCACGACGTTTATTGTCGCGCCGAACGGGACAGCCTGCGTATCTATCGTGAGCAGCTTTACGCCATGCGCCAGTGGATGAAGGTCCACGGCTTACAGGACATTCCGCTGATCATTTCCGAGTATGGTTCGCTACCTGACTATCAACCAGGGACGCCTGAGGAGCCATGCGGCCATGCCCGTCCTGATGAATTCGGCCGCTGCATGTTTCCCGAACGAGTCACCGACTACCTGCAAGGAACCAGCGCCTTGATGAACGAAACCGCCGACCCCGAATTGGGTTACCCTCAAGATGACTACCGCCTGGTACAACGCTGGCTCTGGTACAGCCTCTACACCCCCTTCCGCATCGGTGGCTCCTCCAACCTGCTCGTCGAGAACTACTATGACTATTCTCCCGGCGTGCCAGACGCGTTGACAATGGTCGGCCGCGCCTTCCGCGATGAAGCCCTCGCGCCAACCGCCAAGCCCAACCTTGTCGCCGGTGAGGGCCATTCGACCACCATCTTTGTCGAAAATCCCGATGATCTAGGGTCGGCCGTCCTCCGCGTCTCCTTCCGCAACGCCGGTGACCTGAGCATCGTCGAACCCTTCGCCATCACCTTCTTCCGCGATGCCGCCCTCCGCCAGCCCATCGGCTCGGCCGTGGTTGATCCCACGTCCGCTGGCCCACTCCTCGGCTGCGCCTGGACGCCGGAGGACGGCGTGCGCAACGTCAGCATCACCTGGCAAGACCTCGCCGTCGGCACCCACCGCTATTGGGTGCAGGTAGATTCGGCCGCCTCGGTGGTTGAATTGGATGAGTCCGACAATGTAACGGCCGGTACGGTAACGGTTTATGCGGAGAATGAGTTTCAGTATGACGTGTATTTGTCGGCCGTGCGGGGTGAGTAGTTAGAAACTCGGCCCAAAAGCACCATACAGTACAATTCACTCAATGAGTACCCTTATCGAAAAACAGCTTCCCCAACCGCAAACAAGCGAACCAGAACAACTGCCAATACTGGTGATCCAGCCCTCTCGCGGCATCTCGCTCCAACTAGATCGCCTCTGGCACTACCGTGAATTGCTCTACTTCCTCGTCTGGCGCGATGTCAAAGTCCGCTACAAGCAAACCGCTCTTGGCGTCCTCTGGATACTCCTACAGCCACTGCTGACGACCGCCATTTTCACCGTTCTCTTTGGGCTTCTCCTTGATGTCCCGTCCGGAGACGTGCCGTATCCCGTCTTTGCCCTAACCGGCCTGATCGCCTGGCAATACTTCGCCGGTTCGCTAACTCGCTCCTCTACCAGCCTGGTCGGCAGCGCCAACCTCATCACCAAGGTCTACTTCCCACGCCTGATCATCCCCATCTCTGGTGCTTTGGGTGGTCTGGTAGACTTTGCGATTGCCTTCATCGTGCTACTTATCATGATCTTGATCTACCGCCTCCCGCTGTCGCCAACCATGCTACTCTTACCGGCTTTCCTGCTGCTTTCAATGGCTACAGCACTCGGCTTTGGCCTCTGGCTCTCCGCGCTGAATGTCCAATATCGCGACATCAACTATCTCATTCCATTCCTGGTGCAAATCTGGCTCTACGCCACGCCGGTTGCCTATGGAAGCACGCTCATCCCGGAGCAATACCGCTGGCTCCTAGGTCTTAATCCCATGACCGGCGTGGTTGAGGGCTTTCGCTGGGTCTTGCTCGGCCAGGAGCCGCCCGGCCAACTATTTACTCTTTCCGTGCTAATTACGCTTATTGTGCTGGTGACCGGCCTGATCTTCTTCCGTCGCACCGAGCGCACGTTTGCCGATATCGTTTAGTGCCTTATGAGTGACATTGCCATTCGCGTCGAAAATCTAAGTAAGCAATACCGGATCGGCAAGGCCCAGCAACGCCACGACACCCTCCGCGACGCCGTCGTAGACCTTGGCCACCGCCTCTCCGGTCGCTTTTTCACCAATCCGCAATCCGAAATCCGTAATCCGCAATCTGATGATGTTTTTTGGGCACTTAAAGATGTCTCCTTTGAAGTAAAACGCGGTGAAGTGGTGGGGATTATCGGCCGCAACGGTGCTGGCAAATCCACTCTGCTGAAGATTCTCTCCCAGATTACGGAGCCGACCAACGGCCGCGCCGAAATCCACGGCCGCGTTGCTTCCCTGCTCGAAGTCGGAACCGGCTTCCACCCCGAACTGACCGGCCGCGAGAACATCTACCTCAACGGCGCCATCCTCGGTATGCGTCGCGAGGAGATCAACCGCCAGTTTGATGAGATCGTCGCCTTCGCCGAGATTGAGAAATTTCTCGACACCCCAGTCAAGCGCTACAGTAGTGGCATGTATGTCCGCCTCGCCTTTGCCGTCGCCGCCCACCTGGAGCCTGAGATTTTATTAGTGGATGAGGTGTTGGCGGTAGGAGATACGGACTTTCAGAAGAAGTGCTTGAGGAAGATTGAGTCGGAAGCCAAGGGAGGACGCACAGTCCTGCTAGTGAGTCACAACCTTGCTGCTGTGCAAGGTATATGTACGACGGGCATCCTAATTGGTTGTGGAAGCATTGTTGCTTGTGGAGATGTGCAAGATGTTGTTAAGAGCTATGTATCGGAGATGACAATTGTTACACAACATAGTGGAGATTTGCTTGTTCATAAAGGTCGCGAAGATGGGAAGGAAACTGTGCTCCGTAGAGTTGAAATCTACGTCAATGGGGAAAGCAGTAATTTGATTCTCATGGGTGATACTCTTGCTATCAAAACCAGTTTCTCCTGCCCTGAAGGTATAAGTAATCCTCGTTTTGGAGTATCGATTGAGAACAATTTAGGGCAACGGGTAGTGAATTTCTCTCCATCACATCAGGAGACAAACCTGTTTCCCGAGCATGTCTATGCGGGGGAGATAATTTGCGAAATTCCTAACCTAGCACTAACTCCAGGAAATTATTACGTTACTTTAATCATAGCGAATGGTTATCGAGATCTAGATAGGGTAAACCGTGCGGCATCATTTCGAGTGGAACCTTCAGATGTATTTGGCACTGGACATGCTCCTGGAGCACAACATGGAGTGTTTTTTCAGAAGTCAGATTGGAGGTTCTGTAAAACCTGATTCTAGATCATGCAATGAGGCACGATATGATAGCTACAGGCTTATGCTCTAATATGAACTCAAACCTGCTTATTCAGTCCATATTCATTCTTGACACTGAAACCAATCTCTGATCTCCCATGAAAAGTTACACTGTTTCCAATCCTGCCGCAAAGTCGTGGGGTTCAACTATTAATGCTGAAAGATACCATGCGATTCGCCGTCTGTTGCGTCCCGGAATGTCTGTCATTGATATTGGATGTGGAAGAGGTGCATATGTACTCCGATTGCGAGAAGAGGGCTTTCTTGCACAAGGAATTGATATAGTTTCCTACAATACCTGGGCGCTGCAACCGCCCGGAGTCTTCCTATGCAGCTCAGCAGACAAAATACCTGTGGCATCCGAAGGTTTCGACTATGCAATTTGCTTTGAGGTCTTGGAGCACTGTCCAGATCCCATTGCCATCTTAAGCGAGATTTATCGATGTGTACGAAAAGGCGTCATTTTATCTGTACCGGACTGTAACCTATCAAATAACCTTCGCAGCTACGATCTTGCCTTGGCACACTGGACAGATCCTACTCACGTCAATCAGTTTACACGTGAATCGATTCAAGATGTAGTAACAAAAGCAGGGTTCCGCATGGTTGCCTTAGAAGGGTGCTACAAGGTCAGACCGTGGCAATACTTCCTAGATACGGTTCGCGTACCAAATTTTCTAAAATTCCTTGTTAGTGAGCTTGTGGTTCGCTATAGGCTTGGCGAAGAATATTGGAGTTCGATCCTTATCACGGCCGAAAAGCGAGTCGGTTGGTGTTAAATCACATTACTTCTTATATTCCGCACATCGCAGTCAAGAAATATCCCGGAAAGGAATTTGTTGGTTGTGATAGCTCAAGAATCGTGAAAAGGAAGTAACGCTTGAGAGTCTTGCTTGTCTGTGACTCTGACAGTTGGATTCTATGTAGGATTGCAAGGCATCTTGCAGAGATAGCTGGCACCTCGTTGGATATACACGTTTTAGTAGCAAATCAGGAAGATTCTTTACGACATTTGCATGTGCTGCAGAAGCAATGTGACATTATTCACTTTCTTTCACCATGGGATCTTTTTGCTTTGCAGAAATATGTTTACATCCCATGCGTATTAACCATATGGCATGTGGTTGATTGGACTCCATTTGAGAGTGCATTAGGTCACATTGATGCTGTCTGTACCAGTGCGCTTCAATGGCGCGAGTATGTTAGGCATCGAATATTATCTAATATGCCCATAGGATCGATGCCGTTCGGCCTAGAGACAGATACTTTCTTCAGACAAGATAATGCTAGAGAAGAATTCTTGTTACAAAAGGGTCTATCTGAAGACACAGTAGTTCTTGGTTTTGCAGGCAAAGCATCATCGGATCAGATGGGACGAAAGGGACTGGATCGGTTATGGAAGTGCTTATCCATGTTGAGACGTACTGGCATATCGTTTGTCTTGCGCATGTCAGGGCAGGGCTGGACTAATAATATCGTCCCGGATGATCTCCGTGATCTAATTCTTATAGAACCTTATCTGCCCGAATCGTTACTCCCTCAGTTCTTTTCAAGTCTCGACTATTATATATGTACTAGCCGACAAGAAGGGGTTCCTTATCCTGTAATAGAGGCAATGAGCTGTGAGGTATGTGTATTTTCAACACCTGTAGGAATCGTTCCAGAAATATTAGTAAATGAACACAATGGCTACATTTTAGTGCCAGAGGATATAGAAAATCAGTTTGTCAATTATATAGCTAAGACGGCACCAGACAGGAATTTGCGAAGAAAGCAAGGTGCTGAAGCGCGTGCAACTATCAAGAGAAAACTGGATTGGTCGGTAATTGACATTCAACCATTATGGAAAATGTATGTTCTTGCTCAAGGGCATTACAACATGAGGTCAGCGTCCCAAAGGCTTAAGAACTCTTTGAAACGTATGACTCTTCTACATAGCTATCTCCGTTTACTATAGCTATAAAAGAATGCATGTATCCGTGAGTATAATCATGAATGTTCCCCAGGTTTCTGTAGTAATGAGCGTTTTCAATGGCGAGCGTTACTTGCGACAGGCGGTTGAGAGCATTCTTGATCAAACGTTCACTGATTTCGAATTCATCATCATTGATGACGGCTCATTGGACTCGACCTGGGACATCCTTCAATTGTATGATGTGACTGATCCTCGAATTTGTTTGTTTCGGAACGAGACAAACATCGGTCTAACGCAGTCACTCAATCTTGGAATAAGTTATGCTCGGGGTAACTTTATCGCTCGACAAGACGCGGATGATTGGTCGAATAATAGGAGATTAGCTGAGCAGATACGGTATCTTGAAGCGAATCCTGATCTGGGTTTATTAGGCACTGCCTACAATGTAGTGAACTCCTTGAGGAACTTCATCAGTGAAGTATTTCCTCCTGCAGAAGATAAAGTAATTAGACAGGTAATGTGGGAGTCCAATCCCTTTTGCCACGGGTCAATTATGGTTCGAGCGAAGTTCCTACGGGCTGTTGGAGGATATCGTAAAGAATTCCTGTTTTCGCAAGATTATGACCTTTGGCTACGGCTAGTCGAATTAACACGCATGGCCAATCTACAAGAGCCATTATACAATTATAGTATTTCCCCCAAAGCTATTAGCACGAAACGAGCTGTAACACAAGCAGGCAGTGCGGTCGCAGCGCTCGAGGATGCCCTGTTGCGAGATTACGCAGTTCGAAATCTAGATCCTGAAAAACGAACACAGCTGTTAGGAAAACAACTGTTCCGAGCAGCGTGTATAGCATATGCGAACCAAACAATTGATACTGGAAAGCATTATCTACAAAGACTAGTTCAGCTCGCCCCTGAAGTGTTAGAAGAAGACAAATACATTGTAAACGCGATGGTAGATATAGTTCTACCAACCTGGGTTGAGAATAATATTGAAGGCCACTTAAAATTCCTAACAACTATGTTCTCTAATTTGCCTGCGAGAGCTAAATTTCTTACGAAGCACAAGAATAAGATATTCAGTAAGATACATTGTCGTGAAGGTTTTCGTGCTTACCAAAACAAATGTTTGTCAAAAGCAAGAGATTTCTTTATTTACGCCATTAGGTACGATCCTGCAATTTTGTTAAACTCAGGTGTAAGATCAATTCTCCTTGAAACATTAATAGGTTCAACACAAGCCGATCATATCCGTCATCTAAAGCACCGTCTATCACAGTAATTGACCTATGCCTCGAGTAAGCATATTACTCCCTGTCTATAATTGTGCACCCTTCCTCAAGGATGCAATTACAAGTTTGTTTACGCAGACATTTAGCGATTTCGAGTTGATAGCTATTAATGATGGAAGTGTTGACGAGTCACTTGAGATATTGAAGAGCTTTACGGATTCTCGCTTACGCATTGTCAATAACGGATGTAACCTGGGATTAGTAGCATCGCTGAATATGGGAATCGCGCTAGCTGAGAGTGAATATATTGCTCGTCATGATGCTGATGACGTAGCCCATCCTGACCGTTTATTCAAACAGATAAGCTTTCTCGATTCGTATCCGCTGATCGGACTCCTCGGTTGCGCGTACCAAAAAATCGACGAGCGGGGGAAACCTCTCGAAATACAGCAGTTTCCTCTTGAGAATGCAGACCTGCAAGAGCATTTGCTTTTTGGTAATCACTTCTGCCATCCTGCCGTCATGATGCGACGAAGTGTACTCAGCCGGATCGGCGGATATGACAGCCAATTTGGCACCGCGGAGGACTATGATCTCTGGCTTCGTCTGGCAGAAGCTGGCGAAGTTGCCAATTTGCGGCAACCATTGGTGTCATATCGACATTATTCGAGTTCCAAGACAGCCAAGGAGAATATTAGCTTTATAGCCCAGAATGATCTGATGGCTGTTCAAAAAGCTATCGCCAGGAGAACACTTTTCCTTGCAGAAGGAGCATCTGGGAGCAAGTTGCGTCGCCAAATCGCTAAACTCCACCTATCTGCTAGTTGCAGGTGTTTCATGCTGGGTAAGTTGGATGAGTCTAGAGACCATATCCTCCAAGCATTGGAAGTTGGCGCCTGTGATCTCCAACCTGAGGCATATGCCTCATTCATTGAATTATGTGTTACTTATCTAGCGACATCTTGGTTTGGTTGGGTAAGTGGGGTAGAAGCCTTGGAATTTATGTTTACGTCACTTCCTCCTAGAAGCCAACACTATACCAAACACCGGAATCGTATCCTTGGCAACGCGTACCGCCACCTCGCCTTTGAAGCACACCGGAAGGGAGATGCAGCGCTCGTTCGCAAGAGCACCGCGCGATACGCTCGAATGGAACCAAGGCAGGCCATTATGGATCGAGGCGCAATGTCAATATTCGCTCAATCATTTGGTAGACGCTAGAGCCACAATGTCATGTTGCCCGTAAAAATGCTTGACTTACCTCTTAAAATGAACTGCGCGGTTGTTAACCGAATGCCGTTACGGTTTTTAGCACAGAATAGAGGTTTCATTTTGGCGCTGTTCGTAATCGGGCTGTCTGTGCAGCATGTTGCTGCCCAGCCCCAGCCGCTTATCTGGTCAGAACCGATGAACTTAAGTAACTCACCCAGTCTTCCCTCCTCGCTGCCCACAGTTGCGGCCGACCAATGGGGAAACGTCCACGTCTTCTGGCTGGAACTCGATCCGAACCGTGTCTCCGATTCGGAGAATGTGCGCGGAGATGCCATCTTCTATCGCCAATATGACGGCCAGGCTTGGTCACAACCACTCGACATATTCGCTACCCAAGACGGCAGCATATTCGAATATCCAGATGTTGCGGTTGATAATCAAGGTTTTCTACATCTTATCTGGTCGAGCGAAAACGGTCTGCTTTACAGCCAGGCACATATTTCTAATGCGGCCGCATCTGCAAGAGCCTGGAATCCTCCTTATATCCTGGCTGAGCAAGCGCCAATTGAGCGACCACAAATTGTAATTGACAACACAGGGCGGCTTCATGTCGTTTACGCTGCGGTAAACGCTGACGGGTTCATCCACTACCTTCAATCAAGTGATGGTGGCAACATCTGGACTTCACCGGTCGAAATTTCAGAGTCTCCTCAGGATTCAATCCATCGTCACGTCTCTCCGCAACTGGTTTTGGGTGAGAACGGCCGCAAACACGTCGCCTGGTTTGAAGCATCACCACTCTCCGGTTGGGCTGGTACGCGTGTTTGGTATGCCTATTCGGACGACGAGAACGGTGAACGTTGGTCCAATCCTTTATTGCTTGCTGAAGCAAAGACTCCTGACGAGATACAGGGTACTGTTAGTTTGGGGATTTCCAGGCAAAACCGGTTATCAGCCGTCTGGGTGTGCGGTCAGGTAACCAACCGGTGCACTCGGTCATCCAACGATGACGGCGAGACTTGGGGGACGACCGAGCGAATCTTTGGTGACAGAGCATCCAGAGCCGGGTGGGACGCCATGGCGGCCGATGCCGAAGGGACGAATTATCTGATCGTCCAGCTACGAGGAGGCAGCTATCCAAATGCGGTTTATTATAGTGCTAATTCCTCTGGTCGGTGGCTGGATCCACCGGAGCCTATCATTGTCTCGGGCCCATTGGTAACCGCCCATCACCCTGATATCGTTGTTGCTCAGGGCAACCGCATTCACGTTGTGCTAGACTCTCTTGTTGAGGGTGAGATTTACTACATGAATGCTATCTCAACTGCACCATATCAAGCCGCTAGCAGCCCATTACCAGGCTCAACCGAGACACAAGCAACTCAAAATTCTCAAAATGCTCCCGCCCTATCGGAGACAGTAATTGATGCTAACCAGCCCCAGTTTATTCAAGTTGACCTATCCCCGCCTTTGCAAACTTCTGCGGTTCAACCTGCCCGACTGCTGACGATTGGAGCGCTCTCCGCCTTGTTGGTTATCTGTGCTACGGCGCTGACCCAACGATATCTTGCTCGCCGGCACTAAACCATTAGGAGAATCACATGGATTCGTACACTGCGACCACGTTACAGTGGCTTGATAACCGTTTCGATGGTGATGTGCGTGCTGGAACTTATCATTCGCACCAACCCATCTATGGCTTTGGCAAAGGTAATACTGAACCCGGCCACCTTGTGCGATTTGTCCGCACGCTCAAAATTCTGGGTTTGATTAGCCAATTTGAGTTTGAAAATGCGATTGATATCGGAGGTGGTGAAGGTTATCTTGCCGGGCTAATTCGAGATGTGTTTTCGGCCGAGGTGCTAACAACCGACCTTTCATCGGCAGCACTGGTAAAAGCTTGGGAGCTGTTCGGGCTTCAGGGAGTTGGCATTCATGCAGCGCAACTACCTTTTGCAGATAACTCGTTTGATCTCGTTGTTTGTAGTGAAGTGCTTGAGCATGTTGAGGATGCCGTTAGTGCTATTATGGAATTAGATCGCATCTGTCGTAAATATATCGTCATCACCACTTTAGAGGCCTGTGTTTCCAGGCTGGAACGCTGGCTGCGGGTGCGTTTGCGAGATTTTTCTCACGAGCACTATGAGATTAACTGGTGGCACCCGACGGACTTTGAGCAATTGCTGAATGGTGTCCAGACATCGGCACAAGTTTACTTCGGTGGGCGAGCCGGTGAGCCCATCAATGAACCTGAGCTACTGAAGAACCAAGCCAGGCAACTGCTACGTGAGATGGGAATTGAGAAACCCTTCGGAGCCGCAGATACGGTAGGGATAATTGTCTGGAAGGATAAATCAGGCTTTGCCAAACGCGCCCGACCGTTCCTACTTGAGCCACTAATCGATCCCTTATTTGCTGGCAGGATCATCCCTGGCGAAATTGATCCTAATCCACTCAATATCAATGCTGCCCTTATTAAACAACTTCGCTGTCCCGTTTGCCTGGGCGAGATAACCCGGACAGACTTCGACACTCTCGAGTGTCGGGGCTGCGCTCGCTCTTACATAATCAAAGAGGGCGTGCCATTGATGTATCCTGATGGTAAGCGTTCGCTCGCTAACCCCACACGAGGTATGGCACTGAGGAATCTTTTCCGACGCGAGAATGTAGCAACCAGCTCCGCTACCCGACGACGCTACGAACAGACGCTTAAATTTTATTATCGCTATCATGCCTTTCGGATTGCATCACCAGATGAAAAATTAAACATGATAGCACGCAGGCTTCGATCCGGTTGAGTCCAATAGCCATTGTGACATCATCCGACGACCCATCCGGCAATCTGTGTTCGAACCAGAAATGCTTACGGTCGGCGTCTCATGAAAATCGCGCTATACCATAACCTACCTTCAGGGGGTGCTAAAAATTATACCTGGTTCCTGATCCGTGAACTTCATAGGCGGGGCCACCAGATCAGCGAATTCTACTTAGACAGCGCGGATGAGAGTTGGCAATCTCTTTCCCCCTTCGTTGATCAGCAGGTCGCTTTCCCGGCGACGAGGCAGCAATGGATGAGGCGTCGCCTGCCCCTGGCCACGCCATATATCCATGCCTTCCAGGCACTGCAATACCAGCGCGAACTCGACCGTCAAGCTAAAAGCATTGCTCGTGAAATCGACTCGCAAGATTTCGATGTGGTGTTGGTCAAGGATTGTCAATTCACGACAATCCCTTTTGTTTTACGTCATCTTAAGACACCATCAGTCTTATATCTACATTCGCTCCCACTCTCTCGACAACGAGCGACCGCTGTTCCAAAAGCGAAATCACCGATCCAGACGATCAAGGATGCCTACTATTCACCGGCTCTATCGTCTCATTGGAGGCGGGCACGACGGATCGACGAGGCCAATCTTGCCGCGGCTGGGCTTATCGCGACCAACTCCGAATTCTCAAAGAACTGGCTTGAACGCCATTATGAAATCAAGTGCCGAGTGGTCTACCCCGGTGTTGACGTTGACGTATTCAGTCCCATACGCTGTATAGAGAAATCCAATATCTTCCTAGGAGTCGGTGCTCTAGGCAGTGGAAAGGGTTATCGTTTCATGATTGCCGTTTTGGGCCGAATGAAAGAGAAGAAAAGACCCCGGCTCGTCATTGCCGCTAACTCTATTGACCCGGATGAAGAGAAGGCGGTGATTGAACTGGCAAATAAACTGAACGTTCATCTCGAAATTAGATCGGTGGTTGGACGTGACAATATGGCAAGACTCTACAATGAGGCACAGGTGCTCCTTTTCACCCCCTATAACGAGCCATTTGGCCTAGTCGTACTTGAGGCTATGGCATGTGGGACACCGGTCGTCGCTGTACGTGAGGGTGCAGCGGCGGAAATAATTCAAGACGGCTACACGGGTCTACTAGTCGAGCGAGATGCGGCGCTCTTTGCGGCAAGGTTGGAGTCCCTATTACTAGATCGCCAACTTATCCAAACGATTAGTAATGCAGCAGTCGAGTACGTCCGTCAGAAATGGACCTGGACTCAGGCGGCAGACAAGCTTGAGCATATGCTTCTGGAAGTACAACAATGAGCCTGTATTTTCAGGACAAACCTTCCTGCGCGATTCTTATTCTTAACTATAATGGAAAAGAACTGCTTAAGCGGTGCCTGCCGTCAATCTTGCAAAGCGCCGCAGCAACGACCGTATGTAAAACACGCATTATCGTTGTAGACAATTGTAGTTCCGATGGAAGTGTCCAGTGGCTCGGTTCAGCGTTTCCAGCCGTTGAAATCTTACCTGCACCGGAGAACGATTTCCTTTTCTCGCTTAACTGGGCAGCAGCACGATTAACAAGTAACTACCTACTTCTCTTAAATAATGACGTGATTTGTGATCGGTACGCCTTCGATCCGCTATTAGAGCCATTAGTGACAAACCCCGACGTTTTCTCAGTTACACCTCTCTTGCTGAAGCCGGACAACCAAGGTTTGGATGCCGCTAAACGGTGGGGGGAATTTCGTCGTGGTTTTCTACATCATGAAACGAGAGAAGATGTCAAATGTCTTTGTCCCACGCTGTTTCCAACCGGCGGAGCCTTTTCTGTCAAGCGGCATCGTTTTTTGGAGTTGGGTGGCTTTAGACGGCTCTATTATCCTGCCTATTGGGAAGACATTGACCTAGGATATCGCGCATGGAAGGCAGGGTTTGTGAATCTCTTCCAACACGAATCAAAAATGTATCATATTGGCTCAGCCAGTTGGGGGAAGGAGAAGCCAGAACGAGTACACGAGATGCAGGTACGCAATGCATGGCTGTTCACCTGGAGCAATGTCACCGATCGTCGAATTCAAACGACTAATTTATACTGGACGGCTCGCTACTATATAGGCGCAATAAAGCGTCACGATGACGTAACCAAGCGAGCCTATCGCTCGGCCCTGGCTCGACGCAAGGAGGTTGCACGTTTCCGCCGAAGCGACAGTCGTGCCTTGCCACTAACTGATCGCGAGGTCTGTGTTTCCGCGAATAAGGACTGGTTTCCAAGCAGTCGCAGTTCAGAGCCTAAATGAACGAGCAAGGCAGCAGGTTTCGACCTGGTTCTTTCTTATGATAAATGTTCTACTTATCAGTCCTCGGCTAGATTCTACCGATCGTCGCTACAACGGTGACAATGCCTATACTGACTTGCTGTTACAGCACCCTCCGGCTGGCGTCCGTTACTTACACTATGAGGATTTGCTAGCCCAAGGCAAATTGCGGAAGATTCGCAACCTCTATCGGATAGGTCCGCGACTGGTAACGAGAGGTATTCTCCCGCCAGACTTTTGGGCAGAATATATTGACTGCGATCTGGAGCCCGACATCATACACATATATGGGTTTTCGGCAGTGGTGAAATTGCCTCGTAGCGTACGATACGTTCCTGTCATCTTAGGCACCAGTACAGGGAGTTATTCCGATCTCAAATTTTATCACGGCTGGCCAGACGATAGGATAAGCCTTTTCAGAAAGCGTAAGCGACTTTACCTCAAGACAATAGGCGCCTATGATTCTAGCCTCAATTCTGATCATTCAGCACACATTCACACTTGGTCTAAATTCTCACGCAGCCTGCATCTCAACGAGGGATTTGTTCGGCCGCAGAAAATCAGTGTAATTTACCCAGGCTTACCAGCAGTGAATAGGTTTCCGTCTCGAACCACCCCCCCCCAGCAGGGACCAACTTTTCTATTTGTGGGGAGTGACTATGAGCGAAAGAACGGCCATCTGGTTTTCGAGGCATTTCGGAAAGTTAGGATAGACTTTCCGACGGCACAACTCATCCTGGTCGGCAAACCGCGTAACGGTGATATCATCCGGTTTCCTGGCGTAACGCATCTTCACTTTGTTCCGCGTCAAGAGCTACTTCAGAAGTTCTTTCCGTTTGCGGATGTGCTTGTCTTGCCTAGTCGTGCGGAGGGATTCGGCATGGTCATGCTAGAGGCGATGGCTTGTGGAAAGCCGGTCATCGGTGTGGATGCCTGGGCCATGCCTGAGATTATTGAAGACGGCACCAACGGATTCCTGGTATCAGATTGTTCTGTTGATGAACTGGCAGATCAAATGCGGAGATTGGTTGAGGATAAACATCTTCTACAAGAAATGAGTGAGAATTGCCGCAAGATATTTACTGAGAAATTTTCCATTGAGCGACACAACGAGCAACTCTCCCGCTTGTACGCAACTGCTCTACAGCAATAGAATCTCTAAAAGAAGGAACTGATGATTTGATGACCACACCAAGGCATTACCAAAGAGGCCTGTCTTGTCCACAAGTTGCTGTTATCATCCTTAACTGGAACAACGCGGCCGATACCCTTGCCTGCCTGGAATCTGTCTTCCAACTGGACTATCCCAACTTCAGCGTCCTCGTTGTTGACAATGGTTCAACTGATGATTCGGTCACACGGATTAGAGAACACTACCCACACCTGACTCTATTGCTAACCGGTGAGAATCTCGGCTATGCCGAGGGCAACAACGCAGGTATTCGCCAGGCTCTCCAAGATAACCCTGACTATATATGTATGCTCAATAACGACACAATTGTTCTGTCCAACTTCCTCACAGAGTTGGTAAAGGAGATGGAAACTGACCCTCGTATCGGCATGGCCGGACCAAAGATGTACTACTTTGACCCATCGAACATGCTCTTCTCCGCTGGATGTGATATTGACTGGCGACGAGGGATTGTGACCCACAGAGGTATACAGCAACGTGATTGGCACAACAAAGTGGCGAATTTTAACACAGCATGGGATGTCGATTCCATAGCTGGCTGTGGTGTTTTAGTGCGTCGGGAAGTGTTCGACGATGTTGGCTTGCTCGATCCCACTTACTTCCTGAACTTCGAAGACGTTGACTGGTGTGTCCGAACGACTAGTTACGGATATCGTGTCCGGTACGTGCCTCAAGCTGTGCTCTATCACAAAGTTTCTGCTACCCTCGGCCAGGGTTCGCCGTCCAATACATACTATATGACTCGAAATGCACTCCAGTTTTTCTCGCGTCACGGGCCACATAAAATCCAAGCGGTGTCGAGCATTTTGCTTCGCACCCTACGCACGCTTGGAGCCTGGACATTTAAGCCAGCTTATGATAGCCAGATGTTTAAGTATCGAAGAAATGCAATAGTTCTTGCCTTGCATGATTCATTAATGCGGCGCTCTGGACCAATGCAGGCTACTTGGCTTGGCTTCCTTCTAGCGCCGAGCAACAAAGGCTGAACTTCACTTGAGAATTCTTTATTTATCTCCCTGGTTTCCCTTTCCCCCCAGTAACGGGTCCGAACTACGAATCAATGCCTTGCTCCGTGGGCTAGTGGCCGAACACCACATATCACTCATCAGCTTCACACGTCGAATTCCATCCGATGCAGACCTTCGCACAGCACATGAGTATTGTGAGCAAGTTCATCTGATTCCCTGGAAAGAATTTAACCCCCGAAGCCGGCGTGCTCGTTGGGGATTCCTGAGCCGGAAGCCGCGCTCCGTGGTTGATACCTTTTCACCTGAAATGGCAGATTGTATTAGGAACGTTTTAAATACAAAACGCTATGATATGGTCATTGCATCAGAGTTGGGATCAGCCGGATATACTATGGAGTTTGATGCTGTTCCAGCTCTAATAGATGATCTCGAATTGGGTGTCTACTTACAACAGATTAGTACGGCCGCGCCAGCACATAGAAGAATCCGCCACCAGCTTATGTGGGCCAAGCAGAAAAGCTATGTCAAGAGCTTGCTTCCCCGTTTTCACGCCTGTACGGTCGTATCTAATCAAGAAAAGCAGTTGCTATCGGCCGTTGCGCCAAATTATAACTCAGTCGAACTCATTCCTAATTGCATTGATCTCGGGGCTTACGAACGAGCCTGTGTTCCAAGAGAACCACTTACCCTCATCTTTACTGGTGCTTTCACCTATCATGTCAACTATGAGGCCATGGTTTGGTTCTTGAGCGAGGTGTACCCTTTAGTCCGCGAGCAGGTTCCTGCTGTGCATCTGGTCATTACAGGCGACCATGCCAATCTACCTTTGCCTTCGGCCGAAAATATTACAATGACCGGCTACATAGACGATATCAAGTCAGCCATTGCGAGGGCCACAATTAGTCTCGTTCCTATCCGGCAAGGTGGAGGCACGCGCCTCAAAATCTTAGAGGCGATGGCGCTGTGTACTCCTGTTGTCTCTACGACAAAAGGAGCTGAAGGACTTGAACTAATCCACGGCAAACACATCTTGCTTGCTGATACCCCTCAAGATTTTGCTTCGGCCGTGATCCGTCTGTTACAAGACCACAATAAACGAGAATACCTGGCAGACAATGCTTATCAGTTGGTTCGCCGTCAATACAACTGGCAAACCGCCATGCCCCGGTTTCTTGATTTAGTAGAGCGTGTTGCCAAAGGCGCTCCTGGTTCGTTCGGGGGAGAATGATGCGTCAAATGCCCTATACTGCAAACCGTTTTTTGCAATCAACAAGGCTAAACCCGGAATCAACGATACGTATCCTGATCATAACTGGATTGCTCATCCTCAGTGCTGTCCAGGCATTACAGACTCCGGTCCCTGGGGGACGAAATGCATTCTTACTATTAAGCCTTGTGCCAACAGGGTTGTTTGTGTTGTCCATTTGGCGCTGGCCGCCAATGGGTTTGCTCGCTCTCATTGTTGCAGGATTAATCATTCCCTTCTCGATCGGTACAGGCACAGGCACCACGCTTAATCCAGTGATCCTCCTTATACCACTACTAACCAGCCTGTGGCTGCTCAATATGCTATTGATTAAGAAAGCAATTAGCTTGCATCACCACCGCGCAGTCTACCTCATGCTTGGATTCTGCGCTGTTGCCACCATTGCTTTCATCGTCGGACAGTTACCCTGGTTTAACCTGAAAGGAGCGGGCATTGCCTCCCAGTTGGGAGGATTGTCTGTATTTCTCTTATCGGCCGCTGCCTTTCTGCTCGCCGCGCATTTGCTAGATGAGCGTTGGCTTGCTCGCTTGGTATGGGTTTTCCTAGCTATCGGCACACTGTACATAGTTAGCCGCTTACTTCCATCGCCATTCAATGTTGCCGCACAACTCTTCGTGCGAGGGACAACGGGTAGTGTGTTTTGGATATGGCTAGTCGCTCTGTCAGCCGGACTTGCTCTATTCCATCAATCACTTACCCTGCGTTGGAGATTGCTAACGGCTGGCATCGCCTTCGCAACATTGTTTGTCGGTATGGCTCAAGGATTATTCTGGGCTTCAGGATGGGCTCCGCCGCTCGTTGGACTAGTGATCGTTTTCTGGTTACGCTATCCAAAATGGGGATTGCTTCTCGTGCTTGTTTTAGTAGCGTTGTTTTTGTCAGAGCAAGTGCACATTTTTGCGACGGCTACCAGTGACCAAAGCTGGTGGGCGCGGCGTCAGGCATGGCAAATTGTTCTGGACACTGCTCGAATTAATCCCCTGCTGGGACTAGGGCCAGCCAACTATTACTTCTACGTACAGCAGGCCGACATTGCCGGATGGGGTGGTGTGTGGAATGTACGCTTCAGTTCGCACAATAACTACGTGGACTTGATTGCCCAAACTGGCCTCCTGGGATTAGCATTGTTTCTCTGGCTTGCCTTTACAATGGGCCGTTTAGGCTGGACATTATATAAGCGTTTACATAATGGCTTTGCCCGTGCCTATGCTGCTGCCTGCTTGGGTGGTCTCGCCGCTACTCTCATCAGCGGCGTGCTTGGAGACTGGTTTCTGCCCTTCGTCTACAACATTGGTCTGAACGGGATGCGCTCGAGCATTCTATATTGGGTGTTCTTAGGAGGGCTGCTTACGCTAGGGATTAGGCAAGCAACAGCAATGAAGGAGAGTACCTGACATCTGTATCCGATTTAGTCGTTGTGAGTTTGGCTAGATAGTGCCCACTATGCAACATAGGACTCTTATGAGTAATACCTCAGTTGGTCAACAAGGTGATGATAATTCCCATGTTAACCCGCGATACCTCATTATTGGGGGAGCGCCGAAGGCAGCAACTACCTCTCTTTTCCGATATCTTGCTGACCATCCACACGTCTGTCCGGCTAACCGAAAGGAGACCTATTTTTTCGCTCGAGAATTTGACTATAAACAAGTTTGCCAGGTCCCTCTGGCGTTAGACGCATTCGAAGCGTATTTCTCTCATTGCCGATCTAACAAGCACCTTAGAATTGAGGCAACTCCCTACACACTATATGCTAAGGATGCAGCCGATAAGCTCTCTAAACTCCTGGAGACGTCCTCAATCTTATTTATCCTTCGTGATCCGGTTGAACGACTGTATTCGGATTTTCGTTTTCATCGTCAGCGAGAACACTCTTCTGTAAAGGCTACTTTCGAGGAGTTCGTATACGAACAACTTCAACACAAAAGTAACGTCCCCTCTCTTTTAAAGTTAGGGTGTTATATTGAGTATCTTCGGCCATTCTATAATGTATATAGACCAGAGAGTATCTCAGTCATCTTCTTTGAAGAGTTTCGCGATGATTCTAGAAGAGCGTTGAGACGCATCTGTAGCTGGATTGGGCTAGACCCAGCCTTCTACTCAATGTACCAGTTCGAAGGACATAATCCTACAATCACAGTGCGCTATGCAACCCTAAATCGGGCAAGTATAAGAATGGAATCAGTCGTTAGCGCCCTAAGAAAGCATATCATTCATTATTCTGCACTGCATACACCTTTTGAGAAAATGGTGAGTATGGCAAAAACGATATACGGCAAGGCGAATAGCTTGCCTGAGCCAAGTCAAGAGCCAATTTCAGACTCCCTATGGGAGACCCTCGTCGCCTATTACCGCCCCTATAACCAGGCACTTTCCCAGATGCTTGGGCGGCGTTTACCATGGAAATCCTGTTAGGACATCGAATGGTAATCAGTCACAAAAATCGCTACGTGTTCATCGAAGTACCTCTAACTGGTTCTTGGTCTGTACGCAAGGAGCTTTGTGACTTCTATGATGGCACTCCCATACTTCATAGATAGTGTAACGTTGTTTCTGTAAAAGTTGGCTGGGGTAGGCCATGAGGTATCCT
>CAYPHY010000015.1:69800-90743 GCA_964410625.1 uncultured Ardenticatenaceae bacterium | reverse complement strand
ATGAACAATGAGACAATGAACAATGAGACAATGAACAATGAGACAATGAACAATGGGAAAAAGAAGAGACTGGGAGATTTAGAGATTGGAGATTAGGCGGTATGGATGAGGTGATTCGGCCGATTATTCCAGAGTCAGCATGGATTGCGGAGACGGCGACGGTGCGCGGCCGTGTGACGTTGGGCGAGGAAGTCAGCGTCTGGTTTGGCGCGGTGATTCGCGGTGATGAAGCGCCGGTGACAATTGGCGACCTGAGTAACATCCAGGATTTAGCGTTGTTGCATGTCTCGGCCGGGCGGCCGTGTGTGATCGGCCGCGAAGTCACGGTCGGGCATGGGGCGATTGTTCATGGTTGTACCGTCGAAGACAATGCGCTGATTGGGATGGGAGCGATTGTACTGGATGGGGCCTGTATTGGAGCCGGGGCGGTCGTCGGCGCTGGCGCGGTGGTCCCGCCAGGGATGGAGGTGCCGCCGGGGATGCTGGTCTTAGGCGTCCCGGCACAAATAATCGGCCCGGCGAATGAACGCCAGCAGCAAGCGGGAAAGACGGCCGTTGCCAACTATCTGCAACGCAAAGAGGCATACCGGCGTGGTATCTACTAGCACCTTTAGGGATTTACGCAGAGATTTAACGCAGAGACGCTGAGAAACAGAGGCACAGAGTAAAGCCCACCGAATCTTTGCGCCTCTGCGTTTTTTGATTGACATGATCGCTCAACTTACAAGCTTGCAAAATCCGCGTGTGAAGCGAGTGGTGCGTTTGGCCAATCGTCGCCAGCGCGACCAGGGACGGCAGACGGTGGTCGAGGGGGTGCGCGAAGTGGCGCGGGCGTTGGAGTGCGGCGTTGTACCGGTCGAGGCTTATCTTTGTCCTGAATTGCTTGATCCAGCGGACGCAACAACTGGAGCCATTATCACCAGCCTACAAAGATTGGCGGCCGGAGGAAAAACGGAACTGTTTGAAGTGACAGCGGCCGTTTTTGCCAAGCTGGCCTATCGCGGTGAAAGCGGTGGGGTGTTGCTGGTTGTCCCTTATCGCCAGACCGCGCTCGACACACTCCTCCTCACCGAAAACCCCTTTTTGCTCATTGTGGTTGGCGCAGAAAAGCCGGGGAACTTGGGGGCGATTCTACGCACGGCCGATGCGGCGGGGGTGGATGGCGTGATTGTTGCAGAGGAGCAGGGGAGCGGAGGGGCAGAGGAGATTAGGAGACTGGGAGACGGGGAGGC
Organism: uncultured Ardenticatenaceae bacterium; assembly: GCA_964410625.1. GTDB lineage: Bacteria > Chloroflexota > Anaerolineae > Promineifilales > Promineifilaceae > CAYPHY01. The sequence goes on along the minus strand of CAYPHY010000015.1, from coordinate 89,511 downwards.
TCCGCAATCCGCAATCCCAACTCCACAATCAAGTGGGACGGATATTCATAACCCCAACGTAATCCGCGCCAGCCTGGGGGCTTATTTTACGGTTGCGGTCGCTACGGGGTCATTGGAGGAAGTGGTTGGCTGGCTAGATACACATGGGATTAAAATGATAGCGACGACACCAGCGGCCGATACACTATACACGGCCGTGGACATGACCGGCCCGGTAGCGATTGTGATGGGCAGCGAGGCGTTTGGGTTGAGCGAAGCCTGGCTTGCAGCGGCCGACCGGCTGGTACGGATTCCCATGTTGGGAACCATTGATAGCTTGAATCTATCAGCGGCAACGGCGTTGCTCTTGTATGAGGTTATCCGGCAACGCACCACATCGGATTTGCCACTAACCCCCAATGAGCGATAATAGCAACGACCGAACGAATGTGGCGCGATTTGGCAAATCGCGTTACAGCGTCTTTATCGTAATACAAGCACCTATATGGCGGCCTGACGGCCACCACCTCATTAACAATTCACAATTGAGCATCTACAATTAACCATTTAGGAGGTTCTATGTCTAAATTAGTAAAAGTTGCCGTGACCGGCGCGGCCGGACAGATTGGCTATGCTATCTTGCCACGTCTGGCTTCCGGCGAGGTGTTCGGCCATGACACCCGTATCGCACTCCATCTATTAGAAATCACCCCCGCCCTCCCTGCTTTGGAAGGCGTGGTGATGGAGCTGGATGACTGTGCCTTTCCTTTGTTAGATAACGTCGTTGTTACGGATGATCCAGCCGTTGCCTTTGACGGCGTAAACTGGGCGTTGCTGATTGGTTCGCGGCCGCGCAGCAAGGGGATGGAACGCGGCGACCTGATCCGCGTCAACGGCCCCATTTTTGTGGGGCAAGGCGAGGCGTTGAATGCGCGGGCGGCCGATGATGTGCGCGTTCTCGTCGTTGGCAACCCGGCCAATACCAACGCGCTGATTGCGATGAACAACGCGCCCGATATTCCTAACGAACGCTTCACCGCGCTGACACGACTGGATCAAAACCGCGCCTATGCTCAACTAGCGCAGAAGGCTGGCGTGCGTGTGACCGACATCAGCAATGTCACCATCTGGGGCAATCATAGCGCGACCCAATATCCCGACGTAGAGAATGCGAAGATCAACGGCCGCCCGGCGATGGAGGTCATCACCGACCATGAGTGGCTGCGAGGCCCCTTTATTGAGACAGTGCAAAAGCGCGGCGCGGCGGTCATCGCCGCAAGGGGAGCATCGTCGGCCTTTTCGGCGGCCAATGCCGCGTTGGATCATGTGATGAGCTTTGAGCAAAAGACGGCTGCAGGTGATTGGTTCTCGGCCGCTGTGCCGTCCAGTGGCAGCTATGGCATTGACGAAGGGCTGATCTTCTCCTTCCCCATCACCAGCGACGGCGCGGGTGGTTATGAAATCGTCCAGGGTCTTTCCTGGAGCGACTTCGCTAAAGAGAAGATCGCGGTCACTTTAGACGAACTGCGCGAGGAAAAGGCGGTTATCGCCGATTTGTTGCCGTGAGCGACAACAACGACAACGGATGGGGAAATAAATGGATAGTTGTTTGTATCCTATTTCCTTATCCGCTGTAGTATTCGAGATGCAATGATTAAGAAGATCAACCATGTTGCTGTCGCCGTGCCGGATGTGACGGCCGCACAAACCTTTTGGGTGGATGCGCTGGGGTTGGCGGTGAGCCATACGGCCCAGGTTCCCGAAGAAGGAGTAGAGGTGGCTTTTCTGAAGGTCGGCGATAGTCACGTGGAGTTATTGGAACCGGCAGCGGCCGACACGGGAATCACCCGTTTTCTGGAAAAGCGCGGGCCGGGCATCCACCACCTTTGCCTGGAAGTGGACGACATTGACGCGCTGCTCGCTCGTTTGAAAGCCCACAACGTGCGGCTGATCAATGAGCAAGCCGTGACCGGGCATGGCGGCCGTCGCTATGCCTTTGTCCATCCCGAAGGGACAGGTGGGGTGTTGGTGGAGTTGTATGAGATTAAGAGTTAAGAGATTAGGAGACTGAGAGACTGGGAGACTGCACGATTTAGTCTCCTAATCTCCCAGTCTCTTAGTCTCTTTTATTTTTAGGAGAATAGAATGGCTGATCAAGCTGAACAATATGACGTAATTGTCTTAGGGGCCGGGCCGGGTGGTTATGTGGCGGCGATCCGCGCTGCCCAGCTTGGCCTGAAGACGGCGATTGTCGAAAAGCAGTATTGGGGTGGCGTTTGCCTGAATATCGGTTGCATCCCAACCAAAGCGTTGTTGAAAAATTCCGAACTGGCGCACACCTTGCAACATCGAGCGAAGGAGTTTGGCTTCAGCTTTGACAACTTGAGCCTCGACTATAAGGTGGCCTTCCAGCGCAGCCGCCAGGTGTCGGATCGGCTGGTCAAGGGTGTGGGCTTCCTGATGCGCAAGAACAAGATTGACACCTTCGACGGTACAGGGCGGCTGACCGGACCAAATTCGATACATGTCCAGCTCAATGACGGTGGTGAACAAACATTAAACGCGAAGAACTTTATCATCGCGACAGGGGCGCGGCCGCGCTCCTTACCCGGCGTTGAGTTCGACGGCGAGCGGATCATCTCTTACGTGGAGGCGATCCTCACCGATTCACCACCGAAGTCGGTGATTATCGTCGGCGGCGGGGCGATCGGCATGGAATTCGCCTATACCTGGGTCAATTACGGCGTGGACGTAACCATCTTGGAAATGTTGCCGCACCTCCTGCCCAATGAAGAGCCGGAAGTCAGCGAGGTGGTGGAGAAGGCTTACAAGAAATTGGGCGTGAAGTTCCATCTGAATACGCGCGTAGATAAAGTGGAAAAGAGCGATGATGGTGTCCGGGTCGCCCTACAGGGCGGAGAAACGTTGGAAGCCGAACAGGTGATGCTGGCGATCAACTTCCAGCCCAATGTCGAGAATATCGGGCTAGAGGAGGTCGGCGTGGAGTTAACCGAGCGCGGGGCGATTGCTGTTGACGACCAGATGCGCACCAATGTGCCGAATATCTATGCCATTGGCGATGTGGCGACGGAGTATCGCCTGGCCCATGTTGGTTCGGCGATGGGGTTGATCGCGGCCGAAGTCATTGCCGAACACCCAACGATCACGCTCGACTACCGCATGATGCCTCGTTGCACCTACTGTGTGCCGCAGGTGGCCAGCTTTGGCTACACTGAGGCGCAGGCGAAAGAGGCAGGCTACGAACTGAACGTCGGCCAGTTCCCCTTCATGGTCAACGGCAAGGCGTTGGGGTTGGGCGAACGGGAGGGGTTCGTCAAGATCATCGCCGACAAGCGGTATGGGGAGATTTTGGGGGCGCATATGGTCGGGCCAGATGTGACCGAACTGTTGCCGGAGTTGACGCTGGCGCACAATGCGGAGTTGACGGCCGAAGAAATCGCCCGCAACGTCCATGCCCATCCAACCTTAAGCGAGGTGCTGATGGAAGCGGCGCATGGTGTGGAGGGGCAGACCATTCACATCTAAACCGAAAAACGCAAAGGCACAGAGTCGCCAGGAAGGCTCTGTGCCTTTGCGTATGACGGCTAATTACAAGAGGGAAGGATGAGCAGTGACGCGCTCGTGCCGGTGGAGCAGAAGACGGTTATTTTTTATGAGGATGAGGTGACGGCCGTTGTCGTTGAAGAGAGCGGCCGCCAGGTAATATATGTCCCGCTTAAACCGATCAGCGACTTTCTAGGAGTAGATTGGGATGGGCAACGGCAACGTATTCGTCGTGATCCCGTCCTATCTGAGGTTGTAAAAGGTGCGGTTGTAACAACCGCACCTTCAGCTAGTGGCCGAGGAGGTGGTCCCCAAGAAATGCTTTGTCTTCCTCTCGACTTTCTAAATGGTTACTTGTTTGGTATTAATGCTAACCGTGTTCGAGAAGACATTCGTGATAAAGTCATTCGTTATCAGCGAGAATGTTATCAAGTATTAGCAGCCGCTTTCCTGGAAACAACACCACCGGATTCTACAACTTCCACCGAAATGCAAAGCCTGATCCAAATTCGAGAGATGGGGCGGGCGATCATGCAGATGGCTGAACAACAAATGGCGCTGACGGCTCGTATTGACAAAGCGGCCGTCATCGTTGGCCAACATGAGAAGCGACTGACCGCCTTAGAGAAACGGTTGTCACCACGAGAGGCGGTCAGTGATGAACAAGCGGCCGACATCGCCGAAAAGGTGAAGGCGGTGGCGATGGAGTTAACAACGGTGGACTCAAGTAAGAACCATTTCCAAGCCATCTTTGCCGAGCTACACCGTCGCTTTCGGGTCAGTAGCTATAAGAACATCCGCCAGAGCCAATATCAGGAGGTATTGGATTTCTTGGATGAGTGGCAGGAAGCGGCCGCTTGAGAAAACCTCGAGGTCTTGGAGCAAAACGTAGCTTTGCCAACCTCAGAGGTTTATGGGGCAGCGCATTAATCGGCCGAACGCTTCATCATCCTTGTCCCTACCCAAAGGCCAAGGGCCGCAATCACCAGTCCAAACAACGTGCCAATCAGCACCGAGGGGTTGGTGAAGTCACCGGAAAATAAGGCTCGTTCCGCTTCCACAATGTAGGTGAAGGGATTGAAGCGCGAGGCAATCCGCATCCACGCTGGGCCAGTCTCTAGCGGGAGCAGCACCCCGGAGAGGATCAGCAAAGGGAAGATCAACGTTTGCTGCACCGCCCAGAACATCCACTCTTGCTTGCGTACGGCAATCGCCAGGGCGTAAGACAATGCCCCTAAGCCAACTCCAAATATAGCCAGAATCAGTAGCGCGGCCGTTGCTCCGAATAGATAAAGCCGGAAGCCAAAAGGGATGACGATCAGGATGATGATCACCGCCTGGACGAGCAGGGGGACCATTTCCTTGAGGGCGCGGCCGATCAGCAACGCCGAGCGGTTCAGTGGCGTGACCATCATCCGCTCATGGGAGCCAGTCTGCATTTCAAAGAGCAGATTGGAGCCGGTCATCGAAGTAGCGAACAGCCCCATCATCACCAGGATGCCGGGGACAAACCATTGCCAGGGGGATGCCCCGCCAACCACCTCGATACCGGAGAGCAGCGGGCCGTAAAGACCGAGAAAGACCAGCGGTTGCACCATGCTAAAGATAGGCGAGAAGGGATCGCGCAGCGTCGGCCGTAATTCACGGACAAGAACAGTTTGAGTATCACGGACAATATTCATGTTTCATCTCTCCTAAAGGATCCACGAATTTACACAAATCTGCACGAATCAAGCTTTTATTCGTGAAAATTCGTGGAGATTCGTGGATCAATCTTCTTAACACAATCTTATTGACTTTCTTCTCTCAGGCTGCGGCCGGTCAGTTCAAGGAATACATCGTCGAGCGTCGGCCGTTTTACTTCGGCCGTCTCTACATGAACGCCCTGAGCGTCCAGCGTTCGCAGTAGACCGGGCAAGACCGCCATACCGTGCATCACTCGCAAGGTGATCGTCGTGCCATCCATGGTGATGGTCGGTGCAGAGGGCAGCTGCTCGGCGATTTCGGCAATGCGTTGGACGGCCGTTTCGTCACAGGTGGTGAGCGTAATCCCGTCACCTCCCAGGTCGGACTTTAGTTTTTCCGGGTTGTCGTCGGCGATGATGCGGCCGTGGTCAATGATGATCACGCGCTTCGTCATATTGTCCGCTTCTTCCAGATAATGAGTGGTCAGGAAGATCGTCGTGCCATATTGCTCGCGCAAGCGCAGGATATGTTCCCACAGATTGGCCCGGTTCTGCGGGTCCATCCCGGTGGAGGGTTCGTCCAAAAAGAGCAGCGGTGGGTGGTGGATTAGCCCCAGGGCGATATCGAGCCGTCGCTTTTGGCCGCCGGACAGGGTCGCAACGCTGCGGGTTGCCAGTGAGTCAAGATTGAGTGAGACCAGCAGTTCATCGGCGCGTTGGCGCGACTCGGCATGGCTCAACCCGTAGGCCCGTCCCTGGGTCAATAGCTCATCCAGGACTCGTTGGGCGTGGCCGGCCCCATTGCCTTGTCCGATATAGCCGATGTGGCGGCGCACTTCGGCCGGCTCCGCACATACATCATACCCGGCGACCCTTGCGCCGCCAGAAGTGGGCTGCAGGAGGGTAGTCAACATCCGCAAAGTGGTAGACTTGCCCGCGCCGTTCGGCCCCAACAGGGCGACCATTTCACCGGCCTCAACACTGAGATCGACGCCACGAACTGCCTCGACCTTCTCTTTCTTGACCTGAAAAGTTTTAATGAGTCCTTCTGTGTGAATAATATTCATATCGTTCTCCCTTGAAAATAGTTACGCAGATGACGCGGATTTTTATCTATGGTGGTGCGGCGCGTGTCGTCTCCTTCTCAATTAGAAACTTGGTTTCTAAGGAATTTATTGGAGCATGTATCCTAGATCATCGGCACGTGCTAGCTCGGCCGCCAGCAGCTTGCGCTCCTCGTCCGTTAAGGGAATCTGCCGCATTTCGGCCAACAGCATTCGGGCGCGAGGGTGATCGTCCATGGTGATAGCTAGACCGGCGCGAAAGACAAGCGCCTGTATGCGCTGGCTGGCGGGGAAGGATTCTTCCTGGGCGAGTGCGGCATCAATCATTTTTGCCGCCGCCGGATAATCGCCCTTGCTATCAGCGAGTAGAGTCGCCGCGTTTAGGGCGCGGGATAGCCTGGTGGTCGCCTCCTCTGGAGTTGTCCTGTCTCCCTCGTCGGCCGATCCCTCAAAGAGCTGCCCAATCCGAATCCAATTCCCACCCGGATCAACAACGATAAACTCGCGCCGTCCGGTCTTGTTTTTCAGCGGGATGACGCGGGGAATACCGGCCGATGGGAGTCGGCCGTACTGCTGTCGTAACCCATCTGTAAATGCCTGGTACAGCCCATCTACATCTGTTGTCACCACATAGCAGGTGCTATAGGAGTCGGCCGGTTTATAATCGCGCATGGAAAAGAAGTGCAGCTCAATGCCGCCACGCTGGACGGCCAAATAGTTGTTGGGTCTCGTTTGTTGGTAAGTAACCTCAAACCCCAACGCCTGGTAGAACACTAACATCTCATTAATCGCCCGGCAGGGCAGTAGCGGTATCGTGTATTCGCTCGTCATTGCTCCTCTCTGCAGAGTCCACGAATGGGCACGAACCAAGAAGTTCGTGCGGATTCATGGCGCACTATCCTAAATACAATAATAAAAGATGTTTAGGACTAAATCAGTCCTAATTGAATTGGCGAGGGTGGCCGGTAGGCTCAAATTTCGGCCGCTTCGGTTGCTGGATTCCAAATGCCCAGCATAAGGCATTCGGGGATATGTGGAAGGTTCGTCTGTAAAGGCGTGGATTACAGGAGGGACGGCCGAACCCTGCTCAGCCAAACCTTGATGTAGAGATGTAAGGTTTAGAAGATAGTTATGGATTGGGGCAGAAGCGGAGAAAAATAAAAGCCAGCGTAGTGCTGGCTTTTGTGTCAGGTTTCGGCTGTGGGCGGTACAAGACTCGAACTTGTGACCTCTACGATGTCAACGTAGCGCTCTAACCAACTGAGCTAACCGCCCTCTAATCACGGTGACTAGAAAAAGAATTATAGCAAAGCCGACCAGTTCGTCAACGGTTTTTTCTTCAACGCAGCAACGTAGTACCAACGTCTACCGCTGTCGCTCTCTGTTCAGCCAGCGTAACGTCAGCTCGCCCAGCCGATCCTTACGCTGGCGGAGGACGGTACATTCGGGTAGGGCCTCAATAAATAGCTGGCCGTAGCGTTTGGTCAAGATGCGCTTGTCGAGGATGGCCACAATCCCCTCATCGCTCTGGCGGCGGATCAGACGGCCGAACCCCTGCCGGAAACGCAACACAGCTTCCGGGACCGAATACTCAAAGAAGGGACTCTCAAACGTCTCTGACCGCGCGGCGAAGATCGGGTCGGAAGGGACGTCAAAAGGTAGCCGGGCAATGAGCAACGCTTGCAAGGCAACGCCGGGGACATCCACCCCTTCCCAAAAGGAACGGGTTCCCAGCAAGACAGAACGGCTATTCCCCTGCTTAAACTCATCTAGCAGTTGTAGTCGCGACGAGCCGGAGGTTTGCGCCAGCGTGCTGATCTCGTGGCGGGCGAGTATCTTTTCGATGGCTTGTGCCGTTTGCGCCAGGTGGTTGTTGGCGGTGAAAAGCACCATCGTCCGGCCGCCCAGCGCCACCGCCACCTCAATAATCGCCTCTTCCAACGCCTTTTGGTAGCCGGGCTGATTCGGCTCAGGGATGTCAGTGACGAGGTAAAGCAGGGTCGAATTTTTATAATCGAAGGGAGAGCCAACGGCCAGTTCGGCCGCCTCGTGGGCCTGGAGCCGGTTGCGGAGATAGGTAAAGGTCGGCCCTCGGCCGCCGGGCGCGGCCGTCCGCATCGTCGCCGAAGTCAGCACCACCGTCTCTTTCGCCTCCCAAATATGTTGGGCGACCAGCGGGCCGATGTGCAGCGGGGCGGCATGGAGCGACACCCGCTCCCAGGTGCTACCGGAAGCCAGTTCCGCCCAGTAGATATAGTCGGCGCTGGGCCTGAGTAGGGTAGCGTCGAGATTTTGCCGAATTTCGTTCAGCGTGCTGCCGGTGCTTTGCAACGCGGCCACCAGTTCTTCGCCGTCCTCCAAATCATAGGCCGCGCCGATGTCGTGGATCGAACCGCTCAGCTTGATAAACCCTTCGGCCAACAGCTTCAGCGACCGGCTTAAATCCGTCCAACTCTCTTCTACCAAACTATAACCGGGTTGGACGCGCACGGCCTGGATCAGCCGCACTTGCTCCGTAAACTGGCTGCGCCCTTTGATCTGGTTTTTCAGAAAGTCGCCGAGTAGCGCGAAAAATTCTTCCAGCCGGTCATTGGCGATTTGTGCTTCGCGGCGCATCCGGTCGGCAAATTCATCCACCGAACGGCCGATCTCCGCCGGGGCAGCGGCCGCCACCCGTTGCTGGGCATTAGCCACCATGCCCGCCCGCGGCCGCAACACCTCTTCCAAAATCGTTTCAATCCCCCGCTTGTCGGCGCGGAAGGAGAGGGCGTCGGTGACGGCCGCTTCCAGGTGGTGGGCTTCATCAATGATCAGGTCGCTATACTCCGGCAGGACCATGCCGCCGGTAGCAACATCGGCCAGCAGCAGCGCGTGGTTGACGACGATCAGATGCGCTTGCTCGGCACGGCGGCGGGCGATGTGCAATGGACAATTTTCCTGGGCACAATCATCCATTTTGCAAACATCGTTTTCCCCATTGAGCTTTGACCAGGCCAGCCGTTCGCCAGGGGAGCGCAGGCTGATTTCGGCCATATCCCCCGTCTCCGTTTGTCCCAACCAGAGCAGAATTCGCGCATAGAGCGCCATCTCGTCGGCATTGCCAGGGCCGGTGCGCCGCATCTGCTGGAAAAGGCGCGTGCAAAGGTAGTTGCTGCGCCCCTTGCGCACGGCCGCGCGAAACTCCATCGGCAAAATCTGCTGCAAGGTGGGGATGTCTTTTTGGATCAGCTGGTCTTGGAGGTTGATTGTATTGGTGGAGATGACCACGCGCCGGTCGTTTTGCGTCGCCCAAAAGACGGCCGGGAGCAGATAACCAACGCTCTTGCCCGTTCCCGTCCCCGCTTCCACCAGCACATGGTCCCCCTGGTTAAAGGCTTCGGCCACGCCGGTCAACATTTCCACTTGTTGCGGCCGGTACTCAAAAGCGGGAAAGAATTGGCTGAAGTGGCCGCCCGGCTCAACCATCTGTGCCAGCATCTCGACGTCGAGGGCGGTTGGCTCTTCAGCGGGGACCAGGGAACGTCCCTTAATCGTCGGTGGCTTAAAGAGCGGGGCTAGTTGCCCGCGCAGTCGCAACTCCCCCTCTTCAAAAGCATGACGCGCTCGCTCGGCCAGCACATCCTCAAAAAAGATCGTCTCCGGCCAACCGAGATTGCGACCAGCCTGGACGATCTCATCCAGTTGCGCCAGCGATAGCTGCAAGGCGCGTTCGCGCAGGGCGAGGAACAGTTCAATCGTTTGTTCGGCATCGTGGCGGGCGCGATGGTGGTGACCATCGGCCGAGGGAAAGTTCAAAAAGCGGGCCAGTTCGCCCAGGCTCAGACGCCGCGCTTCGGGGACAAGGATCGAGGCCAGCGTCAGCGTATCCAGGCGGTGATTGCCCGCGCCGAGCCATGCCTCCTGCAAAAAGCCGAGGTCAAACGCTATATTGTGGCCGACGAGGATATGGTCGCCAAGCTGGCTCTTCAGGCGCGGCCGCAAAGCCGACATCGTAGGCGCATCACTCACCATCGCCGACGTGATGCCGGTCATGTCGGTGATAAAAGCGGGGATGTCGCGCAGCGGGTTGACCAACGAGCTGAACTCATTGATGATGTCGTTGCCCTGGAAGGTGACGGCCGCTACTTCAATGATTGCGTCGCGTCGCGGGTCGAGGCCGGTTGTCTCCACATCAACCGCCACATAGGTTCGAGGTGTCGTAGGCATAGTCCAAGATTATACCTGAACTATCGGGAACTGACTGATTTGTAGATAACGTTTTTCGACACGAATGACATGAATTCCACGAAAGCTTAATATTCGTGGAATTCGTGGAATTCGTGTCGAAAAAAAGGGAACTACGGGTTACGGCACAGTCACAGTTATATTGAAGTTCCAATTCCAAACGCCACCGAAATCAAAGTCCTCGTCTGGCGCTTTGGAGAAAACGTTGATGTTGAATTGGTAATCTCCACTTTCGACGATGGGGCCGCCCGCACCCCAGGTATACTGCCCGGCGTCATTGGTCGGCCAGAGGTTGCAGGTGGGTTCGCCGCCGCCAAAGATGCAAAAGGCGGCCGTCTCTTCGGCATGGTCATAGACCGGAAAGCCATCGGCGTCGGCAACGTTAAACTCCACATGGTCAATCCCCGCCCCGTCACGGTCCCCTTCCGTCTCGAAGAAGTCGCTATCGCGCACCGCCATGCGGATCAAGAAGGTTGGATCAACAATCACTTCACCAGCTACGTGGTCGGCGGGGAAGTTTTCACCCCCAACAGCGACATTGCCGAGATCGGGTGGCACGCGGGCGATTTCGGCGGCCGTTGCGGTCGGTGGCGGGAGCGTTGGTAAATTGGGTGTAGGCGGCGCGGCCGCTACTGGCAGCGAGGCATAATCCACATTGCATTGGATAAACTGCGGATCAGCACTGACCCAGCCCGTCAGGTTTGCGCCAACGACATTCACTTGCAACCATGTGCCACCTGGAAACCCATCGGCGACAAAGCCGGTGGGTTGAAGGGTGGTGTTGATTCCCACGGCCGCTATCGGCGGATCATAGACCAATCCTGGCCCGGAACGGACATTGAGGCCGCTGAGCGTCGTGCATGAGGGCGTGTTGGGCTGTTCAGGAATAGGGGTGGCCGCTGGCGGATTGGTTGCCGGTATGTCGGCCACGGCCGTACCACTCGTACCAATCGCAGCGACCGTCAGCGCGACCGACGTGCCGACCGAAGCACCCCCCTCTGGACGCTCCGGGCCACGGCAAGCAGCAAGCAAAACCGCTAAGGCAGTTACGACGAACAAAAAGATGATACGCTTCATGACCCTCATGATCCACTCTCCAGCGCCATCCGCACCCGATCGGCATAAGGCATACACAGATCGTTGATAATCCTATTCATCATAAACGTATCAAAAGGGAAATTTTCCCCAAGCCCAATACACTGCTCATAATTGTCCAGGGCCAGTTGCTGGGCAGCGGCCGCGGCAACCGGCTCCTGCAGCTCCAATATGAAGCCTTGCAGCTCATAGACCGTTCCCGCCGTCTGGTACAATTGGGCGAGCAGGCGGTAATCACGGGCTTCTTCCAGTGGGGCGACGGCCGTTTCCAGCGTGTCAATCGCATCATCCAGGCGGCGCAAGGCGCTTTCCGTGTCGCCCAGGCGATAGGCCACATCCGCCAGCAAGCGCAGCGAGTACCCCTGACCAAGCCGCCCGATGCTATTCACCGGCACGCCATACTGCTCCACCTGTTCCGGCTGGGTAGCGACGACGGTGTACGCTTCCAGCGCTTGCTGCGCCAGGTCGCGGACGGCCGCATAACCCTCGGCCGTATCCCCCGCAAAATCCGCTGCTCTGACCTCGTTAAACAACTGTTGCGCTTCGATAAAGTGGACGCTGCCCAGACCGATCTGGGCACGCGCATTCTCTGGGTTCAGCCGCAACGCTTCCAACAAGGCCGCTTCCGCCTCCCCCAAATACGCCTCATCCCCCTCATTCCCCTGTTGGGCGAGGAAGATATACTCCTGGCCGATAAAGTAGTGGTTGATGTCCGAGTCGGGGGCAAAGCTTGCCGCACGTTCAAAAGCTTGCAAAGCGGCTTGCGGGTCGCCCAGCACCTCCTGGCGCAGTCCATAGGCTAACCAGGCCAGCGACCGGGCTTGCGGATCGAGCAAACGCCACACTTCTTCGCGCGGCCGTGTGATGTCAAACAATGGTATCTCGACCGGAAAGGCGTAATTGCCGACCATGTTGGTGAAGTCCGCGCCAAATTGCGGATGGAGATAGAACTTGAGGGTCAGGTTGGCAAAGTCGGCCGCTGGTTCAACCAGCCCATAGACCACAATGTCGGCGTTCAGCCGTTCAGCGGCGCTCTCGGCCGTTTCGACCTCTTCTCCGGTAGCGGCCGTATCCCCCTCATCCACAACCACGCCAATGGTCGTATGGTGTTGGTCAAGAAGCTCCGGCCCGTCATTCCAGACCAGGATGTTGGTGTTGGGGTTGCTGCCAAATTCGCTATTCAAATTTTGTGCGACGCGCCCGGCCAGCGCCAGCCCCGCTTCGTTCTCATCGTTGGTCAGGCGGCCGTTCTCATCCAATATGGCAAACTCCGCAACGGCGATGTTAAAGTCGCCATCCATCTGCTCCGGCGGCGGTGGTGGATTGAAAACGCCATTGGCATAGAGCGCGGCAAAGATGACGGCCGCCAGCAACAAGACGGACAGGGCGGCGAGGATACGCTGGTTGCGGGCGGCCTGGGCAAGGCGTCTAGCTTTTTGCGCTTCCTCCTCGGCCGCTGCTTGGCTGGCTTCCAAAAACTCCTGCTCAACGAGGCTTAATGGTTCGGGGGGACCGGCTGACCACTCCAAAGCCTGTTGCAAGCGCAGACCACGATAGAGCATCCCCGGATCACGGTCGAGCTTCAACCACTCATTCACATCGTCAGTCAACTGCCGCTGCCGCACCAGCATCTCTCGGTCCTGATCAAGCCATTGGCGCAGCGTCGGCCACTCGCGGATCAGCGCTTCGTGGGCGATTTCGACGATCTGCGCCTCACCGCCGGGGGTGATGTCGGTCATGATCAACCGCGCGTCGGTGAGAATGCCCAGCACTGCATCCAGCAATTGCGTGTCGGTAGTGCGGGTGATTAGCTCGGAGAACTGCACCGGACGGCGCGTGTCTGGTGTGTCGCCTGTTGCTTCCCCTAGCTCCGTCAGACGGACGAAGATCATCCGCGCTACTCGTTGTTGTTCCGCTGTCAGCCGTTGTTGGAAGATGGTTTCGGCCGTCTTGGCAATCGCCCCGCGCACCCCACCCGCCTCACGATAACCGGAGAGGGTCATCGTGCGGCCGCGCCGCCGTGTCCACGTTTCCAGCAGGGCATGGGAGAGCAGCGGCAATGCCCCTGGTTCATCCCCCGCATCGTCGAGCATCACCTCCACCAACCCTTCCTGGATGCGCCAGTTACCCTTCGCCGCCGGGAGAACGATAACGCGGAACAGCTCTTCGCGCGACATCGCGCCAATATACTCCTGATGCTGGGAAATCAGTTGGCGCAAATGGTCGTATTGGGCATATTGGGCGTAGAAGTCGGCGCGCAGGGTGACAATGATGGTGATCGGCTGAGACTGGGAGACTGGGAGACTAGGAGATTGGGCGTCGCTGACGGCGTATACCAGGTTGTTTATGAAGGCTTGCCGTTCTTCGGCCGAACGGCAGAGGGTGAAGATTTCTTCAAACTGGTCTATAACCAACAGCAAGTGCTTGCTGCCCTGCCTGGCGAGAGATTGACGGGCGGCAATGGCCAATGCCTGGGCATTGCTGGCAAGTTCGCTTTGTAGCGTGGAAACGGCGGCAATCGAAGTCGTATCCAACAGCAAGGTCGCCGCCAGCGCATCCAGCGGGTGGGCGGTGGGGGTCATGGTCAGAATAGTCCAACGGCTGCTGTCCGCCGGTGGCAGTGAATCGTCGGCCAGACGCGTGCCACGTCGCAACGCAGGAACGACCCCGGCACGCACCAGCGATGACTTGCCGCTGCCCGACGCGCCAATGACCGCCAAAAAAGGGCTGTGGTGCATCCGGCCGATCACCTTCGCCGTCAACAACTCGCGCCCCAGAAAGTGTTCCGCGTCCTCCTCGTCGAAATATTGCAAACCGCGATAGGGAGGAACGCCTGGTTCGGGTGGAAGTTGCTCGATGTCTTTCGCTTCGGCCGCCGAAACCAGCGTAGATTCGATGTTGCCAATAGAGTCGCGCAAGTCAACTAAAATGCGCTGCATTTCATCCGCTTGTGCGGCAATATGCTGGGGAAAAAGCTCCGGCTGTTGGCTGGCAGCTTTGGCAATGACGTCCCAGGGCTGCTGCGGTCGCAGGGTACGGCCGTGTTCGAGCAAGCCATTGAGTTGCCCAGATTGGTTAACATAACGCAGCAATGCCAACACACGAGCAGACTTGCTCCCCTCGCCCAACTCCTCATAATCAATCCCCAGCCGCAAACACAACTCGCGCAACTCATCCAGGTTAAAGACATGGGTGATGAGTTGTTGCAGTTGCACGGGCCAGGCGGCCGTTGCCGGAGATTCAGAGGATGTTGTCATGTGATAGGTGCAGACATTTTATGAGGCAGGCTATTTACCCACTATACCGTTCAGCAGCCAAGCGTATCATAGTATAATATGTTCTGCATTTGTTGTGGAATTGGGTAATCGGACAGAAGGAGATTTACAGCGCAAGTTGTGGCAGATCGCGCGTAGTTATCAGACAGAAAAAGATATGGTTCGCTACTAGGAATTGCTAGACAAAAATGCGAATGAAGAGATAACGGCCGAGAAGCAACTTGAGTTAGAGGAATTACGCCGAGAGGCAGATCGTTTTATGCTACGAAAGGCGCAGGCTGCCGCGTTGTTGCATTGGCGCGGACACTCAATTCCCCCAGCTGATCAACTATAATTTATTATGAGTTCCTGGCTTTCGGTTAGCTTGCGTCAGCAGCTTCTGGTCGTTGACGATCATCGTTGTGCTTACTGTTAGACACGGGTAGCCTGGCATCCGCCACGCGATTAAAGCTCGATGTCGGCGACTGAATCGAGGATGTAGGTCGGCCGATAGGGGTAACGCTTCAGATCACCCCGCTCGGTGACGCCGCTCAGGACGAGGATCGTCGTCATCCCACTTTCCACCCCTCCTTTGATGTCCGTTGCCATATTGTCGCCCACCATCGCCGTTTCCTCAGAATGAACATCAAGATGGTTCAACGCGGTTCGCATCATCAGCGGGTTGGGCTTGCCAACAAAGTAGGCCGGGACGCCGCTGGCCCGTTCAATAAAAGCGGCCATCGCCCCACAAGCCGGGACCAGCCCGCCATCGCCAGGCCCACTGACATCAGGATTGGTGGCAATGAAGGGAGTGCCCGCGGCCACCAGGCGCAACGCCCTGGTCAGCGATTCCATATCAAAAGCGCCCTCGCCCAACACCACATAATCGGGATTTAAATCTGTGATCACATAGCCAATGCCATGAATAGCCGATGTCAACCCACTTTCACCCAGCACAAACGCCTTGCCGTTCGATTTTTGTGACAGGAGGAATTGGGCGGTGGCCATCGCTGAGGTAAAGATAGATGCGGCCGGTACATCCAGCCCCAGTATGCTCAAACGGTGTGCCAGATCAAGTTGGGTATAGCGTGAGTTATTCGTCAGCACCAGGTAGGGTATGCTGCGTTCGGTCAGGCGCTGGATGAATTCGGCCGCGCCGGGAATGGGTGTGCTGCCTCGCAACAAGACGCCATCCATATCAATCAGGTAATTCTTCACCGTGTTCATTGCTTTTCCTTTCTCCGTGTCAACTTCATTCACGCTAATGATAACCGACGGCCGACCCTTTAACGAGGAAAATAGCAGGCAAATAGCAAAACGGGTAATGCTTGTCATCCAGTTGTGAGTTATGGTAAGATAACGCCAGAGCAGAGGGGATGTCACTAATAAACGAGTCCCCCAGGGACGAATCAGGTAGGTGACAAAATGGAATTAATAGAAAGACGCCCCGGGCCATCCGTGGCCGTGGCATTCATCGCAGGTCTTATCATCGGTTTGGTGGTCTTAGGCTGGTGGTTGTTCCCTGTTGAGTGGACGGATGCAACACCAGCGCAATTGGCTCCTGCATACCAGGAAAGCTATGTGCGCAATGTTGCCGAGTTATACTCATTCGACAATAACCAGGACAAGGTACGGGCTGCGCTTAGTGGCTGGGGCGGAGAGGCAGTCGCCTGTCAGGCGGCCGCAACGACTACCGATCCGGCCGATGCTCAGCGGCTAACGGCCATTGCCACCGTCATGAACCCTCAAGGGTGTGCCGCTATCGGCGCTCCCGGCGATCAGACAGATGAAGGTGGCAACTTGTTGCCCACCTTATTACTGTTGTTTCTGCTTTTGCTGTTGCTAGGCGCGATATTGTATGTCTATAACCGGCGTAACGCCTTGTTGGGAGGTGGGGATGGTGAACCGGCCTATGATGGCGGCGTTGGCACTATTCCGTCTACCGCCTCGCGACGGCCGTCCGCCTCTACACCTGCGGTTGATGTCCAAGAGCCAATGCCCATTCCCATTGCTCGTTTTCGTACCAATTACGCTCGCGGCCACGATACCTACGACGACTCCTTTAGCATTGAAAACAAAAACGGTGACTTCCTAGGGGAGTGTGGCGTAGGCATTTCGGAGACCATTGGCGCGGACTCGCCGAAGAATGTGACCGCCTTTGAAGTGTGGCTGTTTGATAAGAACGACATCCGCACCATCACCAAAGTGATCATGAGCGACCACGCCTTCTTTGACGAGGCGATCAAGGCGAAATTAGCTCCCAAAGGGGAGCCGGTCCTAGCCCGCGAACATGAAACGATTGTCCTCGAAACCGCTTCGCTGATCATCAACGCTGAAATCACCGAAATGGAATACGGTGACGATGGCGGCCTGCCGGAAAGCAGCTACTTTGATCAATTCACCATCGAGCTATCCGCCTGGGTAAAAGAAGGCGACTATGGCAATCAGGAAGCGGTGGGGGATGTGGATGATATGTTGAACTACTAGTCTCATAGTCTCCTAGTCTCTCAGTCTCCGCTTCTATGAGAAACTGAGAGACTAAGAGATTGGGAGATTAGACCCGCACATACGGATCAAACAGCTTTTGCCATTCGTCCAGGGCATAGCGGTCGGTCATACCGGCGATATAATCAGTTACCACACGCGGCAGCGGCGCTTCTAAGAGCCGCTGCTGTGTTTTTTCCGGCAACATCTCCGGCTCCTGGATATAGGCGTTGAATAAGTCGGCAATGTAACGCTCAGCCTTCGTTTGCATCCGCACCAGCCGGTAGTGGCGGTACATCCGTTGGTAAAGGAAGCGTTTCAACGCCCGAATCTTTTCCCCAAACTCCGGCGAATAGAGCACCACATTGCTGCTGTGCCTTTGCAGCTTCTCCACTGAGTCAATTCCCGCCGACTCGATATTGGCATTGGTCTGTTGCAGCACGTCGAGGACGGAACGGCCGATCAACTCCCGCACAATAATATGGCGCAATAACTCGGTGAAGGGTTCGCCCTGCTTCCAACCGGCCGTTTCCTTCAGCTCCTGCCAAATCTCCAACTCATTGAGATCATAAGGGGTAAACAGCGAAGCCCGCAGCCCATCATCCAAATCATGGGCATTATAGGCGATTTCATCCGCCAAATTGGCGATTTGCGCCTCCAGGGAAGCACGTTTCTCTGGCTCATAGGCCGTGGCGTCGCTCAGATCATAATCTGTTTCATGCTTGATCATCCCTTCGCGCGTTTCATAAGTTAAATTTAAGCCGTCAAATTCCGGGTAGCGATGTTCCAGCTTCGTGACCACGCGATAACTTTGGGTGTTGTGGTTAAACCCACCCTCATCCACCAACAGCGCATTGAGGATATGTTCACCGGCATGACCAAAAGGCGCGTGTCCCAGATCATGGGCCAGACAAATCGCTTCGGTCAAGTCCTCGTTGGCCCCCAAACCACTCGCCAATGAGCGACCCAATTGCGCCACTTCGATGGTGTGAGTCAGGCGCGTGCGATAATGGTCTCCTTCATAAAAGACAAAGACCTGGGTTTTATATTCCAATCGCCGGAAAGCAGTGGTATGGATAATACGGTCACGGTCACGGACAAAGGCTGTCCGCGATTTGGATTCCGCCTCGGGATAGACGCGGCCGCGTGATTCAGCGCTTTTCAACGCATAGGGAGCCAGCACCCGTTCTTCCAGTGCCTCGAGCTGCTCTCGCATGTTGATCATGTTGTTACTCCCAGACAAGTTAATAATTGGCAGTTGCCATAATCCTGAGGTAAGTGTAACATAAAATAGGTATTGTTCATTATTCCTTGTTCTTTACTTATTATCTGGCGGTTATTCGATGGCAACAGTTCAGCGTAACACATTCGCCCAAGCACGCGGTCTACGCGCCTATATGGCACAGCTCACGGCCGTCGTGCTGATCGCCGCCATCCTCGCAATTGGCTTGTTTTTGGCGCTGCCTTATTTGCGTAACCGCCCCGATTTCCCCCCTGGCACATTCCCCATTGTGGTGGAAGGCCACCCCATTCTGGTCGAGATGGACCCCGCCAAAGAGGTGATCATGCTCGGCCCCTTCCCAGAGACACAACCAACCCCCTTACCAGTAGCGACGGAGCCACCACCCCCGGCGACGCCGCTGCCGGAAGTGGGGACCGGCCAACAACAGCCCTTGCCGACCTTGGGGCCAACGCTGTTGCCGACGCTGCCACCCCCAACGGCCGTTCCCCCACCCTCTGTCGAGCCGATTATTTTTATTGATTACACCGTGCAACCGGGAGATACGCTCTACCGCCTTGGCTTGCGGCAGGACACTTCCATTCCGATGATGGCCCGCTATGGTATTTCGGCCAAGAAACTCATCCCTGGCAAAGTGATCCGTCTACCGGTAGGCAACCCGGCCTACTGCGCCGCCGGATACCGGCCGTATGGAATTACGGATCACGAGACAGTCGCCAGTATTGCGCGGGATTTTGGCACAACCGTGGAAGTGCTACGCCAGGTCAATCGCCTGGACGCCAACGCGACCATCTACACCGGTTCCGTGATTTGCGTCCCCGGTTAGTTAGCAAGGGATCAAGGTTCCTAGAGCCAGCCAAAGTAACGCGATACTTGCCAGATTCCCAACCCAATGACGATGATGTTGAGCAGCACCAGAAAGGCGAGGCTGAGTGCTTGCAGGGTGGTGAAACCTTCAATCTCCTCTTCCCGTTCATCGGCCGCGACTCTAGCCGCCATCAGCTCTGACCCCTCAACCACGACAAACTCATCCTCATCCGGCACGGGATAGACAGCGACGGCCGATCGCTTCAGTCCGACGTCATCCACCTCCACGTTAGCAACGTCTACGTTATCAACGTC
>CAYPHY010000015.1:47480-69700 GCA_964410625.1 uncultured Ardenticatenaceae bacterium | reverse complement strand
GCTTCAGTCCGACGTCATCCACCTCCACGTTAGCAACGTCTACGTTATCAACGTCTACGTTATCAACGTCTACGTTATCAACGTCCACATTAGCAATGTCCACATTAGCAATGTCCACATCAGCTAAGGTCGCCTCATCTACGCTTTCCATATCGGGGGCCGTCTCAATCGCTGATTCTGGAATTGTCTCGACCACTCGTTCTTCCACGGTCGTTGTCACCCCATCCTCATCCGTTACGGTTGTGGCGTGGGTCGTTTCCGTGACTATCGCCGGTTCATCGGCCGCTGTCCTCCTGAACTCTTCGGCCGCCGCCTCCACTCTGGCGGCTGCTTCCCGTATATCATCCTCCGTTATTTCAATCTCTTGCTCATCTGCCATTGTGTTAAACTCCTTGAACAGATCACGCAAAGAAAAAACTTAGCGCCCTTTGCGGCTTTGCGTGAGATTCTCATCCCATGAGAATCTCATTCCATTCGTTTGTGTAGCGTAACATCTCCGGCGTCAACGGTGTGCAACTCGCCGCTGGGGGTACGCACCAGAAGCCTGCCCCATTGATCCACAGCTTCGGCCATGCCTTCCAGATAAGTCGCCGTTCCATTGACCGGGGGTAGCGAAACCGTTATCACTTTGCCGATGGTTATTAAGCGATTATACCACGCATTGTGCGGAGAACGGCCGTTATTTGCCGCCTCATACTGTGCTTCTAAACGCTCCAGGCAAGCCAGCAGTAGCGACTGGCGTGATTGAATATGCCCGGTGGCAAGACGCAAGCTGGTTATTGGGTAAAGGGTGTCGGGGAGTTGGGCGGCCGTCTGGTTGACGTTGATCCCGATGCCGACGATGGCAGTGGACAGCGTTCCAGCAGCATCGAACTGTGTGTCTACCAGCAAACCGGCGACTTTGCGCCAGCCGTCCCCCGCTTCAACCAGGATGTCATTGGGCCACTTTAGGCGTACTGGAACGGCGGCCGTCTGTTCAATGGCTTCGGCCGCCGCTACACTGGCGATCATCGTCAACCACATCCCTTGCTCGGCGGACCAGTTGGGGCGCAGAAGGATGGAGAAGAGCAGCGACGTTCCGACCGGGGCTTCCCAGCGACGGGCCAAACGGCCGCGCCCTGCCGTTTGATAATCGGCCGCCACCACCGTCCCGGCAGGGGGATCATCGGCATCCCCGGCGGCCGCCATCGCTTGCAACCAGGTGTTGGTCGAATCCACCTGCTCCAGATAGTGATAAGTCCGGCCAATCCATTGCGTCGCAAGCAGTGGTTGGACGGCCGTTGCGCTCAGTTCATGCTCAATCACCGCCGATAAATACCCCTGCTCCGATATTATCCGCTTTACAACGCTTCAACCACTTTCATTTGCTCCCCCATCACCACTTCCACCCGGTGACGGCCGCCATCATCACGCAACTCGATCTGGTTCTCCGCCAACACCTCCCCATCGAGGCTGATCCGCTCTACACCTCTGTGGACGCGATTTGGGTTTTTAACCGTGATCTCATAGCGGCTGCGGCCGTAGCGATAGCTAATGTGGTACTCCGACCAGGAACGAGGGATACAGGGATTAAGGCGTAAAGTCGCTCCGGCGCGTTCGAGGCCGAGAATCCCTTCAATGCCCAGGCGATACATCCAACCGCTGGAACCAGTATACCAGGTCCAGCCACCGCGCCCTTCGTGGGGTTCCACGCCATAGACATCGGCCGAAATCACATACGGCTCTACCTTATAGACATCAGCCTTTTCACGCGTGTCGGAACGGCTGATGGGGTTGATCAACTGGTACAACGCCTCCGCTTCGTCCCCCTCCCCCAATTCGGCCAACGCCCAAATAGTCCACAGCGCAGCGTGGGTATATTGGCCGCCGTTTTCACGGATGCCGGGCAGGTAGCCCTTGATATAGCCGGGGTCTTGCGGGGTCTTATCCAGTGGTGGGGTGAAGAGCAGTATCAAGCGATCTTTTTCATCCACCAGCAGCCGCTTGACTGACTCCATCGCCAGCCGCGCCCGTTGCGGATCGGCCGCGCCGCTCAACACCCCCCATGATTGGGCGATGGCGTCAATCTGGCACTCGTTATTCAGCCGCGAACCGAGCGAGCCGCCGTCATCGTAATAGGCACGGCGGTACCACTCCCCATCCCAGGCATTTTTCTCAATCGCCTGACGGTACGCTTCCGCTTTTTGCCGGTAGCGCTGTGCCCGCTCCTGGTCACCGCACTGTTCGCAGAGAACGGCGAAGTCGTTGAGTGCGCTAATCAGGAACCAGCCAAGCCAGACGCTCTCCCCCTTCCCTTCAATACCAACGCGGTTCATGCCGTCATTCCAATCTCCCGCGCCCATCAGCGGCAGGCCATGACGGCCGACAGTTGACGCCCGTTCCAGCGCCCGGCAACAGTGGTCATAGAGCGTGTAGCTCTCATCGGTCGCTGCGTAATGGCCGTAGCGTTCCTCCTCGTCCGGCTCCAGCGGTTTGCCGGTCAGATAAGGGACCTTTTCATCCAGAACGGCGACATCGGCCGTGGTCCTCACGTAATGGGCAACGACATAGGGCAACCAGGCCAGATCGTCGGTGATGCGCGTGCGGACGCCGCGCCCAGAAGGAGGATGCCACCAATGCAGCACATCCCCCGCCTCAAACTGGTGGCGAGCGGCACGCAGCAGATGTTCCCGCGCCACGTCGGGGCGGGTGTGTAGCAGCGACGTCACATCCTGTAACTGGTCACGATAGCCATAAGCGCCGCCGGACTGGTAGAGCGCGGAACGTCCCCAGATGCGGCAAGAAAGGGCCTGATAGAGCAGCCAGCGGTTGAGCAGCAGGTCAACCGCCGCATCAGGCGTGCTGACCGAGACCGCGCCCAACACCTCATCCCACAACTGTTCTGAGCTTGCCCACGCTTCGGCGACCTGCGCCGGATCGAGGAAACGCTTGATGAGGGACAGGGCGGTCTGTTCATTGCGCCCCTGGCCGAGCAGGAAGTACACTTCTTCACTCCCTCCCGGCGGCAAATCCAGGTGGATGACCATCGCCGCACAGCTATCCAATCCAGCATGGACGCGCGTGTTCAGGCCAATCCGGCCAAGCGCGGCCGGCCGTTCCAGCGTCCCCAAACGGCCGATAAACTCCGTCCGGTCGGCGGTCAATCCATGTGGCGCTCTGCTGGTAGCCATAAAGGCCACCGCCTGCCCAAATTCCAGGCTATAGGGATTGCGGGCCAGAAGCGCATGGTGTTCCTGGTTATAAGTCGGGATGATATAGGGTTGGGTGATGGAACGGTCTGTACCAAGCACCCATTCGGCGTAGAAGGTGACGGTGATGCGGCGCGGCCGTTGTGAACTGTTTTCCAGCCGCAGTTGGGCGATCTTCACCGGGCTATCCGGCGGTACAAAGAGGCGCAGGTGTTGCTTCAGGCGGTGGCTGTGATGCTCATAAGCGGTATAGCCCGCGCCGTGCCGCACCAGATAGGGGGCGTCGGCCGGTGTTGGTTGGGGGGTGGGCGTCCACACTTCGCCCGTTTCCTCATCACGCAGGTAAAAGACTTCCGACGGAGCGTCCGTCACCGGGTCGTTGCGCCAGGCAGTCAGGCGGTTTTCGCTGCTGTTTCCCGCCCACGTATAACCGCCACCCGACTCAGAGGCGATGAAGCCAAATTCGGGATTGGCGACGACGTTGATCCACGGCGCGGGGGTAGGCACTGATGCTGGCGACTGGCTGGGTTCGACGTAGATGATGTATTCACGGCCGTCGGCCGAAAAGCCACCATAGCCATTATCGAATTGCAAATCGGCCGGTCGCTCCAGAGGCGGCATCGCTTCCTCCACATCACCGGGGGGGAGGAGGGGCAAGAAGCCGGGAAGGGTGGGCGGATAGTCGTAGAGAGCGGCCAGTTGCTCGCTGATAGGCCCGGCGCGGCCGTCGAGGATCACCCGCGCCGCCGTTTGCAACAACGTCGCGTCCTCGCGGTCGATCTGATCGCGATAAAGAACAAAGATGCCACCACGCCGGTTCAGCCATTGCGAACTGTCCAGGCGTTGCACAGTGCGATAGATAAAGCCCTGCACCGGCTGTCCATAACTCGTTTCCTGATCATTAAGAATGACCAGATCGATCTGCAAGCCGCGCCGTCGCCAATATTGGTGGGCGCGGAGCAAAAAGTGCAGCAACTCCGCCTGGGATTCATCGCTAATTCGCGCCAGCAGGATAGGATAATCGCCGGAAACACCATAAGCCCACAAGCCGGACTGCCCTTTTTCGTTGGCTGCCAGCACAGAACGGTCGGCGCGAAGGGCGGCATGGGGATAGAGCAACAGGGAGAGCAAGCGTTGGCTCAAGTCGAGATCGGCAACGGGCAAATTAAGCCGGCGCAACTCCTGTTCGGCCTGAACACGGGCCAGGTCGAAGGCGGCCGACATCCGTCCCCACTGTTGGTACTCTCGCGCCAGCCGCGTGGTTTCAGCGCGGGTGTCGGCGGCGATGGTCACCAGAGCCAGCGTAACGGAGGCGTGCGGCCGCAAGCGCACTTCCTGCCCCAAGGCCATCACCGAATCGAGCGTCGCGCCCGTTGTTTGCGTCAACCATTGATCGCTATACAGCGCCTGCGGCCGTCTGCTGTCGCGGTTGCGCCCCAAGAAGCGGTGGCGGTCCGTCTCATAAGCGCGAGTATACGCCTGTTCCGTCCCCCCATCACTCGCTGCTTCCAGCACCAGCATATGGCCCAGGTAGCGTGGCGACTCTTCGTCGGAGCGCGGCCGTCGCCGGAAAAGCAGCAGATTTGTCTCCGGGATATACTCACTCTCCACAAAGAGCTTGCCAAAGGCGGGGTGGCGAATGTCGGTGTTCGGGTCAGCCAGCACCACTTCGCCATAACTGGTCAGCCGCAGAGAGCGCGTCCGGTCCGTTTCATTGGTCAGATGGATGCGCCGGAGTTCGATATTATCGTCCGGGGCTACCGTGATCTCCATCTCTGTGGTGATGTCGTGGTCGCGGCGGCGGAAGCGAACCATATGGGGATAGAACAACACCTCTTGATGTTGGGGAGGGACGGCCGCCGGTTGGGCTGTGGCCGACCAGACCGCGCCATCTTCCCGGTCCTGGATATAGAGCCAGATCCCCCAGTTGTCGAGCGTGGTATCCGGCCGCCAGCGCGTGTAGGCCACACCCCCGTTGGCGAGGTATCCGCCTCCGGCATTGGTGACCAGCGAGGAGAGGCGGCCGTTGGACAGATAATGTACCAGCGGCATCGGCGTGCCGGTGGGGGCGGGCCAGGGATCAGCGGTGATCGCCGGTTTGTCCGGCCGCGCCAACAACGCTTCTTGCTCGTCGTCAACATCTTCCAATGGCGCGGAAACGGGGACTTGCTCTTGCAGCAACAACTCCATGCTTTGAATCGAGGGTTCAGCGTGGAACCGCTCGATCATCCTTTCATCTTGCAGGTAATTGGCTAACGCCAGCAGGACCATCCCCTGATGATGGGACATATAAGAGCGGACAATGGCCGCTGATTGCCCCAACTCCAGCCGCGAGGGGGTGAAGTCTATCGCCTCATAGAGGCCATACGCTCCCAACATCTGGTGGCGGCGCAAATCATCAAGATTTTGCATCACCGCATCAGGACGAATGGCAATCGCCAGCATAGAGGCATAGGGCGCGATCACTAGATCATCCCCCAGGCCACGCTTATACCCCAGCTCTGGCACGCCAAAAGCGCGATACTGGTAGTTTTGGGCGTTGTCGAAGGTATAAAAGCCGGACTCGGAAATGCCCCAGGGGACGCTGTTTTTGCGGCCGTGGGCGATGTGTTGGCCGACCACCGCGTGGTAGCTCTGCTCCAGCAGCGTCCCGCGATAACTGCGCATCAGCAATGGGGGCATCAGATATTCAAACATCGTGCCGCTCCAGGAGAGGAGGGCAAGCCCCTCTTCCAGGCGGGTCAACGGCCGTGCCAGATGCAACCAATGCTTGATCGGCACATCCCGCTTGGCAATGGCTACCAGACTGGCGATGCGAGCTTCGGAGGCTAACAGATCATAGAAGTTATTGTCGAGGCGGCCGCTTTCCAGATTATAACCAATGTGGAAGACCTGCCGTTGGGGTTCATAGAGGAAGCTGAAATCCATCTCGGCTACATAGTCGGCCGCCTTCTGCCCCAACATCACATAGCTATCAATCACCGTCTCCGCCATCCGCCGCGCACTGATTAACTGGTTGCGGAGCGTTTCACACCATTGCAACGCTTCCTGGTATTGAGAATCAGAAATTGGAGATTGGCGATTGGAGATTGAGGGACTCTCCAATCTCCGATCTCCAATCTCTAATCTCCCCTGCCCCTCCTGCTCCAACAAAAAGGCCAACTGCTGCACCTGCTGTTCCGCCGTGCGACTGAAGTTGTCTATCTCCCTCAGCTTCGGGACGCGAGACAATTCTGCCTGTAATGAGTTCCACAACGCCATTGCCGCGGTGGACGGCCCGGAATTGGTCAGCAGTTGCGGAGGGTGTTGGATGGTAAGTAGCCAGGGGAATAGCAGTTCCGCCTCGCGCTGGATCCCCTGGATATTTTGGCGTAACCGTTCCACATAGATGCGCCAGTTGTGGACAATACCGGTATCAAATAGTTCACCAGCAGCCTGGGACGGTAAATCGTGGCGGCGCAGCGTCTCTAAACCAGCTTCCACCAGTTGCAACAAGCGGCGGTCCAGTTCCGGTTGTTCCTGCTCGGCCAACTGCTTGGCCAGCGCTCCCCACAAAGCCGGGTCCTCAGCCCGCTGTGCTATTTGCTCGCGCATGTGGAGCAACTGTTCTTGCAAGGCGACGACGGCTTCCAGCGCGGCCGTGTTCCCGGCCAGCGCCGGATGTTCGCGCAAGGCAACGCCCATCTCTTGCAGCAGGGCGAGCATGTCGAGCAGTCCTTCCCATCGTTGTCGCCGCCAGATATGCTCCTCCTGAATCGTCTGGCACGCCTGCTTCAATGCCAACAAACAGCCCGCCAGATTACCGCTGTCCACCGTTGAGACATAGCGCGGGGGCAGAGGATGGAGAGTATTGGTGTTGATCCAATTAAGGAAGTGGCCGCGATACCGGTCGAGCTTTTCCAACGTCTCAAACGTCGAGCGCAAGCGCAAGGCCAGATTGAGGACGCTGACATACCCCAGGTCATAAGCAGCCAGCGCACTCAACAAATAGAGGCCCACATTGGTCGGCGAGGTGCGGTGGGCAACCACACCGAGCGGCGATTCCTGGAAGTGATCGGGCGGCAGCCAGTTGTCTTCCGGGCCAACGTATTGCTCAAAGAAGAGCCAGGTGCGCCGGGCGAGGCTACGCAACTGTTGCTGCTGCGCGGACGACAACCGCGCCAGCGCCACGCGCTCCGGACGGCTGATCCAGTGGGCAATCCATGAAGAAAGGACCCAGACAACCACAACCGGCACAGCCACGAGCAGGTTGTCAATCGCTGTGGTCAGCGGCGCTCCCTCGGCAACCACCTCGGCCGTCTGCGCGAGCAGCAGGATCACAACCATGACCACCAGCAGCAACGAAGGCAACATCTGGCGCAGGCTGGCCTCAGCGGAGACTTCCTTGCCGATTAAGCGGACGGTGTGGGCGGCCGTCGTCCATTGCAGCAAATAGCGACGAGAGACAAACATACGCCAGAGGGTGCTGAGGATGGCGTCGGCCGCCAGCAATGCCTCATAAGGCAAAAAGGCGATTTGCAACAGCCAACGCAAGGCGCTGTCCAGCACAGGCCGCCTTAGTTCACGCCAGGCCAACCCCTCGCGCCAACTGCCGATGCCCCGCGCGATAGCCATCGCCGTGCTGGTCAGCAAGGCCACAGCGGGGAGGGCCAAACCAACCAGTGTCCACACCAGCGGCGAGCCGGGAAGCACCAGCCAACCGGCCACAAAGAGGAAAAAGAGCGCGGGGGCGAGCAGGCTGCGCCGCAAATTATCGGTGATTTTCCAGCGGTCGATCAGCGACAGACGGCGGCCGTCCTGACGAGGCCGCTCGCCGCTGGGGAAAAACGAGAGCAGCCAGGGGAGCAACTGCCAGTCACCGCGAATCCAACGATGTGACCGGCGCACATAAACGAGATAGTGGGGTGGGAAATCTTCGTAAAGAACAATATCGGTCACCAACGCAGCGCGGCCGTAAATCCCCTCCAGCAAGTCATGGCTGAGCAAGGTGTTTTCGGGAATACGCCCTTCCAGGCTGCGCTCAAAGGCATCCACATCGTAAATCCCCTTGCCGACATAAATACCTTCGCAAAACAAGTCCTGATAAACGTCGGAAACGGCCGTCGAATAGAGGTCCAACCCCACATCCCCGGCAAAGACACGGGTGAAGAGGGATTGGTTGCTGCTGCTGGGCCGGATGTCGGCACGTGGTTGCAAGATGGTATAGCCAGCGACGACTTCGTTTCCTTCGGCGTTAAACTGGGCGCGGTTGAGGGGATGGGCCAATGTCCCTACCAGACGACGCGCCGCATCGGCGGGCAGGACGGTATCAGCGTCCAGGGTGATGACGTATTTAATTTGTTGCAAGCGGCCGAGATTGCCGATCTGCGTGCTGTAGGTGGTGTCCGTCGCGCCGCGCAGTAAAAGGTTAAACTCGTGCAACTTGCCCCGCTTGCGCTCCCAGCCAATCCACACCCCTTCCCTGGGGTTCCACAGGCGGTCGCGGTGGAAAAGATAGAACGGCCGTCGTGCATAACGGTGATTCAGCTCTTCAATTCCCTGGCGTGCCTGCTCGATTAACCTCTTTTCTTCCGTGGTGGGCGAGGCGACCTTTGAGAACTCCTTCGTTTCTATCCCAGCTTGTCCACCAGCCTCCTCCTCATGACCCTGGACAGTGGCTGTATCAGCCAGGTCAGTCAGCAAGGCAAAACTGAGATGGGGATCGGGATTCCGCAGGTAGTGCATTTCCAACTGCTTCAGCAAGGACTCCACCTCATCGGGGCTGGTGAGCATCGCCGGAACGACCACCATCGTCCGGCAGGAGAGGGGGATGCCCTCTTCAAAGTCGAGCTTGGGCAGGACACGTGGCTTGATCAGATAGGTGACAAGCCAGTTGATCAGGTTGACCGCCGCGGCCGTCGCCGGAATGAAGCTAAGCAGGAGGATCAGCAGCAGTTGGGGGACGCTGCCGCCGCTCCTCAGGCCATAGGCGAGCAGTAAGCCCACCAGCAACAGCGTGATCAGCGAAATGGAACCGACATAGACCAACGTTGAATGGGCAAAGACCCAGCGTTGCAGTCTCGTTTTGGCATCAGGACGATAACCGAACTGTTTTTCCAGGTCAAAGCGGCCGTCATCCAGCAAATAGTAGCCCACATGGCTGTTACGAGGCAGCTCCAGCCCCATCCAACCGGCAACGGGTTGCGCGGCGGCCTGGTTATCGGTTGCCAAACGGACGGCAGCCCGCGCCACCTGCACCTCATCGCCGTCAATCGCCCGTGCCAACTGCTCAACGATCTTGCGATACATATCGCGGGTCTGGAACTCCAGACGGCCGTAGAGCCGCGCCGGATCATCGCGGAGAACTTGTTCAACCAGACTGACCCTTTCAAAAAAGTCGAGCCAATCGTGGCTGGCCAGCAGGCGCAAACTGATGATGCAACGTCCAACCGTTTCAGCATCATCTACCATCGTGGGGAAGCGCAGCGCGGCGTCCAGATCCTCCCCGATATCGAGATTCGTGACCCGGCCGATAGCCTGGGTCAACGCTTCCAGCAACGAGAAGCGCAACAGGATCGGCAAAGCCCAAATCTCCCCCATCATCAGCGGCCGTTCTTCCTCATAGGCCAATAGGAAGCGGTCTAGCCGCCCCACATCCAACTGGCACTGCTCCAGCAAGAGCAGCTCGCGAGCGAGGGCATAGACGCGAGGCAGCCCGATATAATCGGAACCTGAATTGAGTGTGGGTAGTTCGCGGTAGTAGTTTGGCGGAAGGTCCTCTTCTACCTGGCGAATGGCTTGCTGGACGATGTAGTAGTTGTCCAGCAGCCACTCGGCCGCCTGGGAATAGGCCAGTTCATCATCAGCAGCCTGGAGCAACGCATGGGCTTCTGCTAATCGTTCAGCCTGTTGCTCCAGACGCTGCAATAAATTTTTGTCCGTCTTTGGACGTCGCGCCCCAGCCCGGCGGCGGCCAGGCACATAGACAGCTTCATGTGCTTGCGCCAGTCGCTGTGCTGTTTCTTCAAGAGGATCAATCGTTTTGCTGTCGGAGGCCTCGGGCTGCCAGGTTGTCTCTTCGGCCGTCGGCGGCGAATTAGTAACTCCAGAATGCGGGTTGAGCATAGGCTATCGCTTTGCTAAGTCCGATGTGGTTGTTGACGCTTTTGCTCGCCGCTATTTCGGCGCGGGTCGGTCTGATCCGCTTTTGCGGTAAGTCTTGGATGACCAACAGCGTCGAATCGCCATAGGAAATAAAACTGGTGACAACGGAGCCAAACGGCCGCGTGCTTTCGCCGGAGTGGCCGTGGGCGCTGAGAATGACCAGATCAGCTTCCATCGTTTCCGCCAACTCCAACAATGCATCGGCCGGGCTATGGTTGACCAACAATTGTACTTCTGCCTGGGGGGCCAAACGCGCTCTGATTTGTTCTAAATAGCGGGCAGCTTCGGCCGTGTTCTGCTCGACCAATCGTTCGACCAGTTCGCTGACGTCAGTCGCCATCAATTGCTGTTGGACCAATGGCGGCCGGGTCACCACATGGACCAGCAACAACTCTGCGCCATGCGCCTGGGCCAGCTTGGTGGCAAAGGGCAGCACCAGCTCCGCCCGCATGGAACCATCCAGCGGAACCAGGATACGGCGGTAAGTTACATCGGCCGTCTTGCCAGGCTCGAAACAGAAGGCGCGAACCAGCAAAAAGGACTTGAACGCGCGATAAAGTACCTTCTGGGCAACGCTGCTGAGATTCCACTTGGACAGCCCGCCTTGCCCATGAGTGCTAAGCACCAGGAGGTCGAGATCATGCTCGTTTTCATCCACATAATCAATGATACGCTCGGCGGCCGTCCCTTCCAGCATTTGTAATTCCGGCTCCTCCAGGGCGGCCGTCTCCTCGGCACCATTTCCGCCATTCCCGCCATTCAATTGTGGCGCTGTCTCGGCAGCCACTTTGCGCACATGACTCAATCTGGCAACCCACTGCTGGGCCACCGAATTGAGGTATGTTTGCGCCTCCATCTTCCGCAATTGCCAACTAATCGGATCAACCTGGCTGGCCCCCTCCTTATCCTCTCGCTCAACAACATGTAAAAACGTTACATCGGAATGAAACGTTTTTGCAAATGCCCGCGCATGTGGCAAAGCGCATTCCGCCAGCGCAGAGCCATCAAGGGGGACGACTATTTTATTGACCATACTGCTGTTATTGTTGTTGCCCATTTTACTGACCATCTTTTGGTGAATTAGCTTTCTACTGAACATATCTTCTTCCTGCCTTCTTTCCATATATCTGAGATATAAGGACAGATACAGTTTGGCGTGGCCGGTGGCAACAGGGGATATGCGGTTGGATAGTTGTGGGTACTATTATTATAGAACGGCCGCAAGCAGGTTCATACGGGACTTTGTTCCCATAAGCGGCTGAACAAGGAAGTGCGGGTTCCAGACCCTCCAAACCCACCTCCACCTTCGTTCAAACACTTTTGCACCTGTGCCTCTCCATGCTACAATGTCGCTGCCATTAACGAATATAGTAACAATGGATGAAATCGAGAGTACTGCTTAGTGGGTAACACTATTTTAGCTCACTTGTTGATAAAAGAGTACTCGAATGGCTCATTGCTAATATTTGTTTAACATCAGCGATGGAACTTTCCACCCAATTGCTCTGCCAACAGTGTGCCGCACCGCTGACTGTGGAGGCGGGTTCGCCATTCACAGTTTGCGAATATTGCGGTACGACCAACTACCTGGATAAAAGCCAGGCAGTGTTGCATTATGTGGTCCAGCCAACGATCAACGACCAGAATGCGGCCGCCGCCCTGCGTCGTTGGATGGCAGGGAACGCTACGGTGAAGGGATTGGACCAGAAGGCGCAGATCAATAGCCAGACTTTTCAATTGTTCCCGATGTGGTTGGCTCGTGTGGAAGAGAGCAGAGGTGCGGGGGGGCAGATGAGCAGAGGGGAGTCAATACAGGAACGGATGTTTTTGGAACCGGCGGCGGCATTGTCGGTGATTGATCTGACCGATCTGACGCTTCCAGCGGCCGATTTACAGCCCTATGATGACGTGTATGATCCCGATGCAGTGAAACCGACCGTCCCGCTGACGGCCGTGCACGCCTGGCTGGCGCAGGACAAAGGGGTGGCAGCGGGCAACATTAAGGAGATCTCGCTCGTCCACTTACCGATCTACACCTTCAAGTATAACTATGCGAACGAGACTTATACGGCCGTAGTAGATGCAGCGACGGGCCAGGTGTTCGCCGCCGTTTTCCCGGCCAAAAAGGAAGCCCCCTACTTTACGCTTGGCTCAATTGGCTGCGTAGCCTATTTTCTGGCCGCATTGATCCCGCTGATCGGCTATTCGATTGGCAGCGGCGCCTTCTTCATCAGCCTCCTGATTTATGTCGCCGTGGCGATTGGGCTGGCGGTCCCAATTTTCACGGCCGCCTCAATCATCTCGCAACGTGTATAAGAGACTGAGAGACTGGGAGATTGAGAGATTGGTGTATTGGTATATTGGTATGTTGACCGGTGCATCAATACACCAATACACGAATACACCAATATACAACTGCTGCTAATCTCCAATCTTCCAAATCTTCTGGAAACATGATCGAACAAACACCATCCCCTCCCCCAACCAGTCGCCGCGAACGTTCGGCCGGGTTGGTCTGCCCCAATTGCAGCGGCGTGGTCCCGGTGGCGGAGGGAGCGCGGATTGTCCGCTGCCCCTATTGCAGCCAACACTCGCTGGTGCAAGGAGATCGCGGCGTCCAGCGTTGGCAGGTGCAGCGGCGCGTAGCGCGTGAACAGGCGCAAGAGGCGGTGCGCGGCTTCTTCAGCGGGGCGAAAAAGGCGCGTGATTTGCGGGCCAAGGCGCAGATCACAGAGATGTTTCTCGCTTATCTCCCCTTTTGGCGCGTGGATGCGACGGTGGCGGGGTGGCGTTTCGGCCGTGTGAAATCGGGCGACGAGACCAAACCGGCCGAAAAAGAGGTCCTCAAATCCATGTATTGGAACGATGCCGCACTCGACGTGACTGAGTTTGGCGTCCACCGTGTGACCGTCTTTCGCGAACATTTGCAACCCTTCGACAGCCAGGCACTGCACGCCGAGGCGATGGTCTTTGAACCGGCGGAATCGCCCACCGAGGCGCAAGCGGAGGCCGAAGCCTACTTTCGCTATCGGGCGCAGCAGGAAGCCTCCCTCTCCTCCACTCATTATGAAGAGATCCACGTCCTCCATCCCCATTTTTCGCTCGTTTATTATCCGGTGTGGATCGGCCGTTATGAGTATCGCAACCGCCACTACCAGGTGGTCGTAGACGCGGTGAACGGCAAAGTGATGTACGGCAAAGCGCCGGGCAATCATCTTTACCGGGCGGGAATGTTGGTCTTGGCCATGGCCGCCGGTAACTTCATCCTGGTCAACGGCACGGTGTTGGCTGGTTTCTTGACCAGTGACAGTGATGATGGCGCGGGGCTTTTGCTGTTGCCCATCCTCCTCGGCATCGGCTTGATCGTCGCCGGCTATCGCGCCTTTCGCTATGGCGAAGAGGTCGAGGACAAGCCAAAGGATTACCGCAAGATGCAAGCGGGCGGAACGGGCGAGTTGTTTGGCCTGCCAGTTATGTCCACAAAAGATTTGTTCTCGGCCGTGCGGACGGGGATGGAAGTGCTGGAGGAACTGCAAGGACAGCAAAAGCGAAGGTAGAAAGAAAGGATGAAGGCTGAGGGATGAAGGATGAGAGTAGGCCGGGTTGTTTACCCGGCGGATACGCGCGGATAAACAGGCCGCGCTACAGAGGAAAAGGATGAAGTTGTTGTTGTTGCGTTGTCCCCAGTGTGGGCAGCCGTTGGCCCCGGAGCAACAGGCGGTGGTGGTGATGGGCTGCCCCAATTGTGGCGCGGCCGTCGCCATTGACGAGCAAGGGCTGTCGCTGGTTGAGGTACGCTATGCGGCATCCGCAGCGACCGACCGCTGGCCTTTTTGGGTCTTCAGCGGGCAAGTGTTGCTCGACCGGCGCGAGACACAAGGGGGCAAACGCTCGGCAACCAAAGAGGCACAGAAATTCTGGGGCGTCCCCCGCCGCTTTTATCTGCCCGCCTGGGAATTGGATTGGCAGGAGGCCAAGAAGTGGGGGATTGACTTATTAGAAAAGCAGCCTGTCCTCCAGGCGATACCACGACCAGTTGACGGCCGTTTCCGCGCAGCGACGGTGGCAGCGGCCGACGCCGAAAAGCTGATCCGCCTGCTGGTGCTGACGCTAGAAGCGGCGCGTGGCGACTGGCTAGAGGACATCAGCTTTCGACTGCAATTCGCCCCCCCCGAACTGTGGGCCATTCCGGCGCGGTTGACCAATCGGGGGTGGAGGATGGAAATCAGAGATTAGGAGATTAGGAGACTGAGAGACTGGGAGATTAGGAGATTTAAGTCTCCCAGTCTCTCAGTCTCTTCTTCCAGTCTCTTCTACTCGGAGGTTTGAATGCATCATTTTGAAGTGATCAGCACGGACAAGGCACCGGCGGCCGTGGGGCCATATTCCCAGGCGATTCGCAGCGGGGATAAGGTCTATACGGCGGGGCAGATTCCGTTGGACCCGGCGACGGGTAAGTTGGTGGAAGGGGATGTGGCGGCGCAGACGGAGCAGGTGTTGCGTAATTTAGCGGCCGTTTTGGAAGCGGCCGGGACAAGCCTGAACCATGTGGTTAAAACGACCGTCTTCCTATTAGATATGGCCGACTTTGCCGCGATGAACGGCGTCTACGCCCAACACTTCGGCGACCCCAACGACGGCGGCCACCACCCCGCCCGCTCCACCATCGCCGTCGCCGCCCTGCCCCTGGGGGCGAGGGTGGAGATTGAGGCGGTAGCGGCTCTTCCATGACAAGGTGAGGGGGTGACAGGGTGAAGGAGTGAAAGATCACCTTGTCACCTTGTCATCTTGTCACCCTGTCATCGTGTCACAGCAAACCATCCTCATCGCCGACGACGAAGCCAACATCCGTGATCTGGCGCGGCTCTACCTGGAGAAGGAGGGCTACCGCGTGGTGGCGGTGGATGATGGCGTGCAGGCGTTGGCGGAGATCAGGCGCGAGCCGCCGAGCCTCTTAGTGCTGGACCTGATGATGCCGGAGATGGATGGCTGGGAGGTATGCCGCCGCGTGCGCCAGGAGAGTAATCTACCGATCTTGATGCTCACCGCACGCGATGAGGACATGGATAAGATCGTCGGCCTGGAGATGGGGGCGGATGATTATCTGACCAAGCCCTTTAACCCGCGCGAGTTGGTGGCGCGGGTGCGGGCGATTTTGCGGCGCGTGGATGCTGGTGGAGCGACCGGCGACAAGGTGCGGCGGGTGGGGAATGTGGCAATTGATCCGCGCGGCCGTGAGGTGACGGTAAACGGCGAGCGCGTGGTGCTACGGGCGAAGGAGTTTGATTTGCTGCTGACGCTGGCCGACCATCTGAACATCGCCCTCTCCCGCGACCAGTTGCTCGATCTCGTCTGGGGGTACGACTTTTACGGCCAGACACGCACGGTAGATGTCCACATCGCCCATCTGCGCGACAAGCTGGTGGGGAGCGATGTGGAGATCGAAACGGTGTGGGGGCGGGGGTATAAGCTGCTGATTAAGGATGGTACATAGCAACCCCTATGCTCTATGGTGGCTCTGGGGTGAAGGTCGCGCTTAAGGTGGGGTATGGTGTGCTAGATACGGCCGAGGTGGGTGCTGGTGTATAATCAGGATCGGGTGGTTCCGGTGTATAAGTCGCCGCCGATGTTGGGTATGGCGTGCTGGATACGGCCGCTGTCGGCGCTGGTGTATGATCAGGATCGGGCGGTTCCGGTGTTTTGGTGGCGGCCGATGTTGGTTGCAGTGAGTCGCCTGGTGGTGGCACTTCTATTGGTGGAGGAGAAAGTGTAGATGTTGCTTCACGAGTGGTTGCAGGCGTGTTTGTTACGACTGGTGTAGGCTGCGGTGTATCACCTGGTGGTGGCACTTCTGTTAGTATCGGGGGGGTGGCTTGCTGCAAGCGTAAGATAGGCTGCAGATAAACAGTGTAATCCTGATTTGCCAATGTGATAGCAAGCCCTCGAGGCAATATAATTAAAGAGGGATCAACAGAGTTTCGGTAACTAAGTAAATGACCTGAAGCAATGCCTATCATTGCAAATGCAACTGAAGTTAAGAGCACTTTGCGAAGCTTTTCTAACATACCTTACTCCTTAATAACGCCCCTGCAACAATCGGCTCATACCTTATCAAGCGCCAAACGATGCGCCAGGTGTCGATTCCTCGCTATACAGAAGGCGGTCTCCATCTGACGTTTGTACTGCAGCGTTCTTGCTACCCCCAGTGACTACCAAGCCCGCTGATCCGGAGGGCGAACTAATTAGAACACCATCTCCGTCCGTCGAATAAAAATATCCTGCCAAACCATTATTCGCATTATTACGACCAAAGATGCCCATTCCCGTACCTGTAGACGGATAATTAAGGCCATATACGGCAGCCGGACTATTTGCACCTGTAGTACTGGAATCGACATAACCAAATACGGCTAAGCCATTTGATGATTTTATACCGCCTTGTGTTCCTCTAGTATCGCCTGCTGTCCGACCGTTCCAACCCCACACCCCTGAAGAGGTGCTACCCGAGGAATCGCTATTTCCTCTAATGCCGTGTGCCTGTCCAGTGGAAGCAAGGTTAATCCCAAACACTCCGTACCCATCTGCCGAAGCTGTCTGACCGTAAACTCCACGAGCATCTCCACTTGTAGCAGTAGCATTTCCGAATACACCGCGGCCGGTGGTAGAATCGCTCACGCCCCACAAACCATAGCGAGTGCCACTGGTATCGGTATGAATCCATTGTGAGCCGAATGTACCGGCTCCGCTCTGGGCGGTTTCTCCAAAATGATCTACTAATGGGTGTGCGCCTAGTATAAATCCAGTTGCAAGCAGTGAAAGGGCGATTAGAATAGTGATGGTTGACTTTTTCATCTTTTACCTCCCCAACAATCTTTGACTTATGGATA
The DNA here is from genome assembly GCA_964410625.1 of uncultured Ardenticatenaceae bacterium. Lineage (GTDB taxonomy): Bacteria > Chloroflexota > Anaerolineae > Promineifilales > Promineifilaceae > CAYPHY01. Next base: position 52,482 of record CAYPHY010000015.1, on the reverse strand, counting down.
CGGAACTTCTCTACAATCACACCAACCACGCCAACGCAATTGCGTCAATGATAGGCTGAATCCGAATAGGGGTCTTGAGCTACCAAGCCTACCAACCGGGGAAGTGATTATCTAATCGCGACGATGGAACCAAGCAAACAATTTTGATAGTTAGTGAAACGCTATTCCCCATAACTAATAGGATATATATATATATATATATGCGCTTTTGTCAAGGAGCAATTTGGTAGCTGGGTCGTTTGTGGCGCGGGTTGGCAACCCGCGTTACTTTAGCAGGGAGGGCGTTTGTAGATGGCGATCTGGCGCCCGGCCGTTGCCAGAATCGAACCGCTGAGCGTCTGCACCGGGCAGAGTTGAGCCAGGAGGGTTTGATAGCGGGTGGTGTCTTCGGCCGACAACACCGCCGGATCATGGATCACATCCCCGACAAAGAGATAATCAACCCCCTGCTCCTCATACCAGGCGAGATCATGCTGGTAGTGACCGAAGACGTTGACCACCGGCCATTGCGCCGGGTCTACATTGGCCGGGAAACGGTCAAAGGAGAGCGTCGTGCCAGGGGGGATGTTTTGTTCAATCCACTGTTGGGTGACGGTGCGTACATCGTCGGCCGCCAGATTGCGGACGGCGGCGATGGAGAGCCAGAGCAGGGGGATGAGGAGGAGGACGGGGAGCAGGAGAGTGAGAGATTGAGAGATTGGAGATTGGAAATTGCGGCGGCGGGTGGTTAGCCAGGTGATAAGGGTGTGGAGGGCGAGGGCTGCGTAGACGGCCAAGAGCGGGGCGAGCGGGAGCCAGGAGCGGGTCTGGCGAGCGTCTTGGGTGAAGATGGTATAGAGGAAAATGAGGACAAAGCTGGTCATCAGCCAGCCGCGACGACCCCAAAGGCGCAGGCTGAGGATAAGCCCGATGAAGCCAGGGATGACGACCAGGGCATTACGGCCGCCCAACAAATAAGTTAGCTGCCACTGCCAGGTAGTTCCCGCCGCTTCATAAGCTGGCTGGTTATAGACGCGCAACACATATCCCGTCCAGTAGGCAAATTCGGGCAGATTGAGCAGGGCATAGGGGGTCCCGGCCAGGAAACCGGCAACCAACGCCACTGGCCCGATCAACACCCGCAACCGCAAGAAATCATCCAGGCTGTTCACCCGCAACAGCGGAACAAGGAGTAAGGGCAGGGCGATAAAGGCGTTGCTATACTTGGTGGCGACGGCCAGCCCACAGACGAAGCCCGCCCCTGCATAAGCCCAAAGCGTGTCCCGATGCCAATGGTCGTAAGCTCGCAGCAGCAAGTAGAGCGACAGCACGATCATAAAGGTCGCGGCCGTATCTGTCGTGGCATAGTGCGAATGAACCACCAGATCGGGCAAGACGGCCGCCAGCGCAGCCGCCACCAGCCCGATTCGCGTGCCGCCGAGCCGACGGCCGAGCATAAACACCACAACGATGATGCCGATGCCAAAAGCGGCCGAGACCAGCCGCGCCGCGAGAACATACTCCGGGTGGGGAAAAATCCCCGGATACGCTCCACGCTCCATGATCTGTAGCGCGTCCACCCGCTCAATCGCCCCACTGCGGGCGGAGGCGATGAAGACCAGCAAGTAGACGGCCACCAATATATAAATGAAGAGACTCCCATAATCCATGCGAGTCGGCTGGAAATCGCCGCTCTTGAGGATGGTCATCGCCGGCATCACCAGCGCGTCCTCGTCGGGATGGTAGACATGGGGCAGGTCAAAGCTCAGAGCGGCCAGGCGCAAGACGGCCGCCAGGAGGACAATTGCTACCAACAGCAAGGTGGTACGCTGATTTTCGCTGAGGCGGCGTAGATTTTCGCTGAACTTCATAGTGGGTTGGTGGATTAGTGGGCTAGACGATTTTTTCCGCTTCCTGGCGCAACGCTTCAGCCAGTTTGCGGCCGTTGGCTTCAATCGTATTATTGGCGCGATAACGCGCATAACCCGCCTGGGAGAGACGGTCGCGCAACATCGGGTTCTCTTTCAGGCGGCGAACGGCCGCCGCCAGCGCGGGCGGATCGTCGCGTGGGATGAGGTAAAGGTGTTCCTCGTGGCGCATGATTTCACGCACGGTGGGTGAATCGCCGTTAATCACCGGTCGCGCCATCGCCAGCCCCTCCCACACCTTGTTTTGCACCGTCATCAACGCCTGGGGGGTCGTGCCGATCACCCCCAAGACGACATGCGAGGCAGCCAGTGCATCGGGCAATCTTTGCTGCGGGATGTGGCCGTGGAAAACAACATTGGACAGCCCTTCCTGCTCGGCAAATGCCCTGGTCGGGGCCAGCTCCGGGCCTTCGCCGTAAAAGTGAAATTGGATGTCGGGCTGGTCGCGCAGCAAGGCGGCCGCGCGGACAATCGTCCCCAGCCCATGCGAGGGGAGAAACGTGCCATGATAGGTGACGCGAAAGCAATCGTCAGGCGGCCGCACTGGGCGCGGGTAAAAGAGCCGGTCGTCGGCTCCCAGTGGTACGCGGCGGAAGCGGTCAGGCGACAAGCTGTACTTGTCGCGGTAATACGCTTCATAGGCGGCCGTGTCGGCAATCAGCAAATCGGGCAGCTTCAATCCCCCCTTCTCCAGCCAAAAGAGCAAGCGGCCGGTGAAGGGGCTGCGCTTCGTGAGACCGCGCTCTTCGGCGATGAGATGCAGCGACATGAGGATGTCGAGCGCCATCGGCTTGCGCCGCCACCAGGAGAGCAAGCGGCCGAGATAGGCGTCGAATTGGCCGGGGTAGCCCACGAGCATGATGTCGTAGGCGGGGGTGCGCCAGTGGGCAGCGAGCAGTTGGCAGTAGGCGGCCAGGACACGCAGCCAAAAGCGGGGGTTGCGCCAGCCGCCACTGGCCTGCGCCACTCGATCTTCGATGCCGCGCCAGAGCGTAGCGTGGCACTCGTACACCTCTACGTCCGGCTGGCTCCGCAGACCGAGGATCAGTAGTTGGTTGCGCATATAGTGGGCGCGATAGGTGCCGAAGTAGCAGATACGGAGCGGCCGTTTCGCCGCCGGGTTGTCTGAATGCTCCATAGACGGCCGATTATACAACTGATAGCAGCTATTGTAATCTTAGTACAGTGTTTCAAAGGCGATCGCAACGTCATTCCGAGCGGAGCGAGGAATGCCTATCAATATGCTGGTCAACGAAATCGCAAGGGATTCCTCGCTCCGAAGACTCTGCTCGGAATGACAGTTGTTCAAGCTTTTGAAACAATGCACTTACCAGACTGTTTCAAAAGTTGTTTGCTCACTCGTCATTCCGAGCGGAGCGAGGAATCCCTATCAATACGGGTCAACGAAATCGCAAGGGATTCCTCGCTCCGAAGACTCTGCTCGGAATGACAGTTGTTCAAGCTTTTGAAACAACGCACTTAGTGTGAAACGCAGATAACCCCTGATTTTGATGGGTTGCTGCGGACCTCCTGTTTTACCATGCTGGTCCATTCAATCCATAACGCTCTGTGGTTGATGAAGTAACGCTATTTTTGCGGCCATCGGCCGTAGCAATGTTTAGAATCTTATCGCAGTGTAGGATATAATTAGAGGTAGCAGGTGGAAAGTAGCAGGTGGCAGGCAACAGGCTAACGCGTTATTGACCATTAACCGTTAACCATTCACCATGAACCATTCATGAGCGTTACCGAGGAAATTAAGAACCGGCTGGATATTGTGGACGTGGTGGGCGAACACGTGCAGTTGCGCCGATCCGGACGCAACTATGCCGGTTTTTGCCCCTTCCACGCCAATTCCCGCACCCCTGCCTTCTATGTCTTCCCTGAGACACAGACCTGGCGTTGCTTCGGCGCGTGTGCCGAGGGCGGCGACGTGTTCAGCTTCGTGATGAAGAAGCACGGCTGGGACTTTAAGGAAGCGCTTGAGGAACTGGCGCGGCAAGCGGGGGTCGAGCTAGAAGCGAAGCGGGTGGACAAGCGGCAACAAGCGGCCGAAGACAAACTGGTCGAGCTGATGGCCTCCGCCGCCGACTACTTCCACCAACTCCTGCTCCACGCTCCCCAGGCAGAGGAGACGCGGGCTTATGTGGACGGCCGCCAGCTATCGGCCGAGACCATTGCCGGCTTCCAACTCGGCTACGCCCTCGATGGTTGGGACAACTGCCGCACCCACTTCAACGCCCAGGGCTACAACGACGAGGATTTATTGCGGGCGGGCTTGCTGACCGAAAACCCGGAAAAGGGGCGGCGTTATGACCGTTTTCGCAACCGGCTGATGATCCCCATTCGCGATTTGAACGGCCGTGTCGTCGGCTTTGGGGCGCGGACGTTGGACAAGGATGGGGTTCCCAAGTATCTCAATTCGCCGCAAACGCTGCTGTTTGACAAAAGCCGCCTGCTCTTTGGGCTGGATATGGCCCGCCGCCACATCCGCGAAGCGCGACAGGCGGTGATCGTCGAAGGGTATCTGGATGTGATGCAAGCGTGGCAAGCGGGCTATCGCAATGTAGTGGCACAGATGGGGACGGCGCTGACCGAGGAGCAGTTGCGCCAGTTGCAACGGTATGCGAAGCAGTTGGTGCTGGCGTTGGATGCGGACGCGGCCGGAGCGAAGGCTACGCTACGCAGCCTGGAGGTCGCCCGCGAGACGCTCGACCGCGACTATGAAATCCGCTTTAATGCGCGGGGGCTGGTGCAATCGGAAGGGCGGCTGAAAACCGATATCCGCGTCATCACCCTCCCTGAAGGGCAAGACCCGGACAGCCTGATCCGTGCCAACCCGCAACAGTGGCCGCGCTTGCTGGCGACGGCCAAACCGGTGGTCGCCTATGTGCTGGATGTGGTCAGCCGCGATCTGGATTTGAGCGATGGCAAGGCGAAATCGGCCGTCGCCCAACAGGTATTGCCGCTGATCGGTGACATCGCCGACCCGGTGGAGCGCGATCATTACCGGCGCATGTTGGCCGATAAGCTGCAAATTGATGAGATCGCGCTGCGGCAGGCACAGGGAAAGCTGCGACAGGCACAGCCGCGAC
>CAYPHY010000015.1:14244-47380 GCA_964410625.1 uncultured Ardenticatenaceae bacterium | reverse complement strand
AGCAAAAGCGAGGCGGCCGCGCCCGCGAGGCCAACTTCTTGCGCCAATGCCTGCAATATCCCCACGTCCTGGCCGCCGTCAACAAGCTCCTCCACACCTACGGACAGCCGGAGGTGTCGGCCAATGACTTTGAAACGGTAGAAGATAGGGCTATCTTCCTAGCCCTCAAGCAACGACTTGCCGTTTCATCGGTTGTCACGATTGAAGAATTGTGCGATGATTTAGAAGATTCATTGTCGGCGCGAGTATATGCTTTGCTAAAGTTGTCGGCCGTGTCCGAGTCAAAGCTAGATCGCCTACCGGATACCCTTGTCTCATCTGTGCTCGATTGGCGGGCAGAGCGTCTGAAAGAACACAATGAACTATTCGCTCATTTAGCAAGAGAAGAACGGGAAACCGATGCAGGTTTTAATGAGTTATATAGCGAACAAATTTTAATGTCGCATCAGTTGATTACTAATATCAACCGGGCCAGAGCAGCCATGTCCTCTGTGACACGCCGGCGAGCCAAAGAAAACAGAGCCAGGTAGCATCATAACACGATTGACCCACCCCTTCGTTGTATCTGAGAATATTCGGTCCAAAGTTATTGTCATTGTCATTAAAACGTAAATGTATCCAGAAAAAGAGTACGATATTGACAACGAAGCCGACGAAGAGCTAGAACCAGAGTCGCTCGATCTTGAGGCGTTGGTAAAAAAGGCGCGGCGTTCGCGGCAGATCGCTGAATCTGACGTGCAAGCCATCCTGGCCACCGCCAGCGAGGAAGAGGCGGAGCATCTCTATCAACGGCTTCAAAAACTGAATATCCAAATCGTTGCCGCTGATGGGGAGCCAATTGACGAGCCGGCGGATGCGCTGGGCTTGCTTGACAATCTCAGTGAAGATTACGACCCGAACGAGGACAACGACTACCTGGTCGAGACCGAGGATGATCCGGTTCATACCTATTTAAAGGAGATCGGGCAAGTGCCGTTGTTGTCGCCGGAACAGGAAATCTGGCTAGCAACGCAGATGGCAGCCGCTCGTCTCTCAGACCGGCTCAATCAGGACGCGGCCGCTGGCAACGGACATGTGGCGGAGCCGGTGCTTGGCCGGCGCAAGAACGCCCCCCCCTATGACCCCGACGATAGCAGCTATAGTGATCTGGTGCGGGCCAGGGCGATCACCATCAACTATGTCAACATCCTTGAGAACTGGCAGTCCGTTCGCGAGAGCAGCCGCTATCTCGGTGTAGACCCGCCGGACTTGAAGCTATTGGCCGATGAAGCCCGCCAACTGCGCCAAAATTGGCAGCGCGACGGCCGTTCCTATGTTCGCGCCTACTTGAATGATGGCAACTGGGGGCTGGAAGAGACCTGGACCGACCTGGCCGAATGTGTCTTTAATCTGTTTACCGCGCTTTATCTCCTACCCAACGAGCTATTGCAACAACTTGTTGATTATTACCAGGCGAATGGAGCGTTGCCGACGGCCGAAGTCTTTGAAAGCTGGCTCTCCACAGGGGACATCTCGCTCAAATATAACGAATTCATGGTCCACAACCTGGCCGAAGAAGCGAAGAGCAACCTGACCCGCGCCAACTTGCGCCTGGTGGTCAGCGTCGCCAAACGCTACATGGGTCGCGGCATCCATCTGCTTGACCTGGTACAAGAAGGCAATGTCGGCCTGCTGCGGGCGGTGGAAAAGTTTGACCACGCCAAGGGCTTCAAGTTCAGCACCTATGCCACCTGGTGGATTCGCCAGGCGGTCAGCCGCGCCATTGCTGACCAGGCGCGGACCATCCGCATCCCCGTCCACATGTATGAGACGATCAACAAGATCATCAAAGTACAACGGGAGTTGGTACAACGGCTGGGGCATGAACCCTCAACCGAGGAGCTGGCTCTCGAATTGGACTACCTGCTCCCCGAAGAGTCCCAGGCGATTAAAGATTCGTTGGCTGAAGATTTGCCCGTTGATCCCTCGCTGGAACGCAAGTGGCGGCAGGCGGTTTCCAAAATCCGCGACATCCAGCGCATTGCTATGGACCCGATGTCGCTGGAAACGCCGGTGGGCAACAACGACGACGCGACCGAATTGGGCGACTTTCTGGCCGATGACAGCGTGGTCGAGCCGGGGGATGCCGCCTCGCGGGAACTACTGCGCGAGCAGATCAAAAACGTCTTGGCCTTCCTCAGCGACCGCGAGCGCGAGGTGTTGGAAATGCGCTTCGGGCTGAATGATGGCAAAGACCATACGCTAGAGGAAGTGGGCAAAAGCTTCGGCGTAACGCGCGAACGAATCCGGCAAATTGAGGCCAAAGCCTTACGCAAGCTGCGCCATCCCAGCCGCAGCAAAACATTGCGGGACTATTTATCGTAGCGATGCGGCCGTACTATCCCCACTCCTTTTGTCACGAACTCGGCCGTGACAAATTCCAAGAAAATGCGGAAAGTTTCTTGAGAACAGAAACCGGGTTTCTTAGCTTTTACTAGACAGAATCGTTTGCTCGATAGAAACCCGGTTTCTAAGCGAACTTTCCGACACACACCTAAAGTAGCGAATAGCTGAAAATAGAGCGATTTTTTAATCGCTCTATTTGTTATATAGATATATACTACGCTCATAATTCAGCTCAATGCCTTTGCTGAGGCATTTGATTGTGATAAAATGCACATATAGATTAACAATCTTTCACTCTCCAATTTCTAATCTGCAATGTCAGGGATTAGAGCGTGGAGATTGGCGATTAGAGACTACCGGATGACGCGCTTATGGAACAAATCTTAATAGATTACCTCCCCATTGCCGTGCTACTGGGCATAGCCCTTTTCTTTGCGATTCTGTTGCCGACGCTGTCGTTGGTACTTGGCCCGAAGCAAGCAACAGCGCGGAAATTGATGCCTTACGAATCGGGTATGACGCCGATTGGGGAGGCGCAGCGGCGATTGCCGGTCAAGTTCTACCGCATCGCCGTGCTATTTATCCTCTTTGATGTGGATATTATTCTATTGGTTCCCTGGGCAGTCACCTTCCGGTCGCTGGGCTATTTCGGCCTGGGCGCTATGATGGTTTTCATGGTGATGTTTCTCCTGGGTGACCTGTGGGCCTGGAAGAAGGGCATTCTGGAATGGGAATAAAGAGTGATGAGTGGCGAGTGACGAGTTACTCATCACTCGCCACTCATCACTCTTCACTATTCTGAGGGAGTTTGAAATGGGTATTGAGCAAAAGTTGGGTAATATGGGCATTGTTACCGCCCGTTTAGAAGATGTGGTGAATTGGGGGCGCACAAACGCCATGTGGCCGCTGCTCTTTGGCCTGGCTTGTTGCGCCATTGAGATGATGTCCACCCAGGCAGCCAACTATGATGCGTCGCGCTTTGGGATGGAGTTGAATCGGCCGTCACCACGCCAGTCGGACCTGATGATTGTGGCCGGGCGCGTCTCGCGTAAGATGGCTCCGGTCGTGCGCCGCCTCTATGACCAGATGGGTTCGCCAAAGTGGGTGATCGCAATGGGCGATTGCGCCTCGTGTGGCGGCGTCTTCAATAATTATGCGGTTGTGCAGGGCGTGGATGAGATTGTGCCGGTGGATGTCTATGTCGCCGGTTGCCCGCCACGGCCAGAGGCGTTGATCGATGGCATCATGGCGCTGCATGAGAAGATCCGCACCGAAAAGCTAGAGGATTGGGCGTAATGAATCTGGACGAACTGGTTGTTGAAAAGATCACGGCCGCCTTCCCCGACGCCCTCGAGGAAGTGATTGATTTTCGTGGCGAACGGACGGTGGTGCTGCGGATGGAGCAGTTGGCGGCCGTGTGCCAATTACTACGCGACGACGAGGCACTGCGCTACAACTTCCTCTCCGATATCGTCGGCGACGACTATCTACCCGACTATCCCCGCTTTGCCGTCAGCTACCATCTCTGCTCCTTGCCCAATAAACACCGGCTGCGGCTGCGCGTGTGGGTCGAAGACCCCGATGAAGGGCCGCAGACCCTGGCCGACGTCTGGCCGATTGCCACCTGGCTGGAGATGGAAGTCTATGATCTGATGGGCATCCGGTTCAAGGACAACGGCAGTTTGCGTCGCCTGTTTCTGCCGGAAGATTGGCAAGGCCATCCCTTACGGAAGGATTACCCCTTGGGCTATGAGGAAATCCAATTTTCCTTTAACTGGCAAGAGGTGGACGCGAAGAAGCCTTATGCAAAGGAATAGGCGTTCGTAGCACCATAAGACCAAGGGATTACTACGAACGAAAGCAAAGGATTCAGCTATGTTTCCTGTTTCATCATCCGCCCGGTCCGGCTCGCCCGGTAGTGGTGGAGACAGCATCCAAGAACTGACTGTTGAAGAACTCCGCGCCAAAGTTGGCACGGGGATGGAAATCACCGATGCGGAAGAGCATCTACTCTTGAGCATGGGGCCACAGCATCCCAGCACCCATGGCGTGTTGCGTTTGCTAGTGGAACTGGATGGCGAAATCGCGATCAACCTGGCGCCCGACATTGGCTTCCTCCATACCGGCATCGAAAAGAACATGGAGGCCAAGACCTATAACAAGGCGCTGGTCATGACTGATCGGACGGATTATCTCAATCCGATGCTCAACAATCTGGCCTATGTGCTGGCGGTGGAGAAGTTGTTGGGCGTTGAAGCAACCCCTCGCGCCCAGGCATTGCGCGTCATCTTGGGCGAACTGACGCGCATCAACAGCCATCTGGTCTGGTTGGGGACCCACGCCCTCGATCTGGCGGCGATGTCGGTTTTCCTCTACTGCTTCCGCGAACGGGAGTATCTGCTGGACATCTTTGAGATGGTTTCCGGGCAGCGTATGATGACCAGCTATTTCCGCCCCGGCGGCCTGTGGCGCGACGTACCGGATGAGTTTGAACCGGCCGTTCGTAACTTCCTCGACTTTTTCCCGGCAAAGATGGCCGACTATGAAGCGCTGTTGAAAAACAACCCCATCTGGCTGCAACGCACCAAAGAGGTGGGAGTCATCTCCGGCGAGGATGCGATTGCCTGGGGACTAACCGGGCCATGTTTGCGCGGCTCCGGCGTGGAGTGGGACAACCGCAAGACACGGCCGTATAGCGGCTATGAGCAATATGAATTCGACATACCGGTGGAACCGGACGGTGATGTCTATGCACGTTACCGCGTGCGAATGCGCGAGATGACAGAAAGCCTGCGCATCATCCGCCAGGCGTTGGATAAGCTGCCGAAGGGGCCGGTGAACATTGATAATCGCAAGATTGTGCCGCCGCCGCGTGCCGAACTCGGCCGCAGCATGGAAGCGGTGATCCACCACTTCAAGCTGTGGACAGAAGGGTACACCGCCCCAGAGGGGTACGTCTTCCAGGCGATTGAATCGGCACGGGGCGAACTGGCCTGCTACTTGCGCGGAAATGGCACAAACAAGCCCGCGCGCTGCCACTTCCGCACCCCCTCCTTTGTAAGTCTTGCTTCGTTGCCGCTGATGGCTAAAGGAACCTTTATCGCCGACCTGGTAGCGATCATCGGTTCGATTGATATTGTTTTGGGTGAGATTGACCGGTAAACCACCAATCACTCTCTTGGTCTCCCAGTCTCTTAATCTCTGAGACTTAGAGACTGAGAGATTGAGAGACTAGGAGATTGGCGTGATTGCAGAAAAGTATGCGAATGAGATAGAGGCGTTGCTGGCGCGGTATCCGGATAAAAAATCGGCCGTCCTGCACCTGATGCACCTCGCACAGCACGAGTATGGCTACATGAGCGAGGAAGCGATCCATGAGGTGGCCGAGATTCTCGACCTGAACCCGACACATGTATTGTCGTTGGCCGGTTTCTATTCGCTGTATTATGAACAACCGGTGGGCAAGTATGTGCTGGAAGTGTGCAACGATCTGGCCTGTGCCTTACGCGGGGCGGATGAATTTGTGGAGATGGCCAGCCGCAAGCTCGATATTCCAGTAGGTGGCACCACCAACGACGGCCTGTTCACGCTGAAAACGGTGATGTGCCTGGCCGCCTGTGATCGGGCGCCGATGCTGCAATGCAATCTGAAGTTCGAGGAAAACCTAGACGAAGCGAAGTTTGAAGCACTCATCGCCCGTCTGCGCGAAGAAGCGGCTGCACCGGAACCTTCGGTGGTGGAACGCATCTTTGCTTATGTGCCGGAGACAAATAGTTAATAACTAACAATTGACAATTGACAATTATCAATTGTCAATTCCAAGTGGATTATGGCCCATATCCTATTACGTCATCGCGATATACCCGACCTCCACAAGCTGGAGGTCTATAAGCAAAACGGCGGCTACGAAGCATGGCGCAAGGTGGTCACGGAGATGACCCCCGAAGAAGTCATTGACGTCGTCAGCAAGGCAAATTTGCGCGGCCGAGGTGGGGCGGGCTTCCCCACCGGCATGAAGTGGAAATTCATCCCCAAGGGGCCGGGCGAGAAGTACGTCTTGATCAACTCCGACGAGTCGGAGACCGGCACGTTCAAAGACCGCGAACTGCTGGAACGCAACCCCCACCAGGTGTTGGAAGGGGCATTGATCGCCGCCTATGCAGTGGGCGCACGGCTGATCTTCAACTATATGCGCGGCGAATTTATGGATGCCGCCTACGCCTTTGAGCAAGCGCTGAAGGAAGCCTATGCCGATGGGCTGATTGGCGAAAACATTTTTGACAGCGACTATAGCTGCAACTTCTATACTCACTATGGGGCAGGGGCCTACATTTGTGGCGAAGAAACGGCCCTGATTGAATCGTTGGCCGGTAATTTGGGCCAGCCCTGGTCGAAGCCGCCGTTTCCGGCCGTTGAGGGACTTTATAAGAAGCCCACAGTGGTCAACAACACCGAAACGCTAGCCAATGTACCGCTAATCATCCACAATGGTCCCGATTGGTATACGGGCATGGGGACACAACAAAGTCCGGGGGTGAAGATCGTTTGCATGAGTGGTCACATACAGAACCCCGGCAACTATGAGGTGGAACTGGGCGTCACCTACCGCCAGTTAATTGAGATGGCGGGTGGGATTCCCGGCGGCCGTCAATTCAAAGCACTGCTCCCCAGCGGTGGCTCTGGCCCGGTGATCGTCGAATCAGCTCTGGATGCGCCGTTGACCTATGAAGGGTTGACCCCCCACAACTCGGTGATGGGTTCCGCCTCGGTCATCGTCATGGATGAAACGGTGGACATGGTCTGGGCGGCGATGAAGATGGTCCGCTTCTTCCGCCACGAGTCCTGCGGCAAGTGTACCCCCTGCCGCGAAGGGACTTTTTGGATGGAGCAGGTGATAGAACGCATTTATTATGGCGAAGGCACCGAAAGCGATGTGCGTTTGCTGGAAACCGTGGCGAACCAGATGACGGGTAAATGTCTCTGTGCCCTGGGCGAATTTGCCACCAGTCCGGTGCTGTCCACCATCCGCCACTTCCCGGAGGAGTATCGGGCGAAGGTGAAGAAAGTCGCCCCATCCCCAGAGGCGGTGGAGATGTTGGCGCGGCCGGCGGTGGCGGCCGATTAGGCCGATTAATCCAGGTATCGTCGGAGTACCCAACATATGAGTACCCAAGTGATGCTGACTATCCCAGATGATATGTATCAATTGGCACAACAGATTGCGCGGGTCCGCCGCCGTCGCGTTGACGAGGTACTGGTTGATGCGATTGATTTAGCCGATGAACGGATAGATCTTGATGAAAACGGCAACAGTGAATCGGCTGTTGATCGTGAAGAAAAAGCCTTTAGACAATTACATCCGATACTACGAGAGAAGTACCTCGGTCAATATGTTGCGATCTATAACGGTGAATTGATTGACCACGACATAGATCAGGTGGCGCTTTATCTGCGCGTCAAGGATAGACTACCAGGGAAGTTTGTTTGGATTGCACCTGTTCGTGAACAGCCAATAGAAGAATATGTCATTCGCTCCCCACGAATGGCCGGGAAAAACTAATGGTTTATACGTTCGATTACGACAGTAGCTACCCTTTTGGCCCGGCGCTTCCCGTGATCGAGCTTTCGATTCAGCCGGTTGGCGGGACAACAACAAATGTGGTTTTAACAACTATTGTGGATTCGGGCGCAGATGCAACTATCTTTCCTATACATGGTTTAGAAAGGGCTGACGTCGAACAAGTGGGACGAGCAAGAATGCGTTGGGGATCTCACTCCAGCCAAGTTTATGATGTATATTTAGCAGCAGTACGGGTCGGCCGTGATCTCATTCACGGTGTGCGAATATTGGCAAATAAAGAGAACAGTGAAGCTGTTTTAGGTCGTGATGTGCTTAACCAGCTTGTTGTAACCTTAAACGGGCCAGCAAATGTTGTCGAAATTGCTACTTAAAGGATTTATATAATGACGACCCTAGAACTACAACCGACCAAGCTTCGGCCGCAACTGGAAAAGGTGTGGACCCAAGAAGAGTTCCGCCAATTGCCGGAAGGGCCGCCTTATTATGAGTTAGACGATGGGGAGCTAATTGAAATGGTTCGGCCGCGTGGACGTCATCAAAGAATCGTTGGTGAGCTATATGCTGTTGTATCAGCATATCTGAAGCAAACAGGTTTAGGGCTTATTTGGCCCGAAGTCGAGGTTGAGCTTTCTGCCACACGAACTTATGTGCCTGATCTTAGCTACTTGCACAAGACCAACCTTGAGCGTTTTGTTGATGATTTAGCGATTGATGGGCCGCCAGATATGGTTGTAGAAGTCACTTCGCCGGGAACGGTCGGCCGTGACAAAGCCAAAAAGCTACGCGCCTACCATTTGGCCGGGGTTCCCTGGTATTGGTTAGTCGAGACCGATAGCCTGGTTATCTATGAATATAAGCACACAGAAGAAGGATACTTGTTGGCGCAAATTATCGGTTGGTTTGAAACTTTTTCGCCGGGGACTTTCCCTGGCCTGACATTTAACCTGGCTGAATTGCTGGGAGAAGAAAACGCAGAAGAGGATCCGCATGAGTGATCTGGTAACGTTGACAGTTGACGGCGTAGAAGTGCAAGTCCCGCAGGGGACCACTGTAGTAGACGCCGCAAAAAGAATAAGTATTGACATCCCCGTCTTTTGCCACCATCCAAAGCTGGAACCGGTGGGGATGTGTCGCATGTGCCTGGTGGAGATCGGTCTGCCGATGCGCGACCGGAACACGGGCGAGCCATTGCTGAATGAAGATGGCACACCACAGCTAAACTTCGGTAAAGGGCTACAAACGGGCTGTACGGTGCGGGTCAGCGAAGGGATGGTCGTGCGGACAACTACCGCTGCGGTGGATGAAGCGCGTGAAGATATTATCGAATTTATCCTAACCAGCCACCCTCTGGACTGTCCGATTTGCGATAAGGGTGGCGAATGTCCTTTGCAAAACCTGACGATGCGCCACGGCCGCGGCACAAGCCGGATGGTCTTTGAGGACAAGATGCGTCTGGCCAAGCATGTGCCTTTGGGCGAGTTAATCACCCTCGACCGCGAACGCTGCATTCAATGCGCTCGCTGCATCCGCTTCCAGGATGAGATTGTGGATGATCCGGTGATCCATTTCCATGAGCGCGGCCGTCACCTGGAAATCGTCACCTTCACCGAACCGGGATTTGACAGCTATTGGAGCGGCAACACCACCGACATTTGCCCGGTTGGCGCGCTGACGACAACGGATTTCCGCTTCCAGGCGCGGCCGTGGGAACTGACCCCCGTTGCCAGCATCTGTCCCCACTGCCCCGTCGGTTGCAATACGACCATGAGCACGCGGCGGGAAGCCATTTCCGGCGGCCGAAACGTGATCAAGCGCATTCTACCTCGCCAGAACGAGGCGGTGAATGAGATTTGGATTTGCGACAAAGGTCGTTTTGTCCACCACTTTGCCGATGCCCCCGACCGGCTGAAGCAGCCCTTGATCCGCAAGGGTAGCCAGTTGGTCCCCTCCACCTGGGAAGAGGCGCTGGATGTGGTCGCCGGTAAGTTGCAGATGCACAAGGATGCAGTCGCCGGACTAAGTGGCGACCGCTTGAGCAACGAGACGTTGTTCCTCTTCCAAAAGCTCATCCGCCAGGGATTGGGCAGCGGCAGCATTGATCTGGCTGCGAAGCGCGTGGCTGGTGGGGATGTGGTCGCCCAGGTGGGCTTGAGCAACGGCAGCAATCTGAAAGAGTTGGGAAAGGGGGATGCGATCCTCGTGGCAGCGGCCGATCTGCACGAACAAGCGCCGGTATGGTGGCTGCGCGTGCATGAGGCGGTGAAACGAGGGGCGATGCTGGTTCTGATCAACGGCCGCGCCACCCGTCTGGACAAATTCGCTACCATCGCCATTCACCACCGGCCGGGCCGCGCCCTTTCCGTCGCCCGCCAACTGGTCAATCTGGCGCGGGTAGACACGGAGCCGGATCAGGAAGACGCGCTGGCAGTTGCCGCCAATATCCTGATTGAAGCCAACAATCTGGTTGTCTTCTATGGGTCCGAAGGGCTATCCTACGAAGAGAGCGACACGCTGGCGCGTTTGTTAGGCAATCTGCTGTTGCTGAAGGGCAACGGTAGCAGCGCCCATGCGGGACGGCCGAATAATGGATTGGTCGCAGTCTGGCCGCATAGCAACACCCAGGGGGCATGGGATATGGGTATCCACCCCGCCCTGGAGCCGGGTTACAAACCGGCTGCGTCGCCAGGATTGGATGCAACCGGCATTTACAATGCGGCGGCCGATGGCACACTCAAGGCATTGTATATATTGGGTGCAGACCCGGTGGGCGATGGCCTGATGGACGGCCGCGGCCAACTCGATTTCCTGGTGGTGCAAGAACTATTCCTGACCGAAACAGCCAAGCTGGCCGATGTCGTCCTCCCGGCACAAAGCTGGGCGGAGGGCGAAGGAACATTTACCAACGGCGAACGGCGGGTGCAACGGTACTACCCGGCCATCCCCGCTGTCGGCGAGGCACGTCCCGATTGGCAGATTGTGGCACAGATCGGCGAGCGCATCGGGCTAGGTAAACCCGCCTTCGCTGCCAGTCTGGTCTTCCGCGACATTGCCAAAGCGGTGGCCCCATATAAAGAGATGGATTACCGCACACTGGCCCGTGTGGAAAAGCAGTGGCCGGATGTGGGTGGCGATGATCTGTACTATGGCGGCACGGCCTACGAAAACCGCGCCGGTCTGGGACAACAGTGGGCAGCAGCGGCCGAAACTGGCGACGTGGAAGCCTTCCCCGTACCGGCCGAGCCAGCCGCTATTCATGAAGAAGAGGAGTCGCTGCAACTAATCACCGCCCCAATGCTCTATTCGCCAGGGATCTTGATCCAGCACACGGAGCTGCTGAACGGGCGGATGGCACGGCCGACGCTGGTGCTACACGCGGCCGATGCGGCCGCATTGGCGATTGCCAACGATGAAACTGTGACCATTGAACTTGATGACGTTGATATAGAAGCGGTCGCCCATGTCAATGGAGCCACGCCACATGGCACCGCGCTCCTAAAAGGCGTCCCATCCCAATTTGCCGGTCCTCTGCGTCCGGCGGTTATCAAGAAGTGATGAGAGGAGAGTGGCGAGTGGTAAGTGATTAGTGACGAGTGGCGAGTAAGAAGCGTCACGCATGACTCATCACTCTTCACAAACCACTAGCCACTAACCACTCGCTACTAAAAACGGAGTGATATGACACCAGGCCAAATTGCGCTTCGTGCCCTGATCCTAGGGTTCATTATTTCCTTTGCCGTGATCACCGGCTTTGCCTATACCACGCTATTGGAGCGTAGGGTATTGGCACGGTTGCAAGCACGTGTAGGCCCCAACCGGGTCGGATATATCCCTATTCCTAAACGCGGTGGGGGCGAACGGCGGCTGTTGGGCGGTTTTATGCAACCGGCGGCCGATGCGGTGAAGCTCTTCTTCAAAGAAGACCCTACCCCAACCAAGGTGGACAGGGTGATCTATTTTCTCGCCCCCATGCTGGCAGTCATCCCGGCCATTCTCATTCTGGCTGTCATCCCCTGGGCGCCAGAGATCAACATCTTAGGCGCGGTTTTTGCTCCCTATTTTGCGATTGCGCCGGGGATCAATGTCGGTGTGTTGTTTGTTTTGGCGATCACCTCAATTGGCGTCTATGGCGTGATCCTCGCCGGTTGGGCTTCAAACAGCAAATACGCCGTCCTCGGCGGTATTCGCGCTTCGGCACAGATGTTGAGCTATGAACTGGCGTTGGGCCTTTCCGTTCTCATCCCTATCATGTTGGCTAACTCAATGGATATGGGTGAAATTGTGGAGGCGCAACGGGGCATCTGGTTCGTCTTTTTGCAACCCATCGCCGCGGTGATATTCGTCATCGCATCGCTGGCCGAGCTACAACGCGCTCCCTTCGATCTACTGGAGGCGGAACAGGAGTTATCGGCCGGTTATACAGTCGAATACGGCGCAATGCGTTTTGGGATGTTCTTCATGGCCGAATATATGAAGATGATCTCGCTCAGCGCAATCGCCGCCATCTTCTTCTTTGGTGGCTATCGTGGCCCATTTGTTGACCAATTTCCGGCGCTGGGTTTCGTCTATATCACGCTGAAGATCGTCGCTGGCCTATTCCTGATGATCTGGATTCGCGCCACCTTGCCGCGCTTTCGCTATGATCAGTTGATGAATTTCGGCTGGAAGGTGATGTTGCCGATTGCGGTGTTGAACTTTATCATCACGGCCGTCTTCATCGTCCTGGCCGAGGAAGGGGCGCTGACCCCGCTGTTTGAATCAATTACGCGCTTCTTTGTGGGGTAAGAAAGAGAGACTAAGAGACTGAGAGATTGGAGAGTAGAGATTAGAGGTTAGAGATTTAGGAATCTGCGTCATCTGCGTTTTATCCGGTTGGCATTCGCGAATGCATACCGCGTAACTATTTAGGATGCCGATTAGGATTGCGTTTTCCAGGAGAACTTTATGATTGGTGAAATCATTCGAGGGATGGCGACGACGCTTAAGCATCTGTTTATCCCGCCGGTCACAATCCAATATCCGGAAGTGACCCGGCCGGTGCGTTATCGCTTTAAGGGCCGCCACGAACTGAAACGGTATGAAAACGGGCTGGAAAAGTGCATTGGTTGTTCGCTGTGTGCGGCCGCTTGCCCGGCCGATGCGATCTTCGTCGAGGCGGCCGAAAACACAGACGAAGAACGTTACTCCCCCGGCGAACGATATGCCCGTGTCTACGAAATCAACATGATGCGCTGCATCTTCTGTGGCTATTGCGAAGATGCCTGTCCAACGGAAGCGATTGTCTTGGAGGACAATTACGAGCTAAGCTTCTATGACCGCGCCAGCTCCATCTATACCAAGGATATGTTGATTGTGGATGTACCGGTTGGTGGACGGCCGACGCCACAACAGGTCGAGCCGGGCAAATTTAACCGTTCGATCCCGGATATGGAAAACCCGAAATAATGGTTAATGGTCAATTGTGAATTATGGATTGTGAATGGTTAACAACACGAATTTCTAGTTACTTCGTTCACAATTGACCATTCACAATTCACAATTCGGAAGGGTCTTATGATTAGTCCGGTCTTGTTTATTATTTTAGCGGCGATTTCCATTGCGGCCGCGTTGGGGATGTTGCTCAGTCGAAACGCCGTGCATAGCGCTATGTATCTGGTGCTGAATTTTATTACGGCGGCCGTCTTTTATCTGGTCTTAAATGCGCCTTTCATCGCTATGGTGCAAGTCATCGTCTATGCCGGGGCCATCATCGTCCTCTTCTTATTTGTGATCATGCTCCTGGGTGGCGAGCAGTTGCGTGGTACAGGTGGCGTCCGTGGCAGCGAGCGGTGGCATCGTTCTCTAGCGGTCGTCTTAGGTCTGGCGTTGATCGCGGTGTTTGCCTATATGTTGCTCACCGGCGGTTTCAGCCCAGCCCCCACCCAGGCCGCCGAAGCGCTGATTGATGCCAGTCCCCAGGCCCTGGGCTTTCGCTTATTCGAGGGGTATATCTTTCCCTTTGAAGTGACCGGCGTCCTTTTGTTGGCGGCCGTTGCCGGGGTTGTTGTCTTCGGGCGCAACAGAAAGGCGAAAAGTAGTCAGTAAGCAGGGAACATTTTAGCTTATTTCTGCTGCTTACTGCCCACTGGCTACTGTACTACAATTAAGGAGTCACCATGCCAAATGCGGTTGATATAAACTGGTACATCGCTCTCAGCGCAATTCTTTTCACAATTGGCGCGATGGGGGTGCTGTTGCGCCGGAATGCAATTATTGTCTTTATGTCAATTGAATTGATGTTGAACGCGGCCAACTTGCTATTTGTCGCCTTTTCGCGTTATTTAGGGGACATTGATGGACAGGTGCTGGTCTTTTTCGTGATCACGGTGGCGGCCGCCGAAGTCGCCGTTGGTCTGGCCCTGCTCGTCGCCATCTTCCGCACCAAGCGCAGCATCAATATTGATGAGATTAATTTGATGAAGGGATAGTTGTTCATTGTTTCATTGAACAATGAAACAATGAACAATGGGTACTGTCTATGAATACATTTGCACTCGCCCCTCTCATACTGGCATTGCCGATCATCGGGTTTTTGTTTAACGCGCTCGTCGGCCGTCGCTTTGTGGAGGCCAATCGCCAGTCCGGTGAACTGTGGAGTGGCTGGGCGGCGGTGACAATGGCGGTTGGCGCGTTCCTCGTCGCCGTGTCGCTGTTGTTCAGCCTGATCGCCCACGAGTTCCACGCCGAAATCATCCCGCTGTTCACCTGGATCCACATCCCCTCGGCCGATTTCACCGTCCCCTGGGCGATTCAAGTGGATACGCTCTCGGTGACGATGATGCTCGTTGTCACCGGCGTCGGTTCGCTGATCCACATCTACGCCATCGGCTATATGCATGGCGACCCGAACTTCTCCCGTTTCTTTGCCTATCTGAACTTATTCCTTTTCTTCATGCTCATCCTCGTCACCAGCAACAACTATCTGATGATGTTTGTTGGTTGGGAAGGCGTGGGCTTGTGCTCCTATCTGTTGATCGGCTTTTGGTTTGATCGCTCAACCGCGGACGGGGTTCCGATGAACGCCAATGCCGCCCGCAAGGCGATGATCGCCAATCGCGTCGGTGACTTTGGCGTCATCTTGGCGATGATCTTGCTCTTCTGGACCTTTGGCACGCTGGATTATCAACCGATTTTTGAGTCGGCCGTTGAGTTTTTTGAGGCCAACCGCACAGTGGAGATCGCCGGGTTCAGCGCTTCACTTGGTGTGATCCTGACGGCCGTGACCGCCCTCTTTCTGCTCGGCGTAGCCGGTAAGTCGGCGCAAATCCCCCTCTATGTCTGGTTGCCAGACGCGATGGCCGGCCCCACCCCCGTCTCGGCCTTAATCCACGCGGCGACAATGGTCACGTCCGGTATTTACCTGATCGTCCGCAGCAACGTTCTCTTTGAGATCGTCCGCGAAAGTGGCGCGACCATTTTAGGGATCATCTCTACCCCCGACCTGGTCGCGCTCATCGGAGCGTTGACCGCCCTCTTTGCCGGTCTAATCGCCTTCACCCAGTTTGATGTGAAGAAGGTGCTGGCCTATTCGACGGTCAGCCAACTTGGGTTTATGGTCGCGGCCGTTGGCATGGGCGCCTATGTGGCCGGGATGTTCCATCTCGTCACCCATGCCTTTTTCAAGGCGTTGCTCTTCCTCGGTTCCGGCAACATTATTCACGGCATGGAACACGGCCATCACCATCTCGCCCACAGCCACGGGCATGGACACGGCCATGACGACCACGACGACCACGACGAACACGCGGCCGATGACCACTTTGACCCGCAAGACATGCGCTTCATGGGCAATCTGCGCCAGCGAATGCCGACCACGTTCGTTCTCTACATGATCGGCGCGTTGGCATTGGCCGGTATTCCTCCATTGGCCGGTTTCTGGTCGAAAGATGAAATCTTGGGCCACGCGCAAGACCACATGCTCCTGGTTTATATCCTGCTCAGTGTGGCTGCGGTTTGCACCGCTTTCTATATGGGGCGGCAACTGCGGATGGTCTTCTTTGGGCAACCACGCCACGAAGCGGCCGAACACGCCGCCGAAAGCCCGCCGTTGATGACGCGGCCGTTGATGGTACTCGCTGCGCTGGCGCTTGTCGGCGGCCTACTCAACTTCCCTTTCCTGACACAAGGGATCGCCGAAGCCAACGGCGAACATGCCGGAGGCATCTGGTTGGCCTTAGAAGGGTGGCTACACCATTCGATTGCTTCGTTTGAATTGACTGAAGCAGGCATTGTCCATATGCCACACACGGCGATTGTCATCAGCCCAACGGTCGCGATTATTTCGACGCTACTGGCGGCGGCGGCATTGGCGGCGGCGTTTGCTGTCTATCGCAACCGGCCAAAGACGGCCGAGGAGCGCGACATCCTCCAGCGCACGCCCATCTGGTTCTTCAGCATCCTGCCGCTGGACTCCTTCTACATGAAAGGCGTTGTGCCGCTGTTTAACCGCTTCGCCCGCTGGCTGGCCGAGGTGGTAGACTGGAAGTTCTGGCACGATTTTATCCACGACAATATCATTCGCGATCTATTTGTGGCCTTCTCCAACTTCCTATCGGACATCTTCGACTTGAAGGGTGTGGATGGCCTTGTCAATGGCGCGGGGCGATTGACCCGCCGCCTGGCCGGAACGATTCGCATTTCCCAAACGGGTTACGCCCGCACCTACGCGCTCAGCGTTTTTCTCGGTGCGGTGTTGCTGTTGGTTTACTTTTTGATGGCGAGATAAAAGAGACTGAGAGATTGCGAGACTATGAGACTAAGAGGCTGGCTATTGCCAGTCTCGCAATCTCTAAGTCTCCTAGTCTCTTCTTTTTTGAGGAAAGAAGATGAACTGGTTGTTAACGATTGTGACGTTTTTGCCGCTGGTTGGTGTGGCGGCCATTTTGTTGCTGAAGCCGCTAAAGCGGGAATCGGAGACGTTGATCAAGCAGATTGCTGTGGTGACGTCCATTGCCACCTTCATCGGCACGCTGCTGATCTTGATCAACTACAATCCCGGCGAAGCAGGGCTACAGTTGGTCGATCGCGCCCCCTGGATACCCTCTTGGGGCATTCAATATTATATGGGCGTAGATGGTCTGAGCATCCTGATGGTCTTGCTAACCAGCTTTGTCTCCATGCTGGCCGTAGCCGCCTCTTGGAGTGCGATCACGACCCAGGTACGCGCCTATTACGTCTTCATGCTGCTCTTGATCACCGGCATGTTGGGCGTTTTTCTGGCCCAGGACTTATTCTTATTCTACATTTTCTGGGAGTTCACCCTCGTCCCCATGTACTTCCTGATCGGCATTTGGGGTGGCGAACGCCGGGTCTATGCCTCGATCAAGTTCTTCCTCTACACGATGGCCGCTTCGCTGCTGATGCTGCTGGCTATCCTCTATATGGGTATCACCAATGGCACCTTTGCCGTGCCGGAGCTGATTGAAGGAAGAGCCGCCTTTGCCAATGTGCAAAACCTGCTGTTTCTCGGTTTTGCCATCGCCTTTGCCGTCAAGGTACCGGTCTTTCCTTTCCACTCCTGGTTGCCGGACGCACATACGGAAGCGCCAACGGCCGGATCGATCATCCTCGCCGGTATCTTGCTGAAGATGGGGACCTATGGCTTCGTCCGCTTTAATCTGCCCTTGTTCCCGGAAGCATCCTACTACTTCGCGCCGCTGATTGCGGTACTGGCGATCATCGGCATCATCTACGGTGCGCTTGTCTCCTTCCCGCAGAAAGATGTGAAGCGGCTGGTGGCCTATTCGAGCATCAGCCACCTCGGCTTTGTGATGTTGGGTATCTTCTCATTGAACAATGCCGGTATCCAGGGTGCCATCTTGCAGGGTGTGAACCACGGCATCAGCACCGGCGCGCTCTTTTTCCTGGTTGGCGTTCTCTATGAACAACGCCACACGCGCTTGCTGGCGGCCTATGGCGGCGTGTGGAAGATCATGCCTGTCTTCAGCGCCCTTTCATTGATCGTCGTCTTGTCCAGCATGGGCTTGCCAGGGCTGAATGGCTTTGTCGGCGAGTTCACGATTCTGCTCGGCTCGATGGGGGCGGAATCGTTGGGCCAAAATGCCTGGATTTACACCGCCTTTGCCACGACTGGCGTGATTCTGGCGGCCGTTTACCTGCTCTGGATGTACCAGCGTCTCTTCCTCGGCCCCGTTACGGACGAGGGGAACAAGTCGCTGCGCGACCTGAACCCCCGCGAGCTGGCGATTATGCTGGCCTTCCTGCTCTTCATCTTCTGGATCGGCATCGCCCCCGCCGCCTACTTTGGCCTGATGGATAGCTCGGTAGCGGAGTTGGTGAATGATTTGAGTGGAGCAGTAGTTGCGTTAGGACAATGAACAATGAACCAATGAACAATGAACAATGGGGGGTGAAAGGGAGGCATGAGTCGAGCACCGCAGGATATTCAGGAGCGAACTTTTAGGTTTGGCCTGCGGGTGATCGACCTGGTGAATCGAATGCCACAAACGATGGCAGGAAATACACTTGCCAGACAGCTAATTCGGGCTGGCACTTCCGTTGGCGCTAATATGCAAGAGGCCGATGGGGCTGAAACCAAAAAGGATTTCATTCATAAAGTTTCGATTGCCTATAAAGAGGCACGTGAAAGCAGGCATTGGTTAGCGATGATTCGAGCATCCATACTGAAAAATGACAACGAGGTCGCAGCCCTCTGGCAAGAGTCAGACGAATTGGTGCGTATTCTTTTCACCATCCTCACCAACGCTCGTCAGGTTCCCAACCGCCCATCCCACATGCGCTAAATTGTTCATTGTCTCATTGCTCATTGTTTCATTGCTCATTGTTCATTGTTTCATTGTTCATTGTTCATTTCCATGGAACCACTTTACTTCGTCCACATCAGCGACACGCATCTTGGCCCGACGGAGGATTATGCCCGGCACGGGTATCCGTCGTTGCCTTATGCGCGGCAAGTGGTCGAGATCATTAACAACCTGCCCACCCGGCCAGATTTTGTGATCCACACCGGCGACATTGTGACCAACCCCTCGGCCGAAGCCTATCAACTGGCGGCCGATGTATTCGCCGAGCTTCAAGTCCCCATCTACTACGTCACCGGTAACCACGACCACGCCTGCGATATCCGCCGGTATCTACCGATGGGGCCAATGCAGGACTGTCTGCCTGATGCTTGTGCGCTGTGCTATGTCTTTGAGGTGAAGGGGTATCGCTTTCTGGTGCTGGATGCGCGGGGGCCAGACGAGATTGACCCGCATGGTTTACTGTCCGAAGAACAACTGGAGATAGTGCGGCAGGAGGCAACGGCCGACGGCCCACCACTAACTGTTTTCATCCACTACCCCCTCTTGCGGATGAACTCCCCCTGGATGGACGCCCATATGCAGGTATTGAACGGTGAGGAGCTGCACCAGGCGTTGTTACCGGCGCGGGATCGGCTGCGCGGTGTCTTTCATGGCCATGTCCACCAACCGATGCAGATCATGCGCGACGGCATTCTCTATGTCGCCACCGCCAGCACCTTCGCCCAATTCACCGCCTGGCCCGGCGATGTTCATGTGGAGACCGACCACGACCTGCCTCCTGGCTATGGCTTCGTCCATCTGCTGCCAGAACAGACAATCATCCACCAACAAGCATTTGAGCGAAGAATTGGGCGAGTAGCGGCCGATTCGTGGGAGTAATGGACTGAACTCGAATGCAGAAAAGATGATACTATTCAAAACACTATCGAGTATTAAGTGCGCCAATTCCTTCGAAATTGGTGGAAGGGTGCTAGCAGGAAGCAAAGAAAAAGATTATAGAGTAGTAGGGCTTAGCTAATAAGAATCCAAATGTTTGATTTATCTTCACTCAAGGTAGATAGAACCATTCTAAAAGTAGCCTCACTTGTTGATGAGTCTGATGAGAAGGCCTACTGGTTGTCTCAGACACCTCAAGAACGCTTGCGCCACATGGAGCTGTTACGGCGAATAAACTATGGAAATAAAGCTACCACTCGACTTCAAAGAGTTCTTGAGTTTGCTGAACGCTGAAGATGTACAATACTTACTGATTGGTGGCTTTAATGTTAACCAGTAAATTTCATGGCGCTTGCCCCCACGATTGCCCCGACACCTGTAGCTTTGTGACCGAGGTGCAAGACGGCCGCGCCATCAACTTCTATGCCAACCCCGACCATCCGGTTACGCAGGGCTGGTTGTGTGGCAAGGTACGGCCGTATCTCGACCACGTCTACCACCCCGACCGGCTGCTCCATCCCTTGCGCCGCGTGGGACCAAAGGGTAGCGGGCAGTGGGGGCGGATTAGCTGGGAAGAGGCGATTGGCGAGATTGGCAACCAATGGCGGCGGATTATCGCCGACTATGGCGCAGAAGCCATCCTCCCCTATAGCTATAGCGGCACGCTGGGGCTGGTGCAGATGAGTGTCAGCAGCGCCCGCTTGTGGAACCGCATGGGGGCCAGCCAGCTGGACCGCGCGATTTGTGGCGCAGCAGCCGAAATGGCGGTTGAAGCGACGCTCGGTTTGCGTTATAGCCCTGCCTATGCCGATGTAGCCCATAGCCGGGTCGCCATTATTTGGGGCCACAACCCGGCCACGACCGCCCCACACTTCATGCCCCATCTGACGGCCGCACAACGACGCGGCTGCACAGTTGTCGTTATCGATCCCCGGCGGACACGCACCGCGCGAATGGCCGACTGGCATCTGGCCCCCCACCCCGGCAGTGATGGGGCGTTGGCCTTGGGTCTGGCCTATATCATCATCGCTGAAGGGTGGCACGACAAAGCGTGGTTAGCCGCGCATACCGTTGGCTGGTCGCAATTGCGAGAACGGATCGCCGACTATCCGCCGGACCGGGTAGCGGAGTTGACCGGCATCCCAGAAGGCGACATCTTGGCGTTGGCACAACTCTATGCCACTGAACGGCCGGGCCTGATCAAAATCGCCGATGGACTGCAACGGAACCGCATGGGCGGGCAAACGGTGCGGGCGATTTGTGCCCTGCCGGCGCTCACCGGCCAATATGGTTGTCGCGGGGGCGGTCTGGCCTATTCGATGAGTGGCAAGCAGCGCTGGGACAGCGCGGCGATCAATCATTGGGACGATTGCCCCCCACCCGGCCGCTGGGTGAATATGAACCGCCTCGGGGCGGCCTTGCTCGGCGAGGCCAGCGACCCACCGATCATGTCGCTCTACGTCTTCGGCTCCAATCCGGCGGCGATTGCCCCCAATGCCGGGCGCATTGTCGGGGGCTTGCAGCGCGAGGATTTATTTACCGTCGTCCACGAACTATTTATGACGGACACGGCCGATTATGCCGACATCGTTCTCCCCGCCACCTCGCAACTAGAGCAAGCCGACCTGCACAAAGCGTATGGGCATACCAATATCGCTTATAACCGGCAGGCGATCCCTCCCCTGGGCGAGTCGAAGAGCAATTGGGATGTGATGCGCCTCCTGGCGGCCGAAATGGGCTACGATGACCCCTGGTTACAACAAAGTGCGGACGAGGTGATCGCTGAGGTGTTAGCGGCAACGGCCGTTTCCAACCCCGTTTACCGCGATATTACGCTAGAGCAATTACAAAACAACGCCTGGATTGCACTACCGCTGGACAACGATGTGCCGTTTGCCGACCTTCGCTTCCCCACACCCAGCGGTAAAGTAGAACTATATAGCCAAACGCTGGCCGAACAAGGGTTAGACCCCTTACCAGGCTGGACAGGAGCGGAGGATCAGGGTACAAATGATGACCTGCCGCCCGCCAATGGATACCGTCCGGAGACGGCATTGAAGCTAATTACTCCGGCAGCACACCATTTTGTGACCAGTAGCCTGGCGAACCAGGAAGGGTTGTTGCGGCGCGAACGGCCGTTTATCGAGCTACACCCCGACGACGCCCAGGCACGCGGGATTGCCGACGGGGACCAGGTGGTGGTGAAAAACGGCCGCGGCTGGTGTGAGCTTCGCGCGGTGGTAACCGAGGCCGTGCGCCCCGGCGTCGCCGCCGCGCCCAAAGGACATTGGAGTAAGCATCACGGCGGCCGTAATATCAACTGGACCACATCGGACGCGCTCGGCGACCTCGCCGGGCAAAGCACCTTTCACAGCAATCGAGTGTGGATACATAAGAAGGATGAAGGATGAGGGATGAAGGCTGAAAGAATGGTTTTTCATCCTTCGGCCTTCAGCCCTCATCCTTGTTTTTAGGAGCGATATGGAATTTCAACCTCCGGCATTACATCTGTCAGTGGTTTTAGCCCCGATGATTGTGGCAGCCACTGGCATTGTGCTGATGTTTTTGGACTTATTTGTCAATTCGGAACGGCTGCGACGCTGGGCCCCATGGCTGACGTTGGTGGGGCTGGTGCTGGCGTTGGTGGCGGCCATTGGTCAATGGAACAGCAACGGCATGGCTTTCATCCCCGAGGGGGGCGTGCCAATGGTGCTGGCCGATAACTTTGCCACCGCCTTAAACATCATCCTCCTGCTCACTGGCATATTGACCGTGCTGATTGCGGTCAACTATTTGGTTCGCATGGAGCTCGATAGGCCGGAGTTCTATATGCTGCTGCTGTTCTCGCTCAGCGGGATGATGTTGATGGGCATGGCCAACGATCTGATCTTGATCTTCCTGGCCCTGGAGTTACTCTCAATTCCACTCTACATCCTCTCTGGCTTTGCCTGGCCGCGGCCGGAGTCGCAAGAGTCGGCGATGAAGTACTTCATATTGGGCGCATTTTCCAGCAGTATCCTCATCTTTGGCATCGCCCTGACCTATGGCGCGACGGGTTCAACCGCGCTGCCGGAGGTATTGGCGGCCGTCAACACCAGCAACACCCTGCTCCTGGCCGGTTGCGCCCTGATGATCGTCGGCTTTGGCTTTAAGATCGCCTCGGTCCCCTTCCACATGTGGACGCCAGATGTGTATGAGGGTGCGCCAACCATCGTCACCGCTTTTATGTCCGTTGGGGCAAAGGTGGCCGGTTTCGCAGCCTTGTTGCGCATTCTGATGGGCGCGTTGCCGCAGTTGGGAGAGGTGTGGGAACCGGCAACGGCCGTTGTCGCCGCGCTGACGCTGATCGTCGGCAATATCGTCGCCATTGCCCAACCGAATATCAAGCGCATGTTGGGCTATTCGAGCATCGCCCACGCCGGATACATTCTCATCGCCGTTGCCGCCAGCAGTAGCAGCCCCGATGGGATAGGCGCAGCCATCTTCTATATGTTCGCTTACCTGTTTACCAATCTCGGCGCGTTTGCCATCGTGCTGGCGGTGGAGCGTCAAGAGGGTGAAGGGGTGATGATTGATGATTATCGCGGGCTGGCCAGGCGCTACCCCTGGATGGCCCTGGCGATGGCCTTCTTCATGCTCTCCTTAACTGGCGTTCCGCCAGCGGCCGGTTTTGCGGCGAAGTTCTATGTCTTTCGCGCCGCGATAGACGCCGGGCTTATCTGGCTGGCGATCATCGGCGTGGTGACCAGCGTCATCTCCGCCTACTACTATCTGCGCGTCGTCTTCACCATGTATATGATGGAAGGGGATGGGCAGATGATTTTGAGACCAGCGTTGGTGACGGGCGTGGTGATTACGGCCGTGGCCACCCTCTTGCTCGGTATCCTTCCCGGCTACTGGTTCGACCTGGCCCGTGATGCCGCCATTCAGGGTGTCGGCGCTTTGGTCGCTGGTGGTTAGTTAGGGGTTAATGGAAGCTAATGGACCGGCGTTTCCATGCGGCCGGTTAGATGAAAAGTGATAAGATCAAACAGGGCAAGCTATCTGCTTGCCCTGTTTTTGTTTTCAGCGAGGTACAAGTGATATGGGTGATATGGGTAATATGGGTAATATCGACAACGAAGAACTGATCATGACCCTGGCAAAGGTGGTCATTGCCGCTGCCTGGGCGGATGGCGAAGTCAGCGAGGACGAGATCAACAGCTTAAAAGACCTCCTGTTTAATCTGCCGGAAGTGGATGCCCAACATTGGGATGAGCTAAAGATGTACATTGATACCCCGATTGGGCAAGCGGAAAGGGAACGGTTGCTGAATGAGCTTCGACAACAGATTTCATCCTCATCCAGTCAGAAATTGGCCCTGGAAGCGCTTGATAAGATGATCAAGGCTGATGGGGCGACGACTGGCGAAGAGCAGGCAATTGCCCGCGAGATTGAAGCGGCCGTTCGCGCGGCCGATACGGGTTTGGGAGGGCTAATTGCACGCTTTTCGCGCAGCCTGCTCAACCGGCGCTCGCAAGCATTGGCGAATGCACCCAACCGGGAGCATCGCTTCGACGACTATGTAAAAAACAAGGTCTATTACAATTTGCGGATGCGCCAGCAAGGGCAAGAGCGTATACCAGCCCTCAGCGACAGGGAGTTGCGGCGGCTGGGGTTGGCCGGAGGTCTGTTGGCCCATGTCGCCCACGTTGATGACCAGGTGACGGCAGAGGAGAAAGCCGCCATGCGCGACGCCCTGCTCCGTTATTGGGAGCTGACCACTGCTGAAGCGGAACTGGTGATCGAAATCGCCATCTCGGAAGAAGCCCAATACCTCGACTTCTTCCGCCTCTCTCGTGAGTTCGGAGAACATTTCACCTATGAGGAATGTATCAAGATGGCGCGGGCGTTGTTTGCGGTGGCAGCGGCCGATGGGCAACTATCCTTTGAAGAGACCGAGGAGATACGCAATATCGCCACTGGGATCAAATTGACGCACCAAGAATTTATTGCTGCCAAGCTCCATGTATTGGGTCGTTCGTCCTCAACCTAGCTGCGCAGTTCATCCCCCATCCGCCACCTGCCATCCACATCTGAACGTATATTCACTTCATTCAGCAATATGTATCCTGGTATATAGCCAACACAGGCTTTTTGCTGATAATCGTAAACTTAATTGAAAGGTTTGGAGGGTAAAAAAGTGGAGTGAGTATTGTATGCTCTCGTCGAGGGAGAAGATTTAACCCTCCTCTAGTTTAACAGGCGCAGTATTTGTAGATGAACAATTGAATCAGGAAGGTAGGTAACTGTGATCCAACGTATTGGTGCAATCGGATTTATATTATTATTGGCTGTTGGTTGGGTGGGCTTGCTAGACCGGCAGCAGAGTGGTGGAGAGCCAGCGGCCGACATCACCCAACAATCGGGCGGTCTGCCACAAGTGACATATTTGGGCGAAGGGCCTGGTGACTTTCAGATCGATTCCAACCACATATTCATTGTTAAGCATCTCCCCTTTCGCTTTGAGTACCATGACGGCCCTTCCTATACGGCCGGAAATCGCGAGCGGGTGTGGTCCACAACCTTTGTGCCGGTTGGTGGATTTCCCATCTACCATGACTATCACAATTTCGGCGTATTAGAGGCGGGCTGCTTATTTGAGTATGGGCAGATTGATGATGATATTGACAACCGTATCAACCGCTTTTTCTTAAATGGGGTAGAAATTCGCGAAGTGCCACAGGGTATGGTTACTTACGACAGCTTCATCATCCCCGAGACAGGCGAGTTGACCTTCTTTGCGGAAGATAGTGTGGCGATGGCTAGTCTCCCCTGTGAGAATCAGGTGACACCAACACCGCCACCTACCGAGACAGCTACGGCAACGGCCGTATTTACTGCCACCGTGACCAGCACGCCAACAACGGAAGTGACCGCCACGCTGACAGCGACGCCGGAGATATCAGCAACCTTGACCGCCACGCCATCTCCTTCGGCGACAACTGATCCATCAGTAACGCCAACCCAAACGCCGGACGATGGCCCGCTGGAAACACCGACGGCAACAGCGACATTGCCGCCAACAGCGACCGCCAGCGCGACTGCCACCGCAACTACGCCCGCAACGGCAACCCCCTCCCCCACCGCCACAAACCCGCCGGGCGAGGGACAAGGGACTGCCACACCAACGGCTACCAAGGAGCCGCGGCTGAACACCTGTCTGCGCATTAATTTTGACCTCGGTGGCGACGAAGCCCGGCGTGGACTATATGTGGTGCGCGAAGTGGGCGGCCGTGAGCTGGCCTCCTGGTACGCCGAAGAGGGCTGGATGGATAGTGGTTGGATATATGACATTGACATTACCCATCCGACGGTCTATGTGCAGGTCTTCTTCCACCATGGAGATGGCTCACCGCCGGTGGAGATGCGGATCGTCAACCCCGCCCCCGGCACAACCTATGGCTGGCTGGCGCGAGGACAGTGCCACGCGCTAGAAGTGGCCTGGCCCGAATAGAACAGAACGCGGATTAGACAGTTTTCCCTCTTAAAAGACGGCCGTTCCCAGTGGAACGGCCGTCTTTTTGTTACATCTGTTCTATTGAGGGTACAATGGGCGTCATGATAAGACGCCTTTTTGCTTCCCTACGTGACTGGATTCGTGGAACACCTGATGTGGTCGAGGCTGAGGGTACAACAGCAATGTCAGCAGAACCGGCGGCCGAGGCGGAGGACGCCATTCCTGCCGAACCAGAAGTGCCACCACCGCCACCAGCCGCAACAGCAACAGCTCAACCCTCCGAAGCTGCCCCTGCGCCCCCATCGCCAACTCCACCACCTACGCCAGAAGAAACGGCCGCCGCGCAGAGCATTCTCGATAACGAAAGCCTGACGGCCGATCTGGACGATGCGGCCGCTAATGAGTTGCTCGAATGGGGCGTTGCCAACGCGCGGATGATTGCCCGCAATCTGAGCGCGGTGTGGGGCGGCGGTAGCGAGATTAGCATGAGCGAACAGATGCGGGCCTTGCGCGGCATGATGCGCTCGATCAACCAATATGTTGCTGGAATGGAGACGAGCGAATCAGCTTTAGAAAAGATTGTGGAACAAGCCAGCAAGGTATATGGCGCGAACTTTGCCCCGCCATCGGCCGAAGCACGGGCGGCATTTGTCCGCGAGCAAACAAACCTCCTCCATAATCCAGTTCAACTGATCAACAATCTGCGCCGCTTTATCGAAGAGCGAACGACCGGCGGTAAGCAGTAAGCGGTCATCGCTTATTCATTAATGTTTATCACTCCCAAAGTCAAGGTTAAAAAGTGGCTAAAGGCAACAGCAAAAGAAAAACCTCTTCCAATTCCAACAGTTCAACAAAGAAAAACAGTGGCGGGAAGCTCGCCGGGATCATCACCTTCATCTGTACGCTGATCCTGGCTGTCTACTTTGCGGCAACGGGCGAAGACCCTGCCGGGTTGTTTACGACCACACCCACACCCACCACACCCACGCCAGTTATAGTCACTGATAGCGGTAGCGATTGGTGGCAGGTCTACTTCAGCGACCCCATATCACTCAACGATCCCAATAATCTCACCGGTACCATTCCTGAAAAGCTGATTGAATTGATCAACAACGCCGAGCGTTCAATCCACATTGCCGCCTTTGAATTTGATTTGACCCCGGTGGCCGAGGCATTGATCGCCGCCCATCAACGAGGGGTTCAAGTGCAATGGGTGACGGATGATGAGTTTGGCCTGGGGGCGGATGAAGACGCCGGTCATGGGCAGTTTGCTATGTTGCGCCAGGCGGGGATTGAGGTGCGGGATGACGGCCGTTCCGCGCTGATGCACAACAAATTCATCATCTTCGACAGCCGCACCGTCTGGACCGGCTCAACCAATCTGACCCGCAACGGCAGCTTTCGCAACAACAATAATGTGCTCGTGATCCGTTCCCCGCGTTTGGCGGGGATGTATGCGCGGGAGTTTAACGAGATGTGGGAGGAGGGACAGTTTGGCCCGCGCTCCCCCTCCACGCTGGATGATCAGTCCACGCGGCTCAATGGCACGCCGGTACAGGTCATCTTCGCCCCGGAAGATAAAGCGGTTGAGCAACTCATCCCCCTGGTCGCCAATGCCCAGGAGAGTATTCGCTTCATGGCGTTTTCCTTCACCCACACGGAGTTGGGCGCGGCCGTGCGCGAACGGATGGAAGCGGGGATAGATGTGCAGGGAATTTTTGAGCTACGGGGTAGCCAGACGGAGTTTAGCCAGTTGCGGCCGTTGTACTGCGTAAACAGAACGGCCATGCGTCAGGACGGCAATCCCGGGACGTTCCACCACAAGGTGATCGTCATTGACAACAAGACGGTGATCACCGGCTCGCTCAACTTCTCCAACAACGCCAACAACAGCAACGACGAAAACGTGTTGGTGCTCACCAACCCGGCCATTGCCGCCCACTACCTGCAAGAGTTTGAGCGCCGTTGGGCCGAGGCGTTCGACCCCAATACCCCGCTGAGCTTATTGCCGTCGGCGTTGGCGGCCGAGGTCATGTCATTGGGGCCGAACACAATCACTTGCTGAACTATCTATTCTTTCTGTTACTCCAATCAGTATCTTCATAAAGTCTCATCAAACGGCATTACTTTTTTCCTATTGCCCCCCCCCCCATCAATTTTTCTTTAATATGTACACAGGTTTCAATCTTATCTATGTCTTGTTGGAAGAAAGCGCTTATCATTAACCAAGCGTAATGGGGGTTTACGTTATGTTTCCGCAAGTTACAGAAGACAGAAAAAAGAGAATCATATCCTTTGTATGTTTTATGCTCATTGCGATAAATTCGCTTATGTGGGCTGAAATTGCGTTGGCACAAGGCAGTTTCTTTGGTAAAGCATTTGGTACAAGAACGGTCGGTAATGTGCGAGGTACACGAGTAAATATCTGGTCAGCAAATCACCCTCCAAATTATTGGTTTATTGCAAGCATGACAGGTGTCTGCACGACTGCTGTAGTACCCTGTAGTATAGATATGGGTCATGGTTGGTTTGAGACTGGTGTGATCAGGGGATTGGCTTCAGATAATTCCCCCAATCAGTTGCAGCAATTTGCAGCGTTTAGAAGCACTGGCTTAAACCCTCCTCCATTAGTTGTATTCGATATAGCCTACTTGAATCCTAATAGTTGGTATACATTTCAGACGTTGTATAGTAATACAGCCCAGCGATGGGAAGCCTGGAGAGGAAATACCCCAGTCTACCATTTCTCCAATTTGAACTTCACTCAAGGTCATCTAGTATTCTGCGGCGCGGAGGGTGAAAAGAACTCATTCAACCAGCCCCCAATTCCTTTAGGTGCCGAATGCAATAACATGAGATATAAGTTAACTGGTAGCTCTGCTTGGGTACAATATGAGTATACTAATCCGCAAGTAATTGGACCTTACTGTGTTTTTCGCCCCTATCAATTCGGCGCTTTTGGTTGGGGGCCGTGTTAAATCTTACTCCTAGAAGGAAGAAAGCTCTGATTTGAACTAAATTGAGGAGTTAACAAATGAAAACGCACGGTTTATTACTGGTTGCACTTCTTCTCGTTACTTTTATTACTTTCTCTAACTTCATAGCAGGTTATGCGGGTGCAAGTGTTTATCAACAACCAACACCAGCTCCCCCACCTCCAAATGAAGATGAACTTATCTTTGATCCGGGGCCAACGGCCGTTCCACTTCCTAAACCCCTGGAGACACCCGAAGAGGTACTTCAGCAGCTTTTGGTTTATGATGCCGGCTGGGCGGAATGGGCGGAACCGTGGGGATTAGAGACGCTCGTATCCGATCCAGAGCGTATTACCCTGGAACAGTTTTCCAGCCGGGGAGAAGAAAGCAAGGCACTTGGCTTGAATGAATGGTTCCACCCCTCAACTGAGGCTAATGTCGGTTCCGTCTGGTCAATTACGATTAGAGGCAATGTGCGTTTGCGAATGATCGGCGTTGGAATTGAGGGGCCAGTTGCGGCCGAAGGCGTCAACTACGTTCTTTCAGCCAGAACAGGCAACTTGCTAGCGATTCGCGGCGGGTTGCCGGAAGATTTCAAATGAACGGCCGCGACTCATTCCGATAGATTTTGAAAAGCAGCGATTAAGGCACGAAGGGCTGCGTTGACCGCTTCTGGTGATTTAAAGACAGCCGATACATCAGGGTCTAGCACAACAACCAGACTATCTTCTTTCATTCTCTCAGCAAAGCGATTAGGTTTTGCTTTGGAATAATCAAAGTCATAATGTGGCAACAAACCGCCTTCTTCATATGCCACTGTTTTATTTTCTTGCCTTTTCATATTTTCTAACGATAGAGGTCTAACTCTTTCGGCCGCACCAAATCTCCCGCTCTCCCCTCCTCCTCCGGCAACTGTAGGCCACGCAGCAAAACGGCCGGTGTCCCCTCGGCCGCCTGTCCCATCAACAAACCGGCAGCGGCCGCAATCTCATCCGCTACCCCCACATCGGTGTGTTGCAGTTCGTAGCCATAGAGGTCGCGTTCGCCGCGGCGATCCCAGAGGGCGGGAAGTCCGGCGACGCCGATGGCAATACCCACCGTTCCCAGGCGAAAGGGACGGCCGTGACTATCACAAACGACCACACCAACCTCCACGCCAGTTTGTTCGGCAATCGCGGCGCGGATGTGGGCGGCCGAGCCGTCAGGGTCTTGCGGCAATAGCAGCACCGTCTCTTCCCCACCCTCTATTTGAGCGACATTGGAGCGATCAATCCCGGCGTTGGCGCTGGTGAAGCCCAGGCGGTGGCGGACAACCAGCACACCCGGCCGCATCCGCGAAATCTCGTCGCTCTCTTGCAGGATCAGCTCCACCAGGCGCGGGTCTTTGTTGGTTTGCGCGGCGACTTCGAGGGCGCGAGGGCTGGGGGTGACGGCCGCCAATGCCACCAGCCGCCCTTCCGCCTTAGAGATAATCTTCTGGGCAATCGCCAGCACATCACCCGCCTGCAAAGCGATCTGAGCGTGTGCCAACGCCTCCAGCAATAACGCCGCCACATCATCCCCCGGTTGGACGTGGGGGATGCCGGGGATGGGGTAGAGGGTGAGGGGCATGGAGAGGACAGAGCTATTGACACGAATGGCACGAATTCCACAAAATAGTCAACCGACCATTCGTGTAATTTCGTGTCATTCGTGTCGAGAGAATTATTCTTCGGGCAAACCGGTAATCCGAATCCCCGCGTTTTTGATCTTATAGCGGATGTTGATGCCGAGCAGCACGCAGGTCAACCCTTCGGCGATGGTCGCATTTTGCAACGCCCCGGCATTAATACCGCGCATTCCGGCGTCGGCACACAGTTCAGCGACAATGTCCTTGTCTACCCGCTTCTCGCCACAGATTAACACGTCACAGTCGGGTGCGCTGTTTGGGTCCTCCATATGGACGGAGGAGATGTTTTGGAAGGCGGCGACCACGCGCACGCCTTCACCCAGTTGCTCCTGCGCTTCCTCAGCGGCCGACAACCCGCTCGGCAAGCGCCAATACCGCGCCTTAATCGAACCCAAGGGGACAACGACCGTCAGCAACAGTTTGCCCTCCACCGCCTCTTTCACCTCGTCGAGAGTCGCCGCTTGTGCATCATAAGGGACAGAGA
The DNA here is from genome assembly GCA_964410625.1 of uncultured Ardenticatenaceae bacterium. Taxonomy (GTDB): domain Bacteria; phylum Chloroflexota; class Anaerolineae; order Promineifilales; family Promineifilaceae; genus CAYPHY01. Next base: position 16,031 of record CAYPHY010000015.1, on the reverse strand, counting down.
GGACAACCAGGTCGGCTTGTTCGGCCGCGCTGCGATTGTCTGTGCCACTGATTTTCGCGTCTGGGAATTGCTGGCACATCTCCGCCGCCGCTCGCGCTCCCCTTTCGGCCGAACGCGATCCAATAATAATCTCATGCCCGGCCACCGCCCAGCGGGAGCCAAGTCCTCTTCCTTCGTTTCCTGTTCCACCTAGTATTGCTATTTTCATGATCTTAATCTTATATCTTATCGATGGTGTTTATATATGTCGCAAGTGGCAGGTGGCAAGTGGCAGGTATTACTTGCTACCTGCTACCTGCCACTTGCCACCTGCTACAAGTTATCTTCTCGTTCACAAATCTGCTGATACCGCTCCCACACTTTAGCCGCTAACTCGCGGCTGCGGGCGGTGATTTGGGCTTCGTTGAGCGTCAGCAGTTGGCGGTCGTGCATCAGCAGCTTACCGCCAACGATGGTTGTTGTCACCATGCTATTCTCGAAGCCAAAGATGATGTGCCAGGGGAGATTGCCTGTGGTCAATGGGGTTATGGGATGGTAGTCCACCAGAATGACATCGGCCGCCGCGCCCACCTCCAGGCGGCCGAGTGGCAACTCAGGCCAAAAGACATGCGCCAACGCCGCGTTGTTATAGATGCCCATCTGGGCGATGTTCATCCCATTCGCCCGGCGTGGGTCGCGGTGAACGACTTTGTGCAGCAGGTACGCCGCTTTCCACTCCGCCCACATATCGTTGCCCATCCCATCATTGCCCAAACAAACAGGGATGCCGAGGCGCAACATACCGTCAATATCGGCCGCGCCCACCGCATTGTTCATATTGCTGCGTGGCTGGTGCGTGACCCAGGTGCCGCTCTCGCGCAAGATGTTCATTTCCACCGGGTCTACGTGGACGGCATGGGCAACGATGGAGCGCGGCCCCAGGATACCCGCCTCCTGCAAACGGTCCACCACCCGACGGCCGTAGCGATGCAAACTATCATACTCATCCGCCTCATGCTCGGCGACGTGGATGTGGAAGCCGGTCTGGAACGGTTCGGCCGCTTGCACACAAGCCGCTAACGTCTCGTCGCTCAGGCTAAGCGACGCATGAAGGCCAAACGTACCGGCCAGCAGCGGATTTTGCCGTTCCGCCAGCGTGTGTAGGAAGCGCACATTTTCGCTGATCCCCGCTTCCGCCTCTTCGCGGCCGTTACGGTCAGTCACTTCATAACACAAGGCGGCACGCACGCCCGCTTCCTCCACCGCATCAGCGATCTGATCAAGGGAGGTGTCAATCGCGTTTGGGCTGGCGTGGTGGTCAATCAGCGTCGTCGTGCCATGCTTGATCGCATCCACCAGACAGACCAGGGCGGAGAGATGGACATCCACATCCAGCAGGGCGCGGTCGAGCCGCCACCACAGGCGGCGCAGAATATCGGGGAAGTCTTGCGGCGCGGGGCCAGGAATCGCCATCCCCCGTGCAAACGCACCATAGAAGTGGGTGTGGGCGCAAATGTTGCCGGGCATGACCAGTTGGCCGCGGGCATCAAGCGATTCCGCCTGTGGGTGGGCGGCCGTCACTTCTTCTGTGGGGCCGATGGCGGCAATACGGCCGTCGCGTAACAGCAGTGCGCCATTTTCAATCATCTCGTTGGGCTGCGTCCAGGTGATTAGACGGCCGTTGTATATCAGTAAGTCGCTCATAGTTTACCCCTGATTCTAGCCTTCCTCCCCAGAACGGCAAACTCTAGCAGGTAACGCGATTTTCCTAAATCGCAGTTCTTCCACGGCCGCTACGCCAGCGATTT
>CAYPHY010000015.1:0-14144 GCA_964410625.1 uncultured Ardenticatenaceae bacterium | reverse complement strand
GAAAATCGCTGTACCATAACGATGCTGCTTGACAGGAAAAGGAGTTTGGTTACACTCACATTAACGTTATTCTTGTAATCCTGTGTAAGAATACAATAGGTGATAACATCTAATAAAGTGCAGGACTATTTGCTCCCGCATACTATCATTTACACTAAGCTCGCAACAGCTTGACTGAAGGAGAAAAAGACAAATGGCTAAACCAATTGACGTGACGGATGGGACATTCCAGTCCGAGGTATTAGATTCCTCAACCCCTGTGTTGGTTGATTTTTGGGCGGAGTGGTGTGGCCCATGCCGCATGATTGCGCCGTCGGTGAAGGAGATCGCGGCCGAATACGAGTCCGCGCTGAAGGTCGCCAAGGTAGACGTGGACGACAATCCGGCCGTTCCGGGGCGTTATGGCATCGTCGGCATTCCGACCTTGATGCTCTTTAAGGATGGCAAGGTCGTCGAGCGCATCACCGGCGCATTGCCCAAGGAGCGCATTCTCTCCCAGGTACTGCCCCACATCGAAGCGCAAGCTGAGAAAGCCGCGGCCTAACAATAGGCAGAGGGTTAGAAGGCTGAAGGATGATAGCGGAAGGGTCGTCTTGCTTTCGCCATTCAATAACGCCTTTATCTAAATTATAAAATACAAGCGTCTGTTCCGTCTTTAACGGGACAGACGCTTTTTGTTTTATCATAGACCCCACGCCAAGACGCAAAACAAAGGTATGTCCTGAATGAAGTGAAGGAAAACTTGGCGTCCTTTGCGTCTTTGCGTGAGCTATTTCTGAGGAACTATCCTATCTATCATGCACGACAACGCATTACCGTTGATGATCCGCGTAATCAGCGCTTCATCTGCGCCATCTGCGTAACCATTTTCGAAGGAGAAAGCTGTGATCGAAGTTGCGATTATGCTCGAAGGCCAAAACGGCCTGAACTGGGAACGCTGGCAGCGCATTGCCCGCGCTGTCGAAGAGTTGGGCTTTGTTGGTCTCTATCGCTCCGACCACTATACCAACGCCAACCCCCCTGATCTCGATTCGCTGGAATTATGGGTGTCGCTGACCTGGCTGGCAAGCCACACCGAACGGATTGAGTTCGGGCCATTGGTCACGCCCGTCTCCTTTCGCCAGCCGACGATGACGGCGCGGATGGCCTGCGCGGTGGATGATCTCTCCGGCGGCCGTCTAACATTAGGCATGGGCGCGGGCTGGCAAGAACGGGAACACCACAACTATAGCTGGGACCTGCTGGACGTACCGGAGCGATTTGCTCGTTTTGAAGAAGGGCTGGAAATCGTTACGCAATTACTCAACAGCGACGAACCGCTGAATTTTCAGGGAGAGTATTACCAACTCCATGACGCCGTTCTGTTGCCTCGGCCGCAACGCCCCGGCGGTCCACCAATTCTCATTGGCGGCAATGGAGTGCAACGCACGCTCCCCCTAGCTGTACGCTATGCGAAAGAGTGGAATGGCGTCTATCTGAATCCGGCACGACTTGCCGAACGCAACCAGCGCCTGGATGAGCTATTGGCGGCCGAAGGACGGCCGCCCACCGATATTCGTCGCTCGATGATGACTGGTTGCCAGTTTGGTCGTGATACGGCGGAGGTGGAGCGAAAGATCAGCCGTTTTAACGACACCGTCGAAGGTGTCCACAACCGGGGTATCGCCGTCGGGACCGGCGATCAAATCGTCGAGCAACTGGGCAACTGGGCCGAAGCCGGACTCCAGCGGATCATGCTCCAATGGCTCGACCTCGATGATCTGGATGGACTAGAGGCAATGGCGAAGGCGGTGTTGCCGCAATTATAAGAAGAGACTAGGCGACTGAGAGATTAGGAGACTAACATATGAGTCTCTTAATCTCTCAGTCTCCTAATCTCCGCTTATACAATCGTCTCTTCTTCCGGTGACTTTTCCGCCGGAGCGGCCGCCGGTTTGGTAAATTGGTCAGCCAGGCGTTCTAGCTCGTTGCTGAGCCAGCGCAAACCCTGGACAACGCCTTCACGTGCCCGGTCGGTCACTTCGCCCGTTTCTACTCGTTCCTTTACAGTGGCCGCTTCTTCCTTCATGCGGGTGGCCGCCGGGCTTTGCCGCGCGTCACGGATTACCTTGTCTACTTCCTCGGCAAAGGAGCGAACGCCCGTGCGGATCTCTGTTTCCACCCGGTGGCGCTCCTCGCTATTCCACATTGATTCGAGCGTATCGGCGAATTGACGGCCGAGCCGCTTAAACTCCTCGGCAATATCGCCCTCAGCCTTTTTGCCGCCCGCTCCTTCCTCTTCAACGGAAATCTCAATCTTCATCCGTTCGTCTTGTTTAATCTGATCGACATTGGGGGTCTGTTCGTCGCTCATCGCATGTTGCTCCTTTTAGTTTTTTAGCGAATAGTGGCTAGTGGTTAGTGGACAGCTTGACTGTCCACTTACCATTTATTACGCAGAGGGAGATCGAAAGTTGCAGAACCCCCTACTGCACGCGACGCAGCGAGAAGTTATCGAGGAACCAGCCATTGTTGGCGATGGCATAGCGGCCGCGCAAGCCAATCCCCACCGGCACAGTTTGTGCCGAATTGATGGTGAAGGTGTAGTTGACGACATTCTTTTGCAAATAGTTTTGCCGTTGCCAGTTGGTCCCACCGCCACCGGCAATCAGTCGCACCTCGGCCGCATCAGGGTTGATCGGCGCGATCTTCTGACCATTTTCATATCCCTCAAACACATCGGAGAAGAATTGCACTTCCAACACATACGTCCCCGGCTGGAGCGTAACATCGGTCAACAGGCGAATGCTGATCGCGCCCGCCCCCTTAAAGACCTTCACCGTATTCGAGCCTTCAAAGATATACAGCCCATGTTCGGCCGGAGGTAAGAAGGCGGTGGACAGCACCCGCGTCTCCGGTCGCACCCACACATCCCAGGCCTGATCCCCAAAGCCGGTATTGCCCTGATCGTATTCGATCCGCCAACCGACGGGCAATTGCAATTCGGGAATACCGTCCTGATTGTGATGCCCCTCTTCAAAGGAAGGATTGGGCAGGATATTTTGTCCAAGAGTGGCCGGATCAACGGGGCCAGCCGGGGCAGGTGGTTGGGTGGCGGCCGGGGCCTGGGGGGCTTGCGTGGCCGGCGGCCGTGTCGGCTGCGGCGGCGAGGTAGGCGAAGCGGTAAGGGTCGGCGTCACTGTTTCTGTGGCGGTCGCCTCCGGGGTATCGGTAGCTGGGACGGGCGTGCTGGTCGGCAGTGGCGTCGCACTGGGTGGTGGGGGCAAAGTTGGCTCGTCCGTAGGCGTTGCCACTTCTTCTGTTGCCGTTGGTAGCGGAACGTCGGTGGCTGTTTCGGCCGCGTCACTAACTTCGGTTGCCTCGGCTACCGGCTCCGGTGTCGCGGTCGCCTCCGGCCCAGATTGGCAGGCGGCCAGGGCAAACAGCAGCACAGCTAACAACATCCAAAGGGATAGCGAGAATAAACGTTTTTGGGTTTGCATGTACTCCTCCACGTGTGGAACGGGTTGGCAACCGCCGGGTTGCCTACCCTCTCCACAAGGGCTGTTGTAGGATGGGTTGCGGCCGTTGCCTTCTCCCAAAAAGCGACGGACTTCCCGGGTTCGGCACAACGATGAAAAGGTATAGATACCCTCTCAATCGTCATTCAAAACGGCCGCAATCAGGGCGTGATTGTAAGCATCCCCTCGCCGCCGTGCAAGTCACCTCATCTACCTTTATCCTGCCACCTGCCACCTGCTACCTGCTACCCGCCCCCTCCCACTTGCCACGCACAACCACTTCCTGTAGAAAAGGTCTTGACTCTGCCCTTTGGACAGGCTTTAGAATAAGGTCATGGTACAGAGACACAAAGGACTGCTCAGCATCGGCCGCTTCGCCCGCGCCACGCGGCTCTCCCACAAAGCCTTGCGGCTCTATGATCGGCTAGGGCTGCTCCAACCCGCTTGCGTGGACGAGGAATCAGGCTACCGCTACTACCGGCCGGAACAAGTACAAGCGGCACGGCTGATTCGACTGTTGCGAGAAATGGAGATGCCCCTGGCAATGATTCAGGAGGTCTCGGAGGCAGATGCAGCGACGGCCGAGGCTTTGATCGTAGCGTACGAACGATCATTTGCCCACCGTCTGGAGCAGGTTCGTCGTGTCAGCCAACAAGTCAAACGTTACTTACTTAGTAAGGAGGTACTGATGGCCTTTCAAGTGGAGGTGCGCCAACTCGCACCACAACCTGTTCTCAGCGTGACCAGTCGAGTGAAGGTGGACCAACTCGATGCTCACATCACGCAAACGTTAGCCCAGCTACGAGCATATGCCAGCACACAGGGCGCCGAGGAGATCGGCTCGCCGTTTGGTATCTATCATGGCGCGATTAATAACGAGGACGACGGCCCGATTGAGGTTTGTTTGCCTTTGCAACGGCCGTTGAATGGCAACCACCATCCGGACGATGACTCGATTGTCGCTAAGGAATTGGAGGGCGGTATGGCGGCCGTTGTTCATCTAAGCGAAGCGTATAGCGCTTTTCCTGCCATCCTGGAAGGATACGACGCCACTTACGATTGGATCGTGCAGAATGGATATGAAGTAGCCGCTTCGCCCCGTGAGGTGTGGTTGGGGTCGATTGAGAATGGCCCGATAGAGATAGCCTGGCCTTATCGCCAGAAGGGATAATACAGGATAAGGCTGTAGAGCTGTAGAGATGTTGCGTTTTGCAGGCGTGCAATGGGCATGAGATACTCATCTGAAAGACGCAACGTCTCTACGCCCCGGCCGCGCGGAAGGCGGCCGAGACGATTGCCTGGGCTTGCTCCTGAATTTCCCTTAGATGCGCTTCCCCCTTAAAGCTTTCGGCATAGATTTTGTAGATCGGTTCTGTGCCCGACGGCCGCGCCGCAAACCAGCCGTTCTCCGCCACCACCTTCAGCCCGCCAATCGGTTCCTGATTATAGGGGGCTTTGGTCAGTTTGGCGGTGATCGGCTCTCCGGCTAATTCGTCGGCCGTCACCATCTCCGGCGTCAGCAGCTTGAACGCCTCCTTTTCAGCGGGGCTGATCGGCGCGTCGCTGCGTTCGTAGGCCGGTTCGCCAAACTGTTCGGTCAGCGAGCGATAATGTTCGCCGGGATCGCGGCCGGTGCGGGCGGTGATTTCGGCCGCCAACAAGTCCATGATGAAGCCATCCTTGTCCGTCGTCCACACCGTACCATCCTGCCGCAGGAAGGAAGCCCCGGCGCTCTCTTCGCCGCCAAAGCCAAAGGAGCCATCAAGCAGCCCCTCAACGAAATATTTGAAGCCAACGGGGACTTCAGCCAACGGCCGCCCCAAGTGTGCTGCCACGCGGTCAATCATCGAACTGGAGACGAGCGTCTTGCCCACGGCCGCGTCCGGCAGCCAGCCAGGACGGTTTTGGAACAGATAGAGGATAGCGACGGCCAGATAATCGTTGGGATTGAGCAGGCCGCTGCTGCGAGTGACGATGCCGTGCCGGTCATAGTCGGGGTCGTTGCCAAAGGCGATGTCAAATTGGTCCTTGAGGCGGATCAGGCTGGCCATCGCATAGGGTGAGGAGCAGTCCATGCGGATTTTGCCATCGTGGTCAACGGTCATGAAGGCAAAGGTGGGGTCAACGGCCGGATTGACCACTTCAATGTTCAGCCCATACCGCTCGGCAATCGGCTCCCAATAGGCCACCCCCGCCCCACCCATCGGGTCTACACCGATTTTCAGGCCAGAGGCGGCTATCGTCTCCATATCAACGACGCTTTCCAAATCCTCTACATAGGGGGTGATGTAGTCGTAGTGGTGGGTTGTCGCCGCCTGCACAGCGCGTTCAAAGGGGATGCGCTGCACCGCTTTCAGACCACCGGCGAGAATCTCATTGGCACGCTCCTGGATGCGGCGCGTCGTGCCGGTATCGGCCGGGCCGGCCGCCGGAGGGTTATACTTAAAGCCCCCATCTTCCGGCGGGTTGTGCGAAGGGGTGATGACGACCCCATCGGCCGCGCCCGTCTCATGCGTCCGATTGTAGGTCAAGATGGCATGGGAGATGACCGGTGTAGGGGTGAACCCCATCCCCTCTTGAATGACCACATCCATCTCATTGGCAGCAAAGACCTCAACGGCCGTCTTTAGTGCCGGTTCAGAAAGCGCGTGGGTATCCATCCCCAGGTAAAGCGGGCCGCTGATACCTTCGTCGCGACGCAGTTCGCAGATGGACTGGCAGATAGCCAGAATGTGGTCTTCGTTGAAACTCCCCTTGAAGGACGAGCCACGGTGGCCGGAGGTGCCAAAAGTGACCTGCTGTGAGGGTTCGGCCGCGTCCGGCTTCTGCTCATAATAAGCGGCAACCAACGCCGCTACATCAACCAATCGCTCCGCCGGAGCAGGCTTCCCGGCCAGTTCATGTACACCCATCGCTCCTCCTTATTAGGAAGTAAGCAGTAGACAGTAGACAGTTTACCATCTTGGCTGCCACCTGCCACTTGCCACCCACTCACCTCCGCACAATATAAAAGACCAAAACACCCAGCAGGACCACACCGAGGACAATGGCAACCAGCCCGGCGATTGCCAGGGGCGTAAGGCCGCCGCTATCGTTGGTTGTCCCCTCACTTGCGGCCGCGGCCGTTGCTGTTGCGTCCGCTTCAGATACGCCTTCGGCCGTTGCCGTCGCCACCACTTCGCTGCCTGCCGGTCGCAAACGGCTGCCAAACTCCAGCCCCACCGTCTGCCCTTCCGTCACCTGGATCGTCGCGTTGGCCTGGGTGGTCATCTCCAGCAAGGCCGGGACGGTTTGCGCCACCTGGTAGGTCCCCGGAACCAGCCCGCCGAAACAAATCGGCTCATCAGTACCGCTAGAGGCCACCTGTCCGACCAATATATCCCCCTGGGCAATGGTCAGCGCTACGCCAGAGACATACCCTTCGTTGGGTTCGTGCAGACCATTACCGTTTTCATCCAGAAAGGCGTTGACGCAGATGGTGCCGCCTCCAACCGCAGGGGGAGCGGTCGCCTCCGGGGGGAGCGTAGCGGCCGCTGCTTCCGTCGGCACGCCTTCTCCTTCACCTTCGCCCGGCTCCGTCGCTTCCGGCGCAGTGGTGGGCGATACCTGGGCGACGGTGGTGGGTGGTACAGCCGTCGGCGGCGCGGCGGTGGGTGGCGCGGCCGTTGGTGGAACGGCCGTCGGCGCGGCAGCCGCGACGAGTTCGGCCGCGTCGTACCAGGTATCCATAAACTGGCGGCACTGGTTCACACCGTCCACACCCCAATTGGCATACGTAAAGACGGTAATTTGATTGCCGGTTGCGGTGGCTTCCACTGTAAACTGCTGCCAGGTATCGTGGGGAGAACCAGCCGCGCCCCAGACCACATCGGAATCGCTCCACGAATTACTGCCGTTCGGATCAATACCGGCGCGGATATTCATATTCAGTCCCGTATCGGAGGGGGCAGGGGATGTTTCGTTGCTGCCTCGGCCGCGAGCAAAAAAGGAGAAACGATAAGTCGTCCCCGGCGTGACGGACACGGTTTGATAGACGCCGCCCGACCAGGTATCCCAGTTGTTGCCGATGTATTGCGAGGCGGAACCTTGTTGCACCAGATTGGGGCTGGCGGGTTGGATGTTCCACTTTGGCTCGTAATGGTAGGCAACGGTGCAATCCTCGCTGCCCTTTTCCGTCTCGCGGAACCAGCGATTCCAGTTTTGTGCCGCGCCATTGACAAAGGGTTGTTCAAACCCCGGATTTTGCAGCAAATTGCTTTGTTGGGCGGGGGCGGCCGTTGCCGTGCCAAGCGTTGCCGTCAGCAACAACAGCATGATTCCTACCGTCCATCCAATGGAATAAGAAGCAAACGTCCTTCTCTTATGCATCTTCTTCTATCCTCAAAAGTCTCGCAAGCCAGGAGGTTTGCGGACGCTTTTTTGTTTAGCGAGCCACCACTTTCGCCGCTCACGATTTAGGAAAACCGCGGCACGAACAGTGCTACGACGAACCGGGGCGCAATCGCCTGAATAGCAAGATTAACACAGCCGCCAGTATCAGCAAGGTGATCCCCAAAGCGATCAGTAAGGGGCCAACCGCCGGTGGCAGGTTCGCGACTGTTGTCCCTTCTGTGCTGGCTATGGGGTTAGCGGCGTCGGCAACGGCCGCCGGTGTCGGCAGGGGTTGGATGCTGGCTGGTGTCGCCACAGACGTAGCGACAGCAGGCGATAGTGGCGCAACGGCCGCCGCCCCCATATAACTGCCAAAGGCCTGGGAAAGTCGGCTCCCCGTCCCCAGCACCAACCGCCAATGCCCATCCGTCGTCAACACCTCGCCGGGCAACAGCGAACGAGTGACCTGATACTCACCGGCCGCCAGTTGTTCAATGCAGTATGGCTCGGAAACGCCATCGGTGACATAGTTACCGACGACGGCCGTCGTATTAAACACCGTAAAGGCCACCCCCGCCCGCAATGGTTCGCCAGGCTCTTGTTGCCCGTTGCGGTTCAGATCGTCAAAAGCGCTAAGGCACACGGCCGCTGTATGGCGCGGCCCTTGCGTCGGTCGTGGCGTTGGCGGGGGAAGGGTCGGCCGTCCTTCCGGCGCGGTCATGGTTTGCGTCGCTTCCTCCGGTGCAAGCGTGCTCGTCGGTGGTGCTTCCGGCGTGCCATAGCCAATGAGCAATGTGTCACCGGGCTGGATAATCGCGTTTTCTGGCAGATTGTTCAGCTCCAACAACTCCTGCAGGCTCAGGTCAGCACGGGCGGCAATTGTCCACAACGCTTCACCAGGCTGAACGATGATCGTGATCGCTCCATCTGCGCCGGGGGTTGGTGAAACCCAGGGGGTAAGGAAAAAGAGAATGGTGGCCTGTGGAGTCGTGGCAATGGTAGCAGCGACCGTGCCCTCGGCCGTTGGGGTGGCTTCTAAAGTCTCCGTCGCGGTCGGCGTTGGTGTGTCCTGAGCCAGTGCGGGATTCGACCACAGAGCCAAGCTCAAAGCAATGACAGCAGCAATAGACCATCGTAATGCTGACCACGCACGGGGCTGAATCGCACGCGCACGAGGCTGAAGCCATCGTGCTATAAGGCGACGCATCCTGAAGGATGCTTGGCGTGGCACGCGGCCGTTACCACCACCACAGCCGGTTTCAACCGGCGTCGCCTTATAGCCCGGCTGTTGACGGCCGGACGGTCGTTGACGGCCGGGCGGTCGTCGTTTATTCAAGGTACGCTCACCTCAATCTCGATCTCATCCGCATCCGAGTTACCAACCAACGGCAGCCGTTGCAGCGTCTCCGGCCTGTAGAGGCCGACCAGCAAGCGATGTTGCTGCGGGTCAAACGGTTCCGGCAAGACGAGCGTGCGTTGTTCGGCAATAGTCAGCCTCGGCCGCCACCAGTCGGCCGTCCCACCCGGCCACAAACCACCCGCCAAAGCCACGTCCGATTGCGCCAGCAAACCGGCCGGTCTGATTACATGAACAAAGGCGACGGGTAGCGGCTGATCCGCCGCCAACGCCTCATCCGCTTGCCATTGAAGCTCAATTTGAATGGTCTGTTCGTCCATTAATGTCGCCTCGGCCGCCCGCAGCCAATATTGCCGGTCAAAGTTCGCCAACGGCTCAGACGGCTCCGGTGCAGCCTGCACATAATACCGAGTGTACAACGAATACGGCGTTTGCTCCAGATCGCCCCGCGCCAGCCCACCCGCCTCGGCCGTCACCAATGCGGCGTCGGGCAAGGCTGGCGGCAGATAGTCGAGCGGCGCATAGGGCCAGGCGTAGACGGCCGCCGGTAATTCAACGCTATCAGGGAAGCTTTCCGCTGTGAACAGAACGGGGGAGCGACCGCCAGCCAAAAAGCGGAGCGCAGGCCAACCCGACCAGAAGCGTTCATCTACATAGACGGTTGTTTGTGGCGATTCGGCCGTGAGCGAACCGGCCAGTTCGACGGCCGCTTGCTCAAACAGATAGCCAACATCCGGCTGCTGAGCGTAAATGCGATAGTCGCGGATGGTGGTTATAAGGCTGGCAAAGAGCAGCAGAATAACAATCACCCGGCGTAGTAGAATTGAATTGACAATTGGCAATTGATAATTGTCAATTGTCAATTTTTGCTTGCCTCCGTCCAACCAACCCCCGATCCAGGCCAGACCCAGGGCAGGAAGAAAAACAACGACGGGGAGCAGTCCGGCGGCGCGAAGAAAGTGAGGAGGATCGGCCGCCAGGATCGTCGGGCCAAGCATGACCAGTTGCCAGAGCAACACGGCCGCTGCTGCCGGCCGTCGCCAATGGATGAAGCACCACAGGAGGCCGAGCAGGAAGGGGACCACCATCAACCAATCGAAAACCGGCCGCCCGGCGGGATTGTCGGCCAACAAAACGGTGTCGTAGTTGAGCAGCGCGTTGTGGCGCAGGATGGGATCGCCACGCCAGAAGAAGAGACCGAGGGCGCGACCGGTGTGGGTTAGCAACGTTCCCCACAAATCCCCCTGGTTGACGATGGGGCTGAGTATGGAGACTTGCCCGGAACGGCCGAGCAACACCTCCGGCTGTTGCAGAGCGACGAAACCAAGTGGAAGCAAGATGATCATCGTCCCCAGCGCAAACCAGAGCGGGCCGCGCTTTGACCACAGACGACGGCCGCGTCCGGTCAGCAGCAAGTAAGCAACCAAAGCCAACAAAAGGACGGGCGTAAAGCGGGCGGCCAGATAGGTGTAGAAGCTCAAACCATAGACCACTCCGGCGAGGAACCAGAGGCGCGGCCGTTCCTGGCGATACGCTTTAGTCCCCAGCCAGAAGGCCAGCGCCAGCAGCGGCGCGAGCAAGCCGACGCGCAAACCGATGCGGCCGAGATGCAGCGGCCAGAAAGTGATCGCCCAAAGTAATGCCGCCAATAGGCCGCTGGCACGGCCGAACCATTCCCGCGCCAGCAAGTAGGTAGGGATAACGGTTAGCGTGCCAACAACGGCCGCCGCCAACCGCAAGGCCAGCACCGTGCGGCCGAAGAGGGCGACCATCCCGGCGGTAAGGTAGATATAGAGGGGTTCGCGGCCGTTGTTGGCCGGGAAAAAGAGGGCATGGTTGCCTTCCAAGACGGACAGCGCATCCAGTCCGTTGTAGGCTTCATCACGGTAAAGGCCAGGGGGCGCATCACCCAACCCCCAAAAGCGCAGGGCGGCCGCCAGCAGGAGGATGAGGGACAGGGTGACAAGGTGAAGGGGTGAAGAGGTGACAGGGTGACCAGGTGACAAGGTGCGGGGGTGCGCTTTTTTCACCTTGTCACCCCCTCACCTTGTCTTTTCATCAACTTGCCACCTACCACCTGCCACTTGCTACCTGCCACCCTACCTCACCATCCCTTCACCCTGTCACCTTGTCACCCTCTCACCCTGCCATCTTGTCAAAGCGGGGCAAGTATAGCAAAATAGCTTTGGTACGCATAAAAAGGTATTGGCAACAAGCGATTAGGCAATTACAACAGGACCTACGCAGCCAATAATTTTTCGACACGAATGACACGAATTTCACGAAAATAGAAGGTATAATTCGTGTTATTCGTGCCATTCGTGTCAAAAATGCGTAAGTCCTATACAAAGTAAAATCGCATAAATCCGTGGCTGATATAGGGGGCGCATTGAAATACACTAATACTGGAAACAAGCCCTAACCTGTTTCAACAGGTTTCCTATATCAGCCGACAATACCAATTATCCTCACACACATGGGCCAAAACCCAAGAATAGAGGTTCATTCGATATATCAATGCGTGTATTAATGCTCTCGAAGGCTTGCCTGGTTGGGCCATATCAGCGCAAGCTAGAAGAAATCGCCCGCCAGGGGAATGCGCTCCCCGGCGGGCTGGAACTGATGGCGATTGTCCCTCCTTCGTGGGATGATCCGGCCGGGCGGGTGGCACTGGAACGGAGCCACACAACGGGCTATCAATTGGTGGTCGATCCCATCCGGCTGAATGGACAGTTCCATCTCTATTACTATCCAACCCTGCGCCAACGACTGGCGGAATTTCGGCCGCAAATCGTCCACATAGACGAGGAGCCATACAACCTGGCGACCTGGCTGGCGATGCGCCAGGCGCGGGCGGCCGGGGCAAAAACACTGTTCTTCTCCTGGCAAAACCTGGAGCGGCGCTACCCCTTTCCCTTCAATAGAATGGAGCAGCAGGTATTGCAAGGTGTAGATTACGCGATCATGGGCAATCAGGAGTCGGTGGCGGTGTGGCGCGGCAAGGGGTATGGGGGGCCGTTTGCTGTCATCCCCCAATTTGGCGTAGACCCCACGCTCTACCAGCCTCCGGCGAGGCGAGACCGCGGCCGAGGCTTCATCATCGGCTCGGCCAATCGTCGTCTGGTCCCCGAAAAAGGGATCGACTTGCTGCTGCGGGCGGCGGCGATCTTGCCCGGCGTGTGGCGTATCCACATTGCCGGAGAGGGGCCGGAGCAACGGCCGTTGATGCGCCTGGCACAAGAGCTAGGCATTGCGGAACGGGTCTACTTTGATGGCCCCATTCCGGCGGGGCAAATCGCAGCCTATTTGCAACAACTAGATGTGTTGGTGCTTGCTTCGCGGACGTTGCCGAATTGGAAGGAGCAGTTTGGGCGGATTTTGGTCGAGGCGATGGCCTGCGAGGTGGCGGTGGTTGGCGCGATCAGCGGTGAAATCCCCCATGTGATCGGCGACGCGGGGCTAACTTTTCCCGAAGAAGATATAGACGCGCTCCACGGCCGCCTGTTACAATTGATCCAATCGGAGACGCTGCGCGATGAACTGGGGCGGCGCGGCCGCCAGCGGGTGTTGGCCCACTACACCCAGGAGCAGATAGCAGCGCGGACGGTAGAGGTGTACCAACAGATATTGGAAAATGATGAATGAAGGGGGAGGGATGAGGGTTGAAGGATGAAGGATGAGGGATTGTGGGTTATCGTTATGGGGATATTTTGACACGAATTTCACGAATGACACGAATGGCTTAAATTATTCGTGCCATTCGTGAAATTCGTGTCGGTGGTTTGTAATTTATAAGTATTGGATTTTTATGAGGAACGAGTTGCCATCACTTGAAGAAACAACCAACCGTCGGCCGCGGCCGTTGGTGCGGCTGTTTGGTTTGCTGCTGGTCATCTTTGCCGTGTTTTCGGCCGTTTATCTCATCGTTGCCTATCTGGCCTGGGAGAATGGACAAAACTTGCGCCAGGCCGAGGCACAGACGCAGCGCAGCCAACAGATTTCACGGCAGATCGAGCTGGCGCAGCAAGATTTGAGCGCGGGGAGCATCAACCTCGCCCAACGCCGCCTGGAGTGGGTGTTGCAGCAGGACCCAGAGAACGCGGCCGCCCTGACGCTGCACCAACGATTACAGGCAGGGCTGGAAGCGACGCGCACACGGCCGACCGCCACCCCTGAACCGACGGAGACGGCGGAAGAGGAAGTGGCAGAGGGTGAGGACGTGGTGTCGGCGGCCGAGGCGTCGCCGGAGTTGCAACGGCTGCGCGATTTGGCGGCCGAGGAACAGTGGGAGGCGTTGTTGCCGGAGTTGCTCGCCTTCCAACAGCGTTACCCCAGCTATGAGCGCGAGCAAACGGACAAACTGCTCTATGACACCTATCTCCAGCTTGGACTGGCCTATGTGGAGACGGAGAAGGTCGAGTTGGGCCTGAACTATCTTTCGCAGGCCGAGTCGCTGGGCAATCTGCCGCAGGAGGCGTTGGACTATCGCTTCTGGGCCAATCTCTACTTACAGGGCATCGGCTACTATGGCGTGAATTGGGGGATTGCCGCCGCCAATTTCCGTGAACTGTGCCTCTCCGCCCCCTTCTATCAAAATGCTTGTGGCCGCTTGCAAGAGGCATTGATCAACTATGGCGACCAATGGGCCTTTGCCGAGGAGTGGTGTCCGGCGGAGGTCGCCTATCAAGAAGCGTTCCAAATCGGCCGCACCCAGATTTTGGGCAACAAGCTGGCCCAGGCGCGTGATGGCTGCCTCAACGCCACGCCAACGCCATCGGCCGACGAAATTACCGGGACCATCCCCTTCACCGGCACATTCCCGATCACGGGGACGGAGGGGATTACGGAGACTGAACAGTAAGCAGGTGGCAGGTGGCAGGTGGCAGGTGGCAGGTGGCAGGTGGCAGGTGGCAGGT
>CAYPHY010000014.1:0-92092 GCA_964410625.1 uncultured Ardenticatenaceae bacterium | reverse complement strand
TGCCACCTGCCACCTGCCACCTGCCACCTGCCACCTGCCACCTGCCACCTGCCACGGGTCACTTACCGGCGGCCGCTTGTTCACTCAAAAAAGCCAACTTTCGCTCTGTTTCCTTGTCCAGGGGGAGGTATAAGACCAGGCGAATGGCCGGAGCGTCGTCGGAATAGAAGCCTGTTTGCAGCAGGCGTAGGCAGCCAACGGCCGGATGGTGAATCTCTTTGTTGGTTTCGGCCGTGCCGCCCACCTTTTTGTCCTCCGCCCACCATTTGCGAAATTCGGGGCTGTTGGCTTCCAGAAAGCTGATCAACTCATGGAAGGAGGGGTCGTTGTGATAGTGAGCGAAGTTGGCGCGGAACTCGGCCAAGATGTTGCGGGCATGGCGTTCCCAATCGCCAATAAAGGTACGGACAATTGGCACGGTGAACATCTGCACCAAGACATTACGCGCCAGAAAGGGCAGCGGCTCCAGGTCAACAAAGGTGGCGGCAAAGGCTGGATTCCAGGCCAGCGTATCCCAACGCCTGCCCATGATATAGGCAGGGTTGTTGCCAAGATGTTTGAGGACATGCTGCAGGGCGGGACTAATCACTTCCGGGCGGCCGTTGAGGTCAAACGCCGTCCTGCCAGGGATTAACGCCAGCGCAAAGTCCATTTCCGCCTCGCCCAATCGTAGCGTGTGGCAAATGGACTCTAATACGTGGCGGGTGACGTCAATCCGTCCTTGTTCAATCTTGGTATAATAATTAATGCTGATGCCGGAGAGGGAAGCGACTTCCTCGCGCCGCAGGCCCGGTGTGCGGCGACGGCCGTGCGAAGAAAGGCCAATACTCTCCGGCGTGAGCCGTTCCCGCGCCCGCCGCAAGAAATCCCCCAACTGAACTCGTCTTTCTTCACTGTTCATGGTTGATTTTATACCATCCTATTTTATACCGGTAAAAAGCATCCCATTTACAGTATAACGACAGGTCTATAAGCTTGTCAACGAGTTGGAGAATCGGCTACGAAATTAGGTACGTGTCCGTCTGATCTAACTCAGGGTGCTATTGAGGGGGTATTTTCCCAGAAGCCCGCGCCAGCGGGCTTTCTCTTTTTATGACACGGGTTGCTAATATTTAGAAACCGGGTTTTTCTTAAAAACCCGGTTTCTGATAGGATTATTTCTCCGCACTTTTTGGCCCAGTCCATCGCTCCAGGAGACGGGCGTTCATTCCCTGGCGACGATAAAGATAGAAGGCCACCGCGCCAGCGGCTAGCAGGATGAAGAAAATGGCGTAGCCATATACTTCCAGGCCATCTAGCCCTTCGTTGAGCGACTCCAACGCGCCAATGGTGGTATAGCCTAAGTAAAGGTAGAAAATGTTGCGGAGCAGCGTCCCAATGAACGTGGAGCGCAAATAAGTGACCAGGTTGAGACCAATCAGGCCGCAAACGATAGAGACTGGCGCAGTCGGCATGATCGGCAGGGCGCGGAGGATGACCAGCACGACATCATCTTTCCAGCCTTTGTTCAGCAAACGGCCGAATTGCTCGATTTCTTCGGAAGAGACGCCGACGAAACGGCCGAATTTATCTAAAAACCAATCTCCCGCCCGATCCACCACCAGATAGAGCAAATAGCTGCCAAAGGTCTTGCCAACGGCGCCGATAAGTGCCAGCCAGCCCAGATAGACAACCGTTTGGCCCTGTGATTTCGCCACTGAGCCGGCGAGGGTCATAACAATGGGTGAGGGAATGGGTGCAACTAACTCCTCAACAAACGCCCCTACAAAGACAAAAATCGGCAAGGGAAAGAATCCCGACATCTGGTGGAAGAGTTGGATAAAAAAGTCAATTATTTGTGACAACATAGTTTCCTTAACTGTCTTCGCAAACGATGGCAGTAATAGCTGGAAGATTGATTTATCAGCGTTTGTCCGCGTTCGTCCGCGTCCTGCTTTCAATTAAGTGACCAGACCGGCCGCTCCACAGGAAAGTTTGTTTCTGTTTAACCTGAGCATTTTAAGCCCATCACTACTGGCCGTCAATTGACAGGGCGTGAATTCAGCCAACACTCACCCTAATGATAACAGGAATGCTTGCGCCAGCACTTAAGATATAGGCTATTTAGCGCCGCGTAGTCTGAATGTTGGGAAAGCGCAGGTGGCGAGTCGGGGGCTTGCCGGTAAAATTAGGGGGAGATGGAAGTGGAAGTGCCTCGGCCGTATGAAAAGCGCGTACTTGCGCTGATTTTGATCCTCTTTGTTGTGCTTGGCTCAATCTATGCCCTGGTGACGCCTGCTTTTGAGGCATCGGATGAGCTATGGCACTATCCGATGATCCGCCACCTGGCTGATGGCAACCCGTTGCCGGTGCAGGTCTTTGATCCGGCGCTGGCCGGGCCATGGAACCAGGAAGCGAGCCAACCCCCACTCTATTACTATCTCGGCGCGGCGCTGACCTTTTGGATTGATACCTCCGATATGGAGCAGGTACGCTGGCTGAATCCGCATGTGGACAATGGGGTGATCACGGCCGATGGCAACACCAATCTGGCGATCCACGATCCGGCGGCCGACCCCTGGCAAGGAACATTGTTGGCCGTGCGCATTGTGCGCCTCTTTTCGGTGTTGTTAGGCGCGACGACGGTTTATTTGACTTACCGCATCGGCCGTGAAGTGGCGCCCGGACGGCCGGAGATCGGGTTGGGGGCGGCGGCCGCCAATGCCTTTCTGCCGATGTTTCTCTTTATCAGCGGCGCGGTGAACAACGACAACCTGGCCATACCCTTAGCCTCGCTAACGCTCCTCTTGCTCATTCTGCTGGTTAAACACAACGTAGGACAATCCTCTGGATTGTCTTCTACTAGACGGACAATCCAGAGGATTGTCCTACTGGGGGTAGTGATTGGCTTAGCCGTGTTGACCAAGGAAGGCACACTAGGATTAATCCCGTTGGCGATAGGTGCGTTGGGGGTGGTGGCCTGGCGGCAGGAGCAGAGGGGCGGGGGAGCGGAGGGGCAGAGGAGTGGAGGAGCCTCTTTACTCTCCACTCCCCACTCTCCATTCCTCACTCCCCACTCATCACTCGCCACTATTCCCAGGGTGTTGGTTAGAACGGCCGCCTACACGGCCGTACTGCTGCTGCCGGTGTTGCTCATTGCTGGTTGGTGGTATTACCGTAATATCGTCCTGTATGGCGACTGGTTGGGTTGGAATGCTTTTATCGCCGTATTGGGCCAGCGTGGACATCCAGCTTCGCCACGCCAGTTGTGGGGTGAGCGTTGGGGCTTTATGATGGCCTATTGGGGGTTATTTGGCGGGGTCAATATCCCGATGGCAACCTGGATTTACCGGCTCCTCAATGGGGTTGCCCTGGTCAGTGTCATCGGCTTTATCCTTTATATAGCACAACTCCTTCGCATAGAGGTTCGGCACTGGCGTGAAGCGGTTGGCGATTGGTTGCAGCGATTGATGCAAATCGTCGAGCGCCACTTTGCCTTGCTAGTTTGTTGTTTGCTGTCGGCGGCCGTCGTCTATGGCCTGGTCCAATGGGCGACCACCACCTGGTCATCACAAGGGCGGCTGGTTTTCACGGCGATTTCCGCGCTGAGTGTACTAATGGTTGTTGGGTTGGTGGGCTGGTTGCCCTCGCGTTGGGCTGCGTGGCCGGTAACGGCGTTGGGGCTGTTTCTGTTTGTCGTCGCCGCCGTTGCTCCCTTTGTCTGGATCAAACCGGCCTATGAACCGCCACCAGCGGCCGAATCCTTGCCGGAACGTGTTGAAATTGACTTTGGCGATCAGATGCGACTATTGGGCTACCGTTTAGAGCAGCGACGAGTCCAACCAGGGGAGTCAGTGTGGTTGTGGCTAGAGTGGGAGGCGTTGCGGCCGATGGAACGGGATTGGAGCGTTTTTGTCCATTTGAATGATCCGGTGATTGAACGGCCGATCGCCCAGCGAGATATGTTTCCGGGGCAGGGGTTGCTGGCGACACGCTTACTAGAGCCGGGGCAGCGGGTGGTCAACGGCTACCGGCTGACTGTTCCGGCGACGGCTGTTGCTCCCGCCGATCTGGAACTGGCGATTGGCTTGTATGATTACCAAACCGGCGAACGCTTGTTGACTGAACAGGGCGGTGATGCGGTACTGTTGGAAACGGTGATGCTTGCTGCCCCAGAGGGTGACTATCCTAATCCGGTATCGGTGATGTTTGAACATGGCCTGGAGCTGGTAGGATCGGAGGTAGCCCCGCGCCGAGCGAATGCAGGCGGCGAGATCATCTTAACAACCTACTGGCGGGCCAACCAGAGCCTGCCGGAGGAGTACACTTTTTTTGCACAGGTGGTGGACGAGGATACCACCCGTTGGGCGGGACAGGATATTGCCCCGGCGCGGCCGACTTCCTCATGGACAACGGGCGAAGTGGAAACGGTGGAAATGCAACTCGCGCTCAGCCCCGATACCCCACCCGATTTGTATCCACTCATCATTGGCCTGTATACTCGCACGGCCGATGGCGGCTTCGACCGGTTACAATTGGTGACAGAGGACGGCCGCTTGACGGATGATTTTTTGGTGTTGACGCAGATTCGGGTTGATTAATATACGAATGAGAGTCTACGAGACAAAACGCATTTTGAATCCAGCACTTTCTCCATTGGGCTTGGGTTTGTTGGCGGGAGTAGCGGCCGTCCTTGGCGGGATCGTTCTGGCGGTGGGGGGGCCGTTGGCGGCGGCGGCCGTGTTGTTGGCCGGGGTCGCTGTCTGGTTGGTGCTGAGCAACATCGAGCTTGGTTTTTTCGGCGTCATTGGCGTTATCAGCCTGCTACCCTTTGCCACCATTCCCATTGATATTGGTCTGACGCCGACCTTCCTTGACCTGGCATTAGGCGCGGTTGTCCTGGTCTGGTTGTTGGGGTTGATTACCGGCAAGCAGCGGCGGGTGGCACTGGCGCCGATCACACTTCCACTGATCGCCTTTATCATCGTCGCTATCTTCGCCTTTATCTTTGGCCTGCCCAATGGCCCATTGACCCCAACCTTATTGCGTAAGTTCGCCGAACTGTTGCTGAGCCTCGGCTTTGTGCTGATTGTGGTAGATTACTGCTCCAGTTGGGAGCGGTTGGAACGACTGGTGAAGTTTATTTTGTTGGCTGGGGCGGGGGCTGCGGCCGTTGCCATCGGCCTTTGGCTCTTGCCCGACGACACTGCCAACACCTTGCTCAATTTGCTGCAACGCCTGGGCTATCCGGGGGGATGGGTGATTCGCTATATTGAGGAAAACCCGGCGCTCTCGGAACGGGCGATTGGCACGTCGGTAGACCCGAACAGCCTGGGCGGGTTGTTGCTGATGCTCGGCGCGTTGGCCGGGCCGCAAGTGGTGGCGAAACGGCCGCTCTTCCCACGCTGGCTAACCTGGATTTTGACCGGTTTGATCGTGATCGCGCTGATTCTAACTTTTTCCCGCGGGGCGATGTTAGGGTTGGTAGCCGGGTTAGGTTTCGTGACAGTCGCTCGTTACCGGAGATTGTTGCCCTACCTGGTTGTCGCTGGATTGCTACTGCTACTCTTGCCGATGACGCAGGAGTATGTCGGCCGTTTCTTTGAAGGCTTCCAGGGTGACGATTTAGCAACGCAGATGCGCTTTGGGGAGTACAAGGATGCGTTGATCGCTATCGGCCGTTATCCCATCTTCGGCGTTGGCTTTGCCGGGACGCCCGATATTGATATTTATCTGGCAGTAGCCAATGTCTATTTCACCATCGCAATCAGGATGGGGGCGTTCGGTCTGTTGGCGTTTTTTGTGGTGATGGGGACACTCTTTGGCTATGCCTTTGTCAATCGCAGCGCATTCCGCGGCAATGAGCAACGGGATGCGCTTTGGCTTGGCCTCCATGCTGCGCTGATTGGTGGCCTGGTCGCAGGCGTCTTCGACCACTATCTCTTTAACATGGAATTTCACCACGCGGTGACGGTGTTTTGGTTTTTGGTGGGGCTGGCGACGGCCGCGACAAGACTTGGTAAAAAGTCTATAGATACCAGCCTCGCTCCTGCCGAACCCTCATAAAGTAAAAAGCCCGCCGGAATTTTCCCGACGGGCTTAAATCTTAGCTGTCAACTTTGAGTCTTAAATCGTGGGCCAGGCCTGGCCTTCGCCTTCCGTAGCTAGTTCGAACGGTTCGCTTTCGTCGGGGTGACGGAGGATAATATCATCATCCTCGACATCAACCAGGACAGTATCGCCAGGTTGGAAGGTTCCGCCGAGGACGGCGTCGGAGAGCTTGTCTTCGATGGTGCGTTGCATCAGGCGGCGTAGCGGCCGTGCCCCATATTCCGTATCATGCCCATGCTCGGCTAGCCAATCTTTGGCTGCTTCGGAAGCCATCAGTAAGAGATCGTACTCAGTTACACGCTCGTTGATTTCCTCGAGAATGATGTCCGAAATCTGGCGGATGTCTTCCTTTTGCAACTGGCGGAAGACGACGATGCTATCCACGCGGTTGAGAAACTCCGGCCGGAAGGAGCGTTTCAGTTGCTCCATCAGCTTCTTCTGCATATCGCGGTAGTTGGCTTCCCCTTCGGTGGCTGAGTCGCGTTGGAAGGCAAAGCCGAGGTTGGGGCCTTTCTTGATCGTTTCCGCGCCAACATTGGAGGTCATAATGATGATCGCATTGCGGAAGTTGACCTTTTGCCCTTTCGCGTCCGACAGGCGACCCTCTTCCATGATTTGTAGCAGCAAGTTGAATGCTTCAGGATGGGCCTTTTCAATCTCGTCAAAGACGACAATGGAGTAGGGGCGGCGGCGCACCGCTTCGGTCAATTGACCGGCGTCTTCAAAGCCGACATAGCCTGGCGGCGAGCCGACGAGACGGGCGATGCTGTGGCGTTCCATAAACTCCGACATGTCCAATTGCACCAGCGCATCTTCGCTGCCAAAGAGGAAGCGGGCCAGGGCTTTGGTCATTTCCGTCTTGCCCACACCGGTAGGGCCGAGGAAGATGAAGGAGCCAATAGGACGGCGTGGGTCCTTCAGACCAGCACGCGCCCGGCGCACCGCTTTGGACATCGCCTCTATCGCCTCTTCTTGGCCGACGATCAGCTTTTTCATCTCCTCTTCCATGCGCAACAGTCGCGCCGACTCTTCTTCGGTCAACTGATACACCGGTATTCCGGTCCACATGGAGAGGACTTCAGCCACGTCTTCGGCCGTCAGATTGGCGGCCGCTTCTTCTTCGCTCTTGCCTGCCCGCATCTGGTCAAGCTGGCGTTGGATTTCCTCTTCCCGCGCCCGTATTCGCGCCGCTTCTTCAAACTGGCCCCCTTCCACTGCGTCATTGCGCTTCACGCGCAAGTCGCGCAGCGAATCATAAGCCTGGCGAATGTCGGTCGGCTGTGGCACGCGGTACATGCGTACACGGGACGCCCCTTCGTCAATCAGGTCAATCGCCTTGTCGGGGAGAAAACGGTCGGTGACATAGCGGGTGGAGAGAGCAACGGCCGCTTCGATGGCCTCATCGGTGATGAACAGATTATGGTGCTGTTCATACGCGCCCTTGATGCCGCGCAAAATTTGGACGGCCTCATCGGGTGAGGGTTCGTCCACATGGACGGGTTGGAAACGCCGTTCCAACGCCGCATCACTTTCGATGTACTTGCGATACTCGTCCATCGTCGTCGCGCCGATACATTGCAGTTCGCCACGCGCCAATGATGGTTTGAGAATATTGGCCGCGTCTACTGAACTACCGGCCGAACCCGCGCCAACGAGCATGTGGACTTCGTCAATGAACAAAATGGATTCGCTCGATTTCAGCTCTTCGATGACGCGCTTCAGCCGTTCTTCAAACTGCCCGCGATACATCGTTCCGGCGACCAGGCTACCGACATCCAGCTGTAAAACGCGCTTGTTTTGCAGCACTTCGGGAACCTGTCCATCCACAATGCGCTGCGCCAGCCCTTCGATGATCGCCGTCTTGCCCACGCCGGGTTGGCCGATGAGGGCGGGGTTGTTCTTGGTGCGGCGGGCGAGGATTTGGATCACTCGTTCGATTTCCGTCTGGCGGCCGATCACTGGATCAAGCGCGTAATCTTGCGCCAATGCCGTCAGGTCGGTTGCCAATTGATCCACCAGTGGCGTTTTGCTCTTTTCTTTCTTTGCCGGGGCGCGGCGTTGGCCTGTTCCCACCCCTTCGCTGGCGGTCACCGGGCTTTCTTTCAGCATCCGCTTCGTTTGGCGGCGGATTTGCTCGGCGCTGATGCCAAACTTACGCAAGACATCAATTGCCAGCCCTTCATTCTGGCGGGCTAGGGCCAGAAGGAGATGTTCAGTACTAATATAATGTTGTCCCATGCGCCGTGCTTCCTCGATTGCTAACTCAAGGATGCGCTTGGTGCTGGGGGATAATTCTGTTTTGGTGAACGGGGTGCGTGTCCCCGATCCACCGGATAAACGTTCAACCATTTGCTGGACGCGCTCGACATCCAGCCCTAGCTCACGCAAGACTCGTCCGGCAACGCCTCCTTCTTCGCGAAGCAAGCCAATCAGCACATGTTCACTGCCGATATAGCTGTGATTCAGCCTTTCCGCTTCTTCTTGCGCCAGGCTGAGAACCCGGCGCGCGCGCTGCGTAAAGCGTTCCCAGTTCTTGGAATTCATTGTTTTACCTCTTCAGGGTGTCAGTCTAACAATCAACTGCCTTGTTCCCACAGAGCGAGATCCGCCTCTAGGAATTTTTCCGAGGCCACTTGTTTCAGGCTCAGCCCAAGTTGTCTCTGTTCGGGGTCAATGCGAATAATTCTTACCATTACATGATCAGCAGGCTTGACAACTGCACGCGGATGATCAACACGTTCCTCCGACATTTCGGAGATGTGGATTAACCCTTCCAGTTGATAGTCGTCGTTCAGCCGCGCAAACGCGCCGAACTTAGTCAGCCGCGTAATTTCGGCTTCGACGAGTTGTCCAACTTGGTACAGGTCGTTGACCATCGTCCAGGGGTCGGGCTGGAGCCGCTTGATGCTTAAGGCAATCCGTTGGCGGTCGTTGTCAATGCTTAGAACACAAACCGAGACTTTGTCACCCTTTTTGAGCATTTCGGTGGGATTGTTGATCCGTTTCCAGCTGATTTCCGATACATGTACCAACCCTTCAATTCCACCGATGTCCACAAACACACCAAAGTCGGCCAGGTTTACGACCCGCCCTTCAAAGACTTGGCCTTCTTCAATGCCGGCCAGACGCTCGGCTCGTTTGGCCTGGCGAACCTCCTTGGAGGCTGCCTGCTCGGAGAGAATGAGACGGTTGCGCTCGCGGTCTACCTCGATGACCTTGACGATCAGGGTTTGTCCCACCAACGGCCGCAACAATTCGTCTCGATTGTCGGCATTGGGATTTATCTGGCGGTCACGGCGTAACTGGCTGCTAGGCACAAAACCGCGCAACTGTCCGATGTTGACCAGCAGACCACCTTTGTTGTAGCCAACCACTTTGGTCTCGCAGGTTTCCTGCTCGTCCATTAACTGGATCGCCCGCCGCCAATCTTGTTCTTCGGCCGCCCGTTTGTAGGAAAGGACAATATTTCCATGATCATCTTCTGGATCGACGATATAAACCAGGACTTCGTTCCCTTCTGCCAGCATTTTGCGTGCTTCAGCATCCAGAGACGTCGCTTCCTGGCCGGAAATAATCCCTTCCGACTTGGCTCCGATGTCAACAAGAATTTCGTGGTTACGATAGGCGACAACGCGACCTGACCGGATTTCTCCGGCGCTGGGGAAATACAAGTCCCCGTCTAAAAGAAGCTCCATGAGGTGATAACCATCACCAGTTTCTGTCTCAACCATATGTTATAAATCCCGATCACCCCGACTCATGATTTTGCTTAAAAGGGGGTATACAAAGTTGATGTGATTATACTGAGTTTAGGACGCTTGGCAACTAGCTGAATGTATTGTATACGTTGCATTTAGGTAAATTTTGATGAGAAAAAGCTTCCGGTTTTCTATACGGCCGCATCCAAACGGTTGGCTAATGCTGCTTCTGTTGGCCGCGGCGTTGTTGCCACGCCTGGTGGCCCTCGGCCGTTACATCACCCCTGATGAACTGATCTGGGTCTATCGCTCCGTCCTCTTTCGCGAGGCGTTGCTGGCTGGACAGTGGCCGGACACCCTGGTAGCAGGTCATCCCGGGGTCACCACGACCTGGTTGGGAGCGATGGGCATCTCCTTGCAACTACTGCTTGTGCCGCAGACGGCCGCCGCCTATGAATGGCTTACCCGGTTGGCCTTTTTGACCCCCGACAACACGGCCGCCTTCCAACAGCTTGCCGCGCTACTAACTGCGGCTCGAATTGCCGTCATTGTGGTGAATTGTACTGGTATTGTCTTGCTCTATCTGTTAACCAGACAACTATGGGGGCCGGTTGTTGCCTTCGTCGGCGGTCTATTGCTCGCTTTCGACCCCTTTTTCATCGGCCTGTCCGGTATTCTCCATGTAGACGGTCTGGCTTCGACGTTTATGGCGGTCAGCTTGTTGGCCTTGCTGGTAGCATTGCAGATTGGAGGAAAGGATGAAGGCAGAAGGATGAAGGATGAGAGTTCAATTCATCCCTCATCCTTCATCCTTCACCCTTCATCCCTCATCCTTGCTGGCATTGCCGCCGCCCTGGCTACCCTCACCAAGTCTCCGGCGTTGTTGATTTTGCCGTTGACGGCCGTTGTCTTTGCCTGGGTCCTCTGGCAACGCTACCGGAGTGGGGAGCGAGCGTGGTTCGGCCGCACGGTGACACAAGGCCTTATCTGGCTGGTGAGTTTTGGCGTGACGGCATTGGTGGTGTTTCCCGCGCTATGGAGTGCGCCGCTAAGTGTGTGGCAGTTGATGACGAGTAGCGCAGGGAGGCACATAGACGAGGCGCTGCGGCCGACCTTCTTCCTGGGTAAAGTCGCCTATGATCATGGCCCGCTCTTTTATCCTGTTGCGCTGCTATGGCGACTGAGTCCGGTTGTCGTTATTGGTCTGGTGCTGTGGCTAATTGCTGTGTTCCGGCAGCGTGGAAAGGCGTTGCAGGGCCTGGCGTGGATATTGTTACTATGGGCGGCCGTTTTTCTGGCAGCCATTACCCCCGCAGCGAAGAAGTTCGACCGCTATATGCTTCCAGCGATCCCGGCCTTGATTTTGCTTGGGGCATTGGGCTGGGTGCTGTGGACGCAGAGGAGTGGGAGGCGCTGGCTGTTGGCGGCCGCGCTCATCGGACAAATCGGTTACTGGCTTCTTTTCTGGCCTTATCCGCTGGCCGCCTATAATCTGCTGGTTGGTGGCCCACTGACCGCAAGACAAGTCATGCCGTTGGGGTGGGGCGAAAGTATCAGCGCGGCCGGGCGTTGGTTGAGCAATTCCCAGCCGGATGCGACAGAGGCATCGGCAGTATCCGGTATTGCCCCCTCCCTGGCCC
Organism: uncultured Ardenticatenaceae bacterium; assembly: GCA_964410625.1. Taxonomy (GTDB): domain Bacteria; phylum Chloroflexota; class Anaerolineae; order Promineifilales; family Promineifilaceae; genus CAYPHY01. The sequence continues at coordinate 80,664 of CAYPHY010000014.1, read as the reverse complement.
CTTTCTTCTCCGGCGAGACCTTGCTGGCTGAAGCAGGGGGACGAGAACAGGCTGATTACGTGATCTATACGGCCGGGAGCAAACAAGGGAGCGAATCGGAATTTGACGCGGAAACGGCCGATTTACAATTGTTGCACACCATTCGCTATGGCGGTTTAGAGCAGGCGTGGATCTATCGCCAGCCGGAAACACAGCGGCCGGATCGGACATTAGAGGCGTTGGCTGAGCCGGTTGTGTTTGATAGCCGTGTTGCCTTGCAAGCCTTCCGTGCCGATGTGGAGCCAGAGGCGATCACGCTACGGGCGCGTTGGCAACGCTTACAGCCCGCTGGTCATACCATCCTACGCCTGTCCTTACGCGATGAGCAGGGCAATATCTGGAGTGGCGTGGAGACACCGCTGCTCAACGAAGTCTATTTCTACCCGGAAGATTGGGCGGCCGATGAACGGCCAGAGGTAGCGTATCGCTTGCAACGGCCGCTTGCCATGCCTCCCGGCGACTATTCGCTGGTGCTGACGATGTTTGATGAGACTACTGGCGGCCAGTTGGCTGTAATGGCTGAAGAGGGGGCTTTTGCCGGGGTTGAATATGAGGCTGCTGCCGTAGCGATTCCGCCGCAAGAAACGCCAGTGGGCGCAGAACGCCTGGAGATTTCACAGGCGGCCGATGCCTCCTGGTTGGATGGCGCACTGTTGCTGTTGGGGCATTCGGCCGTGCCACCAACGATCCTCGCCGGTGAAACGTTGTCGTTGGATGTCTTTTGGCAGGCGACCGCTGCGCTTCTCGCAGATGTTGATCTGGAATGGACGTTGGCGCAAGCAGAAGAGCAGGGGAGTGGAGGAGCAGTGGCGAGTGAAGAGCAAGAGCACAAGTCTACCAATCTCCCAGTCTCCCAATCTCCCAGTCTCCAATCTCCAATCTCTACCTGGACACTACCCTTGAGCCGGTATGATCCGCAACAATGGCGTGTGGGCGAGACGGTGCATGAGAAGGTGCGCTTGCCGCTGGCGGCTGATCTGGCGGCGGGCAACTATGTGCTGCGGGTCGCGCCGGTTGGAGAGGCGCAGACCTGGGAGGTCGGCCGTCTAGAAGTGGTGGCGGCCGATCGGCTGTTTCAATTGCCAGATGATGTCGGTATCCCGCTGGCCCATGAGTTTGGTGACGGGATCCATCTTTACGGCAGCAAACTGCTTGCGGAGGAAGTGGTGGTGGGCGAGGCGGCCGAGGTAGTGTTATATTGGCAAACGGATAGCCAACCGGCGGCGATTTACACCGTGTTTGTCCATTTGCTGGATGAGCAAGAGAACATTGTCGCTCAGGCCGACCATTGGCCGGGCGGCTTACCGACGCACACCTTGGCTGCCGGGCAGGTCGTGGTTGATGAATTTGTATTGCCCGTTGGCGAGAATGTGTTGCCGGGGCAGTATAGGATTGCGGTCGGGTTGTATGCGGCCGATAGTGGTCTGCGCCTGCCGGTGGATGGGGGTGCAGCCGAGCGGGTGATCCTGCCGCAATTGCTGAATGTTGTTGCTGCTGAGTAGTAAATTATTAAATGACGGGTTAGGCGTGTATAAATCTAACGCAGAGACGCAAGGACGCAGAGGGAGAGCGACGAAGGCTCGGGGTCTTCACGTTTCTGTGTTTCAGGGACGTTCCAATCCGATTTGGCTCAGATTTGCCGCTATAACAGGGCTGCTATTACTGGCCTGGCTCTTACGGCTGTTCCAGATAGAGGCACAGAGCATCTGGTGGGATGAGGGGATCAGCCTCCATCTGGCGACTTCCAGCCTGGGCGAGTTGGTTGCTGATCGGCTAAACAACGTTCATCCCCCACTCTACTTTGTTTTCCTCAAAGGATGGGTTTCAGTTGTCGGAGAGTCGGCATTTAGCGGCCGTTATCTTTCCGCACTAGCCAGCCTGTTGCAAGTCGTTGTGGCATTTACATTGATGGCTGGCCGCCAGGGAAAGGGCAAACAAGCGGCGTGGCTCGCGGCCGTACTCGTGGCTATCTCTCCGCTATCCGTTATCTACGCTCAAGAGATCCGTGTCTACTCGCTGTTGCCGCTGGTCTATCTTGGCATGTTGCTGGCGGCCGAGCGTGAGTGGCGATCACAGAGCACGGCCGCGCTGGTTGCCCTTGCCCTTCTCGAATGGATCGCTCTCCACCTGCACTACATCTCCGTCTTTGCAGTGGCTTATGTTGCTCTGTGGGGCTTGTGGAAGCGCAGGGGAGGAGTGGGGAGTGGGGAGTGGCGAGTGGCAAGTGAGAAGCGAGAGAGCCAATCTCCCAATCTCCCAGTCTCCCAGTCTCCCAATCCCTCAATCTCCCACTCTCTAATCTCCAATCTCCAATCCCCAGTCTTTCGTTGGCTACTCGCCCATATCCTCGTCGCGCTGGCGAGTCTGCCCTGGTTTGCGGCCGTCTTTTTCAACCGCGCGGCCGTGCAGTCGGAAGCCAACGCCGGGACGTTTGCCACTGAGCCGGTCCCGCTAGATTATCTCTTTCCCCAGGTATGGGCATTTCATTTGACCGGATTGGCGAATGCGCTGGCGCGGCCGTTTATTGGTTGGGTTGCGGGGATAGCGGCCGTTGCCCTAATTATTGCCTTCCTCGTGGCGCGGGTTGGGGGTTTCAACCTAAACCCGCAACTCCGATTCCGGTTTGGCAAACCGGGATACAAGGTGGAGTTTCTTCTACAATGGCTCTTGCCGCTCAGTTCGGCGCTTGTGGTATGGAGCGTGCGCTCCTTTTCCCACCCGCGCTATGTGATCATCTTTGCCATCGCCTTGTTTCCATTGCTGGCGGTTTTGATTGCGCCGGTGTGGCAACGGCCGCGCCACTGGCTGGGATGGCTAAGACGTGGAGCAGCACTGGTATTGGGGGCAAGCGTCCTTTATTTGTCGCTTTGGGGCTTGGGGCAGTATTTTTTCAACCCCAATGTAGCAAAGCCCGACATGCGTGGGGTAGCCCGTTTTCTGCAGACGACCGCGCAACCCGATGACTTGATCGTCATCCCCAACACCGATTGGTCACTCCCCTTTGAATATCAAGGTTCTACGCCGATCACGATGGCCCCTCCTGCCACCTGCCGCCTGCCACCTGCCACTTGCCACCGATGGCTTTTCTCCGCCAACCAACCACGCCACGCCTTCGCCGTAGATTACCCACAAGGCACACGCGATTGGCAGGGGCGGACAACGTTCGAGTTGGAACGGCAGGGGGCGTTCGCGGCGACCTATCCCTTCGATGACCTGTTGCTGCGCGAGTACCGATTGGGGGTGGAGAGCACAGCCGTCCCCGATTGCCAAGAGGCGGCCGAACCAGCCATCATCCCCATCGGCAAGCGCTTCGGTTCGCTCTTGTTGCGCTCCGCGTGGATGGAACAGGGGGCAGCGGCCGACACGGCCGTTACCCTCACCCTCTGTTGGGAGCTTGAACAACCCATCACGGAACGTTACAGTGTGGCGATGCGCTTGCTGGATGAGGAAGGATGGCTGGTCAGCCAGGCCGATGCGCCGTTGGTGGATAGCTATGGACGGCCGACGGAACAGTGGCCGGGAGGGGCGGCCGTGACCACTTACCATGTGTTGCCACTAGCGATTGGCACGCCACCGCTGGCTTATCCACTGGCGATTAGTGTTTATTCCGGCTCAGGCGAGGCGATCCAGACCGTCGAGATAACGGACGAACAAGGGACACCACAAGGGCAACAGGTCAAGCTGGGAAGTGTGGCGCTCTCCCCACCACAGTTCAATGAAGCGGGGCGGCCTGTTCATAACCCCTATGCTCTGCCGGAGCCGCGCTGGTTGGCAGCGCCGGTTCAGGTAACTGCGGGCTTGCAGCTAGTCGCGGCCGAATTTGGTCGCGGGCCTTATTTGCCAGGTGAGGCCATACCGCTTTATCTGACCTGGAAAGCGGCGCAAGCGGGTTTAGCCCATCTTGTGCCGGAAGTTGTAGTGGAGCAGGAGGGGGAAACCCTGGTGGTGACAGGCGGCCGTTTGCTAGCCGAGCAATATCCTACCTCACAGTGGCAAGCGGGTGAAATCGTGCGTGAACGGCGGATGGTGGATATTCCGTTGTCGGCTGCGCCGGGCGAGGCCACGCTAACCGTGCGCCTGGAAGATTTTGAAGAACGGTTAGAGGGGATTGAGATCGCAGCGGCCGAACGACTGGAGGCATTACCGGCCGATGCCAATCCCGTCGAAGCAACGTTTGGTGAAGTGGCACAACTGATCGGATACAGTCTGTCAGAAACGACGGTGAATGCGGATGAAGGGGTAGCGGTCACGCTCTACTGGCAGGCATTGCAGACGGGTGGGGATGATTATACGGTCTTTGTCCATTTGGTGGATGAGGACGGCCGTTTGATTGGGCAGCATGACGGCCGGCCCGTGGAGGGGCAACGGCCGACCAACACCTGGATAACCGGCGACTTGCTTGCCGACCGTCATCTGGTCATGCTCCACGATCCTGCCTATCGCGGTTCGGCAAAAATAAACGTTGGCCTGTATGATCCACAAACAGGCCAACGGGTGCTGCTGTCAAATGGAAGTGATTTCTTTCAGTTACCGGCCGACTTTATGATTCGAGATTAGCTCTCTGACTCCGTTATTTCTGCCTCGTCGTTAGCAGACGTTGCCTGACCGCTGCGCCGCGCCAGCAAGCCCACGACCAGCCCCAACCCTAATAGACCTGCGCCAATGGCCGGTAAGAGGTAGGGTGTAGCGGAGGGCGTGGAGGTGACTAATTCCGGGGTTTCCGGCGCGGCCGACACTGCCCCATTAGAACCATCCCCAGAGTTACCAACACTCCCTGTCGTACCTTCGCCTGTGCTGCCATCAGCCTGGACGCCAACAATTGTTGGGGTTTCCGTCGGGGTGGCGGTGGCCGTCTCCGTCGGGGTTGGTGTGGGCGTGGTAGTGCAGGCAGGCCGGGCGGTGGGCATCCAGATCGGGCCGGGGGTGGGAGTGTTGCCATTGATCGGCGGCGGCTCCACCAGCGGCACACCACCCGTGTTGCCATATTCGTTGACATCCTCATCGTCCACCCAAGCGGTCGTGTCTAGATCGTACTGGATGTACCACCAGTCGGCGAACTCGGCGCGGCCGATCAGCAAGCGAATTTCATCCCGCAGCATCGTTGCCACAATGGGATAATCCCCTCCTGGTCCGGCATAGAGGGTCACAACATCCTTGATCGCCTGCACGACGGGCGTATCATCACACTCTGGCAGGCCAAGCTCGACCGTCAACTCACCGGGGGTTCCGCTGGCAACGAGATCGGGTGCATCGCCACTACCAGCCAGCGGGGTCCCGCTGCCAACCGTGCTGGTCGGCGTGGTGCCAACGCCGGATTGCGGGGTGCTGGTCGCTGTGGCGGCCGCGTCCGGTGTGTTTGTCGGGCCTGGTGGGGGTGGTTCACCGCCACCATCATCGGGTGTGGCCGTTGGCGGTGCATTCGGGTCAGGCGTCGGCGTTCGAGTGGGAATGGTCGGGTCTTGACCCAGGACAGGCATTACCCCCTGATATACCAGAGCGACGGCAATGAGCATTAAGAGTAGAAAGGAAATATTTACTGTACGTTTAGACATGATGATAACCCCTGGTAATTGGGCGAACACCAGATGGGAACTGCAAACGGCCGAGGCTGGTGTTGTCTGATATATAGAAACCGGGTTTCTCACAGAAATCCGGACTCTGACAATTAAGGACGGTAATCAATAATAAACTCCGTGTTGGCGTTCACTTCTTGTTCAAAATAGATCGTATTGCCTTCAATACGCGCCGGTTGCGGGGAAATGTGGACAACCTCCGCATTGGTGGGCAGATGGACAACCAAGACCAACGGCTCCGCGTTCGTTCCTGCTTGCTTATAGACAGTCAACTGATAGCGGTTGCTATCTTCCACTGCTTGCACGACTTCTGCGGGCAAGTTATAGGTGAAGGCGGCCGTTTCGCTGCCATTGTTGGCGACGAGCAGGAAGTTGGCAAAGGTACTCAGGCCGGGCGTTTCGTCGGCCTGGACGGCCGCGCTGTCCCAACCCTCGCCACTAAACAACGTCTCGCCGGGGACAACATGGCGGCTGGAGTCGAGCAGTTGGCTGTTGGCTGGGGCATAGACGCGCAGGTAATTCCAGTAGCACTTCTCGGCCGAGGCCAAATAGGGTAGCGATAGCTCATACTCCCGTTCCGTTCCCTGGTAACAAGGTTCATCTTTGGCCGGGCCGGTGTGGGTGTACTCTACCGTTAGCTCGGCGCGGGGTGTGGCTTCTTGCAAAAAGAGTTCATAGTGGGTCGCCCGCTGGATGTAGACATTGGCCTTGTTGTAGCCCATGTTGGTATCGGCAACCATTAGGAAGTCCCCTGGTGGTGCGCTGGGGAGGCGGCCGTTCCATTTAGTCTCATCAAGGGCTGCGGCTACATCACCGTTGGTCATGTAAAGCTGCAAATGTCGCTGCTCAATGGCTTGATAGAGGCTGCGGACAAGGCTGACCGGATTGAGTGAACCAAAGTCGTTTTGGATTTTGTCCTGGATAGCGGTGGCGAAAGCTTGCATAAATGCCTTTCGATTGGCGACCCAATCGCCAACAGCCTGACCTTGCTGGATGCTACGAGCATCACGCACCAGATCAATCACATTCCCCGGCCGAATCGTGGTGTTGGTCCCAATGACGGGAACGGGGCCGGTCGCTTCCACCAATAGGCGCATAAATTGTTGGTCAATGGCGATCACACCGTCTAATGGACCGGTGTCCTGTCCATAGCTATATAACTCCATCGCCTTCTGCGCCGAGGTGGGGAAGTCGGGCCAGAAGTTGGCGTCGCGCAGCAGGAAAAGCTCCAGCCGCATAAAGTCATAAAGGGGTTGCGGCGGAAAGTCATAGGGCTTTTCGGCGTAGTTATCCACCACATTGGCATCTTCAAAGCTGACCGAAATGATTTCGCCGTTGGCGACTTCGATCAGACCGGCGCCGCTGATGAAACCGCCCGTCGGCCGCAGTTCATCTTCGTTCTGGGCGAGGATCAAATACCGTTTGGCGCCATCCAATCCCATTATCTCCGGCAAAACCGGCAGTAGCTTTAGCCCATCCTGAGCCAGCGGCAAGAGGGGATCGAATTGCTCCAACAAGGTACGCACACGCCAGGGGAGTTGCTCCACATTGGTGATTTGCGCTCGCGCAGCGGCAACGCGATCAATAGCAGCTGCGGCCGCTTCGATGTCGCCTTGAGCATCGCTGATCGTGCTGAGCAAGTCGCCGAGGGCCAGGCCGTTGCTGTCTTGTGCTTGCAACGCTTCCAATCCTGGTTTGAGACTGAGCAGATGGACGGCCGCTTCCGTGCCTCCGTCGGCCATATCGAGAAAGTGGGGGGAAGCGGCCAGCAACGGCCCCACACGGGGCAAACTGCCTAAAGTAGGGGCGATGGGGCGAATGAAGCCCAATTCATTTTTCAGCACCAGCACGTCGTGACGCGATTGCAGGACGATACGCTGCGCTTCGTCGGGGTCAATGCTCGTTAGCCCACCGGCCATCAGCGACTCAACATCCGTTTGGGTAGCGAGCAGAGATTGAGCGGCACTGACCACTCGATATGTTTTAAGCCCTAGCCAGAGCAAGAGCAACAGTAATCCAGCGAGCAGTAGCCAGCGAACCACACTTGAGCCGGAACGTCGCCTGGCTGTAGGTGCGGAGCTGCTATCGTTATTTAGTTCGGGTTTGGTTACTGTTTCCGTCAAGTTGTTTCCCTTCGCAAAGTAAGTAGTTGTCAGTAAGCAGTAGTCAGTTTACTATTTGCCGATTGCCGACTGCTCATCACAGCTTATCCCCGGCAAGCTGGTGCTGCTCTCAACAAGATTCACCTGGCAAATCGGCCGTTGCCCCTCGTTCGCCGCGCGGAAGGCAGGTAGATCATCGGCCGCCAGCCCGCGTAACGAGGGATATTGGTCTTGCAGACGTTGGCGATACCAGAAGAAGGCGAACAGATTGCTATCCACCAGGAGTAGGTCAGAGCGTTGACCTTCGACATGGTGGAAGTACCACAACGAGAAGATGGTGCGGTCGCCGGGGGTGAGCAGGATCGCATCATTCGGCGCGGCCGCCAGGAGTTGCTCGGCCAACGGCCGTACCTGTTGCTCCTGGCTGCTATCCATTGTTGGATAATGGATGATAAGCACAGCCAACGGCAAAAGCAATGCCGCTGCTCCGGCCAGGCGTAAGAACGGGGCAGCCACAATCGCCAGCAGCAACAGCACAGGCAGGAGCAACACCGGGGCATCGGCCGTGTGGTAGATCAACGCGTAAACCACAAAAATCCCAATCGTCGCCGCGCTTAAATACAAAAATTTTGATGGGTATGGTCGTTGTTCAGCGGATTTCAACTCGTGTCGGCGGTGTTGGCGGTTGAAACCGCCTGCTGCTATAGGAAACCGGTTGAAACCGGTTAGGCGTAGTCGTTGTCCAGTGCGTTTCAACGCACTTTCTGTATCAGACGCGGATTGCAATCCGTGTCCACCCAACACGCGCCTCAACAGTCCCCACAACAACGGCAAGCCAAGCCAGACAAATGATGACAACAGCGCGGCCGATACTTGCTGGACATGCTGTATATCAGGTGGGAAGCGCAGGTTGTTGTGGTAGAGCTGGCCGCTAACCAACCACCACCAGCCCGCTAAATCAACCGGCCGACCCCACATGACCGGGCTGTTGCTTTGTGCCAACAGGGGGATGGCGGCCAACGGCGCGAGACCAAACAGAAGGCCAACGGCCGCCCTGCGCCAGAAGGGGCGAGGGATGAAAAACAACGCTAATGGCAGAAAAAAGAGCGATGTCAGATGCGTAGTGATGCTCAGCCCCAATAGGAGTCCCGTTAACCGATAAGCACGACGGCCGACCATCGCCCACAGAAACCCGGCCAACATCGCCAGATTGAGCGCGTACACCTCGCTGATGATCGCCTGGCCCCAGACCAGCGGCGTGAAGGCAAAGGCCAGGGCAGCGGCAACGGCGGCGAGGCTACTTTTGGCGTCAATAGGCTCGCGCAAAGACGCAAAGGTCGCCACGTTTTTTCTTTCCGTTCTTTGCGCCGTTGCGTGAGCTATTTCCTGAGAATCTCCAGCAAGTAGACGGCCGATACTCATCGCCAATAGCCCACAGGCAACGGCCATGGAGCAAGCGGAAAAGAGATTGAAGCGGAAGGCCACCGTCCCCACCGGAATCAGGGAAACGAGCTTGCCCAGGAGGACATAAGTAGGATAGCCAGGGGGATGGGGGAGGCCGAGTGTGACAGCGGCCGTGATCAATTCGCCACCATCATAGCCGTTGTGGTTCCACGTTAGATCAGGGGCCAGCGTAGCCAGATAAATGACGAGGGCAAAGGAGGCACTCAGACCGCCGAGCAAGGACAGCGGATAACCAGTGACCGCCGCTCGCGGCTGTGCCTTTGTCCTAATCTCGTCGCGGTATAGCAGATTCGTCATCGCCTGTCACAACGCCCCTTTACCTTTAATGACAGCCGGTAAAGTCTGGCCGATAATATGCAAATCGCGGCCGAGCGAGTAATGCTCAATATAATCTAGTTCCAACGCCACACGCTCATCGAGCGAGAGTTCGGCGCGGCCGTTAACCTGCATCGGCCCCGTCATCCCTGGCTTAACGGCCAGCCGCCGCCGGTGCCAGTCGTTATAATGGGCGACCACCCGTTCTTCCTCTGGGCGTGGCCCCACCAGACTCATATCGCCCTTTAAGACGTTCCAAAATTGCGGTAGCTCGTCCAAACTCCAGCGGCGCAAAAAGCGGCCGATACGAGTCAAACGTGGGTCGTCCGTTAACTTGAGAACAGGTTCGGTCAGACCGCGCCGAGCGATCAATTCGGCCAGCTCCTCGGTCGCATTGGCGTTCATTGTGCGAAATTTATATAACGTAAAGAGGCGGCCGCCCTGCCCGACGCGTACTTGCCGGAAGATGACCGGCCCTTGCGAATCGAGTTTAATCGCCGGGGCAACGAAAAACCATACAATTAGCGTGAATATTAATCCAACAGCGGCTCCAACGATGTCGAGCAATCGTTTGCCCAGATAGTGCAGGCCGCCAATTGTGTCATCGGGGTTGCGGATTGTCAGTGCCGGTTGTACCAGCCCCCAGCCATAGCCAAGTCCCAGGCCGATTGCGCGTAATGCCAGCATAAACGGGGCAGCCAGCGCGACTGCTCGATCTTTGCTCCACGCCTTCGTCACAAATGGGATGGTCGTCGCCAGAAAGACGAGCAGAGTAGCCGTAGCCAGCGTTCCGCTGACGGCCGCTGCCACCCCCGCAACGGCTGGACAGGCGGAAACGGCGGTGCGGCAAAGCGTGCTTAGCATCAGCAGCATACCCAACGCACCGGCAGCCAACAAGCCAGTTAGGGCGATGAGCAACATTTGCAACTTCATCACCTGTGGGGTGTGGGAATCTTTCACGCCGCGCTCCGGGAAGCGGCGCACCACCTGGGCTTTCCAATAGCCGATGATCAGCTTTTTGCGTAGATAAGCGCGGAGGGTGTTGCTGTGGCGATGATAGACGACGGCCGCCGGACGGAACAGCATCTTATAACCTCGCGCGGCCAACCGGAAGGATAGCTCCTGGTCTTCCAGATAGGGGAATTGTTCGTCGAAGCCGTCGTTGGCGAGCAAGATTTCGCGACGGTAGGCGGCCGAGTAGGTGTCAATAAAATCTATCGTCGCCTGTTTGCGTAACAAGTCATATTTATCTTCATATTCGAGTTGTACAAAGCGGGCGACGATTTCCTTTTGGTGGGTGAGGTAGCTGCCTTTGCAGGCGGCGACCTCGGGATCGGCAAAAGGGGCGGTCAGGTTCGCCAACCAATCAGCGGTGGGGACACAATCGGCGTCGGTAAAACAAACGATGTCGCCACAGGCGGCGTGGATACCGGCGTTGCGGGCGGCCGCCGGACGGCCGCGTGGGATACGAAGCACGGTCGCTCCCGCTGCCTGGGCGAGCGCGGCCGTCTCATCTTCCGACCCATCATCAACGACGATCAATTCAAACGGCTCGTCTATTTGCTGGCGGCACAAGGCCGCAACACAGGGAGTAATCGTAGTAGCGGCGTTATAGGCCGGAACAATGACGGAGATCATCCGCTTGTCGCTTTCTTGGGTCACGTCGCTCTTAATTCTTTGGAGATGCGCCAATTCCAGTTCGTTTGCCAGGCGGCGATGCTGCCCAATATGATTTGGGGTAGGATAACAACCAGGTGAAAGACAATGGCGTAGCCAACCACAACCGCTTCATCTGTCAGCCCTAGCTGGAGCAAGAGCAGCGCGGCGACGCCGTTGAACACGCCAATTTTCGCCGGAGTGGAGGGTGGCGCGGAAGCCACACTGACGGCGACATGCATCAAGGTCGCCTCTACCAGCCCCAATGGAATGGAAAAGGCGAGAAAGAGGACATAAGGCAAGAGAACGGCCAGAATCGCGACCGCCAGCGAAGAGAGCAACAACAGAAACGTGGTGCGGCGATTGCGCAGGGCGGCGATCCCTTCCAGTCCGGCGACCACACCATGCGAGAGGCGTGCTTGCCAACGGCCGGGCAGACGGCCGATCACCCGCCGCGCTACCCGCACAAGCAGTTGGGGTTTATAGGCGAAGAAAAACAGAGTCGCCAGCAAGACGGCGGGGATAATGATCAGCAGCAGGCCGGGGCGGTAAGCGTCGGGGATGACGACGAAGGGGAGGAGCAAAACGGCCGTTAGCGCAAAGAAGATTAGCTCCAGCGTTTTCTCGACGATCAATGTCCCAATTGTCCGCATCCCGCTGATTCCCGTCTGTTGGCGTAGGGCATAGATGCGGGCGACCTCCCCCAGGCGAAGGAAGGGGACGAGCAAGTTGACATGCTGGCCGAGCGTGGTCGCCCAAAACAAAGGCCAAAAGCCGGGGGCGTCTCCTGAAGGGGCTAATAATAGCCGCCAACGCCACACTTTGACAGCGATTGTGACGACCATAATCACGATGCCGAGCAGGAGATAGCGGGGATCGGCGGCCGCCAATGCTTCAGCCACCGCCTGCAGGCTGACGCGGGTGGCGATGTACCAGATGCCTAGAGCCAACAGCACGGCCGTAAGCACAAGCTGGATAAGCGTCATCAGCCTGGAGGATGAGGGCGGAGCGGCCGTGTTTTTGGCGGTGTCTTCGACGATCATGATCTGTTTACCAGATGGAATAGAAACCGAGTTTGTTAGCCTCTAACCAGAGTGGCCGACTATTCGATAGAAACCCGGTTTCTGAAATGTTTTTCACTCTTTACGCCGGACAAATAGCGTGACCGAGCCATAGACACTGGTGGCAAAGATGAATAGGGCCGCCAGGAAACCGCCCCATAGATAGTAGCGGCCGAGATTTGCCTGGGGGTTAACCGGTTGGATACTCAAACCGGGATTGCCGACTGGCGGTTCGGAGCCGCCAATGGGCGCGGGTGCGGCCGTTGCCTGCACGGGAACGGCCGGAACGCTCTCCCCATTCACCGGCGATGACGGGTAGGGCTGGGCCAGGGTGGGCGTCGGCTCTTCCGGGGCGGGATACCCTTCCTGTGCGGCCGGAAACGCCTGGAGGCTTTGCCGGTGGAGGGCAAACAGGACAAACAGCCCCAGTGCGGCGGCAATCATATAAAAATAGAAGCGAGCGGTAGTGCTAATCATACATACTAATTTATGAGCTTCTAGGCGACCAGACAAGTACCCCTTGTTTGGTCAAGCCATGTAGAAATTTCTGCAAATGTGACCGCGCTTGTTCCAGAGACAGATTAAACTCTTTGACAAGCGTCGTCTCGATTTCGGCCAGTTCCTTCTGTTCAACAAGCAACTGCCAGATAATTGTATCCATCTGTTGGAGAATATAAACCTCGCCGACGTAGGGCGAAACGAGAACCGTGCCATTGTCCAAAATTTGCCAGACTAAATCTGGCGCAATTTGCGGACTCGAATCTCTCGAATCTACAGAATGTACAGGCAACATCAGACCTTGCCAACTCCTCGGGCTGATTTCCCTTCACTATCGCCTGAAAGATGAAGACCATCTTGCAAGCTTCTGGATTTTATTGAACGCTTACTTCTGTCGCAGGGTAAAGAAAAAGATCACGCTGCTGAGAATAAGCACGATGGATAGAACAGTTTCCCAGATTGTTTGACTTGTTCCGGCCAGGCCAATGCCGACTAGCACCAGGGCAATGGCGAAAACGCGCAAAAACGCGGGTCTTTGAAGCTGTTGTCGGAGCGTTGTCCCTTGCTGTCCTCCTAACCAGTATGAATAGCTGAACGCCGCCAGTAATACGGCCAGACCCAATATCCAGAAACTATTGGTAATTACCGACCACCAGTCAATCATAGGGGCTTAGTATACCACTGCCTGCTATTAGCTGTCATTATGACGAGTGTAAGGGGTGTTTGAACGGATGTTCTAGGGTATAATTATGAAGGATGAAGGATGAGGGATGAATTGTAATAGAGTTGGCTGTTAACTATTTACTTTTTAGGAAAATTATGGCGAAACGACAGACACAATATGTTTGCCAATCATGCGGCCGAACCACACCCGCCTACATGGGGCGTTGCCCGCGCTGTGGTGAGTTCGATACGATGGTTGAAGAGTTGATTGAACCGGAAGCCCCTGCTCCTCAGAACCGCCGGAGCAGCGGCCGAACCACCAGCCAGCCGGTCCGCCTGGGCGAGGTGAAGGCCGATGGCTTTGAACGGCTGCAACTGCCGCTGGTGGAGTTCTCGCGGGTCTTGGGCGGTGGCGTCGTCCCCGGCTCCCTGGTGCTGGTTGGTGGTGATCCGGGAATTGGTAAGTCAACTTTGTTGCTGGAAGTAGCGGGGTTGATGGCGAATCTACATGGCCCTACGCTCTATGTCTCCGGCGAGGAGAGCGCACGGCAAATCAAGATGCGTGCCGACCGGCTGAAGATGCAGGCGAATGACCTCTATCTGGTGACGGAGACCAATCTCGCTGCCATGCTCGACCACATTAGCTCGGTCAAGCCGGTGTTGACCATTGTGGATAGTATCCAGACGACCTATGACGACACGCTGAAATCGTCGGCGGGGAGCGTCTCCCAGGTGCGGGAGTGTGCCTCGCGCTTTCAAGAGTTGGCAAAGGATAGTGGCGTGGTCGTTTTCCTCGTCGGGCATGTGACCAAAGAAGGGGCTATCGCCGGGCCGCGCGTGCTGGAGCATATTGTGGATACGGTGCTTTATCTGGAGGGTGATCCCTTCCATCGCTATCGCCTTTTACGCAGCGTAAAGAATCGCTTTGGCGCGACGAGCGAAGTGGGCGTGTTTGAGATGGCCGAGCAGGGTATGGTCGAGGTGACCAACCCCTCGGAAGCGTTTTTGGCCGAGCGACAGGTGAACGCGCCGGGATCAACGATTGCCGTGACGATGGAGGGGACACGGCCGCTGCTGGTCGAAATTCAAGCCCTGGCCAGCACCACCACCTTTGCCAACCCGCGCCGCACGGCGAACGGGATTGACTATAACCGCCTGTTGTTGCTATCTGCCGTGCTCACGCGCCGCGTCCATGTGTCGCTGCAAGATAAGGATGTCTTTGTCAATGTGATTGGTGGCTTGCAGATTGATGAACCGGCGGCCGATCTCTCCGTCGCCATTGCGGTGGCGAGCAGCGTCAAGGACCGGCCGGTCCACGCCGACATGGCTTTTGTGGGCGAGATTGGTTTGAGCGGCGAGCTTCGGGCGGTGGGGCAGATGGAAGCGCGGCTGAAAGAAGCGGCCAAGCTCGGTTTTAAGCGTTGTGTCGTCCCCCGGCCGCGCGGCCGCGAAGCAAAGGGGTATCCCAAAGAGATGGAGTTGATCGGCTGCCGCACGCTGCACGAGGCGATGGAAGTGGCGCTCCTGTAGAGCGATTTGCTAAATCGCTCAGGGCTGCGGGCTGCGGGTTGGCAACCCGCGCCACAACGCTATAGGCGACGGCCGCGATAGAGCCAGAATGCACCGGCCAGGGCCAGAACCCCTACGGCCGCTAGTAAAATAGGCAACCATAAACGGATCGGCGTAGAGGGTTCAGGTGCGGCCGTTCGTTCGACCGCGGCCTGCTGGATGGCCGGGGCGAGTTGGGTTGGGGTGGGGGCGACGGTGGATAAGGCGGCCGCTGCCTGAATTGGATAGGGGACGATGGTCGGCGTGGGCGTGAGCGGAACGAGCGTCGGCAATGGGGTGGGGATGTCGGTCGCTTCGGCCGTAGGCGGATCGGCCGAGGCGCCGGTGGCAATCGGTTGCAGCCGTCGCTCGACCACAATCTCCTGGTTGATCTGGATAAAACCATCAGGCTGCAAGCCCGTATTCAGCGCCACTAACTCTTCAACTGTCACCCCATACTGAAAAGCGATACCGCCTAGCGTATCTCCGGCAGCGACGACGTGGATCGTTTCCCCACTGGGCATGAGCCGGGCGCGGGGAAAGCCGGGCAGGGCGGTGGAGCCATCGGGACGGCCGCCATAGCCCAGCACCAGCGGTTGCCCGATGCTGAGCAACGAATTTTGATCGAGACTATTCAGCGCGAACAGGTCGGCCAAATTCACGCCATAACGGTCGGCAATGGCGATCAATGTATCCCCCTCGGCGATATAGTAGATGATCTGCCCGTCGGGTTGGGGTGTGGGGGAGACAAGCGGCGTGGGGCTGGGGGGCGGCGCATCCGTCGCTAGCGGCGCTGTGGTCGCTGCCGCTTGTGGTTGGCTGTTGTCAGCGCCTGGGGTGGCGGATGGGGCAGGCGCGGCCGATGTGGGTGCTGCGGCTGCTGTTGTGCCAGAGAGTGCTGGTGTGGGGGTGTCGGCCGCCGGGGCCGGTGGGGGAACGGGCGGCGCGGCGGGGACCGAGCCGGATTTATAGGTGCTGCTCATTTGCGCCGTCAGATCGAGATAGAGATTGCCATATTCATTGCTTGGCTCGATCTGGCTTCCCTCCGGCCATTCATTATAAGAGGTGATGATCAACATATCAGGCGCACTGGCCGCTGCTCCGGCGAAGCTGGCCTGGTAATACGCTCCATCGGCGCGGTCGCGGTAGACAGTGGCGTCCCCTCGGCCGAGCAGCCGGTCGTCCCAGCCAGGGGAAGCGGTGGCAACCCAATACTTGAAGCCGCCATAGGTAGCGGCCGCCGCTTTGGTGTTCGCTGCCCAGGTAGCGGCCGTCCCTGCCGGATTGGCCGACCAGGCGGTGTTGTAGAGATGCAGACCGTCGAAGGTGTTGAGGTAGTTGGTGTTGCCCCCCTCGGCGATCCAGATGCTATTGCGATTGGGGTCTACGGCGGCGCGGATGTCGGCCCATTCGTTGGGGCTGAGCAGCCAATTGGCCCAGAAGAAAACGACCGGCTTACCATCCACGCGCAAATAGGCGGGATGGTTGACATGGTCGCTGAGCAGCACGCTGAGGGCATGGATGCGGTCGTCGCTGCTGGTGAAGTAGGGGCTGCCTGTCTCGAAGTCCACGGCCGCGCGGAAACCGTTGGCGCTGGCGATGTCGAGCAGGGCGCGAAAGTTGCCTTCCGTCTGATTATTCGATGGCCCATACCAGCTTTGCACAAAGCCGTCAATTCCCGCGCTGCGGGCTTCGGAGACATGGCGTTGGATCGTTCCGGCGTCGGCCGAAAAGTAAGGGGAGGGGGGCTGGTAAGGCGTGCGCCCCGCGCCAAAGGAGTCGGGAGAGTACCAGGCGTAGTAGAAGGCCAGTACGAGGCGTGTTTGTCCCTGGGCGTTGGCGAGGGGAGGCGACGGTTGCCACAGTAAGAGGCCGCCCAATAGCAAGAGGAAAGCGACGAGGGACGGCCGCCAAATATAACGTTTGAAGCGATGCATCACGCCATTATACAAAGGTCGAAGTCAAATCGCCTGGTTGAAAAGTCCTAAAGCAAAAAGTGGCTAAGATTGGCTTGTCAATCAGCAGATTCCTGCTAGAATAGTAAATTCGTTGCGCGGCCGCATCGTAAGCGCGTCGCTTTCCGCTCCTGGCATGACCAGGGGCAAGGCTCGCTAGAGCAAATTCCACGGAAAGGAGTGTTGCAACGTGAACGATTACGAAGTCACGATTATTATACAACCGCAGATGGAAGACAGTGAGCGCGATCAATTGATCACGCGCGTGAGTGATCTCCTGGCGCCTGGGGCTGGGGAAGGTGACAAACCGACGATCAACCGTTGGGGCCAGCGAAAGATGGCTTATGAGATCAAAAAGTTCACCGAAGGTTACTACGTTTTATACGAAGCGAAGATCGATCCCGCTCGGATTCGTGAGATCGAACGGAACTTCCAATTCAACGACGACATTCTGCGTTACCTTGTTGTTCGCAAAGAAGAGTAATTAAGACGGAGAATCTCTGATCTCCAATCTCTAATCTCTACCCACCCACAGAGATTGGAGATTCGTGAGTAGAGATTGGGGGAGTGAGAGACTTGACCATGCACAAGGGCTTAAACAAGGTCATGGTTATTGGATGGCTGGACGCTGATCCGGAGGTGCGCGAGACACCAAGCGGCCGTCCCGTCGCTTCCTTCAGTGTTGGCACGGCACGAACCTGGACTTCCTCAGAAGGGGAAAAGTTTGAAGAAACGGAGTGGTTCAATGTCGTGGCCTGGGGCGGTCTGGCGGAGATGTGCAAAAGCCGCCTGACACGCGGCCAACAGGTGTATATTGAAGGACGACTGCAAACCCGTGGCTGGGAAGATAGCATGGGGCGGAAACATTTCCGTACCGAAATTGTCGCCCAAGACCTGATTGTGCTTTCTGATGTTTAATTTTTCTGCAACTAGATTTCGCGAGATTCGATTTCTTTGTGAAAATTAATTCGCGCTAATTCGTTGCTACATTAAGTTTGGAGAATTGGTATGCAATCAAAATTACCGGCGAACAAACGCTTTCGCGCCCGCAAGCGGGTTTGTGCCTTTTGCGTTGAAAAAATCGCCATTGATTATAAGCAGCACGATGTTCTGTCGCGCTATGTGAATGAATACGGCCGCATTCGTCCGCGCCGCCAGACCGGGGCTTGTGCCAGGCACCAACGTGCGTTGGCCCGTGAGATCAAGCGGGCGCGTCACATTGCCCTCTTACCTTTTGTCGCTGATTAAGGTTGATTGACCTTGGCCAAGAAACAGAACCAAGTTACCCCAGAAAGCCAACAACGCCAATCACGAAAAGAGATACTGCGTGCTCGTAAGCAAGAGCGACAGTTACGCTCGATCCGTCTTGGTGTTATTGGCGTTGGTGTTCTCGTGGCAATCGTCCTCTTGATCGCTTTGATCAATGAGTTGTTCATCGTGCCACGACAGGTAGTTGCCTCTGTTGGTGAACAGGAGATTTCGCTGCGTGGTTGGCAAGAGCGCGTGCAGTATGAACGCGCTCAGCGAATCATCTTTCTGGAGAACCAGCTAGAGGCGTTTGGTGGAGACGTCGGCATTGTCCAGCAGTTTGGCGGGCAGGCGATCAACGATTTGCTCGACGAAGAGGGGATGGGGCAGAACGTGATCAACTCGATGGCTGATGAATTGGTGATCTGTCAGGGTTTGGAAGATCGCGGCATAACCATCACTGATGCTGACGTGGATGCTCAAATTGAAGAAACCTTTGGCTACTTCGGTGGAGAATCGCCCACGCCTCGGCCGACAGCGACACCAACCGTAGAACCCACACCTTCGCTAACGCCGTTGCCAACGGCCGTGATTACCGAAGTGGTGCCTACCGAGACACCCTTCCCAACGGCGACGATTGGTCCCACCTTTACGCCCCAACCAACTGCCACACCGGTCACCGAAGAGGCGTTTGAGACGGAATATAACGATTTTATCGGCCAATTTACCGAACTGGGGCTTAACGAAGCGACGTACCGCGCGGTTGTTCGCAATCAGCTATGCCGCGAACGGCTGACCGAGATTCTCGCTGAGGAAAATGGGGTTAGCACCCGTGCGCCCCATGCCAGCATCTTCTTGCTGACCTTTGAGACGGAAGAAGAGGCCAACGAAGCAGCGGCCGAAATCGAGAGCGAAGGTTTCCTGACCGTTTGGAATACGATTCGCAGTGGTGTTAACCAGGAGCCTCCATCCTCAGAAGAGGAAGAAGCGGAAGAGACCGTCTCAACAGCGAACGCCAGTGAATTACTGTGGCGTACGCAAAACACGCTGGAAGCGTCGGTGGGCGCGGCCGTCGCTGAGGCCGCCTTCGAGTTGGATCTGAATGAGCCGAGCGAGGTCATCACCGACACACAGTCGGACGGCACAACGCCGATTTATTCGATCATCATGGTTAGCGGTCGTGAAGAGCGCGACCTCTCCGAATCGGAACTGAACACCATCAAGCAAGAGAACCTGCAACTATTTGTTGACCAGCAATTGGCTGGAAACTTGCAGATTCGTGATGTCTGGCGCGGCCGTGTTCCGAACAGACCTATCCTGGACTCCAAGTTCCTGGCGGCCCCCACAGCCACGCCGCCCGTCCCGACGATTCCGCCCGTACCAGTGGAGGAAACGCCTGCGGCCGAACCGACAGAAGCACCGGCCGACGACAGCGAATAACACACCGGTACAGAAGGTTAATCCCAAAGGCATAAAGACACGAAGCGTCATTCATCTTAGTGTCTTTGTGCCTTTTTTGTTTTCTTTAATCTCAGGGCTTACGTATTTGCATCGAATTTACGCGAATGACCGCATTTTACTTAACTGCGTAAATCCTAAATCTACTATGTCTGAGTGGCAATGGATTGAGGGGTATATCTCGATTGAAGCGGCCGTTCGCGCTGGAAACCGGCCGGTCGAGGCTATTTACGTCCGGGAGGATAAGTGGGACAGCCGCGCCCGGCAGTTGCAACGGCTGGCGAGCGAAACAGGTATCTCTCTCGAAAGAGTAGCGGCCGAGACCATTGATGGACTGGTAAGCGGCCAAACGCATGGGGGAATGGTTGCCCGTGTTGGCCCACGCCGCTGGCAGAGCTTGCCGATGCTGCTGGAGGAGCAGGCCAACCCCTGTGTGGTGATGGTGGACGGGGTGGAAGACCCCTTTAACTTTGGGCAGGCGGTGCGTGCGCTGTATGCGGCAGGGATTAGCGGGTTGGTGCTGCGGCCGCGCAACTGGCTTTCGGCCGCCGCTGTTGTCACTCGCGCTTCGGCTGGCGCGTCGGAGTGGATGCCGACGGCTGTAGCGGAGACAGTGGAGGAAGCGGCCGACTTTTTCAGTAGCCGGGGTCTAACGGTTGCCTGTGCGACGCAGGGGGAGGGAGCGGTTAGCATCTATGCCGCCGATTTGACCCAACCCCTCTTTCTAGTGATCGGGGGTGAAAAACGGGGGATCACCAGAGCTTTTCTTAACCGCGCGGAGTTGTGGCTGGCGATCCCTTATGGGCGGCCGTTTGCCCAATCGCTTGGAACCAGCAGTTCGGTGGCGGTGTTGGCCTTTGAGATGATGAGGCAGCGAAGAGAAGGATGAGGGGTGAGGGATGAAGGATGAATGGAGTCACTGGATGTTTTATGTAAATCTGTTTTAATAGGTTTGCTGTGTAAGCAGGCGGTTTCAACCGCCGATAGTTTCATGCAATTACCTTGCGTGGTATAATGGGCGGCGATACCTTAAATAAGCTTATATTTTGAGGGCGAACGTGGCACGTTCGCCTTTTTTGAGTGAACTGCGGCCTTTGGTCGTAACGGACGGAGAGCCATATGATCGCCGGGGTTTACTCTAAGCGAAACCGTCGCTTTTCGGAATTTTGTTCCAGATGTGGTGCGGTTTCGCCAACTGCCAATCCCACTGACAAAGGAGCGATAAGTGAATCTACACGAATATCAGGCAAAACGACTATTTGCTGAACATGGTGTCCCCATTCCCAAAGGGGACGTCGCCAGCACGCCAACCCAGGCACGAGAGATTGCCAGGGAGTTGGGCGGCCGTGTCGTCGTCAAGGCGCAAGTATTGACCGGCGGCCGTGGCAAGGCGGGGGGCGTCAAGTTAGCACGCAATCCCAACGAAGCTGAGGAACTGGCGGCCGCTATTTTGGGCATGAATATCAAGGATTTTACCGTCCGTAAGGTGTTGATTGATGAACAAGCGCCGGGGATTCGCCAGGAGATTTATCTGGCCGTCCTCATTGATCGCGGCCAGCGGATGCCGATGATCATGGCCTCGGCCGCTGGAGGGATGGATATTGAGCAAGTGGCCGAAGATACGCCGGAGAAGATCCACACCGTCCACGTCAATCCCACATTAGGCGTGCGCAGCTATCATTCCACTTATCTGGCGGCGGCGATGGACTTGCCGCGCGATCTCTGGCGCGATTTCCACAAGATTGTCACTGGTCTATATAACTGCTTTATCGCCAATGATGCTTCCCTGGCTGAAGTGAATCCATTGGTCATCACCAACCAGGGCAATTTGCTGGCGCTGGATGGAAAGATGTCGATTGATGACAACGCCCTTTCTCGCCAACCACGACTGGCGGAAATGCGCGATATGGACGAGGAACCGGCGGCCGAGCGCGAGGCGCGGATGAGTGGCATCAGCTTCATTCAACTCGATGGCAATATTGGTTGCATGGTCAATGGCGCGGGGTTGGCGATGGCGACGATGGACATCATCAAGCTCTATGGTGGCGAACCGGCGAACTTCCTCGACATCGGTGGCGGGGCGAAGGCGGAGCAGGTGGCAACAGCCCTGCGCCTAATTCTCTCTGATCCCCAGGTGGAAGCGGTGTTGATCAACATCTTCGGCGGCATCACGCGCGGTGATGAAGTGGCGCGAGGGATTATCGAAGCGTTAGGACAGGTGCAGACCGATGTGCCAATGGTTGTGCGCCTGGCGGGGACGAATGCCGAAGAGGGCATGGCGATATTGGCCGAAGCAGAGATGGAAACGGCCGCGACGCTATCGGAAGCGGCGCAGAAGGCGGTGGCGGCAGCGAAGAGTCGGCAGTAGACAGTTGCCAGTAAGCAGTGAGCGGTAATCGGTTGAGAACTGAGCACCGGTTACTGATTACCGGCTACCGTTTACTAAGAACCAGGACGAGAGAAATAGTTATGAGCATATTAGTAGATCGTAATACCCGTCTCCTTGTGCAGGGGATCACCGGCCGCGAGGGGACGTTTCATACAGAGCAGATGGTTGCTTACGGCACAAACGTGGTGGCCGGGGTTACGCCAGGCAAGGGTGGGCAATGGTTGACCTTTGATTCGACCAAAGTGCCGATTTTTGACACGGTGAAAGAATCGGTGGAGGCGACGGGGGCCAACGCTTCGATTATCTTTGTTCCTGCCCGTTTTGCTGTGGACGCTATTTATGAGGCGGCCGATGCCGGTTTGCCGCTGATCGTCTGCCTGACCGAACACATTCCGGTATTGGATATGATTTCGGTGCGGGCCTATCTGGATACGAAAAACACACGGCTGATCGGGCCGAATTGCCCTGGCTTGCTGACGCCGGGACAGGCGAAAGTGGGCATTATCCCCGGCTCGATTGCCACGCCGGGGAACGTTGGGGTCGTCTCAAAAAGCGGCACGCTAACCTATGAGGTTGTTTATGCGTTGACCGCCAGGGGCATTGGGCAAACCACCTGTGTTGGTATTGGCGGCGACCCGATTCAGGGGACAAGCTTCATTGATGCGCTGCAAATGTTTGAAGAAGACCCGGAGACGGAACAGGTGATTATGATTGGCGAGATTGGCGGCAATGCGGAGGAGCAAGCGGCCGCCTATATTCGCCAACACATGACCAAGCGCGTCACCGCCTTCATCGCCGGACGCACCGCCCCGCCCGGCCGCCGTATGGGACATGCCGGGGCGATTGTGGAGGGCAAGTCGGGAACGGCCGAGGGCAAGGTCGCGGCTTTGCAAGAGGCGGGTGTGCAGGTGGCAGACAACCCGGATCGCATCGTAGACTTGATCGCCTAAGATTAAATTTGATTGTGGGGTAGGTGTTACTTAGAAACCGGGTTTCTTTAAGAAACCCGGTTTCTGTGTGGGATGTATGCAACGATTAAGGACGTGGGCAGCGCGAGTTGATCCGGGGTTTTTGGTCGTTGTCGCGATTTGTTTGATCGCCGCCTGGCCGTTCCTGGGACGGCCGAGCCTGCCCGAAGGCACAGACGCCGAACTCCACATCTTTCGCCTCCACGAACTAAGCTACCTCGTTCGCAATGGAGAGTTTTATCCCCGCTGGGCACCAAACTTTTATCATGGGTATGGCTATCCAATCTTTAATTACTATGCGCCACTGACCTACTACCTCGGTCTGCCGCTGGCGTGGCTGCCAGGGGCGGATGCGGTCACGGCCGTCAAAGCCCTCTTTGTCGCCGCGATATTTCTCGGTGGCTTAGGTATCTATGGCTTTGTCCGTGACAACTGGGGTCGGGCGGCCGGTTATATGGCCGCCGCCACCTACGTTTATGCCCCCTATCTGCAATATGTAGACCCACACATTCGCGGCGTGTTGCCGGAGAGCTTTAGCTTTGGCCTCTTTCCGCTGGCGCTGTGGGCGTTGGACCGCTTGCGCCGGGGGGGAGGGCGTGGGACGTGGCTGGCGGCCGTCTCCCTGGTGGCGGCCGTCATCCTCAGTCACAACCTGATGGGACTGCTCTTTTTTGCGCTGCTGGCGGCCTGGGTTGTATGGCAACTGCTCGGCCAGTGGCGGCAATCTGCGTGGACAGGGTTATGGGCTGATCTGCGACAGGGGAGTAGCGGCCGGATCTCTCTCGCCTTGTTGCTGGGGTTGGGCTGTGCGGCGTTTTACTGGCTACCGGTGATCCTGGAACGGGACGCCGTGACGCTGAATACGCTGATCGGGCAGAATGATAACTACGACTTTCGCACCCACTTCCTTTCAATTGGCGAACTGTTGGCCTTTTCGCTGCGGCCAGATTGGAGCGCAGCACAATCTGCCTTCCACCATAATCTCGGCGTAGCCCAATGGTTATCAGGTGGGTTAGCTCTGCTCTTGTTGCTCATTGGGAGAGTCCGTCACCGGTTTCAACTTAGCTTTTTCGCGTTAGCCTTGTTTGTTCTGTTGCTGCTGATGTTGACCCTCTCGCAGCCAATCTGGGAGGCGATTCCCTTTTTACCCTTTTTTCAATTCCCCTGGCGGCTGCTTGGCGCGGTGGCGGCGATGCTGGCGATTGTGGCTGGCGCGGGCATAGGGGCTTTGTTGGCGAGGGTTGCGTCGCGAATGGGGGAGCGAGCGGCCGCCTGGACAACGGCCGCCCTTGTTGCCCTGCCCATTCTCTTTGGCCTGCCGCTTAGCCAGCCACCACCCTGGCCTGACTTTGGGGAGGTCAACACCTTGCGGATGTCGTTGATCGAAAACAGCGGCCGTTGGCTCGGCACGACCTCCACGGCCGATTACGTCCCGGCGACGGTCGAGATGTTACCGCCACGACGCAGTTCGATGGTTGATAACTTTGCGTTGGGGCTGCCACCTGACCGTGTGAATCGCGAGGCGCTGCCCGACGGGGCCAGCGTGGAGGCGGAGGTGGTACGGCCGTTGCTGACCCGCTACCAGGTGACTACGCCAAAGCAATTTCGCTTGCGGCTTTACCAGTTCGATTTTCCTGGCTGGCAGGTGCGGGTGGACGGCCGACCGGCGACGACGGAACTGGCAAAACCGGAAGGGTTGATAGTCGTCCTGGTTCCAGAGGGGAAGCATGTAGTCGAGGTGGAGTTTGGCACGACACCAGCGCGGACGTTGGGGTGGGGGATAGCGGCCGTTTCGCTTTCGTTGGCGGTGGTGATGGGTTGGGGGAGATTGAAGATGGTTACGCGGATGACGCAGATTGGACGCGGATGGACGCGGATTTCTTCTTTTGATGTTATCCGGCGAGATTGGCTGATTTTGTCGGTGGTGTTAGGGCTAACTGTTGCCCACATTGCGCTGGAGCCGTTAGGGTTGTTTCATGATCAATCGCCGCCTTATACGGCCGTGCCTGCCCAAGAAGACATTTATGCCAACTTTGGCGACCAGATCGCGTTGATCGGGTATGATAGAGCCGCGCAGACAATTGAGGCGGGAAATGAGTTAGCGGTGACGCTCTACTGGCAGGCGATACAGCCGTTGGCGATTGAGTATCAGGTGTTTGTCCATCTGCTTGCACCAGACGGCCGCCTTGTTGCTCAATCCGACCATCTCAACCCCGGCGATTTTCCTACCCATCGCTGGTCAACGGACAAATATGTGATTGACCCGCACCGCTTAACCATCCCCGCCGATTTGCCCGCAGGCAACTACACCCTCAGCGCCGGCCTCTGGGTCCAAAGCGAAGGCTGGCGGCTGCCCTTATTTGACGGAAACAGTGAGCAAGTGGACGATAAGGCGATACTATTTGAAGTACGAGTGACCGATTAAGGATGAGGGCTGAAGGATGAAGGATGAAAGACGGTTATTGCTCATCCTTCATCCCTCAGCCCTCATCCCTCATCCTTTGTTTTATGCGTGTGATTAGTGGCAAGGCCAGAGGACGACAATTAAAACGGGTTCCGGGGGATACGACGCGGCCGATGATGGATCGTGCCAAAGAAAGTTTGTTCAACATCCTCGGCCGCCGGGTGGTTGGCACGCGCTGGCTCGACCTGTTTGCCGGAACGGGACAGGTGGGGATTGAGGCGTTGAGCCGGGGCGCGGCCGAAGTCGTTTTCTTGGATAATGCCCGCGCCGCCATTCGCACCATCCATGAAAATCTGGCGACAACTGGCTTGCAGGAAGGGGGGAAGGTTATTCTCACAGATGCCTTCCACTATTTGAATCGAGGGGGTTTTCGGCCGTTTGACGTCGTCTATGTCGCGCCGCCGCAGTATAAGGGACTGTGGATTGCGGCGATGGAGTTGTTGGATAGGGGGGTAGCTGATTATCTAACGGCCGAGGGCATGGTCATTGTCCAAATTGATCCCAAAGAGTATCAAGAGCTACCCCTAACCAACCTCGTCTTACTTGATAAACGCCGGTACGGGAATACGCTGTTGTGCTTCTATCAACCACCTGCATAGCCACCCACTGTACAGCGATTTTC
The DNA here is from genome assembly GCA_964410625.1 of uncultured Ardenticatenaceae bacterium. Lineage (GTDB taxonomy): Bacteria > Chloroflexota > Anaerolineae > Promineifilales > Promineifilaceae > CAYPHY01. The sequence continues at coordinate 54,641 of CAYPHY010000014.1, read as the reverse complement.
CCAAATCGCTGGCGCCGCTGTTGTCGTAGAGAAATCGCGATTTAGGAAAATTGCGTTACGATTGTTTGCTCAACCACAAAACTGACACACGCCCCATATGCCAAATGTCTATTGCGCTGCCCCCCCAGGATTGTTAAACTAAGTGAAATGGTAAGAGCCTTCGATTTGCGAGACCTGGCGCTGGTAAGACGATTGAGCGAGCGCGGTGTTTCGCTGCACGCTGAAACGGCGTTGTCAGACAATCTATATCCGCTTCGTGGTGCGCTAACTGGCATGTTGCTAGGCGGCGACCTGGTGACGCTGGTCGTCAAACCTGAGAATGGCGAGGTCCCTGGGTTCTTGCAATTGAAGGTCGATCCAGGCAATCAACACGCCCACCTCCTCTACGTCAGTCCAGCTTGTACTTCAGAAACAGGCCCCTACGCCGTGGAAGGCCCTTCGCCCACCAGCCAGAAAAGTCATACATGGTTATCGTTACTCGACCAAGCAGTGGTGGAAGCGGGGCAACGCGGCATCCACAGTATTGTGGCCGAGGTAGACGAGCTGGGGGGTGCGTTGCCACTGTTGCGGCGGGCTGGGTTTGCGGTCTATACGCGCCAGGACATTTGGGTCCTGGAAGCGAAAGATTACGCTCCAGGCGCAGAGCGACAAAACAGGCTCGAACGCCAACGCCAAATTGATGAATGGGATGTTCAGTTGCTTTATGCCAACACTGTGCCGCGTCTTGTCCAACTGGTTGAGCCGTCGCCGGAGTTAATGCGCGGCGAACGTTGGGTGTGGCGCGATGGTGGCGAATTGGCGGCTTTTGTCCATGTGTATCGCGGCCCTGTGGCAACCTGGGTACGCTTTTTTATCCATCCCAATGCGGATGCAGAAGAACTCGTTGCCGCGACGTTAGAGGTTAATCCGCCACGCGAAGGGCATCCTATCTATTGCTGTGTTCGACGTTATGAAAGCTGGCGGCCGAGTGTCCTGGAACGTTCTGGCTTCCAGTTATGGGGTAGCCAGGCAGTGATGGTGAAGCACACGGTCCACCACATTGTCAAACCGCTGAGTGAGATGACACCGGTCTTTGAATCGCAGCGCATCCCGGTCTCCTCACCGATGATCGGGAATTTTAAGCGAGTGGAACGAGCCAACGGCCGGACAAAGAGAAGAAAGACTGGCAAGTCTAAGTACTGGTTAACTGTATGGAAACGACACAATCAAGGGACGATTTAAGAACGCTCCTTTCAATCCTGCCGCAGGACATTCGCGAGCGCGTGGAAGCGCTGGGCGATGCGGATCATTTAATGGAAATCGTGATGGACCTGGGGCGGTCGCCAACGGCTCGTTATACCAGCGGCGAAAAGGTGCTGCGTGAGTCGGAAGTTACCCATGCTGAGATCGAAATGGTGGTCAGCAGCATTGGCGACTTTGACGATGACAACCGCGCCGGGATCACACGCACCCTCCATCGCATCTCCGGCATTCGCAACCGCCGGGGGCAGGTGGTAGGTCTGACGCTGCGCGTCGGCCGTGCCATCTTTGGCACCATTGATGTGATCAAGGATATTGTGCTGGAAGGGCACAGCATCCTGCTGCTCGGCCGCCCTGGCGTGGGCAAGACGACGATGCTGCGCGAAATCGCCCGTATTCTGGCGGAGGAGAAGCGGGTGATCATTGTAGATACGAGCAATGAAATCGGCGGCGACGGGGATATTCCCCATCCGGCCGTTGGCAAGGCGCGGCGGATGCAAGTCCCCCAACCCGCCCACCAGCATGAGACGATGATCGAGGCGGTGGAAAACCACAACCCGGAAGTGATCATCATTGACGAGATCGGCCGCGAGCGGGAAGCAGCAGCGGCGCGGACGATCAACGAACGAGGCGTGCAACTCATCGGCACGGCGCACGGCATTACGCTGGAAAACCTGTTGCTCAACCCGACGCTCTCCGATCTGGTGGGTGGCATTGAGAGCGTAACGCTATCGGATGAAGAAGCCCGGCGTCGCGGCACGCAAAAGACGGTATTGGAACGTCGCGCCCCGCCAACCTTTGATGTGCTGATTGAGATGCAAGACCGGCAGGCGTTGCTGGTGCATCGTGATGTGACCACGGCCGTTGATTCGATGCTGCGTGGTGAGCCGTTGCAGGTCGAGCTACGGTCGAAGGATGCCGAAGGCAATATCCAGACGGACCACCAGACGGTGATTGTCACCTCGGCCGCTGTGACCGGACGGCGCAACACCAGGGGTGCACGCGAGGCCAGAGAGGGACAAGGACGAGGCGGCCGTGAATTCCGCAGCGGAACGCCACAAGGCTTTGGCGTGGATGTCCCCTCCCGTGAACGGATGATCGAGCGCGAACGAGTGGGTGATGGAGCTGATGGGCAAGTAGGCTTTAGCGATGGGGGGCGCGAAAACGGCGACCCACGCACGCTGAAGGTCTTTGCCTATGGCGTAGCCCGCAACCGGCTCTATCAGGCGGCCAAGCAAGTCAACGCCCGCGTGTTGATGGTAGACAATCTGGCCGACGCCGACGTTCTGGTGACGCTGAAAAGTTATTACCGCAAACGCCGCCGTCTGATCAGCGATGCTGAACAGCGACGCATCCCGGTCTACATTTTGCGAGCCAACACCGTGAACCAGATGGAGCGCTTTTTAATTGAAGCGTTGGGGCTTGAGGTGGCTCCTTCTGACCCTTTTGAGGAAGCGATCTCCGAGGCGGAGGAGGCGATTGGCCTCATTCGTGCCGGGCAGCCTTCTGTTGACCTGAATCCGGTCAACTCGGCCGTGCGCCGTTACCAACACCAGATGGCGCGACAAGCCAATCTGGTCTCGCATAGTTACGGCCGCGAACCCAATCGCCATGTCCGTATCTTCAACACCCGCCGCCAACCATCCTAGTGAAGAGTGGGAAGTGGAGAGTGATTAATAACTCTTTACTCTCCACTCCCCACTCCCCACTCTCCACTTGTTATGTTTATCACATTTGAAGGTCCTGAAGGTAGTGGAAAATCGAGCCAGCTTGCCCGGTTGGCTCCCTTCCTGGCCGAACGTGGGTTTGATATTTTAGTTACGCGCGAACCGGGGGGGACGGTGATCGGCGATCAAATCCGCAACTGTCTCCACGATGTTGAAAATACGACGATGGCAGCACCGACGGAGCTATTGCTCTACTCCGCCTCGCGGGCGCAGTTGGTGCAGGAGGTCATTCGTCCGGTGCTGGAGGCGGGCAAAATTGTCTTGTGTGATCGCTATGCTGATAGCACGCTCGCCTATCAGGGATTCGGCCGCGGCCTGGACCTGGATGATTTACAGGTGATTACAAACTTTGCTACCGGTGGCCTGAAGCCTGATTTAACTATTTTGCTCGATATACCGGTGGAACGCGGCCTGGAGCGGCGGCGACGGTGGGGGGCAGAGATGAACCGGCTCGATCTGGAAGAGTTGGCCTTTCACGAGCGCGTGCGGCAAGGGTACCATGAACTGGTTCGCGCCGATATGGGACGTTGGTGCATCATTGACGCCGACCGCACGGCCGAGGAAGTGCAAGAAGATATTCGGGCAGTGGTATTGCAGCGACTAGAAGGCGCGTAACCCGTAGGGGCAACCCTTGTGGTTGCCCAAAGTATTTGTCCAACGTATTTGTCCACGACATCCAACGTGGTCAATGTGGTTTATGGGCATGGAGGGCAGGCACAAGACCTGCCCCTACAAGCCATCATCTCCTAGGTCGGGCATGGATTGTTCGATGGATTCAGGCGATTCGCCGCTTTCCAGGCGGCCGACTACCTCGTTAAACTCCTCGCCCATGTCCTCCCCCATCTCTTCGCTCATCTTGCGCATGAAACGGCCGACGGCACGCGGGTCTTCTTCATCCAGCGAGGCAAGGGCGGGGTCGTCCATCAGTGAGTCCAGCCGCGCATCCTCTGATTTACCCAGGGCAACGCGGCCGACGCGCCGCTTCAACTGCTTGCTCTGGCAATGGGGACAGGTTGGCTCGGCCTTGTCATACTCCGCATAGGAGAAAAAGAGGCGCACCCGGCGGTGACAATTTTGGCAGATATATTCATAGAGTGGCATGGCGCTGCTTTATCTCTTAAAAAAAAGTTTGATAAAATCGTAGCTGATCTCAGTTCGGAGTTTCAAACTCCATTACGGATTGGACGGATGAACACGGATAAGAAGCAGAAAGTCCGTGCAACTCTTGCCGATCCGTTTTTAGCAGTGGTTCCTATCGAACCCGAATTATACTTCGTATTGTAGAAAGGTAATGATGCTATGGCAATGGATTTTACGGGCTGCCAACGTTACCCGCGGTTGATTATTCTCTCCGGCCCTTCCGGGGTGGGCAAAGATACAATTGCCCAGATGATCTTGGAGCGACGGCCGGACGATTTTCGCTTTGTGGTGACGGCAACAACGAGACCGCCAAGAGAAGGGGAGGTCGAAGGTCGTGACTACTTCTTTGTTAGTAGCGATGAGTTTGCGCGGATGATCAACGAGAATGAGTTGTTGGAGTACGCGCTCGTCTATAATGATTTTAAGGGGATTCCCAAAAAGCAAATTCGAGAAGCCATTGAATATGGCAAGCATGTAATCTTGCGTGTAGACGTGCAGGGGGCGGCGACGGTACGCAAATTACTGCCGACGGCGATCTCGATTTTTTTAACCACCGATAGCCGCGAGGCGTTGGCGAAGAGATTGAGGCAACGACAATCTGATTCCGGCGAGGGTTTAAACTTGCGAATAGCAACGGCCGTGCAAGAGATGAAACGTATCAATGAGTTTGACTACTGCGTGGTCAACGATGAGGATGAGCAAGAGAAAGCTGTGGAGCAGATCTTAAGCATCGTTGAAGCGGAGTCGTGTCGGGTGAATCAGCAGCCAATCTTGCTGTAGAATCCTAGAAACCGGGTTTCGGCAACTGCGTTGCTCAAGAAACCCGGTTTCTATAAGTAGAAGAGGTTAGGGTTCGAGGATGGAGATGCTGCCGTTGCCTGAATCAACTTCCAGGGTGATGCGGTCGGCCGCCGTACCGTAGTTGGCTGTCTCATAGACGCCGTCGTCATCGTCTCCACGGACTAGGCTGAAGCGTGAACCATCCACATTGATGCCGCCATTCCCCTCATCAAACTCAATTCGCGCCTCCATGTTTGTAGGCAAGAAGAGCGTGATACTGCCGTTTCCGCTTTCCACATTCATCACTTGTTCGCCGCTTTCCGGTAGAGAAAAGCGCATTGAACCATTACTGCTGTCAATATCAGCCTCGTAATTTCCTGGCGGTAAGACCGCGCGAAGGGAACCATTGCCCCCTTCCACTCGCAGGTAGGTGAGGGTCAGCGCTCCAAGTTCGGCCGTCGCCGAGCTATTGCCCATGTCAATTCGCAAATCGGTTGGAATATCAGTGTTCAGATTAAACTGCCACGTTTGGCCGGGTTCATCGCTGAACCAGGCGGAGGGGTTAAAGAACCAGCTTACATTATCTTCGCCAACAACTACCTCGGCGTGGCCGTCCTCTACCTCGGTATCAAATTTAAGCTCGCCGCTGGTATAGATCGAGCCATCAATCAGATTGGTGTCCCCTTGCAGCGGATGTACCTCTGTTGCCGAGTTGCCCAGGTCGAGCGTGATCTCGGCCGATTCAATTCCGGCGGCGGGAAGTTCAAAGGTTTCAATACGCGGCTCGTTGGCGTCTTCGGGAACGGCTGCTCCCCACAGTACATTGCCGGTGAACAGGACATAACCAAAGACGGCAACGGCCGCCACCCCAACCAGGCCGCTGAGCAGCGTGCCGGTTGGCGGGGAGGCCTGTTGCAGGATCACATCCAGGCCGATGAAAATCAACAGCAGCGGCCAAAGCCGCCAGGCGGCCGCCCAATTCAAACCAGAAACCACACCGATATTGCTGAGCAGCAGCAGAACGCCGCCACCGATCAGTAAAATAGGCCACAAGATAGAACGACTCTGCCGCCGTGATGACATCGGCTTTTCATCTAATGATTTAATGTTGTCAGACATGGTAGATTGCCCTCCACTCAATATACCTCTGAGGTCTTGCTGTAATTATCAGGCAAGAGCCAAAACTTAGGCCCCAGAGGCTTTCATTACTCAGGCGATTTTTCTGATAGACATTACGCAATACTGTCCTAAAGGTTGCGTTATCTTCCCTGGAATGTCATGCTTTGTTTTGCCTCACGCAAAGACGCAAAGGTCGCTAACTGTTTTATACTTTGCGTCGTAGCGTGCTTTGCGTGAGCCGCTTGCATTTTCAGCCTTCAGGTTGATCGTAAGTCTTCTAAACTACTATAACAGTGAGTGATTTGCTCTTTTGAGCTTCATTTTAATGGTAGTGGGTGGATCGCGGCTGTCGGGCTTTGGTCAGGCAGCCGTGTTTATCGCCTAGCCCTTCTGCGTGATCAATAGAGCCTCCAATGTATGGAGCATTCGGCCGCCAACCAGGCGAACGGCCGTCTTGGAGGCGTTCTAAAAAGAGTTTAGAATCGCAAGTAGAGGTAGATTGAATGGCTTCAAACAAGCCGGCTTCAAGCAAGCCTAATATTTTACTGATTGTCATTGATTGCTTACGCGCCGATCGCGCCTTTGACGCCGACCGCAGTGCGCGCACGCCGAACCTGCAAGCCCTGGCGCAGCGGGGAACCCTTTTTTCCCATCTGATCACCGCCAACTCAATGACCATCCCCTGTATGACCACCATGTTTAGCGGTATGTATCCCAACAGACATGGGGTGCGGGCGATGGTAGGGGCGCGGGTGGCTGATCAAGTCCCATTGCTGGCGGAAATCCTGTCGGCCAATGGCTACCATACCTATGCCGAAGCAACCGGCCCCCTGAACGCTTTTTATCGTTTGAATCGGGGCTTCGACCATTATGAGTTCCGCGATGGCGTGCAAGCCCCATTCTTGGGAGCCTGGGGCGATGAATTGATCGCGCGTTTTCGCAACCGGGAATTGAACGGGCCTTGGTTTACTTATCTTCACCTCTGGGGGGTGCATCGGCCGCGCCAGATTTTGCCACAATACAACAGTGCGGAATATGGCAAGACGGAGTATGACCGGGCGATCAGCAGCTACGATGCGCGGTTAGGCGAGCTATTTGCGGCATTGGACGACAACACAATTGTGATTGTCACCGGCGATCATGGCGAAAAAATCCCGGAAAACAGCGTTGAGGCGCGGGTGGAATTTGTCAAAAAGTCGCTGACCGGCAGCGCGTCGAATAGTTCAAAGAGTGTGTGGGTCAAGCGGCGGCGCAAGGCGATTGCCTCCTTGCGCGAGTCCTGGTTTACAACCACCCGCCTGTTACATCGCCTGGGGCTGGTAGGCAGCCCGCTGGCGACGATGACCGGGCATGGCTACCATGTCTATGATTCGTTGGTGCGTGTTCCCTTTGTGGTCGCCGGCCACAAGGGTTCGGCCGCCGGACAAGTGATTGATGAGCAGGTTCGGCAGATTGACATTATGCCCACCATCCTCGACCTGGCCGGGTTGGGCGAGGACATCCCCGAAACGGCCGACGGCCGCAGCCTGCTGCCCTTCATCGAAGGGGACGCCCTGGCCCCACTTCCGGCCTTCATCGAAACTTGCCAGAACTCCCACCAACCATCGAGCTTCTACGGCGTGCGCTACCAGGGCTGGAAATATGCCTATGACGCCGAGAACAGCAGTGTGCCGGAAGAACTCTATGATCTGGCTTCCGACCCCGAAGAAACGAAGAATTTGGCAAAATCCATGCCGCAAAAGGCGGCCGAGATGCGCCGCCTGATCGAACAACATCTGCAACAAGGGCAGCAGTCGGCCGTTTCCATGACAGACGAGATGAGCGAAGCGGAAATGGCGGGACTGGCAGAACATTTAAAGAAGCTGGGCTACGTTGAATAATATTTTTGACACGAATGACACGAATATCACGAATGATTTGCTAATGTATTCGTGCCATTCGTGAAATTCGTGTCGAAAAAACAAAAAGTAATGAACCGATTTTTGGGACGCTTCAAGTCCAACCACAAGCAACAGAAGCAAGCGATCACCATCGTCTCCGGGCTGCCGCGCTCCGGGACTTCGATGATGATGAAGATGCTGGAAGCGGGCGGTATCCAGCCGTTGACCGATGAGCTACGCACGGCCGATATTGATAACCCCAAGGGCTATTACGAATTTGAGCGCGTCAAGCAACTGGACAAGGGGGATACCGCCTGGTTGCCGGAGGCACAAGGTAAGGTCGTCAAGGTTATTTCCTATCTATTGCAATACTTACCGGCCGGATATGAGTATCGCGTCGTCTTCATTCGCCGCGACATCCCGGAGATATTGGCCTCTCAGCGCAAGATGATCATCAATCGTGGCGAAGACCCCGATCAGATGGATGACGCCCAAGTGGAAGCGTTGTTCAAGAAGCATCTGGCGGGAATCGAAAGCTGGATGGCAAAACAGCCCCACATGCAGGTGCTTTTCACCCGTTATGCCGACTTGCTGGCGAACCCGATGCCGGAGATCGGCCGCATCAATGACTTCTTAGGTGGCAAGCTGGATACTGAGGCAATGGCCGCCGTCGTTGATCCCAGCCTCTATCGCAACCGCAAGGAATTAGTGGTTAGTGAATAGTGGCGAGTATCTATCTACTATCCACTAGCCACTGACAACTATCCACTATCCCGCAGGAAACAGCATGAAAGTCTTGATGATCAATAGCTTTAACTATCTGCGCGGCGGGGGGGAACGGTGCTTCTTTGACCTTTCCGATCTGTTGGAGGCGCATGGGCATGAGGTCATTCCCTTCACAATGGCCCATCCGAAGAACCTGCCATCCGAGTACGAGGGGTACTTTCCCAGCTACATTGATTTTCCGACAGAGCTGGCGAAGCCGGGGGTGAAACCGAAGCTGCGTGTGACCGAACGGATCCTCTATTCCCGCGAGGCTAAGCGTAAGGTAGAGCAGATCGTCGCCGACACGAAGCCCGACCTCGTTCACATTCACGGCTTCATCCACGAGATGTCTACCTCGATCTTGCCGCCACTGAAAGCGGCCGGTCTACCGGTTGTCCATACGTTGCACGATTACAAGATGGTCTGCCCGAATACGACTTTTGTTTCGCACGGCCGCATCTGTGAAAATTGTAAAGGCCATCGCTATTACAACATCGTCCGCCAGCGTTGCAAGCGTGGTTCACTCCCCGCCAGCTTTTTGGCCGGATTAGAGATGTATTTCCATGAGGTGTTCGGCCTCTATGAGCCGAATATTGACCTATTTATCTCACCAAGTCGCTTCTTGCGCGATAAGCTGGTCGAACATGGGATCAAAAAGCCGATTGAGGCGATCCCCAATTTCATTAATCCGAACAACTTCCAGCCCTATTATGCGCCGGAAAACTATTTTGTTTATGTCGGCCGTCTGGTTGCTGTCAAAGGCGTGCTAACGCTGCTGGAAGCGATGCGTCACCTTAAGACCAACGCCCAACTGTACCTCGCCGGGGCAGGGGAGTTGGAAGAAGATGCGAAGCAATTTGTCGCCGACCACAATCTGACGAACGTGCGCTTTCTTGGACATCTGAACACGGACCAATTGAATGATGTGGTCAAACGGGCGGCCTTTACCGTTGTCCCTTCGGAGTGGTATGAAAATTACTCGATGACGGTGATTGAATCGTTGGCCTCCGGCACACCGGTTGTCGGCGCAGCCATTGGTGGCATTCCCGAACAGGTGCGCGACGGCTGGAACGGCTTGCTCTTTGAGCCGGGGAACGCTCAACAGTTGGCGCGGAAGATGCAGTTCCTACTCGACCATCGCCAGGAAGCGATCCAGATGGGGCGCAACGGCCGCCAACAGGTGGAACGAATCAACGGGCCAGAGAGTCATTATGAGCAAACAATGGCCGCCTACCGGCGAGTGTTGCCGGGATTAGAAGTCGGCCAGCCAGCGGCCGTCGAACGTCAGTATGTTTAGAATCTACCTAAAGTATTTAACGCAGAGGTGCAGCGAGTTCATGGCGTTTTCCTTGCGTCTCTGCGCCTTTGCGTTTGAATCAGCCAAGTAATCGGCCGATTGTGGTTCTGTCTAAGCTATTTTTGAAAACAGTTGTATTGGTAACGACACCATGAAGAAAAAGAAAATCGCCTTTATTGGAATTAAAGCCTTACCTGCGCGGCTCGGTGTGGATGGGGTGGTGGAGAAGATCGCCCACCGCTTTGATCGCGAACGCTTTGAGCCGATCATCTACGTCAGCAAGCGCGAGGTAGCGGCCGATGTGGTCATCCCTGGCATCAAGTTGGTGCGGATTCCCACGCTGCCGGGGAAATTTTTCCACGCTCCCTTGCTGTTCCTCTTTTCCGCGCTCCATGCCCTCTTCTTTGGGGATTATGATCTGATCAATGTCCACAGCGTAGAGACTTGCTTTGTCTTGCCTATTCTGCGCCTGCGCTATCCGGTTATCTCTACCGCCCACGGCTTGCTGGGCAAGGAGCCGGAGGAATTGAGTAAGTGGGGTAAGTTTAAGCCGCTGCTGCGCCTGACTGAAATTCCCTTTATGCATCTCTCCAACGTGCGTACCAGTGTCTCCAAGCCGGACAAGCTTTACCTGGAAGCGCGGTATAATAAACCGGTGATCTATCTGCCGATTGGCATTGATGAGTTGAAGCCGGATCTGGCGCGGGCGCGGGCGCTGTTGGCCGAACATGATCTAGTCCCCGGTCAATTTATCATCTTTACCGCTGGCCGCGTTGTACCGCGCAAGGGTTGTCACTTTGTCCTGGAAGCGATGCAGGGGATGAGCGAAAATATTAAACTCCTGGTCGTTGGTGATACGAGCCAGGTGCCGGAGTATACGCAAAAGCTGCATGAGTTGGCCGACGGCCGCGTGCGCTTTGCCGGTTTCATCGCCGATAAGGATTTATTGTTTGGCCTCGTCGCGCTGTCGCGGATATTTGTGTTCCCCACGACTTACGAGGCGATGGCGGCGACCCTGTTGGAAGTGGCAGCATTGAAGACGCCACTGGTCGCCAGCGACATTCCTGAAAACCGCGAGGTCCTGCCTGAGCAGGCGGTGTTCTTTAAGAGTGCCGATGTGGCCGATTTACGCGCCAAGTTGCAATGGTCGCTGGCTAACCCGCGCGAGATGGCGCGGCTGGCGGATTGCGCCCATGAGTGGGTCAGCGAACATTATCGCTGGCCGACGGTTATCCAGCGGTACGAGCAGTTATACGCCGAAGCGGCGTGAGATGAACGTAGCGACAATCCTCTGGATTGTCTGTGTCGGTAGCGTCTAACGACAATCCAGAGGATTGTCGCTACAACTTTCGCAAGAATGTTCGTAATTTATGGCAATTATGCTGATAGATGAGAATCAATTGAAGCTTTGTAGCGGATCAGTGGGTCCATAGAGGTGGCAAGCCACCGTTTGATGGTCGAGCCTCTGGGAAGTTCGTGCAAGGCTGTTAGGAGTTAATGAGCAATGGAATTACGATCCTATTTTTCAGTATTAGGACGACGAAAATGGGTGGTGATCTTGGCAATCCTGTTGTGTACGGCCGTTGCCACCGCCATTTCCCTTTTAAGCACACCAAAGTATGTCGCCTCGACGACATTGCGCGTGTTGACGGTTGGTGGCGGACAAGGAACGAGTGTCCGCCCGGACATCGGCTATACCGAGCGTCTGCTGAATACCTATGCGCGGATTATCACCGGCAACACCGCCCGGCAACAACTACGCGATGAATTGGGGCTGGATTCGCTGCCAACGGTTAGCGTGCAACTGATCCCCAGCACGGAGCTGATTCGTGTCATCGCCGAAGCGACCAATCCAGAGGATGCCAGCAATATCGCCAATGCAGCGGCCGATCTGCTGGTAGAGCAAAACCGCGAGTTCTATAGCGGCGGTACAGGGCGCACCTTGCAACAAATCCTTGAGGACCAGTTGCAACAGGCCGAGCTACAACGGAATGAGGCGCTGGATGAGTTTAATCGCGTCCTGGCGGAGTCGCCTGACAATGAAGTCCTGGTTTCGGGTGCGCGACAAACCTGGGAAGCGGCCGAGCAAGCCTATACCAGCTTGCTCAACCGCTATGAAGAGGCCCGTTTGAATGAAGCTTTGCAGGAAAACGCCATCTCGGTGGTGGAACCGGCGCAACCACCGCGCCAACCGGCCAGCCCGCGCCATCCGCTGAACATTGGACTCGGTTTGCTGATTGGTCTGGTGGGCGGCATTGGTCTGGCCTTCCTGCTGGATAATCTGGACACGACTTTGTATACGGCCGAGCAAATCGAAGCAGCGACCCAGATGGCGACCGTCGGCCGTATTCCGGTGGCCAAAGAAGAACTCCATATCGCCCGCTTGGGGAGTGGTCATTATCCGCAACTGGAATCTTTCCGGCGTTTACGCACCAACATCCTGGCTGTAGGCGACCCCGATCTGACCCAGGTAGTCTTGCTGACCAGCGCGAAGCGCGGCGAAGGCAAATCAACCGTCAGCGCCAATCTGGCAGTGACAATTGCCCAGTCCGGTCGTCAGGTGGTGGTCGTGGATTGCGACTTGCGTCTCCCGGCCGTGCATAAACTCTTTGATCTGCCCAACAAGCGCGGGCTGACCAACATCCTGACCGGCGAAGTGACGTTGGAAGAGGCGATACAATACTCAGCCTTCCCACGAGTGCAGGTGATTACCAGCGGCCCGCTGCCGCCGAACCCGACTGAGTTATTAGGTTCGCAGCAAATGCTGGAGGTCATCGCTCAACTGAAGCGGCAGTTTGACTTTGTTATTCTCGATACCCCGGCGTTGTTGTCGGTGGCGGACGCGGCCGTGTTGGCCCCTTCGGCCGATAATGTCATCCTCGTCGTTGCCCAATCGCAAACGCGCCGCAGCGATGTGCAGACGGTACGCCAGCAGTTGTCCAACGTGCGCGTGAAATCAATGGAAGTAGTCGTCAACCGCGCCGAGCCAAACGGCAACTACGCCTATTACGAATCGGACGCGAAGTAGTGGAGAGTGGCTAGTGGTTAGAAACTATTCACTAGCCACTAGAGGTGTATTGGAATGCTTGTAGACTTCATGCTGATTGGTGCACAGAAGTGTGGGACAACGAGTTTGGCCCGGCAACTGGCCGAACATCCACAAATCTGCTTTTGCGCCGAAAAGGAACCAGGTTACTTCAATAAGGCGGAAGATTGGAGGGCCGGGCTTACTGAGTACCATCAGCTTTACTCCCCCCGACCGGGCCAGTTGTGTGGCGAAGCCTCCACCTACTATACGTTTTTGCCCGAATGGCTGGACACCCATAAGCGGCTGTATGAGTACAACCCGGATTTGAAGCTGATCTACATCATGCGCCAGCCGGTGGAGCGGATCATCTCCCACTATTCCCATAATCTGGTGCGCAGCATTGACACCGCGCCGCCAGAGTGGTCGGTGTTGAACCAACCAGCTTACCTGAATCGTAGCCGCTATGCGGTGCAGATTCGGCCGTATCTGGAGCTGTTCGAGCGTGAAAATATCCTCTTGTTGGTCTTTGAGGAGTATACGGCCGATCAAATTGCCACCTTGCAGCAAATCGCCGATTTCTTGGGCATTGATCCCGCTCCCTTTTTAGAAATAGATACGTCACCGGCGCATAAGACGGTCGGGGAACCGTACTTAAAATATGAATCTGTGCGCAGCATTGTCAAGTCTGGTGTATTCCAGAAAATCCGCACCGTTGTCCCCGCTTCGATTCGCCAGCCCGTCCGCCACCGTTTCTTGTCGAACCGGTTGGAGACCAAGCCGGAGTTTTCGGCCGCCGTCAAGCAGACGCTCTGGCGTTTGCTGGAAGACGATGTGCGGGCGATTGAAGAGCTGCTCGGCCGGCCGCTGGAAATCTGGCGGCAGGGGTATACGGACTGAGGCTTTCTAAAACGCTCTCAGTCTCCCGGTCTCTTAATCGCAGAGACTAAGAGACTGGGAGACTAAGAGATTGATTTACCGCCATGCCATATAACATTAAACTATCTGACCTGACGTTCAAAAATATCTCCTTTGGTCTGATGCGAACCTATAAGGACCTCTATCAGCGAATAGGGTTGGGGCGACATGATGGCCAAAAGCAAATTGTGATGATCCAGGGCTGCCAACGCTCCGGGACCTCTATGACCTATTGGATTTTTGAGCGTGACTTCAGAATTAAAATTTACCGCGAGGCCAGCGAGTTGTCCGCTCAGGATGCGATTGAACGCATTCGCCTGAACCCCTTGCCCCATGTAAAGGCGACGCTGGAAAAGGACCGCGTGCCGATTGTGGTGATGAAGCCATTGGTGGAGTCACAGCGGGCGAATGAATTGCTCACCTTCTTTCCCCAATCGAAGATCATCTGGCTCTATCGCCACTTTCAAGATGTTGCCTCCTCGAACTTGAAGGCGTTTGGCCGGGGCCAGGGGATTGAGGATTTGCGGCCGATTGTCCTCCAGGAGCCGCACAACTGGCGTTCGGAGAACGTATCGGAGGAAACGAGGGAGACTATTCGCCGCTTTTTCTCCGAAGAGATGAACCCCTATGACGCGGCCGCCCTCTTCTGGTATGCGCGGAATCGCCTGTTCTTTGAACAGGGGCTAGACCACAATCCGCGTGTGATGATGTGCCGCTATGAGGAGCTGGTGCGGCGGCCGTCTGACGTGATGCAACGGCTCTATGCCTTCCTAGGGATTTCCTATCCCGGTGATAAGATCGTGAAGGATGTCCACCCCCAGTCCATTGGCAAAGGGCGCCGCTCGCGCCTGTCGGCCGAAGTAGAGGCGTTGTGCGAAGGATTGCTGGAGCAGCTTGACGCGGCCAACATCCCCAATCGCTCTGGGACGGTCTATCGCAATGGAGCGACGGCGCAAGCGGCCGAACATGTACAGGAGAACGTCGTCCATGGCAGCAGAAATTAACCTGAAGGTGAAATCGGCTCCGGCTGGAGCGGCGGATGTTGCTGTGGCAGTCGGGCCGATCTTCATCGTTGGCTACATCCACACCGGGACCAGCCTGTTAAAGACGATTTTGCGCAAAGATCCATCCCTCTTTGCGGCCGCTGGGGAGACCCATTTCTTCCAGGACTTAGCCAAGATTCGCGCCGAGTTTCCCGATCTCAGCCGTGATGAGGTGTTGCGCAGCTATCTGCTGTTTCTGATCAAGCTGGCCTACCTCGGCTTCAAACGCGCCCACCAGCAACGAGACCGCTATAGCCTGGCCGACTTTGGGCTGACGGATGCACAGTTTGAGGAGATAGTGACGGCCGCGCAACAACAGCGCCACCACACCCATGCCCCTTTGTTTGGCCTGGTGATGGATCATCTGACCCGGTTGAACGGCAAAGAACGCTGGCTGGAAAAGACGCCGGAGCATGTCAATTTCCTGAAGCACATTTTGCAATTGCATCCCGATGCGCGGGTAGTGGAGTTAGTACGCGACCCACGAGCGACATTGGCTTCACGCAAGATTCGGCGGGGTGATGATGAATGGCTGGAAGAGAAAGAGAGCCGCGAAGGCGTATCGGCCGATCACTCCACCAATTACGACCCCTTGCTGGACACCATGCTCTGGAAGGAAGCGATCAATGCCGCGGCCGACGCCCGGCGTGCTTATCCCGAACATATCCTGACGGTACGCTATGAGGATTTGGCGGCCGATCCCGAAGCGACGGTGCGCCATATCTGTCAATTTGTTGGCGTGCCTTTCCGGCCGGAGATGCTGGCAGTCGGTTGGGTCAACTCGGCCACACAAGCACAGGAAGGCAAACCCGCTTCGCAACCGGGGAAGGGCGTCAGCAAAGCGGCCGTCGAGAAGTGGCGCAAATCCCTTTCACCGGAAGAAATCTATCTTTGCCAGCGATTGGGACGCAAAGAGATGGAACAGTTGGGGTATTTGCCGACGCCCGTGCCGTCGTCGGCGCGGCTTAAGGTCCCGGCCTTAGTCGGCCGCAGCGCAGTGCGGCTCTATTCGCGGGTTAGCGGCCGGGGATCAACTCAAATCGCTCTCCGTGCGCGGGACACATCCCAGCGCATGGTGCGACGCACGCTGAAAAATCTTGGCCTGCAAAAAGGCAAGCCCTAGAAAGACCTATAGAAACTGGGTTTTTATAAGTATCGGTATCCTCCACTAAGCGCGAAAAACCCACTTTCTATATAGACCAGGACTTATGCCGTAACAACTTTTTTCGACACGAATGACATGAATCTACGCTCTATTTTCGTGAAATTGGTGCCATACGTGTCGAGATGCGTAACGCCTGTAGACGATAACGATGTCGAACGATAGCCCAAGAGTCAGTATTGGATTACCTGTTTATAACGGTGAGCAGTTTCTCGCTCAGACGCTCGATGCCCTGTTGGCTCAGACCTATAAGGATTTTGAGCTAATCATCTCCGACAACGCCTCGACGGACAGCACAGAGCGGATTTGTCGTGCTTATGCGGCGAAAGACGGCCGCATTCGCTACATCCGCCAACCGGAGAACCTCGGTGCGTCGGCCAATTACAACTATACGTTTGAGGTGGCGCGAGGGGCGTACTTTAAGTGGTCGGCCGCCGATGACATTTGCGCCCCGGAATATCTGGAACATTGCGTTGAGGTATTGGAGCGTGATCATTCCGTGGTGCTGTGCTATACACGCGCCAGGGCGATTGATAGTCGGGGGAATGTGATCAAGGATTATCCTGGCAAGCGCAACGCTTATTCACCCAGCGCACGGCAACGCTTCTTTGAGTTTGTGGTGGACCCCCACCCTATTGTGGCCGTTTTTGGCCTGATGCGGAAAGAGGTGTTGGGACGCACGCGGCTGATCGGCAAATACGCCGGTTCCGACCGCCCTTTGCTGAGCGAGATGAGTTTGCTCGGCCGATTTTATGAAGTGCCGGAATATCTATTCTTCTATCGCCACCACGAAGCACAATCCTGGGGGGGAAATAAGTCCGCCCAGGCGCAGCAAGCATGGTATGATCCACGACGGGCTGGTAAAATCACCTTTCCCCACTGGCGTCTACTGCGAGAGCATCTTGGTTCGATCAGTCGCTCGCCGGTCGGGTTGGTGGACCGCGCTTCCTGCTACCTGTATATGGGTTGGTGGATTCGCAAAAATTGGCGGCCGCTCAGCAATAATTTGTTGCTGCGCGATGTAACCCGCTAGGAGAGGGATAAAGGATGAGGGATGAAATTCATCCTTCATCCCTCATCCTTCATCCTTCATAATTTTAATTGGAGAAGTACCCATGATTATTGTCCAGACTCCGCTGCGTACCAGCTTGTTTGGTGGCGGCACCGATTTCCCTGGCTACTATTTGCAACATGGCGGCTGTGTGTTGTCCTCGGCCATTGATAAATACATTTTTGTCACCATTAAGAAACGCTTCGACAAAAAACTTCGTGTCGGTTGGACGCGCACGGAGATGGTGGATAAGGTAGATGACATCCAACACGAACTCATTCGCGAAGCCCTGCGTATGACCGGGATTTGTGAAGGAGTGGAGATCACAACGATGGGTGATATTCCCTCGGCAGGGTCCGGTCTTGGTTCCTCCAGCACGGTCACGGTGGGCGCGCTCCATGCCATGTACGCCTTGCAACGAGAACTGGTGATGGCGGAGCAACTGGCAAAAGAAGCATGTGAGATCGAAATTGATATTCTCGGCAAACCGATTGGCGTACAGGACCAATATATTGCCGCCTATGGAGGTCTGCGCTTTATTGAGTTTAAGACCAGCGGCGAGATTGTGGCGAACCGGATCAGCCTGGATACCAACACGCTGCGCCGCTTGAACAACAATCTGTTCCTGTTCTATACTGGCGTCACCCGCAAGGCGGACTCCATTCTGAGTGAACAGAAGGACAATATTCGCAGCCGCGAAAGCGTCCTCGGTGAGATGAAGGAGATAGCCCATCAGGCGTGTGATCAGTTGCAAAAGGGTAATATTGACGCCATTGGCGACTTGCTCCATGAAAGCTGGCAATTAAAAAAACAACTCGCCAGCCGGATTACCAATACGGATATCGAAGACCTCTACCAGGCCGCCCGCAAAGCGGGTGCAACCGGCGGTAAAGTGGCCGGGGCTGGCGGTGGTGGCTTTTTATTGCTCTACTGCCCCTCCGAAAAACAAGAAAACTTACGCGACGCCTTGCACCAGCTCCAGGAACTTCCCTTTAATTTGGGACAGGATGGGAGTAAGGTGATTTTTGATTATCAACGATAAAGAAAGAGATTGAGAGCCTAGGAGATTGGGAGAGTGAAGATTATAGTCTCCCAATCTCTCAGTCTCTGCTTACAAATGAGGAAAACAGATGCTAAACACACTCGCCACCGACCATGTGGAAATGATTCATGGTTATTTTGAGGAACTAAAAGAGACATTGGACCGCCTTGATCCGGAACCGATCAACCAGTTGATCAATGCGATGCACCAGGCGCGGGTAGACGGCCGCCAGATATTCATCATGGGCAATGGCGGCAGCGCGTCTACCGCTACCCACTTCGTCTGTGATCTAGCGAAGAACACACGCCTCCCTAACTGGCAGCCCTTCCGTGTGATCGGCCTGACCGATAATTGGGCGATTTTCTCCGCCTTTGCCAATGATGAAGGGTATGACAGCGTGTTTGCCGGGCAACTGGCGAATTTGCTGCAACCGGGGGATATGGTGATCGGCATCTCTACCAGCGGCAACTCCCCCAATGTTTTGCGCGGGATGGAGTTGGCGAATGAACGCGGGGCGATCACCGTCGGCTTCACCGGTTTTGACGCCGGCAAGCTGGGCGCACTGTCACAGATTCATCTCCATGTGCCCAGCGACATCATCGAGCAGGTGGAAGATATTCACCTCGTGCTGGAACATCTGGTTACCAAGCGGCTGCGCGAGATGGCGCGGGATAGTGCGTAGACAATCCGGAGGATTGTCACTACGTTGCAATAGTCTTGATGCCAGAAACAAACGGCCGTCCCGCCCTTTTCCTCGACCGCGATGGGGTGATCATTGAAAATCGCAGCAACTATGTCCGTTCGTGGGCGGATGTTGAAATTTACCCCCAGGCGGTGCAGGCGTTAGCTGCCTTTAGCGAGCAGCCTTATGCGATTGTGATCGTCACCAACCAGTCGGTGGTCGGCCGTGGCTTTGTGCCGTTGGCGGAGATCGAAGCGATCAATAACCGGCTGATCGAGGTGATCCGCGGGGCGGGCGGCCGCGTTGACGCCGCCTTCATCTGTCCCCACGCGCCGGACGCCCATTGTGATTGCCGCAAACCAAAGCCGGGTATGTTGTTGCAAGCGGCCGAGGCGTTGGGGCTTGATCTCGGCCATTCGGTGATGATCGGTGATGCGCTCAGCGATGTCGCCGCCGGACGCGCAGCCGGGGTTGCCCAATCCATCTTGCTGCGTACTGGGCGGGGGAAAGAGCAAGAGAGGTTGCCGGGGGCGGAGGAGATGCGGCCGTTTCCTGTCTTTGACACCCTGGCCGCTGCTTTGTCCTCTCTAACTAAAGAGTGAACAAAAGCTCAATCTTTCAAAACACCAAAACCTGCTTTTACTTCACCATAATTTCTATACCAGCAGGATGATTCAACGTCTGCTTCACGTTGAATGCTGTCTGACTTTCTCCTCGTTTGTGCCAGACACATGCTATAATAACGACAAATAGAAACCAGGTTTCTACGGATATTGGTCAACTACGGTCTAGGAGAGACAAATGCCTAAATTAAGCTATTCGGGCGAGATGCCCACTCCAGAACAATTTCGTGCCGACCTGGAAGGAGCGATGGCGGCCGCCAACCCCATTGATGATCTGCAGATGCTTGCTGAAGAGCTGTCACAGTTTGAACGGCAGTATGGGATGTCATCGCAGGAATTTTACGACCAATATGAAAGTGACATGCTGGATGACGATGTGGATGATTACTTTGAGTGGATGGTAGTTTACACACTCTTTATGAAAACAAAACGATCACTTGAAGTTGCTCTCATGCGTGCTGCTGTTCGCCCAGAGGTAGCGGAGCTGGCATGACCAGACTAGCCAACTACTTGAGCCGCTTAGAGACAATACTGTTGCGACGAGGCGATATAACTATCA
Source organism: uncultured Ardenticatenaceae bacterium (assembly GCA_964410625.1). Lineage (GTDB taxonomy): Bacteria > Chloroflexota > Anaerolineae > Promineifilales > Promineifilaceae > CAYPHY01. The sequence continues at coordinate 34,589 of CAYPHY010000014.1, read as the reverse complement.
AACAGTTGCATTCGAGAGCCACACTTGAAGGGGCTTCATTCAGCGTAGAAGTGCGATTCCTCGATGGTTCAAGATTGAGTGTGAGTGAACTGTTAGAGCTAGGAGCAAGAGGTGCTCCTCACCGCAAGCATGTGGGTGATCGAGTACTGGAGTCTGAGCCGCCAGATTTGACAGATGTGTTGGCGGAGATTGATCAGATACTCTATCCCCCGTCTCAACAGGAATAAGTATTGGATTTTTGGGTTTGCGGCCGTCCGTTCCTCTTCCCCGTAAGCCTACTTGTAACCTTGATCCGCTATGTTCTGTGGTTGAACAATAGAAACTATCATAGGGCTTACACACTTTGACACAAATCGTACGGATAGTACGAATTGCTTTTCCTTAGTTAAATTTGTGCCATTCGTGTCGAAAGAATGATACGTTGTGTGAATCCTACATCGTAAAGGAAACGATTGAAGATGAAAGTATTTGTAACTGGTGGGGCGGGCTATATCGGCAGCGTCACCGTTGAACAACTGATTAAAGCGGGCAATGAGGTTGTCGTCTTCGATAATCTCTATCAGGGTCATGCGGGAGCCGTTCACCCCGACGCGACCTTTATCCAGGGCGATCTGGCGGACAAGGGTGCGATTGATGCCGCGCTGGCTGCCCACCGGCCAGATGGGATCATGCACTTTGCTTCCTATACACTCGTGGGTGAGTCCTGGGAAAAGCCCTTCCTCTATCTCCGTGATAACATCGTCAACGGCTTGAATCTGTTGCAAAGCGCGGTTGAGCATCAGGTCGGCCGTTTCATTCTCTCCTCCACCGCCAACCTCTTTGATGATCCCGAACGATTGCCGATTGCCGAGACGGAACGCATTGTGCCGGGCAGCCCCTATGGGGAGTCAAAGCATATTTTGGAGCGTTACCTCTACTGGTTAGATCGTGTCTATGGCCTTCGCTATGCCTGTTTGCGCTACTTTAACGCATGTGGGGCGACGGAAGAACGGGGCGAGGACCATGATCCCGAAACCCATCTCATCCCCCTCGTCTTGCAGGTGGCATTGGGCCAGCGCGAGCAGGTCACAATCTTTGGCGACGATTACAACACCCCCGATGGAACCTGTGTCCGCGACTACATCCATGTGGTCGATCTGGCGCAGGCGCATATCCTGGCGTTGCAATCGTTGGAACAGGGCAGCCGCAAATATAATCTGGGTAACGGCCGCGGCTACAGCGTCAAAGAAGTGATTGACACCGCCCGCGAAATCACCGGTCATCCGATACCAGCCGAAATTGGGCCGCGTCGCCCCGGCGACCCGGATGTATTGATCGCCAGCAGCGAGACCATCAACCATGATTTGGGCTGGGAGCCAGTCTACCCACGTTTGCACGATATGATCGAGAGCGCGTGGAAGTGGCATCTGGCGCATCCGCATGGTTATAACGGCCGCTAATCTTCGCATTCCAGTGACCGGGGCAGCAGTTTCGCCTTTGTCTGCCAGATGATGCGTTAGGCCAGAGGGCGAAATGAAAGTCATAGTTCTCTTAGGTGGTTATGGGACACGGATGCGGCCGCACGCCTGGAGCCGCCCAAAACCCTTGCTGCAAGTAGCAAATAATACGGTCGTTGGTCATATTCTTGATCGGATGCAAGAAGTGACCATGGAAGAAGTGATCCTGGTGGTTGGCTATAAGGGCGAACAAATCCGCACCTGGGTCGAGGACAACTATCGTCATCTCGACCTCCACTTTGTCACGCAGCATGAGGCGTTGGGCCAGGCCCACGCCCTATGGCTCTGTCGTGACTTGTTGGAAGCGGGTGGTGAGGTGGTTGTGACACTCGGCGACATCATCATTGATGCGGACTATGCCGACATTGCCGCCAGCGTACCGCCAGAAACGGCGGCCGTTTTCCAGGTAATGGACATTGATGATCCGCGCCAATTTGGCGTTGTGCGCCTGGATGAGGCGGGTTTCATCAGCCAGATTGTGGAGAAACCGGCAACGGGATCATACACTCAAGCATTGGCCGGTGTCTACTGGTTCCGCGACGGCCGCGCTCTGTGGCAACTGCTGGACGAAACGTTGGCCGCCGAACGGCAAACCAAAGGGGAATATTACCTGGCCGACACCTTTCAACTGATGCTGGAGCAGGGGGCGAAGATCGGCGTGCAGCCAATTCGCTCGATTGTTGATGTTGGCTCGCCGCAAAACCGTCTCCAGGCCAACCAGTTTTTGCTGGAGCAATATGGGGATGACGAAGAGAGCGGCCGCGCTATCAATGGCTGCACCGTGATTCCGCCGGTTTATATCCATCCGACGGCTTCCATTGAAGCGTCGGTGGTTGGCCCATATGTGACGGTCGGCCGCCATGTGCGGCTCGATCATGTTGTAATTGAGAACAGTATCATTGATGATCATGCGACGGTGGCCCACGCTGTCCTGTCCGACTCGTTAGTGGGTGAACGAGTCCAGCTTTGCGGCCGGCCGCAAGCGATGATCATCGGCGATGATAGTAAGATAATGCCTGGACGCTGATTTTCGCAGATGCTTCGCTGATATACGCAGATAGTTTGATAAAGCTCAGCGAAAATCTGCGTTACATCTGCGAAAATCAGCGTCCCATCTTCAGGAGCAACCCATGCGGGTTTTCTACATTTGGTTTTATGCCCGGTCATTTCCCGATTACCCCAAGGTGGCGGCCGTCTTGCGTGAGCAAGGCCACGAAGCGTGGTGGGCGGGTTATGACGAGGCGGGCAATATCGTTTGGGATGAAGGGGGGCATAAGGTGGCCGAAGTGCGCGGGCCGCGGCCGTCGCGCGGCCGTTTCGCCAACCTGCCCGGAGTCCGCTCGTTGTGGCAGACATTGGCCTTTGTACGCTTCATGTTCCGTTTGCGCTTCTTCTTTCGCCGCCACCGGCCCGATGTCGTCCACGTTTGTCCCAATGCCGTGCGGATGGTCTGGTTGCTGCCACTATTTATGCCCCGCCGAATGCGCTTTGTGATTGACTATCGCCAGATCGCCCAGCGCGAAGGGCGCGGTTTTCTGGGTAAATTAAAAAGCTCCTGGTCGAATGGATTGCGAACCCTTTACTGCCGTTATCTCTTTGACCACGCCACCTTTCTGCACCAGGAAGGGGCGAAAAAGGTGCTGGGGCCATCCTGGTCACGCTGGGCCACGGTTGTCCCGCTGGGCGTGGACACACCCTTCCTCGATTACTCTGACCCCCATGTCAATGGAAGCGGGGCGGGGCAGGCCAGCGAGATTGACACCGAGAAGAAAGTGCGCTTTCTATACTTAGGCTCGATTGCCCGTGTTCGCAAGTTGGAAGAAATCCTGCGGGCGGCGCAGCAGATGACCAAATCTACGATTAATTTTCAGCTTGATTTTATTGGCCCAGATATTTCTGATGGCTATTATCAGCGTCTGGTGAGACAACTGGGCTTGGATCAAGTGGTGGCTTTTCGGCCGCCCATCCCCTATGACCACGTTCCGGCGACCCTGAGCAGCTATGATGTGGCGTTGGCGATCACGCCCGAAGACCCCCCGGACTGGCAATATCAGCCGACGATCAAAATTATTGAGTATCGCGCGTTGGGCGTGCCAATCATCGCTACCGACTTTGTGCCCAACCGCGAGATCGTCCGCAATGATGTCAATGGCTTGCTGGTCAAAAACTCAGTTGACGGCATTGCTGCTGCCATGTTGCGCTATGCCTGTGACCGGGCATTTTTGCAACGCAGCCGCGCCAATGCCCAGGCCATGCGCCAGGGGCCAACCTGGAACCAGATCGCTGACATGTATATGCAGCAGGTTTATCAAAAGATATAAAAAAGAGATTAGGAGATTGAGAGATTGGGAGACTGAGAGATTATAGTCGCTGAGTCTCTCAGTCTCCTAATCTCTCAATCTCTAGTCTCAAATTTCTAAGAAGGTACTCAATATGAGCCTTAAGGTTAAAACTGCGCGTGGCAGTATCTATATCGCTGCTATGAACTATGCAATCCGTCCGGTGATGACGGTTGTGACGATCCTTTTGTTGCGCTTGCTCACGCCGGAGGATTTTGGTTTGCTGGCAATGGCTAATCTGTTGCTATTCATCACCAACTTTGTGACCGACCTGGGGATGAGATCGGCCGTTGTCCAAAGCCAGCTTGACCTTAAAAAAGTGGCCTACTTTGCTTTTGGCATCTCCGGCGGTTTTAGCGTTTTAGCTTATCTCTTAATCCTGGCCTTTGCCCAGCCATTAGCCTCACTCTTAGGCGGTGGCGCGGATCTGGTCCCTGTCTTGCGTGTCGTCACTATCATGGTGATCGTTGACGGATTTTGGGTCGTGGCCGAAGCACTGCTTAAGCGCGATCTCAAATTCAAAGAGGTGGGCATCGCGCAGACAGTGGGGCAACTGGTCTATGGAGCGAGCAGTGTGACGATGGCCTGGATGGGCTTTGGGGTTTGGAGCCTTGTCTATTCCACTTTGGCACAGCAGTTGACCCGGCTGCTGCTGACCTGGTATTATGCTCGTTTTTGGCGTTGGCTACGGCCGCAACCCTGGGATGGGACGGTGGTGAAAAGCTTGCTTCAGTATGGTATTCCGGCGACGGGTAGCGGGTTGTTGCGCTATGCACGGGACAATTGGGATGATTGGCTGGTCGGCCGCCGCCTGGGCACTGATCTGCTAGGTATTTACAATCGCGCCTACAACGAAACAACGACTTTAACCAGTATGGTAAGCAACACCGTCTTTGGTTATGTGCTGCTGCCTTCCTATGCCAAAGTACAGGACGATCACGAACGGCTCCGCCGCGGATATATGTCCAGCCTGAATATGGTGATGTTGACCGTTGTTCCGGTGGCCGTTGGTATCTTTGTGCTGGCTGAAGAAATCATAACTGTTCTCTTTGGGCAGCAATGGGTTCCGATGATCCCGGTATGGGAGATTTTCGCGCTCTATGCTTTGACGCGGCCGATCTCTGCCAACTCCTCGCCGCTCTTCATGGCGATGGGCAAGCCCAACTACAATTTATATGCGGGTTTGTTTGGCATGATAATCATGGTCCCGCTTGTTCTATGGCTGATTGGCCCTTATGGCATAATTGGCGTGGCATTCGCCGTCTCCATCTCCCATGTCCTGAGCATGATTTACAACATTTATCAGGTGAATAAATTGTTGCCAGGAACCGGCTCGCAAACACTCCGGTTAAACATCCCGTTTACCATCGCGGGCGGTTTAATGGCCATCGTCGTTCACCTGGCAAAGGGGCCTGTTCATCAATTGACCGGCGGAGAACAAAATTTCATCTCGCTCGGATTACTGGTAGCCATCGGCGCGCTAATTTATCTCTCCATAACCTTTCTCTTACAGCGTGCCTTGTTGAAGGAAATGCTGGCGCTGGCTATCCAGACGCTAGGATTGGAAAAACGCTTTCCTCAATTTGCCTCCACCAATCTACGCAAGCGCACCCGTCGTGGTCGCGGTAAGGTAGCGCTAAGTGAAGAGAGTGCTGATTTACCGCAAGCGACAGAGATCAAGCCATAAATGGCTCTCAAGCAACCAGCAAAACGAGATGTGGAAAGCTCTGGGGTAGAGCGTTGAGCAAGACCTCAGAGCTTTAGGTTTAACACGTTGCGCGGTGTACCTGCTGCGGAATTGTTAATAATCGAATATAGGTCTCAAGTACCAGTTTGTTTTTTGTCGAGGCTTGGTAGGATATAGGATGGTTTTTTAGGCGAGCGACTGTTGTCTTGCTGTTAGCGAATAGCAGCAAAGGTTCGTTGCCTTAAGCTAGCTTGTAAGTCGTTTTTCGTATGGTACAGGGGTAGTAAAGTGGGAGTTACCACTTGTAGCGATAGTTGGCTACCGGTGGTGTATAGGATGTATTAAGCTCGGAAGGTATCTTAAGGAAGGAGTTTGAGCAAGCATGAGTACAAAAAGTGGGAAAAACAGATTTATTCTGTTTCTAATTGGTTTTCTTTTAGTGATGGTTGCCCCAGTGGGGATTGGGGCAACGGCCGTTGATCCGACGCCCGTTGATCTAACGCCACCAACCAGTGATGGGAATCAGGTGGAGGACCTGGACTTTGCAGCCGAGGCCGGTAAACCACCGCTGGAAGGCGGCTCTCCCAGCGAAAATCTAGTTTTTGGGTCGGAGCAACCGGTGACACTGGCCCCCACCAGCCCACCGACAATTGATGTATGGTATGGGCCAGAACAGAACTTCGGGCAGGTCGGCCGTCCCCAGCGTTGGGTCAACATCCTCGGTAATATATCTTCCCTCCAGACACTCACTTCAGTGACATACCGGCTGAATGGCGGTACTGCACAACCGTTAAAGCTGGGATCGGACCGCCGTCTGGACGAACCGGGCGACTTTAATATTGAAATCGCCTATAGTGATCTCCAGGCAAACAACACAATTATGATCATGGCTACCGATGCTGCTGGCGAATCAAGCTCGGAGACTGTGACAGTCAACCGGGCGGCTCTCCAGGCATGGCCGCTGCCATACAGCATCCAATGGAATTCGGGACAGCCATTACAAAACCTGGTTCAGGTTGTGGATGGTTTGTGGCAGATTCAAGGGAACACCGTCCGCACGGCCGAACCGGGGTATGATCGGATGTTAGCTGTGGGAGATATAGGGGCGACCTGGAAGGATTATGAAGTAACGGCCGAGGTCACCGTTCACAACATTGATGAACCCGGCTTCAACACCCAGGGCAACGGGGCCGGTATCGGCTTTATTTCTCGCTGGCGTGGTCATTACCAGATCGAAGATGAAATACCGCGCCAGGGTTGGCGACAACTAGGTGCCTTAGCCTGGTACCGCTGGACAACCAGCAACACCGAAGGGATTGAACTGCGTGGGAATGGCGGTGCTGGAATTGACACCAATAGCGATAAGAAAGTTGAGTTTGGAAAAACCTATCTGTTCAAGCTTAGTTCATTAAGCACCAATCCTGGTTCCCCTTCCTACTATCGTTTTAAGATTTGGGAAAAGGGAAAGCCGGAGCCTGTATTCTGGGACGCCGAAGGTTTTGGCAAGGCTGGAGAATTGGAATCGGGTTCGGTCTTGCTGCTGGCCCACAATGTCAACGCCAGCTTTGGCCCGGTATCGGTTACACCGCTCGCCGGCCAGTCCTATACTATCACCCGTGCTCCCTCTTCAAACGGGACGATCAAACTCAGCCCAGAACAAGCCTCCTACACCTATGCCCAGCGTGTTGGTATCCAGGCAGTGGGGAATGTGGGTTATAAATTTGCTGGCTGGGGAGGTGACCTTTCCGGCACACAGAATCCCGTTGTCGTGAACGTCACGCAGAATATGAACATCTCCGCCACTTTCGAGCCAGCTCCTCCGCCGGTTGTGAATGTCAGAAGCAGTGGTAATGGCTCGGTTTCGGTTGATCCCGACAAAGAGGAATACCAGTATGGGGAGACAATTACCCTGACGGCCATGGCTAACCCTGGTTATCTCTTTGCCGGTTGGACCGGTGATCTGACTGGCTCGCAAAACCCGGCCACTTATGTGATCAACAGCGATACGAATATTACCGCCAATTTTGCTTCGGCAAACCCGGATAGTATTCAGTCGGATGATTTTAATTGTGGCTTGAACACCGATATGTGGACGTTTATCGATCCGCTTGACGACAGCTCCTATGCTCTCGGTGGGGGACAATTGCGCATTACAGCGGCCGCCGGAGCCTCCCACAATCCCTGGTCGGATACCAACAGAGCGCCACGCATGATGCAGACGGTCAACGACCCACAATTCTTTGAGGCCGAGGTGAAATTTGAATCGGCCGTCACTCAGCAGTATCAAATGCAGGGGATGATGGCCGAGCAGAACGACAAAAATTACATCCGCTTTGAGTATCAACATAACGGAGGGAGTGCGCCTCGTGTATATGTGGCTGCTATTCAAAATGGGACAGTAAACCAGCTTCCAGCGATTAACTTGCCGGGGCCTTTGGGGGCAACATCTTACTTACGGATGACACGCGCCAACACAGTGTGGACATTTGCCTATTCCGCCAATGGCACAGATTGGACCCCGGCTGGTGGACTCGACTTTGATGCGCCAATCAATCAGGTTGGTGTGTTTAGCGCAAACCACAATCCTGGTGCCCAACCAGCCCCGGCGCACACGGCCGTTGTTGATTACTTCTTCAACTCGTCCGCGCCGATTGTGCCTGAGGACGATCCCGATGGCTGTTCGGCTGCTTCGTTCCCTGTTTATCTGCCGATGACTGTTGATTTACCTTAAGTATCCGGTTCGTGCGGACTAGCGTTCGGCCGTTGGGTTGTTGGGTTTCTAACCGAGGCCCAACGGCCGAAGCAAGTCCGCTTTCGAGTAGGTGGGGAGCAACGGGCTTAGACGCCTAAGCCTTTGCCAGTCTGCTCTTCTATAAAACATCAGTAACGTGTTGTATTGGATTTAACTGACGAATTACAAGTACATAATTGTGAGGTATTGGATGAAGCGCATTGGTATCATCATGCTATTTTTATTGGGTATGGTTGGTTTGGGGAGTATTCCGCCACAAATTGCCCAGGCCGGTGTTTATGACGAAAACACCGAAACGACGTATAAAGAGTACTGGATTGACCACAAGGAGTTTACCGGGGGTTGTAATGACGATGGGACCCCGAGTTCCCCGAACGGCTCCTGGTATGCCGAACCCTATCCCAAATGCCCCAAGACGATGAATTTCACATTGCCTGATGGTTTGGACAATGTGGTGAAGGCTGAGATTTATCTCGACCTATGGCGCAACCGCAACAATCCCGGTGTGCGTTTCACTCTCAATGGGGCGTCAACTGAATATCATCCCAATGCCGGTGGTGATTGGAGCCGTACCCCCTGGGCGGGCGAAGTAGCGGTGAATGAGCTTCAACAGGGCAATAATCAGATCCATTTCACCAGTACGGCGCAAATCCATATCCATGATGTAGCGATCCGTCTCTACTATGATGAGAACAATCCGCTTACGCCTGGGGGGGGAAGTGACGTGACGCCACCCGACGGCGATCTGCTTACGATCACGGCCGACAACGGCTCCTTTACCCCAAACCAGGGTGGGCTGCTCAGAATTGATAGTGATCAGCTTCAGCTTTCGGCGCAAGTGAGCGAGGCCAAATTTGTCGAGTTTCACGCCTATTACGAAGGGTATGATGTGGACAATGATGGCAAGACAACGGATTGGCACCATTCCACACGTAACAACTGGCATCCGGGCGGCCGCGAATATACCGGCCAACCCACCAAGACGGGCGGAACAATCAACCATATCGGCACAGTGGATGTGGTAAATGGCACCGCCAATGTGACCTGGGATTTGAAGCACATCTGGAACCAGTCCGGCGTCAAATTCAAAATTCGCGTGGTAGATGCGGCCGGAAATGTGCGTGATGCAGCGGGCGGGGTATCGGCCGCGTTCTCGCTGGTGCGCAACAACCCCATTATTGCCTTCACCGTCCCCAATTTCACCGACTTTGGCCTACACATGAACGGGCAGCGGCCCGATTCGGTGCAATACTTCTTTGATATACCCGCCAGTGTCAATCTGGCCGATTATCAGGTCGCTTATCTGGTTGGTAATTACTGGCGTCGGCCGCAGTTTTCGATCAACGATCTATCACCGTCGAGCGCTTATTCAAGTTCGGACGATTGGGCGATGTCGGTGAAAACATTTAACAAGAACGCGCTTAATAACGGCCAGAACCGGATCACCTATCTCTATTCGGGGTCGGGGACCGGCCACTTTATCGAAAAGCCAGGGCCGATGATTGTGCTGAAACGCACTGCCCCTTCTCCGCCAGATACCGCAGGGCCAGTGGTTGCCAGCCGTTCCCCTGCTCCAAACGCCACCAATGTGGACCGCCATGCGCCGGTCGTGCTGCGACTGTCTGATAACACCGTTGGCATTGACAAAAGCAGCATTGTGATGACGGTTAATGGCGCCAAGGTGAATCCGCAGATTACCGGACACAGCCTGGACTATACGCTCACCTTTACCCCGGCTCAGGCTTATCCGTTTCTCGCCAATATCACCGTTACCCTCTATGGCTGCGATCTCCTGGGCAACTGTATGCCCAGCGCCGATGTCTACACCTTCAAGGTTGAGGATGTGGACACAGTTCCGCCGCTGATCAGCAATGTCAGCGTCACTGCCAGTTACGATTCGGCGGTTATCAAATGGCAAACAAATGAGAACGCCAGCAGTAAATTGGCCTATGGCAAGACGGCCGCCTATGAATTGGGCGACGTGACGGACGCGGCATTGAAGACAAGTCACTCTTTGCAGCTCAATGGCCTCACACCGCTGACTGAGTACCATTACCGATTGACATCAACGGACCTGGATGGCAACACAGCTATGACCACGGACGCGGTGTTTATGACCGGCCGCGAACCCGGCGCTGTCCTCTCTGATGATTTCAGTGGTTGCCAGCTAGATGCTTCGATCTGGACTTACTATAACCCGTTGGGGGACGCCACCATAATGATGACTGGCGAACAAGTCAGCATTTCGGTCCCCCCTGGAACGGGGCATGACATCTGGAAGAGTGGGATCAATGCGCCGCGAATTATGCAGGACATCCAAAACGAAGACTTTGAAATCGAAGTCAAATTTGACTCGGTTCCCACTGTCAAAACACAGATGCATGGCATCCTTGTCCAGCAAGACAGCGGTAACTTTCTGCGCTTTAACTATCAGAGCAATGGTAACAACAATACAGCAGTGATTGTTGATGGTAAAAACGGGAATGCCCAGAGTGTTTTCTCTGAAGTGTTGACCGGGGCGATTCCCGCCTACTTGCGCGTGACTCGTACCGGCACTACCTGGACGATGCAATCGTCGCTCAATGGCCAGGATTGGACGACACTGACGACGATCAACAAGGCTTTGAACACCACCCAGGCAGGCGTCTTTGTGGGCAACACAGGGGGTAACCCGGCTTATACCGGTGTGATTGATTACTTCTTTGACACAGCGGCCCCCATTAACCCGGAAGATGGTGACAGCCTTAAACTCGATTTGGCGATTGTTGGCAATGGGACCGTTACCCGTAACCCGGAAAAAGCGTTCTATAGCTGTGGCGAACCGGTGCAATTGAGTGCCACACCTGCCGCGGATTGGGTATTTGCCGGTTATAGCGGCGATTTGGTCAGCACAAATCCGGTGTCCAATGTGACGATGGACACCGGAAAGACCATCACGGCTACCTTCACCAACAACACACCTTATACATTAACTGTGGATGTGTTGTCGGTGGGGGGAGATCCTGGCGAAGACGGTGGTAGCTATACCGTTGATCCACAGCAGGATATCTATAACTATGGTGATGAAGTGACGCTGACGGCGATACCGGATCCAGGCTGGGCATTCACCGGCTGGACGGGGACGCTGACTAGCGAAAGCCCGACCGAAACGATTATCATTACCGGCAATACAGACATTGACGCGACCTTCACCAAAGAAGCCTATACCGTTAACATTGGCATCATCCATGATGGTGTTGGTGTGGGTGGAACGGTAACGAAGAAGCCTGATCAGGCGACCTATGAACATGGTACACCGATAACGCTGACGGCCGTTGCCGCGACCGGTTGGAGCTTTGGTGGTTGGGATGGGAATGTTCCTACCCAGCAGCCGCTGAACCCAACAGCCAGCTTCACCATGACCAACAGCATCTCGGCCACCGCTACCTTTGTCCAGGCGCAGCATTCCCTGGTGGTAAATAGCGTTCCCGCTGATGGGAGTGGCGGAACTGTGACGCTGGATCCCCCTCCTAACCCAACGACGGGTAAGTATGGGTATGGACAGGTGGTGACGCTGACGGCCGTGCCCAAACCCGGCTGGGAGCTAACCAGTTGGACAGGGGCAGTCACCGGCACAGAATTGACCAAGACATTGACGATCACCCAGGACGCTGCGGTCACGGCAAACTTCGCCATTGCCCAGTATGAGGTCAATGTGACGGTGAATGGCAATGGATCAGTGACAAAAGTGCCGGACAAAGCGTTTTATCTATACAACGATCCCCTGACGCTGACGGCCGTGCCTGATTCCGGCTACGTCTTCACCGGCTGGAGTGGCGACATCACGGCGACGGGGAGTGTCATCGAAATTGACGTGCAAAGTGATCTGAACATCACCGCCAACTTTGGGGTCGCTCCACCGATTGAGGTATCGGATGTGGATGTCTCTATCTTACCGGGTGGGACATCGGCCGTCGTCTCCTGGGTGACCAATGTGCCGGGGAGTAGCGTGGTCAATTATGGCCTGACTGATTTCTATGAATTGCCGCCGGTTTCGGACGTGGTAATGGTGACGAACCATTCGCTTGTCTTGACCGGTCTGCAAGCCGATACACTCTACTACTTTGTCGCCAGTTCGGAAGATGCTGCCGAAAACGTTGGTAGCTCGCCCGAAATGACCTTTATCACCGGCGAAACATCCGGCACGGTTTCCGATGACTTTAGCGCCTGTGAACTGAATACCAGTGTCTGGACCTTTGTGAACCCGCTCAATGATGGCAGTAAGGTGGAGATAACAAGCGACCACCAACTGGCACTCACGGTTCAGGGTGGAATTGAGCACAATGTCTATCCGCCAACTGGTGGCGGCCAGATTATTCGCGCTCCCCACGTTCGCCAGGGAATTGAGAACACCGATTTCGTCTTCGAGATCAAGTTTGATTCCCCATTGGGCGGTGTGGATACCCTGACCCCGATGCAAGGGATTATCATCGGCCAGGACGAGGATGATTTAGTCCGCTTTGACTTTTTCCGCAACAGCGGTGATCAGGTGACGGTTTACGCTGCGACCTTCGAGGGTGGTTCCCCGCGTCGTCGAAACAATGACCGCATCACGAACCTGACGGCGCCAATCTGGATGCGCGTCACCCGTGAAGGTAATCGTTGGACACAAGAGTACTCTTTCAACGGAACCAACTGGACGAGCGGAGGGAGTTTTAACTTCGCTTTGAATGCGAACTATGTGGGTATCTTCGCCGGTAATAGCGGCGGCAACCCGGCCCACACTGTACTGGTTGATTACTTCTTCGATGCTGGCGCACCGATTAACCCGGAGGAGTCATTCTACCGGATGAACGTGAACGTGGATGGTCAGGGGACGGTCGGCCGCAGCCCGAACCGCCCTGGCTATGCCTGTGGGGATGAGGTGACGTTGACGGCCAACCCGGCCGCCGGCTGGCAATTCGCCGGATGGAGCGGCAGTGGCGTCAGCGGCAGCAATCGCACGCTAAATCTGACCGTTGAGCAACATTACGCCATCACCGCCCGCTTTATCGAAGAAGGGGCCTCGACCGATTTCTTCCTGTATATGCCTGTAGCCGTTGGTTCGACCAACGATTGAGTCAGTAAGCAGTTGGGAGTGGACAGTTTGATTTCCGTCTACTGTCCACTGTCAACTGCCTACTGCCTACTATCTTCCCTGAGGAGCAATTAGAACGATGAAACGACCTGTTAGAACCTTGTTGTTCACACTGGTAGTTCTGGTAACTGTTATTCTGGCCGGTTCTGTTCAGGCGGCGGCAACGGCCGCGCAACAAACGGCTGAGTCGTCAATGACCGGCCAACAGCCGCAACCGGCGCAACCCACTTTCCCAACCCCTGACCAGAGTGAGTTACAGGCGTTGGGCGGCGATGAAAAGCCGGTCTTGGAAAATGGTTCGCCCGTCGCGCCGGAAGATTTGGTGTTTGCCCAAAGCGAACCCGTCGCCCCGCTGGAGGGGGCCGAGTTCCAGGCCGCGCCGGATAGCCCCATGATCACGGTTTGGTATGGAACCAACCAGCAATTTGGAGAGAACGGCGATCCGCAGAAGTGGGTTAACATCCTCGGCCGGGTCACGAATCCAACGCCGGTCACAGGGCTGACTTATTCACTGAACGGCGGGCCACCGCAGTCACTGAATCGCGGCCCCGATCAACGCCGCCTGACCCAGTCTGGCGATTTCATCATTGAAATTGACTACACAACCCTAAAAGATGGTCTAAACCAGGTGGCGATTACGGCAACCGATGGTGTTACCACCCCAACGGTCGCTACTGTTACGATCAACTACGATGCGGGCAATAACTCCTGGTCGCCCGGAACCTATACCTTTGATTGGAGTACGGCCAGCACGATCAACGATCATGGCCAGGTTGTAACGGGCGAGTGGGTGCTTAACGACCCCAATGGCACGGTTAAACCGATGTTGTTGTCTTATGATCGCTTGCTCGCCCTGGGTGATCTGACCTGGCGTGACTACACGGTGACAGTGCCGATCAAAATTAATAAATACGATGACAGCGGCTTTCCTGCTCCCAGCAACGGCCCGGCCGTCGGCGTCCTGGTGCGCTGGCAAGGCCACTTTGATCTAAATGACATCCTCCCCCGCGTCGGCTGGCGACGGCTGGGGGCGTTGGCCTGGTATCGATGGTCGAAATCGGGGGATACCATCACCTCTGGAATGCAACTCTTGGGGCATGGTGGAATTACGCTTGCTGAAAACGGCCGTCAAATCAGCCCAGGCGAGACCTACATGTTTAAGGTGCAGATTCAATCGAACGCGGGAAACCAACCCGCCACCTATCGCTTTAAGATGTGGGATGTGACCGGGGCGGAACCGGCGGCCTGGGACTTTGAAAAAGCCGGGCGACCGGGCGAGCCGGATGCAGGCTCGATCATCCTGCTGGCCCACCATGTGGATGCTGAATTTGGCAAGGTGACGGTGAATCTGAACAGCACCCAGCCACTGCCTAAGCTGACAGTGAACACCACCGGCAACGGACAGGGCAGCGTGACGCGCACGCCTCCCAAGAACTCCTATTTGTTTGGCGAGCCGGTGAAATTGACGGCCGTTCCTGAGGCTGGTTCCAGCTTTGCCGGATGGTCAGGCGCAGCGGGCGGCACAGCCAACCCGATCACCGTGGAGATGTTTGACGACCAGACGGTGACGGCCATCTTCACCAACGACTCGGCCCCCGATACCCCTGCCTCCGACGACTTCAGCGGTTGCGCGTTGAATGAAAACTTATGGACCTTCATTGATCCATTGGGTGATTCGACGCTGACCTTAAACGGCACGCAGGCGGTGATCGGTATCCCATCGGGAACGAAACATGATTTGTGGACGGACGGCCGCAACGCGCCGCGCCTGATGCAGTTCATCGAGAACAAGGATTTTGAACTGGAAGCCAAGTTCGACTCGACGCTAGATGATCGCATCCAAATTCAGGGTATGTTGATCGAAGCGGATGCCAACAACTATATCCGCATCAACTTCCAGTGGGACAATAACAATTACAAGGTTCTGGCCTATTCCTTCAGCAACGGCTCGCCAACAAAACGGATTGATACGACGATCACCAATGTATCGCCGATCTACATGCAGGTCCGGCGCGTTGGGGACGAGTGGACGGTGCGCTATTCGGCCGATGGGACAGCATGGACGCCGCTGACGCCCTTCACCTTTGCCATGGCCCCGACCAGCGCGGGCGTCTTTGTTGGCACGGCCGGGCGCAATCCCGCTTTCACCGGGCAAATTGATTACTTCTTTAACACCGACAGCCCGATTGAGCCTGAAGATGGCCCAATTAAGCTGACCGTGACGGAAGTGGGCGAGGGTAGTGTTGCGATTAACCCAAACAAGGCGACCTATGCCTGTGGCGAAGAGGTGACGCTGACAGCCACGCCTGAGTCCGGCTGGGCCTTTACCGGTTGGAGTGGTGACGCCAGCGGAACCAATCCGACGATCACGGTGACGATGGACCGCGCGAAGAACATCACTGCGAACTTCGAGTCGAGCAGCCAGTATACCTTGACGGTGAACACCAGCGGCAGTGGCACAGTGCAGAAAGACCCGGACCTGCCTTCGTATGGACAGGGGCAGGTGGTGACGTTGACGGCCGTTGCCGAACTGGGACACCAGTTCAGCGGCTGGAGTGGCGCATTGACGGGGACAACCAACCCGGCAACGATCACAATGGACGGCGACAAGACCGTCACGGCGGCCTTCACCTCAGCACCACCACGCACGCTGACTATTACCAAGAACGGCCCAGGTGAGGTTACGGTTGTGCCCGACAAACCCACTTATCTGAATGGAGAAGTGGTGACTTTGACAGCGGTTCCCACTGCCGGCCACTCTTTTGCGGGCTGGGGTGGTGATCTAACAGGTAATGCGAATCCGGCCACAGTAGTAATGGAGGGAAACAAGGTCATTTCGGCCAACTTTTTTCCCGACGAATACACCCTGGAGGTTGCATTTGCCGGTAGTGGTGGCGGAACAGTAGACAAATCTCCCGACAAGCCCCTCTATTACGAGGGTGAAGAGGTGACGCTGACTGCGCTTCCCAATGCCGACAGCGCCTTTGTAAGCTGGACGGGAGACGTAACCAGTAATAGCGATACGGTTACGGTGAAAATGACCGGCAACAAATTGGTCACGGCGACTTTTGCCCAGGCAAGTGGTTACTCCCTGGTGGTCAATACCGTTGGTGATGGGCAAGTGACTGTTGATCCGCAGAAAACAGAGTATGACTTTGGTGACATCGTGACGTTAACCGCCACGCCGAACGGCGAAGCCTTCTTTGCCGGATGGTCGGGCGATCTGACCGGCAACCAAAACCCGGCCACGATCACCATTGTCGAGGATACAGCCATTACCGCCACCTTTGGCGGAGCCGGGCAGTATGCGATTAATGTAACCTTCATCGGTCAAGGAAGCGAGGTCATTAGAAATCCAGACAAAACGCTCTACTCGGCCGGTGAACAAGTGTCGCTGACGGCCGTGGGCGAAATCGGACACCGCTTCGTTTCTTGGGGTGGCGATGTCAACAGTACGGACAACCCGCTGGTGGTGACTGTCAATCAGAACATGAACCTGACGGCGACCTTCCAACAAGCGCCGACGTATACGTTGAACTTGTCTTCGGACGGCAATGGCACGGCAACGGCCGTTGTCATTCATCCGCCGAACAGCAACCATCCGCCGCCTTATTTCCATGGGGAGATATTGCGCTTGTCGGCCACGCCAAGCAATCCGGCTAACTATCGTTTTGCCGGTTGGACGGGTGATCTTGTTAGCAATGCCAATCCGGCGCAACTGCTGATGGATGGCAACAAGACGGTGATGGCACACTTCACCGACTCCAAGGCTCCCCTGTCGGATGATTTCAGCGGCTGTGTGCTGAACAGCCAGTGGCAGTTTGTCAATCCGCGTGATCAAGGCGTTCCGGCCAATGAAAGGACTGGCTCCTATGAACTCAATGGTTCACAGGCGGTCATCACCGTTCTCGGCCAGAACCCGGAAACGGGCGCTGGTGTGGACCACAACATCTGGAAAGATGGCAACTTCGCTGCCCGGCTGATGCAACCGGCAGCAAACACGGACTTTGTCTTGGAAGCGAAGTTTGAATCGGCCGTGACGCAACGCTACCAGATTCAGGGTATTCTGGTTGAACAAACACCAGGCCGCTTCTTGCGCTTCGACTTCTTCAGCGACGGAACCAATCCCAACGAGACCCAGGTCCATGTCTATGCGGCCAGTGTTGATGTGCAGAATAACATCGGCCGCGCCCGGCGAAATGTGATTATCGAGCCGGAAGCGGACGACAACCTCTACTTGCGTGTCCAACGCATGGGAGATCGCTGGTTCCTCTGGTATAGCTTCGACGGTGTAAATTGGGAAACGACCGGTGGTAGCTTCAACGATGTGTTGCAGGTGAGTCGGGTTGGTGTTTATGCTGGTAGCACGGGAAGTGGTGGATCAATCCCCGGTCATACGGCCGTGATTGACTACTTCTTCAACAACGCCGCGCCGATTGACTTCGAAGATAGCAATGCAGGCCGGATCAATGTCAACATCGAAGGCCAGGGACGTGTCGATCGCACCCCCAATCAGGACACCTATACCTGTGGGCAGGAAGTGGAGTTGCGGGCTGTGCCTAATCCTGGCTGGCGTTTCATCCGCTGGTCGGGCGATCTGACCGGTTCAAACCCGGTTGCCTCGCTGACGGTCAATGGGCCGCGTAATGTGACGGCCGTGTTTGCTCCTGCGCAGACCAGGCTCTTTATGCCCATCGTCCTACGCTAGGCCGCAGTTAATAACAGTAGGCAGATAGCCACTGGTACTATCTGCCTACTGTCAGCGGCCTCCCCGTCGCTGCATACTTAAGCAAATTCGTAAGTCTTTATAGATACGCTTATACATAGATGTGAGCTAAATTACGAAAAACCTCTGAGGTCTGAGTCCTGGGTCTTGTCTGCTAGTCCACTAATCCACAATGAGACCTCAGAGGTTTGTTGGTATTAGGTATTTGTAGAACACCGATTCCGCAGTCCTTGTAACGGAGTACGAACATGAAGATGATCCACGAAACCCGGCAACGAAAGGGCCGGTTTCATCCTGAGACAATTCAGGAGCGACTGCACAAACGATACTATATTGATCTGGTTCCAGACTACCACGCTTCCCTGATCCTGGCCGGAACCGGGCGTAGTGGAACGACCTGGATTTCTGAAGTGATTAACTATCGTAATGAATACCGGCTGATGGACGAGCCATTTCGGAACGTTAGCGTGGATATTGTGGCGCATTTTAATGCGATGCAATACATCCGGCCGGATGATAGCAACGAGGTCTATCTGGAACCGGTCGCCCAAATCCTTTCCGGCCGTCTGCGCAACAGCTGGACCGACCGCTTCAACACGCGGACAGTCGCCTCCCAACGGCTGATCAAGGCCATTCGCGCCAATCTATTCCTGAAGTGGATGTACAACCACTTCCCTGGTTTGCGGATCGCCTTTCTCATGCGCCATCCTTGTGCGGTGGTACTTTCGCAGTGGAAGCTGGATTGGGACATCGATCTGGAAGCGATTTTGCTGGCCCAGCCACAATTGATGGCCGACCATCTGGAGCCGTATCGCGAGGAGATCGAACAGGCGACTGATCTTTTTGAGAAGCGGTTATGGATGTGGGCGGTTGAAAACTACATGCCGCTGGCCCAGTTTAATCCAGGCGAAGTCCATTTCGCTTTTTACGAAAACTTTTGCGAGGAGCCAGAGCAAGAGATCGAAAAGTTATTCCGCTTTTATGGTAAGGAGTGGGATGAGTCGGTACTGGCGGCGATGCGTAAACCATCCAATTCTAGCAAGCCCGATAGCGCGGTGGTCAGTGGCAAGCGCCGGGTGGACAGTTGGATGTCTAAAGTGACGGACGAGCAGCAAGAGATGGTAGAGAGAATGCTCAAACGTTTCGGCCTTGATGCAATCTACTCGGCCGATTCCCCATTTCCAAAGACGGAAAATGTCAATGCGTTGTTGGGCCGGTCGCTGCAACGGCCGCAGCCCCGATTGTCACCTGAACCACAATCGCAAATGCAACCATTGGCGCAGTAAGCAACCCAATTTATTCGTGTTTATAGTCGCGGCTTTCCGCCATATAGCTGTTCATAGCCATGATCAAAATGCATGAGCGGTGTTTGCCTTGAGCAATGTATGGCGTCGTTGCCCTTGTGGGCAGGGCAATGGTGAGTGAAAGCGGTCACTATGAACCGGAGGAAGATTCAATGAAGCAAGTGAACAGATATCAATTTGGGATATTGGCGGCCGCGCTGCTGGCGTTGGTCGCCCTGATTGCTCCAGCGGCCGTTCAGGCCGGAATTTATGACAGCAATAGTGATGTCACCTACAAAGAGTATTGGATTGACCACAAGCAGTTTACTGGTGGTTGCAACGACGATGGCAGCCCGACAAACCCCAACGGTACCTTTTACATCGAACCCTGGCGGGCCAACCGTTGTCCAAAAACATTATCGTTTAACATCCCCGATGATTTTTCTTCCGCGCTGAAAGTGGAAATTTACATTGATCTGTGGCGCAATTATGACGGCAAGTTTGCCCGTTTTAAAATCAATGGCGGCCCGGAACACGCGCCCAACGTCGGCTACGATTGGAGCCGCACACCCTGGGTCGGTGAAATACCGAAGTCGGAATTGAAGCAGGGGGATAATGAGATCACCTTCTATGGCGAGCAGAAGTTCCATGTCCACGATGTGGCGTTCCGCATCTACTACAATGGTGCAAATCCGCTGATCGCCGGCGGTGGCAGTGATGTCACCCCGCCAGATGGGAATTTGGTGAGCATTACCGACGATAATGGGGAAAAAGCAGCCAACTCTGGGGGAACGTTGACCGTCAATGGTGATAAACTGACGCTCAAAGCCAATGTGTCGGGGGCCAAATTCGTTGAGTTTCATGCCTGGTATGAAGGGTATGATGTAGACAACGACGGTAATTTTCGCGATTGGCACAGCGTCGGCCGTAATGATTGGCATCCTGGCGGCCGTCAGATTCAAAGCCCCGATTTAGGTGGCACGATTGACCATGTCGGGACGGTGGGCGTGAAAGACGGGCAGGCGACGATTAACTGGGATGTCAGCCACATCACCAACCAGGCGCAGATGCGTTTCAAGATTCGTGTAGTGGACGAGAATGGAAATGTCCGCGATGCGGCCGGCGGCCAATCAGCCACTTTTAAGATGATGCGCAACCGTCCGGTGCTGGCCTATCTCATCCAGGGCTTTGATGATTTTGGCTTGCATATGAGTGGTAATCGCCCCGACTCGGTTGAGTATCGCTTTGATCTGCCGTCGAATGTCGGCAGCTTTAATAGCGCCTACCTGCTGGGCCACTATTGGAACCGACCGCGCTTTGCGCTCAACGACGCCTCATCCTCGCTGGTGGCGGGCGCGCCCGACCCCTGGATGTTGCAAGTACGCTCCTTCAACTCCAGCCAGTTACACGCGGGGACAAACAAGATCGTGTTTACCTATCCCGGCGGTGGCGCGGGTCAATTTATTGAGCATCCAGGCCCGATGTTTGTCTTACGCAAGACATCGGCCGCGTCTGACAACGAAGCCCCCTTTGTGACCGGGCAAAATCCCGCTCCAAACGCGACGAATGTGGATGAGCATAGCAGCGTGGTCGTGCGGGTGAAGGACATTGACTATGGCGTGGACTTCACCACCGTGCGCTTGCGGGTGAATGGCGCGGATGTGACCAACAACACCAAGATCGGCGGTGTTTCCTCCGACTATACGTTGACCTACAAGCCAGCACAGCCCTTCGCTTACGAGTCTACTGTCAACGTCAGTGTGGAAGCGTGCGATCTGGTCAACAACTGCATGAATGCGGTGAACTACTCCTTCAAGATCGAAGAGAAGGATGTGACGCCGCCGGTGATCAGCAACGTGGTGGTCGGTGTGCGCCCGGACGGCGCGAAGATCAGCTGGACAACCAACGAACCGGCGACCAGCCGTGTTGATTATGGCCGGACCAGCAGCTACGAGTTGGGCAATGAGTCGGACAGCGAGCTGGTAACGGAGCATGAGATTGAGGTTCGCGGGTTGGACCCCGAGACAGAGTATCACTTCCGCGTGCGCTCGGCCGACGAGCTGAACAACACGGCCGAAACAGGGGACGACACCTTTACCACCGACGCCTTCTCCGAACTCTATTCCGACGACTTCAATAGTTGCGTGTTGGATAATCTACTCTGGGAGACAATCGATCCCAAGGGGGATTCATCCTTCTTCATGAACGGCGAACAACTGGAGATCACGGTCCCCGGCGGTGTTGCCCATGACTTTCCAAACTTCTCCACCAACAATACGGCGCGAATTATGCAATTGGCGGCCAACGACAACTTCAGTTTGGAGGCGAAGTTTCACTCTAATGTGACCCAGTCGGTGCAGATGCAGGGCGTCCTGATTGAAGATGATGCTGACACCTTTATTCGCTCCGGCTTTGAACGCACGCCAAATGGGACGTTCAATCTCTATACCGGCTTTTTCCACAATGGCACGCGAGTAGCCCAGGCGAACCAACAGTTGAATGACGCTCCGCCGGAAATCACATCGCTGTATCTGCGGATGGTACGCAACGGCAACAATTGGGCCTGGACCTACTCCTATGACGGGACGAACTGGAAGAACGGCGGCAATCGTAACTTTGAGTTATCGGTGCTGAAGGTGGGTGTGTTTGCTGGAAACGGGGGCAGCTCGCCGGGACACACGGCCGTTCTTGACTACTTCTTTAACACGGCCGAGCCAATTACACCTGAAGACGGGCAACCGATTACGGTGCAAGCCACTGCGGTTGGCAATGGTACCGTGATTGTTGACCCCAATTTGCCCAAGTATACCTGTGGCGAACCGGTGGCGCTGAGCGCAGTCGGCCAACCCGGCTGGTCGTTTGATAGCTGGAGTGGCACGGTGCTCAGCACGACCAATCCGTTAAATTTGATCGTTAACGGGCCAGAGAACATCATCGGCACCTTCACGCAAGACCAATATGTGCTGTCGGTTGATATGTCGCCGGAAGCGGCCGCTGCTGGCAACACCGTCACGAAGAGTCCTGAGCAGCCTACCTATGTCTATGATGATGTGGTGACGCTGACAGCGGACCCGGCGCCGGGATGGAACTTTGTTAGCTGGGGCGGGTCACTCAGCGGCACAAACCCGACGCAGACCATCACCATGCACCAGCACGAAACGGTGGTGGCAAACTTCGAGCCGATCCCTTACTCGCTGACGATTGATATTGTCAGCACAGGTGAGGGGGAGGGTGGCACGGTAACGGCCGTTCCACAAAAAGCGACCTATGTCTATGGCGACGAGGTGACGCTGACCGCCGACGCCAACAACGGCTGGGAGTTTGTGGGTTGGTCTGGCGCGGTTACAGGGAGCAACCCAACCGTGACCCTGACCATCACCGACCATACGCAGGTGACGGCCGAGTTCCGGCAAGGGCCATTTACCCTGAATGTAAACACCGGTGGCAACGGTACAGGAACGGTAACCATCAATCCCAATCGTTCTGAGTATTACTATGGGGATGTGGTGACGTTATCGGCCGCTGCCGGAAGTGGCTTCTTCTTTGGTGGTTGGCAAGGTGATCTCGTCGGTGCGGAAAATCCGGTTGAGTACACAATCACCGGGGATACGCAAATCACGGCGATCTTCACCGACAACCCACCGCCTACCGTCAATCCGATTCCGGATCGGACGATCCTGGTGGGTCAGACCCTCACCATCCAGGTACAGGCGTCTGACGCCGATGGCTCGACGCCAACGCTGACGGCCGATGGATTGCCACGAGGGGCCAGCTTTGTAGATAACGAGGATGGCACGGGTAGCTTCACCTGGGTCCCAGGTGTCGGCGACCGTGGCGAGCACACCATCACCTTTATCGCCCATGATGCGAATGGAATTGGCGTGGGCAGCCAGACGGTGGTCATCACTGTCGAAGGGTATGCCCTGGCTTTACCGGCTGTACTGAGATAAGCCGGATGACAAGATAGTACGCTGAGCTAGAAACCGGGTTTCATAGGTGTAGTTGGACAATGAAGCCCGGTTTCTAGTTTGAATATTGGATATCGCTTTGTGTAGTCAGCAGAAATTGTTGGAATAATGAAATAAACGTTGAACTATCCGGTCGCACCCATACTGCCCTCTGTTCGTCCCGCCGACCTGATCAGATAGATAGTAACAATATGAAGTACATGAACCACTATAACCACAGCAACCACAGCTTTGCAAGCCCTAAAAACATCTTGGTTTTGTTGGTTGGGTTGTTATTACTACTTCTTGCTCCGGGACATGCCGAGGCAGGGATATACAACAATAGCAACGAAGTCACTTATAAAGAGTATTGGATCAATCATTCGCAGTTCACCGGCGGTTGTCATGAGGATGGCAGCCCAACGGCGCCGAACGGCTCTTTTTATATTGAACCCTGGCGGCTGGACCGCTGCCCGAAGACGATGTCTTTCAACATCCCGGATGATTTTTCTTCGGCCGCCAAAATTGAAATCTATATTGATTTGTGGCGCAATTATAGTATCCAGGCAGCTCGCTTCCGGCTCAATGACAGCCCAACCATCCACGCGCCAAAGGTGGGGAACCAGTGGAGCCGCACCCCCTGGGTTGGGGAGGTAGATAAATCGGAACTGAAGCAAGGGAATAACACGATCACCTTTTGGGGCGAGCAACGTTTTCACGCCCATGATGTGGCCTTTCGTATTTACTACAATGCCGCCAACCCATTGAGCGCTGGGCCAGGGAGCGATGTAGTGCCACCGAACGGGCAACTGTTGACCATTAGCGATGATAATGGCCCGGTGGCGGCCGAGGCCGGTGGTACGCTGATGGCCAACAATGATAAATTAACGCTGAAGGCCAATGTCAGCGGGGCGAAGTTTGTCGAGTTCCATGCCTTTTATGAAGGGTATGACGAAGATAACGACGGCAACTTTCTCGACTGGCACAATCTCGGCCGCAACGATTGGCATCCCGGCGGCCGCTCTCCCGATCCATTGGGCGGGACGATCAACCATATCGGGACGGTCGCCGTTACCAATGGAGAAGCATCCATCACCTGGGACATTCCCCATATCACCAACCAGGCGCTGATTAAGTTTAAGATTCGTGTGGTGGATGAAAACGGCAATGTTCGCGAGGCGGCGGGGGGGGAATCGGCCGACTTCAAGTTGCTACGCAACCGGCCGGTGCTGGCTTATCTCGTCCCTAACTTTGCGGATGCCGGGTTGTGGATGGATGGTAGCCGTTCGGAAACGGTGGAATATACCTTTTCCTTACCGGCCAACAAGGGAGATTTCAATAGTGCCTTCCTGATTGGCAACTATTGGCGGCGGCCGCGTGTGGAAATTAACAGCAATGCCGCCGGGTTTGTGACCGGCGCGCCGGACGAATGGATGTTGCAGGTCAAGTCCATCAATGCTGCCTGGTTACTCGCTGGCACCAACAAAATTCGCTTTAGCTATACAGGTGGCTTTGGTCACTTTATCGAATATCCTGGCCCAATGTTTATCTTGCGCCGGACGACGGCGATGGCCGACAACACCCCGCCGGCCGTCTCCAACCGCACGCCTGCCCCTGGCGCGACCAATGTGGACGAAAAGAGCGGCATTACTGTCCGCATCAGCGACAGCCTCTTCGGCGTTGATTTCAAGACGATTAAAATGACGGTCAACGGCCAAAATGTGACCTCCAATGTCAAGCGTAGCGGCCTTTCCTCCGATTACTTGCTGTCTTATGTCCTGCCGCAGCCATTCGATTTTGGCTCAGTCGTCAATGTTGAATTGGAGGCCTGCGATCTGGCCGGTAACTGCATGAATAAGGTCAGCTATAGCTTTACCATCGAAGAGCGCGAAACCATTCCGCCGGTGATCAGCAACATCCAGCTAACCACCCGCCCCGACGGCGCACGTCTGACCTGGAAGACGGATGAACCGGCGACCAGCCTCGTCGAATTTGGCAAGACGGATTCCTATGAGCTGGGGCAGGTGAGCAGTGATGAGTTAGTGACGAACCATGAACTGGAGTTTCGTGGATTATCGCCAGACACGAGCTATCATTACCGGATACGCTCGGCCGATGAATTGGGCAACGAAGCGCAATCGGCCGACGCCACTTTTACCACCGATATCTATTCGGACCTCTATTCAACTGACTTCAACAGTTGTGAGTTGGATGATCTGCTGTGGGAGTTCATTGATCCACTTAGCGATGCTACGGTATCGGTGAATGGGCAACAACTGGAACTGAGTGTTCCCGGCGGCGTCAGCCACCACTTTCCCAACCCTTCGACCAACAATACGCCACGCCTGATGCAGCGTATTGCCAATAAAAACTTTAGCCTGGAAGTGAAGTTTGATTCGGCCGTCAGCCAGCCAATCGAGACGCAAGGGGTGCTCATCGAAGATGATGAGAACAACTATGTGCGTTTCTTTTTTGAATATACCAAGGCGGGAGAGGTGAAGGCTTTTGCCGTTTATGTGAAGAATGGGACGCAGGTTAAAAACCAGAACAA
This sequence comes from uncultured Ardenticatenaceae bacterium, assembly GCA_964410625.1. Classification (GTDB taxonomy): domain Bacteria; phylum Chloroflexota; class Anaerolineae; order Promineifilales; family Promineifilaceae; genus CAYPHY01. Next base: position 8,692 of record CAYPHY010000014.1, on the reverse strand, counting down.
GGTTGTCTCCGCCACACCGACTGCGCCACTTTATCTGCGTGTGCAGCGCACCGGCAACACCTGGTCGTGGCAGTTCTCGACCAACGGCACAAACTATACCAACGGCGGCAACCAGAGCCATGCCATCTCGGTGCTGAAGGCAGGCGTATTTGTGGGCAATAGCCCCAATAGTACGACGACAGACCAGCCGCCACATACGGCCGTTGTTGATTACTTCTTCAACGCCAACGACCCCATCGTTCCCGAAGATGCCCAGACCTTTAGCATCACGACGGCGGTGGATGGTAATGGCACGGTGACGGCCGATCCGCAGAAAAGCAACTACGCTTGCGGCGAGGAGGTCGTGCTGACAGCGACGGGCGATCCCGGCTGGTCTTTTGAAAGCTGGAGTGGCAGCATCATCACCACCACCAATCCGCTGGCCTTTGCTGTAGATGGCTCGGAGCAGCTTACCGCCACCTTCATCCCGGCCGAATATGTGCTCAATGTCGAGATCATCACCAACGGCGACATCAGCGCCGATAATAAGGTGGAGCTGGATCCCGACCAGCCAACTTATCACTATGGGGATACAGTGAAGTTAACGGCCGTGCCTGATCCACGACCCGACTGGCGTTTCGTTGGTTGGGGTGGGGCTATCAGTGGGAGCGAGCTAGTTAATACCATTACCATCACCGAGGACACGACGGTCACGGCCACTTTTGAGCAGGAGTTTTATACCATTGACGTGACGATCAATGGTGGCAGTGGCGAGGGCGGCCGTGTGACCATCGAGCCGCAACAGACCATCTATGCCCTCGGCGAAGAAGTGACGCTGACGGCCGAACCCGATCCGGGTTGGAGCTTTAGCGGCTGGTCGGGTGATGCTTCGGGCAATGAGCCGACGATCACCTTCTTTGTCACTGGCGATATGGTGATTGATGCCGCTTTTGAAGAGGAGCAGTACTTATTGCAGGTGGATGTAGTTAGCGAGGGGGCCATTCCTAACGCTGGCGAGGGCGGCTCAGTCAGCGTATCGCCCCAACCGGGGCCATACGGGTATGGCGATACGGTGACGTTGACCGCCGTTGCCAACCCCGGCTGGACGTTTAGCGGCTGGTCGGGCGCGCTTAGCGGTTCGCAGACGACGAGGACATTGACGATGACGGCCGATACCCAGGTGGTAGCGACCTTCACCCAGGATAAGTATTCAGTCAATGTCACGACAGAGGGGGATGGCTTTGTGACCATTGCCCCGCAACGAGCATTCTATGTCTATGGCGAGCAGGTGACGTTGACCGCCAACCCGGTGGATGGTTACTTCTTTGGCGGCTGGCAAGGGGACTTGCTTAGCGCAGACAACCCGGCGACCTATACCGTTGTTGGTGATGCACAGATAACGGCCGTCTTCACCGACAATGCGCCGCCCGCCGTGGAGCCGATCCCGGACCGGACAATTGGGATCAACCAGATGGTCACTTTTGTCGTCACCGCCTCCGATCCCGATGGCACGATACCGAGCCTGACGACGGCCGAAGATTTACCGGCCGGCGCGTCCTTTACTGATAATGGGGATGGGACGGGAAGCTTCCGCTGGATACCCGGCATGGCTGACCGGGGAACTCATACCATTACCTTTATCGCTCAGGATAGCGAAGGGATTGGCCTGGGCAGCCAGACGGTGACGATTACGGTAGAGGGATATGGGGTAGCTTTGCCATTTGCGACCGGCCCTTAATATTGGCTCAAGATCACTTTCTGGTCTAAGATAGTGGGTTTGGTCTGAGTTGGTTCTAAATAAATCAGAGTTGTTAAAAATTAAGATGAATTGACAGCAAGCCCTGTTAAGCTATCTCGGTAGCTTACTGATGGTTGCTTGCTAATCAGTAAACATCAAGGAGTGGTTTGACACATGAAGGTAGCTATTTTGGCCGGCGGTCATGGCACGCGCCTGGCTGAGGAAACGGAAGTGAAGCCGAAGCCGATGGTCGAAATCGGTGGACGGCCGATCCTCTGGCACATTATGATGCACTATTCCTGCTATGGTTATAAGGATTTTGTAATCGCCTTAGGATATAAGGGCGAAGTCATCAAGCGTTATATGGTTGATTATTGTATGCTCAACAGCGACCTGAGGGTCCGCCTGAAGGATGGTCAGGTAGATGTACGGGGCAACGATAATCTTCAGGATTGGACAATTGATCTCGTTGATACGGGACTACATACGATGAACGGCGGCCGTGTGAAGCGCCTCCAACCCTATATCGGCAATGAGACCTTTATGCTCACCTGGGGAGATGGCGTTTCGACGATTGATCTGCACGCGCTGCTCGCTTTTCACCGTTCACATGGCAAACTGGCAACGCTCTCAGCCGTTCGCCCCGCCGCCCGCTTTGGGCATATGGAGTTTGAGGGCAACCAGGTGGCCTTGTTTAATGAGAAGCCACAGGCGGCCGAGGGTTGGATCAATGGCGCCTTTTTTGTCCTCGAACCGGCCGTTTTTGATTACATTGATGGCGATGATACCCAATTTGAGCGCGAGCCGTTGGAACGGCTGGCGGCCGATGGGCAATTGATGGCCTACAAGCACGAAGGGTTCTGGCAATGCATGGATACCCGTCGTGATAAACACATTCTGGAAACACTCTGGCAAAGCGGCGATGCGCCGTGGAAGATATGGTAATCGGTGAGCCGTAAGCGGTAATCAGTAAACGGTCAAAAAATCCGATAACCGATAACCGGTTACTGATTACCGTTCACCAAAAATAAGGGAGACTTAAAAAAACAATGCGTGTATTAGTGACAGGACATAATGGCTACGTGGGGACGGTGATGGTCCCCATGTTGCAGAAAGCGGGGCATGAGGTGGTGGGAATGGATACCAACCTCTATCAGGGCGCGACTTTTGGCGAAGAGAATGAGACGGCCGAAACCCCCGCCATCGAAAAGGACGTTCGTGATGTGGTGGCCGAGGACCTGGAAGGGTTTGATGCCGTTATCCACCTGGCGGGGCTTTCCAATGATCCGCTGGGCGATCTCAACCCCGAGTTGACCTATGAGATCAACCATCGCGCCTCGGTGCGGCTGGCGCAGTTGGCGAAGGAAGTAGGCGTGGAGCGCTACATCTTCTCTTCTTCGTGCAGCAACTACGGCGCGGGCTTGCAGGATTGGCTGAATGAGGAGTCGCCATTTAACCCGGTGACGCCTTACGGCCGTTCCAAAGTGATGGTCGAGCAAGACGTGGCCAAGCTGGCCGACGACGACTTCAGCCCCACCTTCCTGCGTAGCGCGACCGCCTATGGTGTATCGCCGCGCTTGCGTTTTGATCTGGTGCTGAACAATCTCGTCGCCTGGGCCTATACGACCGGTCTGGTGTTCCTGAAAAGCGATGGCACGCCCTGGCGTCCCGTTGTCCACATTGAAGATATGTCGCGGGCGTTTAAGGCCGTGTTGGAAGCACCACGCGATCTGATTCACAACGAGGCGTTTAACGTCGGCCGCCCCGAAGAAAACTATCGCATTCGCGAACTGGCGACGATTGTGGCCGAGACGGTCCCCAATAGCCGCGTCGAGTTTGCCGAAGGGGCCAGCGCCGACAAGCGCAACTATCGCGTCAATTGCAGCAAGATCGCCGACACGCTTCCCGGCTTCAAACCCGTTTGGGATGTACGCAAGGGTGCGCAGGAACTTTATGAAGCCTACCAGCGCGTAGGCCTGGAGTTGGATGAGTTCGAGGGGCCGCGTTACCGACGCATCAGCCACATTAAAGAGTTGATCGCCAGCGGCCGCTTGGATGAACGGCTGCGTTGGCGTGAGGCTGTGGCCGTTGTTTAATGCTGTTTAATTGGGGTTTAATCGGGATTGCCGCCCGGCGGTTAACCGCCGGGCTAAAAAGCGACGCGCCATACGTGGCGCTTAGATGGGAGCGCAGCCATTTGCTATAAAACATCAACACTGCTGCAAGTCCGTTTCAACGGGCGTCGCCTTTTAGCCCTGTGGCTTTAGCCCAGGGTGGCTTGAGTAAACAACCATGTCAATTTATAAAAACATCGAGGGCTGCCGCATCAGCGGCTCCCCCAATCTACAAACGATCATCGAATTTGGCGAGACGCCACTGGCCGACCGCTTGTTGCGGGCCGACCAGCTTGACGAACCGGAATTAAAAGCACCGCTGACCCTGGTCTTTTGCCCCGAATCGTCGTTGGCGCAAATCAAAGAGACGGTGGACCCGGAAATCCTCTTCTACGCCGAATATCCCTACTTTTCTTCCATCTCCCCTTCGTTGCTGCGCCACTTCCGCGAGAGCGCGGAATACATCATGGAAACCCGCGACCTGGATGAAAACAGCCTGGTGATGGAAGCGGCGAGCAACGATGGCTATATGCTGAAGAACTTCATGGAGCGTGGCATCCCGGTGCAGGGCATTGATCCTTCACAGGCCCCGGCACGCGCTGCTCAGGAAGCAGGTATCCCAACGATGATCACCTTCTTCACCCATGAGCTGGCAAAGCAACTGCGCGACGAGGGGAAGGCGGCCGATGTCTTTCTCGCTAACAACGTCCTCGCCCATGTGCCAGACTTGAACGGCTTTGTGGCCGGGATCAAGACGATCCTCAAGCCGAATGGCGTGGCGGTCATCGAAGCGCCCTATGTGGTTGATCTCGTTGACCATTGCGAATTTGACACCATCTACCACCAGCATCTGTGCTACTTCTCTGTGACGGCATTGGACAAGCTCTTCCGCCAGCATGGGTTGTATCTTAATGATGTCAAGCGGGTGAAGATCCATGGCGGCTCGTTGCGCCTTTTTGTGGAGCCGCAAGAGAATGTACAGGCGGCCGTCAAAGAGCTGCTCGCCACGGAGCAGGAGCGCAAGGTAGACCGCATTGATTATTATCTCGACTTTGCCGACCGCGTGCGGGCTGTGCGCGAAGGGTTGCTGGCGATCCTGAAAGACGTCAAGCGACAGGGTTGCCGGATTGCCGCCTATGGCGCGGCCGCTAAAGCGACGACAATGCTCGCTTATTGTGGCATTGACCGCTCGCTGGTGGACTATGTGGTAGATTTGAACAAGTATAAGCACGGCCGATTTATGGGCGGCAACCAACTGCCCATCTATCCCGTAGAGAAATTAGTGGAAGATAAACCGGACTACGTTTTGCTGTTGGCCTGGAACTTCGCCGAGGAGATCATGAACCAGCAAGCCGCCTATCGCGAGCAGGGCGGGCGGTTTATCATTCCCATACCTGAACCGAGAGTTGAAGGATGAGGGATGAAGGCTGAAGGATGAAAAATCCGTGTGAATCTGTTTCATCCGTAACCATCCGTGGTTAAAGAGGCAACGATGGCTGATGTATCGGTAAATAAAACAACGAAGCGACGTAAAAAGAAAGCGACGGCGCGACTGCGGCAGGCGGGGAAGCAAACGTTGACGGCCGTAATGGGCGAAGAAAATTACGACAAAGCACGCATCTATGCCCAATTTCTGCTCGACGACCGGCGCGACAAAGATTTGTTGCTGATCCACCAGATGGGCAAGGTTGGTTCAACTTCGATTGCCTCCTCGCTGAAGGCGGCCGGGTTGAAGCAAGAGATGGCCGTCTACCAGACCCACTTCCTCAGCGAAGAGGGGATTGACTTCCGACGCACATTGGCCGAAGAGGGGTATGGCGGTTGGGATAACTTCCCACGCAAGGCCAAGAAGGGGCATATGCGCGGCGAACTGCTGCACACCCGCCTGCGCCAGTTGCGTGAAAAGGGCGGCCGCTGTCGCGTGATCACGCTGGTACGCGACCCGGTGGCGACCAATCTTTCCGGCTTTTTCCACAAGAACGAATGGTGGCCGGCCGACTTACGCGAATTGTGCCGCCAGCACGCGAACAACGGTTCCGGCGAGGGGATGGAGGAATGCCTGGAGGCCCTTTATGATAACTTCATCACCTCCTATCCCCATGACGTGCCGCAAACCTGGTTTGACATGGAGATCAAGCCGATGTTTGGCATTGATGTCTTTGCCAGCCCCTTTCCTCGCGAGCAGGGGTATGAGATATACCAGGACGAGTTTGCCGACCTGCTGTTGATCAAGTTGGAACGGTTGAACGATTGTGGCGAAGAGGCGATCGGCCGCTTCTTGAACCTGGAGCGTTTCCGCCTTGCCGATGCCAATAAGGCCGAGGATAAGTGGTATTCCTCGATTTACCGCGCCTTCAAGCAATCGTTGGTCCTGCCCGATTCCTATCTGGATGAACAGTATAACTCGCGCTTCAGCCAGCACTTCTATACACCAGAAGAAATCGCCACCTTCCGCCGCAAGTGGGCACGGGGACGGGATAGTTAGAACTTAGCAACAAATTGGCACGAATTAACGCCGAATTTGGTTATTCGCGATAATTCGCGTCCGTTCGTTGCAAAAATCGCTTACCGGACAAGCTTATGCAGCCAAACGCCAAGCCAAAAACGAAAGCCATCCGCGCCGTCAAGCGTTCGTTGTATGATCTACGCAATTCTGTGTTGGATATAGGGCTGCTGCCGGCGCAGACGACCTACACGCGCTTTTTGATCCTTGCCTCCGCCCGCACCGGTTCAACATTGCTGACGCGCTCGCTCAACCGGCACAGTGGCATTCTGACCTATGGCGAGATTTTGCGCGACCAGAATTTCTTCCCGGCGCGTTTTGCCGAGTTTGGCAATAGCCAGGGGCTTTTCCAGCGCGACCCAGTTGAGTTTATCGACAGCAAAGTCTATCGCAAATATCCGCCCCATGTCGCGGCCGTTGGCTTCAAAATCTTCTACCGCCACGCGCCACGCGAAACAGCCTGGGGGCAGGCCGTTTGGCACCATCTGGCTGAGCAGAAATCAATTAAGGTGATCCATCTGAAGCGGCGGAACTTGCTGAAGGCGCAGCTCTCGCGCCAGAAGGCGGCCGGAACCAAAGAGTGGATCAAGTATTCGGCCGAGAAGCAAAACAACGCCATCACCCTGACCTACGACGATGCGCTGGCTCGTTTCACCCAAACGCGACAATGGGAGACTGAATACGCCGCGCTCTTTGCCGGACATCCATTATTGGATGTGTACTATGAGGATTTGGCGGCCGATTTCAGCAACCAGATGGCCCGACTGCAAAGCTTCTTGCAAGTAGAGCTTGAGCCATTGGCGCCGACGACCCAGAAGCGGCCGTCGCAGCCCCTATCGGCGCAAATTGCCAACTATGATCAGCTGAAATCGCAATTTCAAGGCTCTCCCTGGGCGGAGTTCTTTGAGGAATAGATAAAAGACCTCTGAGGTTTGAAGAAACCTCAGAGGTCTGAGGCTCAGAGGCCATAAGTAGAATTGTAAGTTTGATAGGTTGTAATGGTAGCTATGAAGAAAGTGATTTTTGTCGGCGGCACGTCGTATAGTGGGTCTACCTTTTTCCAGTTGACCCTGGCAAATGACCCGCATGGGTTTGCTTGTGGCGAGGTGCGGCCGTTGTTTTATCCCGCCAAGCAACGCCATCTGCAGCGCGTCTGTGGTTGCGGCGATCCCAACTGCACCGTTTGGCAGCGCATCAAGAAGGGTGGAGAGGAGCGATTGTACCAATCCATCTTCGAGATGTTCCCCGAAGTCAACTTCATCCTCGAATCGAGCAAGAACGTCCACTGGACACACGAACAAAGCGAACGGCTGGAGAAGCAGGGCATTGAAACCGCCCATGTCCTGATCGCCAAGACGCCGTTGGAGTATGTCCACTCCCTACGCAAGCGCAACCGGTTGGAAGAGATCCCCGGTTGGCCACGTTACCACCGCCTTTATTACTCGCTGGTAGATGACTGGCGGGCGGTGCAATATCACCAATATACCCAGGAACAACAACGAGTGTTGCAACGCACCTGTGACTATTTGGGTATCCCCTATTTTGAGGGGAAAGAACGCTTCTGGGAAAAGCAACACCACTCCCTGGGCGGCAATCTCTCGGCCCGTGTCCATCTTTACTCGAAAGACAGCGCGAATTATCAGGACATCAAGCAGCGCAAAGCGCGAACACGCCACGAAGACGCCAATGGCGATCAAAATAGCGAAAAGTATCGCCAGGTCTACTATGAAAAACCGGATGATCCAGAGCTGCAAGCGTTAGTGGCGCAGATGAAAGCGGAGTCGCCGGAAGTGGCGCAGATCGAGAAGATGTTGCAGAGCTTTGACATATTTGCGGATTCCGTCCGGCAGCGAGATTGGCCGGAACTGCGGGTATCACCCCAGGCCATGCGGCTGAAACGGTTGCGCCTGACAATGCGCGACCAGATCAGCAAATATAAACTGGCTCTGGCTGGTCGCGGAGGCTGAAACATCGCCTAGAATGCCAAATCTGTAAAGCCAGATTTACATAACAACACATTCTGTAATATAAAGGCTGAGGGAAAAGCGCTTCCTTCAGCCTTTACTGTTTACATGAGTAGATTGATTCGTTGGTAAAACTCTCCTTTTGAGTCGAGGTTTCTTCATTGGTGCGCCGCTATGGCGATGGAGTGGGGAGGAACCCGGTTTCTAGCTTTAAATACTGCCTGACAACGGCCGTTCCTAAATGAATAGGAGTTACGCATTTTGACACGAATATAGAGGGCGAACTTCGTGTTATTCGTGCCATTCGTGTCGAAAATTACTGTCACTGCCTAAGATTTGATGAAATAAAGATTGGAACATTTCTAATGTTGGTTTCAGCGAACCGCAATGGGCG
>CAYPHY010000013.1:61383-98708 GCA_964410625.1 uncultured Ardenticatenaceae bacterium | reverse complement strand
CAATGAACAATGAGACAATGAACAATGAGACAATGAACAATGAGACAATGAACAAACAAAAATCAGCGTTCATCCGCGTTTTATCCGCGTCATCCGCGTAACCATAGGATCAATGAACAATGAACAATGAACAATGAACAATGAGGCAATGAACAATCAAAAAATCCGCGTCGTCCGCGTTTTATCCGCGTCATCCGCGTAACTATTTTTTTCACAGGGAGGAAGATGATGACAATGGTACAGGAGACAACCAGTAGCCACCCAGTTTCGGCCGTAGTTTCAGCCGAACATGCAAGCGAGCCAGAAAGCGACTCCCGCTATACCAAATCGGGGCGACTATCCAAGAAGTTTTACGAGCAAGAAGAACTCCGCCTCCAGGAAGAACTGGTCAAGCTGCAATATTGGGTCAAGGAAAAGGGGCTGCGCGTGATCATCGTCTTTGAAGGGCGCGACGCGGCCGGGAAGGGGGGCGTGATCAAGCGCATCATCGAACGCACCAACCCGCGCATCATCCGCGTTGTCGCCCTCGGCATCCCCACCGAACGGGAAAAAAGCCAATGGTACTTCCAGCGCTGGGTAGCCCATCTCCCCGCCGCTGGAGAAGTCGTCCTCTTCGACCGCAGTTGGTATACCCGCGCCGTCACCGAATGGGTGCATGGCTTTTGCAGCGAACACGAATACCAGGAATTCTTGCGCTCCTGCCCCCAATTTGAACGGATGCTGGTCCGCTCCGGCATCATTCTGCTCAAATATTGGTTCTCCGTCAGCGACGAAATCCAGGAACAGCGTTTCCAACTTCGCGCCAAAGACCCCAAACGACGCTGGAAGCTCAGCCCGATGGACCTTAAATCGCGCGATATGTGGGAAGTGTATTCCAAAGCCAAAGACCGCATGTTTGACTACACCGACATCAAACAGGCCCCCTGGTATGTGGTCAACGCTGACGACAAACGGCGTGCCCGGCTCAATTGCATCAGCCACATCCTCAGCCAGATACCCTATGAGGACATCATGCCCGAACCCATCGAGCTTCCCCCACGCCAACCCAACACCGGCTACATTCGGCCGCCGCTCAACGAGCAGACCTTTGTGCCGGAGATTTACTAAGAGGAAGAGGAGACTAAGAGACTGGGAGATTGGAGACTACGCGATTAGGTCTCTCAGTCTCCCAGTCTCCTAATCTCCTACTCTCCCAATCTCTCATTCACCCCCACAATCACAGGAGTCCCACCACATGGATCGCATCATAGACGGCTGGTTCAGCCCACGACTGAACAAAAGCATGGAGATTGTCACCTATGGTCATTATGGCTTCCCGTTGCTGCTGTTTCCAACGGCCGCGGCCGATTTCCTCGAATACGAACGCTTTTACGTCATCGAGGTGATTAAGGAGTTTATCGAAGCCGGCAAGGTGAAGGTCTTTTCAATCAACAGCATCAACCGCGAGGGCTGGCTGAATCGCGGGACGCACCCCAAGTATATGGCGATCCGCCAGGCAGAGTACAACGGCTATATCACCGAAGAAGTTGTCCCCTATATTTGGAATAGCTGCCAGAGTCGCGTGGGCATCATCACCGCCGGGGCCAGCCTGGGTGCGTTCCATTGCGCCAACCAGCTTTTCCGCCGTCCCGACCTCTTCGATGGGATGATCGCGATGAGTGGCAGCTATGACATTCGCGGCTACTACCAGGGGGACTACTACGACGAAAATGTCTATTACAACAACCCTGTAGACTACCTTCCCCAACTCGACGACGACCATTATCTCCCGCTACTGCGCCAAAAGAGCCACATCCACATCGTCACCGGCCAGGGGAATTATGAAAGCCCGGACGCCTCACGCCGCCTCTCGGCCATCCTTTCCAGCAAGGGTATCCCCCATGAGCTTGATCTATGGGGCTACGACATGCCCCACGACTGGCCCACCTGGCGGGCGATGATACGGTACTATCTGGCGGAGAAGTTTTAGAAGAGGAGACTAAGTACACTGTTTAAAAAGTGATCGCAACGTCATTCCGAGCGGAGCGAGGAATCCCTATCAATACGGGTTAACGAAATCGCAAGGGATTCCTCGCTCCGAAGACTCCGCTCGGAATGACAGTTGTTCAAACTTTTGAAACAATGCACTAAGAGACTGAGAGATTAGAGACTAAAAGGCTTATAGCCTATCAGAAATATTTAACGCAGAGACGCTGAGGAACAGAGGCGCAGAGAAAAATCAAACCAATCTTTCTCTGCGTCTCTGCGTTAAAAATAAACACACCCTTCCTAATATTCGCACAGATTCCTAATCTCTCAATCTCCTCCGCTCCTCTGCTCCTCCGCCCCAAAAGATGACAACCGATAAACATTATGGTAACATAACCCTATATGACCAATCACAACCGCCAGGGTGATTCGGCGTATCCCCGTTTTGCCCACCCGGCCGAGGCACAATTTGCCCGCCTCCTCGACTATTACGACATCCCCTGGGAGTATGAACCGCGAACCTTTCCACTGGAATGGGATAAAAGAGGCAATGTCACCCTGGCCTTTGCGCCGGACTTTTATTTGCCGGAAGAAGACACCTATGTGGAATTAACCACACTACGGCCGTCCCTCTCCACCCATAAAAACCGCAAAATGCGCCTGATGGCCGAGCAATACCCCCACATCAAGATTAAACTGTATAAACGTGCCGCCATTCGTCGCTTGCTGAAAAAGTATGGCCTGGACGACGAGGCAGCGCGGATCGCAGGAACGGCCGCCCAAGACCAAGCATCATGGAACGATTCCCGCTAAGTGCCTACGGAAATATGGCGGATGATGTGAGCGAAGTTTTGTTGTCGGCCGCCCAAATCGAGCAACGGGTGCTGGAACTCGGTCAGGCCATCTCCCAAGATTATGCCGGACTCAATCCGGTACTCGTTGGCGTCCTCAAAGGGGTGCTGTTCTTCATGGCCGACTTGCTGCGGGCGATCACCATCCCTGTTGAAGTAGATTTTATGGCTGTCTCCAGCTACTCCCCCCAAAGTCGCGACCAGGGGTTGGTGCGGCTGGAGAAAGATTTGGAGATTCCATTAGACGGCCGTCACGTCCTTTTCATTGAGGATGTCATTGACACCGGCCTGACCCTCAGGTATCTGTTGCGTAATCTGCGTACCCGGCAACCGGCCAGTATGGAAGTATGTGTCCTCTTCGACAAGCCACACCAACGGCTGATCAATATTCCAATCAAGTACAAGGGATTTGAGCTGCCCGACCGCTTTGTCGTCGGTTACGGCCTCGACTACCGGGAGCGCTATCGCAACCTCCCCTTCCTCGGCCTGCTCAAGGCACAGGTGCTGAAGTGAGTGGGGGGTGGGGAGTAGAGAGTGACCTTCAGCATAAATTGGCTAATGCCCAATGTCAACTTTGATGGTCATGAACCGTCAAACAGCATAATCCCTTAAGTAAAATGCGGAAGGTTTCTTGAGAACAGAAACTGGGTTTCTTCGCTTTTACTATGCAGAATCGTTTGCTCGATAGAAACCCGGTTTCTAAGCGAACTTTCCGACACACTTAATCCGGTCGGCTTATGCGATTACCCCTCACCGATTGAGTATTTCCTCTTGCCTCCAGAGTGAAAATCTGTTAATCTTTGCCCGTCAGTTGTACCAACCAACCCGTAACAGGTAAATAGCGTTCAATGTATCGGATTAAATCAGCCTTCGGCCGTATTGGCTGTTATACTGCTCTCTCCCTCATATCTCTGACGCTGCTGCTGCTGGCAATCACATGGTCATCAGGTCGAGCCAACAATGGGAAGCCCGCGCTGCTGTTCATTGTGGACGGCCAATCAAACGCGGGAAGTATGGGTAACGGTGACTCGCTGACGGCCGAGTGGCAAGGGACTGACCCGGAACTACTGTTTTATTCCCCACAATATTTAGACCATACCAATTGGGTTATCTTGGAACCCCATCCCTTCCGCAAGGCTGATTTTGGGATCACATCGCGCGGCTTTGGGGTGGAGCTAAGTCTCGCTAAGCGGCTCAAAGCCGAATACCCAGAATATATCATCGCCTTTGCCCGTCGCAGCGCGGGAGGCACGTCCATTGTCGCCTGGGACAAAAATTGGCAGAGCGGGGGATGGAAAGCCAATATGAAAAAGGTTGGCAACGAGGGGCGGCCGCCGCAATATCCCCGCCTGCTCTCGCTGGCGGAGGAAGCCAAAAACTCATTGGCCCAACAGCCCGGTATCAGCGAAGTGGAGTGGGGCGGCGTCATCTGGATTCAAGGAGAGCGCGATAGTCGCTATAAGTATGGCGGCGAAAACTATGAGGCGAATCTGACGGCGTTGATTGCCAACCTGCGCCAGGACTTAAACGAGCCAAAGCTCCCCTTTCTCTTCGGTGAAGCCCACACCCATGCCAATGGCTTTATGCATCTGGTAGACCAGGCCGTGCGCAACGTCGCGCAAAATGTTCCCTATACCGACTTTGTGTTGCTGAAAGATTTGCCAACCCACGACGGGACTCATTTTAATACCGAAGGGACATTGGAGTTGGGGATACGTTTCGCGGCCGCTTATCTTCCGATTTACGACGCCCTGCACCCGACGCCGACCCCAACCCCCACCGATACCCCAACACCAACTGACACACCCACGCCTACTTTTACACCAACACCAACGTTTACGCCGACACCGACGTTTACGCCGACGCCGACGTTTACGCCGACACCAACCTTCACGCCAACACCGACCGACACGCCCACACCGACTTTCACCCCGACGCCTACCCATACAGCTACGCCCACGCCGACGTTTACACCAACCAACACACCGACAAACACCCTAGCCCCAACGGAGACACTATCCGTAACGCCCACGACCATTGTAACGGCGTCGCCAACCGACACACCCTTGCCCGCGCCAGTAGCGACGGTTACCCCTACCCCGGCGACGAAAAATAAGCCGCCGGTTTTTAAGACCCGCAACCTGCCCGTTGCTCGTGTTGGAAACCATTACAGCGGTTCGATCACCGGTTCCGATGCCGACGGTGTGCCGGTGGGGATCATCTTCTCCCCCTTGCCTCCCGGCCTGACCGCCCTGCCCTGTAATATAACCGCTCAGACGATAACATGTCCACTGGAGGGGGTGCCAGAAGCAAAGGGCAACTATTCAATTGAGGCGTACCTGACCGATGCCAGAGGAAGTACAATTCGTAAGATTTACCGGCTGAATATTAAGGCGAACCGAAAGCCCAGCTTTGTGACCAAACGACTACCTACGGCACAAATTGGCGCAGAGTTCCTGACGGAGATCACGGCCGCCGACAAGGACACGGCCGACATCATCACCTTAAACGCCAGCGGCCTTCCGCCAGGGTTGCGCTGGGAAAACTGTAGCGGTTCAAACCCGTCCAGTTGCCAGCTTACCGGCACACCCACATCGCGGGGGACATACCAGATGACGGTGACGGCCGAGGATCAATATGGCAGTTCCGTGCTAAAACGGTATACAATAAAGGTACGCTAAGTAATCTTCTCAGTAACACAGAAACTCGGTTTCTCTTTGTAGAGAACGACCTTGACCCTAGCCAGAAACCGAGTTTCTCATTAAGCAGTACCCTTTTATGCGCTACCTTCCGCTCAACGTCGGCCGCTTCCCGCTTTTCCTCATCCTCCTCTTCGCCCTTCTTATCATGCTTCTCTCTTTTCCTTCCTGGCTGGCGGGACAAGGGACGAACGCGAACCAAAAACCGGCGTTGTTGTTCATCGTCGATGGACAGTCCAATGCCGGGACTACGGGCAATGGCGAACTGCTTGGCCCCGATTGGCAGGGGGTGGATTCCGAGGTTCTCTTTTACTCGCCACAATACCTCGATCACAAAAACTGGGTCCCCTTGGAACCCCATCCCTTTCGGAAGGCGAATTTTGGGATTGATTCACTTGGCTTTGGCGTGGAGCTGAGTTTTGCCCGCACGGTGAAAGAGAGTTTCCCCGATTATGTGATCGCCGTCGCCCGTCGCAGTTCTGGCGGCACTTCAATCATCGCCTGGGACAAGGATTGGCAACGGCCGGGCTGGAAAAACGAGATGAGGCGGGTGGAGAATGAAGATAAGCCGCCTCAATATCCCCGTTTATTAAAATTGGTGGAGGAATCAACGGCCGCCCTACTGGCCCAACCGGGGATCAGTCGCGTTGAGTATGGTGGCTTCATCTGGATTCAAGGCGAACGCGACAGCCGGTTTCAATATGGTGCAGAACGCTACGAAGCCAATTTAACGGCGCTGATCGCCAATGTACGCCAGGATTTGAACTCACCTGCGCTCCCTTTTATGTTTGGTGAAGCCCACACCCATGCCGACGCCTATATGGATTTGGTTGACCAGGCGGTGCGCAATGTCAATCGAGATGTGGCGCATACCGGATTGGTGCTGACGAAGGATTTGTCCACCTATGAGGGCGTGCATTACGACACTGCGGGGACGTTGGAATTGGGACTGCGCTTTGCGGCCGCCTTTCTTGAGCTATTCACCACTGAAAATCCATCATGGACACCCGCGCCGACCAGGACAGCGACCCCGACACCTCTGCCCTCCGCCACGCCGACTGCCACCCATACCCCTCGACCCACCTCCACACCCACGCCAACTGCTGTTGTCACGCCTGTCCCCTCCGCCACAAGAGCCGTGCCAACCGCACCACCCCAACCCACTCAACCCACGCCTGCCTATGAAAGTTATATCCCGCTGGTTGCGGCCGTGCCCCGCTCCCCATAGCCAATTCCCCAAACCACGCTATAATAACCACGCGACTTACTTTGTATTGGATAGGACTTATGATTTTGACACGAATGACACGAATGACACGAACTTTACCTCTGTTTTCGTGAAATTCGTGTCATTCGTGTCGAAAAACTATGAGCTGCGTAAGTCCTGTTGGAGAGTCTTCATGCGTTCTAGTATTGGGCAACCGGTCAGCGAGCAACAGGAAATACCACTCTACATTTATAATGCAGATAGTCGTCGAGCGGGAGGACGCGACAAGTTAGCGGAACTTTATCGCTATCGTTATTTGCTAAAGAATCTGGTCATTCGCGACCTGAAAGCCCGCTATAAAAATTCTATCCTCGGTATTCTGTGGAGTTTGCTGAACCCCCTGGCGTTGATGCTGGTCTTTACGGTGCTGTTTACCGTGATGAGCGACAATCAAACGCGGCAATACCCCGTCTTTGTGCTGGTTGGTCTCATCCCCTGGAACTTCTTTAATGGTGCACTTGTCAGCGGCACAACCTCGATTGTCGGCAATGCGTCGTTGCTCAAAAAGGTCTATTTTCCGCGTGAATTGTTGACGGCAGCGGCCGTCTCCGCCAATCTGGTCAACTTCCTTTTTGCGTTTATAGTGCTGGTTATCTTCCTGTATGCCTTTGATATTGGCCTGACCATCCACGCCCTGTGGGTCCCGGCGATATTGATCACCCAACTCATCTTTACCCTCGGCCTCTGTTTTTTGTTGGCCTCGCTGACCGTCTTTTATCGCGATGTGCTGATGATCCTGGAAGTGGTCATGTTGGCCTGGTTTTTCCTGACGCCGATCTTCTACTCATTGGACATTTTCGGAGAGGCGCAAACGCTCTTGGGGATTACCTTTTATCCGGCACAAGTGATGCGCTGGCTCAATCCAATGGCTTCGATCATTGACGGCTACCGCACGGTTCTTTGGGGAACGACGTTCAGCAACGGCCCAGCGCCGATGAACAGCGTCTATTTGCTGCGAACGTTTGTCACATCTGTGATTGTGTTGATTGTCGGTTATAGCGTCTTCATGCGGCTCAATCCCCTATTTGGTGAGAAGCTATGAAGTGGAACAGCCTGCTCACGCGCCCTAGCCGCTTCTTGCTTCTGGCGGCCGTCGTCCTCAGCCTCACTGCCTGCCGCTCGACGGCGGCGCAAACGACCGCGGTCACGGCCGTTGCCGCCATAGCCAGCGAGACCGCAACAACGGCCGCAACCGAGACCCCACAGCCAACAGAAACTCCCGAACCAACCGCGACGCCTGAACTGGAGGAGACGGAAACGGCCGCAGCAGAGGAGGAAGCGACAGCAACCGAAACGGCCGCCCCACCGCCAACCCTGACCCCTGCGCCCACATCCACACTTCCGCCCATTCCGACAATTACCCCCACCAGTTTGCCGCAACTGGTCCCCACCTTGTCTGACAATGCCAATGGTGAACTGCCTGAGGGACTGCCCACGCCGCCGACGGCTATCCCGACGGCCGTGCCTGTGTTTAATGTGCCGCTAGACACCACCAATGTCTTACTACTGGGCAGCGATACCCCCGCCCCCAATGAAAATGTCTCGCGCACCGACACGATGATCATCGTCTCTATCAATCGTTCTGGCCCAACCGCCTCGATGATGTCGTTGCCGCGCGATCTCTATGTCTATCTGCCCGGCCGGACGATGAGCCGTCTGAATACGGCGTTGGCCCTCGGTGGGGTAGACCTCCTGAAGCAGACCATTCTCTATAACTTTGGCATCCCCATCCACTACTATGCCCAGGTGGACTTTGAAGGCTTCCAGGATATTGTGGATGTGTTCGGCGGGGTGGAGATCACCGTTAGTTGCCAGCTACGAGATTGGCGTCTCAAGTCTCCGGAACTGGACATCAATGTCGAAGAGAACTGGGAGCAGTTTACGCTGGAACCTGGGGTATATACGATGGATGGCGATCTAGCGCTGTGGTACGCCCGTTCGCGGCTGACCACCAACGATTTTGATCGCGGCCGTCGCCAACAACAACTCCTCCGCGCCATGCTCAACCAGAGTATAGACCTCGGCCTGATCGCCCAGGCCCCGGCACTGTGGAACACCTTCCAGGACACAGTGAAGACGGATATGGACATCGGCCGCATGTTGCAAATCCTGGCGCTGGCTCCGGCGATCCGCGAAAACGGCGTCCAACATCTCTATCTATGGGGCAAAACCCAACCCTGGGTCGTCCCCGGCAGCGGCGCACAGGTGCAGTTGCCGGTGTGGGAAGGGGAAAACAAGATGGCCGTCACCTTCCAGCGGCTCTTTTTGCCCCCCGCCCTAAACCGCGCCCAACGAGCGCCGATCTTTGTCGAAGTGGTCAACGCCAGCGACAACCCCGATCTGGCGCTGCTGGCGGCCGATAATCTCGCCTGGTTTGGCTTCGTGCCGATCATGGGCGACCATGTGCCTGATCCATCGGCCAGGACCTCCATCACGCTCTACGCGCCGAACAACAAAGAGTCATTCGACTGGCTGATCAGTTGGATATTTAAGCAACTGACCAGCAGCGTGCGGCTGGTGGATGAGCCTTACGCCTATAAGTATCGCGTGGTGATCGGCAACGACTATGATCCCTGCCGTCCTGCCTACTACGCCCCGGAAGCGTTTATTGTCCCTTAGGAGTCGGTGCTGTAAATGGTTGCCTATGTTAAACAGTAGGCGATAATTGGCAATGACGAACACGGCCGTTAGATATCCATGGGACGATGAGCAGATACGACTGGCTCATTGTCCCTTTTGTTTTGTCTATCAGCGTATGGTTGCAAATGACCGACCAAAGTAGCACGGGTTGTTTACCCGTGCGATCTGACACGGGTAAACAACCCGTGTTACTGGTGGCCGGTACTCTTTCAACAGGAGGACAATTTGAACGACAAGCGTGAAATCTTCGGCTGGGTGATGTATGATTGGGCGGCTTCCGCCTTCAGCACAACGGTTGCCACTGCCCTGCTTGGCCCCTTTATCCTGGCTTTGGCCGAAGCCAGCACCACACCGCTGACCATCTTTGGTACGGCCATCCAGCCGGCCGCCATCTTCCCCTTCAGCGCTTCCCTTTCCGTTATCTTACAGGTATTGGTCCTTCCCCTGATGGGGACCATCGCCGACCATACGGAACTGAAAAAGCGAATGATGTTGGTCTTTGCCTATATCGGCGCGATAACCACCATCTTGCTCTTCTTTATACGCGCCGATATGCCCGTCATCGGCACAAACGGCGCCATCCTCCTCGGCAGCCTGCTCTTCATCATCGCCAATCTCAGCTTCGGTATAGCCATTGTTTTTTATAACTCCTTCCTGCCGGAGATCGCCTCGCCGGACCAACGTGATAGCGTTAGCTCGCGCGGTTTCGCGCTCGGCTATCTCGGTGGCGGTTTGTTGCTCTTAGTAAACCTCTTATTATTGTTGCTGATGGAAGATACGGGGCTGGCCGTGCGGATCAGTCTTGCCAGTGCCGGGGTGTGGTGGCTCGTGTTCACCATCCTCTATCCCCACCCTCGCTTGCGACAACGTCCGGCCGCCCACCATCTACCCCATGGGGCAAGCCTGTTTCGTCATGGGCTAAGGCAAATCCTGCAAACGCTGCGCGATCTCGCCCAACGCTATCCGATGACCTTGCGCTACCTGATCGCCTACTTACTCTACAACGATGGTATCCAGACGGTCATCGTCGTAGCGACGGCGTTCGCGGCCGATGAACTGGGCGTGGAAACGACGACGCTATTGATTCTCGTTTTAATCGTCCAATTCGTGGCCGTTGCCGGGGCGTTGGGCTTCGGCCGTCTGGCGCAGCGCATGGGCGCCAAGCGGGTGATTATGCTCAGCCTCGGCATCTGGTCGGGGATCGTGATCTATGCCTACTTCTTCCTGAACAGCGAAACGCAGCTTTATCTGATGGGCGTTGCCTTGGCGCTGGTGTTAGGTGGCTCCCAGGCGCTCAGCCGGTCGCTCTTCTCACAGATGATCCCCGCCGACCATGAGGCGGAATACTTCGGCTTCTACGAGGTCAGCGAACGGGGTACGTCGTGGATTGGGCCATTGGCGTTTGCAGCGGCCGTGCAAATCACCGGCTCCCAGCGCGTCGCCATCATCAGCCTGATCATCTTCTTTGTCCTCGGCCTGATCCTGCTCAGCCGTGTCAACGTCCGCCAGGCGATGTTGGACGCGGGGAATGATCCGGGTGGGGTGGTGCTTTGAGAGATAGAGACTAAGAAGAGACTGAGAGACTGTAAACACAAAGTCTCTCAATCTCTCAGTCTCCTAGTCTCCTCTAAGAGCGATTCGATTTGCCCCCAATGCTGCGCTTCATGCAAGGCCATGCGCCGGGTTTGGGAGAAGATGGTGTGTTGGCGGCCGTTGATGACAGCCGCACGTGACCAATCCTCCAGTGCCAGCCCTTGCAGCCTCTCCAGCAATTGCTCGCGTTGTTTCTTAAAGGCTGAAAATGAATCGGGAAAGGCCACTTTGTTATAATCCATCTTTTTTGCCCAGTCGCGGGGATGGACAGAAGGCAACGTAGGGCTATCTTCGGCCAACATCGCCTCAATTGACCCTCCCCACACATCAGCACAAGCCCGCAAATGGGCCAGGATGTCATTCACCGACCAGGATTTCTTGTCCTGTCTCTTGTGCAGTTGGGCAACCTCCAAACCATCGCTTGCGGCCGCTATTCGCTGTGGCATTTCGGTAAGCAGTTGTAGATAGGTTTGGATGTCGGCCGTTGTCACGTTCATTTTAATTAGCCTGGGTTCAATGTGGACCACGGATTGATACGGATTACAAGGTTCGACACGGATTCCACACAAAATCCATATTTATCCGTTTGACGGTGTAGCTCTTGGTTTATTGAGTGAATTCCCCGTTCTAGAACCAACAAGTCGCCTCTTCTAATCTCGCCAATCACGGCCGCGATCCTTCTTAATCGCTCCTCGTCGTTTCTTTTTCGCTATGCGTGCTTCTTGGGCGGCGCGGCTGGGTTTGGTCGGCCGTCGCTTCTTCGGCTCCTTCAAGGCCTGGCAGAGCAACAGGCGAAAGCGGGCAATGGCTGTCTGCCGGTTTTGCCACTGGCTACGGGTGTCGCTGGCTTGAATTTGCAACACGCCCTCCTTATCCAGGCGGATTCCCAGGCGGCGCAGCAAACGGCCGCGCGTCACATCATCCAAACTCGGTGAATTCGCCACGTCAAACGACAACACCGCCCGTGTCGCGGCGCGGTTGGCGTGCTGGCCGCCCGGCCCGCCGCTGGTCTCAAAGCGGAATTGCAGTTCGGCCGTTGGGATCGTTAGCTGATCGTTGATCCGAATCAGGCCATCATCGCTTTCATTACCGTTACCCATACCTATGCCCATAGTAGCTTCCAAGCATAGAGTCTAGTACACTTAAAAGCAAGTACGAGGCGATACATTGAAGCAATTTGTCCACATCTTTTTCATGGACGGCGTTGGCCTGGGTGGGCCAGACCCGGCCGTCAACCCCTTTGTCACCGCGAACCTGCCCCATCTGACCGCGCTCTTTGGTGAGGGTTGGTATTTGGCGGACAACGGCCGCCACCCTATCGTCACCTCCCGCGCCTCCCTCATCTCTACAGATGCCACGCTGGGCATTCCCGGTCGGCCGCAGAGCGCAACCGGCCAGGCGACAATCCTCACCGGCCGCAACGTCCCCCAACTAGTAGGCGAACATTATGGGCCAAAGCCCAATCCGGCCGTTGCCGCTGTGGTTCGCGAGGGATCGCTCTTTCAAGAGGTAGTTGCCGCTGGCGGTCGTGCCGCGTTGTTAACGCCATACCCGCCGCGTTATTTTGAGGGGATCGAAAGCGGCCGTCGCCTGCTCTCCTCCGTGCCATTAGCCGCTACCAGTGCCGGGCTGTCGTTGATGACGGCCGATCATCTCCGCCGGGGCGAAGCGATTAGCCCGGACTTCACCAACCAGGGCTGGCGTGAGCATTTGGGCTATGCCGATATGCCGCAGTTGACATTGGCGGAAGCGGGAAGGCGGATTGCGGCTGTTGCGGCCACCCACCATTTCAGCTTCTTTGAACATTGGCCCAGCGACCAGATCGGCCATCGCGGTACATTGGCCGAAGCCGTTGCCCATTTGGAGACACTGGATACGGTCATTGGCGCACTGATCGAAGCCTGGGACGAGAAAAACGGTTTACTGATTATCACCAGCGATCACGGCAACATCGAGGAAAAAAGCCAACGCCAACATACGCTCAACCCCGTTCCCACCATTCTCGTCGGCCCCCACCACACCGATCTCGCCGCCCAACTCCACGACCTGACCCACATCGCCGCAATCATCCGCCACCACCTTGCCCTTCAAAGTGCGGGTGTTCGATAATCGCCACAGGTGGCAAGGGGCATGTAGCAAGTGGCAAGTAACTCATCACGCTTCACTTGCCACCTGCCACCTTCCACTTGCTACCTCTCTAACTTTGCGTAAAAATTCCCTTATGCCGATTACATCTGAAGCTTTCCGCGACGCCTTACGCCACTTTCCGGCCGGCGTGACCATTGTTACTATCCAACATCCAGGGAGCGCAACGCCGCACGGCCTGACCGTCTCCGCTTTTGCCTCCATTTGCCCCCAACCGCCGCTGATCATGATCTCCATCGATCACAAACACAGCGCCTATCCCTTGCTGGAACAAGAAGGGGCGACGTTTGCCGTCAATATCCTCGGCTATGACCAGATCGAGCTATCGAACCGTTTTGCCTGGCTGAAGGATGAAGATCGCTTTGCTGTGGGGGATTGGGGAACGGCCGTCACCGGTGCGCCAATCCTCAACGACGCTCTAGCCTGGCTCGATTGCACCATCCACTCCCGCTTCCCCACCGGGACCCACACACTCTATGTGGGCGAAGTGCAGGCCAGCAGCGTTCCCCGCCCAGGCGACGAGCCGCTCGTTTATTGGAATCGCAATTATCGCCGTTTGCAGCCAGAAGAGAGTTAGTCACCTGCCCATCCCAATCACCACCGGGAACAGCCGCCAATTCACGGCCGCCATCGTTCATATTGCTGTGGATCGTCCAGATCACGCAATACGGTGTCGGTTGTGACAGGGACCAATATTAACTCGGCCGTATGTCGCCGTAACAAATCACGGGGCGCACCCTCGGCCGGAAGCTCGAGCAGTTCGGCAAAGTAGCGGCGGCCGATCAACACCGGATTCCCCCGTTTCCCCTCATATACGGGAGCAATCAACTCCCCTTCTCCACGCTGGAAAGCCGCCAGCAATTCGTTAATGGTCTTCGGCGCGACCATCGGCTGGTCGGCCAACATGACCAGAACGGCCGCACAATCATCATCCACATAGCGCACCGCCACCTTCAACGAGGAGAGCATCTCCCCCGTCGCATAATTAGGATTGTGGACAAAAGGAACGCCGATAGCGGCCGCTTCTTTTGCCACCCCCTCCGCCCGATGGCCGACAACAACGAGGATGTCGTGGACGGCCGAGGCGCGAAGATTGCGCAACGTCTGCCCCAAGACAGTCGTTTCCCCCCAGGGTAAAAGTTGCTTCGTCCGCCCCATCCGTTTCCCCTGCCCGGCGGCGAGGACAACGGCGGTGACACGCTTGCGCTGCTCCTCCCTCATGGCACACCAAGCACATCAACCGGCAAGCCAAAATCAGGGGCTTGCTGCGCCAGAAAGTCATCAAACAACTGCTTGTAGGCGGGGTAATCGACGAAGATGGAGAGACCGTGTGGTGCGCCCCAATCAGTCAGGTGCAAGACGGTGCGGGCGTGATCGCTGTTGGCGTAAATCGCTTCCGCATGAGAGGATGGAGTGAAACTGTCCTGTAATGAATGGACCAGAAAAATAGGGGCTTCATGACCGACAATCCAATCAGTGGGAGAGACATCTTCGATACGCATATCAGCCCGCCACTCCATTATCTCGACAGCCCCCGGCAGCAAAAGCCGTCCCAGCAACCCAAAGCGCAGACGGCTCTGGTAACGCAAAATCTCAATCAGCCGG
The DNA here is from genome assembly GCA_964410625.1 of uncultured Ardenticatenaceae bacterium. Lineage (GTDB taxonomy): Bacteria > Chloroflexota > Anaerolineae > Promineifilales > Promineifilaceae > CAYPHY01. Next base: position 83,940 of record CAYPHY010000013.1, on the reverse strand, counting down.
GTATAAGCAGAATCGGCCAGGACAAGCGCCACATCCGGCACCAGGCGTTGCATCAACAAGACGGTGGCTGCGCCATAGGAGACACCAACCAGCGCTACATCGCTTCGCGCCAACCCTGTGCGTCCCGTCAACCAGTCTAACGCAGCAATACCATCATACTTTTCATAGTAGCCGAAGGTGTGGAAACGGCCGCTGCTCGCTCCATGTCCGCGTGCATCATAAAACAGCAAATCACAGCCCCGTTCCCAAAAGAGGGGCGTGTATTGCAATGCCCCATAACGTGTATCACGGTAGCCATGTAGGATGAGGGCAGCGCAACGGCCGTCGCGTTCATTCTCAAAGAACCAACCCGCCAGTTGTACGTCCCCCGCATCAATCACTACCTCTTCCGGCGGTGGCAATCCATAATCGGCCGGTAGGCGAATCAGCTCTCTGTCACGGCTCTCCTCCAGGCTCATCGTCGGTGAATCGAGGATCACGCCAGAGAAAATCCAACTTCCGGCCAAAAAAGCAGCGAGCAGAAGAGCCGCTATTGCGACAATAACGACAAGCAATTTCCGGTTCATAATAAAAACAAAATCGTTGTCACTCCATTAGTAGGGAAAATACGAACTCCAATATACGTCAGAGTACAGCAAGTTGACAAGTGAGCGATTGCGTCCTTCAATAAACAACTCAACCAGCACAAATTAAGCTATAATCAAAAAATGGACGATCAGCCACCAAAGCGGCCAGAGTATCTATCTCGATTTGCTGAGCTTTGCTTGCAGGCAATAAGCGAAAGCGGATATACGGATCGGATTTCGCTAGGCGGTACAGTGGGATTAATGCATTATCATGAGTATCGGCAGACACATGATGTTGATGCCTGTTGGCTTCCAACTACAAGCCAGCAAGAACGCAAGGAGGTAGTCGAGGTTTTGGAGGCTACCTTACGGCCATTTGGAAACGTTCAAACACGGCGTTGGGGTGATGTCACAAGTATTGAGTTGCAAGACAGTAAGCGCACTGTATTTAGTTTTCAAATTGCAGAAAGGTCAATACAGCTTGAACCTTTGGAACTATCCCCCTGGACAGGAATCCTTCTCGACAGTTTAGAAGATTTGGTAGCGAGCAAAATGGTTGCTCTAGTTGAGAGAGGTGCGCCACGTGATTTTCGGGATATTTATGAACTATGCCAGACAGAGCTTACCAATATTGAGGAGTGCTGGCAGCTTTGGAGTAAAAGGCAGACATTGGCGGGAAGCGACGCAGACCTGGAACGTGCAAGACTTGCCATCCAGCTTCATCTGGAACGCATCGAAAAGCACAGACCCTTAGCTTCTATAAATAATCCTGATGATAGATTAAATGCTGACCGTGTCCGGCTCTGGTTCCGAAAGGAGTTTATTCCGCATTGAACAAGAATGATTGGCTTGACGGAACATTGTACCCTGATAGCGATCCACCAAGCGAACTATTAGGTCTAGCGGATCAGGTTGATTTCCTGGCGCGTCTCTGTTCCGCCTGGGATTTCGGTTTGATCCCGCGACGTGAGACCATTGAAGAAATCCGCCGTCCTCACTGGCGAGAAGCGGTCGAAGAATGTTACCTGCTGACTTCACCAGCCTACCATTTACTCCGGCGTTGGCACGGCCTGGAACCATTGCCCTATCTAGGTCAACAACTAGCTTACATTCGTGATGATCCTAATCTAGCCTATATTTGATCGATTTGGTGATGCGATATTCGGGCCGGCTCACAACATAATACGATTATGGCTCCCTTCCAATTAGGCTATAATAGCGAGTTTATGTTGATTCGTTTTTAGAGGAACCAGACTATGATGCTCGAAGCAGACACTATATTAGCAGATAGTGCCAAACGGCTATTTCCTGATCTTAGCGCAGACGAGATTCTGGCAACACTTTTGTTAGAGCGTGTGCAGAAAAACTTGATTAAATATCAGTCAGTAGCACGGCAATTCGAGACAAAATACGAGATGAGCTTTGATAGTTACAGCAGACCTTTTTGTTCAAGTTTATCGTAATACTCGGTTCAACTCGACCAGTCTGACTTTAGTTCATAACAGGCAGCGATTGTTCGCTCGTGACCAAATCAACGGGATATGGCACCGACACCCGCTCGGAGACCCAGAAAGCCACGACAAGAGCAGGGTAACGCCATACCACGCTGGAGGAATTTTTCGACGAAGTAGAAGCTATTCTGGCAGATTTAAATTTGCCTTAGGGTTTCTGGTTTAGGGCGGCCACCACTCGATAGGGCAACAGCGGCAGATCGTCGAACCAGATGCCGGTGGCGTCGTGAACGGCCGCTGTAATCGCCGGGGCCAACGGCAGATAAGGCATCTCCGCCATCCCTCGCGCCCCCCAAGGCCCTAACGGATCAGGAAACTCCAGGACAACAGAATCCACCCGGCCAGGAATGTCTTTAATCCCCGGAATCAAGTACTGGCTCAGGAAGGGGTTTTGGATACGGCCGTCGCGCACCTGCAAATCCTCCATCACCACATAACCATAAGCCTGGATCACACAACCCTCAATCTGGCCGACGATCATGTTGGGGTTTATGGCATGGCCCACGTCCACCGCGCAAACGATACGATCAATATACAAATGCCCGGTCTCCACATCAACCGTCACTTCGGCGACTTCCGCCACATAGCCATAGGTGAAGTTGGGGTTGCAATAGCCCGTTTCCGGGTCAAGCGCTTCAGTTGCCGGAGGGGTGTAACGAGCGTGGCCGGTGGCAGGGCGGTCTTCGTTTTGCCACGCCTCCAGCGCTTTAACGGCTGCTTCGCGAATCGCATTGCCCGACATAAAGGTTAGCCGCGAGGCAGAAGCAGAGCCGGAATCGCCACTGGTGGCCGTGTCGGAGGCCACTAACTCGACGCGCTCCAGATCAACGCCAACGGCCGCAGCCGCCATTTGCCGGAAAGCCGTGTGCGCCCCCTGTCCCACATCGGCTCCAGCATGGTAGAGGATCACCTTCTCGATTTCCGCCTTTCCGCGCAATTCAATCGTCGCCTCACACCGTTCGGGAAAGCCAAAAGAGAAGCCGATATTTTTCAGTCCACACGCAAACCCCCGGCCGCGTCGCAACGCCTTCGGGTTCGGCGGCAAGGACTGGATGCTACTGAAGGATGAGGGATGAAGGTTGAAGGATGAAGGATGAGGGATGAGGGATGAAGAGTCGCCATTAGCTGCCGACTGCTCGCCACTCACCACTCGCCACTCGTCACTTGCATTCCAATCGGCCGCTTCCGCACAACGCTCGACGACTTCGGCAATGCTGACACCGGTTGGGACAGGGGTTTGCGTGGTCATGATGCTGCCTTCACGCAAGACGTTCTTCAGGCGCAGTTCCACCGGGTCCATGCCCAATGCTTCGGCCAGCTTGTTCATCTGGCTTTCGGCCGCAAACGCCCCTTGTGGCCCGCCAAAACCGCGAAACGCGCCACCAGGGACGTTGTTGGTCGTCACCGCATAACTATCCACATGGGCATGGGGGATTTCATAAGGGCCGGTGACCATCAGGTGGGCATTGCCCAACACTTTGGTGCTGGTATAGGCATAGGCGCCGCTATCAATGATCACTTCCGCTTCGGCGGCGGTGATCTTACCATCCTTCGTCGCCCCCCACTTCGTTTGAATATAGGCGGGGTGACGCTTGTGGTGGCCGATGATACTCTCTTCGCGGGTCCAGATGATGCGTACCGGCCGTTCGATGCCCATTGCTTGCAGTTTGACGGCCGCCAACGCCAGCACTATTTGCAACGACATATCCTCACGGCCGCCGAACGCCCCGCCAATCGCCGGATAGATGATCCGCACCTGCTCCAACGGCACATCGAGCGAATGGGCGATCTGCATCTGGTCTTCGTGCGTCCACTGCCCGGCGATCTCCACCGTGATCCGCCCCTGTTCGTCAATATAACCTAGCCCGGCCTCCGGTTGTAGATAGGCGTGTTCTTGATAAGGCAACGTATAGCGACCTTCGACGATGACATCGGCCGCTGCCCATCCTTCCTCCATCTTCCCTTTGCGGATGCGGTCGTGCTGCAAGATGTTGCTGCCGTGCCATGGATGGAGCACTTGCTCATCCTTCATCGCCTCAAAGACACTGGTGATGACCGGCAATGGCTCCCATTCAATACGGATCAACTCGCAGGCACGGGCGGCCGCTAGCTCCGTCTCAGCAATCACCACCGCTACTTGGTCACCTTCCCAAAGGGAGATGTCGGCATAGGCGTTGCTGCTGCCTAGCCCAACCAGCACCGGCTGATCGGGAATGTTCAGGCCATAGGTATTGACCGGCACATCTTTGGCGGTGAGGATGGCAACCACCCCAGGGACCGCTTCGGCCGCGCTGGTGTCCATCGCCACCATCTGCGCGTGCGGCTGCCCGCTAAACAACACCTTGCCATGCAACAAATGCTCCGGCGTGATGTCGCCGGGGTATAAGGTATGACCCGTTACTTTGCCTCTTGCCTCTTTTCGCAAATGGCTGGAAAAATGATTGTTGTTATCCATATCCTAGTTTGATGCCTTATGAACGGCTTCTATGATCTTATAGTAACCTGTGCAGCGACAAAGATTACCGGCGAAGGCTTGTTGGATGTGGGTTAGGTCGGGTGCGCCGTTTTCTTCCAGCAATTTGGCCCCGGCCATCAGAAAACCAGGGATGCAGTAACCACACTGCACCGCCCCAGCCTCAATAAACGCCTGTTGCAAGCCGTGCAATCTCCCCTGCTCCTCCGCTCCTCCGCTCCTCTGCTCTCCGTCTTTCCACGCCGCCAATCCCTCAATCGTCACAATCTCCGCCCCATGAGCGCGAGGGGCAGGAACGAGGCAAGACATCACCGCCATGCCATCGAGGAAAACGGTACAGGCTCCACATTCCCCCTCCGCACAACCTTCCTTTGTGCCGGTCAATAGACCTTCTTCGCGCAGCCAACGCAGCAGCGTCTTGTGGATACCGCCGGATGCAGTTAGCTCGCGGCCGTTCACCCTGGTCACAATCGCGCTATCCGGCTCATGGGTAGTGGCATACTGCTGGCCGGTGGGAAAGAGACCGCGCGTATGCCCCCAGAGCATTGCCGGGTCTTGCGGCCATTGCGCCCGTTCCTGACCATCCCGCAGGGCAGTTAACGCTCGCCGCACCATCACTTCAATCGTGTGCGTGCGATAGTCGGCCGGGCCGCGCACATCGTCAATCGGGCTGGGCGTAGTGGCCGCCAGCCGCGCTGCCTCGGCAATCGCCTCATCCGTCAGTTGACGGCCGACTAAATACGCCTCGGCCGCCGGTGTATTGATGATCGTCGGCGCAACGCTCCCCTGGGTGATTCGCGCCTCCGTCACCGTTTGTGGGTCATCGGCCGCGAAATCTAGCACCAACGCCAGATGCACCACCGAGATCGCCTGGGCGCGACGCAAGCCGAGTTTGACAAACATCCCTCGCGCTGTCTCTGGCAACGGCCGAAAGCAGATGTCTACCAATAGTTCATCCGCTTCCATCACCGTTTTGCGCACACCGGTATAAAAATTCGCCAGCGAAATCGTGCGTTGTCCTCGTTGCGATTGCAGCGTCACCTGAGCGTTGAGCGCCCGTAAAGCGCTGATCGTATCATTAGCCGGGCTGGCGGTGATCAAGTTTCCGGCAACCGTCGCCCGGTTGCGTAGCTGCGGGGAAGCTACTTCCCAACAGGCTTGTGCCAGCGGCAGGGCATGAGTGACAATCAACTCCGAGGCCACCACCTGATTGTGCGTGACCAACGGCCCCAGATGGATGTTGCCCATCTCGTCCTGGTTGATCTGGTTCAGCCCTGGCACGCGGGTCAGGTCAATCAAGACCTCGATACCCGTCCGTTGCCCCCGTTCCATCTCCAGAATCAGGTCGGTTCCTCCGGCAATGATCCGCGCCGCGCGGCCGTGTTCAGCCAGCAAACCCAACGCCGAATCCAAATCACCCGGCGTCTCATAGCGTTGAATAATATGTGTAGGATGTTTAACAATCATAAAAAATCCGCGTTAATCTGCGTATATACGCAAGAATGCCCATCCGCGTCAATCTGCGTTACGCTTTTCAAGGTACTCATCATAATAGGTCAGATTGTCGGCAAAGTCCATACGGCCGAGTCCCAGCCGCACATGCCCATCACCATAACCCAGACAACTGCTAGGGAGCAGAAGTATACCCGCTTCTTGCGCCAGCGCATGGCAATAATCAGTAGCAGAGCCGCCCTTGAATCTAACCAGGGCGACTGAACCGGCGAGCGGCCGTCGCCAATCGAACAAGCCTGACCAGCGGGCAAAAAAGGCAGCGGCCGCTGGCAGGTTACGGCTGATAATCTCCCGGCTGCGCTGTGCCAACTGCTCATGCACCGATAAGGCAGCCGTTGCCAGGAACTCGCTGGGAGCGGCCGGGCATATGCTGGTGTAATACTTCCAGTCAATCACCTGCTCGCGCAAAGTTGCTTCACGAATTACCAGCCAGCCGGTACGCAAACCGGGAAGGCCATGCACTTTAGAGAGGCCAGAGAGCACGATGGCTTTGTTATAGCGGTCAGCGGCCGATGGCAAACGTTGCGCCATATCCAATTCCAGGCCACGATACATCTCGTCACAAAACAACCAGGCGTCGTTTTCGCGGGCGATCTCGATAATCGCCTCAAATTGGTCTGGGGTAGGCAAGAAGCCAGTTGGATTGTGGGGAAAGTTGACGATGATCAGCCGTGTTTGCGGCGTTACCAGTTGGCGCAGCTCCTCCAGGTCAATCTGCCAGCTATCGGCCGCCGCTTGCACCCACCATTTGCTGACATTGCCGGTGATGTGTTCGGCCAGGTTAAGCAGGGATTCGTAGGCCGGGGCCAACACCACCACATGATCGCCGGGTTCTAGCAACGCTCGCATCGCCAGGTAAATACCCTCTTCGGGAGCGTTTAGCTCCACTACGTGATCGGGTTCGACTCGTTGGTAGAGGGAGGCGACGGCCGTTCGAAAAGCTGGATGCCCCTGCGATTCCGTATACCCCAGCCGCAAGCTGTGAAAGTCGGCCGGATCGCGACTGGCCAAAGCCAATAGCTCACCAACACTCATCGTCTCGCAGTCCGAAGCACACAAAATGCGCGGCGTCGTGAATTCATAACGGGCGAAGAATTGTTCGATTGCAAAGGGAGCGATGTTCATTGTCTAACTTATATACTGGTATATTGGTGTATTGGTATATTGAGTGTCATCCTCGAAGTGTATAATCACTCTCCACTCTCCACTCTCTACTCGCTAACGGGTAATACACCAACCCGACACCCATGCTGTCTTCGGAATTTCCGGTTGGGTGACACGGTAGAAGGTGTGGGGGAAGGGGGTTGTTTCCACCAGCGGCACGCCGTTGAGAGCGCCGATCAGGGTGCGTTCGGCCGTTTCGTCCACCGTTACCACCACATTTTCAACAAAAAAGCGGTTATGACCACGTACCACCGGCCCGCTGTCCTGGCCGAGGACCACTTTCGTATCATCGGTTAGCGAACCACATTGCCCGCGTGCGGCACACTCCTCGCTACAAATCAGCGTTGCCTGTTCCCCAACGGTCAGAGGCCCGCCACCGCCACAGGCAACCAGCAAGACGAAGCCGAGTAGCAGAACGGAGGTTAAGACAAAAACCCGCCTGTTGTTGCTAATCCTCATAGACCACCAAGTATACTGTTTATTGCTGCAATGGGGTATTTTCATTATAAAAAGACCTCCCAAAACACTATTTTTGGGAGGTCTTTTGACTCGTTCGTAGTACCCGATTTATCGGTTGCCGAACGAAGTCCGGTAACTCTGTGTCGTTTGGTTACTCTTCACTTATTGCAAATAGCGACCCGGCCGATCGGCCGAACACCTCCGGAAAGAACTCCTGATAAGCCATCGCCGGCATCACCTGGAACTCGCCAGGGATGCTGGTCTGCAAGTAGTAGGTGTACTGGTATGAACCGGCCGGGAGGAAGCTAGAGGTGAAAACCACCTTTTCATCGCGGTATTCGATGTTGTCGAAGTACCACCAGCCCCAATAGCCATAGATGTACTCTTCGTCGTTGCGGGTCACGTCGCCACCCAAACCTGCTTCCGTTGTGGCTAGATTGGGGTCAATCGCCTCCGCGCCGGAGGGGATCGGGTCTTCAACGACGGCATAGAGCAAGTCATTTTCAGCGACAATGCTCAATTCGACGCGCACCTGCTGCCCAGCTTCGATGCTCTCAATCGGCGCACACTCCTCCGTCTCCGGGTCACAGGCGGCATCGAAGTATTGGCGCGTCACCACAATGCCACGGTCACTAACGGGCGAAACGGATTCGGCGGCAATCGCGCTATTGAGATGCATGGTGTAGTACAGACGGCCGCCCCCCTCGCCGCGCTGGAAGTCAAAGAAGTTCACCCCGTCGCCCACGAGCTGGTTGATTGGTATCGAAACCGCTTCGCTCTCCGTCAATGTCTCCTCGTTAAACGTCCCTTCCGCGCCGGGCTGGAGATTGACATTGAGCGCATAGGAGTAATCGGCTTCCAGTTCGCCGGAAGCGGCCAGCCAGTCGGTCAGGGCGACGATGCTCCAGGCGGACTCGTGCAGCGTCGGCCAGCGCTCGGCCGTTCGCGCCACCATCAACCAGCGCACCGCCGGGGGCAGGTTGGCGTCGTCGGGCTGTGCCAACGCCAGGGCGTTGATTACAATCGCCGTGCCGCGGATGTCGGAGTTGAGGTTTCTTCGGTCAAGCGATTCATCCTCCCAATGCACGCCCGTCGCGCTGACAATCGCGCTATTGTTGAGGTCGGTCAGCAACGATTGCTGCACGTCCCCTTGGGCGTCGTTGAGTTCATAGACCAAAACCAGCAACGCCTTCGCATACGGGTCGAGCAAGCTTTGCTGTTCCTCAACCAATTCGTCAGCATCATCATTGACGCTCTGTCCGGCTTCGGCCAGCACATAGAGGAAGAACGCCTGCCGGTTGGCTTCAAAGGCATCATCGAGATCATCCGGCTCATCCAGTTGTCCCTCGACATAAGCCGTCGCCCGATCCAATACATCCTGGTCAACCGCATAACCGGCCGCCTGCGCCTTGGCCAGCGCCAGCAAGCTATACGCGCTCAACCAGGGGTCGCTTTCGCTGTCGAAGCACCAGCCCCAGCCGCCATCCTCGTGGATCAGCCGTTCGATTTGCGCCACATCGGCCGCGATCAGCGATTCCAGCGAGGACAGCAAATCAGGACGGTCCAGTCCCAGCTCCTCAATCGCGCGGGCGGTGGCGACGTTTGGCAGCAAGCGATTGACGGCCGCATGTCCGCAATCCGGCTCAATTGACTCACGAGTCACCGCTTCCAGCGCATCCAGCACGGCCGCCGCCAATGACGGGCTGAGCGTTGCGTCCACGCTGCCGCGCCGGTCATCCACGTTTTCAGGCAAGACCACCGCTTCCACGCGCCGCCCGGCCTCGTCGAGCGTTCCGGCGGTGGCAACGGTATCGGCCGCCGAAAAACGATAGACCGGGATCATGTTGTCCGGCCCCACGCCTAATGGTGGCTTGGTCGCGTCGCTAAATTCACCGCCGCTGACGCGGAAGGTCAGATCGGCGAACTCCACATCCTCTACCGTCACCGTCCAGCGCACCAACGTCTGTCCATCGGCCGGGACGTCCACCACCTGCTCGGCGTCATCGGGCAAGATCAGCCCCGTCGCTTCCAGGCTGACCGTTGCTTCCAGGGCCGAGCCGGTGTTGTTGTTGACCACCGTGCCGATCTCAATCACATCGCCAACGGTGAAGAAGCGCGGCGTCACCGGGCGGAGGAGCAGGGGCAAGGTGGCCTGGATGTCCACAAAGTTCTGGCCGACAAGGGTATCGGCCGTCACCGCCTTGCTGGAAAGCCGCCAGATGGTCAGCGTATCGGGCAAGGGGATTTCGACCGTCGCCTGTCCGTTTTCATCAGTGACCAGCTTCGCTTCCCAATAGGCTGTGTCGGGGAATTCGCGGCGGATGTCATCTTCCTCTTCCAACGCCGCCACCGGCATGGCCTGATCACCGCCGCCGCCACCACCGCCGCCGCCTTCTTGCGGGATCTCCACTTCCAGCCCTTCACCACTGATGAACAGACCGGAGCCAATCTGGCTGCGATAAGGCTGGCGGGCGTAGAACGCTTCGCCAATCGGCGGGGCGTTGTCTTCCAGCAAGCTAAGAACGGCCAGATCAACCAGTGCCAACGAAACCTCAGCCTGGACACCACTGCCGCTGTTGTCTGTCACTTGAATGTCATAGACGGCCGTATCTCCCGGCCCAAAGCTTTCTTGCTGCGGCGTCAGGGATACATCCAGCAGCAGTTCGTCCGGTGGGACAACCAGTTCGGCGATGCCGATGCGGATGTCGGCGTAGCGATCCTCGCTGCTGTCGGGGTGGGCCGGTTTAACGGCCGTCACCGTCACAAACACATTGGGCGCATAATCGGAAGTGATCGGAATGTCGAGCAGAGTACTGCCTTCGACTGTCACCACGCGCTCTTCGATGACCGTGCCGCGCTCAATCGTCAGCCAGGCCAGCACCGGCTCGGCAAAGGGGGATTGCACCAGCACCTGTGCCGTGTCGCCAGGGGCATAGCTGTCCTGGTCGGCGACCAGTTCCATCGTGCGCTGGCGGTCATCGGTGCGCCATCCGGCGAAATCTTCGTCCATCGCCCAGATGATCGCGCTGCTGGTTTGGGTGCGGCCGCCATCATCGGTGACAGTCGCAACGGCCAGGTAGGTGCCACCCATTTCAGGGGTAAAGCTGACCGTTGCTTCGCCACTCTCATCGGTGGTGACGGATTCACGGCCGACTTCTGTATCCACCGGCGTCCACTCTGTATAGTAAAACCCAAACTCCGCTGTGCGCTCGCTCTCCCAATCGCGGGCATAAAAGACCACTTCCACATCCTGCTCCGGCACAATCTCGCCCTCCCAATCCACCGTCACCAGGTCCACGCTGGTCTCGCGACCGGCGGTGGCGATGTAGTCCTGAGGGGCGACGCCGACATAAACATCGGCGGCATGGAAGTTCACACTGGTATTGGCCGTCACCGGGAAGTTGGCGGCATCGCTAATGGTCACCTCGACAGTCACCTTCCGGCCGCCTTCCTCCACGTCTTCCAACAGATCGGCCGGAAGGGTGATGGTCAACTGGCCGTTTTGGTCCGTTTGACCTTCGCCCCGGGTGACAAAGTTGCCAAAGGTGCCGCCGCCAAAGCCACCAAAGGGGCCGGTATCCTCATAGAAGAAATCGCCCTGATCGCTGAATGAGTAAAGCGGCATTCCCTCTACATCCGGCCGCAGCACATCTTCATAGATCGTCCAGCGCACATTGAGATTAGCGGCCGTTCCCCCGGCAAACAGCGTCGCATCCACCAGCACATCTACCGTTTCGCCGCGCAACGCGTCCGTCGTCTCTGGCGTTACCTCCACCAGGAATTCGGGGTTGCGATATTCGGCAACCGTGAACGATCGGAAGGATTGGCCGTATGGGGTATCCACGAAGAACTGATAACTACCCAGTCGCGCCTCTTCGGGGATCTCATATTCGCCAAAGAAAACGCCGTCTTCGTCCACCGTCACTTCAAACTGCTCCTCCAAACTGCCACCCTCGAAGAAGAAGAGGGGGACGAGATTGAGCTGGAGGGTACTGGTGGTTGGCACCGTGTAACGGCCGAAGTTCGCCTCGCGCACGATTCCCTTATAGTAGACCGTATCCCCCGGCCGGTAGATCGGCCGATCGGTGTAGAGATAGACAAACAACGGGTCTTCGGGGCCGGTGTTGATGCTCACGCCAGTCTGGAAGATGTTAAAGGTCCCTGTCCAGTAAGTTCCGGCGATACCAAACCCTTCCTGCCCCGGTTCATTGCTGGCGACGATGACCCCCTCCAGATAACCCTGCTGTGGTTCATAGTCGAAGCGGGCAAAACCGTTGCTATCGGAGGTGGCGGTGCCGATTTCCTGGCCGCCGCGACCATAGAGGGTCAGGTTGCGGCCGCTCACCGGCTCGCCGCTGGTCAAATCCGTCACCCACACCCGCACCTCGCCATACATTTCCTTGACGACGATGTTGGTGTCGGCCACGATCAACACCACATCCCGGTTTTGCCAGTAGAGAGAATCGGGGCTTAGCTGGGGGGATTCGGCGGTCAGATAGTAGATGCCCGTTGGCAGTGTGCCGCCTTCGGCTATATCTACCTCGGTGACGGCCGCCTCATCCAGCTCCGTATCGGCCGTGATGCTGACCCGGCGCAACACCTCGCTGCCGGAGGCCAGCGCCATCGGGTCATAGTAGTTGTTCAGCTTTTGCAGGTCGAGACCAATGTCATAGAGCAGCACATCAAAGCTATCCACATTGCGGTGGATAACCTCGATGGTTGTCGGAAAGTCGGTGCTGATCTGGCTGATGTCATTAGCCAGGTTAAAGGAGACCAGCGGTGCGGAAGGGGGCGTGGTGAAGCTCCAGGTATAGGCTTCGCCAAGTGTGTTGCCATAGGGATCGGCCGCCGTGCCAGGGATGGTCACGGTGTATTGGCTGTTGCCCTCCATATCGAAGTTGACATACAGCTCGAATTGATTGTCGAAGGCGTTAAAGAAGTAATCAATGTCCCCTTGCGGCGCAGGATCAATGATCAGTTGACCCTCGATGGTGTCCAAGTCCATCGGCGAAGCAAAGCGGATGGTGAAGCCATTCTGGAATTGGGAGGCTTCTTCGCCGCTGGCGGGCATGGTCGAAAGCACGGCCGGGAAAGGTAGGGTGGTGAAGTTAACCACCTCTTCTTCGCCCAGCGTCGCCTGCCCATTGGCCGAACGCGCCGAGACGGCTACCACCAGATCATAAGCGGTTTCCAGCGCCAACGGTTCCTGCGGCTCAATGACCAATACCGTGTCATCTTCCTGCCATTCAAAGGCCAATGCGGGTGGGTTTTCGCCGCCGCTCAGAGAAACGGCCGCTTCCGTGCTGCTTCGCTCCATCGGCATGTTGAAGGTGACAGTGAGCGTGGAGGTGGGGGCGATATTCAGCGCGTTATCGGCCGGAACGGTCTGCGCGACGCCGGGACTCATCGTGGTGAATTGCCAGCTGGCCGGCGATTCCAACACGCCACCGGCAAAGCTGGTCAAATTGCTATCTACGCTGACGCTGTAGCTGGTCGCTCCGGCAAGGGGAGGGTCGGGGACGAAGCGATAGATGCTGGTGGAAACCCACTCGCCGCGCCCCTCAACCGGCGGTTCAATCGCCAATGGTTGGGGCAAGTCGGCCTGCTCGCCGCTGCTAACCAGCGGCACAACTGGCTGGTCAAAGACCACCGTGATCGCTCCGTCCGGCTCCACATTGCGCGTGCCATTTTCGGGGACGGTCTGGCTCACGTTGAAGTTGCCAATGGTCTGCAAGTCAAGCTCCACCGACGTCTCTAGCGTCTGGCCGTTGGCTCCGGCGGCCGTCTCCTCCAGCCGCACCCGATAGAGCTGGTCGCGCTCCAACGCCTCCTCCGGCACAAAGACCAATGTATCGGGTTGCGACCAGACGAAATCACCGGTGACGGCCGGTTCAATCTGAAACGCCGCTTCCACCGAATCTTCGTCCATCGGCTGGTCAAAGCGGAGGGTGATTTCCGCATCCAGCGGGATACGCGCCCCCGGCTGGGGATCAACCAGGACCAACTGTGGCGACCAATCAATGTCGGCCGGGTCTACCGGCTCAGCGACAAATGCGGGGGTTGGTTCGGCCGTTGGTTCGGCGGGTGGCTCGGCTTCCTCTAGCGGGGCAGTGGCAGTCGCTTCTTCCTCCGCCGGAGGCTGCGGCTCCTCGTCCGCTTCCCCTTCGGCGTCGGTGATGTCGGCCGCCGTTGGCGCAACTGTTGGCAACGCCTCATCCCGGTCGCGACAGGCCACAACCAGCAACATCCCGGCCAGAAACAACAGAATGATTTGAATCGTTAATTTTCGCTTAGACATATGTCCCATACCTAAATGATTAATAAACCATGATTTAGCTGTCATTCCGAGCGGAGCGAGGAATCCCTTGCGATTGCCTTAACCAGCGAATTAGTGGGATTCTTCACTCCGTTCAGAATGACAGTTCAACTCATTTGAAACGCACCGAATAGTTTAACCGTCATTCCGAGCAGAGCGAGGAATCCCTTGCGATTGCCTTAACCAGCGAATTGGTAGGGATCCTTCACAGCTTGCCGTGAACGAAGTGAATGGATTCAGAATGACAGTTGTTAAACTTGCGAAACGAAACACTGTTTTCAGTATACCCCTCATTGTAGCATAAACTCGCCGCCAGCCCTGCGATATTATGCCTTTCGCCCACTATTTTCTATCCCCGAAAGCCGCAGGCTCTCCAGGAGGAGCGAAGACGGCCGCACACCAACCACCCCAACCACACATCCGCCCTCAACAGGAACGATATAAGAGGGGAATTGGTTCCCCCTCCCACGACACCCACGACCTTTGCGCGTTGGCAACCCGCGTTACTAACTTTTGGATCCATGTGCAGAAACGGCCGCAAACTGCTATAATAACGTTGTTGTGGCAATCTTTAACAATGCAACGTCTAGTGAGGTCGCTCTGTCGAACCGGGATAAGGCGTGGATGCGCCTGGCGTTGGAGCAAGCGGCCGAAGCCCTGGTCTTGGGCGAAGTCCCCGTCGGCGCCATTGCGGTGCTGAATGGAGAAATCGTCGGTAGTGGGTTTAATCGCAAAGAAAGCGACCACGACCCGACCGCCCACGCTGAGATGATCGCCATCCGCCAGGCGGCCACCCATCTATCCAACTGGCGGCTCTCTGGCGTCACGCTCTATTGCACCTTAGAGCCATGCCCGATGTGCGCCGGGGCGATGATCCAGGCGCGACTTTCCCGGCTCGTCTATGGCGCAAAAGATACCCGCTTTGGCGCGGACGGCACAATCATTGACGTATTGCGCCAACCAGGGTTTAATCACCAACCGGCGATCACAACGGGTGTTCTCGCCGCAGAAGCGGCCGAACTGCTACAGCAGTTCTTTCGTAACCTTAGAAATAAAGGATGAGGGATGTATTCAGCCTTCATCCCTCATCCTTCATCCTTATCTTCGGAGAGGTGCCAGAGTGGTTGATTGGGGTGCTCTCGAAAAGCATTGTGGCCGCAAGGTCACCGTGGGTTCGAATCCCACCCTCTCCGCCAATTCCTCAATAGACCTTTGAGTCTGCCTTGCTACGCTACCTGAGAGGTCTGTCATATCAACTCAACTGATGTTGAACTAATGCCGTCTAACCCATCGATCCACCACGAGTCGGGGAGGAGAACAATGAGACCGGTTATACGATGTTTGTGTTGTTTAATCGTCATCAGCGCATTGACCGCCGCCTGTAGCAATCAGCCCCCGCCCCCTGATTTATCCTCCCCAACGCTTCCAGCGCCAACGCTCTCGTCGTCGGCGTCAACGTCGTCAGCGCCAACGTCGTCAGCCTCTCCCGAAGCAAGTACGGCTTCGCCAGATGAGACCAGCGGCCGTTTGCTAAACGTCCCCGTTCCCGACTCCGCATACGAAACGGCCGCCGCGCTGCTGGCGGCCGAGCGTCCGCCCCATGACCGTATTCGCCTTGCCCAACAAATCAATGGTATCACCCCCGCTTTGCTAACTCCTGAGGCTCGCCCGGCGCAATTCAATGTGGGGGACCAGACGGAGTTTTTTTTCAACGCAGACCTGGAGGGGGACTATCAGGCCATCCCCGCCGAGCTACGCCTGTTGAGTGACAATGTGGCCTGGTGGGTGAGTCTGACGGCCGATGTGGAGGAGGCAGCGTTGCAGGCAGCGGCCGAGCGATTCGAAAGTGAAATCCTGCCGATCAACAGACTGATTTTTGGACAAGAGCCGTCCCCCGGCATAGACGGCATTCCCGCATTTAACATCCTGCTCATCCAACAGCCAGAATGGGGCGGTTTTTTCGGCTATTTCAGCAATCTCAACCAGTTCCCCAGCGCCATATTCCCCTACTCCAATGAGCGCGAATTGCTGATCATCAATATCGAGAGGGCGGATTTGAGTTCGCTCTCTTTTGCCGCCCAGTTAGGCCACGAGTACCAACATCTCATTCAATGGAACCTCGACACCAACGAAGATAGCTGGCTAAACGAAGCACTGTCCGAACTGGCGATCTTTTTGTCCGGCTCCACCTATGTGGATGGGGAGGCACGTGCCAACAGCAACTCCGAAATATTTGCCAACATGCCCCATATCCAGCTGACCTCCCGGCCGGAAGAGAGTGGCGGGGTGGATGATCTCTCCGTTTTTGCCCACTATGGGGCGGAACGGCCGTTTATCATTTACCTGCTAGAACAGTTTGGCCCCGAATTTATTCGGGCAGTTGCCAACAACCCCGCCCCTGGCGTGGTTAGCATCCAGCAGGAGCTAGACAAACTCGACGGTTCGACGCGCTTTCAAGATGTCTACGCGAATTGGCTGATCGCCAACCTGCTCGACCAACCCCAATTAGCCGAAGGACAGTTTGGCTATGAGGAGTATGAATCGCTGCTACCGCTGCGCCGAGTGGTCGAGTCCTTTAGCCCGGAACCGGGCATCGGCCACCTTCCCCCTTATGGCGCACACTACTACGAGCTTAAAAGCACGGAAGATGTCACGGTATCCTTTACGGGTTCGACGCTGGCGCGGCTGACCCCCATGGACCCGGCCAGTGGCGATTATGCCTGGTATTCAAATCGCGGGGACGAAAGCAGCTTCAGCCTCACCCGTTCCTTTGACCTCAGCGATCTGCAAAGCGCGACGCTGAATTACAAGGTCTGGTATGAATTAGAGGAGTTCTATGACTTTGCCTATTTACAAATTTCGGCCGACGGTGGCAACAGTTGGACGATTTTAGAGACAGCCGCCGGAACCGAGGAAGACCCCCAAGACACCGCTTATGGTTGGGGGTATACCGGCGTCGCCACACAGTGGATCACTGAATCCATAGACCTGACAGAGTATGCCGGTCAAGTAGTGGACATCCGTTTTGAGGTGTTGACCGATTTTAGTACCAACCGCGATGGCCTGCTCCTGGACGACATCGAAATACCGGAATTGGGCTACTTTGACGGCGCAGAAGATGATGCAGGGGGATGGGAAGCGGTCGGCTTTGTCCGCAGTTCCAACTTTGTTCCTGCGGAATGGATCGTCTGGCTGGTCGAACTGACCGAGCCAACCAGTGTGACCAGGCTGGAACTGGACAGCCAACAAGCGACAGAGTTTACTATCTCCGGTTTTGGCGAGCGATTTCCCTTTGCGGCCGTCGTCATCTCTCCCACCGCCCCCGTGACAACCATGGAACTGGATTATGAGCTTATACTCCAGACTCGATAACAACCGGCATGTTACCAGCGACTATTTGCGGACGATCCCTCTTTTTAAGCCATTGACCGATGGGCAGATGGCCGAAGTGGTCCCGCTCTTGCATCCTCGCACCTATGCCCCCGCTGTCACCTTGTTCCATCAAGGAATGCCTGGAACAACCCTCTACCTGATCGAGGAAGGGCGTGTGCGGCTCTCCAGCGTAGGGCATAATGGACACGAGCATACCCTGGCTATCTATGGCCCCGGCGATATTTTCGGCGAATTGACTATGCTCGACGGCCTGCCGCGTTCAGCCTCGGCCATCACCATCACCACAACGGCCGTTTGGATGCTGTCGAAACCTGATTTCGACCGCCTGATGGAGCAGTTTCCGCCGATGGCGCGGGCGATGAACCGCATATTGGCCTCCCGCCTTCGCGCCTCCGCCACCCATGTCGAGGCGATTATCTTCCAGGATGTGATCGGCCGCCTGGCCTATGAACTGTTTAATCTCAGCCAACACCACGGCCGCGAGAATAGCGATGGCATTGTGATTGATATGCCGCTGACCCAGGCCGATCTCGGTTCGATCATCGGCGCCACTCGCGAGAGCGTCAACAAGGCGCTGGCTACGTTACGCAGTCGCCAGCTAATCCAGGTGGAGGGGACGCAAATCGTTGTCCTCAATCCAATGGAGTTGCAAAAGATGCTGGTTGGGAGAAATCTATAATCTCTAGTAGCGACAAACCTCCTGGTTTGTCGATGTGAGAAGACAATCCAGAGGATTGTCGCTACGGGTTTTGTTGTTGTGGCCGGACAATCCAGAGGATTGTTGCTACGAGTTTTGTTGTTGTGATAAGACAATCCAGAGGATTGTTGCTACGGGTTTTGTTGTTGTGATAAGACAATCCGGAGGATTGTCGCTACGGGTGTTTAGGAGTGGTATGGAAGCGTTTACCGGCGAGACGTGGTCGGAAGGGTTAATCGGCCGTCTAAATGGGGCGGAGGCGGCTGAGTCGGCCGCGCCAACTGAATCTGAACCTGAACCAACGGGCATCTGGCAAACGCTCAAACAGCGCGTCAATCCGCTGGAGCAACGGCCGCAAGCCAGCCCCCATGTCATCGTCCGCCAACTCCAAGACCGGCGCGGCGAATATCTGGTGCTGAAAAATACGGCCGCCAAGACCTATCTCCGTCTTTCCCCCACCGAGCACCAGCTCTTCACCCAAATGGACGGCCGAACGACGGTGCAAGAGTTGATCGTCAACCACTTCATGGAAACGGGCGAGTTCGCCCACGCCACCGTCATCAACCTTGTCCGCCAGCTACACGCCCACTCCATGCTCGTCGAAGAGCCGTTGGCCGTGTGGAGCCAACTGAGACAGGCCACCCAACGCCGCTCCTTGTCTTACTGGTTGAGCAAACCGGCAAAAATGGTATTGACCCAGCCGCTGGCTATTCCCGGCGTGGACCAGCTCATCACTACCATTTACCGCCTGGGAGGATGGCTGTGGTTCACGCGCCCGGCGCAAATTCTGTTTTTCCTGGTCAGCCTCTTCGGACTCATCGCCTTTATGCTGGTTGTCAGAGATGACAATTACCAATTCATCGGCCAAAATCTGCTCTCCGGGCTGGCCTGGTTGTGGGTCGCTTCCTTGCTGCCGGTGCTCATCCACGAATTGGGCCATGCGCTGACGGTGAAACATTACGGCCGCGAAGTCCCGCGTGGCGGGGTGATGCTCTACTATGGGATGCCCGCCGCCTTTGTGGAGACGACCGACATCTGGCTGGAGCCGCGCCGCGCCCGGCTGGCGACCACCTGGAACGGGCCATATACGGGGCTGTTTATCGGCGGTGCGGCCGCGTTGTGTATGTTGCTCTGGCCCGGCCTGGCGATCAACTCCTTCCTCTTTAAGATGGCCGGTTTTGCCTATACCACCGTCTTTCTCAACGTCAACCCGCTGTTGAAGTTCGACGGCTACTATCTGCTTTCCGACGCGCTGGACATCCCCGCCTTGCAAGAGCGTTCGCTGGCCTTTGTGCGCCACAAGCTGCCGCAATATATTGGACAACGGCGCAAGCTGACCCGCGAAGAGTGGATATTTGCCATCTATGGCATCCTTTCCATCGTCTGGCTCTTTGTCGCCATCTACCTCGCCCTCTTTTTCTGGCGGGCGCGGGTGCAAGAGGGTATCCAGGCGCTGGTGGGCGAAGGCTACTCTCTCTTTGCGCGGGTGATGGGCATCCTCATCGCGGCAACGATGATCTCATTGTTGCTGGTGCTGCTCCTCGGCGTGCTGCGCCTGATCCGCGCCTCGGTGGTGCGCGACGTGAACGCCGGAGGGCTGACCCGCCATTGGCGATTGGCCCTGATCGGCGCATTGGTGTCCCTTGCCATCGGCACCGGCGTCCCCGCGCTTTTCCCCAACTACACCGCGCTCCTGGCTCCCGCGCTGGCGGCCGTCGTCCTCTTGTTGGCGGCCGTGCGCTTGCTGCTGTTCAATCGCCCCTACCTCGGTTCGCGGCGCGGCCTGCTACAACTGTTGTTTGCCGCCACCTTGCTCGTCGTTGCCATCTCCCAGGCATTCCGAGCAGCGGCCGTGCTACCGCTTGCCAACAACGCCGTCCAGCTGGCAACGCTCCTTCGTTGGGCGGGAAGCTGGCAATCGGCCGCTGGGCTGATGCTCTTACTCGGCGGCGTGTTGGCGCTGTGGCCGCCCAACCCCGCGCCACAAGGGCGACTGGGGTATCCAGCTGGCCTCGTCGCCAGCGCGGTGTGGCTGGCGGTCCTCATTTGGGTTGTCGGCGTTTCTCCGGCCAACCCGCGCTTGTGGCTGTCGGCAGCGTTGATCACCTTTGGCTTTTGGACGGCCGCCGGGTTGTGGGGGGGCGCACGGCCGCCAGCCATCGCCCTCCTCTATGGCGGCGGTGCGACCCTCTTCCTATCAACCCTCGTCTCCTCCTCCGTGCCAGACCTTGCGCTGACCGGCTCACTACTGCTGGTCGCGGGGGCGTTACACCTGGTCTATGCTCGTCTGCCACAACTATCTCGCTATGATATACGCAGCATCGCCGAGACAGGGCAGGCAATCGGCGCGTCGGCGGCCGTCATCGTGCGGCGAATCATCGCCCAGGTGTTCTTTGAGTCCGGCTGGCGCGGCGTCGCCCGGCTTGGCAAACGGTTTACGGCCGCGATGCAGGCGCAAGGCGTCGCCCTCTCCATCTCCGGCAACCAGTTTCAAGACCAGGAGCTGCCCAAACGGACGGCCAATGAATTAACGGCCGTCTATGGTCTGGCCTTCGATGAACTCCACCGCCTGCTCCAGCGGGAATTGGGGCGCGAAATGGGCACGCTGGCCTTTGCCTATGGAGTAGACCGGCTGCCCTGGGAAAACCGCGAGATCATCAGTGAACTGATCCTCAGCCGTCGCCCCTGGGCCTTGTCGCTGCAACAAGAGGTGCAAGACACGCGCCTCAGCCGCCGCAGCCTGCTGAAGCGGGTCCCGCTCTTTGAAACGCTGACCGACGAAGACCTCGATCAAATCGCTCGCCGGCTGCGGACGCAACGCTTTGCCGCCGGGACGGTCATCTTGCGCCAGGGAGAGCCGGGCGACACTTTCTATATTGTCCAAAGCGGCATTGTCACCATCTGGCGGAAGGGCGCCGATGGGTTGGACGAAAAGCTCGACCAAAAGGGATCGGGGCAATACTTTGGTGAGGCGGCGTTGGTTTCTGATCGGCCGCGCAACGCCACCGCCCGCGCCCTGACGCCGGTTGTCCTGCTCTCGCTTGCCAAAGGGGATTTCGATCTGTTGGTGCGCCAATATGTGTCGCTGGGTGAAAATGTCAACTATGGCTGCCGCCATGGTTGGCTGCTGCGCTCGATGCCGATCTTCGACGAGCTAAACAGCCAACAACTCGATTGGCTGACGCAACAGTTGCAAACGGAGCACTTTGCGCCCGGTGAGGTCGTTTTCCGCGAAGGGGAGCGCGGCGATAAGTTCTATGTGGTTGAATCAGGCCAATTGGTCATTACCCGGCAGGTGAATGGGGCGGCGGCCGTCATTGACCACGCCGGGCCGGGGCAATATGTGGGCGAAATCGCTTTGTTGCAAGATCGGCCGCGTACCGCCACCATCACCGCCAGCGAAGCAACCACTCTGCTCAGCCTGGCGGCCGAACCGTTCCATCAACTGATGTCGGGGTATGGGCAGTTGAGCCAAACCGTCTCGAAGGCCAGCACGCGCCGCATGACCCACCTCGAAAGAGTTGACCAACGAACCCACGACCTGGTCACATCTTAAATTCATCCTTCATCCTTCATCCCTCATCCCTCATCCTTCAGGAGTTTCCCTATGAACTGTATCCACTGCAACCGCTCCGCCCACGCCACCTGTCGTTTTTGCGGCCGTGCCGTCTGCCAGGATCATATCCAGTCCTCCCCCTTCATCATCGCCCTCTATGAGGGGAGTGATGGCAAACAGAAGGCCATTGTTGTCAGCGACGCCGTTTACTGCGGCAAATGCAACCCCCGCGAACAACCCGTCCCCCTGCCGGAACTCAAGTGATAAGTGGCTAGTGGTTAGTGACGAGTGGATAGCACGAAGAGAAGCCCTCTTCACTCACCACTCTCCACCCCCCATGTGAGCTATTTCACACCATCCTGGGGTTTGGTTCACAGACGGGGCCGGACGTAGCATGTACTATAGAGAGAGTTAAGAGACAGTTAAGTTCCGAAGAGCTAGAAACCGGGTTTCTTCGAAGAAACCCGGTTTCACAACGAACCAATAAGGAGAAACATCATGAGCGCAATAGAAGCCCGCAAAGTAATCACAAGAGCCGTGACCGATAATGCATTCCGTAATGCCCTTTTTAGCAATCCGAACGAGGCCCTGAGTGGCTATGATTTAACCTCAGACGAAATCAACGCCCTGCGGTCCATTCCCGCGGAGACGATTGACGACTTTGCCAACCATCTGGACACCAGAATCTCCATGTCATTGCTGACCTTTGGCGCAGAGGCGTTTGGTGGCGATGCACTGGGCGGACAGGCATCAGGGGCCAATGCTCAAGGCGGCCAGGGCCTGGCCTTAGGCGGTGAAGCCTCCGGTGGGGTTTCTCTTGGTAGCGATGCGGCCGGTAGTGAGGCTGGTTTTGCAGCCTTCGGCGCGGAAGCAAGCGGCAGTGAAGCTGCCGGTAGTGAAGCGGGATTCA
>CAYPHY010000013.1:33470-61283 GCA_964410625.1 uncultured Ardenticatenaceae bacterium | reverse complement strand
GCGAAGCAAGCGGCAGTGAAGCCGGGTTTGCAGCCCGGGGTGGTGAAGCAAGCGGGGCCAGCGCCTACGGTGGCAGTGCGGCCGGTAGTGAAGCGGGTTTCGCGGCCTTCGGCGCGGAAGCAAGCGGCAGTGAAGCTGCCGGTAGTGAAGCGGGATTCAAAGCCCTCGGCGGCGAAGCAAGCGGCAGTGAAGCCGGGTTTGCAGCCCGGGGTGGTGAAGCAAGCGGCGCTAGTGCCTATGGCGGCAGTGCGGCCGGTAGCGAAGCGGCCGGTGGTTATGCAGCCGGTAGCGAAGCGGCAGGTGGCAGCGCATATGGCAGCGAGGCGGCCGGTGTGGCCGGTGCGGCCGCCGGAAGCACCCAATCCTCCTCATGGTTACAAAAGCTGGCGCAAGCCCTGGGCATTGGCTCTTCCTCCTCCGGTGGGAGCAGCAACACCAATCTCTATTAAATGAGTGCCAGTGAATACCTCTGAGGTCGGCAGAGCCTTGCTTTGCCGACCTCAGAGGCTTCTATATTTGAGCCAATCTCTAACAAGATTGGCTCTTTTTTTACCTTTTTTTACCTACGTTTGTGAATTGGTGAACAATCTTGACCAGGCGTGTTCATATCATTTACCATTCGTTATCTGAAATCATACAGTCGTATCCCAACCCTACAAAGTGAATCAATGGTGATCGGGTTTCTTAGCGATTACTAGAGAGAATGACGTGGCGGTGAGCAGTAGTGAATAGAAACACCGTTTCTAAGGCAACGATAAACACGCTGCTCCTGGAGGAAAGTGATGAACCCAACAGCGACCACTACCCAGATGCCTGCCAATAGCGCAACGGCCGATACTGTCTCCTCCTTCAGCGATCTCGATCAGTTGACCCCCGGCGAATGGTTTGAAGTCACCTGGTCATTCACCAACCACAGCACGGCCGCCTGGGACGACCGCTATCAGCTTGTCTATAGTGAAGAGACCCATCCCGACACGGCCGCCTACCAGCAAACGAGGCTCGGCGCAGACCCCGCGTTGCCCCTTTCCCAACTGGGGGTGTCCGGCGAGATCATCCCTGGTGATACCGTCTATCTGACGGCAGCCTTCACCGCCCCAAGCAAACCGGGGAACTATGTCACCGCCTGGCAACTGCAAACGGCCGATGGCGAGGCAGCCAGCCCCGTTCGCTGGCTGCGTGTCGTCGTGGTTGAGCCGCCGGAAAAAGGGCTGGGCGAACTGAGTTACGAGCTTATCCACTTCCAAAACAGCGCAGCCGAATACAACAAAATGACCGGCGGCCAAACGTTCAGCGGCACCTGGACGCTACGCAACACCAGCATTGATCCCTGGCAGGGTGATTTTCGCGTCGTCTATGTCGAAGGCAGTCGCAGCGAAACCCACGACGCCATACGCCACCGCATGGGCACGGCCACCAGCTATACCCTGCGCGAGCTAACCGGCCGCGACCGGATTGAATCGGGCGAAACCTTCACTATCCGCCTGAACTTTGTCGCCCCGCAGCAACCGAATATCTACGCCTACCATTGGCAATTGGTCAGCAGCAACGGCCAACCCTTTGGCGGCACGCGCTGGATGCGGATTATCGTCACCCAACCCAACGGGACCACCCCGCCACCCCCAACCGCCAGCCGCCCCTATGCCTACAGCGGCCCCCAGGTACGTTTCTTCACCGGCATCCACGGCCCGGCCGATGATTTTGTCTGGAACCAGCCCCACTTCCAGGAGATGATCCGGCGGCTGAACATGCCCGTCTTTTTCATGTCCCATGGCTCCAACCCCGATTTTGCCCACTTCGGCGACCCACAGCGCAACGTCGTCCGCCTCTATTGGAACCCGGAACCCGTTTCGGCCGATCGCACCTATGAGTACGTCCGCGATGACCAGATGCGCCGCTGGTGGGAGCGCGGCTACCGCCGTTTTGTCTTTTTTAACGAGCCGCAACTGACCACCAAAGAGACACGCTCAGCCGAAGGCTTTGGCATCGCCTGGCATTCGGCCGAGCAATTTGCCCACTTCCTCGCTCGCTGCCTCAGCCGGGCGCGGCAAGATTTCCCCGGCATCCATCTCTATACCACGCCGATGACTTCCAACGAAGCGTTCCATCCCTGGCAGTGGCGGGCGGCGATGTGGGAACAGGTGAAGGGGTTGGTCAATGGCTGGTGTATGCACGCCTATACCGGCGATAATCAAAATGCCCACGCCGCCGCGCAAGACATCGCCAATCAGATCATCGCCCTGCAACGTCGCTTCCAGTTGCAAATTCCGATCATCATCAGCGAAGCCTCGGTCAACCGCGGCAACAACGCCGCGCAAAAAGCGGATGTGGCTCGCCTTCTGCCGCAGAAGTTGGCGCAAGTTCCGGGTATTGAAGGGGTGTTTTGGTACGCGGCCGATTGGAACCCCGACTACGACACCCACCACGAAGGCTGGTTACGCAATGGCATTGCTGATGCCTATTTGCGTCAGGTAGCCTAAGAATTTTTTGCAACGAATTAGCGCGAATGAACGCGAAAAATAGTTCTCAATTCGCGTTCATTCGCGTAAATTCGATGCAAATGCCAGTCCTGATAAAATAGAAGCCCTATCAGGATAGGATAGCGGGATAGGATAAATCGTATGGTGCAATTACCCGTTCCTTATCGCTCGCAGTGGGACAGTGATGCCGATTCTCACTCGGCCGATTGCGGCCCCACCAGCCTGGTGATGATCCTCGGCTATTACAACATCCCGATGACGCCTAATCAGGTCTACAACCACATCGCGCCGCGCAAATCGGGCGAATATACCAAAGCGTGGGAGTTGATGAACGTCGCCAAGCTACGCGGGGTTAAATTAAGCTGGAGAGCCTACGCGAACCGGACGGCCGCTCTCGACAACCTCCGCGCCAACCTCGACGCCGGAAATCCCTTCATCGCGCTGATAAAGTACCAGCCCTGGCGCAAACTCACTGGCAACCAATTTGATTTTGGTCACTTCATCGTGGTCACCGGCTATGACGACAACCACATCTACTTCCATGATCCGCTGTTTGGGATGTGGGTACAGCGGGAGCGCGGCGCACACTTTCCGCTTTCCTACGATGATTTCACGCGCGGCTGGGGTGGATTTCCGGCCGCAGAAAACCCCAACTGGGGCTGCTTAATCCCTGGGAATGTGGTTGATGCCGGTAAGCCCGCGCCGCCCCCTCAACCATCGCCACCCCAACCACCACCAACCCCACCACAGCCGCCCAAACCGCAGCCCGAACCGCAACCACCTGCGCCAGAGCCACCTGCACCACCGCCCCCTGTGCTACAGCCCCCTGAGCCACAGCCACCCCCCTCAAGGCCCGGCGGCCGTCCAATGGACGATGTGAATTTACGCATCCGCGCCCTCGCCGCCTACCGCCATGCCGAGCCGCCTGACTTTAATAATCCGACGGAGCTACAACTGTGGCTCGACCATTTGGGCGATTGGGGCGCGGAGTATGACCCGTACCAGGTGCGCCCTGGCGATACGCTCTCCGGCCTATCCGGCCGCTTCTATGGGCAGCAATCTCGTTGGCCCGCGATCCAGGTCTACAACAACTTAAACCGCGAGGGGCTTTGGGCGGACGAACGGCTGCGCATCCCACGCCTGGGACAATCCGGCGCCCATCTTGACCCGGCTCTGCCGCGAGATACACTTGACCTATCGAAGGCGTTGGAGCTGGAAATGCTCTTTGATCCAGACGAACCAGCGCAAGATTACAATAGCCTCGTGGGGCCATCAACCTTCGGGGTTGGCTTCTTTGACCCAGCACAATTAGACCAGTAGCGACCAGGAGGAGCGTACCAATGACCAGCGAATTCACTCATGGCTATGCCGTCGTGATCAGCATTGACAGCAACCAGATCGCGCGGCTGGCGCTGCCGTCGGTGCTTAAGGACGCCGAGGCACTGTATGAGGTGCTTGTGCATCCCGAACGCTGCGCCTATAAGCCGGAGCATGTGAAGCTGCTCAAGGGAGAGGAGTCCACCCAGCGCAACATCTTCGACGCCCTCTATTGGCTACAAGAAAAAGTGCAGGCTGATCCAGAGGCCACGGCCGTCATCTACTACACCGGTCACGGCATGGTGGACAAAGAGACGGAGCAATATTATCTCGTCCCCTATGATATTCAGGGGCTAAACCGTATCCGCGCCGACGCGATCCGCGCGGAAACACTGACGGCCGAAATCAGCGCTATCCCCGCCAAACGGATGTTGGTCGTCCTCGACTGTTGCCACGCGGCCGGTATGGATGTCAAAGATATAGATCTAGATTTAAGCAATGGCCCCAATGTTGCAGCAAAAGCCTTCCCCCTTGACCTGCCGGAGACCAAAGCCATTCCCGAATACGAAGCCGGGAGTAAGGACGTGGCCGATCTGGCCGAGGGGGAAGGGCGGGCGATTCTCAACTCCTCCAAGGGGGAGCAAAAGTCCTACGTGCGGCGTGATGGCGCGATGAGCCTCTTCACCTACCATCTGATTGAAGCGTTGACCGGCCACGCGCCCCACCCCGACGACGCCACCGTTGTCTATGTCACCGACGTGATGAGTTGGGTGACGCATGAGGTGAAGAAATCGGCCGCTCGCGAAGGGGTGGTGCAAACGCCCGTCATGCGGACTACCGGCGTCTTCCCCGTTGCCCAACTGCTCGGTGGCAAGGGCGTCGCTACGGCTAAAGGGGAAATCCCTCCCGATCCGCTGCAACCGTTGCCACCAACCAGCCAGGGGGACCAGGTCGGCCGCGACAAAATCACAACCGGCGACATTACCGCTTCGCAAGGGGTAGCCATTGGCTCTGGCGCGTCCGCCACCGTCCATACGGGCGATACGATCAACATAAGTGGCAACTTTAGTGGGTCAAACGTCAATGTGAAGTCTACGCTGACCAACGTGACGCAGACGATAGGCACGCTGCCCCACACTAGCCAGGCGGACAAGCAAACACTGGAGCAACTCGTCCAGCAACTCCACGCCCTCCTGCAACAAGCACCCCCCACCCAGGCGGCAACCGCCAGCGAAGTCGCCGAAGCAACAGAGATATTGATCAACACGGCCGCCGCCGAAACCCCCAATAAAACAATGATCAAAATGCTAGGTGAAGGGTTGAAACAAGCCGCCCAGAGGCTGAAGGATGATTTACCTCAAATCGTTGACATCACAGCCCATATCGTCACAATAGTCACGGCCGTTGCTGGTCAAGCAAAATAAAAATCCGCGCCATCCGCGTCTGATCCGCGTCATCCGCGTAACTATTTTAGGAGAATCAATGACCACCAACCCTGAACTTTACCTGACCACCCTCCACAAAATGATGGAACGCTACTTCGACCTGGAAGAGATACGCACCCTCTGCTTCCAACTGAATGTAGACTATGACAGCGTGCGCGGGGAAGGGAAGTCGGCGCGGATTCGCCATCTGATCCTCGACCTCGCCCGCCACGGCCGCCTGGAACAACTGGTAGCGATGGCCAGCATGGAACGGCCGCATGTCACCTGGCCGCCCGTCCCTGATGATCTCGACTTACCCGCCGCGCTCTCCTCAAGTGATCCGCCACCATCACAGATCACCCAGCACCACTACTATGGTGATGTGGTTCATGGGGACAAGATCACAACCGGCGATATTTCTAACTCACAAGGCGTAGCAATTGGTTCCGGGGCCTCGGCCGTTGTCAACACGGGCGATACCATCAACCTCTCCGGCGATTTTCAGGGGAGCAACGTCAATATCAAGTCTACTCTGCAACAAGCAAGCCAGATTGTCGGTGGATCGGCGGCCGATGATCACGCGACGGCAACCACCCTCGGCCGTTTGCTGGCACAACTCAATGAACGATTGCAAGCCGCCCCGCCCGATCAACAGTCCCAGGCTGAAGAAGTGGCCGCTTCCACTGAATTATTTGTGGAAACGGCAACGGCCGACAACCCCAACCCAACGATGCTTAGAATGCTGAGTTTGGCCCTGCAACAAACGGCACAGGGCTTAGAAAGTAGTTTGCCAGGTGTGACAGAGTTGGTTAAGCAAATTGTCGCGGCCGTTACCTCGCTCAAAAGTACCCAGTAATTTAGCCTATTCACTGTTCAAAGTAACCAATTCGCGGTCACTTACTATTGACAGTATTCATCCCCATCCATATAATGCATACCGTCTGTATACAGGTTGTATATCACTCATATACAGATTCTATCTAACTTGACACTGTGGTTGCACTTTTAGAAAGAACGCTGATTTTCGCTGATACCACGCAGATTGACGCTGGTTTTTCCTAAATATCTGCGCCCTCTCTTCGGCTTTTACAAAGTGAACCCGTAATAGATTCAGGATTAACGCAGTTAATAACCTTTCCGACACGAATAGGGCAAACTTGCCCACGAATTCACGAAAACAGAAAACAAAATTCGTGTCATTCGTGTCAAAAAATGTGTAAGCCCGACGATTTTAACATGGATAATCTGGAACTCTATCTCAAGCGGCATAGCAACCACGACAACAATGATCCGTCGCGGCTGCTACGAGATGTGGCTTACCAACGCCTGAAGGATGCCATCCGCCATGCCGATATGCAACCCGGCGAGCCGCTTTCCGAGACAAGATTATCCAACATCCTCGGTATCAGCCGCACCCCCGTTCGTGAAGCGTTGCGCCAACTTGCCCAAGAGGGGCTGGTACAAATTATCCCCGGCCGTGCGATCACCATTGCCTCGCGCTCCATTCGCGATGTCCTCAACATCGTCCACATGCGCTCCTTGCTGGAGCCAGAACTGGCACGGTTGGTGGCGGAAACCATCTCCCCCCACCATCTACAAGAGCTACAGCAGGCGATGAGCGACATGGAAACGGCCGCGACCGTCCATGACCAGGAATCGTGGTCCATCGCGGACACCAAATATCACGAAACGCTGAACGCCGCTTGCCCCAACAATCTATTGGGCGAGATGACCACCCAGATGCGTAATCGCGTCCATTACCTGGCTAATATTGATTCGCAGACCAACCCCGAACGGCTGGCGGCTTGCACGGCCGAACACCGCGAAATTGTGGACGCCATCGCCAACCATGACAGCGCAGCGGCCGAAAAAGCCGTCCGTCGCCACATCGAAGAATTGCGCCAGAGCCTGTTCAACCGGCTCAGCTTTAGTTGAAACAGTCATCGCAGCCAATTTTCCGCCCACTGTTTATCGCATACTGCTCTGGAAGGAGGTGCTTATCGAGGCAAGCTAACCGGAAAAGTCACGAATCACTCGCGAGAACGTTTCATTTAGCAAAACGGGTGTCGTTCAAGCGGGGATTGCTTCAACGGTAAACAGTCCAACGAAGCGACCACGTGGGAAAGCACCCCTACTTTGTGTGCGGTCAACAGACCGCCTTAGGAGAGGAAAAGAGAAATGCGCAAGTATATGATGATGCTCATGGTTTTGTTTCTAACCGCCGCCTTGCTGGTGGCCTGTGGTGGCGGGAGCCCTCCCGCTGCTTCACCCACCGAAGCGCCGGCGGCCGAAGAACCGGCGGCCGAGGAGCCAGCCGAAGAACCCGCTGAAGAACCAGCCGAGGAACCGGCCGAAGAACCCGCAGCCGAAGGCAGCGTGACAGAACTGAATATTCTGTGGGCGCAATGGGACCCGGCCGACTATCTGCAACAGATCGGCAATATGTATGAGGAAGAGACCGGAATCGCCGTCAACGTCATCCAGGAACCTTGGGGGACATTTGGCGACCTCTTCTTTGCCGAAATGGCTGCCGGTGGCGATGCCTGGGATATGGTCGTCGGCGATAGCCAATGGCTCGGTCAGGGTTCCACCCAAGGCCACTATGTTGATATGACCGACTTCATGGTTAGCGAAGGGATTGCCGAGACCGTTACCCCCGCCACCCTCGCCGCCTATGGCGAATACCCCCCCGGCTCCGGAACCTACTGGGCTTACCCCACGGAAGGTGACGCCAACGCCTGGGCTTACCGGATGGACCTTTTCGAGGACCCCGAAGAGATGGCGGCCTTTGAGGAAGAGTACGGTTATCCATTAGCGATTCCTGAAACCTATGATCAACTGATGGACATCGCCAACTTCTTCACCCGTCCCGATGAAGGACTCTATGGCGTCGGCATCTACACGCAGATTGACTATGATGCGCTGACGATGGGTGTCGAAAATACCCTGTTCCCCTATGGCGCAGCGTGGCAAGATGAGAACAACAATGTGATGGGCGTGGTCAACTCGCCGGAAGCGATTGCGGCCGTTGAGTATTACCGCGAACTGTACGCCTGCTGCCAGGCCCCTGGCCTGAGCAACGCCTTCTTCACCGAAACCAACGACGCCTTCATCAGCGGTCAGGCGGCGATGATCATGAACTACTTCGCCTTCTTCCCCGCGCTGGCAAACTCCTCCACCAACCCCCATGCGGACGTGACCGGCTACTTCTCCAACCCGGCTGGCCCCGGTGGTGATCGTGGCGCGGCGCTTGGAGGCCAGGGAACGAGCATCATCTCCTACATCAGCCCGGAACGCCAGCAAGCTGCCTTCGACTTCTTGCGTTGGTTTGCCCAGGAAGAAATCCAGGCTGAATGGGCGCGGCTAGGTGGTTACACCTGCAACATCAACGTCCTCGAATCACCTGAATTTGAGACTATCGCCCCCTACAATGCCGCCTTCGCCGAGACGATGACCTTCGTCAAGGACTTCTGGAACGTCCCTGTGTTTGGTGAGTTGCTGGAGGTGTCCCAACGTCACCTGAGCACCTATATCATTGAAGGACAGGGCACGGCCGAAGAAACGATGAACGCCATCGCCGAAGAACACGACGCTATCCTGCGGGAAGCGGGTCTGATTACGGAATAGTCAGAATGAGATTGGGAGACTAGGAGACCAGGAGACTACGAGACTGAGAGACTAAGTGATTATAATCTCTCAGTCTCCCAGTCTCTCAGTCTCCCAGTCTCTCAGTCTCCCAGTCTCTCCCTAATGTTATGTCAACCGAAGTCAAAGCCTCCTACCCCATAGCTGAATCCCGACCGGCACAACGGCCGCGACAGCGAACGTTGAGCGACCGCGCCATTGTCAACCTGTTCATCTGGCCGACGCTGATTCTGCTGATTGCATTCAATATCTTTCCGCTTTTTTATAGTCTTTATCTCAGCTTCACCGACTATTCGGCCATTGCCCGTGATGTTCCGGTATGGGTCGCCTTCAAAAACTTCGCTGACATCCTCAACAATGAGCAACTGTGGGGCTACTTTTCCACCACAGGCAAGTACGCCCTCTTCTCTGTTGGCTTGCAAACCATCCTCGGTTTCGGGCTGGCCTTGCTTGTGCGGGAGAAGTTTCGTGGCAGCGGCCTGGTGACAACGCTCATCCTCGTCCCAATGATGCTTTCCCCTGTGGTCGTCGGCCTCTTTTGGAAGTTGATGTACAACCCAACTTTTGGTTATGTCAACTACCTGATTGGGATGCCCAATCCAATCACTGCGCCAGACTGGTTAGCCAGCAGTTGGGGGCGTGTCCCTGTCCCAGGGTTGGCGCTTTGGGCGGTAATCATTGTCGATGTCTGGATGTGGACGCCTTTTGTGATGTTGTTGGTGCTGTCTGGGCTGAAGGCCATTCCAGATTATTTGTATGAGGCGGCCGCCATTGACCGCGCCAGTAGCTGGTTCCAATTCTGGCGCATCACCCTACCCCAGGTCGCGCCGTTGCTGCTGATCGCCATCCTCTTTCGCACCATTGAAGCCTTCAAATCTTTCGACCTGATCATGGGTCTGACCGGTGGCGGCCCCGGCGTGCAAACGCAGGTCATCGCTGTCAATCTTTACCGCCAGGCATTTTCCGGCCAATGGCGCACCGGCCCCGCCAGCGCACTGGCCTACATCATCCTGATCATCATCATCGCCATCAGCAATCTATACATCCGTTATCTCAACCGCATGAGGGGAGAAGGATGAATTATGAAGGATGAAGGATGAGGGATGAAATACACATTTTCATCCTTCATCCCTCATCCTTCATCCTTTATATTATGGCTACTTTTATCGAAACCGGCCCACGCGAACCTGTCCTGGAGTCTATCCGCGCCGATCAGGTGAACCCACGCGCCAAGCTGATGCGTAACATACGCGCCCTGCTGGTCGTGGTCGTATCCCTCGTCTTGCTCATCCCCATCTTTGTGATGATCATGACCGCCTTCAAGACTCGCTCCGATGTGGTGGCCGTCCCGCCAAAAGTGATTTTCGAGCCGACATTAGAGGGCTTTGTTTATCTCTTCACCGATCGCGCCCTCATGTCGCAAAGCCGCCTCGCTCAGGCACAGGCCAATGAAGAAGAGCTGAGCCTGTTTGACCGCGTTGCGCTGGAGAGTGGACAAGAGATCACCGGCCCCAGCGACTATGTCAATCGCCTACGCAACTCGCTGATCATCGCCGGGACTTCAACCATTCTCTCCGTCGGCTTTGGCCTCTTTGCCGCCTATGCCTTCAGCCGCTATGACATCCCTGGCAAAGGGGACCTGCTCTTTTTCATTCTCAGCACCCGCATGTTACCGGCCGTTGTCGTCACCATTCCCCTTTTCCTCATGTTCCGCCAACTGGGGCTACACGACACCCACATTGGCCTGATCTTACTCTATACCGTATTCAACCTTTCGCTTTCGGTCTGGTTGCTGAAAGGCTTTATTGACGAAATCCCGCGCGAATATGAAGAAGCGGCACTCGTTGACGGTTATTCACGCCTACAGGCATTCTTTAAGATCGTGCTGCCCCAGGCCGTGACCGGCATTGCGGCCACCACCGTCTTTTGCCTCATCTTCGCCTGGAACGAATACGCCTTTGCGCTGATGCTCACCAGCGACAATGCCCGCACCGCGCCGCCCAGCATTGCGACGATGCTCGGCCGAGGTGGTATCGAATGGTCAGCCATCGCCGCCGGAAGCCTCGGCTTCCTCATTCCCGTGGTGATCATCACCTTCCTCCTCCGCAACTACCTGCTGCGTGGGGTGACGTTTGGAGCGATCAGACAGTGATTGGAGATTAGGAGACTAGGAGATTGGGAGACTTGGAGATTAAGTATGTATGTTTACTCTCCTAATCTCCCAGTCTCCTAGTCTCATCTTATACAATGGCAACGATAGAACTACGTCAAGTTGAAAAACGTTTTGGGGAGTTCCAGGCGGTCAAGCCGGTTGATTTGACCATCCAGGATGGCGAATTTGTTGTCCTCCTGGGGCCGTCGGGCTGCGGCAAGACGACCACGCTGCGGATGATCTCCGGCCTGGAAACGGTCTCCACCGGCGATATTTTCCTCAACGGCCGTCAAGTCACCTGGCTCCATCCCAGCGAGCGTGACATCGCCTTTGTCTTTCAGTTTTTCGCGCTCTACCCCCACATGACGGTGCGCCAAAACGTCGCCTTTCCCCTGCAAGCGGAGGGACGGCCGAAAGCTGAAATCGAGCAACGAGTCAGTGAAGTGGTCGAGCTACTGCGCATCGGCCACTTGCAAAACGCCCGCCCCGGCCGTCTCAGCGGTGGCGACAAGCAGCGCGTCGCCCTCGCTCGCGCCCTCGTCCGCCGTCCGGCCGCCTTCCTGATGGATGAGCCGCTGGGTGCGCTCGACGCCGAGTTCCGCGAGGTGATGCGGGCGGAGATCAAACGGCTGCACATTGACCAACACGCCACCACCGTCTACGTCACCCACGATCAGGTGGAGGCGATGGCGATGGGCGACCGCATCGTCGTCATGTCCAATGCCGAAATCCAGCAAGTTGGCACACCGGCCGAGGTCTACTACAACCCTAGCAACCTCTTCGTCGCCCGCTTCATCGGCAGCCCTGGCATGAACCTCATCCCCGGCCGCTATGCCGATGGCGGGGTTGAATTACCCGGCGACAATCGCTATACCGTCCCTGCTTCATGGCGCAGGACGCTCGACCACGACCTGCAAACCGATCAAATCCTGGTCGGTTTTCGCCCCGAAGCGGCCGAAATTAAAACGGATGGTGCATTGGCGGCCGAAGTTTATGAAGACGACCTGCACGGCGCATACACAATGGTACACCTCTCCCTGGACCGCGACCTGCCCACCGAGTCCGTCATCCACATCCGCGCCGGCCGCGACACCTACTGCCCCATCGGCCTGATGACCCGCTTCGACCTCGACCCGGAGATGGTGCGCTTCTTTGATCCCCATACGGAGATGGCGTTGGTAAGGAGAGATTAAGAGACTAAGAGACTGCGAGACTAGGAGACTTTAAGTGACACTCTCCTAATCTCGCAGTCTCTTAGTCTCCAAATTAGAAATGGCAAACGTAGAACTACAACACATCAGCAAACAATTTGGGCCAACGGTGGCGTTGGAGGATGTCTCCTTCACCATTGAGGACGGCGAGTTTTTCATCCTCTTGGGGCCGACGGGCGCGGGCAAAACGACCACCTTGCGCATCATCGCCGGACTGACCAAACAGGACAGCGGCAGCGTCCGCTTCGACGGCGAACCGATTGACAGCTATGTCCCTGCCGAGCGCGATGTCGCCTTTGTCTTTCAACAATACTCGCTCTATCCAACGATGACCGTCTATGACAACCTCGCCTTTCCGCTGCGCTCCCCCATGCGCCGCATACCAGAAGGGGAGATTAAGGAGCGCGTCAACAGCACGGCCGACATCCTACGCATCAGCCACCTGCTCACCCGCAAAACGGCGCAGCTCTCCGGTGGGGAAATGCAGCGCGTCTCCATCGGCCGCGCCATCATCCGCGAACCCCAACTCTTCCTGATGGACGAGCCGCTGTCGAATCTGGATGCCAAACTGCGCGAGGCGTTGCGGATCGAGCTAGAGCATATCCAAAAGACACAGGGCAGCACCACCCTCTTTGTCACCCATGATCAGGTTGAGGCGTTGACGATGGGCGACCGCATTGCCGTATTGAACGAAGGGCGCATTGTCCAGCTCGGCACGCCCTATGACATCTATGACCGTCCGGCCAATACCTTTGTCGCCCAACTGGTCGGCACGCCACGCATCAATTTGCTGCCAGCCAACCGCGAAAACGGCCGTCTCTACGTCCCTGATAGCGCAATCCAGCTACCTCTGGATGCGGGAGCCAATCTACCCTCCATTTGCCAGCTAGGGGTGCGGCCTGAAGATGTGCGGCCGCATCCCGAAGGGGAATTTAACGGCGAAATCGCCCTGCTCGAACCCCTCGGCGTAGAGACAATCCTGCACATCAAAAGCGGGTCGCAAACCTTGCTCAGCAGCGAATCCGGCATCAGCCGCTGGCGACTCGGCGACACCGTCCGCTTCAACATTGATCGCCAGCGGTTGCACTACTTCACGCCGGAGGGAGACAGGTTGGAGATTAGGGATTAGAGATTGGAGATTGGGAGACTGGGAGACTACAGCGGATGGGGAAAGAAGCGGATGGCCGGTTCATTATCCGTTGTTTTCTTCATCCGTTGTAGTCCCGCAACAAAGTAAAAAATCCACGTAATCAGCGTCTTATCCGCGTCATCTGCGTAACGCTTTGGAGCCTGAATGAAGATCGGCATCAACACCTGGGTCTGGACATCCCCATTAACCAATGAGGAGCTAACCACATTGGTTCCCCATGTGGCCGCGCTCGGTTTTGATTGGATCGAGCTGCCGCTGGAAACCCCTGGCGACTTCGATCCGGCAACGGCCGCCGCGTTAATCAACGATCACGGCCTCGGCGTCAGCACCGTCGCCGCGATGGCCCCCGACCGCGACCTGATCCATCCCGACGAAGCCATCCGCAACAACGGCATGGCCTACATTCGCGATTGCATCCAGGCCGCCCACGCCGTCGGCGCAACCATCCTCGGCGGGCCGATCTACTCCGCCGTCGGCCGCACCTGGCAAGCAACGGCCGACGAACGCGCTCGTGATGTTGACCTGCTCGTCGCCAATCTACGCCAACTGGCGGCGTATGCGGCCGATTACAACGTCGTTCTCTGCATCGAACCACTCAACCGCTTTGAGACCAGCTTTCTCAACCTCGCCGGGCAAGCGATTGAAGTCATAGACCGCGTAGACCATCCTTCCTGCCGCATCCTGCTCGACACCTTCCACATGAACATCGAAGAAAAATCGCTTTGCGAGGCCATTCGCAGCGTAGGGAACCGCCTCGGCCACTTCCACGCCTGTGAAAACGACCGCGGCGCGCCCGGCTCCGGCCATGTCCCCTGGAACGATGTCGCCCAGGGATTGCAGGAAATCGGCTACAGCGGCCCGGTGGTCATCGAATCATTCACCGCCAAAGTCAAATCCATCGCCCGCGCTGCCGCCGTCTGGCGGCCGTTCGCCAGCAGCCAAGATGCGCTGGCGGCCGAGGGTTTGGCCTTCTTGCGAGGACTTCTGTGAGAGAAGTAAGCAGTGGGCAGTAGGCAGTAATCAGTAAAAATCAGCGCAATCAGCGTATTATCCGCGTCATCCGCGTAACGATTTTATAGACACCATGACTAAAACCATTGCCCTCATCGGCGCACTCGACACCAAAGGAGCAGATTTCGCCTTTGTCAAGGCGGAAATCGAGCGGCGCGGTCACCGGCCGTTGGTGATCAACACCGGCGTGGTTGGCGAACCGGCCTTCATGCCCGATATTGAGGCAGCGGCCGTCGCCGAAGCGGCCGGAACCACCCTCGACGCCTTACGCCAGGCGGCCGACCGCGGCAACGCCATCGAAGTGATGAGTAACGGCATCGCTCCCCTCGTCCGCGACCTTTACGCCAGAGGAGAGATTGACGCCGTATTGGCAATGGGTGGCTCAGCCGGGACGGCCATCGGCACGGCCGCCATGCGTGCGCTGCCCCTCGGCGTGCCAAAGGTGATGGTCAGCACCCTCGCCTCCGGTGACACGGCCGCCTATGTCGCCACCAAAGACATCCTCATGTTCCCTTCGGTGGTGGACGTGGCCGGGGTCAACCGCATTAGCGCCCAAATTTACTCCAATGCGGCCGGGGCCATCGTCGGCATGGTGGAAACGGAACAGCCAATGATTAAGGCCAGGCCATTGATCGCCGCCTCGATGTTTGGCAACACCACCACCCTGGTTGACCGTTGTCGCCAACTCTTTGAGGAACGTGGCTATGAGGTGATGGTCTTTCACGCCACCGGGACCGGCGGCCGCACCATGGAAGACCTGATTACCGATGGCTACTTCCAGGGCGTCCTCGATGTCACCCCCACCGAGTGGGCTGACGAACTCGTCGGCGGCGTCCTGTCCGCCGGGCCAACGCGTATGGAAGCGGCCGCCAACCAGAGTCGGCCGCAAGTCATCGCCCCTGGCTGCCTCGACATGGCAAACTTCTGGGCACGCAACACCGTTCCCAGCCAGTACAACGACCGGCGTTTCTACCAGTGGAACCCCAACGTCACGCTGATGCGCACCACGCCGGAAGAAAACGCCGAACTCGGCCGTATCCTGGCCGAAAAAGCGAATCGTTCGGCCGCGCCCGTCGCCTTCTTCCTGCCCCTGCGCGGCCTCTCCATCCTCGACTCCCCCGGCGGTGAGTTCTGGTGGCCGGAAGCCGACCAAGCCCTCTTCGACGCCATCAAAACCCACGTTCGCCCGGAAATACCGGTGTTCGAGCTGGACAACAACATCAACGATCCAGAATTTGCCGATGCGGTTGTCAGCAAACTGCTTGAATTTTTGGAAGAACATTAAAGGCTCACGCAAAGACGCAAAGAGCACAAAGCAGTAAAACTTAGCGACCTTTGCACCTTTGCGTGAGCACTTTTTAAGGATAACGATTCATGCCATTTATTCCGCGAGAAGAAGCACTCCGCCGTTTGCGCGATAACTATGCCAACGGCCGCCCGATCATCGGTGCCGGCGCAGGAACCGGCATCTCCGCCAAGTTCTCCGAGCGCGGCGGCGTAGACCTGATCATCATCTACAACAGCGGCCGTTACCGCATGGCTGGGCGTGGCAGCCTGGCCGGAATGCTCCCCTACGGCGACGCCAACGCCATTGTGGTCGAGATGGCGGCCGAAGTCCTCCCCGTCGTGAAAGATACGATGGTGCTCGCCGGGGTCTGCGGCACCGACCCCTTCCGCTTGATGCCCGTCTTTCTCCGCCAGCTAAAGGAGATGGGCTTCGATGGCATTCAAAACTTCCCCACCGTCGGCCTCTTCGATGGTGTTTTTCGCGCCAACCTGGAAGAGACCGGCATGGGCTACGGCCTGGAAGTCGAACTCGTCCGCGAAGCCCATAAACTCGACATGCTCACCTGCCCCTACGTCTTCACCCCAGACGATGCGCGGGCGATGGCCGAAGCGGGGGCCGATGTTCTCGTCCCCCACATGGGGCTAACCACCAAAGGGGCGATTGGCGCGGGAACGGCCTTGACCCTACAAGAGTCCGCTCGCCGTGTCCAGGCGATGCACGACGCCGCCAAGGAAGTCAACCCCGACATCCTCGTCCTCTGTCATGGCGGCCCCATTGCCGAACCGGAAGACGCACAATACATCTTCGACCACACCAACGGCATCGCCGGTTTCTTCGGCGCCTCCAGCATCGAACGCCTCGCCACCGAACCGGCGATTGAAGGGCAGGCGAAGCGGTTTAAAGGGTTGAGACTGGGAGACTAAGAGATTTAGAGATTGGAAACTGGAGAGTAGAGATTAAATATTATCCGCGTAATCTGCGTTTTATCAGCGTAATCCGCGTAACTCTTTAGGAGCAAGCATGTCTGGGAAGTTCACTACAACAAACGAAGTCGAACGAGATACATTAGATTGGGGGACGCTCGGCCACATCAGCCGGCCGCCCAGCACCGGAGCCAGCTACGTCACCGCCATGGAAGTCATCCTCAACCCCGGTATGGGCCACAACTTCCACAAACACCCCAACCAGGAAGAAGTCATCTACGTCATGGACGGCGAGATTGAGCAATGGCTCGAAGAGCGCAAGCAGGTGCTGCGTCCCGGCGACTCCGTCTTCATCCCCGCCGATGTCGTCCATGCGTCGTTCAATGTCGGCAACACGGCCGCCCGTCTCTTCGTCGTCCTCGGCCCCTGCGACGGCGACAGCGGCTACGTCTCCGTCGAAGTCGCCGACCAGCAACCGTGGAGCAGTTTAAGATAAATTTAGCAACGAATTAACGCGAATTCACGCGAATTTTGTCGGTCAATTGATTGGCTCTGATTTACAAAGCACCTCTCTATCTAAGACCCTAATTCGCGCTAATTCGCGCGAATTCGCGTAAATTCGTTGCAAAAAACTATGTACATCCAACACGTCAGCATCCCCCGACCCCCCGGCGAAGAAAGCGGCCGACAAGCCCGCGCCTTCTACACCAGCCTGCTCGGACTGCCTGAAAAACCGGTGCCAAAATCCATCGAGCACCTCGACCTGATCTGGTTCCAGGTGGCCGACCGTGAAATCCACTGCTTTGCCGAAGAGAAGATAGACGACCCCAGCGGCCGCCACTTCTGCCTTGCCGTCGAAAACCTGGAAGAAATACGCCAGAAGCTGACCGCCGCCGGATACAAACCCTGGGACCCGGAAGGCATCCCCGGACGGCCGCGCTTCTTCTGCCGCGACCCATTCGACAACACCGTTGAGTTCACGACCATCGTGGACGACTACCTTAAATTAGAAGGATGAGGGCTGAAGGCTGAAGGCTGGAAAAACACTTCATTCCTCATCCCTCATCCTTCATCCTTATCTCTGGAGGAACCATGGCAACACCCGTAACCCTATTCACCGGCCAATGGGCCGACCTGTCACTGGAAGAACTAGCCCAAAAAGCGGCAGCCTGGGGCTTCGACGGCCTCGAATTAGCCTGCTGGGGCGACCACTTTGAAGTGGACAAAGCCCTCGAAGATGATAGCTATACGCAAAGTCGTTGGGACATCCTCAACAAATACGGTCTCAAATGCTGGGCGATCAGCAATCACCTCGTCGGCCAATGCGTCGGCGACCACCCCATTGACCAACGCCACCAGAGCATCCTCCCCTCACGCATCTGGGGCGACGGCGATCCCGAAGGGGTGCGCCAGCGTGCGGCCGAAGAGATGAAAAACACCGCCCGCGCCGCCGCCAAATTCGGCGTCAAGGTCGTCAATGGCTTCACTGGCTCCAAAATCTGGCACACCCTGGCGCTCTTCCCCCCCACGCCGCCGGAGATGATCGAAGAGGGCTACCAAGACTTTGCCGACCGCTGGAACCCCATCCTCGATGTCTTTGATGAAGTCGGGGTGAAGTTCGCCCTTGAAGTCCACCCCTCGGAGATTGCCTACGACTTCTGGACGACCAAGCGCACGCTCGACGCCGTCGGCCGCCGCGAAGCGTTCGGCATCAACTACGATCCCAGCCACCTCTACTGGCAATTCGTAGACCCCGTCACCTTCGTCTATGAGTACGGCGACCGCATCTATCACATGCACGTCAAAGAGTCCATTCGCACGCTGGACGGCCGCAACAGCATCCTCGCTTCCCATCTCTTCTTTGGCGACCACCGGCGCGGTTGGGACTTCGTGTCCCCCGGCCGTGGCGGCGTCCCCTTCGAGCGCGTCTTCCGCGCCCTCAACGCCGTCGGCTACACCGGCCCCTACTCCATCGAATGGGAAGACAACAACATGAGCCGCGAACAAGGCGCGCCCGAAGCCCTCGCCCTCGCCCGTCGCCTACAATGCTCCCCATCCGAGGTAGCCTTCGACGCCGCCTTCGCCAGCAATGAATAAGGATGAAGGATGAGGGATGAAGGATGAGGGATGAAGGATGAAGAACTCTCAATTTCATCCTTCATCCTTCTGCCTTCATCCTTCCACTTAGGAGGAACCATGAGCGAACAATCATTCACTTCAATGGCCGGAGCCAAAGCCACCGGCGAAGCGCCCGAAATCGGCGTCGGGATGCTCGGCTATGCCTTCATGGGCAAAGCCCACACCAACGCCTATAAGACCCTGCCCTACATGGTCTATCCACCCCCGGCCGTCCCCCGCCTCGTCGGTATCGCCGGGCGTAATGCCGAAGCCGTTGGTGAAGCCGCCCGGCGCTATGGCTATGAAAACAGCTACACCGACTGGCGCGAAATGCTCGCCAACGACGACATCCAGCTCCTCGACAACGGCGGCCCCAACGACCTCCACGCCGAACCCTCCATCCTCGCCGCCGAAGCTGGCAAACACGTCTTTTGCGAAAAGCCCCTCGCCCGCACGGCCGAAGAAGCGAAAACGATGCTCGACGCCGTGACCAAAGCCGGGGTCAAGCACATGACCGCCTTCAACTACCGCTTCGTCCCTGCCATCCGCCAGGCGCGTTACCTGATCGAAAGCGGTGCGCTCGGCCAAATCTACCACTTCCGCGCCAGCTACTTGCAAGAGTGGATCATGCCCCACTACGGGACCGATAAAATCTGGCGGCTCGACAAATCCGTCGCCGGTTCCGGCGCGCTCGGCGACCTCGGCGCCCACATCGTTGACCTAGGCCACTACCTCGTCGGCGACATCCGCAGCGTCGGCGCACTGACCAAGACCTTCATCCCCGAACGGCCGCTCGCCGACGGCAGCGGCCAGACCGGGACGGTAGACGTAGACGACGCCTTTGTCTCGGTTGTCGAATTTAGCAACGGGGCCATTGGCACGCTAGAAGCCACTCGCTTTGCCGCCGGACACAAAAACTCCCAGGTGCTGGAAATCAACGGCGAAAAAGGGAGCATCCGCTTCAACCTCGAACGGCTCAACGAACTCGATGTCTTCTGGGTCGGCGAACAACCCAAAGAGACACAAGGCTTCCATAACGTCCTCATCAGCGAAGCCTACCACCCCTGGTGGGAGTATTGGTGGCCCCAGGGTCACATGATTGGCTGGGAGCACACCTTTGTCCATGAAATCGCCCACCTGCTCGACTGCATTGTCAACGACAAAGAGATCGCCCCACACGGCGCGACCTTCGAAGATGGCTACCGCGCGGCCGTCGTCTGCGACGCCATCCTCGAATCCGCCCAATCGAAGCGGCAAGTAGACATCACCTACTAAATTTTCAATCTCCCAATCTCCCAGTCTCCAAGTCTCAGAGATTGGGAGACTGGGAGAGTAGGAGATTAGGAGACTCTCTTAATGAAAAGACGAATCCTCGGCGTACCCATCACAATGCCCCTGGCGGCCGTCATCATCCTTATCCTCGGCCTGATCGCCGGGCCGATCATCCAAAGCCGCGCCACAGAGGAGCAACTGGCGCAAAACGTCCTCCTCGCCGCGCTGCCCTTCATCCTGGTCTTTGTGTCCATCATCCTCGCCTTCATGACGCTGATCTGGATCATCGCTAACTTGCTCAACGGCCGCGTTTCACCCCGTATCTACCGGCCAATCGAACTTTTGCTCATCGCCGGAATCGTCCTCGGCATCATCGCCATGTTCCAACCCTGGACCTTCAGCCTGTTCAAACCCGGCTTCTACCTGCTCTTCGCCTCCACCATCGGCTTCACCATCTGGAGCCACGTCCGCCCTGCCCACACGGAGGCGGCAAGCGGATAACAGTCTCCTAGTCTCCCAATCTCTCAGTCTCCCAAGCTAAGAGACTGAGAGACTAAGAGACTGAGAGACTGGCTACTGCCAACTGCTTACTATTAACTGCTTACCGATTACCGACCATATGACTACCCACTTCCACAGCGAAATGATTCGCAGCGAGCTTGAAGAAATCGTCGGCCGCGATCACATCTCCACCACCGACAACGACCAGCTCATCTACTCCACCGACT
The DNA here is from genome assembly GCA_964410625.1 of uncultured Ardenticatenaceae bacterium. Taxonomy (GTDB): domain Bacteria; phylum Chloroflexota; class Anaerolineae; order Promineifilales; family Promineifilaceae; genus CAYPHY01. The sequence goes on along the minus strand of CAYPHY010000013.1, from coordinate 40,567 downwards.
GGTCGTGGATGCCGCAAATGTGGCTCGACCGCGGCCGTCCTCTGCCAACGGCCGACTACATCCTCCATCCCGGCTCCGTCGCCGAAATCGTCGCCATTATGAAAGTCGCCAACAGCTTTCGCATCCCCGTCATCCCCTGGGGTGGCGGCTCCGGAACCCAGGGCGGCGCATTGCCCATCTATGGCGGCATCCTCCTCGACACAAAGCGGCTGGACAAAATCATTGAGATTGACGAAAAATCGCTCACCGTCACCGCCCAGGCCGGAATCAACGGCACACAACTGGAATGGGCACTAAACGAGCGCGGATTGACCCTCCCCCACTACCCCGCCTCCGCCAACTGCGCCACGCTCGGCGGCTATCTCGCCCCGCGCGGGACCGGCACAATCAGCACCAAGTATGGCAAAGCCGAAGATATGGTGCTGCGCATGGAGGTAGTATTGCCCACCGGCCAGGTCATCCGCACCCCCATCGTCCCCCAACACGCCGCCGGGCCAGACTTCTTCCGTCTCTTCCTCGGCGCGGAAGGCACCTTCGGCATCATCACCGAAGCGACCATGCAAGTGGACTACCTGCCCGAAACCCGCCTCCTGCGTGCCGTCCTCTTCGACGACCTCGGCTCCGCCCTGGAAGCGGGACGGCTGATGATGACCCGCCGCCTCAACCCGATGGTTATCCGCCTCTACGACCCCGCCTCCACCGCCTCGCTCGTCCGCCGCGTCCTCGGCTATGAGCTGGAAGGGGGCTACATGGTCATCGGCTTCGACGGCGACCCCGACATCGCCGCCTTACAAGAGCAAAAGGCGATGGAAATCTGTACCCAACTCGGCGCACGCGACCTCGGCCGCGAACCCGGCGAACGCTGGTGGGAGCATCGCTACGACTTCTACTACCCGCCACATGGCCTGCAACTCCCCTGGATGTACGGAACCACTGAAACCATCACCACCTACGACAAAATCGAACATCTCTACTGGGAGCAAAAGAAAGCGGTCGAAGAAGGCTTTGCCGATTGGGACGTCTCCTACATCGGCCACTTCTCCCACTGGTTCCATTGGGGCGTGATGGTCTACAGCCGCTTCATCATCGAACGGCCGCCCGAAGACCCCCAAGAAGCGCTACAACTCCACAACCGTGTCTGGAACGCCGCGATGACGGCCGTCCTCGACAACGGTGGCATGATCAACGAACATCACGGCGTCGGCCTCAAGCTCGCCCGCTACATGCGCCGCCAATATGGCCCCGCCTGGTCTTTTCTCGAATCACTCAAACACACCATTGACCCCAACGGCATCATGAACCCCGGCAAGGTCGGCTTTGGTGTATAAGTTTTCGACACGAATGACACGAATAACACGAAAAAGAACAAGGGAAATTCGTGTTAAAAAGAGATGACTAACTCGACATCAATGACCACACTCACCAATCCATATTCGTGAAATTCGTGTCATTCGTGTCAAAAAACAAAAATGCAACTAGAAAACCCAATCGCTACCACCGAAAACTGCCGCTACTGCCTGATGTGCCGCCACGTCTGTCCCGTCGGCATCGTCACCCATAACGAGACGCTCACCCCCCACGGCTGGGCCTTAACCATCGCCTCCGTCAAGCGCGGCATCTTCGACTGGAACAGCGAGACCATCAACACCCTCTATAGCTGCGCCGACTGTGGCCTCTGCAACGCCCACTGCGTCACCGACCAACCCTTGCCCGAAGCCATCGCCGCCACCCGTGCCGAAGTCGCCGCCCAAAACCTCGCCCCGGCCGTCGCCTACACTCTCAACGACGCCCTCACCACCTGGGGCAATCCTTATACGCAAGAAGCCCCCCATCCGGTTGAAGGCCAGGGCGAATACGCCCTCTTCGTCGGCGACGATGCCCACTACCTACGGCCGTCCCTCGTCGAAGCCGCCCTGACCCTGCTCCGCGCCGCCGGTATCGAACCCGTACTCGTCGGCGTCGGCCGCAACAACGGTTATCTCGCCAGTTCGCTCGGCTTTCCCGCAACGGCCGCCGCCCTCGCCCGCGCCAACCTCGACGACATCGCCAGCAGCAGCGCAGCCCACCTGCTCTTCCTCACTCCCGCCGACCACTACACCTTCACCTGTCTCTACGATGAGCGACTGGGAATCACCTTGCTGGAGGGCTTGCAACTATCCGAACTCACCCATTTCCTCGCCGCACAAACGGCCGCTGGAAATCTACACTTCGCCAAACCCACTATAAACAACGAGGATATACCTTATGTCTACCTTGACCCTACGCTCGCCGCCCGGCTCAACGGCCGCCACACAATCCTGCGCGACCACGCTGCCCCCCGCGCCCTGCTAACGGCCGCGCTCGGCCATCCCGGCCGCGAACTGTTCTGGCGTGCCGAACGCGCCCATCCCTGCGGCAATATCGCCCTCCAATTCACCCAGCCGCACCTGGCCGAACAACTAACCCGCGCTCGACTGGCCGATGCCGCCGCCCAGCACGCCCAAACCGTCATCACCGAAGACCCCAGCTGCCTCGTTCACCTCGAACAATATGCGGCCGATTACAACCTGCACATTCAAGGTCTCTATGAGCTTCTGGCCCAACACCTTGAGTAAAACCTCACGCAAAGGCGCAAAGATCGCCAACCCTTAAAAAACTTTGCGTCCTTTGCGTCTTTGCGTGAGCTATTTTTCAGAAAACTTTTTTCTTAATGAGAGGAGGTTACTCAAATGCATCTGTCAATGCACAACTGGATGAGAGCAGAACCAATCGAAGTCACCATCCGCCGTCTGGCCAAATACGGCTACGGCAGCATCGAAATCGGTGGCGAACCCGATAAGTACGACACGGCCGAAGTCCGCCAAATGCTCAAAGACAACGGCCTGCGTTGCTGGGGTTCGATCAGCCTCATGTTCACCGGCCTCGACCTGATCCAGGCCGACGAAGCCGGCCGCGCCAACACCATCAAATACCTCAAAGATTGCGTCACGATGGTCAAGGAACTGGAAGGGGAAGTGATGAGCATCGTCCCTTCTGAGGTTGGCAAAGTCCGCGCCCAGGCCGACAAAGACACCGAATGGAACTGGGGTGTCGAAGGGCTACGCGAAGTTTATGCCCACGCCCAACGCGAAGGCATTCGCGTCGCGGTCGAACCACTCAACCGCTTCGAGACCAACTTCATCAGCCGCCACGACCAGGCCCTCGCCCTCGCCGAAGCCGTTGGCCCCGACTGTGGCGTCTGCCTCGACGCCTTCCACATGAACATCGAAGAGGCCGACTTCCACCAGGCATTGCGCAACACCGGCAGTCGCCTCTACGACTTCCACGTCGCCGACAACAACCGCATGGCCTGTGGCATGGGGGCGCTCGATTGGGCCGCCATCGTCGGTACGCTCAAGGAAATCGGCTACGACGGCGCACTCACCGTCGAGTTCGTCGCCCCCGTAGACCGCACCCCGGCCAACCCCTACCTCAACGCCACCGCCGCGGCCGAAAAAGAGTTGACCGAAGAGCAACTCAAGTTCATCCAAGACCACGGCAGCGATGTCCTCTCCGAAGAGTTCTACTCCTGGCTCGTCGAAGAGACCGGCAAAACCCTGCTGCCGCTGATTCAATAGTTGACGATTTAGTTTTTGACACGAATTTCACGAATGACACGAAAGTAGGAACAAGCCATTTGAACCACAGATAAACACGAATTAAACGAATTTACACGGATTCTCATAAAAAAAAATCCGTGCAAATCCGTAAAATCCGTGTTTATCCGTGTTTAACTTCTTAAACTTCTTAAACTTCGTGAAATTCGTGTCATTCGTGTCAAAATTTTCTCCCGATGTCCAAAAACGTCGTCCTCATCGGCACCCTCGACACCAAAGGCGCGGAAATCGCCTACCTCCGCGACCACCTACAAGCCCTCGGCCTGCAAACCACCGTCATTGACTCCGGCATTCTCGGCGAACCCCTCGGCATCACCCTCGATCCCAACCGCGACATCAGCCGTGCCCAGGCCGCCACCTACGGCGACACCACCATCGAAGCGCTCCGCAACGCTGGCAGCCGCGGCCGCGCCGTCGCCGGAATGCGCGAAGCCCTGCGCAAGCTAACCCTGACCCTCTATCAACAAGGCAAACTCGACGCCATCGCCAGCATGGGTGGTGCTGAAGGGGCCGTCATGGGCGCGGCCGCCATGATGGTCCTCCCCGTCGGTATTCCCAAAGTGCTCGTCTCCCCCATTGCCTCCGGCTACCACTACTTCGCCCCCCTCGTCGGCACGCGTGATATGATGATTGTCCACTCCGTTGTGGACATCCTCGGCCTCAACCCCATCGCCTGCACCATCTTCGACAACGTCGCCGCCGCGCTCAAAGGGATGCTCGACCACGGACACCCGCTGCCGCCCCCCGATCCAGACGGCCGCTACGTCGCCATTACCATGCTCGGCAACACCACCAAAGCCGTCATGGCCGCCAAAGAGTACCTCGCCGCCCACGGCTACGAAGCCGTCATCTTCCACTCCAACGGCGTCGGCGGCCCCGCCATGGAAGAACTCGCCGCCGAAGCCAACCAGTTCGTCGGCGTCATTGACTTCACCACCAACGAAATCTACGACCCCCTCGTCGGCGGCATCCACGATGGCGGCCCCGACCGGCTGAAAAAGATTGGCCTCCTCGGTATCCCCCAGGTCGCCGTCCCCGGCTGCATAGACTTCAGCGTCTGGAACGCCGGAACCATTCCGCCCGCGCTAAGCGAGCGACCCGTCTACGACCACAACCCCGAATTTACCCTCGTCCGTGCCTCCCACAACGAGATGATCCAACTCGGCCGAATCTTCGCCGAGCGACTCAACCTGGCCAAAGCACCCGTTGTTGTTGCTGTGCCAACCGAAGGGCTATCCATCCCCAACGTTCCCGGCGGCCCCTTCTGGAATCCCGAAGCCGACGCCGCCTTCCGCCAAACCCTGGCCGGCACGCTGCGCCCCGACATCCCCCTCCACACCTTCGCCCGCCACATCAACGACCCCACCTTCGGCCGCGAAGTCGCCCAACTGTTCATCGAAATGATGGAGGGACAGAAGTAAGCAGTAGGCAGTAGCCAGTAAACAGTAGGCAGAAAAAAATCCGCGTAATCTGCGTTTCATCCGCGCAATCCGCGTAACCATTCTTAATTCAGGAGCTAAACCATGATTGCCAATAACGGACAACACAAAACCATCCCACACCTGACATCCGGTGACGAAGAGTTCCGCAGCAAATTCCTCTCCTGGGACATCGGCGACCTCACCTACGTAGACATCCAGGAATACCTCAAAGTCAAAGACACCATCCTCATCCCCATGGCCAGCCTCGAACAACACGGCCAGCACCTGCCGTTGTACACCGACACGGTAACGGCCGTCGAAATCTCCCGCCGCATCGCCGAACACATCGCCGTCCTCCACACCCCGCCGATCTGGATGGGCTACTCCCCCCAACACATGCATGAACCCGGCAAAGGGCGCGGCACCATCACCGTCCGCAGCAGCACCCTCCTCGCCGTCATGTACGACGTCGGCCGCAGCCTCATCCACCACGGCTTCAACCGCCTCATCTTCATCAACGGCCACGGCTCCAACGTCAAGGTCGTAGACCCCATCCTCCGCAAACTGCGCTATGAAACCGGCGCTCTCATCGGCTTCGCCAAGCCCTACATGGAACGCTACTACGGCATCATCGGCGACCTGATGGAAAACCCACCAGAGGAGACCCCCGGCTGGCACGCCAGTGAACTCGAAACCTCCCAGGACATGGCCTGGAACCCCGACCTGGTGCGCATGGAACGGGCAGTACACACCAAAGCCCACATCCCCGCCTTCCTACCCCAATCTTTCGCCAAAAAAGACGGGATGCCCGATGTCGAATTCGACGGCTACAGCTACTTCAACTTCCCCATGGATCACCACGAATTCATCGAAAGCGGCACCATCGGCAACCCCCTCCGCGCCACCCCCGAAAAAGGCGAAGAAGCCTTCCGCCGCCTCGCCGAACATTGCGCTCGCGGCGTTCTCGAACTGATGCAAGTCCCCGTCGAAGTCAAAAACCGCGAATTCATCGACCGCGTCTTGTAACCTCCTGTAGCACGGGTTGTTTACCCGTCGCTTAGAAACTCGGTTTCTAACAGAAACCGAGTTTCTAAGACCACCAACATTTCCCCATGGCTATCCCAATCCTGGCCACCAAACTCCACATCCCTCCACCCCGGCCGAAAGCAGTCCACCGCCCCCGCCTGCTCCACCGCCTAAACGACGGACTCCGCGCCGGTTGCAAACTAACCCTCATCTCCGCCCCCGCCGGCTTCGGCAAAACCACCCTGCTCAGCGAATGGATACATCAAAAGGATGAAGGCAGAAGGCTGAAGGATGAAATTCATCCCCCATCCCTCATCCTTCATCCTTCATCCCTCATCCTTCATCCTTCCCGCGTCGCCTGGCTTTCCCTGGATGAAGCAGACAACGATCCCACCCGCTTTCTCGCCTACCTCGTCGCTGCCTTACAGACCATTGTCCCCGCGCTTGGCGAGGGGTTATCGGCCGTCCTCCACTCCCCACAACCCTCGGCCGAAGCCATCCTGACCCTCCTCCTCAACGACATTGCCACCACGCCGCCCACGCCGCAGAAGCTCATTCTCGTTCTCGACGACTATCACGTCATTGACGCCCCGCCGATTGACGAAGCCCTCATCTTCCTCCTCGAACACCTCCCACCTCAGCTCCACGTCGTCATCACCACCCGCGAGGACCCACCCTTTCCCCTCCCTCGCCTTCGCGCTCGCGGCCAACTGACCGAACTACGCGCCGCCGACCTGCGTTTCACCCCCGCCGAAGCGGCCGAATTTCTCAACCAGGTCATGGACCTCAACCTGTCAGCGGCCGACGTCGCCGCGCTGGAAGAGCGCACCGAAGGCTGGATCGCCGGTCTGCAACTGGCCGCCCTTTCCCTGCACGGCCGCCACGACATCCCCGACTTCATCCGCTCCTTCACCGGCGACCACCGCTACATCGTAGACTACCTCGTCGCCGAAGTCCTCCAGCAACAGCCCGAACCCATCCGCAACTTCTTGCTCCAAACCTCCATCCTCGACCG
>CAYPHY010000013.1:29964-33370 GCA_964410625.1 uncultured Ardenticatenaceae bacterium | reverse complement strand
AGCAACAGCCCGAACCCATCCGCAACTTCTTGCTCCAAACCTCCATCCTCGACCGCCTAAGCGCCCCCCTCTGCGACGCCGTGTTAGGAAAGGATGAAGGAGGAAGGCTGAAGGATGAAAGTGGAAGGCTGAAGGATGAAGGTGGAAGGCTGAAAGAAACAAACACACCTCATCCCTCATCCCTCATCCTTCATCCTTCATCCCTCATCCTTGATCACCTCGACCGCACCAACCTCTTCATCATTCCCCTCGACCATGAACGACACTGGTATCGCTACCACCACCTCTTTGCCCACGTCCTCCAGGCCCATCTGCGGGCCGAACAGCCCGATCAGATAGCGACGCTCCACCGCCGTGCCAGCCAGTGGTTTGAGGGACACGGCGCAACGGCCGACGCCATCCGCCACGCCCTGCTCGCCAAAGATTTCCCACGCGCCGCCGACCTCGTCGAATTGACCTGGCCCGACATTCGCCGCAACAGGCAAGAAGCGACGATGCTCGCCTGGCTCCAATCCCTCCCCGATGAACTGTTCCCACGCAGACCGCTGCTAAACGTCGCCTACGCCCATGTACTGCTCGCCAGCGGGCAGGTCGAAGGGGTAGAGCAACGGCTGCGGGCGGCCGAGCAGCTACTAAACGAACCCACTTCGGCCGCGATGATCATTGCAGACAACGAAGCACTCCGCCGCCTGCCCGGTGATATCGCCCTTGCCCGCGCCGGACTGGCCCTCGCTTGTGGCGACGTACCGGCGACCGAAACACACGCCCAAAACGCGCTCGACCTTGCACCAGAGTACGACCAGTTGACACGCGGCGGCGCAACCAGCTTCCTCGGCCTCGCCTCCTGGACAAACGGCGAGCTAGAAACCGCACACCAGCTATTCGCCACTGGCATGGAGCGACTGAAAAAAGCCGGAAACATTCCCGACGCCATCAACGGCGCTAATACACTGGCTACCATACGCCTGGCACAAGGGCGACTCCGCCAGGCAATGCGAACCTATGAAGGGGCGTTGCAACTGGCGACGGTACAGGGCGTGCCGCTCTTGCGCGGCGCGGCCGATATGCACGTCGGACTGAGCGAAATCCACCGCGAGCGTAACGACCTGCAAGCCGCCACCCAACACCTACAAATCAGCCAGCAACTCGGCGAACAAACCGGCTTTCCCCAAAACCGCTATCGCTGGCACGTCGCCATGGCACGAGTCCAGCAAGCCCAGGGAGAGCTAACCAATGCGCTCGACCTGCTCGACGAGGCGGAACGCCTATACATGAGCGACTTCGCCCCCAATGTGCGCCCCATCCCGGCCCTAAAGGCCCGCCTGTGGGTCGCCCAGGGCAGAATAGAAGACGCGCTCGACTGGGCGCACGAGCAAGAACTATCCACCAGCGACCAGCCCAGCTACCTGCGCGAATTTGCCCACCTCACTTTCGCCCGCATCCTCCTCGCCCAACACAAGACCGCACAGGCAGCCCCCTCCCTGCTTGAATTAACAAGCCTCCTGGAGCGCCTCTTGGGAGCGGCCGAAGCAGGCCAACGCACGGGAAGCATCATCGAAATCCTGGTCCTCCAATCCCTCACCCACCAGGCACAAGGCGACATCCCCGCCGCGCTTCGATCCCTCGAACGCGCCCTGACCCTCGCCCAACCAGAAGGCTACGTTCGCATCTTTGTAGATGAGGGCAGACCAATGGCGACGCTGCTCAAAGAGGCCGCCAAACACGGATTCACCCCCAGCTATCTCCGCCACCTCCTGGCCGACTTCAATCAGGAAGAGGAGACAACGGCCGCCACCCAGGCGTTGCTCGACCCCCTCAGCGAACGCGAGCTGGACGTGCTGCGCCTGCTCGCCACCGACCTAAGCGGCCCCGAACTCGCCCGCGAACTGATGGTATCCCTTGCCACCGTCCGCACCCACACCCAAAACATCTACAGCAAGCTCGGCGTCAACAACCGGCGCGCGGCCGTGCGCCTCGCCAAAGAACTCGCCTTGTTTTAAAGCAGCTTTTCGCTTTGTAAAGCGGTAGAATACCATGCTTGCAGCGGGTAAGTGGGTCAGTAGGGAAGAGAGAAAGTGTTTTGTATTCCCAAAGTAGACCCAACAAGGAGATGAATCATGAAACTGCTACTCACTTCCGCTGGCATCAAAAACAACAGCATCTACAATGCCCTGCTCGACATGCTGGGCAAACCGGTCGCTGACTCCAATGCCCTCTGCATTCCCACGGCATCATACGCCATGCGCGGCGGCCCCGTCAATGCATGGCGGTTCATCAGCGGAGAGGAACCCGAATGCCCCATGTGTGAATTGGGGTGGAAGTCATTGGGCGTGCTGGAACTCACCGCGCTGCCCAGCATCGAACAAGCGTATTGGACCACTGCCGTCCAGGAGAGTGATGTTCTGCTGGTGAATGGCGGTGACCCCCTCTATCTGTGCTACTGGATGCGGCAGTCCGGGCTGGCAGAGCTCCTGCCGTCGCTGCACGATACGGTCTACGTGGGACTGAGCGCCGGGAGCATGGTGATGGCCCCCAACATCGGGGAGGATTTTGTTAACTGGCGGCCGCCTACCGGTGGCGACAAAACGCTCGGCATCGTTGACTTTGCCATCTTTCCCCACCTCGACCACGAAGCCTTGCCGGAAAACACCATGGCCGACGCCGAAAAATGGGCCGCCCGCATGACAGTCCCGGGCTACGCGATTGACGATCAGACAGCCCTCAAAGTGGTTGACGGAACGGTAGAAGTTATCTCCGAAGGCCATTGGAAACTGTTCACCGCCGAGTCCCAATAGCGCGAAAACGAGACCACCCTCCGCCACACCCTCTCAGCCCTGGCAGGTTCCGAACCACCTAACCACCTGCCGGGGCTTTTTTTTCCTCATCATCAATCAGCAAATCATCACCTCAATCATCACATCTAATGATGCGGTCTCATCACCCCATCCTGTATTATCTCTTTCAAGTAAGAACACAAACAACAATCAACAACGACCAACACCACAGCACAACAACCTTAAAACGAACAGCAATGGAGGTGAGAATGAGTGAAGCACACTGAAGACCCAAACACAAGTGGCCTATATGAGATTCGCATCAAGGGACACCTGGACGATCACTGGGGCGACTGGTTCGATGGCCTGACCATCACCCAAGACCCCAACGGCGAGACCCGCCTGACCGGCCCCGTCCCTGATCAAGCCGCCCTACACGGCCTACTCAGAAAAGTACGCGATCTAGGACTCCCCCTAATCGCCGTAACCCCTATCACAAACAAATAACATCCGCGTCATCCGCGTCCCATTCTGAGGACAACAGCAAAAAAATCCGCGTAATCCGCGTTTCATCCGTGTCATCCGCGTAACCTTTTTAGGAGAGAATAAAATGAAGATCACAACCTCAACCC
>CAYPHY010000013.1:0-29864 GCA_964410625.1 uncultured Ardenticatenaceae bacterium | reverse complement strand
GTCATCCGCGTAACCTTTTTAGGAGAGAATAAAATGAAGATCACAACCTCAACCCTCATCCGTTCCACCGGCCTAGCAGCAATCGCCGCCGGACTCATTTTTGCAGCCATCCAACCCATTCATCCGCCCGACTTTCTGGCCTCCGTCACCACCAGCGCATGGGCCACCATCATGCCCCTAAAGACGCTCATGTGCCTGCTCTTCCTGCTCGGCTTCACCGGACTGTATGCCCGGCAAGCAAACGAGGCTGGTTGGCTTGGTCTCATTGGCTTTCTGATGTCCGCCCTCAGCTGGTCGTTGCAGATGGCCTTCATCTTCACCGAAGCCTTTATCCTGCCCCCACTGGCGGCCGTCGCCCCACAATTCGTCGAGGCCTTCCTGACCCTAGCCAATGGGACTACTGCCGAAATAAGCATCGGCGCACTCCCGGCAATATACAACGTGGTCGGCCTGCTCTATATCGTCGGCGGCCTGGTGTTCGGCATCGCCACCCTTCGCGCCCGCGTCCTGCCCCGTTGGCCCGCCATGCTGCTGGTGGCAGCGGCCGTCATAACCCCCGCCGCCTCATTGCTCTCCCACCCGCTCAATCGCATGTTGGCGATACCCATGGGCTTAGCAATCGCCTGGCTCGGCTACACCCTCTGGTCTGAACGGCGCAAGCAAACTGCAGACCCCGTCCCTGGGACAGTTAGCCCTCAACTCCACTAAGAGCCTATCCAAATATTCAACGCAGAGGCGCAGAGAGGCAGAGCCGCAGAGAGCAGTGGAATTAAATTAAGAGAACGCTGCGCCTCTGTTTCTCTGTGCCTCTTCGTTAAAAATAACACAGTGATCTAATTTTCGGATTGATTCTAAATTCAAAAGCAACTCGACTGTCATTCTGATGACGCCATTCCGAGCGGAGTCTTCGCAGCGAGGAATGACAGATGAGCAAATTAGTGTTCCAACCATTCGCGTAAATTCGCGTAAATTCGATGCAGATAAACAACCCAATCAAGGAAAACAAACAGATGAACACCATTCCCTCGCTCAGAAAGACCGCCATCGCAGCAGGCCTGCTCTACCTCATCACCCACGTCACCTCCGTTGGCGCGGCCGTTCTCTACACCCCCATTCTCAGCAACCCCGCCTATATCATCACCTCAGGGGCCGACACACAGGTGCTTTTAGGCATTTTCTTCGAGGTCATCCTCGCCCTCGCCGTCGTCGGCACGGCCGTCGCCCTCTTCCCCGCCGTTAAGCGGTACAACGAAGGCGTCGCCCTCGGCTACATCGGCCTGCGCACACTCGAAGCGGCCGTCATCGCCGTCGGCGTCCTCCCCCTCCTCGTCGCCGTCACGCTGCGGCAGCAAGTGGCGGGAATGGCCGACGCCGACACGGCTACCCTCGTCACCCTCGGCAACGCCCTCGTCGAGTTATACAAGTGGACACTCGTTATCGGCCCCGGCCTTGTCTGCGGAACGAACACGGTGCTGATGGCCTACCTGATGTATAAATCCCGCCTCGTCCCGCGCTTCATCCCCATACTGGGACTCATCGGCGGCCCGCTGGTCTTCGCCTATCACACCGCCCAGACATTCGGCCGCTACGATCAGCTTCCGGCGTGGTCGGCCGTCATCGTCCTGCCCATCTTCGCCTGGGAAATCTCGCTCGCCATTCGCCTAATCACCAAGGGGTTCAACCACTCCCCAGCCACCTCCGACCCTGCAATACCAGCGACAACTGAACTTATCAACGCGGCATAGCCCTACACCATTTCCAGATGCTTGGCTATAATCACCCCTCATGACAAGCAAGCGAGTAGAAGCCACCGTCTATGGCCGGGTACAGGGTGTTTATTTTCGCCAATCCACCCAACAAGCGGCTAAAAAACTCGGCCTGGTCGGCTGGACGGCCAACCAGGCCGATGGAACTGTGCGGGTAGTGGCCGAGGGGGACGAAAACGCCCTCACCCAACTCCTCGACTATTTGCAGCAGGGGCCACCGGCCGCGCAAGTGGAACGGGTGGAGACCAACTGGTCAGCCGCCAGTGGAGAATTCGACACTTTCCAGGTGCGTTGGTTATGAGCCCGGTGGAAGTACAGACCCAGAACAGTTTGCAGGGGCGGCAGCGATTGGCCTGGCTGGTCGTCTTGGGCAGCTTTTTCCTCTGCGTGGCGCTGACCATCACGCTCCCCCTCAGCATCAACGCCTTCATCCAAAACGCTACCCGACGCCTGACCACGGTGGTGCAGGCCAATCAGGGGACGGTGGGGATTACGGCCGAATCCGGCCAACAACGCGCCGTCTTTGGCGGTGGCGCGGGACAGGCGGTGGAGGTCGCACCCGATGACGTCATCCTGACCGACACCAATGCCTCCGCGTTACTATTGGTGACGCCGCCCGAAGCAAGCGAGCCGTTGGCGCGGTTGCAGCTCTCCAGTAATACCACACTCGCCCTGCAACGCAGCGACGCCCCGCGCTTTGGTTGGAGTAGTGCTGGTTACCGGCTGGGGCTGGAATTGGAAAGCGGCCGCGTGCGGGTCAATATACCGGCGTTTGCGGATCGGCCGTTGACCATGCAGTTCTTCACCCCCCAGGGAGGGACCATCACCATCGAACAGCCCGGCCAATATTCAATTGAAGTTAACGACAACAACACCCAGGTGACGGTGCTGGAATCAGGAGCAGCACTGGTGGAGGGGAACGGCCAGGGGGTGTCGCTTTTGCCCGGCCAACGCGCCTCCTTCGCCAACGGCGGCGTCCCCTCCGGCCCGCTCGACCCCACCCGCAATCTGGTCCGTAACGGCGATTTCAGCCAGGGATTGCGCGACTGGGTGGTGTTCGCCTGGTTCATTGACCTGGCCGGACAACCAGAGGGAAGCACAGAGGTGCGGCCGGTAGACGGCGACCAGACCTTGCGCTTCGTTCGCGACGGGTTAGGCCACGCCGATGTACAACTCAGCCAGACGATCAACCAGGACATCTTCGGAGCCAGTTCGCTGGAATTACAACTGACGATGAACATCGTCCGCCACTCCTTAGGCGTTTGTGGCAGTGTCGGCAGTGAATGTCCGCTGTTTGTGCGCCTGGAATACATTGATGAAGGGGGCATCAACCGCACCTGGCAACACGGTTTTTATGCAGAAGGGACTGTGGACGACAATTCGACCCCCGACGCCTGTACCTCCTGCGCCCTGATCCAACAATTGCCCCACGAGCACGTGCCGTTGAACCAGCCCTACTTTTATGAAGTGGACCTCTTTGACGAACTGGCCCGCCAGGGGTACTTACCCCCGCGCTTCATCCAGCGTATCTTCCTGATCGCCTCTGGTCACACCTTCGAGGTGGAGGTTTCAGACGTGGCCTTAATTGTAGAAGAGTAATGCGGATTGCCTATCCGCGTTGTAGCACGGGTTGTTTACCCGTGTGTGTTTCACGCGGATAAACAATCCGCGCTACGGTCTACGACCGGACATCAAAGCCCAGACCGCGTTCTTTTAACGAAACATACCGCTGGCGGCCGATCACAATATGGTCCAGCACATCAATATTGAGCAGCTTGCCCGCCTCTACCAACTGGCGCGTCACTTCAATATCTTCCGGGGAGGGCGCGGGGTCGCCAGAGGGATGGTTGTGGGCGACAATCATCGCCGCCGCGTTTTCACGAATCGCCGCCCGAAAGAGTTCCCCAATGCGTACCACCGAGGTATTGAGGCTGCCGATATAGACCGTCGGCACTTGCAAAACGCGGTTGCGCGTGTCGAGCAGGATCGTCCGCAAATGCTCTTGCTCCAGGAACATCATCTCCGACATCAGCAAGTTGGCGGCATCCACAGGAGTGCTGACGCGCGGCCGTTCCTGTGGCGAGTTGGCGATCAGGCGACGGCCGAGTTCCAACGCCGCCTTAATCTCAATCGCCTTCACCTCCCCCACCCCATTGACCCGCATCAGCTCCTTCACCGAGGCGCGGGCCAACCCTGGCAGGCTGCCAAATTCGCTCAACAACCGTTCCGCCAACCGCAACACATTTTCGCCGCGCAGTCCGGTACGCAAAATGATCGCCAGCAGTTCGGCCGTCGAAACCGCCTGTGGCCCGACCATGATCAGCCGTTCGCGCGGCCGATCCCCCTGCGCCAAATCGCGGATCATCGGCACATATTCAACCTCTGGACGCCGCTTCGGTGAATTCAGCGACATGGCACAACACCCCCCATAAAACCCTCACTCTACCATAGCAAACTCAGGTCGCGCTGCGCATCAGCGACACGAATTCGTCCCACTCATCCGACAAAAAATGGAGCGTCAGACCACCACCCAATTCCAGATGATAGATCATGTCCTCCTCTTCCTCACTCCGCCAAACTGTATAATTGTCCGTTTCAGCCAAAATTTCCGGTTCTTTATCTTGATGGTTCATCGCCCTACAACTCCTATTAAGCCAGAAGTAATTTACCCGTCATTCCGAGCGGAGCGAGGAATCCCTGGCGACTGTGTTGACCAGTGAATTGCTGGGGATTCCTCGCTCCGAAGACTCCGCTCGGAATGACAGTTGGGTTACTTTTGAAACAATGTATTAAGGCAGAAGTAATTTACCCATCATTCCGAGTGGAGCGAGGAATCCCTGCCGAGTCGCTAGTCAACACACTCAAGAGGGATGCTTCACTCCGTTCAGCATGACAATTGTTAAAACTTTTGAAACTGTCTAATAAGCGGAGAGTGATAGACAAAGAGATTAATAGATAATCTCCCAGTCTCTCAGTCTCCTCGTCTCTCAGTCTCCCACTCTCTTCTTAATTCAACGCATACAACGCCCCCGCCTGATCACCGACATAAACAACACCATCGGCAATGGCAGGAGAGGAAACAGCGGCCGTCGAGCGGAAGTGCCAACGTTGTTGCCCGGTGCGGCCGTCCACCGCATAGAGATTCATATCGCTGCTGCCAAAGTAAACAATCCCTTCGGCAATCGCCGGGGCGGAGAAGATGATCGCCTGTGTGGGGAAGGTCCAACGCTGTTCGCCCGTTCCCGCGTCCACCGCATAAAGCAACCCATCCAGACTGCCCCAATAAAGCGTATCATTGTCAAACGCCGGAGGGGAGAAATTCTCAACCGGCGTCTTAAATTCCCACTGCTTGGCCTGGGAAGCAATATCCACTGCGTGCAAAATGCCCTCAAAAAGGGCGTTGCTGGTCATAAAGTAGACAGTTCCATTGGCAATCAGCGGCGCGGCCGTCGTTGAATAAGCCGTCGCCGAATTTTCGTTGGGGTCAAAGCGCCACGTCTCCTCCCCATTGGCCGCGTCCACCACATGCAACACCCCATTTCCCGCCGGAATGAAGACCAGCCCATCGGCAACGGCCGGGGAGAAGGGGATTGTCGAACCGGTATCATACTGCCAGCGCTCCTCACCCGTCGCTGTATTCAGTGCAAACAGCAAGCCATTGTCACTGCCAATATAAACCGTCTCATTAACCACAGCCGGGGAGCCGGAAAAGCCTCCCAACGCCTCATAACGCCAGCTTTCCGCGCCGGTTTCGGCGTCAATGCCATAGATGTTGCCATCCATGCTGCCGACAAAGACCAGCCCACCAGCCACCGCCGGAGCAACCAGCACCGACGAGCCGGTGGTGAAACGCCACTGCTCCTCACCTGTCGCTGCATCGGCCGCATACACATTGCCGTCATAGCTGGTGAAGTACACCGTCCCATTGACCACAGCCGGTGTGCCAAAGACCCATTCGGCCGCCTCAAACTTCCACAGGATGGACTCATACTCCTCCAACGCCTCCGTCTGATAGACGCCGGTACGTTGCGGGTTGGCATGCTCCATCGTCACCCCGGCGGCCGTGCCGTTGTCAATCCCCTCTGGCGCGGGCGGGTTCTGATTACAAGCAATCAACACCGTAACCAGAGCAAGCATCGCCAGCCAACTTAAACCTATTCGCTTCTTACTAATCATACTTTCCCAAAAATCCGAGACACTTTAGACTTTAGAAACCGGGTTTCGGCAACTTCGTCGCTTGAAGAAACCCGGTTTCTACCGTAGCCTGTATTACGCTGTCTTCAAAAAGTTCCGCAAAACGGTGTGCAGGATACCACCATTGCGATAATAGTCCACCTCAACCGGCGTATCAATGCGGCAGGTGGTCTTGAAAGTGATTTCGCGGCCGTCCTGCTTCACTGCCCGCACCGTCACCTCTTGCAGCGGTTGCAACCCATCATCCAAATCAACCGTGTAGAAGGTCTCCGTGCCATCCAAGTCCAGCGATTGGGCATTTTCGCCGGGCATGAATTGCAGCGGCAAGATGCCCATACCAACCAGATTGCTGCGATGGATACGCTCATAGCTCTCAGCGATCACCAGGCGAATACCGAGCAAGAACGGCCCCTTTGCCGCCCAGTCACGCGAGCTACCCGTGCCATACTCCTTGCCCGCCAAAACAACCAGTGGCGTGCCGCTTTCCTTATACTGCCCGGCCGCGTCATAGATACTCATCACCTCGCCGGTGGGCAAGTAGGTCGTAAAGCCGCCCTCAGTTCCAGGGGCCATCTGGTTGCGCAAGCGGATATTGGCAAACGTGCCGCGCGTCATCACCCGGTCGTTGCCGCGCCGCGAGCCATAGGAGTTGAAGTCGCGCGGTTCCACGCCATGCTCCGTCAGGTATTTTGCGGCCATACTACTACGCGAGATTGATCCGGCGGGCGAAATGTGGTCCGTCGTCACCGAATCCCCTACCTTCACCAACACCCGCCCCTCCTCGATATTGGTAATCGGCTGCACCTCCGGTGTCAGTTCGGTGAAGAAGGGCGGCTCCTGGATGTAAGTTGATTTCGGGTCCCATTCATACAATTCGCCGCCACGCACCGGGATAGCGTTCCAGGTTTCGTTGCCGGTATAAACGCTGCTGTACTCCTGTTCAAACATCTCGGCCGTCACCGATTTGTCCACCGCTTGCCTGATCTCTTCATTGCTCGGCCAGATGTCGCGCAGATAAATGGGCTGTCCTTCCTGGTTGGTTCCAATTGGCTCCTGGTAAAAGTCCAGGTCGGCGCGACCAGCCAGCGCATAGGCCACCACCAACGGCGGCGAAGCGAGATAGTTGCTCTTTGTCTCCGGGTGAATACGCCCCTCAAAGTTGCGGTTGCCACTCAATACGGAGGCCACAATCAGATCGCCCTCGTGAATTGCTTTGCTAACTTCCTCTGGCAGCGGGCCAGAGTTGCCGATACAGGTCGTACAGCCATAGCCAACGATATAGAAGCCCAGTTCCTCCAGATAAGGGAGCAAGCCGGACTGTTTCAAATAGTTTTCCACAACCCGCGAGCCAGGGGCCAAACTGGTCTTGACATAAGGCGGCACGGTTAATCCTGCCTCCACCGCCTTCTTTGCCAGCAAACCCGCACCCAACATCACACTGGGGTTAGAGGTGTTGGTGCAACTGGTAATCGCAGCAATGACCACCGCGCCATGACTGATCTCCACGTCGTTGCAGTTAGCGACGACGGCCTTGCGCCTCAAAGCTGATTTGTCCAGCCCAAAACCCTTTGGCCCAACGGGGTTGGTCAGGCTCTCATAGAAGGCGGACTTCATGTCGGCCAGGCGCACGCGGTCTTGCGGCCGTTTCGGCCCCGCCAGACTCGGTTCGACCGTGCTTAGATCAAGCTCCAGCAGATCGGTGAAAATCGGGTCAGGCGTTTCCGCTGTGCGGAAGAGGCCTTGCTCCCTAGTATACCGTTCAACCAGGTCAACCAGTTCGGCCGAACGGCCCGTCTTCCGCAAATAGTTCAACGTTTCCGCATCCACCGGGAAGTAGCCCACCGTCGCCCCATACTCAGGACACATATTGGCAATCGTCGCCCGGTCGGCGAGGCTCATCGTATCCAGCCCGGAGCCGCAGAACTCGACAAACTTGCCCACCACACCGTGGTCCCGCAACATCTGCGTGACCCGCAATACCAGGTCGGTTGCTGTCGATCCTTCAGGCAAGCTGCCGGTCAGTTTCACGCCAACCACTTCCGGCGCGAGCATATAGATCGGCTGGCCGAGCATTACCGCCTCGGCCTCAATGCCGCCCACACCCCAACCGAGGATGCCCAGGCCATTGATCATCGTCGTGTGCGAGTCCGTTCCCACCAAACTGTCGGGGAAGGCGACCGTGTCCTCCCCTTCGGCCGTGGTCATCACCACTTCACCCAGATACTCAAGGTTTACCTGATGAACAATCCCCGTCGCCGGAGGAACGACGCTGAAGTTGCGAAACGCGCCCTGCCCCCACTTCAGAAACTCATACCGTTCCCGGTTACGCTCAAATTCACGCTCGGCATTATAGAAGAGTGCATAGGCTGAACCGAACCGATCTACTTGAACAGAGTGGTCAATCACCAGATCAACCGGCACAATAGGGTTGATCTTCTTTGGATCACCATTCAGCCGCGCCATCGCCGCCCGCATCGCTGCCAAATCTACAATGGCTGGCACACCGGTAAAATCTTGCAAGAGCACCCGCCCCGGCTTAAAAGGCATCTCGACGCGCACCGGCTTTGCCGCGTTCCACGTCGCCAGCCGCTCCACATCTTCCGTTGTCACCTCATACCCATCACAGGTACGGAGCAACGCTTCCAGTAAAACTTTAATCGAAAAGGGGAGACGGCTCAGATCGGCCATCTCAGACAAAGCCGCAAGGCGGTAATAGATGGTGTTTGTTCCCGGTAGTGTCGCCCGCGCACCAAATGGGTCATGCAGTTTTTCAGTCATACAATACCTCGTTTTGGATAGTCAATCGTTATGGTCTAATGGTATTATAGCTAATTTATCAGCTTGGGGAATGAGAATACAGGAGCAGCTTCACGCAATTGTAGAAGCGGCCGTCACACCTGATGAACATTTCTCCATCTTGTCCGCAGTATACACATTAAAAGCCCACATAAAAGCCAACAATCAACTATAATGATCTAAAAACTTATGCAAGGAGAAGCACCTTCTCAATTCAAGTAAAGCCGAGTAAACCATAATGCCTGGATTTATCACAGAAATACTGCTGATCTTCTTATTGTTAATTCTCAACGGTGTGTTTGCCATGTCGGAGATTGCGATTATCTCCGCCCGCAAGACACGCCTCCAACAGCTTGCTGACGAAGGTAGTGGAAACGCAGCGGCCGCGCTGGAATTGGCTTCCCACCCCGACCGCTTTCTTTCTACCGTACAAATCGGCATTACCCTGATCAGTATTTTGACCGGTGCGTTTGGTGGCGCGGCGTTGGCCGAGGATGTTGTCCCCCTCTTCAACGCGGTTCCCTTCCTTAGACCCTACAGCCACGCCCTCGCTGTTGGTCTGGTTGTGCTGGCCACCACCTATTTCTCGCTGGTCATTGGCGAACTCGTTCCCAAACGCCTGGGGCTGCTCCAGCCGGAACGGATTGCCGCGTTGATCGCTCCCCCCATGCGCACCCTCTCACGACTGACCAGCCCGGCCGTCAAGGTTTTGAGCGTTTCCACCAATACCGTCCTCCGGCTGCTCGGCGTTCGTTCGACGATGGAGCAACCGGTGACAGAAGAGGAGATCAAGTCAATGGTCGCCCAGGGGGCGCAGGCGGGGATGATCGAGGAGGCGGAGCGCGATATTGTCGAGAGCGTCTTCCGGCTGGGCGACCGGCAGGTGGATGAACTGATGACCCCGCGCACGGCCGTTGTCTGGCTAGACATCAACGACCCGCCAGAGCTTATTGAGCAAGAGATTATCGCCAGCAACCACTCCCGCTTTCCCGTCTGCGAAGGGGAATTGGACGAGGTGCTAGGGGTGGTCTCAGGCAAGGATTTGCTGGTGCGAAAGTTACAGGATGAGCCGTTGGAACTGCGGCCGTTGTTGCAACGGCCGTTGATGGTTCCCGAAACCTTACCGGCCCTCCGCTTGTTGGAGCGTTTTAAGCAAACAGGGATGCACCTGGCATTGATTATTGATGAATATGGGGGCGTCGAAGGGCTGGTAACGATCAACGATATTCTGGAAGCCATTGTCGGCGATGTACCCGATTTGTACGAGCCAGAGGAGCCGATGGCCGTGCAGCGTGATGATGGCTCCTGGCTGATCGACGGGCTGATCCCCATCCGCGAGTTTGAAGAGTTGCTACAAGTAAACACCTTTGCTGATGAAGGGGATTTCTTGACCTTAGGCGGTTTTGTGCTTGACCAACTCGGCCGCATCCCCTCGGCCGGAGACCACTTCACCTGGGGGAAGATGCGCTTTGAAGTCATGGACATGGATGGTCATCGCATTGACAAGGTGTTGCTCTCCTATCCCGACCAAGAGAAGACGGACATATCACCGGATTAGCAGCTATTTTTAGTATCCATACCTTACCCACCCATACCCATACCATACATGGCTGAACAATCTTCCAACGCATCCGCAAGTACAACAACTACAACCAACGGCCGTCCCAGCCGCTGGATGGCCCTATCCGGCCTCAGTCTCTGGTTTATCCTCACGGCGCTCTTCATTCACCCACTCGTCTGGCTGGTGGAGCAGTTTTTCCTCATTGCCGGGGAGCCATGGCCGCCGCTGGCCTGGCCGATTGTCGCCGTCGTCCACGCTGTCCTGCTGCTTTTGCCCGCGCTACTCTTGCTACGCTTCTGGCCGGTACGCGACGACCAGCCCCTTTTCGTCGCCTTCATCTTAAGCGGCCTATTCGTCCTGGTGTTGGCCCCCATGCGCCTGGCCGGTTATACGGCCGCCGAACTGGCCGCCTCGTTGCAAATCATCTGTACCCTCTTCTTTATCGCCACCCTACAAGGCATATCCCGACTTACTACACGCAATCAAGCCCTTAATTGGCGTGGGCATGAGCGCGGGGGGCGAATTTGGCCTGCACTGTTATTCGCCCCATTTCTGATCGCCGGTTGGCTGGCCTGGGGCGCGCCCGGCTCCTGGCTCGATACATTGCTCAACCTCCTCTCCGGGCTACTGCTCGGTGTTGTCGTCAGCATTATCCTCGGCCGTTACCTGCTCCCACCACTCTATCAGGAAGCGCAGGAACGGCCGTCAACCTTACTAATAACCGGGTTCGTCGCCGGTTCGTTGCTGCTCACCCTCGGCGCAGGAATCGGGACCAACGGCCAACCACTACTCCTGATGCCGGTGCTGGGGGCGTTGGGCTGGCTGGTTGTTGGAGTTGGGTACTGGGAGATTGGGGCGCAGAGGAGCAGGGGAGCGGAGGAGCAGGGGGGAAATGGTCAACGATCAATCGCTAATTCACAATCCGCATTCCGCATTCCGCATTCTGCAATCGCCCATCTCCAATCTCCAATCTCCTTATTGGTTGGGTTGGCGGCCGCTGCTCCCATGATTTTGGTTGATCCCGATGAGTTGATGCTTGTCCTCAACCTGGGGACGCGAGATGTGGGGACATGGGCGGTTTATGCGGCAGGTATAAGCATCATAGTGGCATTGTGTATGGGTGCATTGGTTATTGGGTTGCGTCGCCCCTTAAGTCGCTGGCAAGGGGGAACGCTCGCATCAGGACTGGTTGTGGTGCTATGGTTGGCCGCGGCTGTCCTCTTTTTCACCGTCGGCCAACCGGGGTTTTATGGCGAGCGGCTGTTTGTCATTTTGCGCGAACAGGCGGACATCTCGGCCGCGCCCACCATCGCCGATGATACCGCCCGCCGACAATGGGTCTATGATACCCTGACCACCCACGCCGACCGCACACAGGCCGGGCTGCGCCAAACGCTGGATCGCTTCTACGTTGGCTACACCCCCTACTACCTGGTCAACGCCCTGGAAGTGCGCGGCGGCCCATTGCTGCGCTGGTGGCTGGCGCGGCGGCCGGAGGTAGAGCGTGTCCTCGATAGCCCGGTGCTGAGGCCGTTGCCCCTCTCGCCCATGCCCGATTCCGGCAACCAACCCGCGCCCACTTCACCCCCTTGGAACCTGGTCGCCATCGGCGCGCCGGAGGTGTGGGAAACGCTCGGCCACACCGGCGAGGGGATCATCATCGGCCAGTCCGACTCTGGCGTAGATGGCAATCATCCCGAAGTGAGCGACAGCTATCGCGGCCGCCAGACCGGCAGCGATGGCTATAACTGGTTCGACCCCTGGTATGGCTCGGCCGCGCCCCGCGACCTTAGCGGACATGGGACGCACACGCTCGGCGTCGCCCTCGGCCGCAGCGTCGGCGTTGCCCCTGGCGCCAGCTGGATCGGTTGCGTCAACCTCGCCCGCAACCTGGGTAATCCTGCCCTCTACCTCGACTGCTTACAGTTCATGCTCGCCCCCTTTCCCCAAGGCGGCGACCCACTGCACGACGGCCGCCCTGACCTCGGCGCCCACGTCCTCAACAACTCCTGGGGCTGTCCCCCAATCGAAGGCTGCGACGCCCAATCGTTGCTCCAGGCAGTCAACGCCTTACGCGCTGCCGGTCTCTTTGTCGTCGCCGCCGCCGGAAACGAGGGCGAGGATTGTGGCAGTGTCTTTGACCCAATTGCCATTTATGATGCTGTATTGACCGTGGGAGCAGTGGATGAATCGGGACAAGTAGCCAGCTTCAGCAGTCGTGGGCCGGTGGTCGCCGACGGCAGCGGCCGCATCAAGCCCGACATCGCCGCCCCCGGCGTAGACATTCTCTCGGCCGCGCCGGGCGGCAGTTATCGTCTAGGTAGCGGCACATCCGACGCCTCACCGCACGTCGCCGGGACCGTCGCCCTGATGTGGTCGGCCAACCCCACCCTCATCGGCGACATAGAGCGTACCGAACAAATTCTGGCGGAGACGGCACGGCCGTATGATCAAGCAACCAACGCCCCCCTATCTTGTAGCGATGATAACTCACTCCCTAACAATGTCGTTGGCTATGGCTTGTTGGACGCGTGGGCGGCCGTGCAGCGAGCATTGGACTAAAAATAAGCTACGTGCCGTGTATAATACATAGCACGTAGCTTATTTTTAGTCCTCAAAAATCCGCGTTATCCGCGTGGAATCAGCGTAATCCGCGTAACCATTCTTACAAGAGCCTCCACATGCTCAGCGGTACACACGTACAAATCTTACGTGTCAACTTCCCCAGCTTCGGCCGTTATAAAGAACAAAAGCACAAAGGATGAAAGTACGTTTTTTCATCCCTCATCCCTCATCCTTCAACCTTCATCCTCCCTCGGAAAAGGCTCCTCGGCCCCCAATATCCACGCGCTATTGTGTTGGGTGAAGCCGATTTTGGGGTAGTAGTTGACTGCCTTCGGCGCAGCAAGCAGCACCAGCTTCGAGAGCGGCCCCATCTTCTCTCGCGTCTTCTCAATCAATCCAACGCCAATTCCCATCCTCTGGTGCGACTGGCGCACGGCGAGATCGGCCAGATAGCCAACATAGCCAAAATCGGTCATCGTTCGCGCAATGCCTACCAGCAAATCGCCGTCCCAGGCGGTGACGATCAGGTTGGCATGTTGCAACATTCCGGCGAAGATGTCGCGGTCGTCAATCGGCCGTCGCTCCCCCAACGTCGAAGCCTGGTACAACTCCAATGCCTGGTCAATATCCAGGTCGTTGCCATAGCGGTATCGAATTTTGTCATTCATAAAGGTTCCTAAATCAAATAATCCACAAATTTACACGAATCCACACTAATTTTATCTTTATTCGTGTAAATTCGTGCAGATTCGTGGATCATTATTTTATCTTGGCCTTATAGTAATGTAGTATAGTGAGGATAACACAATGGTAAGCATCAACGACATTCGCAGCGATGAGGAAGTGATCGCCTTTATTCAGAAGTCGAATGAAACGCTTTTTGAGTTAGGCTATACCGAGCATGGGGAACGCCATTCGGCATTGGTGGGGCAAACGGCCGCCACCATCCTTGCCGAACTCGATTACCCCAAACGTACCCAGGAGCTGGCCTACATCGCCGGTTATCTGCACGACATCGGCAATTTGCTCCACCGCCAGAACCACGCGCTCAGCGGCAGCCTGATCGCCTGGCGCATCCTCTCGCGGATGGGAATGCCGCCGGATGAGTGCGCCGTGATCATGAACGCCATCGGCAACCATGAGGAGGAGCGCGGCTTTGCGACGACGGCGGTAGCGGCCGCTTTAATCATCGCCGACAAATCCGACGTCCACCGCAGCCGCGTGCAAAACGAGACGATGGAAAGCTTCGACATCCACGACCGGGTGAACTACGCCACCACAAGCAGCGAAGTGTTGGTCACTGCGGCCGAAAAAGCGATCACCCTCGACCTGACCATCGACACCAGCTTTGCCCACGTGATCGAATACTTTGAAATCTTCCTCGACCGGATGACGATGGTGCGCCAAGCGGCCGAATTCCTCGATTGTGCCTTCCACCTGGTGATCAACAAAACCCAATTCAGCTAATTTGTAGCACGGGTTGTTTACCCGTGTGTGCTATCGCGTGGGTAAACAACCCGCGCTACGGGATTTCCAGCCGTGCTTCTACCGACCGCTTGATCACCCCACTGGCAACCAATTGCCGTGCCGCTTCAATATGGGGAGCAAGCACCGTGTCCTCTTCTAGGAACGGGACCTGCTCGCGCAACAGTTGGTAGGCCACGGCCGTTCCCGCACCCAGACTATCGGCATCCTTCCCCATCTCCCGGCAACGAAAGTCAATCCCCTGCCCGGCCAGTAGCAACTCAATCGCCACAATTGTCTCTACATGGGTGAGGATTTGCTCCGCCTGCCGTGCGGCCGTTGCCCCCATGCTGACATGATCCTCAACATTCGCGCTGGTCGGAATCGTATCCGCGCTGGCGGGATGGGCGAGGACTTTGTTTTCCGAGGCGAGGGCAGCGGCCGTATAGTGGGCCATCATAAAACCGCTCTCCAATCCCCCCTGCGCCGTGAGGAACATCGGCAACACGCCGCCATTGCTATCCGCATCCACCAGCCGCGCACTCCGCCGTTCGCTCATATTGCCCAACTCTGCCAACGCCAACCCCGCATAATCCATCGCCAGCGCAATCGGCTCCCCATGAAAGTTCCCGGCGGAGATGACGTCAATTTGGAGATTAGAGATTGGAGATTGGAGATTAGAGATTCTCCCTCGCTCCTCTGCCCCTCCGCTCCTCTGCCCCTCCGCTCCTCTGCTCCCCTGCTCTCCCGCTTCTTCCACCAAAATAATCGGATTATCATTCACCGAATTCAACTCAATATCAATCACCCAGCGCAGATAGGCGATGGCGTCGCGGACGGCCCCATGGACCTGGGGGATGCAGCGCAGGGTGTAGGGGTCTTGGACGTTTAGCGGATCATCCTGGCGGACGAGGCGGCTGCCTTCCAACAGACGGCGCAAGAAGCGGGCGCAATCAATTTGGCGGGGATGCGGCCGCAATGCATGAACCCGCTCATCAAACGCCCGGTCCGTCCCATGCAACGCTTCCAGGCTGAGACAGGCAACGGCGTCGGCCGTTAACGCCAGATTAACCGCTCGCCGCACCAACAACGCCCCCGTCCCCACCATCTGCGCCGTGCCATTGAGCAACGCCAGCCCTTCTTTTGCTTCTAAGGTGATTGGCTCCAGCCCGACCAGCTGCAACGCTTTCTCACCCGTTAATCGTTGACCATTGACCATAGCCTCCCCTTCGCCAATGACCACCAACGCCAAATGGGCCAGCGGAGCCAGATCGCCGCTGGCTCCTAACGAGCCTTGCGACGGGATGTAGGGGGTCACGCCGCGATTGAGCATCTCCAGCAACAGGTGGATCAGCTTCGGCCGCACCCCCGAAAAACCCTTCGCCAAGGTGTTCACCCGCGCCACCAGCATCGCCCGCACCGTCTGCTCTGGCAAATCGGGGCCAACGCCAACGGCATGGCTGCGTACCAAGTTCAGTTGCAACTGTCGCGTCTGGTCGGCCGAAATGATGCGGTCTTTGAAGCGGCCGAAGCCCGTCGTGATCCCATAGACCACGCGCCCTTCGGCCACCAACTGCTCCACGGCCGCCCGCGACCGTTCAATCCGCGGCAACGCCACCGGGTCGAGCGCGACCGCACGGCCGCGTGCCACCTCAACAACATCGTCTACCTGCAAATGTTCACCGGAAATGAGTAATGGATTCATAGGAAATAGTGGAATGGTATATTGGTGTATTGGTTATTAGTGTATTAGTGTATTGGCATATAGAACTTACGCAAGCTGACCGACTACACCAATACACCAAATACCCTACTCACTCGCACGCCACCCCCATTAAGGCTACAATTTACCCATGCAGACAACAGCCTGGAACCAGATCGTCGGCCATGAGTGGGCGGTGCAACTGTTAGCCGGGGCGATCCGCCACGGCCGCACCGGACACGCCTACCTTCTCACCGGACCGGAGCAAATCGGCAAAACGACATTGGCGCGGACGTTTGCCCAGGCGTTGAATTGTGAAGCAGCAGAAGCGCAACGGCCGTGTGGTCAATGCCGCTCCTGCACGCTGATCGCCGCCGACCGCCACCCCGATGTGCGCTTGCTGCTGCCGGAAGTCAGCGGCCGGGGCAAGTTGACGATCAAGATTGAGCCAATCCGCGAGTTACAACAATCGCTCAGCCTCTCCGCCCATGAAGGACGGACGAAGGTGGCGATCCTCAAACGCTTCGACGCGGCCGGGCCAGGGGCAGCCAATGCCTTTCTGAAGACGCTGGAAGAGCCACCGGCCAATGTGATGTTGCTGCTGACGGCCAACAACGCCGACACGCTGCTGCCGACGATCAACTCCCGCTGCCGGACGCTTGCCCTGCGGCCGCTACCAACAACGCTAGTCGAAGAAAGCCTGATGGCCCGCTGGGGGGTAAAGGCTGACGACGCTCACTTGCTGGCCCATCTGGCCGACGGCCGTTTGGGGTGGGCGGTCAACGCTGCCCAAGACCCGGCACTGCTCGAAGCCCGCGCCGGGCAACTGGCGATTCTCAAAGAGGCGATGGGCGGCAATCGTGTGCAACGCTTCGCACTGGCCGAGAAATTGGCCGCCAAACCGGAAGGGCTACCCGACCTGCTACGCACCTGGCTGACCTGGTGGCGCGATGCCGGACTGCTGGCCTATAGCCAGGGCAAGGTAGGGGCGATTAGCAACATTGACGAGCAAGATTCGCTACGCGAATTAGCACAGCGTCACTCGCGCGACCGTCTGCTGCGAGCATTGGCAGAAACAGAAACGGCCGTCCGCCAGCTAGAGCAAAACGCCAACGGCCGTCTGGTGATGGAAAACCTATTTCTTACCTATCCGGCCTACTCCTCTTCCTCGTCAACACGGTAAACGGCCGTCTCATCCCGCACTAAACGTATTTCCAGTTGGCAACCCACCGCCTGAGCATACTTTTGCAAGGTGGCAATAGAGGGGGAATGTTTTTTGTTGCCACCACCCGCTTCCAGGCGAGCGACGGCCGATGTTTTTGTTCCCATTCGCTCGGCGACTTCTGCCTGGGTTAATCCGGCTGCTTTCCGCGCCATTAATAATTGATCGCGTTTTGGGAAAAGCTGTGGCATACTTAGCCCCAAAATTATGAAGCGACGAATGACGATTGGGTACTTAGACGAAGTGAAAATCACCGTTGAACCCTCGGCCGCCGTAGGGTTCATCGTTTTGTCCGCCGCCTTAGGGCATGTGGCCCGCCATTGGTTTCGGCTGCGGCCGTCACAGGCGATTGCCGGTGGGGTATTGGCAGCCGCTATCCATTTGCTCTCCGAATTTTGGCACCAGCTCGGCCATGCACGAGCCGCCCGCCGCACCGGCTATCCGATGCGTGGCATCCATTTCTTCACGGTACTGGGCGCATCGCGCTACCCACGGGATGAGCCGGTGTTGCCGCCAGACATCCACATCACTCGCGCCCTGGGTGGCCCCCAGGCCAGCTTGCTGGTCGTCCTTATTTCCGGGGCATTGGCGCTGCTATTGCGGCCGTTCGGCGGACTGCTCAACTTCCTGGCAACGTTCACCGCCCTGGACAACCTGCTCGTCTTTGTGTTGGGCGCACTCACGCCCAATCCCTTTCTGGAAACCGACGGCGTGACCATCCTCCGCCAACTGCAACGCGGACGGCCGCAACGGATCGTCTTGTCGGAATGAAGAGGAGACTGGGAGACTAGGAAATTAGGAGACTGAGAGACTATTATTCTCTATCCTCCAATCTCTCAGTCTCTAAGTCTCTAAGTCTCTTAATCTCTAATCTCCAATTCTCTATGACCACCCCCCTCCCCTCCCTCCTCGAGTTCGCCCTCGACGCGGCCTGGCAAGCCGGGCGCGTCACGTTGGGTTATTACCAGATGAATGCCACCGCCATCGCCGCTGAGCGTAAGGCCGACAACTCGCCGGTGACGATAGCCGACCGCCAATCGGAGCAAAAGCTGCGCGAATTGATCGGCCGCTACTGGCCCGACCACAGCATCATCGGCGAAGAGTTCGGCCACTCGGCCGGTAGCAGCAACTACACCTGGATTTTGGACCCGATTGATGGCACGAAGTCCTTCATCACCGGCATACCGTTCTATGGCGTGTTGCTGGCGTTGGTGCAGGATGAACAGCCTTTGCTGGGCGTCGCCCACTTTCCCGCGCTCAATGAGACGGTCTATGCCGCGCGAGGATTGGGCTGCTATTGGAACGGCCGTCGCGCCCAGGTCTCTACGGTTGATTCCCTCGCCAATGCCGTCTTGCTGACCAGCGAATTAAACACCCTGGCGGAGGGCGAGCGGGCGGCCGCCTGGCAACGGCTCGTCGGTGCGACTTACTTCCAACGCACCTGGGGTGACGCGTATGGCTATACGCTTGTCGCCACCGGCCGCGCGGAGATCATGCTCGACCCCTGGATGGCGATTTGGGACTGCGGCCCCTTACAAGTGATCATGGAAGAAGCGGGCGGGACCTTCACCGACTGGAAAGGCAACGCCACTATCTACGCTGGAGAGAGTATCGCCACCAATGGGTTACTGTTCGAGCAGGTGATGGCGCTGGTCAAGGAACGGGCGTAAAGCATACTTTTCAATGGACGCGGACGAACGCGGACGAACGCTGTCTCTTCGCTGGCCTGACTTGCTCATGGTTTTGCTTCTGGCAGCGGCCGTGTTGCTCTTCTTCGAGCCGGTGGTTAGCGGCCGAGGTTGGCTGCCGCATGGGGGCGGGGATTCCGTCTCTTTCATCTATCCCAACTATCGCTTTGCGGCCGCCAGCCTGCGCGATGGACAAATCCCTCTTTGGAACCCCTTTCAATACGCCGGTGCGCCCTTCATTGCCGACAACCAATCGGGGGTCTTTTATCCGATCAACCTGTTGCTCTTCCTGCTTATCCCCGATTTCAGCTACAACGCCATCCAATGGCTGGTCATCGGCCACTTCTTCCTCGCCGGTCTGGCACTCTACCTCTGTCTCCGCCTGCTAATTATCCCCCCACCTACACCCCGTAATAAGCGACCGCCCACCGCTCACCGATTACCGATTACCGCTCACCGCTTACATTCTGCGTCCGCCCTCTTCGGCTCACTCGCCTTCATGTTCTCTGATCTGTTCATCACCCACATCGGTAACCTCAACCTGATCGCCGTCACCGCCTGGTTGCCGCTGGCCTTTTTAGGCTTGCATCGCGGAATCATGGCAACGGAGCGACGGCGCGGACTGGTCTGGACCATCGGCGGCGGGGTTGCGCTGGGGGTCAGCACACTGGCCGGACACGCCCAAATGACGCTCTTGCTGGCGACGTTCCTGGGAGTTTACGCGCTTTATGAGGCGGTTGTCCAACGACGGGTACGGCCGCTACTTCACCTTGCGCTACTGGCGGCCGTCGCCATCGGTCTTTCCGCCATCACGCTCTTCCCGGCGGCCGAAGCCCTACGTCACACCCTCCGCGCCGAGTTCGACTATGAACGCTCCACCAGCTACGCCCTGCCGCTGCAAGCCCTAACCGGCCTTGTTGCCCCCGACTTTTTCGGCCGTGGCGCGGCTAACTTCTGGGGCAACTGGTTGCGCGTTGAGGCTGGGTATGCTGGCGTGCTGCCCTGGTTCTTAGCGGCCGTCGCCCTCTTCCTGCGCCGCAACCGGCAGACAATCTTTTTCGCCCTCGCCGGTCTCTTCTTCCTGCTGATGGCCCTGGGGCCACAAACGCCTCTCTACCCCCTCTTGCTGCGCTGGCTGCCCATCGTCCCTTTCCAGGCTCCAGCCCGCTTTGTCTTATTGCTTGATTTTTGTCTGGCGGTGCTGGCGGCCGTTGGCCTCGACGCCCTGCTCCGCACCCTCCCGGCCTCATCGCGCCAGATTCGCGCCTGGATGGGGCTGGCGGCCGTGCTAACCCTTGCCGTCATTGCCACACTACTCTGGCAGCAAAACCAGCTTGCCACCATTCAACCGGAACGGCAAGCGCAAATGCTCCGCGCCATCGCCATTTTCAGCGGACTGGCCGCCTCCTCCTGGCTATTGATCACCATCTGGCTGTGGGTTCGGCCACGCCACAAAGTGCCAGCGACCTTTTTCGCCGCCATCGCCCTCGCCCTGCTCTTTGCCGATCTTTACGGTCTGGGGCGTTATGTGGAGATTGATTGGAACGACCCAACGCCGGGCTTTGCTGAGGGATCGGCCGCGCTGGCCTTCCTCAAATCCGACCCCGGACTGCACCGCCTGGACATTGCCACCGGCGCATGGCAACCCAACTTGCCACAGATCGAACGGCTCTATGGGGTGCGCGGCGTCTACAATCCACTGCAACTGGCAAACTACAACGTCTACATGGGTTCAGTCGGCTTTCGTGGCTCGACGCTCTATAACTTGCTGGGAGTGAAGTACGTCATCGGCGGCAAGGGAGAACCACCGGCCGACACCACGATCATCGTCCCCGTCTTTGACGCTGACCCAGCGGTGAATGTCTATCTGAACACCCTCGCCTTGCCGCGTGCGCTGGTCGTCGTTAATGCCGAAATCGTCGCCAGCCATGACGCCGCCTTCGAGGCCATCCACCAGGACTCATTCGATCCGCTACAGACCGTTATTCTGGAAGGCGGCCGTCCGCTATCCCAAACCCCGGGCCAATCGAGCATCGAAGTCCTCCGCTACGATCTCAACCAGGTCGCTTTTCGCGTGACAACGGATCGGCCGTCTTACTTCTTGCTCACCGATACCTACCATCCTCAATGGCGGGCGACGGTGGACGGCGCGGCCGTTCCCATCGAAGTCGCCAACTACGCCTTCCGCGCCATTTATTTGGAGCCGGGGACACACGAAGTGGAAATGCGCTTTGTCTCCCCCGCCTGGTACGCCGGTGTTGTGCTGAGCTTGTTGACAGTTGTAGGGCTGGCGGCCGTTTTGCTGAAGTTAACCGCGGATCAAACGGATGCAACGGATTTACTCCGATTTCCCTCTTAAAATCCGTGTCCATCCATGGTTGCTCCGAATATGAATGGTATAGATTTCTCAGCTTGATATCCGTGATGATCCGTTTCATCCGTATCCATCCGTGGCTAATTAGAGTTAATTTCACGCTGGGATAGTCATCCATAGATTAACATAACAAGCGAGTCACTTGTAAACCATCCCCGCCTCTTCTATAATCGCCTAAATTTGTGAACCCGAAAACGCCTGGTCAGTCAAACCAGCCTACACAAGCGGGTGATAGGCTGGACCATTTCCCCAAATCGGCCGACATATATAGTCTGGTATTCATTGGGGAGGAGAAGCGCCGGATACTGCGCAGGGAGCCGTTGTAGTTTCTGGCTGCTGGAATACAACAGGTAATTTACTATGAAGAGAAGATACCCTTTTTATCTATCCATTTTGTTCATGCTTGTCGCGGCCGTCCTTAGTGCCTGTGGCTTATTAGGGACGGCCGAACCTACGCCCGCCCCCGACCTGACCCCCACCACGGCGGCCGATCTGGTCCCCACACCCACAGTCGCCACCGAACCGGTGCGCGGCCAGGCCACCGTGGACAGCATACAGGTGCTGACGCTGGAAAGCTTTCCCGTACAGGTTAATGTCCTCGCTCGTGGGGAACTACCTGACGGCTGTACCAACATTGACCAGGTAATCAGCCAGCGCGTGGAGAGCGAATACCGGGTGGTCATCACCACCCTTCGCCAGCCGGACGCCGTTTGTACCCAGGCAGTCGTCCCCTTTGAAGAGACCATCCCGTTGGATGTCGTTGGACTTCCGGCCGGGACCTATCTGGTTTCGGTCAACGGCATCGCCGGATCATTCACCCTGGATGTGGATAACGTGGGTGAGGGGGGTGAAGGAGCGGATACGGCCAGTGGGACACCGGCAGCGACCGGCGACGCGCAGAGCATCAGCGGCCGTGTCTGGCACGATCTCTGCACCGTAACCGGCAGCCAGCCTGGCGATGAGACGGCCCCGACCGGTTGCGTCGTCTCTGCGGCGACCTCGCTCTATGTGGCTGATGGCCTGAGCGATGCCGATGAACCGGGGATTCAAGGCGTGACCATCACGCTTTATCCGGGCGACTGTTCGGTCGCTGCCCCCGCCAGCGCACAGACCACCACCACCGACGCCGATGGCGCATACAGCTTCACCGACCTGGAACCTGGCTCCTACTGCGTTCTCCTGGACACGGAAAGCGAAGAAAATTCGCTAGCTCTGGAAGAAGGAGAGTTGACCTTCCCGGTGGATGGGGAGGCGGTGCAGAATAGCGTGGCTGTCGAACTGGGCGAAGGTGGCGGCGTCACCGATGTAGATTTTGGCTACGACTTCCGCTTCCTGCCTCTGCCCGATGTGGATTTAGCCAACTGCACCAATAGCTCCGAATTTGTGCAGGACATCGGCGTGCCGGATGGCACCGTCTTCGGGCCGGGCAACGAGTTCACCGCCTCCTGGCGGCTGCGCAACAACGGCACCTGCCCCTGGACGGCCGAATATGGGCTGACTTTTGTTAGCGGCGATCAGCTCGGTGTGGCCGAACTCGTCCCGCTGCCCCATCCCGTCGCTCCTGGCCAGACCGTAGACGCTTCGGTAGATATGGTTGCCCCTGAACAACCCGGCAGCTATCGCAGCAACTGGCAAGTGGCCGACGCCAATGGCGAACCCTTTGGCATCAACGGCGTGCTAGAAGACGCCTTCTGGGTACAGATCGTCGTTGAAGAGGGCGCGGAAGCCCCCTCTACCCCCGAACCGAATACGGCCAGCATCGGCGGCGTCGTCTGGGATGACATCTGCACTATCAACGCCAGTGGCGCTCCTTCCGCCGGCTGCGTGGAAACGGCCGAAGGCAGCGGCTTTTATCGCGGCAACGGGACCTATGACCGCAACGAAGTGCCAATGCCCGGCGTCACTGTCGTCTTGGGCCAGGGATCATGCCCCGATGATGGGATCATCTCCGCGGCCAACCAACTGGCAACGGCCGTCACCGATGAAGAGGGCCGCTACTCCTTCACCGACCTCTCCTCTGGTATCTATTGCGTCGCCATTGACGCACTCAGCCCGGAAAACGTTGACCTGCTCATCCCCGGCAACTGGACCTACCCCGCGCCCGGAACCGGCCGTCTTGGCGTGCGCCTCGCTGACGGCGAAAACCGCTCGACTGTGGATTTTGGTTGGGACCATCAAGAGTAGAAGAGGAGATTAAGAGACTAAGAGATTAGGAGAGTGGGAGACTTTAATCTCGCAGTCTCTTAGTCTCCCAATCCCTCCCTCCCCCTAGCCCCACAGTACCAACGACGATTTAAGATTAATCGTAAGTTTACCCGTCTATGATCTGATTCTGGGTCGTAGGCTTGCTTGCGGCTGGGAAGAGGACACTTCACCAGGCCTACGACCTGTTGAGCATTTAGAAACTGGGTTTCTACATAGCTGATCGTATTGCGATTAAACGCCAAGAAACCCAGTTTCTATATGGATTGAACTCGGAGAGAAGTGGGTAAGCAGGTAAATTGAAGTGGGTTACTACATGATGGAATTACACCAAGCAGAACATGAACATGGGACGTTGGAGTCGGGAGCCACCAACGACCGCCACCCTCGCGCCTGGCGTGCGTTTGGGGTTTTCAGCAAGTTAATCATCGTCGCGCTGTTGGCATTGTCGGCCGCCAGCCTCCTCCTGCCATTTGCCAGCCGCGCCATGCTGAATAGTCTCAGCTTTTTGCCGCTGGACTGGTTGCTAAACCAAAATGGGTCGTGGATCTTAGGAGCAGGTCTATTCGCCCTATTGGTACTGTTTTTGGCGATCAAACGCTTCCAACTGGTGGGCGACCGGCGGTTGTGGCAAGATGCGGGTTGTCCGCAATGTCTGGAAAATGAGTTAGTGCGTGTGCCGCGTAAGCAGGGTGATCGCTGGTATAGTCTGATCGCGCTGCCCGCCTTTCGCTATGCCTGCCGCAATTGCACCTGGCAAGGGCTGCGCATCGCCCGCCGCCTGGTCCGGCCAGAGCCAATGGTAATGCCAACGACATTTGCTCCGGCCGAAAGCGACCTGTCCGGCGGCTATAGGGATGACAGCTTTGACGAAATGGCGCTGTCTGCGGTCGCTCCGCCGGCTGACATGGAGAACTATGACGACCAGGCTGACTATGGCGACTATCAAAACGGCCAGGCTGCCAGCATTTATGTCTTTGATGTCCCCGAAAACGTCGAGGTAGACCTGACAGGCGAAGATACGGATGGGATGGCGGCCGAGACGGCCGAAGACGAAGCAGTTGCCCCGTCTCCCACCATGCCGACCACAGCCACCACATCCACCACAGCCGAAATTGACGAAACGTGGGCGCCGTTTGATGATGAGCTACTGTTTGACGACGACGCGCCGCTTTCCACCAATCCAGCATCCGACATCCATCCCCCGGCAAGCGGCCGTTCCCACGAACAACCAAACAACCACAAGAGCAACGAACAAGAAGACGAATTCGAGTGGCTCTGGAGCCGTCTTGATCAGGATAAGTAGAATTTATTGGTAGGGGCAGGTCTTGTGCCTGCCCTTATCCTATCCTCGAGCCTGCCCTTATTTAACCCCGCCTGCCTATATAAATCGGGCTACCATAATCTGGGCAACCACAAGGGTTGCCCCTACCAGCATCACCCAATTTAACAAGCCCGATTCCTCAAACCTCTGCTATAATACGGGGAAATGGCAACACCCGCAGAACCAGCTTCCTCCACAGCGACTATCTTCACTCCGGGGCCACTACGCTCCACCACGCCAGCGATTGACATCTACATCAAGCTGGCGCAATACCCCATTCTGGCCGATGAAATTCGAGCGCGAATGCGTCAGGAGTTGTTCCGTCGTGGCAAGCTAGACGAGGCCAAGTTTGAGCGCGAAGTTCTCGCACGGGCCATCGAATCCCAACGGCGCGAACGACTGACCGACCCTTATGGGCAAGAAGCGGCCGATGTCTGGAACAAACGCCTCGCCCGCGTGCGCGACTATCACACCGACGCCTACTTTGCCGACAACCTCGGTGCTGCCTTGCTCGACCAGATTGTCCAGGAGGTTCTGCAACACCAGCCCGCCCCCACCGAATCCCCTGGCCTGACCTTTAATCCCGAAATCGCCCCCTGGGAGCTGCTCTTTCGCCAGGGGGAAATCTACGAACAGTTGCCGGAAGTGGCCCGCGAAAAGGCACACCACCACCTGCAAGAGATCAAGGTCGTCTTGATCAAGCGGCTGATCAGCGACCAATTACCCTATATCGCCATTGCCAAGAAAATCTTTACCATCGCCGATCTGCGGCTGATCTACAATAGCCGCATTGGGACGGGGAAGATCGGCGGCAAGGCGGCCGGGCTGATGCTGGCCTGGAAGATTTTACAGCGGCCGCAACCGGATGACGGTCAGGACATTAGCCATCTGGTTGGCATCCCCCTCTCCTACTTTCTGGCTACGGAAGTGATCTATGAATTTCGCCTGATGAATGGGCTGGACCGCTTTATGAACCAGAAGTATCGCAACACGGCCGACATCGAAGCCGAATACCCGGCCATTGTGGAAGCCCATCTGAAAGGCAAATTCCCGCCAAACATCGTCAATCGCTTACGCCAGGTGTTGCAAGAGCTGAACGGCCGCCCGCTGATCGTCCGCTCCTCCAGCCTGCTCGAAGACAACTTCGGCTTTGCCTTTGCCGGAAAGTACAGCAGCTACTTTTGCCCCAACCAGGGGAGCGAAGAGGAAAACCTCAAC
The DNA here is from genome assembly GCA_964410625.1 of uncultured Ardenticatenaceae bacterium. GTDB lineage: Bacteria > Chloroflexota > Anaerolineae > Promineifilales > Promineifilaceae > CAYPHY01. The sequence goes on along the minus strand of CAYPHY010000013.1, from coordinate 3,788 downwards.
GATCTGCTCAATGCCATTCGCCGCGTCTTCGCCAGCACGCTCAACCCCGACGCCATCCTTTATCGCCAGAAGCATGGGCTGATCGATTACGATGAGCGTATGGCGGTGCTGATCCAGCGTGCCGAGGGCAAGCAGATCGGCCGCTACTTCTTCCCCACCCTCGCCGGCGTTGCCTTCAGCCGCAACCCCTTCCGCTGGCACAGCAAGATTCGCCGCGAAGATGGATTTTTGCGCCTTGTTTGGGGCTTTGGCACACGGGCGGTCGATCGCGTCAGCAACGACTACCCACGCATGATCGCGCTCAGCGATCCCCAACTGCGGCCGGAAACCACCGCCCAAGCCATCCGCCAATACTCCCAATGGTACATTGATGTGATTGACCTGGAGACCAACTGCTTTTGCACGTTGCCGATCCAGGAAGTGTTAAGCCATGACTCGGCCGATTTGCGCTATATCGCCTCGGTCAACCGCGGCGATTACTTGCAAGACATTCTCTCCCGCAGTTCCGTCTCGGCCGATGATGAATTTGTGCTCACCTTTAACTATCTGACCCGCGACCGAAAATTCATCAACCTCTTTCGCACCGCCTTGGCGCGGCTGGAGAAGGTGTACCAGCGGCCGGTGGACGTAGAGTTTACGGTGGAGATCATCCCCACCTATCCCTATCCTGACTACAAGCTCAACATCCTCCAATGTCGGCCGCTCAGCCAGCGGCGCGAGGACGACGCGGTGACGCTCCCCGACAACATTCCCGCCAAAGACATCCTCTTCACCGCCACCGACCTGATCCCCGACGGCCGCGCCGAAGACATTCGCTACATCGTCTACGTTGATCCCGAAAGCTATTACCGAATCTCTGACCTGACCATCAAGCATGAACTGGGGCGGGCCATCAGCCGGCTGAACAAACGACTGGAGAACGAGCGTTACATCCTGATGGGACCGGGGCGCTGGGGTAGCGCCAACATCGAATTGGGTGTCCATGTCAGCTATGCCGACATCCACAACACCAAAGTGCTGATCGAGATCGCCATCGCCCACAACGGCAACATGCCCGAACTCTCCTATGGGACCCACTTCTTCCAGGATTTGGTCGAAGCGGGCATCCACTCCCTGCCCCTCCATCTTGGCTCCGGCGGCGACCATTTGAACGAGGAGTTTTTCCAAGCCATGCCCAACGCGCTGGCCGATCTGCTGCCCAAAGACGCCGACCTCGCTCCCTATCTGAAGGTGATTGGCCTGGACGAGCTGCCCGGCGGCCGTCGCCTGAACGTGCTGATGGATGGCTCCAAAGATGAGGCCGTTGGCTTTTTGACCGATAGCGATGAAACCGCCGCAATCTAGAGCGAGTTGGCAAATCGCTCATTCGAGCGCACGATTTAGCAAATCGTGCTACATAATTATAATCAGATGGAAATTCTACCCTTACGCAGCATCACCCCTACCATTGACATCTATATCCGCCTGGCGCAATTCCCCATCCTCAGCGACAAAATTCGCGAACGGATGCGCCAGGAGCTGTTCCAACGGGGTATCATTGACCCCGAACGCTTCGAGCGCGAAGTGGAGCAACTGAGTATTGAGTCCCAACGGCGCGAAGGGCTGCGCGACCCCTATGGCGAAGAACCCGCCCACTTCTGGCAGGCGCGTGTGCTGCGCGTGCGCGATTACCACACCGACGCTTACTTCGCCAACAACCTGGGAACGGCCGCCTTAGAATTGCTGATCGAGGAAGTGCTAGACAGCCAATCGGCCGCGCCAGACAACAACGGCAGCGAGCTGACTTTCAACCCCGAAATCGCCCCCTGGGAGCTGCTTTTTCGCCAGGGAGAAATCTACGAGCGAATGCCGCCGGAAGAGCAAGAGCGGATCAAACACCACCATGAGGAGATCAAGGTGGTGTTGATCAAGCGGCTGCTCAGCGAACAACTACCCTATCTCGGCGTGGCGCGAAAAGTGTTCTCCATCGCCGACCTGCGCCGTATCCACGCCGGGCTGATCGGGACCGGCAAGGTGGGGGGCAAGGCGGCAGGGATGCTGTTGGCGTTGAAAATCTTGCAACCCGTTGACGAGCAATTTGGGCCGGGCGTGCTAGACATCCCCTTCTCCTACTTCATCGGCACAGATGTGATCTATGAATTTTTCCTGATGAACCGGCTGGAACATTTTATGAACCAGAAGTACCGGCCGTTGCCCGAAATCCGAGCCGAATATCCGCGCATCGTCGAAGCCTTTCTGCAAGGGGAACTGCCTGGCTATATCGTCGAACGGCTGCGCGAAGTGTTGGAGGAGTTGGGCAAGACACCGCTGATCGTGCGCTCCTCCAGCCTGCTCGAGGACAGCTTCGGCCTCTCCTTTGCCGGAAAGTACAGCAGCTATTTTTGCCCCAACCAGGGGACAACGGAAGAAAACCTGCAACGAGTTTTGGAAGCGATCCGCCGTGTCTATGCCAGTTCCCTCAATCCCGACGCCCTGCTCTATCGCCTCAACAACAACTTGCTCGACTTCGACGAACGGATGGCGATCTTGTTGCAACGGGCGACGGGGGAGCATCACGGCCGTTACTTCTACCCCCCCATTGCCGGTGTCGCCTTCAGCAAAAACCCTTTTCCCTGGTCGCCGGAAATTGACAGCAAAGATGGCTTCTTACGCATCGTCGCCGGACTCGGCACACGGGCCGTCGAGCGGGTCTCGCAAGATTACCCGCGCTTGCTGGCGCTCAGCCATCCCCAGTTGCGCCCAGAAACGAGCCGCCAATCCATCCAGCGCTATTCGCAAAAGCTGATGGACGTGTTCGACCTGGAGGAGAACCAGATACGCACCCTGCCAGCACGCGAGGTTTTGCCCGCTGATTACCCCGCGCTACCGCTGATCGCTTCGCGGCTAGACGAAGGGGACCGGCTGGTAGCGATGCAGCCGGGGCAGGAGATGGAGCCAGGGGAACAATATGTGCTGACGTTCGACGGGCTGGCGGCCGATCCCCGCTTCATCGAATTGATGCGTGCTGCCCTGCGCCGACTGGAAAAGGTCTATCGCCGTCCGGTGGACATCGAATTTGCCCTGGAAGTAACGGATGTGCCGCCAGCAGAATCGGCCGACGAATCGGCCGCCGGTTATTACCATCTCTATATTCTCGAATGCCGGCCATTAAGCGTGATCGAATCACGCCTGCCGGTGACGATACCCGATGACATTGCCACAGCCGACTTACTCTTCAGCACCCACTGCCTGCTACCCACCGGACAGGCAGGGAATGTTCAATATGCGCTCTTTATTGACCCGCAAGCGTACCAGCAGCTAGACAACGAGCAGGAACGGTTGGCGGTGGCGGCGGCGGTCGGCCGTCTGAACGAACACCTACCTCCCCGCAGCTATATAGTCATCGGCCCCGGCCGTTGGGGCAGCCTCAACAGCCGCCTCAGCGTGCCGGTGCGCTATAGCGACATTTGCGGCAGCGCGACGCTGATCGAACTCGTCCCCAGCGACGAAGGGCAGGTCCCCGAACTGCCCTATGGCACCGATTTCTATCAAGATTTGCTCGAAGCCCGCATCTACGTCTTGCCGATCCACCTCGACGCGGCCGTTGGCTTCTTCAATTGGGAGTACTTCCACCGCGCCCCCAACCATCTCGCCCGCCTTTCCCCGCCAGACGCCGCCCTCAGCGATGTCATCCGGTTGATTGACATCACGGCCGCCAGCGGCAAACAACTGCACATCGCCATCGACGACCACAGCGACCGGGCAGTGGGGTATTTGGAATAACCCAATGAACCCGTTAACCAACTAGC
>CAYPHY010000012.1:82964-100161 GCA_964410625.1 uncultured Ardenticatenaceae bacterium | reverse complement strand
GATAGGGATTCCTCGCTCCGAAGACTCCGCTCGGAATGACAGTTGTTCAAACTATTGAAACAGTGTATTAACAAAGATTTTTAGAAAAAATCAGCGTAAATCTGCGCGGCATCAGCGAAAATCAGCGTCCCCTCTGAAAACCATAGTGCACAAATTAACGCGAAATAAACTGCTATTTAACAAAAATTCGTGTAAATTGACTGATAATGATGTCTGCAAATCGCAATTGACATCAACGCAACTGTTTGCTTAGGAAGTCTGTTCAAACTGATAAAGTGTCGATTTTTTTGTAGATCACTGGTGCCCTCTCTGGCAGCATCACGAATTTGCAGAACAAAGGCGACCATTGTCCACACCGTCATTAGCTTATTGGTCTAAGTTCGACAGCAACCACTTGATTGTACCAGGGTGAATATGACGATGCATTTTGATCCCTCTAGTTTTCCCAAATATTGCGAACTAACGCCGTGGGAGAAGTTCTTTTTTCGTACCTGCTGTTTCTACCCTCCCAAGCCACGCAACGAATGGAAGTTGGAGAAGATCATTGATGTGGAGCAACATGCCCACATCTTTGAGCAGGCGTTTGGGTCTGGTTTGTGGGAGCTAATTGAAGGGAAGTGCGTGTTGGATGTGGGTTGCGGCCGTGGCGGGTTCGTCCTGGCGATGGCGAGTAAGTCTAATGCCACAGTTGTCGGCGTAGACCTATTGCCGCTGTTTGCCGAAGCCCGCGAAGAAAGCGAACGACGTGGCTACGACAATGTGGCCTTTGTCCAGGGATCAACCAGGGAGTTGGCCGACAACTCCTTTGATGTGGTGATCTCCCACGATTCCTTTGAGCATTTTAACGAGCCGGAGGTGATGTTGGCGGAAATGGTGCGTCTGGCTAAACCAGGGGGGCAGGTGTTGATCAAGTTTGGTCCGCCCTGGCGCAATCCTTGGGGGCGGCATATGAGTGGGACGATTCGCCGCGACCGGCCATGGGTCCATTTACTCTTCTCTGAACGAACGTTGATGCGCTGCCACTCCGTTTACCACCGGGAGGACACGCTTTTTGAACGCTACGCCGACCTGGATGGTGGGTTGAACCAGATGACCATCGCCAAGTTCAGACGCCTCCTCTCCGGCAACCCCCGGCTGGTCATTGAGCAATTTGAGGTGCTCCCTTTATACTGGGCCACTCTATTCGCCAACATCCCGGTTATTAATGAGTTCATCGCTGCGGCCGTGCGTGTCAGAGGGGTTAAACAATAGTTACGCGGATGTTTCTCTGGAGTGCCACATCTCTAATAGGGCACACTCATCACTCTCCACTCGCCACTAACCACTCCCCGCTCCCCACTCTTTTTACGCAACGTTCACAGTTGATTCACAATCACTTTATTAAGATTTATCCAACATGTGCTACTGTAATCAGGTTGGCTTTGCACAGCCTTCGTTGCTGCCTGTGCCAACATCACGCCTCGTAGTAGAAAAGTAGTAGCATATCATCTGATAATGTCGGAAGGGCGGAGGAAATGGTCAATGGTTAACGGTTAATTGTTAATGGGTTGACTGCATCACAAGGAATTGTCTGGTCAAATGATGTTGGTATAAGTGGTATAAGATAGGAAGTAGTTGATGAAGAAGCGAAGCGCACAGATGGAAGCGGCACAGATTGTCATTGAACCGGCCGACGGCTGGCAGTTGATCAACTGGCGCGAGTTACGCCAGTACCGCGATCTGTTTTACTTTCTGGTCATGCGCGACATCCAGGTGTTGTATAAGCAGACGGTGCTGGGCTTTGCCTGGGCGGTGATACGGCCGATCTTCAGCATGTTCATCTTCACCGTCATCTTTGGCAATTTGGCGGCCGTCAGCAGCGACGGCGTCCCCTATGCCATCTTTAACTATGTCGCCCTCGTCCCCTGGCTCTACTTTTCCACTTCCTTCTCCGCTTCAGCATTGAGTCTGGTTAGCAACACCGATATGCTGACCAAAGTCTATTTTCCCCGGCTGGCTTTCCCGATGACGGCCGTTTTTGCCAAGCTGGTAGATTTTGTGATCTCCTTTGCCCTGGTCGGCGTGCTGATGGTCTGGTTTCGTGTTGTGCCGGGGGTCAATGTCATTTACTTGCCTTTGTTGGTCTTGCTGATGGTTTTATCGGCCGCTGGCGCGGGGCTATGGCTCTCGGCGTTGGCCGTGCAGTATCGAGATGTGAAGCACGCCTTGCCCTTTCTGACGCAAGTGTTGATGTATGCCGCGCCGGTGGTCTGGCCCGCCTCGCTGATTGGTGAGCGATATGGACAGGTGGCGCGTTTGCTCTATGGGCTTTATCCGATGGCGGGGGTGATCGAAGGCTTTCGCTCCGCATTGCTGAATACTAACCCCATGCCCTGGGACTTGATCGGCATGGGCTTTCTGTCGGCCGTCGTCCTTTTCATCTCCGGCGCATTCTATTTTCGGCGGATGGAATTTTTGTTTGCGGACCTTGCCTGATAATGAACAATGAACAATGAGACAATGAACAATGGGTCGCGGTTGAGTGAATCGCGCTGGAATACTTGCGCTATACATTGCAAAAATGAGTACAAATCGACGTATCGCCATACAAGCTGAACATCTCAGCAAACAATATCGCATCGGCCTGAAGGATGAGCGGCCTGATACGATCCTGCAAAGCGGCCTGGCCTGGTTGCGCTCGCCACTGAACAACTTTCGCCAACTGCGCCGTTTGAGCCGCTTTGGGTCGAATGAGGAAGGGGAGGATGTCCTCTGGGCGTTGCGTGATTTGAACTTCACCATTTATGAAGGTGAGGTGGTGGGGATTATCGGCCGCAACGGGGCCGGAAAAAGCACGCTGCTGAAAATCCTCTCGCGGATCACCCCTCCTTCGGCCGGACGAGTGTTGCTTAACGGCCGTGTCTCTAGCCTTCTGGAAGTAGGGACCGGTTTCCATCCCGACCTGACCGGGCGCGAGAACACCTATCTCAACGGCACGATTCTCGGTATGTCGAAGGCGGAGGTAGACCGCAAATTTGATGAGATCGTCGCCTTTTCCGAGGTGGAGAAGTTTATTGACACGCCAGTCAAGCGTTACTCTAGCGGGATGCGCGTTCGCCTGGCCTTTGCAGTTGCCGCCCATCTTGACCCGGAGATCTTGATGATTGACGAGGTGTTGGCGGTAGGCGACGCCGCTTTCCAGCAAAAGTGCCTGGATAAGATGGACGGTGTGGCGCAAACGGGGCGTACTGTGCTGTTTGTCAGCCACAATATGCAGGCGGTGCAGCGGCTTTGCACACGGGCCTTTTTGATTGACCACGGTCGCCTGGCGGCCACCGGCACACCGGCGGCGATGATTGAAAAGTATCTGCAAGAAGGCTTCTCCGAACCGCTGGAAGAAGCGGTGACGCTGGGCGATCAGGTACGGCTGCACAGTATTACCATCCGCCAGGACGGCGCGGAGATCGGTGAGTTTGTGGACAACCACAAGCCGGTGGAAGTGCGTATCCGCTATGACTTGCTCCAGCCTGTTCGCAATCTGTTACTCGGCTTTGATGTCTTTGCTGGAGATGGGACCCATCTCTATCGTACCTATGACATGTTGGCGATGGAGACGGCCGAACGCGAGGAAGGCCGTTATGAGTCCACCTACTGCCTCCCCGCCGATCTCTTTCAGGATGGCTTCTACTACTTTGAATTATTGGTCGGCGTCCACAGGCATGGCTGGTTGAGTCGCGGCCGAATTCGCCTGAAGCTGAACTTTAATGGTGCGAACCAGACAGATGTGGACTTTTTGGGTGCGCTTGGCCCGTTGGGGCATTGGTTTGTCGAGGCGGCCGATGAGCGGCCGCGCCAACCACAACCCGCCGAACGAGTGCTGGAACGGCCGCTGATCTAGGAATAGCAGCCGTAGCGACAATCCTCTGGATTGTCTCACCATCGGACAATCCAGAGGATTGTCGCTACAGTAGTATTAAACGATGAACGACCGGCTACAAATCATGCAAATTGTCTCTAGCGAGGAAACCGCGCTTCCGGTGGTCAGGGCGGGCTGGCGGAATGCGGCCGTCTACGGCCTGTTGGTTGATGTGCTGGTATTAGCCGTGACGTTGCTCCTCTATGCCCTGGTTGCCGGCTGGCTGTCCCCTTTCTTGCCGGACGACTCCTTTATCTCCTTCCGCTATGCCGAAAACCTGGTGCAGGGGAATGGGATCACCTTTAATGCCGGTGAAGCGCCAGTCGAGGGCTACAGCAACTTCCTCTGGGTGTTATTGATGGCGGTTGGTGGCTGGTTGGGGCAGGAGTTGGCCGGTTGGTCGGTCAATCTCGGCCTGATTATTGGCGGGACTACTGTGCTCCTGCTCTGGTGGATTTTGCGGCGGCGTGGACTTTCCGGTTTGCGGCTGGGCCTGCTGCTTGCGCTACTTTCGCTTTCCGGGCCATTGACCCTGTATACTATTTCCGGGATGGAGACAGCGTTGTTTGCCTGCTTGCTGCTGGCGGCCGTCCTCACCGCCGACATTCTCTTACAACGCCGCTCATGGTTACCCGCGCTGCTGCTGGGCTTCCTCGGCTTTCTGGTCGCCCTGACCCGCCCGGAAGGGCACATCGCCTTACCGGCCTTGCTGGTTAGTCTGTTCATCTTCGGCAGGCGGCCGTTGGTTGGGGATCGGGAACGGCCGTTGCTTGGCTATCTGCTGCTGGCGGGCGGCTTCTTTGTCCTCCTCCTGGCGATCTACCATAGCTGGCGGATCGCTTACTTCGATGCGCTGCTGCCCACACCATTCCTCTCCAAAGGGGGTGGGGGCAGTTCGTTGATCAATGCCTGGTTCACCAACGCCCGTTTCTTCTTTGTGCGCCAGACCCATTACTATACGCCACTGGCTTACTATTATGGCGCGTTTGTGTTGTTGGGGTTGGTGGGAGCGGCCGTTTCATTCAAGAAGCGCTTTGAACGGCGGATTGAGTTCACCGCACTTTTCCTGGCACTGGCTTATGCTGCGGTTTATGTCAACTTTACCGATTGGATGCCGGGGATGCGCTACTATGCGCCGTTGACTGCGCTGTTGCTCATTCCGCTCAGCATCCTGGCGCATGAACTGGCTTTCTCCCAGCCTGAGATTGAACGATGGCGGGCTGAACTGCCGTTTGCTTTACTGGGCTTGCTGTTGGTCACGATTAGCCTGTTCAGCGTGGCGGCCGTTAAACAAGATGGTGAAGCGTTACAGGTGGGAGCGACAACGACGCAGGTGCAGTTGGGCAAATGGTTGCACGACCATATACCTGCGGGAGCGCGATTGGCGATGAGTGATGTGGGCGCAACCCCTTACTATTCGCAACTGCCCACTGTGGACATTAACCCGGAGGCATTGACCGACCGCTATATTGCCGAGAATGGCTGGTCGGCCGACTATTTCTTCCAGGTTGATCCCGATGTGGTCGTGCTGACCGCCTTTTCGCTAACCGAACCCGACTTTTATCCGCAGCATGAAGCGCTTTATGCCGAGCCGCGCTTTCAGGATACCTATCGCCTGGTAGGCGTGACGCGCACCGATTGGCATTGGGACCGCGCTTACTGGGTCTTCGTTGGCGATGAGATTTCGCTTTCTGATGAACAACTGGCGACTTTTCCGCCGGGGTTGAAGAAGCAATGACAGGGTGACCAGGTGACCGGGTGACAAGGCGACTCGGTAAGCAATCATTACCTTGTCACCGCGTCATCCGGTCACCTGGTCAGGAACAAAAAGATGTGTGGAATTTGTGGTGAATTAACCTTTCGCGGCGAGATGGCGGCCGACATTGAGCAACTGACGGCGATGATGGCCCGGCGTGGGCCGGATGGCGCGGGTGTCTGGTCGGACCAGGTCGCTTGCCAGCTTGGGTTTCGCCGGTTGGCGATTTTGGATTTAAAGCCGACGGGCGACCAGCCGATGCTCACCGCCGACGGCCGCTATGCCCTGGTCTTTAACGGCGAGATGTATAACTTCCAGGCGCTGAAACGGACGCTGGAACAAGAGGGCGTGGTCTTTCGCTCGACGGGAGACACAGAGGTCGTCCTGTATGCGCTGGCGCGGTGGGGCAAGGCGGCGTTGGGGCGTTTCAACGGCATGTTTGCCCTGGGCTTTTACGACCGCGTGGAACGGACGCTGCTGTTGGCGCGTGACCACGCCGGGATTAAACCGCTGTACTATTTACAAACGGCCGCAGGGCTGGTGTTCGCCTCACAATACAACCAGCTATTGACCCATCCCTGGGCGCGTGACCTGGGCGTATCGGCCGATGCGCTGGCGCTCTACCTGCACCTGGGCTATATCCCTGCCCCATTCGCGCTGCTGCAAAACACGGCCATGCTCGAAGCGGGAAGTTGGCTGGAGGTGACGGCCGAGGGGCGTACCAGCCAGGGACGCTACTATAAGTTCCCCGCCTATCGCACGCCCGATCTGTACGGCCAGGAAGCGTATGAGGCAGTGAACGACGTGCTGACGGCGGCGGTGAAGCGGCAGATGATCAGCGACGTCCCCATCGGGACGTTCCTCTCTGGCGGCATTGATTCCCCCCTGGTGGCGGCAAAGATGCAGTTGGCGGGGGATAGCGCGGTTCGCGCCTTCACCATCGGCAGCGAAGGGAGTCGCTTTGATGAGTCGGCGGCCGCCAGCCGCTATGCCCAACATTTAGGCCTAAGCCATGTGGTGGAGCATGTCTCCCCGGCCGGGGCGGTGGCGATGATTGATGATGTGGTCGCCGCCTGTAGCGAGCCATTTGCCGATTACTCCATTTTTCCGACGATGCTCGTTTCCGAACTGGCCCGCCGCGAAGTGACGGTGATGCTCTCCGGCGATGGGGGCGACGAACTGTTTTGGGGGTATGTCGGCCGCTTTGGTTCTGTCTTGCGAGCGGCGGCCGATTTTCGCCACCCTTATCCCTGGCGTTCGTTGCGCTGGGGCGGGAAGAAGCTGCTCAATGTCGGCAATGGGCATGAAAATCTACGCTGGCCGAGTATTGGCGATTGGTACCGCGCCAAGCACACCCGGCTGCAGGAGTATTGGCTGGAGCGCGTCTTTCCCGCCTTACCGGCGTGGCCTGCCACTTTTGGGCTGTATGATTATCAGGGCTGGCAGCCGGATGAGACGGCGCAATGGCTGCGCTGGAACGAATTCACCGGCCATCTGGCGATGGTGCTGCTGAAGGTGGACCGCGCCAGCATGTACCACTCGTTAGAAGTGCGCGTGCCGATTCTGGACCGGGAAGTGATCGAAGTGGCAACGCAGATTGATTGGCAGTCCTGCATAGACGTCGCCCGCAATGTGGGCAAGCTGCCGTTGCGGGCCGCGCTGGCAAACCACGTTCCGCAGACGACGGCCGCCAAGCGAGGCTTCTCGGTCCCGATGGATGCCTGGATGCGGGATACGTTACGGCCGTTGTTTGCAGAGTATGTGCTGGAACGTGACGAAATTGTGGGGCTGGAAATAGAAAAAGCGGTTATTCACGATTTATACCAGCGCCATTTGTCCGGCCAAGAGGACTATAGCTATGGGTTGTGGGTGTTGCTGAGCCTGGCGCTCTGGGAGAATGTCCATCTTCGTTCTCCCATGAAAACAGTTGTGTAGATGGCGCGGATGGGACGCAGATGACGCAGATAAAATGCTGATGACATGGTGATAGGGAAGCGAGTGGCAAGTAGCAGGGTTCGTCCACAGTGGCGGCCATCTAATGAGTGGCCGGTCAGTCAGGATAGGACAAAGGACAGGAGCAGGGCAACCGGCCGCAAGTGGCGGTCACTGCCCTTATCGCTGGCTCTCTGCCTGCTCGTCATTTTGCTGGTTGTGCGCCTGGAGCAGCTTGATTTTATGGCCTTACGTAATACAACGACTTTGCCGATGTTGAAGCTTATTGCTCGTTCCGGCCGCGCGGAGTCGGCCGCGATAGACAACCCGGCCGGGGAAGCGTTCTTTTATTTGCCGGTGGCGCAGGGGATTGCTGGAACGCAGGCGCGGGCGCTTTCCTTGCTGGCGGCGGCCGAAGGGGACTCGGCCGAGGCGGAGCGCTGGCTCCAGGCGGGGATCAGCGATGAGGCCACAGCCGATCTAACCCACTTTGAACTCTGCCGCCACCATTGGGCGCAAGGAGAAGATGAGCAGGCGGCGGAAGCGTGCGCGGCCGTGCCGGATAGCGCAGCGTACTGGTTTAATCGCGGCCTGGAGGCGATGACCGCCGCCGACCAGCAGCAAGCGATTCGCGCCTTCGAGCTAACGGTGCGCATTGATCCCCACGCTCAAGCCGGGCAGGCGTGGCTCCATCTGGCCGATTTACGATTGGAACAAGGACGCTACGAAGAGGCCATTATCGCCTATGATCAGGTGTTGACCTATGGCGCAGCCAGCGTTTCGGTTTATAGTCATTTGGGCCAGGCATATCTGGCGTTGGAGCAGTTCGATCTTGCCCGTGATATGCTGAATCAAGGGTTGGCCCTTTACCCCAACGAGCGCGAATTATATCGGGAGATAGCCAATACCTACCGTGTTGAAGGGGATTTGACGGCGGCCGATGGCTGGTATGTACGCCTGTTGCAACGCTGGTCATTTGATGCCTTTGCCTGGGCCGCGCGGGGGGAAATCGCACTGCAAAACGGCGAACCGCGCACCGCCTTGAATTATTACCGCGAGGCCGTGACCTACAACCCCAACGGGATCGGGTATTGGCTGGGGCTGGCGACAAGCGCCGCCGCCGCTGGCAACAAAGAGACGGCCGCCGATGCCTATGAACAAACATTGGCCCTGAAGCCAGAAGATGTCACCATCTGGCTGCGGGCCGGGGAGTTTTTTATTGCCGAGGGACAACCAGAACAAGCCCGGCTGGCCTTTGAAGGAGCATTGGCCCTACAGCCGGAGAACAAAGAAGCGGCCACGCAGTTGGCGGCGTTGGGTGGGGGATAGTGTGAGACTGGAGATTGAGAGATTAAGAGACTGAGAGACTAAGAGACTGAGCGAATAGCCCGTTCCAGTCGCTCAGTCTCCTAGTCTCCCAGTCTCCTTCTTAGAGGATTCCGTCATGATCAACATTTCACCTATGTCTACATCGCTCCCAAAATCTACTCCCACTATGCCTGTGTTTGAGTTCCTGGTGGGTGATTTGCTATTGAGCTTTGAGGGGGACAAGAAAGGCATCCCCGCCCGTCACAGCGAGTCGGAATGGCGTTGCTCGGCCGAAGCCGGTTCATGGCAGATGTGGCAACAAGCGTGGGGGATGGATTGGCGCGGGATGCCGGGATTGTCATTTTCGACCGCTGGCTGGCAACTATGGCTGTTGGGCGAACTGTATGGCACGCTCAATGTCCCCCAATTCTTGCGCGAGCTGCTCGAAGGGTGTCGCGATGCGGCCGAGTTAAACGGCCACTTCTTGCTCTTCGCCTGGGAAGAAGCGGCCGAGCGCTGGCATGTATGGACAGATCGCCTGGGGACGCTCCACGCTTATTATGCTTATGATGGGCGTCGTGCTGCGTTGGGGACCTTTTTTCCGGCGGTGGCGGCCGTCGCTTCACAGCGGAATTTGGACTGGGAGGCGTTGACCGGCTTTTTTGGAATGGGTTTCTTCAGCGGCGACAGCACCTTCTATACCGATGTGCGTGCGCTGCGTCCGGCAACCCACTACATCTTCTCCAAAGAAGGGGTGTTGTTGCAACAGGAACGGTATTGGCAGTGGGACCATGCGCCCAATGAGCAACGCTCGTATGCAGACACGATTGACGAATTTGCCAGCCTGATCGAAACGGTGATGTGGGAGTTGACGGCCGATGGCCGGGTAGCCTTGCCTATCTCTGGCGGCCTCGATTCACGCACGACAGTGGCCGCACTGCCTTCCCCGACGAGAGGGAATGGGCAGCTATGGGCTTATTCCTATGGGTATGGCAATGATTCGGTAGAGACGCACATTGCGGGGCAAGTGGCGGCCGCTCGCCGTTTGCCGTTCCAGGGGTTTACGATCCAACCCTATCTTTTTGAGCAATTGCCGCAGGTGATGGCCTGTCTGGAAGGATTTCAGGATATTACCCAGGCGCGGCAGGCCAGCGTGGTTGGCGAGTTGGGGCAACATGCTGACGCTGTGATTGCCGCCCATCTTGGTGATTTGCTGTTTGACGACATGGGGCTGGACGGGACACAAATGAGCGGGGCTGAAGTCCAGAAATATGCCTTAAAGAAAATGGTGAAGGGCGGCCGTCAATGGCTGCTTGATTATTTGTGCCGGCCGCAGCTTGGCGAGCACTCTCCAGACGGAGTGATGGACCACTTGATTGCCGACTGTCTGGCGCAGATTGATCAGGTTGCCGAGGCGGATTTTCGGCTGAAGATATTGAAGATGGACCAATGGTCGGCCCGCTGGACAACGAGCAGTATGCGCATGTTCCAGGCGGCCGCCTTTCCTCGCCTGCCGTTTTACGATTCGCGGATGATTGACTTTTTCTGCACCGTACCGACGAGCTATGTACGCGGCCGTCAGATGCAGATAGACTATTTGAAGCGTTATGCACCCGACCTGGCTCGCATCACCTGGCAGGTCTATGACGCCAACCTCTATCGCTACCAGCAGTTTAACACCTGGCAATTGCCGAAGCGGACGGTGAAAAAAGCATGGCGCGAATTACGGCGGCATGTTGCCCGCCGGCCCGTCTATGAACGCAATTGGGAGGTGCAGTTCTTGAACAAGGACGGCCGCCAGGGACTACAGCACTGGTTGTTGCGTCCCGGTTTGCGTTTGCACGAGTTCGCTTCTCCACAGGCGCTTTCGAATTTGTTGACCAACTTTTATGCTGACCCACTTGCCGAAAAGCGCGGCTATACGGTATCCATGCTGCTCAGCTTCTCGGCCTGGCTGGAACAATATGGATGAAGTAAGAAGTTTACAGTGGGCAGTGAGCAGTAGACAGTAGGCAGTCGCGAGTTGAGGATTTTACTGCCAACTGCCAACTGTCAACTGTCAACTGCCTACTACTAACCACAATGAACAAACCCCTCCACATCCTCATCGCCGGACTGAGCTGGCCTCCGGAAACCTTTCTGGCCCGTCTGATTCGCGGGCTAAGCGCTGCCGGTGTGCATGTGACGCTGGCTTTGCCGCACAAGCCGGGAAAGATGTGGGAGAAAATTCCCAACCTGGACTGGTTTTATGCGCCGCCCTGGAGGGGATCGTATGCAGCGCGTTTGCTGCGGACAGGGCTGGCGCTGGTTGGGGCGACGCGACGTTCACCATACACGGCCGTCCATCTCAGTCGCCAGGCGTTGGGCCAATATGGAGCGCGAGAAGGGACAGTGCGCCTCCATCGCTGGTTGCCCCTGTCCGGCCGCACCTGGGATGTTGTTTATTTTCCCTGGAACGGGGCAGCGATAGAGAACCTGCCCGTGTTTGATGTCGCGCCGGTCGTCATCAGTTGCCGTGGAGCGCAAATTAATATTGTGCCACACAATCCCGACCGTTTGACGGTGCGTGACGGCTTGCGCGAGACGTTTCAGCGGGCCGCGGCCGTCCACTGCGTCTCCGAGGCGATTATGCACGAAGCGGAGCAATATGGACTGGAACAGAGTAAGGCCCATATTATCCGCCCGGCCGTTGATCCCGGCTTCTTTGATTCCATTGACGATGAGCCACTACGGGCGGCCGATTCCTTCCGGCTAATTACCACCGGTTCGCTGATCTGGCGCAAGGGGTATGAATATTTGCTGTCGGCCGTGCGCTTGTTGGTGGATCGCGGCGTGCCGGTGCGCCTGGATGTCATCGGCGAAGGCGCGGAACGGCAACGGGTGGCTTTTACCATTGATGATCTCAATTTAGGGGGGCATGTGGTGTTGCACGGCCGTGTGCCACCCGTCCAGGTGCGCCAATATCTGCAACAGGCGGATGTTTTTGTCCTCTCCAGCCTGAGCGAAGGAATCTCCAACGCGGTACTGGAGGCGATGGCTTGTGGCTTGCCGGTGGTCACGACCAATTGCGGCGGGATGGCCGAGGCGGTTACCGATAGCGTGGAAGGCTTTCTCGTCCCGGTGCGTGACCCTCTGGCGATGGCTGATGCGCTTTGGACATTATGGGAGCAGCCAGCGTTACGGCCGCGAATGGGCCATGCGGGCCGGGCGCGTATTGTCAATGAGTTCACGTTGGAACAGCAGATCGCGGCGTTTGTGGGGTTGTTTTTAGAGGTAGCAAGTAAAAAGTAGCAAGTGGCAGGTGGCAGGTGACGTGTACTATTGGCTACTTGCCACCTGTTACCCGCAACTTGCCACTTGAAGATGACAGCATGAGAACCGAAGTTGAGCGACGTAAACGGATTGTATTGATAGTGCCGACTTTTCCGAAGCTGTCGGAGACGTTTGTGGTCAGCAAGTTTCTGGGGCTGTTGCGGGCTGGTTGGGATGTTCATGTGGTCTGCCAGCAGAGCGACCCCATCGCATGGAAGTACTTTCCCGAATTGCAAGCGGAGGAAGGGGTGCGCGGCCGTGTCCATGTGGCTGCTCCGCAACGACCGGCTTGGTTGGCCGCTTTGCGACTGCCGGGTGTGGTGTTGGGCAATTTTCGGCAAGCGCGGGAGGCCAGCGGCCGTTATTGGCGGCGCGGGTGGCGGCGTTTCGGGCCGGGTGTGGTGAAGCAGCTTTATCTGGATGCTGAAATCGTCCGCCTGCAGCCCGATATCGTTCATTTTGAGTTTGGTGCGTTGGCAGTCGGGCGCACTTACCTGAAGCAACTATTGGATTGCAAGTTGAGCGTCAGCTTTCGCGGCTATGACCTGAACACCGTTGGCCTGGAGGACCCCACCTATTACGATGAGGTGTGGGCGGAGTCCGATGGCCTGCACCTGCTGGGCGAAGATCTTTGGCGGCGGGCGCAACGGCGCGGCTGTCCACCTGATAAGTTCCACATGCTGATCCCCCCAGCGATTGATGTGGACTATTTTCGGCCGCGGGGGAGCGGAGGAGTAGGGGAGCAGAGGGGCAGAGGAGCGGAGGAGAATTCCCAATCTCGCAATCTCCCAATCTCCCAGTCTCCTAATCTCTCCCCTTTGCGGATCCTCAGCGTCGGCCGCCTCGATTGGAAGAAGGGGTATGAGTATGCGCTGCAAGCGATCCGCCTCTTAAAGTATGAGGGGGTTGATTGTGAATATCACATCATTGGCGGTGGGGAGTTGTTGGAATCGTTGGCCTTTGCGCGGCATGAATTGGGGGTGGAAGCGGAGGTCCACTTTTTAGGGGCGCAACCACGCGCGGTTGTGCGTGAGCAGATGGCCTGGGCGGACGTGTTTTTGCACGCGGCCGTGTCTGAAGGTTTTTGCAATGCGGTGATGGAAGCGCAGGCGATGGCCCTGCCCGTGGTTTGCTCCAATGCCGGAGGTTTGCCGGAGAATGTGGTAGATGGACAGACCGGCTTTGTCGTTCCCCGGCGCGATCCGGCGGCATTGGCGGAAATGTTGCGGCTATTGGCCGCAGATGCTCAGTTGCGCGACTGCCTGGGACGCAACGGCCGTCAGCGGGTCGAAGAGTGCTTCCAGCTACCGAAGCAAGTCGCCGCCTTTGATCGCTTTTACCGGGCTATAGCCTCCATGTAGGGGCAACCTTTATGGTTGCCCAATCTTCAGGATTGCCCAACCTTCAGGATTGCCCAACCTTCGGGGTTACCCAACCTTCGGGGTTGCCCAACCTTCGGGGTTACCCAACTAAGGGCAGGTACAAGACCTGCCCCTACCTGTTGAATTATATGATCATTGATCTGATTTATCTCACCAAGCATACGACCCAGACACCGCAATGGGCGTTGGGCGATGTATATCCGGCAACGGCCGATGTTCAGGGAATCAGCCAGGCCGTTGACCAACTGCTGGCAGCGAACCCGAACCTGGACGACCATTATTGCCTCTTTTGGGATGCGATGCTTGGCTTGCCGGATGCGGACACGATGCTCGAAGCCGTACAACTGCCGGGGGATGGTTGGCACGGCGGGTTGCGGCTGCAAATGGGCGGCCGTCCGCGCCTGCTCGATTTTGTCAATCCCGTCTGGCGTTTTAGCCGTGATCCGGCGGCCGACATCGTGACTACCTCCTGGCGGCTGTCGCTGCGGGCCTGTTTGGTGCGGACGGCCGTGCTGGCGCAATTGGGTGGCCCCGACCCGCGCTTTGAGACGCTGGATGGGGCCTCGTTGGAATTGGGGCATCGCTGGATCACACGTGGGGCGCAGTTGCGCCACGTTCCCTGGTTGCTTCCAGCGGAGATTCCGGCGGCCGTCTTATACGCCGGACAAGACAGCGCCGAGCGCGAATTGGCTGATGAGTTCCGCTTGCTCTTTCGCGGGTACGGCCGGATGTGGGCCACCTGGGCCTTGTGGCGCTCGCTGAAACAGCGGCGGACGATCAAGCGTTCGGGTTGGAAGCTTTGGCGAGCTTTCCAGGCAGCGCGGCAGGAAGCGACGCCCCCCTTACCGGCCCCTTTGCGTCCAGCAACGGCCGATGCTCCCAAGCCGCCGCTACACAGCCAACCTTCAGTTACCATTCTCATTCCAACGCTCGACCGCTACCCGCATCTGTTCAACCTGCTTGACCAACTGCGGCAGCAACAGGTACGGCCGTTGGAGATCATCGTGGTGGACCAGACGACGACGGCCGAACGGCAAACGGATTGGCCGGAACGCTTCGCCGATTTGCCTTTGCAGGTTATCTGGCGCGATCAGGCGGGGCAGTGTTCTTCGCGCAATGCCGGTCTGCAACTGGCGCGGGGGGATATGGTGCTGTTTTTGGACGATGATGATGAAGTGCAGCCGGATTTAATCGCCCGCCATCTCTCCTTTATGGCGGAACATCGCGTGGATGCTTCCTGTGGTGTGGCCGAGGAAGCGGGGGCCGGGGCCTTACCGGCGGCCTTCACCTATGTGCGCGACAGCGACGTCTTTCCGACCAACAACAGCCTCTTGCGCCGCCAGTCATTATGTGCGTCGGGGCTGTTCGATCTGGCCTATGAAAAGGGGGAGCGGGCCGATGGGGATTTGGGGATGCGGTTGTATCTGGCGGGGCAGTTGCTCGTGCTGAACCCTGATGCCTCTGTTCTCCATCTACATGCGCCGCGCGGGGGGTTACGGCAGCATGGCGGCCGTGTCGTCACCCGTTCCGCCAGCCGTTCCAGTTTGTTGCAGCGCCATCTGTTGGCTCCCACCGAAGGGTACCTCTGGCTGCGCTACTTCACGCCGCAGCAGGTGAACGAGGCATTGCTGATCCGTGCCGTCAGTACGTTGCGCGGGGAGAGCGGCCGTCTGCGTCGTCTGGCACGCGCTCTGGTGATGGCTCTGCTGCTGCCGAATACGTTGCGCCAAAACCGCGCTCGTTTGCAGCAAGGGCGGCAAATGCTCGATCATTACCCCCAAATTCCCACCCTCCATTCCGATTTTTAACGCTCTTTTACTGTTCATTGCGGCCGTTTGCTACTAAGCTGATACAAGTAGCAAGTGGCACGTGGCATGTAGCATGTGGCATATAGCTTGGGCAAGCTCTTCCCTCGCCACTCGCCACTATTCACTAACCACTCTCTGAATGGAGTACCAATGGCTATTCGTTTTGCCCAGGCCAGCGGCGTTGGATACGTCGGTAATCCGGCACGCGAGTTAGCACACTCGCAAAATATACGGCTGATTGGATTTTTACTCATCCACATCCCGTTGGCCTTTCTCTTAAGCTTATCCCCCTGGATCAGCACCGCCCACGCGCTGCTGATCGTCTTTCTAGCTTTGCTGGCTGCCTTGCGCCGCGAGTTTACCCAGGTACTGGTATATCTGGCCTATATTGGTGGCGGCGAGGTCTTATGGCGCATGACGGAAGCCCACTTGCTGTGGGAACATGGCAAGTATATGATGATCGCCATTGCTGCTATTGCGCTGGTGGTCGAGTGGCGAGGCAAGTTGACATCACGCCGTTTTCGGACGGCTTTGCCGCTGATGTTGCTGGTGGTGTTGCTTCCGGCAGTGATCCCTTCCTTCACCCAACTAGGCTTCACTGAGGGGCGTGATCAGATCAGCTTCAATCTATCCGGGCATGTGGCGTTGATCGCCCTGGCACTCTATGTGTGGGAACGGCCGGTGAGTCGCGGACAGGCGGTGAAGATCATGCTGGCGCTGATGGCGCCGATCATCAGCGTCGCTTTTCTCGCCTTTTATAACACGCTAATCACCGAGTTTACCTTTGTCGAGGCCTCGAACTTTGTCACCAGTGGCGGTTATGGCCCGAACCAGGTTTCTAATTTGCTAGGGTTGGGGGCGTTGATGGGGATCATCCTGATCACGCTGTTGCCCAAAGCTGGTGGGGCGCGATTTGTGCTCTTGCTGATGGTGATGGGCATCATTGCCCAGGCGTTGTTAACCTTTTCTCGTGGCGGCCTGTATAGCCTTGCCCTTGCGCTGATTGCCTTTGGTCTGCATCTGACCCAAACCTCACAGGCACGGCGACGTTTTATACTCTTGATGCTCCTCGGCGCGGCCGTCGCCGTCATCATTATCTTCCCTTCACTAAATGAGTACACTGGTGGGTCGCTGGCGAAACGTTTTGCTGATTTGGATACGACTGGCCGTTTGGAAGCGGCCGCCGCTGATCTCCAAGCCTTTGAAGAGAACCCATTGACCGGCGTGGGCGTAGGGTTGGCGACAGTCTACCGCTACACTTACTTCACGGAACTGGTCGCGGCGCACACCGAGTTTACGCGCTTGTTGGCCGAGCATGGGCTGTTTGGGGTGGCGGCCATTTTGATTATGGTGGCGATGCTTATTGTACGCTATCGGGCAACGCCACCAGGCTTTAACCGCGCCCTCGTCGCCTCCTTTGCCGTCTGGTCAACGAGTATCATGATGCAAAGCGCGATGCGTTTTGCGGCCATTTCCTTTATCTTTATTTTGGCGTTGGTGGCCTGGGAGGTGCAACGGCCGTCAGGTATGCCCGCACTTTTTCGCGGCCGTTGGTTCCGCAAGCCCCTCGCCACGCCGCCGATCAATGGGCATTCGCTTTCCGGTCCGGCCACTGCTCCAACCACTGCCCCGCTTGCCGTCCCAAAAGAGCGTGCTAATGCTCACCTGCTCGACCAGGGGAAGGGTAATGGACTTGCTAATAACAATGGGTTTACGAACGGGAGCGGATTTAGTAACGGCAATGGGTACGGCCGTTTACATTGACCAGTGAATCAGGTAACGCGATTTTCCAAATCGCGCCACA
>CAYPHY010000012.1:53290-82864 GCA_964410625.1 uncultured Ardenticatenaceae bacterium | reverse complement strand
GGCCGTTTACATTGACCAGTGAATCAGGTAACGCGATTTTCCAAATCGCGCCACATTGAGACAACGAACCATGAGTAGGGTATCAGGGCGAGTATTGATTTTGAGTACAGAGTTCCCGCCGGGACCGGGCGGGATTGGGGCACACGCCTACCAACTGGCACAGCATTTGGCGCGTCGGGGTTGGCGGGTGCATGTCGCCGCACCTCAGCCCTATGTCTCGGCCGCCGACCAGATCGCGTTTAATGTCCGGCAGAATTTCCAGATGACGACATTGGAAGAGCGTGATGGCGGCCGTTGGTGGTGGTTGAAGCGTTGGCAACGGATCAATCGCCTGGTGGCGGAGATGCAACCCGATGTGGTCGTTGCCAGCGGCAGCCGCGCCTTGTGGATGGCCGCGTTGCTCACCCTGCGTTTCAAGGCCCCCTGGCTGGCCGTTGGACATGGGACGGAGTTCCTGGCACGTTCGCCCCTCGTGCGTTGGCTCAATCGCTGGGCGATTCGCCGGGCGACGGCCGTAGTCGCCGTCAGCGACTATACGGCGGGTTTGGTGCGCGAATTGGCTGCACCGGAGCCGCAACGGATGCGCGTGATTTTGAATGCGGCTGATGGTGAACGCTTCCACACCGGGTTGGACACAGCCGATTTACGGGCGCAATTAGGCTTGGGCAACTGTCGCGTCTTGCTGACCGTCGGCAATGTGAGCGAGCGCAAGGCGCAAGATGTGGTCATTCGCGCCTTGCCCGACATCCTGCGCCGCTTTCCCGACCTGGTCTATCTGATTGCCGGTCTGCCGACGCGCCGTGCCGAATTTGAGCAGTTGGCGCAGCAGTTGGACGTGGCCGACCATGTACGCTTTTTGGGCATGGTCGAAGAGGGGATGTTGCCCCGTCTCTACAACCTGGCTGACTTATTTGTGTTGGTCAGCCGCCAGGCGGCCGATGGTGATGTCGAAGGGTATGGCATTGTCGTCCAGGAAGCGGCGCTCTGTGGGTTGGCGGCCATTGTTAGCAAGGATTGCGGGCTGGAAGAGGCGATCATTGATGGGGTGACCGGCGTGGCTGTGCCGCCGGATGATCCAGGGGCAACGGCCGCAGCTATCCTATTCCTGCTTGGCGACGAGACAAGGCGCACGCAGATGGGCGAACGAGCGCAGGAGGTGGCGCGTGAAGCCACCTGGGAACAGCGCATCGCCGCCTATGATCAACTACTGCGTGAATTAACCGTACCGCGATTTTCCCAAATCGCGGGCAAAAACCTGGCCGGCATCGAGCTTACAGGGCGGGAACGGAGCAGCGATTCAGGAGAATCGCTGTACAAAGAACGTGTTGAAGCGGAAGTATGAAGCGGCTATTGGTTATTTCACACACGCCCCACTATTGGCGTGAAGATCATCTGGTCGGCTGGGGGCCAACGGTGCGCGAATTGGACCAGCTGGCGTTGCTGTTCGATGAGATCGTCCATATCGCCCCCGTATATACCGAGGCTGCACCGGAGAGCGCATTAGCTTATCGTTCGACGCGAATCCGGGTGCGAACCGTTCTGGCGGCCGGTGGCGATACACTCGCCGACAAGCTGGCGATCCTGCGTGCCTATCCCCACTATGCGCGGGTCATCCGCGAGGAATTGGCAACGGCCGATGCCGTCCATGTCCGTTGCCCGGCCAATATCAGCCTGCTGGCTTTGTTACTGCTGACCATTAGCCAACGGCCGTCCACGCGCTGGATCAAGTATGCCGGGAATTGGCGGCCATATGTGGGCGAACCACGCACCTATGCGCTGCAACGCTTGTGGTTGCAACGGAATTGGGCGCGGGGGGTGGTGACGATCAACGGCCGTTGGCCTGACCAACCCACCCACATCCACACCTTTGATAATCCCTCGCTGACTGATGAAGAAGTGGCACAGGGGCGGCTGGCGGCAGCGACCAAGGAGCTGACGCGACCAGTGCAACTGCTCTTTGTTGGGGCGTTGAACGAGGCGAAGGGGGTCGGCCGTGTCCTGCGCATCGCCCAACAGTTGCACGCCGAGAATTTGCCCTTCAACCTCCATTTTCTGGGGGATGGCGCGGATCGGCCGCGTTACGAGGCCTGGGCGCGGGAGCAGGGGTTGAAGTCGGTGGTCTTTCATGGTTGGCGGCCGCGCCAGGAATTGGCCGAGCATTATGCGGCGGCGCACTTTGTCTTGCTGCCCTCCGACACCGAGGGCTGGCCGAAGGTGCTGAGCGAGGCGATGGCTTACGGAGCCGTGCCACTCGCCAGCACGGTTGCCAGCATCCCGCAGACATTGGCGGAAACGGGGGCGGGGGTTGCCCTGGACGCGACTGATATAGAGGGCTTTGTGCGGGCGATTGTGGAGTTTGCCGCCCAGCCGGAACGATGGAAGAAGGCCAGCCGCGCGGGGGTAGCGGCCGCACCCCGTTTCAGCTACTCCGCCTACCGGCAGGCGGTCGCGGAGTTGTTTGCTTTGTCCCACCTAGAAACCGGGTTTCTTCAAGAAACCCGGTTTCTAAAGTTCGAGAAATGAATCACTACTTACAACACCCCCGCCTTTGCTTCGTCGGGCCGATGCTCGGCCGTCATCCCGGTTGGGTCGTCAGCCAGGGGGAGATTCTCGCCGACCTTTTTGCCCAGGATGGTTACACCGTGCGCATGACCTCCACGAAATCGGGGCGGGCAGGGCGGCTGGCCGACACCTTGCGTTCATTGATCGCCTGGCGCAAGGATATTGATTTAGTCATCCACCTGGTTTTCAGCGGATTAGCTTTTGCGGTGGCCGATTTGGCGACGATGTTGACGCGGCGGCTGGCTTTGCCGCAAGTGTTGACGCTGCATGGCGGTTCCTTGCCCGATTTCGCCCGCCGTTATCCTGGTTGGGCGCGGCGGGTGCTCGGTCGCGCCGATGCTGTTGTCTCGCCCTCCCCCTACATGGTACATGAGATGAACGGTCTGTTGGCGTCGTTGCCCGCACGAATGGGGACACAAGTCATCCCCAATGTGCTGGCGATTGAGCGCTATCCCTTTCATGAACGGCGGGTGTTGCGGCCGCGCTTGCTGTGGATGCGTACCTTCCATGAGGTTTACCATCCGCAGATGGCGATTGAAGTGCTGGCTGATTTGCGCCAGACCCATCCTGAGGCGACGTTGACCATGGCGGGACAGGACAAGGGGTTGCTGGCGGCCGTGCAGGCGTTGGCCGCACAAAAGGGGTTGGCCGACCAGGTGCAATTTGCCGGTTTTCTCGATCATCAGGGGAAGGTGGGCGAGTTTGCCAACCATGACATTTACCTGAACACCAACCGCGTGGACAACATGCCGGTCAGCGTGGTGGAGGCGGGGGCGTTTGGCGTGCCGGTGGTGGCAACGCGGGTAGGAGGCATTCCTTATTTACTGGGGCATGAGGAAACGGCATTATTAGTCGCGGACGGCGATGTGGCGGGGATGGCGAACAGCGTGCGCCGCTTGTTGGCCGACCCACAATTGGCTGGCTGCCTTTCGCATAACGGCCGTCGCCTCGCCGAAAGCTGCGCCTGGCCGCCGGTGAAGGCGCGATGGGAAGGGGTTTTTAGGAGATTGGAGATAAGGAGATTAAGAGACTGAGAGATTGGGAGACTGTCTACTGCCTACTGCTTACTGCCGACTGACAACGAGGTAGACCATGATTGACATGATGCGAATTTATCATCAACTACCCTATCCATTGCGTGTATTGGCGGCGAGTGTGCGCGGCCGTTATCTGAGCCGCTGGCGTTATGGGCCACAGCATGAAGCGTTGGTCGAGGAGATTTTGGCGCGGGACGGTTGGAGCGCGGCACAGTGGCAAGTGTGGCAGGAAGAGCGACTGGCCTTTGTCTTGCACCGCGCGGCCACGCGGGTCCCCTATTACCGCCAACAGTGGGACGAACGGCGGCGGCGCGGCGACAAGGCGGCCTGGGACGTGTTGGCGAATTGGCCGGTGCTGACCAAGGAGCATTTACGCCAGGAGCCACGCGCTTTTGTTGCCGATGATTGTGATCCGCGCCAGATGTATTACGAACACACCAGCGGGACGACAGGCAAGCCGCTCCACATCTGGATCAGCAAGGAAACCCTACAAACCTGGTTCGCGATGTTTGAGGCGCGTAGCCGTCGCTGGTATGGCGTCTCACGCCACGACCGTTGGGCGATTTTGGGCGGGCAATTGGTGACGCCAGTGGAACGGCAACGGCCACCCTTCTGGGTCTGGAACGCCGCCCTACGCCAGCTTTACCTTTCCGCCTATCACCTCTCGGCCGAGCATATCCCCGCCTATCTGGAAGCGATGCGGCGGCATGGCGTGACCTATCTGCTCGGCTATCCCTCTGGCCTCTACCGGCTGGCGCAGGTGGCGATGGAGCTGGAGCTGGACGCCCCGCGCCTGACGGTGGCAATTGGCAACGCCGAGCCGCTGTTTGACCACCAGCGGCGGGTGATCTCCCATGTCTTTCAATGCCCGGTACGCGAGACCTACGGCATGGCGGAGATCGCCACGGCCGCCGGGGAGTGCGAAGCGGGACGGCTGCACAACTGGCCGGATGTGGGTGTGATGGAAGTGTTGGCCGACGAGGAAGATCAGCCGGTGGCGGCCGGGCAGCCAGGGTGTTTTGTAGCTACGGGGCTGCTCAACGCCGATATGCCGCTGATCCGCTATGAGATCGGCGACCGGGGGATCATTGCTCCGCAAAGCGGCTGCGCGTGCGGCCGCCAGATGCCGGTCTGGCAGCAAGTGGAAGGGCGGATTGATGATGTGGTGGTGACGGCCGATGGGCGGCATATCGGCCGCCTCGACCCCGTCTTCAAGGCCGACCTGCCGGTGTGCGAGGCGCAGATCATCCAGGAAGATTTGGGGCGGATTCGGGTCAAGTTTATCCCGACGGCCGCTTATACCGACCGGGATGGCGAGATGCTAGCGCAGCGCATCCGCGACCGCGTAGGGCCGATGGAGGTGCTTTTGGAGCCGGTGAGCGACATCCCGCGCACCGCCAACGGTAAATTCCGCGCCGTCATCTCAAAAGTAGAGACGACACGAATGGCACGAATGAATACGAATTAATCGGACACGGATTTTTGTTTAGAAACCGGGTTTCTATCGTGAAAGCCGTTCTGTCTATTAAGAGCTAAGAAACCCGGTTTCTATATATTATGCAACGTAAAGAGATTACCATTCTACTTCTCATATTCGCCCTGGCGGTGGGGGTGACGGCGTTGTTTTGGGCGGTGTTACCGGCCGAGCTTCGCGAGAACGAAAGCACCGACTATTCGCTGGTCTATGAGCCGGTGGCGCGGAACATCCTCGCCGGGCAGGGTATCGTTGATGATCAGGGTCAACTGGCGACGCGCTATCCGCCGGGGTTTTCGCTCTTGCTGGCCGGGGTCTTTGGGCTAGCGGGAATAACCGGCGTGGCGGATGCGCTGGCGATCCATGCCTTTCGCTTTATTTGCGCGGGGTTGTCGGCTGTTCTCGTCTATGCCCTGGCGCGATTGGTCTGGTCGCGTAACCTGTCGCTGCTGGCGGCCGTTGCCTGGATGACCTACCCCTTTGGCCTCTACCTGATGAAGCAGCCCAATAGCGAGGTCGCTTTTACGCCCTTTTTGTTGGCCGCCGTTTATCTGCTGTGGCGGGGGGTGTTGCGCTCGCCGCGAAGTGGGTGGCTCTACTTGGCGGCAGGGGCGGTGGCCGGAGGGGCGATGTTGATCCGCCCGGCGGCATTAGGATTGGGCATGGTGTTGGCGTTGTCGGCATTTCTCTTTATTCAGCGGCAAGGGTGGACAGCGCGGCTCGTCTTACCGGCGTTGGTTTTGCTTGGCAATCTGCTCGTAGTGGCCCCCTGGGAGGCGCTGGCCTACGCGCAGACGGGGGAGATTATCCCCCTTAGCTCCGGCGGGACGGTGACGATCCATGATGGGCTGACCTTTCTGGCAGTGCCGAAGGATTACCGGTTGGAAGTGCCGGTGGCGGCCGATGTCGAGGCGTTGATGTGGCGTTTCCAGGAGCGACGGCCGCAGATGGAGTCATTGGGCGCGACGGCGGCGGTGATTCTCGAAGAAGCACGGCATGATCCCGTGGCGATGCTCAAGCTGGGTTGGATCAAGCTCAGCCGTAGCTGGTATGGCATTGACAGCCGCCGCTTCGAGACGCCGACAATTGCCCTGCAAATCCTCTATCTTGGCGTGATTCTCGTCGGAAGCGTCTATGCCTGGCGGCAGAAGGGTAACTTGCGCCCCTTCACGGCCGGGATGTGGTTGGTTGTGGTCTATTTCTGGGCGATGACGGTGACGGTGGTGCCGTTGTTGCGCTACATGCTTCCGGCGATGGGGCTGCTGATGGTCCTGCTTCCCGGTGCGGCCGCGTGGCTACTTGCACGCTACGGCGAACAGATGGGCCGTGCGCTGGGCGTGGTCGTCAAGCCCGCGCGACTCGATGTGGCTCAGCAGATTGCTGACCATCGCATTGAGGGTGGGCAACGGCCGTCGCCAGGAGAGGCTTCGCAAGCCACGCACGCGCCGTCGGCCGGTGTGGACGCCCCAGGTGACTTGCGTGTCATGGAAGTAACGCGACAACAACCGCGCCAACTCCGCCCGCCGGTAGTGGCGCACGTGGTCGGGGTTGCGTTGCGCCCCTTCATTCCGCAGATAGTCGCCATTGGGCGTCGTCAGATAGAGCCACCC
Source organism: uncultured Ardenticatenaceae bacterium (assembly GCA_964410625.1). Classification (GTDB taxonomy): domain Bacteria; phylum Chloroflexota; class Anaerolineae; order Promineifilales; family Promineifilaceae; genus CAYPHY01. The sequence continues at coordinate 76,181 of CAYPHY010000012.1, read as the reverse complement.
ACCGGGCTTCAAGACGCGAGCGATTTGGGACACGAAGGCGTCATCGGCCGCCACATGCTCAATGACCTCCACACAGATCACGCCATCGAATGATTCCGAGGGGAGCGTGCATTGCGTCATGTCTTGCAACACAATGTCCACGATATTGCTGCGGCGGCGGCCGACCTGCTTTAACAATTCATTATTGACACCGAGGTGGAGCTGCTTTTGTGTCTCCGTCTGGCGTGGAATGTCGAGCAGCGTGATTTCCGCCGGAAGGCCGATGGTGTAGGGAGATTTACGGCCGCCCACATCCAGCACTTGTGCAGGATGGGCATTACCGGCGGCCAGCAATGCTTTAATTTCGTGCCGGGCTTTGCTATATAGCACGGGCAAAAATGGCGCGACAGCGAGGTGGGCTAACTCATAAGGGGTCATAGCACTAAACCAAAATGTCTCCGGTGAAAATAGTTACGCGGATGACGCGGATGGGCAATAAGAATTGCACGCAGATTGCGCGGATTTTCTCTAAATAGTAACGTGAGTGATGAGTAAGTCCACAACTTTGAGTAATGAGTACTAATGATGGCTTTTGTTACCGTGATTATGCCTGTCCGCAATGAAGCGGCTTATATTGAACGTAGTTTGGGGGCTGTGCTGGCGCAGGACTATCCGGCCGACCAGATGGAGATCATCGTGGTAGATGGGATGTCTGACGATGGTACGCGCGAGTACATCATCTCCTTGCAAGCCAGCTACCCGAACCTATATCTGGTGGATAACCCAAAGCGAATCGTGCCGCCGGCGATGAACATCGGGCTACGGCGGGCAAAGGGAGAGATCATCGTTCGCGTGGACGGCCATTGCGAGATCGCCCCTGACTATGTGCGTCGCTGCGTCGACCATTTGCAGCAAGACGCGGTGGACGGCGTGGGCGGGCCGATTGAGACGGTGGGGGAAACGGCCGCCGCCCAAGCGATTGCCCTGGCGATGAGTTCCTGGTTTGGCGTTGGTGGTTCCGCCTTTCGGACGATTAAGGATCGGCCGATGCTGGTCGAGACGGTAGCCTTCCCCGCCTACACACGCGAGACTATCCAGAAGATTGGCCTCTACGATGAGGAGTTGGTGCGTAACCAGGATGATGAGTACAACTACCGCTTGCTGAAAGCAGGGGGCAAGATCTTGCTCTCGCCCGACATCCGTTCGCGTTACTACAGCCGCAGTTCGCTGCGTTCGCTCTGGCGGCAATATTACCAGTATGGCTTTTGGAAGGTGCGCGTGATGCAAAAGCACCCGCGCCAGATGCGCTGGCGACAATTTGTGCCGCTGGCTCTTGTCCTTAGTCTCGTAGGGTCCCTATTTTTCAGCCTCTTTATTCCCATCGCCCGTTGGTTGCTGTTAGGGATTGTCCTCGCTTATCTGGCGGCCGATCTGCTGGCATCCTTCTCCCTCGGCCGAAAACATGGCTGGCATTTGGTCCCCCAGCTTTTACTGATCCACCCGATCCTCCATCTTAGCTATGGGCTGGGGTTTTTGAACGGGCTGGCTCGCTTTGCGCCACGCTGGGGAGGGAGAGAGCGTAAGCAGTTGGCAGTAGGCAGTGGACAGTAGGCAGTAATCGGTTAGCGGTAATCCGTGATCGGTGGGGCAACAATATGGCCGTCAACCTGTTTTCAACAGGTTTTGTGTATCAGCCGGGCGTTTCAACGCTCGTGGTTGGGAAGGCAATTCAAGATGAAGTTTAACGATAATCAACAAACGGACCAACACGCGGGGGCAACGGCCGCCGAAACCATCTCGCGGCGACGGTTTGTGCAAGGGGCAGCGGCCGTTTTTGGCGGCGCGGCCTTTGCTGGGCTGGCTGTTCCCAACGCACGAGCGTTACGCCATCTCGCGCAGGGCGGCAATGTGGTCAACGTCACCGCCTCTCCATACAACGCGGTGGGCAATGGCTTGACGGATAACCGAGCTGCGTTTCAGACGGCGATCAACGACGCGGTGGCGCAGGGACGGCCGCTGTATATCCCGGCGGCGGCGCAATTCTATCGTGTTGTCCTCAACTCTGAGTTTAAGCAACTGGAAGTGGGCGGTAATTTGACGATAATCGGCGACGGCCGCAGCCAATCCCGCTTGCAATTTGAGGTCAGCGGGCCGGTTCCCGCCAATATCTACGCCGGTATTCAGGTCAAGAACGGCGTCAACTTCACGATGAGCGACGTGGGGCTGGACGAGTTGCAGCATCCGGTGGAGTATGAAATCAACGGCATCCACTTCGTCCCCGGCCCGGCCGCTCATGTGGCGGTGCTGGAACGCGTGAATGTGGCCGGCTTCTCCAACTGCGTCTATGTCCCGTCGTCAGGGCCAGACCTCGACAGTTCGGGAGAGCTGTTTCTGACACTGCGTGCCTGTGATTTGAGTGCGGGTTTCCGTTATTGCGTCGCTTTCTGGGCGGCCGAAAACGGCCACAAGCGGTTGCACATGTACAACTGCTATTGCCATGACAACAGCGACTCCCATCTTGTCTATTGCCATCCCCACAACTCCGTGCATGTCGAGAATTGCCGCTTTGATGGGGCGACGGACTGGGCGTGGCAGTTCCAGGGTTCGACGGTGGGTGGCGACCCCGATTACCAGCGGTTTATCGGCTGCTGGTTTGGGTCGCGCAACGGCCGCGGCATCATCACTCAGGACCGGGTGAACACGGCCGTGCGCGTCGAGGTGCGGAACTGCCTCTTTGAGGGGCGGCCGTCGGTGCAAATTCGCTCCGACATCCTGATTGATGGTTGCTATTTCACCACGCCGCTAAACCCGCAGACGGGACAGACCTTCATCAGTGCCTATAGCAACGCCCCCTGGCGGGCGGAGATTCGCAACTGCATCTTTGCGCCCAAGGCCTCCTCGCTGCCGATGATTGATTTGCGGCTGGAGGGAATTGAGGTGTTGATTGAGAATTGCCAGTTCTATAACCGTGCCATTTCCGGGGCGACGATTACGATGGGGGGCGCGGCCGCCAACCGTTATAACGTCATCAACTCCCTCTTCTATAGCCGCCCGGACATCAACTCGCAGGCGATTGGGATTGAAGCGAGCGATGGACAGATTCGGTTGGAGCGTTGCCGTTTTATCGGCCGCTTCGTCGGCGATCGCGCGGTCATCTTTGGCACAACCTCCGATACCGGGCCGTCGGCCGAGGCGCGGCTGGAAGTCGTCGGCAATTATTTCCAGAGCATCAGCGGCGGCAGCCTCTTTCACATGCAGGTGGACGGGGAGCGGACGTGGAGCAATAAAATAGTGGGCAGCAACAATGTGATCAGTAATTTACAGACCACGCGCCCCATTCTGACGGTAGAGCCGGGCAACGCACCGTTTGTGGGGCAACTGGCCCCCAGGGCAGGCGTTGCGCCGGTGCCGATTGTCGCCGGAGCAACGATACTGGTGACGAGCAACTATGATAATTATCCGGTCAACGGCACAGCCGACATCAGCAACATTCACTGGTGGACGGCCGATGGCCTGTCCAACCCTTTGTTCGGCGGGACGGTGACGCTGGAGGCGCTGACCGGTTTCAACCTGGTTGGCGGTGGCAATATCGCCACTCCGCGCCAGGTAGCGGCCGGACAGCAAATAAGGTTGAACTATAACCCGCAGCAAGGAGCGTGGAATGAAGTTAGTGGATAATGGTGTAGGACAATCCGGAGGATTGTCCGAGTTTCCAGAGCAATGGAACTTGCTGGAGCAAGCAGGCTTGCTTGGACAATCCGGAGGATTGTCGCTACGGACGGGTATCCAACAGACGTATGACGCGCGGGAGCAGCGGTTGGCGGGGAGTGATTTGTATTCGCTCTCCAATCCGGCTTATCTCTTTACCATCCAGCAACGGCAGCGCGATGTGATGAAGTTGCTGAAGCAAGAGGGGATGTTACCGCTGGCGGATAAGGATATTTTGGAGCTGGGTTGTGGCGCGGGCGGTGTGTTGTTGGAGCTATTGGCCGCCGGAGCCAGCCCGTCGCGGCTGCATGGAACCGACCTGCTGGCGACGCGCATCAACCAGGCGCGGCAACTATTGCCCAATGTAGCGCTGACTTGCGCCGACGGCCGCCAATTGCCCTACCCCGACAATTCATTTGATATTCTCTTACAATTCACGGTGTTTTCATCGATTTTATCCCGTTCTGTTTGTTATACTGTGGCGCAGGAAGTAAGGCGGGTGGTCCGGCCAGGAGGGCTGATTGTCTGGTATGACTTCTGGTTGAACCCCAAGAACAAGGAAACGTGGGGCATTCGGCCGCAGCAGATACGGCAGTTCTTTCCTGAGAGTGATTATTCGTTTCAGCGAATTACCCTGGCCCCTCCTCTGGCCCGACGAGTCGTTCCGGTGTCGTGGACAGGGGCCTTGCTTCTCGAAAAATTGCGACTGTTTAATTCGCACTATTTGGTCGCTATCCGACCGAACTAAGTAACGTAAGCGTATTGGTATAAACAATAGAGTTGTATTGGAAGCAAGTCTCCCAGTCTCTCAATCTCTTAGTCTCCTGGCCTCTGCGAGATTGAGAGACTAAGAGAGTGAGAGATTAAGCGTCCGTACTGGTAGAACCATGAGTAGAATCGCAGCAACCGAACTACCACGTAGAAGAACCAAAGCGAGATATGCCCTTAACCATGTGGGTGGGTGGCTGGATGAAGTCGGCCGTCGCCTGTTGGATTTCTCGATTGCCTTGCTAGGCGTGATTATCCTCTCGCCGGTGTTTGTTTTTATTGGCGTGCTGATCAAGCGCGATTCGCCAGGGCCGGTTTTTTACTGGGGAGAGCGCGTGGGGCGCAACGGACGGCCGTTCCGCATCCTCAAGTTTCGCACGATGTATGAAAGCGCGACCAGCTATCAGGGGCCGCGCGTGACAGGGCAGGGGGACCCACGCATCACCGCCCTCGGCCAATGGCTGCGCGATACGAAGCTGAATGAACTACCGCAATTGTGGAATGTCTTACGTGGTGATATGAGCCTGGTGGGGCCGCGTCCCGAAGACCGCGAGTTTGTCAATCACTGGCCTACTGAGACACGCGAGATATTGCTCTCTGTCCGCCCTGGCATCACCAGTCCCGCCTCGGTGCTCTATCGTGACGAGGAGCGCTTGCTGCAAAGCGGCAATGTGGTGGATGAGTATTTGCGTGTGGTGCTGCCGAGCAAGCTGCGCCTTGACCTGTTATACGTCCATCATCGTTCGCTGCTGACCGACCTCGATGTACTGTTTTGGACAGTGCTGGCCTTGTTGCCACAACTGAAGACGCGCCGCGTACCGGAGCATTTACTGTTCTGGGGGCCGCTGGCGCGATTCATCAGCCGTTACTTCTCCTGGTTCATGCTCGATTGCCTTTCGGCGTTTACGGCCGTCGCCGTCACCGGCGTGCTCTGGCGCGGCAGCGGCCCGCTGGAGCTTGGCCCCAGTCTGGCGATTGGCGTGGCGGCTTCGATTGCGGTTGTTTTCAGTTTGGTGAATGGCTTGTTGGGTGTCGGCCGCATCGTCTGGTCAAAGGCCAACACCAACGATGCTTTCCTGCTCGGCCTTTCCACCGCCCTGACCACTTTTGTCTTGCTGGCGCTCAATCAATTCTGGCAGCCGCGTGATATTCGCGTGCCATATTTGGGCTATCGCCTGCTGCCACCGGGATTGATCATCGTTGTCGGTGTGGTGGCGTTGGTAGGCTTTATCGCCACGCGCTACCGGATGCGGATCATCACCGGTTTATGGACGCACTGGATCACCCTGCGCGGCAAAACGCCGGTCTTGGGGGAACGGGTATTGATCATCGGCGCGGGCGAGGCGGGGCAGATGGCGGCCTACCTGCTACGCAATGCGGAGTGGGGGCGTGCATTCTCCGTCGTTGGCATGGTGGATGACGCGCCGCGCAAGCAGGGGGTGCGGCTGAACGGTTTCCAGGTTTTGGGCCGTTCTACGGAAATTCCGGAACTGGTTGATCTGCATGATGTTGGCTTGATTGTCTTTGCCATTGAGCGCATCAAGCCGTTGGAAAAAGAACGGATCATGAAGATCGCCGCCAATACCCCCGCGCAGATCGTGGTTTTGCCCGACGTCATGGCGACGATCCGCGCCCAGCTTGCCGCCAACTATGCGGCCGATGAGCACCCGCCAACCGATGACCCACTAGCGTCTGGTTACTATAGTACTGGTAGCTTGACTGCTCAGAGCAATGGTTTTATTGTCCCAAGCAAGGGTTTCATTGCCCACAATATTGTCGCCAATAGTATACTTAGTCAGGGTGCATCGGCCGTTGACTATCTGTCGGCCGCCCCAGGGCTGGAACATTGGCTGGGCGAACTGGAAGACCTGGTCCAGGCCGAAGCCTGGGACGCTGCCCAAGCCAAGATTCAGGCGATGAAGCAGTCGCTTGTTGCTAGTGATTAGTGGTGAGTGGATAGTGGCAAGTAGCAAGTGGCAGGTAGCAAGTAGAAGCTGAAACTTGCCACTTGCCACCTGCGACCTGCCACTTACGACTTATCTCCTCCTAAAATTTGTAACCACAAGGAAGTAGTTATGACATATTGGTCTGGCAAGCGCGTACTCGTGACGGGTGCGGGCGGTTTTATTGGCAGTCATCTGACCGAGCGACTGGTGCGCGAAGGAGCGGAGGTGCGGGCGTTTGTGCGCTATAACGCGCGGGCCGATTATGGGTTATTACGCCAGTTGGCGGCCGATGTCCGTTCGAAATTAGAGATCATTGCCGGGGATTTGCGCGATACCCACGCCATCTACCAGGCAGCGGCCGGGGTGGATGTGGTTTTTCACCTGGGGGCGATCATCTCCATTCCCTACTCCTATGTCCATCCCATGGAAACGGCTGAAACCAACTTCATGGGGACGATGAACGTCCTGCTGGCCTGCCAGGCGCATGAGATCAGCCGCCTTGTCCACACCTCCACCAGCGAAGTCTATGGCACAGCGCGATACACGCCGATGGACGAGGGGCATCCGCTGCAGGGGCAGTCCCCCTATTCGGCGAGCAAGATCGGGGCGGACAAGATGGCGGAGAGCTTTTATTGCGCCTATAACATGCCGGTGGTGACGGTGCGGCCGTTCAACACCTATGGCCCACGCCAATCCGCGCGCGCGGTCATCCCGACGATCATCACCCAGGCGTTGACCCAGGATTGCATTCGTCTCGGCAACCTGGAGGCGCGACGCGATTTTACTTACGTGGGCGATACGGTCAGCGGCTTTTTGCGGGCGGCCGAAACCCCTGGCGTGGAAGGGGAAGTGGTCAATCTCGGCACGGGCGAAGATGTAACCATTGGCGAATTGGCCAAGGGGATCATTGAGGCGATTGGGCGGCCGGTGGAGATCGTCACCGAAGCAGCCCGCACGCGGCCGGAGAAGTCGGAAGTGATGCGCCTTCGTTCCGATAACAGCCTTGCCCGCCAACAGTTAGGCTGGCAGCCGGAAGTCTCGCTGCAAGAGGGCCTCGGCCGCACCATCACCTGGATCGCCGACCACCTTGATTTTTATCGTGTGGGACAGTACGAAATCTAGTGGGGAGTGAGGAGTGAAGAGTGGAGAGTGGCGGATTACTCTTCACTCCCCACTCTTCACTCCCCACTCCTAAGGAAGTACCATGAAAGCAGTTGTCTTAGCCGGAGGGAAGGGGACGCGGTTGCGGCCGTATACGACGATACTGCCCAAGCCGTTGATGCCCATAGGGGATATGCCCATTTTGGAAATCTTGTTGCGGCAGATGAAGCACGCCGGGATTGAAGAGGCGGTGCTGACGGTCGGCCATCTGGCAGAGTTTTTGCGCCTCTTTTTCCAGGACGGCCGCCGCCTGGGGATGAAAATCCGCTATAGCTATGAGGATAACCCCATGGGGACCGCCGGGCCGCTGACGCTGGTCGAGGGGTTGGACGATACCTTTCTGGTGGCGAATGGCGACGTGTTGACGACCTTGCCTTTGGGTGAGCTGATCGCCTACCACAAGGCGCAGGGAGCGGCGGCGACTATTGCCATGCACCGCCGCAAAGTCCACATTGATCTGGGGGTGATCGAGCAAGACGAAAGCCACCGGGTCACCGGCTACATTGAAAAGCCGACCTACGATTTTATGGTCAGCATGGGTATTTACGTCTTTGAGCCGTCAGTATTGCCCTATATTCCGCGAAACAGCTACTTTGACTTTCCCGACCTGGTGAAGAAGCTGATCGCCGCCGGAGAAAAGGTGGCGGGTTATGGCTTTGATGGCTACTGGCAAGACCTCGGCCGTCCCGATGATTACGAGCGAGCGATTGAGGACTTTGATCGCATGAAAGCCCAGTTTTTGCCAGGGGAGCATCTAAACCAACCGGCCGAACCCCTGCTAAGCACCCGACCGGTTGCCAATGGGCAGAATGGCAAACAATATAAACAACATAAGCAAGGACAGGAAAACCATGAATTGGCGTATTCCTCTCGCTGATCTCGATTTTGGGGCGGAAGAAGAAGCGGCCGTCCTCGATGTATTGCGACGGCGCTGGTTGACGATGGGCGAAGTCACTGCCCAATTTGAAGCGGAGTTTGCCGCGCTGGTAGATGCGCCCTATGCGCTGGCGGTGACGAACTGCACGGCCGCGCTCCATCTGGCCGGGGTTGCCCTCGGCTGGCAACCGGGGGACGAGGTGATTGTGCCGTCGTTGACCTTTGTAGCAACGGCCAACGCGGTGCGCTATACGGGCGCAACGCCCATCTTTGTCGACATCACCAGCCTGGAGGATTTCAGCCTGTCGGCCGAGGATGTCGCGGCGAAGATCACACCGCGCACGCGGGCGATCATCGTCATGCACTATGGCGGCTATGCCTGTGACATGGCGCGGATTATGGAACTGGCCGAACAACATGGGCTGGACGTGGTTGAGGATGCTGCCCATTCCCCCGACGCCTGGCTCGACGGCCGCGCCCTGGGGACGTGGGGGGCAATCGGCTGTTACAGTTTCTTCTCGAATAAGAATATGACCACCGGAGAAGGGGGGATGGTGGTGACGGCCGATGAAGCTCTCGCGGAGAAGCTGCGCCTGTTGCGCTCGCACGGGATGAATAGCCTGACCTGGGACCGCCATCGCGGCCACGCCTTTAGCTATGATGTGGTGGCGCCGGGGTATAACTATCGCATTGACGAAATGCGGGCCGCGCTGGGCTGTGTGCAGTTGCGTAAGCTGGCGGCCAATAATGAGCGACGGCGGATGTTGGACCAGGTGTATGTGCAGGCGTTGCGTGCTGAGGTGCCGCGCCTGACCGTCCCTTATGTGGACCATCCGGGTGTGTCGGCTTGCCATGTGCGGCCGGTGCTGTTGCCGGAAGCGGCCGACCGCCAGCGTTTCATGGAACGACTCAAGGAGCGTGGCATTCAGACCAGCATCCATTATCCGCCGGTGCACCAGTTTGAGTACTATCGAGGACTGATGAACGGCGACACCCCCACCTTGCCGCTGACGGAAGAGGTGGCGAGGCGGGAAGTGACTTTGCCGCTATATCCGGCGATGTCGCCTAGTGATGTAGAGATGGTGGTGGCGGCCGTGGCTGAGGCGTTGCAATAGTGCAGCTAGCTAGAAACCGGGTTTCTGCTCTCGCCAATATTCCCGCTTTCTTTGCGGCAAACGAGGGGCGATCCTTGTAGAATGTTGGATAGCAAAAATTTGTGTACCGTACTGTATTGTAGTGGATTGATGGTTTGTCTTAGTAGTTGACAAAGTAGCCTATAGGTAGTTGTAATGGAACTTAAGTTAATTCTCGTTTTACTTAGACGTTGGGCCTGGTTGCTCATCTTGGGTACGCTTCTGGGGGCAGGAGCCGGATATTTACTGAGCCTCTACCAGACGCCAGTCTATGAGGCAACGACCAAGGTGATGGTCATCCAGTCGCCGGAAAGCAACGTTTCGACGGTTACATCGCTAAGTGACCAGGAGTTGGCGCAGACGTATATTGAGCTTTTGGTGACGCAGCCGGTGTTGGAGGCGACGAGCGAAATTGTCGGCCAGCGCGTGCGTAGCTCGCAGATCAGCGCACAACAGGTGCGTGGGACGCGGCTGTTGCAGGTGACGGTACGCGATAGCGACCCGCAACGGGCGGCATTGATCGCCAACACGCTGGTTGAGGTGCTGATCTCGCAAAATGAAGCGTTGCAGGCTTCACGTTTTTCCTCCTCTGAAGAGAGCTTACAATTGCAGGTTGATGAGATCGAGGAAGAAATCGCCAGCTTGCAAACACAAATCGCCGAATCGTCTGAACAAGACCTGGAGGCGGACCAGTTGGCGGCCGAAGAAGAAAAAGCCGAACTGGAACAACGCATTTTCGAGCTACAAAGCGAAATCACCCGGCTGCAACTGGACATTGATGATCTGACCCCCGATGTCTTGCCGAACACATTGCCACCCCCGTTGACGGCCGAGCAGCGCTCCGCCCTCAACCAAAAAATGACGGAGATGGCACAAAATCAATTCCTCCTGGAACTTGCCAGAGAACGCTATTTCCAGCTTGCCTTTCCTGATCGCGCCAGTAATCCACAGACTCAAAAGGAGAGCGTGCAGGATATTCGCCAGGCGAATCTGACGCTCTACCAGCAGATTTATTCAACGCTGCTGAGCAACTATGAGGCGGTGCGTCTGGCACGCTTGCAGAATACGCCCAACGTCGTACAGGTAGAGAAGGCGACTGCACCGGGGATACCGGTCCAACCGCGGCCGGTGAGCAACATCTTGCTCGGTGCGGCCGTTGCCCTCGTTCTGACTGGCGGGATTGCCTTCGCCATCGAATACCTGGACGATACCCTGAAAACGCCGGGGGACATTGCCAATGTATTGGGGCTGCCGGTGGTTGGTTATATCGCCAATGAGTCGGGCATGGAAAAGGGGGATGGCCTGCCCTTTGTCGCCCAACAGCCGCGCTCTCCGGTGGCCGAATCCTTCCGTAGCCTGCGTACCAACCTGGAATTTGCCAGCGTGGATAAGTCCTTAAAGACGATTCTCGTCACCAGTCCTGGCCCATCGGAAGGCAAGACGACGGTGGCGACCAATCTGGCGGTGGTGATGGCCCAGGCCAACAAGCGTGTGATTTTGTTGGAAGGGGATTTGCGACGGCCGCGCCTGCACCAGGCACTCAATATGTCTAACCAGGTCGGCCTGAGCGAAGTGTTCCGCGGCCAGTTGGATATTCGCGATGTCGCCCGTTACTCGAAGGTCAAAGACCTGGCGGTAATCACCAGTGGTAGCCTGCCGCCCAATCCGGCCGAGTTGCTCGGTTCGGCAAAGATGACGCGCATCCTGTCTCGCCTGGAAGAATCGGCGTCGCTGGTTGTGATTGACAGCCCGCCGTTTGTGGTCTCTGATGCGACGGTGCTGGCAGCGAAGGTGGATGGTGTCGTGTTGGTCATCCAGCCTGGCCGCACCCATGCCGAAGCGGCGCGGGTGATGTTGGAGCAACTGAACCGTGCCGGGGCCAGGGTGATCGGCGTGGTCTTGAACCGCATCCCGCGCAAAAGCCCCGATTACTATGGCGGCTATTACTATCAGTATGGGGGCGAGAACGCTTATTCAATTGAGAATAACGAGGATAAATCATCTCGTCGCGGCGGCCGTCTGGTGGGACTGGGCGAGCTTTTTGGCGGAAACGGCCGGAGTGCCACCGCCAAAATTGGCGAAGAGATGTAACAGACCCCACTGAACCGTTTGTTAGAGGGGCAAGGCAGTTATTTCGTCTTGCCCTTTTTATTTATATGCAAAACTATCCGCAGGGAAATAATCGGCGTTCATCCGCGTTGGCCTTCGCAGCGAATGTAACCCAAAAACAAGCGTGTGATCACCCTCTACTGATGAGGGATGCGGTAGGTAATAACCAATAAAACAGTAGACCAATACACCTAAGAAGTTCACGCCCTCTTCACGGGCTGTTCACCGCTTCTCTATTCATGCTACTAGAGCGAACTGCTATGATCTCGCAAGTGCGAATGGACGGTACACCCACCCACGATGATCCTCGTGAAATGGTTTGTCCGGCGGGGCGTCTGTCTACCTACACTTGAACCTAGATGGGATTGAGGCTTGACTATTTATGCAACGATTGACTCCCTACCGGCAGCCGGAACCACATGAACAAGAGGGGGTAATTCCCCAACCAAACGAGCCAATTCGAGCGGGGCGCTGTCCATTTTTAGGGACTAAGAGCGATCCCGGGACGGCGCTGGCTTTCCCCTCTGATGCCAATCACTGTAACCGCACCAGTTTGCCGGTTCCTGTTAGTGCCATTCATCAGGAAACATACTGTCTCTCTACGCGCCATACGGCCTGTCCCATTTACCGGCAAAACGCTTTGCTCAGCCCAGAGCCAGATGTCAGCGCGGCCGCTGGTATGGTGATCGGCGAATCGTTCGACAGCACAGGAAACAACGGCCACACGTTGGCTGATGCACCCGCAACCCGAACGGCGACGGCCGCGCCATCTGCCCGTAAACGCCCGGCCTTTAGTTGGACATCGCTATTAATCTTAGTCGTCATGCTGGGCCTGGCTTTTTTGGCCTGGCAAAGCTGGCAAGACAGATTGGCAGGACGGGATGGAGAAACGGCAGCAAGCGAAAACGAGGGCCAACGGGTGGAGGTGGTGATTCCGCCAACACCGTTGGTGACGGCCGATAACGCGCTTGCTCCTGAGACAGAAGTGGAGGGTGGGGAAGAAGCAGGGGTAGAGGCGACGGCCGTGCCATCATTGGAAGCGACCGCCACTCCTCCGCCCACCAATACCGCTACAGCAGAGGATGGTGGCTTGGGGGCTTTGCCCGAAGCGGGAGCGGAAACGCCAACGACAGCCTGTGGCCCGCCGCAATGGTGGGTGCGCGTTGTTGTGGAAAGTGGTGATACAGTGGAATCGTTGGCGGCAACGCGCGGTGTTCCCGTTGCCGAAGTGTACCATGCTAATTGTCTGGAGAGCGGTGATCCGTTGACCGTGGGGCGCACGATTTTTCTGCCTCCTTTGGCGGTTATTATCACGTTGGAGCCATCGCCCACGCCAACCGCCGGTACTCAGGGCCGCCCCTTCCCATCCCCCTTTCCTTTTCCCACCCAACCACCGCCGTTTTTCCCGACTGCATTTCCTACCCAGAACATCCCTGAGCCAACGGATACGGTAGAGCCAGAGCCTCCGGATCCAGATACGCCGCGGCCGACCACGCGGCCGACCATGCCACCAACTTCGCTGCCAACCGAGCCGCCACCGCCGACCAATACACCGCCAGTGCCGACACCGCCGGTGACAGTGGCCCCCACGCGCCCAGGAGGAGTGACGGCAACTGCGCCTGCACCACCGACTACGTCGCCAACAGAAACAATTGCGCCTTCTCCCACCCTTCCGCCGTCAAGTACACCGCCAAGCAACCCGTAATACGTTGTGGGAGCGTGTCTGCCGTCTGTGCTTATGCGCCGGATTGGGGGAGGTCGCGATAGATAGAGCAGGACGAATCTTTCTTTAAATTCGACACCTTCGACGAGCGTGCTGAAAGGATCGTGTGTTATAGGAAATGCAAAAAACAGTCTACCCGCCTACGCCTATGGAGCAGTCTATTTCGCTTTCTGGTAAGAAGCATTTACGCGGGCCGCTATTATTGTTGGTGACTGCCCCGTTATTGCTCTTTCCTGAGCCATTCCCACGGTGGCTGGTTGTCATTGCCCTTGCTTGTCTGCTGCTTCCGTTTTGGGCGCGACGGAGCGAAATGGGCAATTGGTTTCGCCCCGCAGCAGTGAGTGGAATGGTCTTGGTGTTGGTCTTATTGCTCCTGCCACTGTCGTTTATCCTCTCGCCACTCCCCTGGGAAGTTAGCTGGCCGCGTCTGACTGTGTTGGCCTGGTCGGTGGCGTTGTTTTTTACCATTACCAACGCTGCCCCGGCCGAACCCCATCTGAACGACCCGCGAATGCCCGCCTATCTCAACGGCCTGACCATGAGTTATTTGATTGGTGGGGCGTTGGCGGTTTTGATTGGCTTATTGGGGATGCGGCGAGTGGACAAACTGTTCGTCGCTGCTATGCCTGCCCCGTTGGAAGGACTTTTCGGCGGCTTCCACCCCAATGAACTAGCCGGTCTGATCACCCTCTTTTTGCCTCTGGCGGCCGCGCTTGCTCTGCGTGGTTGGCGTACTCGCCTCGCCAGTCCCAGGCAGTTTATTACCTGGTTAGGACTAACCCTCTTTCTCGCCGGTTGTTTGCTGCTTACCCAATCTCGCACCAGCCTGGTAGCCGTTGCCGTTGCCCTGGTGCTGGTTTGCTTGCTCTCCGGCCGTCGCGGTTGGAACTTGTTGGCGGTGGGCGTCATTGGTGTTGTTGTGGCGCTTTTAGTCATCGGAGCAACGCGCACGATGGATGTTTTTATCTATGCGGGGGCTAATTCCTGGGCCAGCGTCATTGGCCCGCGAATGCGCTTATGGGAGCAGGCGTGGTTTGCCCTGCGCGAGTTTTGGCCGCTTGGCATGGGGTTAGGCGTATTCTACACCATTGCCCCCCATCTCTTTCCGCAAGTGCCGCTGAGCGAGGCGGTACAGTTGCCACCGGCCGCGGCCGACGCCCACAATCTCTATTTGCAAACCGCCCTCGACTTTGGCCTGCCCGGTCTGTTGCTCTTCTTGCTCATCCTGGTTTTGGCTCTGGCGCAATTGGCGCGGCTATTGCGTCGTGGCGGCGCACGCGGCCTTTCGCGGGCGTGGGTGATTGGGGCGTTAGGGGCGGCCGTGGCGTATCTGTTGTATAGCGTGACCGACGCGGTGGCATTCGGGTCACTTTCCGGCGTTGCCTTTTGGTTCTGGTTAGGGATGGTGATGGCGACAACGGCCGATAAGCGCGGCAGGCAAGCCGTTCCAGCGACTCTCAACGGCCGTTTGCAAAAGTGGCTCCAGTCGCTCCGTGCCGCACCGGCAACCATCGCCGCCTTGCTGTTGGCCGGGACAACCCTCTTGCTTTTCCCTATCTGGCAAGCACCCTCGCGGGCGGTCTTCGCCAATGGGTATGCGGCACAACGCGCGGCCGTTGTCCTGAGCAGCCCGGTTTCAGGGATGGATGTAGCCGAGGCGACCAGCGCGGAGTTGGCCGCGCTGGAAGGGGCGGCCTGTCGGGTGGGTTGGTATCGCGGCTTAATAGAAAATGCGGCGGCGGACCTGGCGGCGCGGAATGCTTCCTGGGGGCGGGTATTAAGTTGCGCTGATGAATTTATTCCCTTCATGGCGGTGTTGGCCCCAACCGACACAGAGCTGGCGCAATTGGCGACGGACATCCAGCCGGAGAGCGCGGCCGCCCACTTCTGGCTGGCGGAAAGCGTAGTCGCGGAACGGCCGCTTGAGGCCATTGCCGCCTATCAAGCAGGGTTGACCCTGGCCCCCCAAGACGGCGTGCGCTGGCAAATACTGGGCGATATGCTCATTGAGCGCGACCCGCAGGCGGCGATCGCCGCTTATCTACAAGCTTGTACCAACGGTGATCCAGGGGCCAACGGCTGCTGGCGTGCCGGAAACGCGGCCGAACAACAAGGGGACATCACGGCCGCCATCGCCTACTATCGCCTTTCCAAATGGGACGTCGCCCTGCAGCGGGCGGATGAGTTGGAAAGTGGGCGGTAGGCGGTAAGCAGTAAATAATCTGTAGCAGGTGGCAGGTGGCAGGTAAAAAGGTTTTGCCACTTGCCACTTGCCACCAAATCTCCAATCTCTAATCTCCCAATCTCTCAGTCTCCTAGTCTCTAATTCTCCATTCTCTAAAACTCTCGCTATAATAGCCCCATGGCTATTTTGACGGCATCGAATGTTAGCCAATCGTTTGGCGATTTTGACGTGTTCAGCGGCGTTAGCGTCAGCCTGCCGCATGACGGCAAGGCGGGGCTGGTCGGGCCGAATGGGATCGGCAAGACGACGCTGCTGCACATCCTTGCCGGGCATACGCAGCCCTCTACCGGCAGCGTCCATATTGCACGGGGGACGCGGGTTGGCTATCTCTCGCAAGAATCGGCCGACGCCTTCATCGGCCGCGACCACTCCGTCTATGAAGAGATGCTGACCGTCTTTGCCGAGGTGCGCCAGATGGAGGCGCAGCTACGGGAGATGGAAGCGGCGATGGCTGCGGGGTTGGCTGACCAACGGCCGACCAACGGCAGTGGCGCGAATGGCTCAGCGGCGATGGAAGCCGAGGAGTTGCTATCGGCTTACAGTCGTCTACAGTTGGAGTTTGAGCTGGCCGGAGGGTATGAATATGATGTTCGCATCCAGCAGGTGTTGACTGGGCTGGGCTTTCGGCCGTCATCCTGGGAGCAACCGTTGACCCAGCTAAGCGGCGGACAAAAGACACGTGCCTTGCTGGCCCGTTTGCTGCTTGAGTCCCCCGACCTGCTGATCCTTGACGAGCCGACCAACCACCTGGATGTACAGGCGATTGAGTGGTTGGAAAACACGCTCAACGCCTGGCCAGGGGCGGTGCTGGCCGTCAGCCATGATCGCTACTTCCTTGATAAGGTCGCCAACACCGTTTGGGAGATGAGCCGCGCCGGAATGGAAACGTATCGCGGCAATTACAGCGCCTATTTGCTGCAACGACAGGAGCGCTGGGAAAAGCGACAACAAGAGTATGACGCGCTGATGGAACGGCTGGCGAAGGAGATGGATTTCATTCGCCGTAATATCTCCGGCCAGCGCACGCAAATGGCCTGGGGCAAGCTCAGCCGTGTGGCGCGAGAGGTAGAAGCGATCCATGCTGGTGGGCTGGGGGTGCTGGGCCAACTGCAAAGTCAGGGCTGGGCGCGGGTAGCCAGCGAATATGATCTGAAGCGACCGGCGGCCAACGTGGCCGAGTTGCACGCGCGGATTAACGAGATTCAGCCCCCGCTGCGGCCGTTGTCGCTCAATGTCCGCCTCCATGCCTCGCACCGCAGCGGCAACATCGTCTTGCGTACGCGCGGCGTGGAGATCGGTTTCCCCGGCCATTCGCTGTTCACCACCGGCCCCATCGAGTTGCTGCGCCTGGAGTGTGCGGCGTTGATTGGCCCCAACGGGACGGGCAAGACCACTTTCCTGCGCACGGCATTAGGCCAGTTGCCGCCGCTGAGGGGCGAAATCGAACTGGGGGCCAGCTTGAAGATCGGTTACTTCGCCCAGACCCAGGAGGCGTTACGGCCGGAAAACACCGTGCTGGATGAACTGCTGCGCCATAAGGAGATGACGATCAGCGAAGCCCGCAACTATCTCGGCCGCTTTCTCTTTCGTGGCGACGATGTGTTTAGCCAGGTGCGAACGCTCAGCGGCGGCGAACGGAGCCGATTGGCGTTGGCGATCCTCGTCCTGGAAAATGCCAACTTCCTCTTGCTCGACGAGCCGACCAACCATCTCGACATCCCGTCCCAAGAGGAGCTACAGGCAGCGTTGGAACAGTTTGACGGCACGATCCTGCTTGTCTCCCATGATCGTTATCTGGTAGACCGGCTGGCGACGCAAATTTGGGACTTGCAGCGGGACGAGGATGGGAGAAGTCGCCTGGTGGTCTTTAATGGGCCTTATCAGGAGTATTTAGCGCAGAGGAACAAAGAGGAGAGTGAGAGACTTGAGAGTGAGAGATTAGAGATTGGGAGATTGGAGATTGAGAGAGTGGAGAGTAAGAGCAGTAAGCTGAGTAAGAATGAGCAGCGGCGACGGGCGGAGGAGGTGGCGGCAATGGAAGCGGCCGTCGCCAAAGCCGAAGCATCACTGGCCGAGATTACCGCCGCATTGCAAGCAGCGACCCAATCTCAGGATTTTGAAGAGGTGCAGCGGCTGAGCGAGGCGTATGGCGCGGCCGAAGCGAAACTGGAAGAGCTGCTACGGCAATGGGAAGCAACAGTCGAAGCGTATGGCGAATTGACAATTGATAATTGACAATTGCCAACTGTCTATTTTTATGAGTAGGACTTACGCATTTTGACACGAATTTCACGAATATGGAGGGCGAACTTCGTGTTATTCGTGCCATTCGTGTCGAAAAATGTTGTCACTGCGTAAGTCTTGATGAGTTGAAATGAAAGTGGTCATTGGGCTGACGGGGAATATCGCGACGGGGAAGTCGGCCGTGATGCGGCTGGCGGCCGAACGCGGGGCATTGACGATTGACGCTGACAAGGTAGTGCGCGAACTGCTTAACGAGGACGCGGCCATTCAGGAGGCGGTGGAAGCGGCGTTCGGGCCAGAAGTACGGCTGGCTGACGGCCGGATTGACCGCGCGGCACTGGGCCAGATTGTCTTTAATGATCCGGCCGCGTTGCGTCAACTAGAAGGATTGCTGCACCCGCAGACACGGGCGGAGATCGGCCGTCGCGTGGCGGCCAGTTCGGCTAGCGTGACAATCGTCGAGGCGATTAAGCTATTAGAGGGGCCATTGGTCAACATGTGCGACCAGATTTGGGTGACGACCTGTTCGCCAGAGACGCAAATGGCGCGGTTGCGAGTTTGCCGGGGGCTGGATGAGGAGACGGCCGCTGCGCGAATCAAGGCGCAATCCCCCCAGGCGGACAAGATCGTCCGCGCCGATGTGGTGATCAACACCGATGGCCTGATGGCCGACACCGAAGCACAATTTGCCGAAGCGTGGGCACGTTTGCAGTAACGACCTGTCCAGTTGGTCTATCTTTTTATAGGGAATGGACCTTATGTATTTGCATCGAATTTAAGCTAACGACTGCGAATTTTGGACCATAATTTGCGAAAATTCGCGTTAATTCGTTGCTAAAAACGTAACGTCTGAGGAAATGACTATGAACCAAAATGCTCCGCAGCGTTTATATCTGATGGAAGTTGGGTCTATGCCGCTTTATGAGATTCCAATAGTGTGCTATTTGGTGCAAACGGGTGATGGCAAGAATATTTTGATTGATAGCGGCTTACCGGAGATCATCCCGGAAGAAGAGTCGGATTTCGAGAATGGGCAGGACGTTATCGAGCAATTGGCGAGTATTGGCTTAAAACCTGACGATATTGATACAGTCATTTCGACGCATTATGATCTCGACCATGCTGGAAGACACGCGGCATTCACTAGGGCGCAATATGTGGTTCAGCGTGTGCATCATCTGGATGCGGCGACCAACCCACGTTATGCTGCTATTCGAGACCAATGGGACCAGCCAATGGAGCGCATTCGGCTAGTGGACGGGGACACGGAACTGCTGCCAGGGCTGGAGCTGATTGAGACCAGCGGGCATGTGCCGGGACATCAATCGGTATTGGTGCGGCTGCCCAAAACGGGAGTGGTTTTATTAACGGTTGACGCTGTCCCCTTCGCCGAGGGCTTTACCCGTGACGAGCAGGACGACGATAGCAACCCGGACGCCGAAGCGATCCGCGCCAGCACGATTAAACTGCTTGATCTGGTCGAACAGGAGCATATCGGGCTGGTGATTTTCGGTCATGAAACGGAGCAGTGGAAAACACTTAAAAAAGCGCCAGCGTTTTACGAGTAAAGCTGCGAACGGCCGCCTTAGAAAAGAGGATCGAACCATAGAGTTAGGTGGGCAAAGCGCGAGGGGCAAAGTATAGTTAGAACACTATCTGTATGATTAGGCTGGATGAATAATGCAAGGAATAAAAAATTGGGTTTTAAGCCATCCAAACCTCGTTGCCTGGATCGTCCTGGCGTTGGGGATGAATCTCATCCTTGTCTTTGAGGCGCGGGATGTGGGGTTGGAAGCAAGCCAGTGGTTTTGGCTGGTGGTGATCACCACGCTCGTCGCTGGTGCTTGTATCTGGATTGTCAGTTGGGGCGATAAGGACGAAGCGGCCGTTGAAGCAGCCAACAGCGACACGGCCGCTACCCAAGAGCAAGCTGAATAAATGATGCGCGATCTGCCGGTTATCCCTCCTGTTCTGCCGGAACAGGTCGAGGCGTTGCGCCAATCGCTGGACGGGCTGTTTGCGGTCAGCGATACGACCTTTGACATGCCCCAACAAGGGTATGTGCGGTTTCGCGGCCGTTTTTTGCGCGACGCGGCCGATCTGTTTGATGATCTACGCCGCCGCTTTGAACTGCACGGCTTTACCCCGCTGGTGCGCCAGGAGGAGGGACGCACGGCGTTGATCGCCATGCCCGGCGTCTTTAATCCTCCGGACAGCAACTGGCTGGTGAACCTCGTTTTGTTCCTGCTGACGGTGCTTTCGACTTTGTTTGTTGGTTCGTCTTATGGGGCGGAGTCGGCCGAGCAGGTGTGGCAGCTTTGGCGCGGCTGGCCGTTTAGCCTCAGCATTTTGTTGATCCTCGGCGCCCATGAATTGGGTCACTACTTCGCCGCCCGCTACCACAACGTGCCGGTTAGTCTACCTTATTTCATTCCCATGCCACTCTCGATCATCGGCACGATGGGCGCGTTTATTCGCCTGAAAGCGCCGGTCAAGAACCGCCGGGCGTTGTTGGATGTGGGTGCGGCCGGGCCGTTGGCCGGTCTGGTCTTTGCTATTCCCATTTTGCTCTACGGTCTGGCGACCTCGGAAGTGGGGCGGACCATCCCCGGCGGCTTGTTGGAAGGCAACTCTATTCTCTATGCGCTGGCGAAGTTCCTCGTCTTTGGGCGGATGCTGCCGGCCGATGGTATGGATGTATTCCTCAACCAGGTCGCCTGGGCTGGTTGGGTAGGGTTGTTGGTAACGGGACTGAACCTGATCCCCGTCGGCCAACTGGATGGCGGGCATATCGCTTATGTGCTGTTTGGCAAGCGGGTGCGAATGCTCTTTGGGCCAGTGATCATCGCGTTGGGAGCAATTTCGCTTTACTCTTACTTTCAGGGTGCGCCGGCTTCCACGTGGTTGATCTGGATTGTGTTGCTGTTTGTTCTCGGCCGACACTACGCCCAGCCACTCGACGATGTGACCCCACTTGATCCAACTCGCCGGGCTATCGCTATCTTCACCCTCATTCTCTTCTTCCTGGTCTTTGTTCCCATCCCGCTGATGCAGGTGCTTCCCTAAGCGCATTACGACTTTTTCGCTTGCATCGCGTAAAGGTTGATGAGGCGCAATCGGCCGCCTTTGATGATCCTGATCTGGAGGCAAGTAAGATGTTGCACAATTTTAAGCACCTGAACCCACAGACCCGAATGCTTGTAGCAGTCCTGTTCTTCATTGTTTTTCTATTGGGTCTGGGCGTAGCCGCGCTGATGGGATTTCTTGTATTATAGGCTCTTGTAGGTTCTTGGATTTTTCAATTCGCAGTTGGCAAAAAGGGTGAAATTCAGTATAATTTCGCTCTGTATGGTGCTATAGCTCAGTGGTAGAGCGGGGGACTCATAAGCCCTAGGTCGTTGGTTCAAATCCAACTAGCACCACAAGGATAGTGGGGAGTTGTCAGTGGGCAGTAAGCAGTCTTGCTGATTGCTACCTGCTACCCACGAAGCTCTATAAATAAAGCCTAAATTTGAGAAATCCGCGTAATCAGCGTGTTATCCGCATCATCTGCGTAACACTTCTCAGGGGAAAAGAAGGTGGCGTCGCGATTAGGGGGGAGAAGGAAGGAGGGACAAATTCGTGGTCGCGACGCCACTGCAAGGAGGGAAGTCCGTCATTTCTTAATATAGTTAAAACACCTTACAAACAACATTAAGATTTGTACGTAGTTCGGCCGATTGCCAGGCAAATTGTTTGATCAACCGTGAACAATTGCCCGCCAATCGGTTTTTTGTTGTATCATCGGCCGTCATGGAGGCAATGGATACGCCGGATGTGATAGACACACTGGACACGCAAGACGCGATGGAACAAGCACGGCCGATAACCCGCCCGCTGTCGTTTCCCTGGCTCTCCTTTCTGTTGGCGGCCGTCGTCCTCGTGGTTGTTGTCGTTGGCGTGGTGGCGGTGCGGGATTGTCCCTGGGCGGCCGTTTGCGGGCCGGTGGTTGAGGTAGACCTGACGCAGGGACGTTTGAACGTCGCCTTGCCACCAATTGAGGGGGAAACAACGGCCGAACAAACTTTCATCCCCCGCCACAACGGTCTGGCCGAAGTGGAGCTAATGGCGGTGGTCTATGGCGACGGGGAGGAAAAGGGGGACGGCCGCCTGATGTTGCAACTGCGCGATGAGCAGGGGCGCGTGGTGGCGGAACAAACGGTCGCGGCACAGAATACCGACCACAACCAGGTAATCACCCTGCGCTTTCCGCCCCAGCCTCATTCCGCCGGTCACCCCTATATGCTCCAGGTACAGGGCAGCGCGGAAAGCCAGTTATCACTATGGGGCTACCGGCCGTCGGTGTACCAGGAGGGGCAACTGCTGGTCAACGGCGAGCTAGCGGAAGGTGGGGGGCAAACGCTGCGCTTTACCACCCGTTACCGGCTGTTGTGGTCTGATGTGCTGTCAAGCGTGGCTGCTACCCTCGTGCAAGAAGGGTGGCTGTTGCTGGTCGCCCTCTTCTTTCTGCCCCTTCCTGGCCTCCTTCTCTTGCTGCTCATCCGCCCGGCACGATGGGACGCGGCCGCCTGGCTTGGTGTATCACTCGCCCTCGGCATCACCCTCTGGCCGTTGCTCTGGCAGTGGTGGACGGTGGTGGGCGGCCGGTGGGTGGGGTGGAGTTTATGGTTGGTTGTGGGGCTGGGGTATAGTGGTGTATTGGTGTATTGGTTAGGACTTAAACATTTTGACACGAATGGCACGAATAACACGAAAAGAAACTTTGCGCCCTTTGCGTCTTTGCGTGAGCACCTCCCCCTTATCCTCCTGCTACTCCTGGCATTGGTCGTGCGGTTGGCGGCCGTGCGCGATCTGAGCTTTCCTCCCTGGGTAGATAGCAGTCGCCATGGGCTGATCACCGCCGTGATGGTTGAGAGTGGGCAGACGCCGCAGAGTTATGAACCCTATTTGGCGGTCGGCCGTTTCGCCTACCATTATGGCTTCCACTCATTGGCCGCCA
>CAYPHY010000012.1:0-53190 GCA_964410625.1 uncultured Ardenticatenaceae bacterium | reverse complement strand
TATTTGGCGGTCGGCCGTTTCGCCTACCATTATGGCTTCCACTCATTGGCCGCCAGCCTATCGCTGATGACCGGCTGGCCGTTGCCCCGCCTGCTGTTGGTCTTGGGGCAATTGCTCAACGGGTTAACTCCCCTGACGGTCTACGCCGCGACCTGGTTGCTGATGCGCCGCCGGGGGCCTGCCCTGTTGGCGGCGTTCCTGGTGGCGCTGCCCCTCTTCTTTCCCGCCTACTATGCCACCTGGGGGCGCATGACGCAGTTGACGGCCGTGTTGCTGCTGCCTGTATTAATCGCCCTCACCTGGTTGCTGATTCGCGGGCAAAAGCGGGTCTGGCTGCTGGTGGGGATATTGGCGGCGGGACTATTTCTGCTCCACTTTCGCGTCTTCCTCTTCTATCTACCCTTTGCCGTGCTGGTTGGCTTATTTGCCCTGGTGTGTCGTCGCTGGCTACCCTTGCTCTTATCCGGCGGACTGGGGTTAATTCTCATCTTGCCGCGGCTGATTGAACTGGTGCGGACGACGACTCCGGCACAAGCGGTGCAACATTCCATCGCCAATTACAATGAATTTCCCACCGGCTACATCACCGTTGGCTGGGAGCGTTATTTCATCGGCGCGACGGCCGAACTCCTTATTATCGTGCTTATAGCGGCGCTGGTCCGCAGGCGGTGGGCGACGTTCCCCCTGCTGCTGGCCGCCTGGGTGGCGACTTTGTTCGTCTTGCTGGCCGGGCGGCGGTTGGGGTTGCCGGAAACATCGTTGATCAACATCAACAGTATGGTGATCACACTCTTTGTGCCGCAGTCGCTTTTCCTGGCGATGGTCGCCGGGCATATCTGGAAGTGGTTGGCGGAACAACTATCACGATGGCGCGGCCGGTGGCTGCCGCTGTTGGTGCGGCAAGGGGCAGGCATCGCGTTGGGAGTCCTGTTTGGCTTACTGCTGCTGTATGGGATTCGCCAGCAGATCGGCATCCTCAACGAGGCGACCATTTTGGCTTACTCCGATGATCTGCCAGCGTTGGCGTGGGCGGCCGAGAACCTGCCGCCGGATGCGCTGGTGGCGGTCAATAGCTGGCAATGGCTGGGCGACACCTGGACGGGCCACGATGGGGGCGCGTGGCTGACGCCGCTGACGGGGGTGCAGACCACCACCCCGCCGGTAGATTACGTCTATGATCCAACGCTGTTGCGCTTTGTAGGCGACTTTAACGAGGGGGCAACGGCGATAGTGGACTGGTCAACGGCGGAGGCGGCCGACTGGCTGCGCGGGCAGGGCGTGACCCATCTCTTTGTGGGGGCGCGGGGCGGCTTCTTCGACCCGGCGGAGCTGGTTGCCAACCCGCAATTGGAGCTACTCTACCAGCGGAATGGGGTTTTTATCTTGAGGGTAGATTAATGGCTTGACAGACAGCGATTGAAATCGGCGTCTGATATAGGAAACCCGTTGAAGCGGGTTCGGGTCGCCAGTCAAAGCGACTTCGTCGGATGATTAATCTTGTGACAACTCGCTTTTACAGCGTTCGCATTCTAGCTGCTTGGTTTTAACCAGCAGCTCTTTTCGTCACATTATTGGACCTACCATATGACCACCATTGAATATCCTTTCATCAAAGGCTTAGACCTGAGCCAACGATTGTTTGAGGAAGCGGTGCGGCCGTTACTGGCTGCCCACTTTCCCCGGTTGCGCTATTCGGCCGCGCTGCTCGGTTCCGGCTCGGAAGTGTTGGGCTTCGACACGCCCCAATCTATGGACCATAGCTGGGGGCCGCGCCTGATGCTGTTCCTGTCCGATGCGGAGTTCGCCAGCTACGGCCGGCAGCTTGAGCAGCTATTACGGCAGCAGCTTCCGGCAGCGATTGATGGTATCCCCACCGATTTGGCCGTTGTCCGCGCCGATCCCCCGGTGGCGGCCGGTGAGGATGGCACACTCCCCAACCACCGCGTGCAACTCATCCCGATTGCCCCTTTCTTCCACGACCTGTTGCGGGCTGACTATGCCCATGAGTTGAGCGTGATTGAGTGGCTGACCATCCCGCAGCAAATATTGCGTAGTCTCACTGCCGGGCGCGTCTTTCACGATGGTTTGGGCGAAGTGGAACCACTCCGCGCCCGGCTGCGCTATTACCCGCGCGATGTCTGGCTCTATCTGCTGGCGAACCAGTGGGGGCGAATTGGGCAAGAGGAGGCGTTTGTCGGCCGTTGTGGGCAAGTCGGCGATGAACTCGGCTCGCGGATTGTTGCCGCGCGGCTGGTGCGCGACCTGATGCGCCTGTGCTTCCTGATCGAACGACAATATGCCCCCTATAGCAAATGGCTCGGCAGCGCATTTCGACAACTCGCTTGCGCCGAAACGCTGACCCCCATCTTCCATCGCGTCCTCAACGCCCAGAGCTGGCCGGAGCGCGAACAGGGGATGACGGCCGCCTATGAGTTCATCGCCGGACAACACAACCAGCTTGGCATCACTGACCCGCTGCCGGACAGGGTGTCGCGCTTTTATGAACGGCCGTTCCTCATCATCCACGCCGACCGCTTTGCCGAGGCCATTCGCGGCGCAATCAGCAGCGCGGAGGTATTGGCCCTTCCCCCATCGTTGGGCGGGGTTGATCAATTTGTGGACTCGACCGATGTGCTTAGTGCGCCACAGTGGTTTGAGCGGTTGCGGCCGTTGTATGCTGGAGCAGATTAACGGGTAGTGCTCCTGGTTGCTCTGTGCAATCTGTGACTAGCCGCGTCCTCAACGACATCCGGCGATTGATTTACCTGGCGCAACCACCGTTTGAACTGGCGGTAGACGGCCGCCGCGCCAACCAGCGGGGCCTCGTCAATCCTCCAGTGGGCGGGATAGAGGATAAACGGCCGTGTCTGATACCCACCTAGCCCGCCATGACAGCCGATCAACTCCTCATAGGCGGCCACTTCGTTGGTCGTAGCATCATAAAAGCTGTTGACATAAATATCCGGCGCGTCGGGAAAGCGGTCATAGCGGCGCAAGTGGTCGGCGGCGTGGGGGCCAAAGCCCAACAGTGGGTGTCCCCCTTCCAGGCGGTCCTCCTCCAGATAGTAGCGGCCGTGCTTGCCAATGACCACCGCCCCTTGTGCGGCCGAATGGACCATGATCCAGCCCACGCCGGGATGTTGCGCCAGCCCCTCCAGCAAGCCAGGGTAGTGCAGCTCAATCTCTTCCAGGGTCGCCCGCTGGTCGCGGCCGGTCAAATAGACCAGCCCTAAATTGCCGGAAGCCAGCACCAGCAGGTGTGCCGCCTCGTCCATCTCTTCCCACTCATCCCAATCAATAGTGTGTGGCCCCAGTTTGGTTTCTCCATCTACCAGTCCCCGCTCCACCGCGCGGCGCAACATCTGCCCCGATTTCTCCCCATGCCGCACGGCGTCGCTCATCAACACATTGAGATGTCCCCAGGATTCGTTTGTCTCCATGACGGCCGTGATCCGCGCTGTCTTCGCCAATTGCTGCACCAGCTCTTGTAAAGTCAGACCATAACGCTGGCGGAAGGTCGCCCCGCCGCTTTGCCCATGATCGGAGAGGATGACAAAGTGATAGGGGCGGGGGGCTTGCCGCGCCGCGCTCTCCAAGCGGGCGAATTGCTCATCTAGCTTGTATAAAATATCCAGCGCGTCGGCCGATTCGACGCCGGAGTGGTGCGCTACCTCATCATAGCCGACAAAGGTGGCATAAGCGACCGGCGTCCCCGAATAGATATCACCGATCAGCGTGTAGATGTTCAGTTCGCGCATCAAAATGGTGGTGAACATCCGCAACAACGGATATTTGCCGCCGCGGTGGCGGCGATCCAGCAGTGGGTACACATTTTTTCGCCGCGCCTGCCAAAACTGCCACTTTTCGAGAACCATATCCCACAGCCCCAGCAACAGCGTGCGGATGAAATTATAGGGATTGGCAAAGTAGGCGTAGAAATCGGCGGTGTGAAATCTGGAGAAATCTTTAATCGCGCTGGCGGTTGTGCTGACGATGGGAGCATCCCCGGAGAGCAGGTTGCCGCGGCTGGCGCCGCCACCGGCCAATAGCCCATTGCCATCAGAGAGTTCCCGTTCCAGGCTGGCGACCTCATCGAGATTGCTAGAGGAGACGATCTGGCGGCGCTGGCGGTCATACCAGCGAAAGGCAGGGATGTTGTGGTTGTTGCCATGCAGGATACCGGCCTGGCTGGCCGACGTTTGCGAAGAGAGGTCCGTTTCCCACTCTTGCAAGCGGTGGCTCCCCCGTTCCAGCCAGCGCTTCATCGTCGGCGCATACCCTTCACGCATCCCCTTCCGCAGCACCGGCGCGGAAAGGCCGTCAATTTCCAGGAACAAGACACCGGGTACGGCCGTCTCCTCTGGCCTGACCATGCGCTTGGCCCGTCGGCGCACGACATTGCGGAACCAGGAGCTATCATCATCTATCGTCAGCAGGGAACTGGCAATGGTGTTGACGGCCGTCAATCCAATCGCCGTCCAGACGGCCGCGCCCAGGCTGGCTACCTCAAAACCGGGAACCAGCAGCCCGGCCAACAAGATGATCACGCCATTGAGCGCCAGGGCAAACAAACCCAGCGTGAAAACGGCAAAGGGGAGCAAGATATTGGTGAGCATCGGCCAAAGCAGGGCGTTGAGCAGACCGATGACCGCCGCCGCCAGAACGGCCGAGGGCAGATCGGTCACTGAAATTCCTACCGGCAGGTAAGCGAGGAGCGCCAACGCCAGGCTTTCTATCGCCCAAATCAACAAGACACGCATGAGCGGATGCTGGACAAGGCGCGGCCGTCTTTGTTCATTCGTCATCCTATGTGCTTATTCCAGATAGCGATATAATGCCTGTTGGCATAAGTGATTTTACAATAGGAGCATGGTTGTGGCGAAACCGTAGAGATGAATGATTTTCCGCGATTTGAGTTGAGTGATCAGGTAGCGTTGGTGACCGGGGCGGGGCGAGGGCTGGGGCGAGCGATCGCGCTGGCACTGGCCCATGCTGGAGCAGATGTGGCGTTGGGCTTGCGCCGTGTTGAGCAGGATAGCGGCGTGGTGGGCGAGATTGAGGCCCTCGGCCGTCGTGCCTTGCCGTTGCAGATGGACGTTGGGCGAATGGAGGAAATCCAGACGGCCGTTGAGCAGGCGGTCGCCCATTTCGGCCGTCTCGATATTCTCGTCAACAATGCCGGGATTGCGCCCACCAATCTGGCAGAAAATGTCAACGAAGCTGACTTTGATAGCACGCTGGCAGTGAATTTGAAAGGGACGTTTTTCACCAGCCAGGCGGCTGGACGAGTGATGATCAAGCAGGGGTACGGCCGGATCATCAATATGAGTTCGCAAGCCGGTTTTGTCGCGCTACCTACCGAATCCGTTTACTGCATGACCAAGGCGGCCATCGCCCATCTGACGAAGTGTTTGGCGGTGGAATGGGGCCGGTATAACATTACGGTCAATGCGGTCGCGCCCACTTTTATCGCCACGCCTGGCACAGAAGCGGCCCTGGCCGATCCGGCATTTCGCGCAGATACTATTGAGCGGATCGCCGCGCTGCACCGGATTGGCGAGCCAATGGAGGTGGCGGGGGCGGTTGTTTTTCTGGCTTCTCCGGCCGCTTCGCTGATCACGGGTGAAACGATCTTGATTGATGGCGGTTGGACGGCGCGGTGAGAAAGTAGTCACTGAGCAGTTGGCAGTAGGCAGAAAATAGGTGTTGCAATCTGTCCTATTGAATAAGAGGTAGGAAAATATGGAGTATCGTACACTCGGCCGCACAGGCTATGACATTTCGACAATCAGTTTTGGCGCGTGGGCCATTGGCAGTAGTTGGGGGGATGTGGATGATGAAGAATCGTTTGCGGCGCTCAACCGCGCGGTTGATCTGGGTGTGAACTTTTTCGACACGGCCGATGTCTATGGCGATGGTCATAGCGAACGGTTGCTCGGCCGCTTGCGCCGTGAACGCAGCGAGCCAATCCTCATTGCCACCAAAGCTGGTCGCCGCCTGAATCCTCATGTGGCCGAGGGGTATACGCGGGAAAACCTGACGCGCTTTGTCGAGCGCAGTCTGGGTAATTTACAGACCGAGGCGATTGACTTGTTGCAACTCCATTGTCCACCTACGGCCGTCTACTATATGCCGGAGGCGTTCGACGCGCTGGATGAGCTGGTGAAGCAGGGCAAGCTGCGTTTCTATGGCGTTAGCGTGGAGAAGGTGGAGGAAGCGCTGAAGGCGATTGAGTATCCTAATGTACAGTCGGTGCAGATCATCTTTAATATTTTTCGCCAGCGGCCGTCTGACCTCTTTTTCCGCGAAGCACAGCGCAAGCAGGTGGGCATTCTCGCTCGTGTGCCGCTTTCATCAGGGATGCTGACCGGCAAAATGAACCGCCAGACTGCCTTTGCCGCCAACGACCATCGCCATTTCAACCGCGAGGGGGAGTCATTTGATAAGGGGGAGACCTTCTCTGGCATTGATTACGAGGCGCAACTGGCGGCCGTTGAGCAGCTACGCACCCTCGTTCCAACCGGGATGACGATGACCCAGTTTGCATTACGTTGGATTTTAATGCACGAGGCGGTGACGGCCGCTATTCCAGGGGCGAAACGGGTGGAGCAAGTGGAGGAAAATGTCAGCGCGGCCGATCTGCCATCCATTCCCGCAGAAACCATGTCCCAGGTGCAGAAGCTATATGAGGAACGGATTCGGCCGCAGGTTCATCACTATTGGTAGTCTCAGAACGATTATTCTTTCTGTTGTCGTTCTTCCAACCAGCGTTGTAAGGAGCGTTGGTTTTCGTTTGACGGCCGTCCCAAAATGATGCCTTCAACACTTAAGTCTTCGTCCAGATCAGGCCAATGAATCCCTACGCCACGGCCGATAAGTCGCCAATTGTTACGCTCTTCTGGTGTTCCATGATACAAGCGAGGATACCAGGCCAATGGAACGCTAATGGATCGGCCGTCTACTAAATCAACTGTCAGCGAATCATCTGTTACAGTTACTTCTTGAATGTCAACTACTACACCGTTCATGCCAACCTCTTAATAGTTCGTCTAAATGGCTAACGTTGTAGTAGCAAAGTCACCTTTGTTTCCAGAAAGCGTGATAGGTTTTTTACTTCTTCTTCTAGCCCATCGCCAACGGCCGTTGCTAACTCCTCAAACGGTTCCACAACGACTTCCTGCTGTTTGCGGCGCTTATTGAGCTTCCATGTGCCGACGATTCGGCCGTCCACCAGTAGCGTCGGCCGGATCATACCTCCCCCAGCGTTAACGCGCTTCGCATAGGCCGGCTCAAGCATCCAGTCGCGGCTGGCATAGCCGAGTAGATAGGTGTCGAAGGCGGGGAGTAGGCGGACAATAGGCGTTTGCGGCGGCCGTTCTTCCAATCGCTCGGCATGGGCTTGCAACATCCAGGCAGGGCGGCCGTCTATCTCCACTTCCAGCACCTCGTCGGCGATGCTTTCCCATGCCTGGCGCACCTGGGCCATCGGCAGGCCAGACCAGGCGGCGAGATCGGCCGTTGTCGCCGGGCCATAGGCAGCCAGGTAGCGGCGGGCCAGTTCACGAAGGGCTTCTTCTTGTGGTGGGGCAGACGGCCGTTTCACCCAATCATCGAGGCGGGCATAGGTTGGTTTGCCATTGCGGTCGGGGCCAAAGCAAAGCACGCCATGCATGGCCGCATAGCTGACGGCATGGGCGATGGCCTGCCCGGCGGTGGGGATGCCACGAGCGTCTAACTGCTCCGCCAGTTCGGCACGAAGCAGCGGTCCGGAAGCGGCCAGAATTTCGTCAATCGCCTGGACTGCTTTCTCGCTTAGCGCATCGTCCAACCCCAATTCTAGCCGTCGTCGCCGGGTTCCCTTGCTGAACACCGGCCCAAAGAGGGAGAGCATCCAGCCCAGGTCATCGGCCGCTACCAAATGCAATGTCCCCCGCATTGCCCAGGTACGGACAACGGAACGCTCAACTTCAATGGCCTGTTTCACATCGGCCGCAGTGAGGTTGTGGCTGCGCGGCCGAATGGAGAGGGTGACGGCCGCTACGTCTTGTGCTTGCAGGCCACCCGAATCACTGACGACTTCTACAACAGTTGATTTGCTGCTTAGACTGGTCAGCCTTTATGCAACTAGGCGTAGCGACAAAACTTGATTGAAAGACAACAGAAGACTCATTTGCTAAAAGGATTTCAATTTTTATTAACGATAGCTTGCTCCAGCAACCACTTCAACGCCTCGGCCGACGGTTTCCCCACCTCGCGCACCTTCACATGCCGGGCGTTTTTGCCGCTGCCTTCGATTTTAAGTTCGGGATGTTTCACGTTGTGGACGTTGTGGATGAAGAGGCGGCACAGATCGGCCGCCGGTTGGATGCCGCAAATCACATGACTGGCATCGCCAATGCTATATAGGGCGTTGCCAATTTTTGCGCCGCCGTAGATGTTCTCGGCCGCGTCGGGCAATGCCTCTTGAATCAGACCTCGTAGCCATCCGGCGATTGCTTGGACGTCGGTCGAATACGGAGCAATCAGTTCGTCGAAGGTCGTGGGTTTGGTTTGATACGTTGCCATAATTACTTATGGTATTCTACAACGTGCCTGAAAATTTGGCCTGTATGCGGGCGAACCGGCAACCATGGGCTGCTAATCATTTACCATTAATAAAGAGATCGACAGAAGGAGATCACCCGTATTATAAGGTAGTTGGTCTTGTACTGACGGTTTGTTAGCCAGGTATCCAGGGAAACGGATACAATCCGAGGCTGTCCGAACAAGCAGATAAACGCAATGGAGAATATAGCACAGTAGAAGAGAGCCTATGGTCTTGACGAAAGACAGCCCGATTTTGAAATCTTTAAGATGGCAGTGGTCTGTGGTAGCGGCCGTTTGGCTGGTTGTCTGGTTGGCGAGCTACTGGTTGTTGCGGCCGATCTGGCCGAACCACGCTCGCTGGCTGTTGCTCTCCGGTATGGCATTGGCTTATGGGCTATGGGTGTTGTGGCGCGGGCTGGCGGATAATACCCATTCGGAAACGGGGGAGTTGCTGGCTACGCTCGGCCCTGGTAATCATCTTTCGCTCATTCGCGGGCTATGTATTGGACTGTTGGCCGGTTTTCTCTTTGGCCCCTGGCCTTTGGGAGCGCTGGCCTGGGGGATTGTGTTGCTTTATACCATGGCCGACGTCGCTGACTACCTCGATGGCTATGTTGCCCGCCGTGCCAACCACACCACCACCCTCGGCGGCACTCTCGATATGGAGTTTGACGGGCTGGGGACCATTGTGGTTATCTTGCTCGCCATCTCCTTTGGTCAACTTCCCTGGTGGTACCTGGCATTGGGCCTGGCGCGATACTTTTTCATCTTTGGTATCTGGCTACGAAAACGGCTGAACTTGCCGATCTATGAGATGACGCCGAGCATCCATCGCCGTATTTCCGCCGGGTTCCAGATGGGCTTTCTCAGCGCGGTGTTGTGGCCGATTCTGCCGCGGCCGATGGCGCTCATTGCCGGTCTGCTCTTCGGTGGTGCAACGGCCGTTAGCTTCTTGCGCGACTGGTTGGTGGTCAGTGGGACGATTAATCCCCAAAGCGCCGCCTATCAAAGAGCACAGGCACAGCTCTACCAGCTATTCGGCCGCTATCTCCCCTTGCTCTGGCGTGGAGCCTTGCTGGTAACGATGCTTTTGATATTTGCTGCGGCCGAACCTGCCTGGCGGCCGTCTAACTGGGAGTCCTTGCTTCTTTCCTGGGGCGTACCCATTGCCGGACTTTTGACGGCGTTGCTGGCGGTAGCCGGTTGCGTTGGCACGGTGCTGGCGGTGTTGGGGATTCTCGGCCGTCCAGCGGCTATGGCACTTGTTTTCCCCATTGGCTTCGACATCGCGACTCGCGGCTTGCAAGGGGACAACGGCATTGCATTGGTCTGTGCCATTCTCTTGATGCTCCTGGGAACGGGTGTTGGCTCGTTGTGGCCGGTCGAAGAACGCTTTTTCCAGGAACGGCTTGGAAGTAAAAATGGGACGTTGTTGAACGCGGATTAAATGTAGATTGGCTGATTATCTCTACTGCTTATGAAACGTCGCTTGCTGAATATTCTGTCCTGGGTCGTGGTGGCCGTTCTCATACTGTGGGTTGTCCGCACCGTCTCGCTGCGTGAAGCGTTGTTGACCATCCAGCGCTTAGAGGGTTGGGAGATCGGAGCGTTGGTGTTGGCGAATGGGCTGGTGTTGCTGGCGCTGAACGGCCGTTGGTGGCTGCTATTGCGCGGTCAGGGGTACGCTGTTCCCTTTTTCCCATTGCTCAACTACCGGCTGGCCGCCTTTGCCGTTAGCTATATCACCCCAGGGCCACACTTTGGTGGTGAACCGCTGCAAGTGTTGCTGGTCGAGCGCAACCACGGCGTGCCGCGCCCAACGGCTATTGCGGCGATGACGCTGGATAAGCTATTAGAAGTGATTGTCAGCTTTGTCTTTCTGACGGTGGGTGTATTGGCTGTGGTGCGCTGGCGACTGTTGCCGATAGGCAGCGGAGAGCAAGCGGCCGTCTTGCTGGGCACCATTGCCTGTTTGCCGGTTGGCTATCTCCTGGTAACCAGCAGCGGCCGTTATCCCATTAGCACATTGGTCGGCAAAATGGCCTCGCTGCCGGTGGGTCAGCGCCGCCCAGCCTGGCAGATACGCTTGCAGCAAGCAGTGACGACGCTACGCACGGCCGAAAACCAGGCGGGCTGCTTCTATCACGATGCGCCGGGGATGTTGTTGCTGGCTATCCTCGTTTCGCTAGTTGGATGGCTGCTGATTCTGGCAGAATTTTGGCTGATGGTAGCCTTTCTGGGTATCCCGCTGACCGTGCCGCAATTGGTGACGGCGATCACGGCCGCCCATGTCGCCAACTTGTTGCTGCTTCCCGCCGGACTGGGGGCGTTGGAAACGAGTCAGGTGGTCGCTTTCCGGCTGTTGGGGCTTGATCCGGCCGTTGGTCTCAGCGCCGGTTTATTGATTCGCGGCCGTGATTCGCTCTTGACGGCCGTGGGCATCACACTCGCCGGTTACCACTTGCGAGGCAAACCAAAAGGATTTACAGTAGAGCAAGTGGATTGACCGGTCAGATATTCGTTGTTTGTCGTTGATTGTCGTTGTTTATTGTTCCCCATAATGAAAAAGGAGAAACAGGAGTCATGAGTGCATCGTTAAATTCTCGCCGCTATCTTATCATCTTATTGGCAGTTGCAACGGGATTAATCCACCTGATTGTATTGGGCTTTTTAGTGGGTGGCACACAACCCCTCTTTATCCTCAATGGTCTTGGTTACCTGGCATTGATTGCCGCGCTTTACTTCATCCCTCAACTGGCTGGAAGTCGTGGACTGATTCGCTGGGTGTTAATCGCCTATACAGCGATTACGCTGATCGCCTATTTTGTAATGAACTGGCCCGAAGTCTGGGGGCCGTTAGGAATGGTGACAAAAGTCATCGAGCTACTGTTAATCATTCTCCTGTTCATGGACAATCCAGCAGAGGCATAAAGAGCATATTTCGTTTTCGGTGTTGCCGGTCAATCCACTCCACCATGCGCCGGTTAGCAACAGACTGACTGATTAACCGGCGACTGTCTCGGCAACATCTCCGCTGTTCGTCTCAATAAAATAGTTTTTCACCGTTTGTCACGGTTCGGTGGTGTGCGGCCGTTACCTGCTGCCTGCATCCGCCGCAGTTCGCCTGGTAGTTGCTTGCATACCCGTCCGATAACGAACGGCGCAATGAGGGTTAACCAGCGACTTATTCGCCTGGTTGTATGAGTTGTATGACTGGTAGATAGGAGAGAAAGATAATGAGTACAACGTTGAATACGCGCCGCTATTTGATCGTTCTCTTAGCGGTTATCACGAGCTTTGTCCACCTGGTTGTGTTGGGCTTCATGTTTGGTGAGCCTCAACCGCTTCCCATCCTGAATGGCTTAGGCTTTCTGGCGCTGACCGCCGCCCTCTACTTTATCCCGCAGTTTGCCGGAATGCGTTCGCTAATACGTTGGGCGTTGATCGCCTACACCGCGGTCACGTTCATCCTTTACTTTTTCCTGGATTCCCATCCGTTCACCAATGCGCTGGGTCTGGTGACGAAGGCGATTGAATTGGCACTGATCGCCCTGCTGCTAACGGATCGCTCAGAGGCTTGACGCGCTGTTGGTATCGGCCGAAAAAGTCTAGTTGATGGGCGATGTAAACCAGGGTCCCATCCATCACTTGTTGTTGGCGCTGGTTAATCCATTCCGCAAATCGCCGGTCATCCAGCAGTGGATGACCGGCTAATGCGCCTTTGATCGTCTCGATAATAAAGTGGAGGAAATAGGCTTCATCGGCCGTATACTTTCCGTTTTGCGCGTAAACGACCCAGTCCGAGCTACCGGCGGCGAGAATTTGCCCTCCGGCGGCCGTTATATGCCGGAACAAATGCCGCCCGGTGCGGCTGTCACCCGATGGCTGCCCGTCCATCACACGCTCATCCATCGTCTGGTGATACAGCTGCATGATGAATTCATCGAACGCTGGTTCAATGGTCGGTTCAAGGATCGTCTCGCCGTCAAAGTTGATCGTGAAATAAAACAGCCCGCCTGCTTCAAGCAGCTCAAAGAACAACGGCAACGCTTGTGGGACGTCAAGCAGATCGAGAAAGGCATGGGCGATCAATAGGTCCCAGGTTTGGTGGCCGCGTTCCCGCCGCGCAAACGCCAACACATCCACCGCCTCCAATCTCCAATCTCCAATCTCCCAATCTCCCAGTCTCCGAGTCGCTTCTTTAATATTCTCTTCTTCCGCATCCAGCAGCGTATATTCCACACTTGCCAACACCTGCCGCTCCCGCCAGCGTTCGGCCATGGTGCCAATGCCCGCACCAAGTTCTAGCACGCGCAACGGACGGCCGAATACCGCAGCACGATCACGCACAGCCGTTACCATCGCCTGCCACACCTGTTCATTTAAGGCGCGATCATCAACGGTTTTTTTGGCTGCCAGGTAACGAGTAAAAGGATTCATATCATTTGTTACCCGTTTGCCAAACCGGGTTACTTAAGAAGCGATGGATGTTTACCATGCTCTGCTCCCATGTAGGATGCGTCTGATACCGTTGCAGCGCGGCCGTCCCCATTTGTGCTAATCGTTGGCGATCATCGCTAAGTAACGCCAGCCGTTGCGCCAACGTTTGCGCGGCTCCTTCAGCGATGAGGAAGCCATTACGGCCGTCGCTGATGATCTCGCTTGCCGCCCCCGCTGTGGTTGCGATTGCCGGAAGGCCAAAGCCCATGCCTTCTAAATAGACGATGCCAAACCCTTCATAGCTCGACGGGACGACCAACAGATGGCTCGTTTGCAGCAGCTTGCCTAATGCTTGATCGTCCAATAAGCCATGCAAAACAACCTGGTTCCCGAAAGCGAATTGCTGAATCAACTGTTGAATGTATGTGGTGTAAGCGTCGTCGGCCGACAGATTACCCACAACATCCAATCGCCAGCTATCGACCGGTAGCAAGGCCACCGCCCGCAGCACCACCTCTAAACCTTTGCGGGGGATGAGGTTGCCGACAAAGAGCAGCCGTAATGGGCCGGGTTGGTTGGCGCGTTGGCGCACGGCCGCTTCCGTCATCTGCTGCCCAAAGCGATCTCCGGCAGGGTGGGCAACGACAGACGGCCGCCCCCCTCCTGCCAACTGTTCCACCGCCTGTTGCGTGGT
Source organism: uncultured Ardenticatenaceae bacterium (assembly GCA_964410625.1). GTDB lineage: Bacteria > Chloroflexota > Anaerolineae > Promineifilales > Promineifilaceae > CAYPHY01. Next base: position 39,470 of record CAYPHY010000012.1, on the reverse strand, counting down.
TGCGCTGTTGAAGATGAAGCCATCTACCGAGCGTAAATAGCGTCGCTCGACCCAACGGTAGAGCTGGTTTTGCCACGACGGCCGCCGCTCACTACAGCGCAAATGATGGATGATGCTGATGATTGGGTAAGGGCGAGGGCGTAGGCGGCCGTTTAACCAAAATAGGGATGGATGGTTTAGCTCATCTTGCAACAGCACATCGTACTTTCCCTCTTTTAGCCGCTGATAGAGATCGGCCGAGAAGTTGTCGAGCAGATGGCGGCCGTAGTTGCGCCAGGGCAAGGAGATAATCTCTACTTGCTCCCCTTGCTGCCGCAAATGCTCCACCAGCTTGCGATCATACAAATATCCTCCCGAAACCGTCTCCAAACTGTCGTAAATGACCAACCCATAGTTCATGGTGCAAAAGCGGAACGCAGATATACGCTGATGTTACGCAGATTCACGCAGATAATTCAGGCTGATAAAAATCAGCGAAAATCTGCGTGCAATTCTTATTGCCCATCTGCGTCAATCAGCGTTCCAACCTAAAACTAGCCCAGGCAATATCATTCTCCCACATCTGGACGGTGATCGCGCTGATGTTGGGGGCATGGATACGGCCGTTCATCGCCTGGCAAAAGATGCGCGAGAAATGTTCAATGCTAGGGTTTAATCCAGCAAACTCGGGCAGGTCATTGAGCGTTTTGTCGCGATAAGTAGCAACCAGGGCATCCAGGTTCGCTTCAATATCCACAATGTCTACCAGATAACCATGTTGGTCGAGCGTTTCACCTGCCAGTTGTACCTCGACCTGGTAGTGGTGCGAGTGCCACTCATTTTCCGTACCCCAATCTCCGCCGATGAGGTAATGTTGGGCGACAAAGTTACGCCGGACAGCAACGGTATACATAGGGTCTCCTTGTGAAGTAGTGGGCAATGGATAGTCGGCCGTCATTTGTGACGTAGCTTGTGAACGGCTGCCTGTCCTCTGCCTCCAACTTTAGTTCACCGATGATACCGGTTTGTATAGATTTTTCACCTTTCCGGCGCACAGGTTTGCCCGTGACGGGGCTACACTTTATACTCGCCACACGATACACGGAGGATCATGCAACAACTCTACTTGCTACTCGAACGAAAAGCACCAGGCAGATTAAAACGGCTTATCCCTGAACGGTGGCGCATCTGGCTGGGTTATCAGATCAAAGTACGACGAGCATCGCGCTTTCGCTATGAATCTTATCTGCAACATGAGCTGGCTTTGCCACCTGGGGAAACCGAACAAAGCCTGATGGCCTATTTAGCCGACTTTCGCCACGAGCATGGCGGCCGTCCAGAAGAGTTAGCCGCTTACTTGCGGGAGGCGTTTCGCCGCTTTCTTTACACCTTGCAGATTGTGCCACCAGGAAACGGCCGTCTCCTTGAGATCGGGGCCGGGCCATACTATGCCACACTGCTGCTGCGCCGCTTCCGCAACTACGAGATGGACCTGATCAACTATTTCGGCCCATCATTTGGTCAACAGGCAAGCGAGGCGGTATTCAGCAGCCATGAACGGGTTGATTTTGAGTTCCGTAATGTCAATGTGGAGGAAGAGGAAATACCGGTTCCCGATACGCACTATGATGTGGTCTTGCTCTGTGAGGTGTTGGAACACTTCACCAATGACCCCGTGCGAGCCATCCGCGAGATCAAGCGGGTGTTGAAGCCCAACGGGGTCCTGATCCTGACCACACCAAATGTTAACCGGCTGGAAAATGTGGCGCGGATGATTGGTGGATATAATCTTTATGATCCCTACTCTGGCTATGGGCCATACGGCCGCCACAACCGGGAATACACCCGCGATGAGCTACAGAAGCTACTCGACTATCTCGGCTTCGATATTGAGCTGATCTTCACCTCAGATGTCCATGCCAACATGACCCACCTCTTCGCTGATCCGGAGACATTTAGCCATCTTTTGCAGCAGCGGAAGCACGATCTCGGCCAGTATATCTTCCTCCGCGCCCGCAACACACGGCCAGCCAAAGACAAAAGACCTAACTGGCTTTACCGCAGCTACGCAGCGGATGAGTTAGGGGGTTGAGTTTTTGTATATTGGTGTAGTGGTATATTCGTGTATTGCAGCAATCAATACACCAATACACGAATATACCAATATACCTAATAAGTCAATACCACCTGTAACGCTTCGGCCGCTTGTTGGTCGAGCAGTTGATAGGCCTCGGCCGCTTGTGAGAGGGGGAAGTGGTGGGTGATCAGGCGTTGGGGTTGGTGGCGGCCGAGCATCTCCCAGACTACTCCCAGGCGGCGGGGCTTGCTCCAGCGGCCAAGCCACTGGGGGGCAATGTGGCTGACCTGGCTGCTGATCAGGCGCATGTGGCTGCGGTGAAAGCGGCCGCCGAGGTCTAAGGTTGCTTGCTTTTGTCCATACCAGGAGCCGACGACGATGCGGCCGTTGTACCCAGCCAGCGCAATCGCCTGGTCCAATGCCTGTGGATTCCCCGAAAGCTCATAAACGAGGTCCGCGCCGCTGTAAGGTCTGTCACTTTGCAGCAACCGCCGCGCTTCATCTAGCGCGTCGTGCTGGGACGGGTCAAGGCTGGTTGCCCCCAGGTGTGACGACCATTCACGGCGTAGGGGATAATGATCCAATGTTACCAGGCTGCTCAGAGGGAGTTGGGCAAGTAAAATGGTGGTCAGTAGCCCGACAACGCCCTGTCCGAAGACAGCCACTTGCTCGCCAATCAGCGGCCGTCCATCCATCAGGAAGGAGACGCCCGTTTCCATATTGGGCAAAAAGACGGCTGCTTCCGGCTCCATCTCCGGCGGGATGGGCAATACATCGTCCAGGTGGGCGACAAAATGCGTTTCGTGGGGATTAAAGCTGAAGACGAGGCGATCCAGCCACGCTTCATCCACATCTGGCCCAACGCCAAGCACGCGGCCGACGGCCGCATAGCCATACTTCAGCGGATAATCGAAGTGGCCCCCTAAAGCAGCAATTGTCTCGTCCACAGCCACATCGCGGCCGAGTTGACCGCGATAGACAAGTAGCTCCGTTCCTGCGCTGACGGCCGAGCAGAGTGTCTTGATCAACAGTTGGCCTGTGGTTGGCTCCGGCAACTCCTCTTCGCGAATTTCGACCTTGCCAGGAGCGGCAAAATAGAGGGATTGTCGTTTCACGATATTATAGGCAGCTTTGGTGGATTTCGTAAGTACAGGTAATCTCTGCCACACCGCGCAGCGTCGCGGCAACGGAGCAATAGCGGTCCCGCGAGAGATAGATGGCGCGTTCCACCTTTCTCGGTTCGAGATTTTCGCCCTCCAGGATGAAGTGCAGTTGAATATCGGTGAAGGCGTGGGGTGGCTTGGGCATCTGTTGGCCGTTCACTTGGACGGAGAGGTTGGTTAGCTTTTGCCGCTGGCGGCCGAGGATCAACACCACATCATAGGCCGAACAAGAAGCGAGGCTGATCAGCAGCAGATCGGAAGGCTTGGTCGTTTTCCACTCCTGCCATTCTGGGTCGCTGCTCGGCCATGATCCGGCTGTTACCACATGACCATAAGAATCACGGGCGATAAACATCTGGCTCCCCTCGCCCGCCCATTTGACGGCAACATTGCTCATACGATATCCATCCCTTTGGAGTCAGTCGTCAGTCGTCAGTGGGCAGTTGCCAGTAAATAAAAATCCATTTCTTACGGCCTACGGCCCATACTGCCCACTGCCTACTGCTTACTATTCACTACACATCTGCCCCTCCACCGGCAGTGGCGCATGGGTGGTAGGGTCAAAACATTGGCAGAAGGAAACGCGCTCCCCTTCGCCAACCCACATTAAATAGCTAACCGTTGTCTGGCGGCAACCGGGCGGCTCACGCAACGGCCGTTGCCGTTCAATCCCAATCCCCTCCGCATCCGGCTCTTGCAGAAGGAAGATGCGCACGTAGCGGCCGTCCTCATTACCAATCTGAACCTGCCCACGCATAGCCAGGAAAAAGGCAAAGGTGGGAAAAGACAAGATCAGCAACCAGACGAGGATGATGACCAGGTAGATGAGTCGCCGTAGCCAGGTTTTCATAGGGGTTAGTGGCTAGTTGAATAGTGGTTAGTGGTTAGTGACGAGTGGAGAGTTGGTCAATTACTATCCACTCGCCACTCGCCACTATTCACTAGCAACTGCTTCGGCACGCATGGCGTTCAGGTATAGCTTGGTCGTGTATTCCTTGACCATCCGCCGGGTGCTGAAGCGGGGGGCATTGGAGCGGATCGCTTCACGCATCACCTCGATCCAACCGCGCGGAATGTCGTCGCGGTCACGGTTGTAGTAAAGGGGGATGATCTCTTCTTCCAGGATTTGGTAGATGCAGTTGGCATCGTGGACATCTTGCTCATAAGGATTGTCGGAAGGGGCTTCGGGGATGGCCCAGCCGTTGGCCCCGTTATAGCCTTCCACCCACCAACCATCCATGATGCTCAGGTGGGGGACGCCGTTGAGCGACGCTTTCATGCCGCTGGTTCCGCTGGCTTCGCGCGGCCGACGCGGGGTATTGAGCCAGACATCCACCCCCTGCTTGAAGTAACGGGCCGCTTGCATATCGTAGTCCTCGATAAAGGCGATCCGTCCTGCCAGTTGGCTATGCTTCGCCATGTTATACACTTCCTGGATCAACCGCTTGCCTGGCTCGTCGGCCGGGTGCGCCTTTCCGGCAAAGATGATTTGTAACGGCCGGTGGGTATCTACCAACATGCGCCGCAAACGCTCCCAATCGTGGAAAATCAGCGTCGCCCGTTTATAAGTGGCAAAGCGCCGGGCAAAACCAATGGTCAACGCATCCGGGTCGAGCAGTGTGCCGCTGGCTAAAACTTGCGTGGGGTCGCTGCGGTCATCCACCCAGGCATAGCGAGCGCGAGAGCGCAGGAAATCCATCAGCTTGCCCTTCATAATCCGGTGTACTTGCCACAACTCCTCATCAGGCAGATCGGCCAATCGCTCCCAAACGGCCGGATCATCATGATTCTCCATCCAATCGGCCCCTAGATACTTGTTAAAAAGGTTGCGAAACTCACCGGCTAACCAGGTTGCCACATGAATACCGTTGGTAACGGAGGTGATGGGGACTTCCTCGACGGGCTTGTCCGGCCAAACGCTCTGCCACATCTGTCGCGATACATCCCCGTGGAGCTTGCTAACGCCATTACATTGTCCAGAGTAGCGCAGGGCGAGGACGGTCATATTGAAGGCCATCCCCCACTCTTCTTCATGACCACCCAGGCTCAAAAAGTGTTCGCGGCTAATGCCCAGTTGGTCCCAAAAGCCATAGAAGTAATGTTCCATCAGATGGAAGGCAAAGGCGTCGTGTCCGGCGGGGACGGGGGTGTGGGTGGTGAAGATGGTTTGGGCACGAACGGCCTCGGCCGCCTCATCAAAACTCATCCCCGCCGCCACCTTCTCACGCATACATTCCAGCGTGAGAAAGGCGGAATGCCCTTCGTTCATGTGCCAGACAGCGGGTTCAATGCCCAGGGCACGTAGCATACGCACCCCGCCAATGCCCAGCATGATCTCCTGGCGAATGCGGGTCTCGCTGTCACCGGAATAGAGACGAGCGGAGAGTTCCCGGTCCCAGGGTTCGTTTTCCGCCACGTCGGTGTCCATCAAATAGAGCGGGGTACGGCCGACCCGCACTTGCCAGACCCGTGCCTGGACGTAACGGCCGCCCATCTCCACGCCAACCCGTAGCTCCGACCCATCCGCTTGATGGACCAGGGTGATCGGTGCTTCGCTCATATCCAGTTGTTGGTAAACCGCCTCTTGCCAGCCATGGGAAGGGACACGCTGGCGGAAGTAGCCTTGCGGATACATGAAGCCGACGCCAATAAAGGGCAGGCCGAGGTCGCTGGTTTCCTTCGCATGGTCGCCAGCGAGAATACCCAACCCACCAGAGTAGATTGGTAGGGTATTATGTAAACCAAACTCAAATGAAAAGTAAGCGACGGTTTTGTCTTTCAGTTCGGGGTGGGTGGTGTGGAACCAGGTGTGGCCGTTGGACATATCACGGTCAAACTCCATCATCACCTTGTTGTAACGACGTACAAAGGCCGCGTCCTGCGCCTTTTCCTGTAGTCGTTCCGGACTGATCATCTTTAACATCTTCACCGGATTGTGTTGGGTGCGTCGCCAAAGGGGGTAATCTAATCGCCGGAATAGCTCCCTTGCCTCCTCCGACCAGCTCCACCAAAGATTATAGACTAATTCGGGGAGACGATTTAGCTTCTCCGGGATATTATCCGAGAAATCATTCATTTCGGCTCTTTCCTCTTATTTCTTCTGCTAAAGGGATTTTTATGATAGGGGGATAAACGAAAAACGGGCGATTGCCCGCGTGCTTAGTTGGTTTGTCAACCATAACCCGGCGATTATAGCACTTCTCTTATAGGATGCACGTACTATCGAGCTATTTCTAGCCTACGGTAAGGAGCCGCTCTTTGGGGGCCTCTCCAGCCACCGACTTGCCACGCTATCCGCGATGGGCCAGTTCAATGGGGGCCAACTGCGGGAGTGGAGACCTGGCCCGGTCAACCGCCAGTTGGGCAATTTCAGTCACAATCCATTCAAACTGCTTCGGGGTCATCAAGCTTCGGCCGATCATCGGGGAGGGGTTTGTGCCGTTGATGACATAGAGCTGATCATCCAGCACCACGAACTCCAACAAATTGATGTCGTAGTGGTAGAGGCGGGTCAGCGTTAAGGAGGCTTGAATGATCTGCTGCCCCAGCACGCTATTGTCCTCAATTAATTCATCGTAATAGCGATTGTCGGCCAGGGAATAGGGGAGGAGGAGGGTTTTTTCTTGGCCGACCACCAGACAGTGGATGTGCTGGTCGGTATCCAGGACCTGTTGCAAGAGCATCGTTCTGGTTCCGCTTTCGTCGTAACGTTGAATGAGTTCTTCGACGTTATGGACGCGATGGGCGAAGCGACGGCCGCCGCTACGCACATCCTTAAAAATGGCCGGTGCGCCAATGAACTCGATGATTCCCTTCCAGTCCATCGGATAGGTCAAGTTGCGAAAGCTATCAGGGACGACCTCAGTGGCTACATCCTTATTGGGCAGGACAATGGTGCGCGGGGTGCGCCAGCCATATCGTTTTGCCAGCGCGGCGGCGAAAAATTTGGTGTCGTTCGACCAGGTGAAGGGGTTGTTGATCAAGTAACAGCCTTGTAAAAAGGCAAATTGGACATAGTTGCGATAGTAGGGGATTTCGTGTGACATCCGATCAATGATCACACTATAGGGGCAAACCTCATCGAGATAGGTCCCGCCCATCTTCACCATTTCAACCCGCAGATCATCGTGGTGGGCGTTAATGGTGTCGGTCAGGGCTTCCGGCAGTTCACGTTCGCGGCCGATGATCAGGCCAATTAGCTTTTTATCTTCGCGGCTCATTGTCTCCTCAGAAAAAATCACGCAGACGATGATAACAGTTCGCAACCTTCATCGTATCGCCTAAATCCATTTGGCTTGGTTCGAGCGCGAGCTAACTATACCTGAATCGGCCGCAGGCTCAAAAGAAAACCGCAATGCGAATTTGCTTCTATGATCTATTATTCTGATAACATGTTGTCAAGCGCCTGTTGGAAGACAGCATAGGGTTGGGCGCCAGAGAGGAAACGGCCGTTGATGAAAAAGCCCGGCGTCCCAGTTACACCGAGTTGAATCCCATCTTCGAGATCGGCTTGGACCGCCCCTTCGTAACGGCCGTCGCTGAGGCAGGTCGCAAACGCTTCCGCATCCAGGCCCAGTTCTTCGGCATAGCCGGTAAACAAGGTGGCCGCATCCGCCACGCCCCATTCGTTTTGACGGCTGAAGAGAACGTCATGCATCTCCAGGTAGGCATCCTGCTCTCCGGCACAGCGGGCCGCTTCGGCCGCTTCAAACGCCTGCGGATGGATACTGGTCAGCGGGAAGTCCTTAAAGACATAGCGCACCAGTCCGGTATCCACATAGTTGGCTAAGAGCTGTGGATAGGTTTGCTGGAAGTGGCGGCCGCAGTAGGGGCATTGATAGTCGGTGAATTCGACAATGGTGATCGGCGCGTCGGGTTCACCAATGCTGAAGGCGTCGCCAATTGGTACGTCCACCGGGTCTTGCGAGGGTTGGGGAGCTTGCTGCTGTTGTTGCTGCTGTTGGGTCGGCACATAGGCTTCGGCCAGGCGCCCTTCCTCGGCCAGCCCCACTGCATATTCAAACAGCTCAAAGGGCTGTGCTCCGGTGACGGGATAGCCGTCAATGAAGAAAGTCGGCGTGCCGCGCACGCCCAACGCCAGCCCCTCGCTCAGGTTGGCCTGGACGACGGCATCGTAGCGGCCGCTTTCCAGACAAGCGGCAAAGGCATCGGTATCGAGCGAAAGCTCTCCGGCCATCGTGGTGAAATATTCATTGTGGGCGGGGGCGGCTTCCGTCCAGGCTTGTTGTTCGGCAAAGAGCGCGTCGTGCATCTGCCAATAGGCGTCTTGCTCCCCGGCACAGCGGGCGGCAATGGAACCATCCGTCGCCTGGGGATGAATGCTCTCTAGCGGGAAATCTTTGACGATGTAGCGAATGCGGCCGCTTTCGATCATCTCCGTTAACAACCGGGGCAGCGTTTCCAGTGAATGGCGCTGGCAGTAGGGGCATTGGTAATCGGTAAATTCAATAATCGTCACCGGCGCGTCTGCCTCTCCCAGGCTGGCGGCTACGTCATCCATCAGGATGGTCGAAGGGGTGGGGGCAACGGCTGGTTGCGGCGGCGCGGCCGACCCCGATGCTTCAGAGAAGGACTCACCCGCCTCCACCGCGGTGATGGCGTCGTTAAAGACGTTCAACGGCTGGGCGCCGATCAGAGGCTGGCTGTTTAGGAAGAAGCTGGGCGTGCTGGAGAGGCCACGGCTCTCTGCCAGGGCTACGTCGGCATCTATCTCGGCCACATATTTGTTGCTTTCCAGGCAGGAGGTAAAGGTGGTCGTATCTAATTGCAGTGCTTCGGCATATTGCAGAAAGAAAGCGGCTGATTGATCGGTCGCCCACTGGTCAATGTTGGCGAATAACTGATCGTGCATCCCCCAATAGGCCAGTGCGCCCTGTTCTCCGGCACAGCGGGCGGCGTTGGCCGCGGCCGTCGCCCAGGGGTGCAGCCCGGTCAGCGGAAAATCATAATAAACCAGCACTGCCTGACCGCTGGCGATCTGGTTGTTGATCAAAGAGGGTAAGGTCTCGGCGGCGAAACGGCCGCAGAAGGGGCATTGGTAGTCGGAGAACTCCTCAATGACGACAGGGGCGTTCGGGTTGCCTTTGTACGGCCGTCCTTCAGTGGTGAAGCCCACTTCAATCCCATCCGGCCCGATGACGGACTCGGCCTCGTTGATCGAGATGCTGGTGTTGCTCTGGTCTTCTTCCTCGCTGGGGGCGGTCGTTGGGTTGGAGGCGGCCGGCTCTGTTTCCGTATTTTCTTCGCCAGCAGACGAATCGCTGCGGTCAACCGTTTGTGGCTGAATAGTCCCCGATGCGCCGCAGGCGGTAATGGCTACAGCGGCCACGAATGCGAGCAGGACGAGGGCCAGGTGGAATACAACTTTATTGTTCTTCATAATTTATGATCTACGACACGGCAAACTCGAACCAGCCGCTGTGATAAAGAGATTTATTGAGGGCTGGAAAATCACACTACAGCCCTCCATCTACATTATAGCCCTGTTCGGCCGATGTGCAGTAGGAAAACAAGGTTACTTAGCAATGCTTTATCTGATATACTAGATTTCAGATCATTTTGACGAACAAAACAAGGATCGGAGATAGTGGCGCGTTACTTCTTTGAATTCCTGACCGATCTGTAGGACATTGAAATTATTGCCAGAGGGAAAGGAGTACGCGCTCGGGGTTATCTTAATAATCGATATGGGCGTGGTCACTGGCGAAAGATGAAAGGCAAAGCAGTCATCCGATATGATGACGGTGAAGTGTGGCTCGCTGAAATTCATTGGTTTGAAGCACAGGGAATCGGTCAACGAGATCACAAAGCAGTCTATCATTTGCAGAGGATAGAATGAGTTACGTAAAGTGTATTAACAATAAGCCGTATATCAAACTGCCTGGGGAACCATTGCAAGAAGAGCCACTGTTCGGACTGACAATAGGGAAGGTCTATAAGACAATCACCGACCGGACGGCGGAAAAGCGCGGTTTGATCCGGGTAATTGATGAAAGTTTTGGCGAACCAGGAAGTGAGGATGGCTACTTATATCCCGACGAATACTTTGAACCTTTTACTCCAAACGGCAGCTCGCAGGGAGTCTCTCCTGTGACATTTTATCTCGACGACTTTTTGAAGGGCGTATTACATGCTGAAGCCGTTGCTGCGGATAAATCTGTTTCCGCGCTGGTCAGGGAATGGGTAGAGGAACATTTGGATTTGCCTGCACCAGCGTGAAGGCGAGTAGAATAAATCTGTTGCTGGTATACAAAACCAGTTGAATCGGCGTGGAGTACTCGCTCCATCTCTGCCGGTGATAGGCTGACCCCAATTAGAGTTGATATTGTGCAATTGCCTCCTTGGTGTGCGGCCGTCCACTCCTTCGGTACACTTCAATCAACCTGTTGGCATCATAAGGTATACGGCGGAACTCTAGCGCAATGCGCTGGTTCTGCGTGCCTTCGACGGTCAGGATGGCATATTCGGCCCAGGCATCCAGGCGGAAGTCGGCCTCCGACTGCTGGTGGCTATAGGCCAGGCCGACGCTGCCAGGATTGAAGAAGAAGCTGTCGCTGGCCACAATGCGCCGGACTTGCTGCATATGAGTATGGCCGCCGGTCATAATATGTGGCAGATGGGGGACAAGCAGACGTTGAAACGCTTCCTCGGCCGTCGTCGGCAAGATAATGTCATCAAAAGAAGCGGGTGAGCCGTGGAAGCAGAGCAGGTTGCGTCTATCGTCCAACGGAATCTCGACCGTCGGCCGAAAAGCGCGGATGAACTCCTGGTCCGCTTCGCTGAGTTGGGCCAATGCCCAATCGCGGACATCGTTCATCTTTCGCAGACGCTCATCGGAAATAACTTCCGCACCCGACTCTTCGCCGGTCAGTAGCCACTCATCGGCATTGCCCATCACCACCGGGCAGTTTAGCTCACGGAGGCGGCCGACGACCTCCGCCGGTTGTGGCCCCCCTTGAATGGCATCGCCCAGGCAGACGATGTGATCAACCGCGTTTCGCCGCAGATCGGCCAGCGCCACATCAAGCGCGAAAGCGTTACCATGAATATCTGAAATAACCCCAATACGCATTAGGCAACCTCTTTAACCTTTTACCACGGATGAATACGGATGAGACGGATAAACACGGATTATTATATATGAAAAAAATCCGTATTGAGCCGTTACATCCGTAATATCCGTGGTTACGCCGAACGAAGATTATCTGATCATTTAATGATTATAAACTTTCGGGAGTTGGTTGGGGGTGGAAAGTGTGATAGACTAAGCGATTGAGTTTTTGTTGACTGAGTAGCAGTACCACTCCTCATATTAGCAATCGTTGATCAATCTTTGATAAGGATTTGGGTGAAGAAAAAGCAATTAACTATGTTCCTGGCGCTGGTTGCCGCGCTGTTGATTGTGGCCTGTCGCCAACAAGAGGATGTAGCGATTACACCAGAAAGTGATGAGCCACCACCGGTAGCGGAAACGGCCGCAGCCGGAACCTCGGAAGCCGCAACAGATGCCATCGCCGCTGGCGCAACCGCAACACCGGAGCCAACACCAACCGACGCCCCACCAACGCCTACGCCACGGCCACCAAAGGATTTGGTTGTCTGCATGTCGCAGGAACCGCGCAGCCTTTATCTTTATGATGATACCTCACTGGCGGCAACGGCCGTGCGCCACGCCCTCTATGAGTCGCCGGTCACGTCTCGCTCCTACGACTACCAGGCACAAGGTTTGGTCAAGTTGCCCAGCCTGGAAGATGGGGATGCGTTGTTAGAGATTATTGAGGTCGGCGAAGGGAGTCGCGTGGTTTCCGCCAGCGGCCGCCCGACGACATTGACCGCCGGGATCAGCGTCGTTGACGCTGCCGGGGAAGTGGTCGTCTTTGATGGTAGCACGCCGATTCAGATGACGCGGATGACGGTTGATTTCACCTTCCAGCCATTGGTCTGGTCGGATGGCACGCCGGTGACGGCCGATGACTCGGTGTTTAGCTTTGAAGTGGCGGCCGACCGCGAGACGCCGCGCCCTGATACAACCGTAGACCTGACCGAATCCTATACCGCGCTGGACGAACTTAGTGTGCGGTGGGTCGGGCTGCCTGGCTTTCTGGATAACACCTACTTTAACAACGTCTGGACACCCTTACCGCGCCACCAGCTAGAATCCATTACCGCCGAGGAATTGCTTGTTGCCCCAGAAGTGACGCAAACGCCACTGAGCCATGGCCCCTTTGTGGTCGAGGAGTGGCTTCCCGGCGCGACGATTCGCCTGGTTCCCAACGAGCATTATTATCGCGCGGCCGACGGGTTGCCCTATCTGAGCAGCCTGACCTTCCGCTTCTTTTCCAGGGACGAGGTGGCTAATCCGGCGCGGATCACGGCCGAGATCACCGGAGGATGTCATATATTAACCAACGATCTGGTGACACTAGACGCGCTTCCGGGGTTGGCCGAGGCAGAGGCCAGTGGAGACTTGCTCATCCACACCGTCAACGGTGAAGTCTTTGAGCATATCGCCTTTGGCGTCGATCCTGTTTTTGCCTATGCCAACAACCGCCCCGATTGGTTTGAGGATGTGCGGGTGCGGCAGGCAATCGCCCTTTGCACCAACCGCCAACGGCTGGTGGATGAATTGATGCACGGCCGCGTCACCGTGATGGACACCTTCGTCCCCAACGAACATCCCCTACACCCGACCGACGCCACGCAGTGGCCTTATGATCCCCAACGCGCCAACTCGCTCCTCGACGAAATCGGCTATGTAGACGCGGACGGGGATGGGATTCGCCAGGACATTGAGGCTGGTGTGCCTTTCTCAATTACATTGGGGACGGACAACGCCAGCCCGCTACGCAGCAGCATCATCGAAATGGTGCGCGAAGACCTGGCGGCTTGTGGGATCAACGCCAATACCTATACACGGGCGGCCGGTACGTGGTTTGCCGAGGGGCCAGTGGGGCCATTGTTCGGCCGTCGCTTTGACCTGGCGCAGTTTGCCTGGGTCAATCGCATCCAGCCCGATTGTGGCCTGTATCTGAGCAGCAACATCCCTGGGCCGGTGGAGGAAGGGTTTGGCGGCTGGAACAATGTCAATGTCTCCGGCTGGGCCAATGAAGCTTATGATGCAGCCTGTCGCCAGGCGCAAACGCTCTTACCGGGGACGCCGGGCTATGAGGAGAATCACCGCCATACGATGCGTCTCTTTTCCCAGGAGCTACCGGCGCTGCCGCTGTTTCCCAGTGTGAAGGCGGCCGTCACCAGCCCGAATGTATTGAACTTCCAGCTTGATCCGACCCAGCCATCGGCGATGTGGAATGTGGCTGAGTTGGATATGGAGTTGGATGGATGATTTTTTGACACGAATTTCACGAATGGCACGAACGTGATGTTAAAGCGTATCTTTGGCAATAAAGCGCAAAACGAGGAAGCGGCCGATGGTCAGCAGCGGTTCTTGATCGCTGGATTGGGGAACCCCGGCCGCGAACATGCCCAGAACCGGCACAATATCGGCTTTATGGTGCTGGACCGGCTGGCGGCCGATTACCAGATCAGCCTCGGCCGGGTGCAAAACAAGGCGATCATTGGTACGGGGAAGATCGCCGGGCGTGATGTGGTGCTGGCTAAGCCGCAAACCTATATGAATCGTAGCGGTGAAGCCGTCGGCGCGTTGGCGCGTTACTATAAAATTCCGGCGGCGAATGTGCTGGCGATTTACGACGAGTTAGATTTGCCCTTTGGTACGCTCCGTTTGCGCGAGAAAGGGGGCGCGGGTGGACACAACGGGATGCGTTCGCTCATCCAACACCTCGGCGAAGAATTTCCCCGTTTGCGCCTGGGAATTGGCCGACCCCCTGGACGAATGCCGCCTGCCGCTTATGTATTGCAAGATTTCGGCCGTGAGGACGCGCCGATTGTCGAGGAGATGATCGCGGCGGCGGTGGCGGCCGTAGAAACCTACCTGCGTGATGGCGTCAACCTGGCGATGTCGCGACATAATGGATTAGTGGCGAGTGGAGAGTGAAGGGTGGTTAGTGGTTAGAGATTGGAGATTAGAGATTAGGAGACTGGGAGATTTACAACTTGCTACCTGCCACTTGCAACTTGCCACTGCTTACTGCTTACTGAACAACGATGAGTATATCCGGCCTGCTACCCTTAATTGAGCGACTGAAGGCTTATAACAAGCTGAGCGAGGAACTACGCTCCGAGGAAGGGGCGGGAAATGTCCCTGCATTGGAGTTGTCGCGTGCCGCGCGTCCGGCGGTTTTGGCCGCGCTTTACCAGCAACAGGCTCTGGCACGGCCGGCCCCGCTGTTGTTGCTGACCGGCCGTATTGACAACGTGACCAACTGGCAACAGGCACTGGAAACCTGGCTGCCGGACGACAGCGAGGTATTGCGCTTCATCGAACCCACGCCGCTGCCTTATGATCGCGGCCCCTGGAGCGAACGCTCGCGCCTCGGCCGTTTGCGGGTGTTGACCAAGCTGCTGGCCGGGCAGCATCCGCTTATCCCCGCGTTGCAACGGCCGCCGCTGATCATCAGCTCTGCCCGCGCCTTCTTGCAAAAGACGATGCCCAAACGCCGGGCGATCACGGCCACGCGCGTGCTGCGCGTGGGGCAAACGCTCGATCTGGAAAAGAGCTTGCTTACCTGGCAGCAAAATGGGTATGAGGCGGTCAGCGTCGTCGAAGCGCCGGGCCAGTTCAGCCGTCGCGGGGGGATTGTTGATATATTCCCGGCCGCGGCCGAGTTTCCGGTGCGCATCGAACTGTTTGGCGATGAAGTGGATACGATGCGGCCGTTTGATCCGATGACCCAGCGCTCTCTGGCGGTTGATGATCCGGCCAATCGTCTGACGAGTATCGTTGTTCCGCCCGCCCGCGAGGCGTTACCAGAGGCGGCGCAAGCGTTTGTACAGGTGTGGCAAGACGAACCGGAATCTGAGGAAGGGAGCTTGCCCTCCTGGCGCGACGATCTGGCGGACTTGCGTGCCGGAAATGTCTTTCCCAATCTCGAATATTATCTGCCGTTGATTTACAGTCGTCCGGCGACGTTGCTCGATTATTTGCCCCCCAAAGCCTTGTTGGTTGTTGATGATTGGCCGGAGTTTTTGACGGCCGTCGAGGAATTGCACAACCACGCCCATCAGGTGGCTGAAGAACAGGCTGCACTCCCGCCTGGCTATCCTAACCCACTCTATACGGCGGAAGAGATCGTTTCTGAGTTGCAGTGGTGGCGGCCGTTGGTCCTGGGCGACAGCCTGCCCAACGATGAATCAGGCCGGGTGACCGACAGTAGTTTGCTCGATCTCGCCGACTCCTTTGATCCTGGCCCGCGCTATGGGGGGCAGATGACTCCCTTTGTCAACCAGCTTAAGCAAGCGCAGCGGGAAGGGGAGCGCGTCGTGGTGGTCAGTCGCCAGGCGGCGCGGCTAGCGGAGATTTGGCAGGAGTCGTGGCCGGGAGCCAAACGTGCCCGCGCTCGCAACGGCGCGGTTGATGACCTGGATGATGGCGCGATTAGCAGAGCGAGCAATGGCGCGGCTGATCTGGACTTACCAGAACAAGCTGTTGAACCCGTGGAACTGGATGGGGAAAGCGTCCTGTTCTCCGCCCCCACCGCTATGCCCGCGCCACAACTAGATCTGACCACCACGCCACCTGCCGGTAGTTTGACCTTCGTCCAGGGCAGTCTGGCCGAAGGCTTTACCTTGTTGCAACGTGAAGATAGCCGCGTACTGCTGCAACTGTTGACCGACGCCGAGATTTTTGGCTGGAGCCGCCCCGCGCCACGCCGTATGCGCCGCCCCCGTCCCTCTGCGCCGGAAGCGACCTTCGCCGATATTCGCGCCGGGGATTATGTGGTGCATCTCGATTATGGCATCGGCCAATTTGAAGGGCTAGTGGTACGGATGATGGGCGGCATGGAGCGCGAATATTTGATGGTGCGCTATGGCAATGGCGACATCCTCTATGTCCCTGTCCACCATGCCGACCGGCTGGGCAAGTGGGTTGGCCCCGACGACCGGCCGCCAAACTTCCACCGGCTGGGGGAAAAGGTTTGGAACCAGGCTAAGGTTCGCGCCCAACGCGCGGCCGATGAACTGGCCGATGAACTGCTTGAACTGTACGCCGCTCGCGAGACCATCCCCGGCCATGCCTTCCCCGACGATACCGATTGGCAGGCGGAACTGGAAGCGGGCTTCCCTTATGGGGAGACGGAAGATCAGCTACGGGTGATTGCCGAGGTGAAGGCGGATATGGAACGGGATCGGCCGATGGACCGCCTGATTTGCGGCGATGTGGGGTATGGCAAGACGGAAGTGGCCTTGCGTGCCGCCTTCAAAGCGGTGATGGATGGCAAACAGGTCGCCATTCTCGTTCCAACGACCATTCTCGCCCAGCAACATTACAACACGTTTGTCGAACGGCTGGCTCCTTTTCCGGTGAAGGTGGAGATGCTCTCCCGCTTCCGCACCCCGGCACAACAAAAGCGGATTACCGAAGATTTACGCGCCGGACAGGTAGACATCATCATTGGGACTCACCGCCTGCTTTCTGATGATGTCTCCTTCAAAGACTTGGGGCTGGTGATTGTCGATGAGGAGCAACGTTTTGGTGTCGCCCACAAGGAACGGTTGAAGCAGTGGCGCACGGAAGTGGACGTATTGACGCTGACGGCCACCCCCATCCCGCGCACGCTCCATATGGCACTGACCGGCGTGCGTGACATCAGCATTATTGACACCGCCCCGGCCGACCGCTTGCCGGTGCAAACCTATGTCGGCGAGGCGGATGATGCCCGGCTGCGCCGCGCCATTCTGCGTGAGTTAGAGCGTGGCGGGCAGATATTTTTTGTCCATAATCGCGTACAGAGCATCCATATTGTCCGCCGACGGTTGGAAAAGCTGGTCCCCGAAGCGCGGGTGGTGGTTGGTCATGGGCAGATGAGCGAACGGCAGCTAGAAAAGATCATGCTCGACTTCGCCGAGTGTAAGATTGATATTCTGCTCAGCACAACGATCATCGAAAGCGGGCTGGACTTTCCTAATGCCAATACGCTGATCGTGGATCGCGCTGAGCAGTTTGGGCTGGCACAGCTTTACCAGTTGCGCGGCCGTGTTGGTCGCGGCACGCGGCAAGCGTTCGCCTACTTCTTCCATAGCCCCTGGCGCACGCTGACGGCCGACGCCCGCGCCCGGCTTGAGGTCATCGCCGAACATACGCAACTAGGGGCAGGCTATACCATCGCCCTACGTGATATGGAGATTCGCGGCGCGGGCGACCTCCTCGGCGGCCAGCAAAGCGGCCACATTGCCGCTGTTGGCTTTGATATGTACACGCGCTTGCTGGCGAAGGCAGTGAAACGGCGCAAGGCGGAGTTGCGCGGCGAAGTGCCACCGGCCGAACCGCCGGATGGGACATTGATCGATCTGCCGTTGGCGACCTATATCCCCACCGATTATGTCCCCGACGCCCAACTACGCCTGCGTCTTTACCGGCGGATGGCGACGCTGGACACGCTGGCCGAAATTGACGAAATGGCGGTCGAGTTGGCCGACCGCTTTGGCCCCATCCCTGATCCGGTACATAACCTGTTATACCAACTGCGTGTTAAAGCGTTGGCGCAAATGGCGATGGTCACGGCCGTTGTCACCGAAGCGGGACAAATCAAGATTCAGGTGGCGGAAACGCAAGGTCTGGAAAATTATCGTTACCATTTGCAACGTTATCTCGGCCCCTCCGCGCGGGTCAGTCGCAAGGCGATCTGGCTCAAACGGGAGATGGGAACGCATGAATGGCAGGTGGAACTGGTGCAAGTATTAGAAAAACTGCGTTCCTTTGAACCACCAGCGAGACGGCCGGTGGAGAGGGTGGAGAGTGAGAGACTAGGAGACTAGAGATTAGAGATTGAAGATTGAGTGTGGCAAGTGGCAGGTAGCAGGGGGCAAGTCATAATTCCTTGAAAGTGGGTACTTGCCATCTGCTACTTGCAACTTGCCCCCCGTGAAACGACGATGAACATCACTTTTTTTGACGATCCAGAAGAGACGCCACGGCCGCGCGAGGATGTGCGGATTAAGATGATCGGGCTGTATGTCTATCCGGACCTACGGCGGATGGCCTTTGCGCTGGAGCTGACGCCGTTTATTGAACGGCCGTGTATTGATATTCGCCTGGAAAACAGTTTGGGGCAACCGGCCGGTTCCTTGAGCGTGATCGAGACGCTGACGCCGGACTTCAACCTGATCCTCCACCTGCGTGATCAGGAGACGGCCGATCCCTATCGCCTGACTGCTCAAATTTACTACATGACACCCGATACCGAACGGATGGACGTGGATAGCCAGAGCGTGGTGTTCAACGCGGCCGAGGAGGGGGAGAAGCTATTTCACTTTGAGAATGAGAAGTAAAGAGTGGAAGGGTATCGTCTTTGGCGGTTGCAAACCGGCTCAAGCAGGTTAGCACAAATCTCCAGTCTCTAACCCCCTAGTCTCTCAGTCTCTAATCTCCCCACTCATCACTCCTCACTCTCCACCATCTGCTCTTTCTCAATCAGCTTTTGCAGCTTTGACTTGGTTTCGCGCCAGGTGATCTTGGAGAGGCCCAGCTTTTGGCGAATGTCGTCGGGTTCTTCGTTGTTGCGCCAATCATGGAGCGCCGAGGCCCAGCGTAGATTCTCGAAGGACAGCAGCCCCGGCGCCAGACCGGCCGCCTCGCCCACGTCGCGGAGGATATATTCCAGATTGCGCGGGGTGCAGGTGAATAGCGTGTCCGGTGGCTCATACTGCGCCAGATACTCCTCCAGAACATCGAGCCATTCCGGTTGTAGGGGGAGTTTGCGCTCTTTATAGCGCATACGAGGATTGACATAACGCACGTAGAGCATCGGCCGATTGGGATCGCTGCTATCTATGTGGTTGGGGACAATGCTCATCGCCTCATTCTTTTTGATCCCCGTTTGCAACAACAGGGTCAGCAAGAGGTGCGGCCGTGCGTCCGGTTTGCGTTCGCCCCCATCTGTCTCCTCACCCTTGCGCCAGGCTTCGGTGACCAGCAAGGCTTGCTGCAACTCCTCCTCGCCCGGCACTTCCGGCAGAGGGCTGGTCACGCTACGCTGGATGACGGCCGCGGCGGGATCATCGGGCAAAACGCCCACATCATGGAGCCACTTAAAAAAGACCTTCAGCGTCGTCACCCGTCGCGCATAAGATTTCGGGCTACAGGGAACGCCGCGCTCGTGTACCAGCCAATCGAGAAAGTCATTGAGGTTTTTCGTGCCGATTCCCCCAATCGGTTGGCCGATCCCCACATATTGACCTAAGAGACGAACATCACTGGCAAATGCCTTGATCGTGTTGGGGGAGAAGCCCTGTTCCAGCATATGCTTCTCAAATAAGCCGATGGCCGCCTGGAGTGAGGCATCGCTGTGTAGGGGAGGGGCCTTTCTGCCATCTTCGGCCGCGTCGGCTTCCGCCGGGAACAGTTCACGTTGTATATCGCTCATCATGTCGCCTCCGCCAGGATAAGTAGACAGTGGGCAGTCGGCAGTGGACAGTTCGCAAACGCTCCTGATAAGCATTCTGCTTACTGCTAACTGGCTACTGCTTACGTTACAAATCAGTAGTATGCGAAATTTTAGAACATGTGGGTGGTTATGTCAAGGGTAACAGCGGATAGAGAAATGAGCGGGTGGGAGCAGGATTATCCGTTTATTTCTCTATCCGCTGTTGTCATTATGGTTATTATTCCGTGCGGACAAGCAGATTATAGGGGACCGTATTGTTGAAGGTTCCGTCGGTGATGATCCAGATAAAGTAGCGACCCGGCGGCCGAGTACCTAGATCAACGATCTTTTCGGTTTGATTATTGCCATTGTTGCCAACCAGTTGCAGCCCCTGGCAAGTTGACGAACCGCTGGCGATAACGATCTGTCCCTGTCGCGGGACAAAGTTGGTCAATTCCACAGTTACATCCTGTGCGACGGCTAGATCAAAGTAGTACCAATCATTTTCGTCGTTGGGGAGGAAGGAGTAGGAGTGATTGGTATTGATGCTCAGGGCTTCGGGACAACTGTTATTTGGTTCGTCGCCGCGTGCCGGAGTCAGGACGGGGAGATAGACTAAGCTGATCGGCGTTTCTCGAATATGGAGCGTGCTTTTGGCAACGGCACTGGTCGCCGAGCCATCTGTAAGCACAAACTCAATCCGCCGCTCCGCCATATTGGGGGAGTCCAAAAGATTGTTGTAACGAACGGTTCGCAGTACCAATTGATAATTAGCAACACTGTCTGTGCCGGTCAGATGTAGTTCATGGGTGTCCGGGTCGAAAACCCTGGTGATGTTGGGCGTGGCACTGGTATCGGCCGTCAGTCGTTCCGCTTCCCCATTCTGCGGGTTGACGATCTTGACCACTGCTCCGGTCAAGGTTGTATTGTCTACATCCACAACGCTCAAATTTTGATCAACAGCGGGCGCAGGGCCCCATCTGATGATGAACTCGCCTACGTAGTCTATGCCCGACCCTGCGCCATTGAGATCAACGACCGGCGGATCATTGACCGGCTGCACGGCGACATTTAGCACGACGGCCGTGCTGGAGAGCGTCGCATCGGAAACAACCATTTCGATGCTCCGTTCCGCTTCAGTTGGGTCTTGCGATGAGTTGCGATAGGCAACGGTTCTAAGCACGGAAGTATAGTTTGCCAGCGTTGTTTGCCCGGCCAGACGCAACACGCCGCTCTCAGCATGGTAGGTGGGGACGATGTTGGTCCCACTGGTATCAACCAGCAGCCACTCCGCCCCTGCATCCAGCAGATTGGTGATGGTCAATGTGGCTGAGGAGAGCAATGGATTATCTACATCACTTAGCTGCAATGTGCCATTAATTAAGGGTACGGGCGCAGCATCTTCCACATAGGTGGGAGTGATGTTGTCGGTGAGGGTGGCGCTCGGCCGATCATTCACCGGCGTGACGGTCAAAGTGGCGACGGCCGATGCGTTGCTGAAGGCGGTTGAGCCGCCATTGCGGGATACATCCACGTTGCGTTGCCCATTCGCTCCAGTGGTCAGGTCCCAGGCACGAAAGGTCAGGTTGCCTGCCGGCCCGTTGTAATTGGGGTTGGGAAGATAGCGGATGCGGGCGGCGGCATTGAGCAACACCGCCGCCGTATCGGAAATAACCCCAAAATCGAGCCAGGTGGTCCCGGTGGTATATTGCCAGCGGCCGTTGCTGTCGTTGACACCGGTGACGGCGATCCCCTCTTCGGCGTCGGGATCAGGATCGGTAATCGGGTCGCCGCCTGCGCTGGCGATAATCTCCTGGACGGCGTTTCCGGCTGGCTCGGCCGTGTCTTCGGGAATATCGCTCAGCCGGTATGTGCCGGAGGCGTTCAGCACCGGGGCGGTATTGATCAAGTTCACGGCGATGGTGCTACTGACCGGCTGGCTGTCATTCTCGCCGTCGTTAGCCACGACAAAAACGACACGATTACCAGAAGATGGCTCCGGCATGGTGTGGTTATAGACGATCTGGCGCAGGACCAACTGGAAGTTGCTCACTGTATCAGGGCCATTCAACAACAGCACGCCGGTTTCGGGATTATAGGGTTCGGCCGTGATGCTCGTTGTCAGCGTATTGGCGGCCAACATTTCGGCCTCACCGTCCAGAGCATCTGTCAGCATCACCACCATCCGCGCTAACAAAGTCGAATCTTCATCGCTGACGGTTGCGCTGGAAGAAGCTATCGGCACAGGGCTGCTGTTTTCGGCAAAGCTCGTGCGATAATCCCGCCCTTCTTCTGGCCCGTTTAGGTCCACAATTGGCAAATCGTTGACGGTTAAAACGGTTAACGCCACCGTTTCCGTTGCTGTACTGAAAGCCGTCTTACCGCCATTTTTTTCACCAGAAACATTGACTCCGGTCTCCCCGTTACTACCAGATGTTTGGTCCCAGGCGCGAAAGGTGAAGCTGACTGAGCCGCTGAAGCCGGGATTGGGAACGAAGCGGATGCGGGCTCCGGTGTTTAACAAGACGGCGCTCTCGTTCGACACCCCGGTGAATGGGAGCCAGCTAGACCCACCATCGGCTAAGTATTGCCAGGTTCCATTGGCGGATGCCGCTTCAATGACGGCAAAGCCCTCTAGTGCGTTCTTATCCACATCGGTGATCCGGTCTGCGCCCCCCTGTTCGGCACTTTTGATGATCGTCCCTACGGCATTACCGGGCGAATTAACCTCATCTTCGTTAATTGGGGTCATCACCATGTCGCCACTATTGTCCAAAACTGGCGCGTCGTTCACCGGGTGGACAATAACCGTGCTGACTGCCGTCGCACTTTGATTGCCATCGCTATCCACCACAAACAACTCGATTTTTCGGTCTGTGGGGTCGGGTGATTGGGAAGTGTTGAGGTAGGTGAGGGTGCGCATCACCTCCTGGTAGGCGGCAACAGAGGTGTTGCCGGTCAAACGCAGACGGGCCTGGTTGCTGTTATATCCCTGTACGGTAATCCCCGTCCCCTTGGGATCGGCCGCCAACGATTCCAGGTTCCCATCCGGCGGAGGTGGGTTAAAGCGGATGGTTGCCGACGATAGGTTGGTGCTATCACTGTCTACGATGGTTAGGGCGGTAGAACTGACAATCGCACTGGGGGGGCCGTCCTCGGTATAGTTGGTGGAGTAATCCATACCGGTTACTGTAGGGCCGTTCAAATCTAACAGTGGCGGCACGCCTGTTTGAGCCATAACCAGATGGACAAAGGCGAGCAGCACAATAAAGGGTGGCACCATAATGCACAGGAGGGCCAGCGCCCGGATGCCTCGATTTATTTTCATCATGTTTCCTGAGCCAAATCACGCAGTGGATTTTAGAATTGGCATTGACACTTCGCGTAGTTATACAAAACCTCTGTTTGTGAGTCGTGGTCTAATAGACAAACACCGTTTCCGCCGATTAAGGTAATGGTGGCGGCGTTTCGGTTGGTATTTCGGGCGGGTCTGTGGGCTGCGGATCAACCTCTCCGCCGCCATCATCGCCACCACCGTCCTCACCGGGATCAGGGATAGGTGGCGGAGCGGCCGTTCCCGTCGGCGTTGGAGAGGGCGTGAAGGTCGGCAAAGGCGTCACTGTGGGCGTTGGCGAAGGGGCGGCCGGAATCGTCGCCGCCGGTGGCACGCCACCCACAATCAACGGATTATCCTCTATCGGTGAGGTGACGGGTTCCGTGGCGCTTGCCGCCAGCCAGCCAACCATATCATTGGGGGTCAGGACCACGTACCAGGGGTTTTCTCCTTCACCATTCCAGGCCAGGACACTCACCACTTCATCTTCGACCAAAAACCCCAGAATGCGATAGTCCGTTCCGGGGCCGGTACGGATATTGGCCGAGGGGACGATCACCCGCACGGCCGGTTGCGGCGTTGGCGTTTCCGTAGCGGTTGCTCCCGCCGTTGGACTCATGGTTGCTCGCGGCGTCCGGCTTGGAGCGAGTGTGGCTGATGCGCTCTGCGTGGCTGTGGCCTCTGTGGCTGCTGTAGCCGACGCTTCTGGGGTGTCGGCGGTGGCGCTGCTTTCTGTCGGGGTGCGCGTTGGCACATCCAGCACCACGCCGCCAGCCTCGGCCGTTTCTTCACCCGCCGGATAAGGATAGGCCGCTGCCACTGTGTTGGTCGGATCATCGGCGATCACAGCCAAAATGGTTGGCACAGAGGTAGGAGGCGGTGTGCCATTATTGCTTTGTAACATGGCAAAACTGGCGATCACGATCAGGCTTAAGAAGGCCAGCGTGAGGATCACGGCCCAGGGGCGGCGACTATGTTGTGCCGCCTGTCCCATACTGCTGCTGACGCGCAGCCGTTCGGCCTCAATCGCGTTCTCAACTCCATCAATGAATTCGCGGATACTTTGAAAGCGGCGGCGCGGTTCGCGGCGCAGACAGCGATCAACCAGCGCATAAGTCTCGGCCGCCAGATCGTCCCGTTCCCGTTGGAGCATCGTCGCCCCTGCGGTCAGTCCGCGTAGGGCGGGTTCCCAAAGCTGCACCGGCCGCGTTGGCGGACGGCCGACCAACATTTCATATAAAAGCACGCCCAGCGAATAGACATGGCTGGCGGCGTCTACCTCTTTTCCCTCACGCTGCTCCGGCGAAAGATAAGCGAGGGCCTTGTCACCGGCATTCTCAATGGTGGCCGGATTGAGTGGGATAAAGAGATCGCACAAGACCAGCGCGTCATCCGTCTGTTGGGTGACGTTCTTTAACAAGACATTTGCCGGCTGCAACTCATAATGGAACATGTCCAGTCGCTCGGCCAGCAAGAGCGCTTCCGCCAGTTGGCGCACGAGTTTCAAAGTATAGATGCTATGCACAGGTGCGCCCTGGTTTGCCAGTTGCGCCAATCGTTGGGCCAGCGAATACCCCTCAATACGTGCCTGGGCGACGTAGGGCAGATTGTCGGGGGTGCGGCCGACCTGGTAGATAGGGGTGATATTAGGGTGGCGAATTTGGGCAATCGCCCTGGCACGGTTGATGAAGTGACGCGCAAACACCTCGTCACGGGCAAACTCCGGGCGCAAGACATCAAGCACTACCTGGCGATTCTCATCCACATCAAACGCCAGATAGAGATCGGTATAAGATTTTTGAGCTAAATGTTGCTCGATCTTGTACTGATCAATTAGCTCCGTAAATAAACTAATTACGGCCATCTATATTACACTCACATACAGACAATTGCGCCATTTACATCTGCTATTACCATCTGTCAGACGCCGATATTCGCAGCCTTCACTACTTCTCTGTGCTGTTTCGATCTTTCCCTCAAATAAGCGACAGGCTTGGATACCTGATCTGAACACAATTGTCCCCGGCAAAACCTTTTTGTGAGTGTAACGCATCAAGATGAATATTAATCTTAAGATCACTTAGGGCCCCGTCCGCACGATTAAACCATAGGGCACACCGGTGTTCTTCGGCCCATCGTTGAGAATCTGGATCACATAGAATCCAGGCGGCCGTGAACCCAGGTCAACCGTCTTGTTGAGTGCGGTATCTGGGTTGCGGCCAAGAGGAGGTGTTTGTAGCGCACAGCCATCCCCTGTCCAAACAACAAGCTGTCCGGCAAGAGGGGCAAAATTCGTCATCTCCACACGAACGGACAGGGTATCTTCCAGATTAAAGTAGTAGACATCTTGAAAATCTTCGGCAAAGAAATGGTATTGGTAGTTGAGGTGCACAGGGTAAGCATCTGTACAGGAATTGTTTGGCTCAACAACGTCATCAGCAATTGTGGACAGAAAGATTTGCTCAGCTTCCCTTTCTGTAATACCTACGCTGACCACCAGACTATGGCTCACGGGGTTCGGGGTGGGATCATCATCCACCCCAGTGGCCGTGATCGTCCGTTCAATCGTATCCCCTACCTCCCCGCGCAGCTCATCACTAAAGCTACATTGATAGGAGCCTCCCGCAGGGATCGGAGGGGTGGGCAATGCACAATCACCCTGACCATTCAAATCTCCCAAAATTGAGTCGCGCAGGCTATTGATTCGTATACTGTCCACTTCACTGCTATTCACCAGGCGCACCGAATAGGTAACTGTGCCACGCGGAGCAGGGACGAAGGGGGGATCGGCCGTCACATTGACCGTAACTGATGAAGGGAGATCGGTGATGGTAACGGTCGTATTGGTGGTCGCGCTGATTCCTTCGCCGCTTCCACTTTCGGCCGCAGCGGTCAGGATGACGCTGAAATTGGAGGGCTGCCCCGCCACTGAGGCTACAAAGGAGCATTCAAACACGCCACCGGAAGGAGCGAGGAAGGGAGAGGTCGTGGAGGGCAGGCAACGATTGCTGCCAGCCTCGATCAATGGATTTCCGGGGATCATCACGTCCCCAAATTGATTCGTTACCAGGGAGCGTAAAGTCAGAGGGATGCTGCCGCTATTATTGACAGTTATGGTAAAAGTCACCAGCGCTCCCGGTTCCGGCACGCTGGAGGGGTTGCCGCGGATTGTCGCTTGCAAATCGAGCAGTTCGACCCAGCCTACATCAGCGGCCGAAATGGTGGAACCGGAAGTTAAGGCCGTCGCTTCGACTATGGCTACATTGGCAAATGCTGCCTGCACATCGAGGAGGCTGCAAGGATAGTCACGACTTTCGCCAGGAGCGAGATTGAAGCCCAGGGGGGGATCAAAAGTACAATCAGGGACCTGACTGTCAGTTATGCTCACGTTGGTCAAGATTTCGTTTGACCTGTTCTGCACAGCAATCGTGAAGCGAGCAGTGGAGCCGCGGGTGACGGTTTGGGTGTCCGGCCGTTTGAGAATTAATATGTTCGGTTGCGCCACCTGCACAAAGGCATCCGTTTGCTTGGTGACTGCACCCGCTGTCGCCGTGCTGCCTTCGGCGGTGACAACATTCAGAAAGCTACTTTTAACATTATCAACCTCGCAACTATAGGTTTTCGTCGCGCCAGGGTCTAGCGGCCCGGCATTGTTGCGATTGCAATCAGTTGCTACGCTGTTGGTGACAGAGATAGTTTCCAGCCGCACCGTTCCCGAATTGGTGATGGTTACGCTGAAGTCCACATCGGCACCGGCAGAGACGTTCTCCTGTAGCCGCGGTGTTTGGGCGATGGTCAGATGGGCAACGGCCGCCGGTTCGTTTTCTGGCGGTGTTTCGTCGTCTAGCGGCTCGGCCGCTACTCCGGCCGAACCCCGCGCTATCCACCATGTCATGCCCACCAATAAGGCCAACAGCAAAACCAGACCGACTGGTGGAACGCGATACTTCCTTTGCACTTCTACTTCCCTTCCTTCTCGACTAACTAGATGAGCGATCTATCTTAAACAACCATCACACACTCCCATTCCCCACTCGTCTATCCCCCAAGCTTCTAGTACGGTGTTTCAAACGACCCCTGCCTGCCACTTTGAGCGGAGTGAAGCATCCCTTTCAATGGTCTTTACACGGCCACGTACCGGGGATGCTTCACTCCACTCAGCATGACGTTATTACTGAAATCACCTGCTTGCTAATCTCCAAGCTCTAATTCGCTAAGCGCTCGATTCACGGCACTGTCGCGTCTACCCGCAACGTATAAGGCTGGACGCTGTTAAAGTTCACATCAGTCAGCACCCAAATGAGATAATTTCCTTCCGGCTGTATGCCTAAATCAACCACTCTCGTGGTGATGATTGGTGGATAAGTATCACCATTATGCTTGATGTAATTTGGACGGGCACAATCCTCATCATTGCTGCTATAGAGCAGTAGTTGGCCCTGCCCAGGAACGTGATTGCTCAGTGTCACGACGACATCAGACTCTTCCGTTAATGTAAAGCTATACCAGTCACTTGTATCATCGGGCAAGAAGAAGGTATTAGTGTTGATGGCGATGGGCTGGGCCTCGCAGGAGCTGTTGTTCGGTTCGCCAGCGACATAGCCATCGGTGACCACCGGCAACAGGATGCGCCGTTCCCGGCGAGAAGTGATGGTGATTACCACATCATCATTATAAGATTGGCTGCCGCTAACGGCCGTCACTGCGTGAGTAACGGTATCACCAGCCGCCAGGTCGCTAATTACGACATCATATTCACAGCTATAGCTGCTATTGGCTGCGATGGACTGTGGCAGCTTGCAAGTGCCGCGGTCATGCAGATTGCCAAGCTTGGAGTCACGCAGGCTCTGTAAGGTGATCGCCGTAGACTGATTATTGCGCACCGAAGCCGTCAGCCGGACGGTTCCACCGGGTTCGACCAGGCTGGAGGGAGATGCTGTCAACGTAAGTTCGACGGGCTGTGCACTGGAGACAGAGATGGTCACATTGCCTTCGGCCTGCACATCTTCGGCCGCCGGATCATCGAGGTCTTCGGCAATGGCGCGGATAATGGCCGTATAAGCGGGCGGTTGAGCCGTCACTCTCGCCGTATATTGGCAAGAATATTCATCACCATTAGGTCCCAGTAGAGGAGGTGAGCCATCATCGGCGCAACTATTCTCCTTTACCAGGTTATTATTGGAATTGGTCAACTCCCCATGAATCGTTTGGCCCAGCGTGTTCATGCTGAACAGGCTCTGTAGCGACAGCTCCTTGCTGCCGGTGTTGCGAACTGTGATGTTAAACACGACATCGGTGGGTTGTCCGGCCAAAACCTCAAAGGGCGTTGTGGTAACCTGAACCTCCAGGCTGAGCACTTCTACTTCGGCAATGTCAAACTGCTCGATGGTTGTGTTTCCGGCCACACTCAGCGCTGTCACCATCAACTCGACTATAAAGCCTTGTTGGACGTTGAGTAGAGTGCATTGGTATTCGACCACCCCCTCAGTAGGAATTGTACCAATGTCGCGGTTACAAGCGGAAAAAGGTTCATACTCATCACTTCCGTTATGGCGAACTTGACCGGTCACGGTCACATTACGCAACTCCGACGGGCCGGTATTTTTCACATACACATCCAGAGTCGCATTGCCACCAACGAGGATTGTGTATGAGCCGGGATCGGGCGTGACCAGGAATTGGATGTCTGGGTCTTCGACACGAACAACGGCCGTATCACTTGCCGTCACCTCGCCACCGGTTGTGGCGTCTTCGGCCGTGACAGTGACTGCATTATTAAACCGCGCCGTCACATTTTCTTTGAAGCAAGCGTAGCTTCTGCTCTGGCCTACTGCCAGAGTAGAAAAATCAAGCTCCGTCTCGCACGCTGGCGCTTGCGGGGCACTGACTTTGATATTCGCCAATGGGGTGTCGCCACTGTTCGTGATGCGAACATTGAAGACGGCCGTGCTGCCACTCTCGATGGTCTGAATCCGATTCCCCTGGGCATCGGTCACACGGATGGTGACGCCGGGGCTGATGAAATTGACGGTGGCGATCGCCTCGTTGCTTTTTGACTCTTCATCCCAAACGACAAAGCCGATTTGTCGTTCCCGCCGATCTGGATCAGGTGATACGTTCTCATATCGTACCGTTCGCAGCACCTGGATAAAATTAGCCAGGCTGTCCGGTCCGGTAAGCGTCAACACATTACTATTTATAGAATCTTCAATATCTGTGCCAGATGTATTGACGGTCAATCGCTCCGATGAACCATTTTGACGATTCTTGATCGTGATCGTTGCCGATTGAATCGTCGAGCTATCAATATCACTGACCGTCAGATTGTTGCCGACAATTAAGACCGGCCCGCCGCTAGTGTTATATACGGCGCTAAACCCTGTCCCTGACTGGTTGCCATTCAGATCGATTGTTGGCGGATCATTGGTGGGAAGCACGGTTACCTTAAAGGTTGTTTCGACCGACGCCCCTCCCGTGTCCGTTGCGCGAACGGTTATATTTGCCACCCCGGTCGCATTGTTCTTATAGTTCAGGGTCAGCAATCCATTACTAATGCTTACGTTATCGAACAGCCCTTCATTCGTGTTGTTGACGACTGCATAGGTCATCTGCTCATCATCATCTTCGACGTCGTTAAACGACGAGTATAGATTGATGACGGTGTTGGGCGCATCTTCGTTCACTTCCACATCGCTGATACCGCTGGTGGTTGGCGTATCGTTGACCGGAGCGACAACCACCTTCACCGTGGCTTCGGCAAACAGGCCGCCTGTGTCCGTCGCTCGCACGGTAATCGTCGCTTGACCAAAGGCGTTAGGAGCATAGTCAAGGACGAGATTTGGCGAATCGATCGCTACACTGGTGAAGAGGTTCTCATTCGTGTTGTTTTGGATGGTATAGACCAGCGCGGTGTCGGCGTCTTCAACGTCGCTGAACACATTGTGCAGGTTGATCTGGGTGTTGGGCGCGTCCTCATTGACGTTGACATCGGGTATGTTGGCGGCCGTTGGTGGGCCGTTGACTGTTACCTTAAAAGTTGTTTCTACAAATTTCCCACCCGTGTCGGTGGCGCGAATGGTGATATTGGCCGTTCCACTCGTCCCGGCTGCATAGTTCAACGTCAAGGTTGTGCCACTGATCCCAACGGAGTCGAAGAGGCTGCCGTTGGAGTTGTTTTGAACGGTATAGACCAGCTCACTATCTTCATCTTCCTCATCAGCGAAGGAGGCGGCGAGATTAATAGTAGTTGGTGATGCATTCCTATTCACCTTAACATCAGCAATGCCGGAGGTCGTCGGTGCATCATTCACCTCTGTGACGTTTACGGTGATCGTTGCTGTATCAGAAAGAGTGCCTTTATCGGTGACAGTCACCGTGAATTCGAAGCTGGTCCCGGCAGTGTTAATTTGGCTGCTGTTGGAGACAGTTAGTTGGCCGGTGGATGGGTTGACGGCAAAGGGAGGGGTAGGGGTGCCGGAGAGGGCGAAGGTCAGCTCGTCGCCGCTGTCTGGATCAGAGGCAACAATCGTGCCTACGACTGTCCCATTCGCACTATCCTCATTGACGGAAAAGCTTTGGTCATTGACCACCGGCGGCTCATTAACGTTGGTGACGTTAATCGTCATCGTGGCCGTGTCGGTAGCCCCTGCTTTGTCCTTGATCTCCACATTCAGCGTGAAGGATGGGTTGGTTTCGTGGTTCAGCGTTG
This sequence comes from uncultured Ardenticatenaceae bacterium, assembly GCA_964410625.1. GTDB lineage: Bacteria > Chloroflexota > Anaerolineae > Promineifilales > Promineifilaceae > CAYPHY01. The sequence continues at coordinate 8,686 of CAYPHY010000012.1, read as the reverse complement.
CGTTATTACTGACAAAGATAATCCCATTGCTGGAGTTCACATTAAAGACGCCCTGGCCTGTCCCTCCAGTGACAGTGAAGGTCCAGGTGTCGCTTGTATCAAGGTCGGTAAATTTGATCGCGCCAACCGTTGTGCCGTTGGGGCTATGCTCGGCCACATTGAACGTCTGGTTCTCCATCACCGGCGGGTTATCCGATATATCGGATAGCGCAATGGTGACCGTTCCGTTGCCCACCTCCATCGCCTCATCCGTAACCTCTATTTGCAACGTGAAGCTGGGATTGGTTTCACGGTCCAAGTTGCTATTGTTGCTTACCGTCACCTTGCCGGTGGAGGCTTCAACCGCGAACACACCCATACCGCTGCCGCCTGTGACGGCAAAGGTCAGGTTTGTCCCTTCTGGATCGGTGGCTTGAATCGTGTCCGGGGTTGGGCTGCTGCCGTTGGGGCTGTGTTCAGGGATGGTCAGGACTTGGTCAGAGGCAATGACCGGCGGCGCGGCAACGGCCGTTCCACCATTTAACAAAGTGGTTAGAAGAATAACCAATAAACCAACCACCATCATCTTGCGTTTTTGTATCATGCTGCTCCTCTCCACAACGCGCCTCGCATTCTATGATTACGCCCATTCTTGCACATTCGGCCTTTCCCACTTCATGTTTGGTGCGGCCACGCACTTGCGCGACCAGACTACCACACGAAAAAGCCAAAACAGTGCTGCCAACAGCGCGTTTCGCGAGGTTATGGCGTATATCTTACCACTTGATCGACCTTCAAAACGGTAAAAATGAGGTGAAAACTCAGCCTTCCTGGCAACAGCCGAGTTGCAACAGTCCTGGCAGGAGTAGTCACCCATCTACTCCTCCACTCTTTGCATCCCTACCCTATGGCGGTGGCGGGGCCGGCTCGGTTGGGGTCGGCGGCGATGGCGGCGTGCTGGTCGGCGGTTCAGGTTCCGGTTCCGGCGTGTCCGTCGGATCGGGTGGTGGCGGTGGTGGTGGCGGTGGCTGTGACCCCGGCGTATCCGTCGGATCAGGCGGCACGGCCGTCACTCCTCCGCCCGATGGCTGCGTCGGTGGCGGTTGTTGTGTTGGCGTCACCGGCAGAGGCGGTAAGTAAAGTTGTTGGTTGATACTCAACTCATCATCTTCCAGGCAGTTTACCGACATAACGAATTCCGGTGTGATGTTCCGTTCTTCCGCCAGACCGGCCACCGAATCACCCAATTGAACGCTGTAGAGTACCCAATCGGATGGCGGCGAAGGGACACAAGACGAGACCGTTGCCGTTTGCGAGGGGGTTGCCGTTGGCGTCGCCGTCCCCGTTGGCGTGCGCGAAGGGGTTGCTGTGGCTGTTGGGGTGCTGGCGATAATCGTAAAGGGAATGGTGTTGCTGGTCACTAAGACCCGCACCTCGCCGCTGCTGATGTCTTCCAGGCGCACCTGCCAGGCCAGGTCGGTTGAGTTCGTAGGAATATCGGCCGCATTCACAGTCAGCCGGTAGGTATCATCACTGTCCGGCTCAATGAGGCTGGGTTCAATGCGGTATTCATCCTCTCCATCGAGGATATAGACGGTGAAGCGTTCGCCAGGATTTAAGACATTGAGCCAAAACCAGTTGAAGTTGATCTGGTCGTTGCGGGTAAATTGGCGATTAGAAGCGGGGGCACCCATGCGAATGCTATCGCCGATAGGTGAGCGAGTCGTGGTAGCCTCGCTATCTGTCCTCGGCGTGGCCGTTATTTCGTCGCCAAGCCCCTGGGCGGTCGTGGTGGCCGGTTCGGTTGGTTGGGGGTCGTTGTTATTACTGCCCAGACTATTACGCACGACCAGAAAGCCCAGCACCAACAGCGCAATGATGGCAATTGGCATCAGCGCATAGATCGAACGTCGCCGGTTGCCAGTCCAAGCGGGTGTCTTCGGTAACTCTTGCTCGGCCAGGATCGCCGTTTCAATAGCGGTGATCAGCTCTTCGGCCGTCTCGAAGCGGCTCCACTCCTGCCGCCACAAGCAGTTGCGTACGAGCCGGTAGGTTTCACCTGCCAACCCCTCTCGCGCTTCCTCCAGCGGTTCTTCCTTGGGCATGTTGGCCTGGGGGAAGATGTCATAGGGCAGGGTGGGGAGCTTTGGCCGGTGCCCGGCCAGCAACTCATAGAGGATGACGCCGAGGGAGTAGATGTTGCTGCGGCGGCCGATCGTCTTGCCTTCCAGCTCTTCCGGCGAGGCATAATGGATCACATCGCCGTCAGTGGCGTTGAGTACGGAGTCGGCCGTGACCACAATCGGCACGCCCAGGTCGAGCAAGACCGGCGTGCCGTCTTCGCGCAGCATGATATTTTCCGGGCGTAGATCGTGGTGCACCAGACCGACTGAATGGGCCGCGGAAAGCGCCTGGGCAATTTGCTGCGCCAGCCGCAGCGACTCAATCACCGGCAGCAGCTCTTCGTTCTCATTTAATGTTTCTAACTTGGCAGCAAGCGTCGTGGCCGGGAAATATTCGATGACCGCATAAGGCAGGTTGTCTTCGGTAAAGTCAATGTCACTGACCAGGGCGATGCCGTCGTCTTTAAGCTGCGAGACGCTTTCCATGCGCCGCTGGAACCGCGCGGCAAGGTCGGCGTCCTCATCGGCCGTCGTCCGCAATACCTCTAAATAAACGAGGCGGTCTAGTTTAATATCTCTCGCTAGATAGAGATCGCTCACCTTGCGTGCAGCAATTAGCTCCACGATCTCATAGTTCCCGATCTGTTGCCCGGAAAGACTTTCCTGCTCGTGCGTCAACATGTTTAGCAATTTTGGCGGACCCGAATCCGCTTCCCAAAACTTGATTCAAGGGCAGTCCGGCTGAGTTTCGTTTCGGCGTTGGCCTATACACGGTCCCCTGAACCTTTCAAGCTTACTATTATACACACAATTTTGCAATTCACGCTGGGTGAATTATCCTACGCCTGAGCGACGAAAACACGCCAAAAGCTGCACGATCAGATGAAAATATGTGCTTTTTTAATCACCAAGTAACAATAACGGCCGAATTTCGCTTTCTCTCAGGGGTTGCGGCCGATCGCCATCCCCTTCCGGCAGCAACTCCAGTCTAACCAGCCACTCATATTGGGCGGGCTGACTAACCAGTTCCGTCAGCTCTGCCCGCAGCCGATAAGCGGAGCCTAGATTGTTGTGCTCTACTGCCCCAAGCAACCACTCATCGCTACCGGCACGCAGATAAACCGCAAATCGCTGGTTTGGCCCCAGGGCAAGCGGCCAATCCCAATAAAAAGAAACGGGATCGTCAAGTCGAAAGCTGCTGTTAGCTGGTGGCCCCAATAACTGGACCATCGCTTCAGCGGGCAGCTCGACCGTGACCGCTGGAGGAGGTGCAGGTGTTGCTGCCTGGGCAGTCGAAGAGGGGGGGGCCGTGGATTGAGATTGAGATTGGGATTGATTATCGCGGCCGATCACCCCCCACGGCGTTGCCAAACCCAACAGGGGAGGGGTAAGCGTTGTTGGCCCACTGGCTTCTGCCAATTCCTCTCCTCCGGTTTGGGTAAGTGCTGTCCCCTGTTCGATCTCTGCTTGTGAACTTTGGGCCGGAAACAACCAGTTAATTGCGCCTAATCCAATTATCAGCACCAGGATGGCGACAATCACAATCACGCCCCGTCTCTTCGCGGGCGCACTGCTCGAATCTACCGTTTGCTGCTCCTCAGCCGTTACTTCCTGCTCTTCGTCCGTCGTTGTCAAGTGATTCAACGCCCCTATAAGCTTTGTGAATTTTAGCACAGGCAACGGTTGCTGACTAAAAAATACATTGACAATTCACAATCTCCTGTCCACAATTCCCCCCATGTTTGATCTAATCGCTTTCGACGCTGATGATACCCTCTGGCACAATGAACGCTTTTACCTGGAAGCGCGGCTCAAATTCCGCCAAATCCTCCATGCCCACCACGTTCCCGACTCGGTAGATGATCTGATCGAGCAGACGGAGCGGCGTAACTTGCCCTACTTCGGCTTTGGGGTGATGAGTTTTATCCTCTCGCTGATTGAAACGTCGATCCTGCTGACCGACGGCCGTGTCACTGGCGAGGAAATTCAGGGCTTGTTGAATATTGGCAAGGAGATGTTGGCGGCCGATGTGGAGTTATTCGATGAGGTGGAGGAGACGCTGGCCGAACTGTCAAAGGCTTATCGTCTGGTCTTGATCACGAAGGGCGACCTGCTCCACCAACAGGCCAAAGTGACCCAGTCCGGCCTCGCGCCTTACTTTGACCATGTAGAAGTGGTCAGCGACAAGTCGCCGGACACCTACTCAACGATCCTCAAGCGGCTAGGCGTCGAGCCACACCGTTTTATGATGATCGGCAACTCGATGCGCTCTGATATTTTGCCGGTGATCGCTATTGGCGGCACGGCCGTCCACATCCCCAACGACCTGACCTGGGCCTATGAGATGATCGAGCCGCCACAGGAGACACAAGACCACTTTTTTGAAGTAAATAGCTTGAGTGAATTACCGATGTTGCTCAGTAAGCTGGGAAAAAATTAATGCCATTGTAGTAGAATCCTACTACAATAGATTTGCAAGGGTAGTGATTCAGCCGGATTCGGTTAAGGAAAATAATGATGACTTGGGAAGAGATTCGTAGGCAGCACCGGCAACAATGGTTGCTGGTCGAGGCTATTCAAGCGCATTCGGATGGTGATAAGCGTATTTTGGACGACTTAGCTGTTCTGGCTACCTTTCCTAATTCGGTCGAAGCCATTCAACGGTACGTTCAGCTTCATCGTACTGCACCAGAACGGGAACTATACGTCTTACACACAGATCGAATTTCGCTTGATATTACTGAGCGTCATTGGATAGGTGTTCGCGGATTATAATGAACATCCGCTTACAGTACGGTTTGCCTTTTGTTACAGTTACACTAAGGTTTCGCGGCCAGTCCTTAGTTTTCAACAATGTTTTACTAGATACGGGTTCCGCCAGCACCATCTTTCCGATTGAAAAAGTATTGACGATTGGGATCTATCCTGAATCCGATGATTTGATACATCGGATTCGAGGCGTTGGCGGTACAGAATTCGTTTTTAGCAAGCGCGTTGATCAGCTTGAGCTAAACGGTTTGATTGTCAGTAACTTTGAGATTGAAGTGGGCGCTATGGCCTATGGATTTGAGCTTGACGGGATTATTGGCATGGATTTCCTGTTAGCTACAAGCGCCCACATTGATTTAGCGAATCTCAATATATCGGCGATAGGGCCAAATCAATAAATTTCCTTCATGCGATCAGGTATGGATTGTGGTGGTTATCTAATAAGTCGAACGTTTCGCCGAAGAGTAGACTGCGCACCTCGTCGTCGTTGAGGAAGGCCATGGGGAAGCCCAGGCGAAAATCAGACAGCGAATCCAATTGCGCCAGGCAATCGGCCGACAACTCAAAATCCAATACCCCCAAATTCTCCACCATCTGCTGCTCGGTCCGCGCTCCGAGAATGGGGATAATTTTTGTCGGACGCTGGCGCACCCAATTGATCGCCACCTGTGCCGGGGTGCGGCCGACCTCCCTGGCAATCGCCTGAATCCGTTCAGCCATCGTTTTCGCCCGCTCTGATGCTCCCTCATAACGTCGTGGTTCGGCCGTATCCTGGTTGTACTTGCCCGTCAGCACCCCACCGGCCAAGAGGCCCCAGGCGGTGACGGTGATGTCCAATTCGGCCGCCATGGGGATGAGGTCGCGCTCCGGGTCGCGACTCCCTACACTGTATGGCAGTTGCAACGCCACCGGCCGCGCCCAGCCATGTTGCTCCGCCAGTCCAACGGCATAAGACACAATCCACGCTGGCGTATCCGAAAAAGCAACATACAACACCTTCCCCGACCGCACCAGATCATCCAATCCACGCATCACTTCTGCAATTGGTGTGGTGAAGTCCCACATATGGAGATAGAGCAGGTCAATATAATCGCTGTTCAGCCGTTGTAAACTGTTTTCGACGGAGCGGATCAAGTTTTTGCGGCCGTTGCCTCCGGCGTTGGGGTCTTTTGGGTTGGCACTGTTCGGCCGCAGCGAATACTTCGTCGCCACCACAAAATAATCGCGGTTGCCGGAGACAAAATCGCCCACAAGACGCTCGCTGCTCCCTTCCGTATAGTTGCAGGCGGTGTCAATGAAGTTGCCCCCCGCCTCCGCAAAGCGATCAAAAATCCTGCGGCTTTCCTCTCGTGATGCCCCCCAACCCCAATCCTCGCCAAATGTCATCGTCCCCAGCGATAGTTCTGAGACGCGCAATCCACTTTTGCCTAATAACTTGTAACGCATCTTTTCTCCTTTGATTTAGTGCGCAGCAGCCAGTTGTCAGCAGGTAGACTTGTTACTTGGTACTGGCAACTGTCCACTGCCGGCTGCTTACTTTTTGCTGACTGGGATTTGCAACTCCGTCACAAACTCCCGTTCCTCGGCCGCCAGGTAGGCCGCCGGTAAGATGTACCCCTCGTTATCCGCCCCGAAGCGCAAATAGACCTCGCGCATTGGCCCGGCCACTTCATAATCGTGCGTTTCGATCCAGCGTAGGAGCACGGCCGCCGCCTGATCGAGTGTCTCATAGCTGCCGGTGTGGACCACGCAGGCGGCCGCTGGAATCCCCTTCAACGCTCGCACTGTCACCTGCTCGGCCACCGGCAACGGCGCGTTGATCGGGACCGCCACTTCAACATCAATGGCTTCCTCCTCTTCGTTTGTTGTGTGGTCGCTGGGCGCATGGTTGCCGGAGGTGTGGTAAATGGTCAGCGGTGGTGCGGCCGCCCGCGCCCGGTAACGCGCCACATGCGCTTCCAACTGTTCAAATAGAGAGGGAATAGACTTTTCACCGTTCGATGGTTGGCGCATGGAGGCTACCAGAAAAGCGTCTATCGGACGGATGACGACTTCATAGTGGGGTTCGGCCGCTTCCTGTTCAATCAGTTGCAAGCGGGCTTCGATTCGCTCTAGCCGTTGCTGTTCGGCCAGCATCTGTTGTTCCACTTCCGCCCGCTTCAGCCGCAACATGCCACGCAACTCCTCGGCCGACAGCTTTTCGTCGAGCAGGCGGCCGATCTGCGGCAGGGAAAAGCCCAGGTCTTTGAGGGCGATAATGCGATTGAGGCGCGGGAGCTGATCGGCCGAGTAATAACGGTAGCCACTCTCCTGGTCCACGCGCACCGGCTTGAGAAGCCCCAACTCATCATAGTGGCGCAACATCTTTACCGAGACACGGGTGAATTGAGCAAACTCGCCGATCTTAAACATCTCCCTGATTCTACACCTTGCCACGATGGGAGAGTCAAGAACAAAGATAGGCCAAAATTGGATCAATCTAACTTTTGACAGGGCAAAAACCAACCATCGGCCGATCACAACAAGAGTGAAAGGGGATATATTGCAAATCAGGCATCATACGTAGCGCGATTTGGTCAATCACTCTGTGATTTGGTCAATCGCCCATACGATTTAGTCAATTGCTCTGCGATTTAGTCAATCGCTCTGCGATTTATCAAATCGCACCACGGATTAGGAGAAAACCAGATGGACATAACGCTTACCCCTGAAGAAACACAACAACGCGACGGCTTTTTGGAGCGGATGCTCGATTCGACTAGAGGTTTGTTTGATATTTTTTCAATCTACATCGGTGACCAGTTGGGCTATTATCACGCTTTGGCAACCGGTGGCGCGGCCACTTCGGCCGAACTGGCAGCCCGCACACGCACCAACGAACGCTATGCCCGCGAATGGCTTGAACAACAAACCGTCTATGGCATTCTGGAGGTTGAGGACCACGCTGCGCCAGCAGCCGGGCGCTGTTTCCGCTTGCCGGCCGCCTATGCCGAAGTTTTAACCGACCGGGAGAGCCTCAACTACCTCGCCCCGCTTAGCCAGTTGGCTGTTGCCGCCACACGGCCGCTCGATGCCTTGCTCAAGGCTTATAAACAAGGTGGCGGCGTTCCCTATGCCGACTACGGCCATGATTTACGAGTGGGACAGGGCAATATGAACCGCACCATGTTCCTCCAGCAGTTAGGGACGGAGTGGCTACCGGCCATTCCCGATGTTCATTCCCGCTTACAGGCTGATCCACCAGCGTTGATTGCCGACATTGGCTGTGGCGTCGGTTGGTCGAGCATTGGTATGGCCCGCGCTTATCCCAATGCCCGTGTTGATGGTTTTGACCTCGATGCCCCTTCGATTGAGATGGCACGGGATCATGCGGCCGATTACCAGATGAACGGCCGTCTTAACTTCCACGAACGGGATGCCGCTGATCCATCGTTGATCGGCCGCTATGACCTGGTGACCGCCTTTGAGTGTGTCCACGACATGGGCAATCCCGTTGCCGCCCTGCGTACCATGCGCCGTTTGGCCGGTGAGAAGGGGACGGTCATCGTTGTGGATGAGCGTGTGGGCGATACTTTCACGCCGGAAGGGAACGAGGTAGAATGGATGATGTATGGTTGGAGCATTCTCCACTGTCTGCCGGTGGGAATGGCCGAGGCGCCATCGGCCGCTACCGGCACGGTGATGCGAACGGAAACACTCCGCCGCTATGCACAGGAAGCGGGCTTCCGTAAAGTAGAAGTGTTGCCAATTGACAACTTTTTCTTCCGCTTCTACCGGCTCTATGCGTGATGAAGCAATGAACAATGAGACAATGA
>CAYPHY010000011.1:60332-139066 GCA_964410625.1 uncultured Ardenticatenaceae bacterium | reverse complement strand
TCATCTAACTCTTCTGACTCGGCCGTTGTTAAAGTACTTGTCCGGTTTTTTTCCAAAAGTTCGCTTACTCGCTCATTCATCGTAGATGTTGGCTCAAAGTTAACAATCTCGTCCGGCGTTGGTTGACTGATGAGAAATTCTAAGATGTAGCGGTAGATTTCATTCGGCAACGGTGAGAGTTCCTCCAACCCATAGGCAAGGAGTTCTGGAAGTCGCTCGCTGACGGCTGACACTCGTTCTGCCAATGATTCTGGTACTCGGATAGTCATTTCGATCATGTAATTATTCTATTATTGTGAACGGGCCATTGTCAATTGTTTTTGCGAGTTGAGCGCGATCTGCGCGTCATAAAACTCAATAAACAGGTTGTTGTAGATTCTCAAGGATGTTAACAGCGTTGGCAATGCCATCTTCGAGATGGATTTGCTCGCCCAGGGCTTCGGCTCGCTGGCGCATAGCGTTGTCGGCCGTCACGGTACGGATAGCGGTCGCTAATTTTTCGGCCGTCAATTTCTTCTGCGGAATCGGTTCCGGGCCAACACCCAGCGCATGAACGCGCTTGCCCCAGAAGGGTTGGTCGCCAAAGAAAGGGACAACGACCGTCGGCCGTCCGGCACGCAATCCGGCAGCGGTGGTTCCTGCGCCGCCGTGATGGACAACGGCCGCCATACGTGGAAAGAGCCAGTCGTGGGGAGCATGGTCAATTTTTAGGATGGTGTCTGGTAGCCGATTCGCATCCAATCCGCCCCAGCCGGTGGCGACAATGCCTCGTACCTTAGCCTGTTGCAAAGCCTCGATCACAATCGCCGCCGTCCGTTGCGGGTTGCGCCCGGCCATGCTGCCAAAACCGACATAGACTGGGGCTTCTCCGGCATCAAGAAAGGCTTGTAGTTCGGCCGAGGGCTGCCAATCGGCCGCCTGATCCAAAAACCAATATCCGGTTACATGGGCATTGGCGGGCCAATCGTCGGGACGCGGGACGACATGGCGGCTGTAGCCATGGAGGATCGGGATCGGCCGTCCAGCGGCGTCATATAGTAATCCTGAGGATTTGGGAAAGGCTTCTAAACCAAGCTGTTTCTGGCGAAATTCATTGATCATGCCGGCATAGGTGTTGTAGCCCATACTCAGCAGTTTGTAGCCGGTCTTGTTGTACCAAGCACCAAGATTCAAATTGGGTAGACCGATAGCGGGTATCTCGGCCGTCGGCACGATCAACGGTTGCAGCAAGGCCATCACCGCCGGTATGCCGAGTGCTTCAGCAATGTGCGGGCTGCTAAGCGTTTTGGGATGATAAATAAGCAGGTCAGGTTCGGCCGCTTGCGCCGCTTCCCATGAATCGAGCATCATCTGCTTGTTTAGCGGCTTCGTTTTCTGTACCAGCTTGAGCATTGTTTTTAGCGTGCCGAACAGTCCAACAGTATCTTCCACAGCCGCCCGCCCTTCGCTGGTTTCCACCAGTTGCAACAATTCGCCGGTCATATAGCCATAGCCCAGCCCATGTGATTGTACAAAGGGCTTGAACGCCTCGGCCGTGCAAATGGTGACCGTATGACCGGCCGCCTTTAACCCTTTGCCCAGGGTGACATAGGGCTGGACATCTCCGCGAGAACCGAAGGTGATAATCAATATGTTCATTTGTTTCCTCAAAAATAGCTCACGCAAAGACGCAAAGAGCACAAAGAAAAACTTGGCGACCTTAGGCGAAAGTCCTATGGATTATGTTTTACCTCTTGAATGCTCAAATTGCTGCCGGGCGGCATCGGCAATCTGGCGGATAATCGCTTTGCCTGCTTCGCTGTTGCCACCATCGGCCGGGGTCAAAGCTCTGTCCATGATCTCGGCAATTGCTTCGATCAGGTCGCCCGTCGCTGGAATTTGTTCTTGCGGCGTGATCTCATCCATGCCAACTAAGCCATAAGCCAACATATTCATCACATGGGCGGTGGTTTTGGGATCAATGTCTTGCCGCACCGCACCTGCCTCTTGCATCATTTTCAGAAATTCGTAGCGCATACCTCGGAACTGCTCACGGCGGAAAAAGTTGTCTGGTTTACGCAAATAGCTGCCGAGGACACGGCCGTCCTGCTTAAAAATCGCCGACATGAAGGGGCTGCTGCTCAACGCATAGAGGCTATTTTTGTATATCCCGGCCATTGTGCCGCCTTTGGGGTCGGCTTCAATCAGCGCCAGCCACTGTTCAGCGTAGCGGGTCACTTCGCGGATGAGCAAGCTTTCAAATAGCTCATCCTTACTATTGAAGTGCAGATAAATCGCCCCTTTACTGATGCCTGCCTGACGAGCGACGTCGTCCACGGTGGTTTTGTCGTAGCCATAATGGATAAAGAGATCGGCCGCGGCGTCCAGTATTTGTTGTTCGCGTGCTTCGTTGTCCGATTTTGACATAATTTGACTGAATGACCAATTTGTTATAATTGGTCAAATTGTAGAGTTTTTAATGCGTAAAGTCAACAGAATTGGGCAATAGCTTGCGGGTTGGCAACCCGCGCTACAAGTGCGTTTTTTTTGGGAAAATTTATCTGGAGGGATCAGAAAATATAATAGGTACAACCATGGGTTGGGAACTTTCCGGGGTAGCCAGACGGATAGTTAATTCATAAGTGACATCAGGAGCTATGGTGGTCGAGGAAAAGAGATAGTAATCAACAACCATTTGACCAACGTTCCACTGATGGAGTGGATAGGTTCCTTGTTGCGGGTCCCTTACTGAATGAAAGAGCGTTTCACCTGATGGATCCCGTAGGGTTAGAGAAAGCGTTATTCCTTCATCCACTGGTGATTGAAGTTCCCAGTAAAGATAGAGTCCATGTTGATTACCCTGACTGGTGAAGGCGCGATAGCCAGCTAATGTTAATTCCGGTGTGATCGGTTGCTGGACTTGGGTGGCTTCGGCCGCCTCGCAGGGGAGAATACAATAGAGCGAATACTCATCAGTTAGCTGGAGAGGAGCAAGACTGTCTTTTGCTGCCGTCAACTCAGAACGATAAGAGTGAACGTTATACGTTCGGATGGCGTGGGGGGTCCAATCGAACAATAAGTAGGATGGGCTGCGCTGTCCTATGATTTGCTGAAGAAATTCAGACACGGGCACACGCTTGTTCGTTGGCTGCTGAAAAAGCGGGTATTGTGGGTGGGTTGGATCAGCAATATCTTGATATAGCCTGTTGTTGGTGATCAAATCTTCCGGTTGGCTTATACCCACTGCCTCTAAAATGGGTTGAATATCCTCTACCCTTCTCACCATCTCCTGCGTGAATTGCTGTTTTACAGGCCAGGTGGTGTTGAACCAGAACAGGAGCGCGAAAGCGCTGAGCAACAATAGGCTACCTATCGTTGCGCTGTGATCCATTTTGAATAGGCGCTCACTCAGTTGGCTGGCCGCCAGCACGATCACAACAACCTGTATGGCAAGCGGGATCAGCAGAAAGCGGGTAAAGAGCCAGCCCATACTGGTAATCGCGACGGTCAGAAATAAGGCCATTAGTAGGAGGGCGGTTTGCGGCTGTGTCAGCCGTTTATCAAACAGTAGTAAGACGCTGCCAACCAGCCAGAGCAGATGATTCAACAGCGGCTCCCATAGCGTGACTTTTCGCTCCAACGCTAATGGGTCTGTGGCATAAGCATTGTGATCGTAGCTGAAGAAGCGGCCGAACTCATGCGCCCAATGGCTCAGAAAACCTTGTAGATCAGCCCGCACAATTTCCAGCAGCGTGATTCCAGGCGGAATACGGCCCCAGTTTTCCGTCCAGTTAAAATCACCATACATCCCAAACCAGACATTCCGTGCCTGTTCGTTATAAAACGGTGTTCCTGTCACGGCAACACTCGCCACAATTTGCGGTAAGGCGCCAAGCCCAAACGCAGCAGTGAAAAGCGCAATGGAAAGAATCAGTTTGCGCTGATCAGCTTTGTTCTTCACCCATAAGAAGATGATCACGATAGGAATAAGCAACAACGCTGTGTAACGGATTAAATAGGCGCTTCCTATTAGCACTCCGGCTGCGACTGAGGAGAGGATATAAAAACGCCTACTGTCATCTTTATTAAGAAAAACAATCGCAAGCGCTAATAGCTGCAAACCGGCGGCGAGCATGTCGGTTCCTTCTTGCAACGCCTGAAAGCGGAAAAAGGGGTGTAGAGTCAGGAGGGTAACCCCTGCCAGCGACAGGCCGGTTCTCCTGGTTGCGGTATAGAGAATCCAATAGACAGCGACGATGCAGCCAATGCTTCCTGTCAATGATAAGAATTGACCATGACGCACGACATCAACACCGAGCGCCAGCCCAATTCGTAGCCAGACGAAATAGCCAACGGGATAGAAAGGATGAACCCAGGTTTCGAGGTTAGAAAGGGTGAGTTGCCGCGCCCACTGTAAATGTAGCCAGTAATCGACCATCGTGACGACCGGCTGGCTCCGCGCCTCAAGGAGGTAATAAATCGTATAGATACATAGCAGTGCCAGCAGGGGCGCGAAAGGTTTATAGCGGCGCATAGAGAAGCATTATATCTGAACCTGCGTTAGCTTCATCTGCTGGATCGCTTAATGTTCAGCTCGGTCAAACCCATCTATCCCTCAAATTTCAGCGGGACAGCAAGTAAACGGCCGCCCCTGTCGCTCTGAATTGATCGGCCACTATATAATCAGCGGCGAGCGCTTGCAGGACTTCCTTTTGCTCTGCTTCGCTGGTGTGGGAGACGATCAGCCAGAAGGCATCCGGGAGTGGGTTAAATGCATTGAGGATCGCGGCTCGTTTTTCGGCCGGGGGATGAGAGCGAATCCATCGGCCGTAGACCAGCTTACCATCGTTGCAATATAGCGCTGGTCTTCCTTCCCAACAGTGAACGTACCACAGGGGTAGAAGTGGATCGGTGGCGGTTTGGGGGGACTCTTGAGCCAGTTGAAGCTGGTAACGAAATCCCGGCACTGCACCATAGTAGATGTAAGTTGGGGTATCGTCATGACGTTGGGATAACCAGTAATCCGTCACGGTACGCAGTGCTTCCGGCGGTTCGGGTGGTGCGAGCAGGGCAACGGCCGCGATTGCCAGAAAGACCGCGACGCCCACCAATTTTTGCCAGCGCCAGAGGGTTTGGAGACCGACGGCCGCCATAGCGAGCAATAGTGGGCTGAGAATAAGCGCGTGGCGTGTGCCACCATAGGGATAGACGCCGAGCCGTCCGGCCGCGTAGTAGGCGAGCCAACTGGCAACCGTACAGAGTGCCAGCCATCGTAAGGCTAACCCTGGCGTTTGGCGCTGGCGTAGGGCGAATAAGAAGCCGATTGCCAGGAGTAACAGGAGGAGGACGGCCGCGACTTGCTGTAACCTTACCTGCCACGCAAGCGGTTGTGCCAGGAAGCCGGTTAGCTGGTAAGCCAGCATTCCTTGCGTGCGGCTGAGAAGCATGGATAGCTCTGCAGAGGCAGAGGATAGTTGTGTCTGGAAGGCACTGCTGGTGGGGCCGCGAAAGAGCTGGCCGGGGAGCCAGAGTAATGCTAGCGGCGCAAAAAGCAAAAGGGAGATAGCGGCCATTCCCAGCAATCGTTTAGCGGCCGAGCGCTGCTGGCGGAGTAGGATGATGAACGTCACAGCGGCCGTTGGCACGAGGATCAAGAGCGTGCCAAAGTAGGTGTAGGCAGCGATTACAGCCGTGATACCCCAGATGAGCCAATCGCGACGGCCGTTTGTTGTTGCGGCTCGGTGCAAAGCAAGGAGGTTGATTGTCAGCGCACAGACGGCCGGGGCATATTGGCCCACTTCCTGGGCGAAGCGAATCCCCGGTGGGAGGATTGCCAGGAGAGCGGCCGCGATTGCTCCCAAAGTCCAGCCTCCCAGCCGAGTTCCCAAAGCGAATAAGGCGGCAACGGACAAGACACTGACCAGCAAGGAGAGATAGCGCAAGGTAAATTCGTCATGGCCCAGTGATTGCCAGAGATGGAGGAGCGCGGAATAGAGGGGCGGGTCTTGTAACGCTTGTTGGACGGCAGGCAACAGGTCGGCGGGCGCGGCCGTTGCCACCCAATACTCCATCGCCTCGTCAAACCATAGTGGATTGGCTTCCAGGTTGTAGAGCCGGAGGGCAAATGCCGACAGGAGAACTGTCAGTAGCGGCAATCGGAAGGAAAATCCGCGACAATCCTTCTGATCCGTGTCCATCTGTGGTAAATACCGAACGCTCGTTACAAGCTGGAAGCGGCGTCAATGAACTGGTCGAGATCGGCCTTTATTTGCGCCAACGAGGGAAGATGGACGTACATCATATGCCCGGCCGGGTAGTGGTGCATGGTGATGTTGTCGGGCAATGGCTTTTCCAATCCCAAATGGTCGAAGGTGTAGCGAGTCGCCAGATAGGGGGTTGCCAGGTCGTAGTAGCCATTGGCGATAAAGACCTTCAGGTAAGGGTTGACGCTCATCGCCTTTCGCAGCGTCTCGCCGACGTTGACGTACTCATTTTGGTGGCGTTCAAAACGCCAGGGACGGACGCGGCCGGTGAGGATTTCGTAGGGCAAATCCAGTTCAAAGCGCAATTCGCGGCGAATATAGTCGTTGAAGGTGGCGGTATATGGCCCCTGGATGTTGGCGTAGCTGGGGTCATACTCGTGGTATTCGCCAACCGCATCGCGGTCGGTGCCAGTGAAGCGGCTGTCGAGTCGGCCGACCGTCTTCCGTTCGTCGCGCAACAACTCCTTGACAAAGCGGTGGATGTTGATCCGTAAGTTGGTGCGTTGGATGTAGTCGGCCGACAACCCCGTATACCGCGCCAATCGTTGGGCAATTGCCTCGCGCTCATCATCAGGCAAGGTGTCGCCACGCATCAGCGCCAGGTTGTAATCGCCAACGGCAAAGGCTTCGACTTCCTGGAGAAAAGCTTCCAGGTCGTCTGCTTGATCATCGCCCAGCCGCTTATGATACCAGGCAGTGGCGGCGTAGGTGGGCAGGAAGAGGATGTAGGGCAGGTCGTTACCGGGGACAAAACGCGCCGTCTGGAAATTGAGGATCACCGAGACGAGCATGATGCCATTGAGGTAGAGGCCATGTCGTTCTTGCAGATAACCGGCCAACCCGGCGGCGCGGGTGGTGCCATAGCTTTCGCCGATCAGGAACTTGGCCGACGACCAACGTTGGTAGCGGGTAGTATAGAGGCGAATGAAGTCGCCGACGGACTGGATGTCTTTGTTGAACTCGTGAAACTGCTTGTCCTTTTCGCCTGGAGCGGCGCGGCTGAAGCCGGTGGTCACGGGGTCAATGAACACGAGGTCGCTTTTGTCGAGCAGCGAATAGTCGTTGTTGACTAGCCGGAAGGGTGGGGGCGGCAGGTTGCCGTCGTCGTCACCCATTTGCACGCGGCGCGGACCGAGCAAGCCCAGATGGAGCCAGACCGAGGAGGAGCCGGGGCCGCCGTTGAAGGAGAAGGTGATCGGCCGTTGCGCCGCATGTTCCGCTTCGGTCAACCCGCGCTCGCGGTCTTTGGTATAGGCGACAAAGAAGATGGCCGCCTTGGCCTTTTCCCCCTCTTTCTCGTCCTCCTCTTTCAGCACCAGCGTGCCGGTGGTGACGGTATATTGGATCGGCCGACCCTGGATGACGGCCGAGTGGCGCGTGCGCGAAATGACCTCAACCGGTGGAGGTGGTTGTTTTTCTCGTTGTTCCTTCTTCTCTGCGTCGTTCTGGTTGGACATGCTCAATTAAAAATCCTCATCTTCATCTTCCGGCTCGATCTCTTGCGCGACTAATTCATTCCAAAGTACAAGAACTTGTTGATCAACGTTAGCCGCTAGAAGTAAGTCATGTACCGCGCCTTGTTCGCTCTTTAGCTCAGGAAAGGCCAGCAAGAGCATTGCCAGATCGCGCCAATCAGTTCCAGACTTCGGTTTACCCCTTCTCTGGTAGTAGGAGATGACTTTACTGGCGATCAGCTCGTCAGGCGCAAGGACATTAATTCCGGCCACTTCATGAGTTTGTGGTAAGAGATCGGTCTGGCGAATATCGGCTAAATCCCGGTTGCCGGATTTGCGTACCTGATATAAGCGAAAACCACGATCCTGGCTGACACGGCGGATGCGAACAGCAATACGAAAGCGTTGGCTGAGATAATCGCGCAGAGCACCCGCTACTTGCTCAGCATCTTTAGCCAGAATATCTACATCTTCGGTCATGCGGACGACTGTGACATAGGCATTTACTGCTTGCGCCCCAAACAAAGCAACATCTTCCTGGTTACTGAGAAACTCCAGCACCGCACTCTGAACGGCCGAGAGGGGCAACTCCTCTTGCCTGGCAAACTCCTGGAAGGTTAACACGTCAGCATTAAACATGATGATCCTTAGATGCCAGTAGTATAAGCAGTTGCTTAAGAATATACAATCAGTCTGGTGAGACCTGCGAGGTTTCTGCGATGCTTGCATCGCCAACCTCGCAGGTCTGCCAAAACACACCCTATTGACAGCGACCTGACAAACGTGTATCTTGTGCTTTAAGTTGTAGGGTAGAAATACTCTACAGGTACTATCGGGAGCTGTGCCACTGGTGAGGGCAGGCCATCGGGCGCAGAAAAGTCAGCAGTTTCGACCTACTCCAAAAGAATAGGACTTACGCAGTCAAGAATTTTTAGCAATGAATTAGCGCAAGCTTTGCGGCGCGAATTTTCTCGAAAAATAGGCCAAAATTCGCGTTCATTCGCGTCAATTCGATGCAAATGCGTAAGCCCTAAAGAATATGGATCAACAGGCATGAGTCTTACTGGTATCCGTCTGTGTGGTTGATGTATCGCAAATTTGGGAGGTCTATATGTATCGTAAACCGGCCGTTACGTTTATATTTCTGCTGGCCTGCGTTTGTTTATTAGGGTTGTTGAGCCAGAAAGCAACGGCCGACAACGAAGCTAACCGCGCTTATATCCCCCTCGTCTTTAACAACTATCCACCACCCCCGCCGCAACAATATTTTGATGATTTTAGCGACCCCACCCGCAACTGGTTTGTTGGCGCGGATGAGGTTTTTGAGACGGGTCGCGTGAATGGTGAATACCACTTGCGGGTGAAGCGGGTGGCGACGCTGGTCAGCGTCATTTCCCCGGCCGCGTTCGGCGTGACTGATTACACATTGGATGTGGATGTGCGTCAAGTGGATGGGGATAACATCGCTTATGGCCTGGTGTTGGATTGGCTGGATTGGAATCGCTATGCGGTCTTGCTAGTTGTGCCAGGAATTGATCAGTATGCGTTGTTGCGAGTGAACAATGGACAGGCCGAGGAACTGATCAGTTGGACGGCCGCCAACCATTCCGCCGATGATCTCAACCATATCAGCATCCGTCGTTGGGGGGCGTCGCTGGATTTGTATATCAACGGGGCGCTGGAGGCACAGGCGCTACCCCTCCACTATACCAACCACGAACCAACCCGCACCGGCCTGACCGTCTTGACGATTGGGACGGGAGAGGCAACGGCCGCATTCGATAATTTCCATCTGGTAGAGTTGCGGCCGATGGGGGTGGCCGTAGACGAATCAGGGGGATCAGTGGGCGTGTCACATCATGTGCAGGCATTGAGGTGGCGGCCGTAAGAGATTAGAATATACCTTTGCGGAGTTTGATGAAACGATTTCCTCTACTTTCACGGCGACACAGATGAGAGAATTTAATTTTCTAAATACGTTTATTGAACATTTATCCTTTCAAGAACGGTTTGATCCTTGGCTTGGTTACTCCTTAGACCCAGGTAGAAGCAGGGCGGAGATAGTCAAACAGGCTTCTGAAGCAGGTATTACAATCCCTAATGAGTTAGGTGAATTCTATGAGTATTCGTATGGGGCAATGCTTGGTGAATACCATTTATTGACTATACCGGAAATCACCGATCTAATTACTCGACTGAAGAATGTCTATGAAGAGAACTGGAAAGAATCGATCTTACCATTCGCTTATGTTCAAGGCGTTGGAGATGTAGTTGCATTTGATTTAGCCAAGTTAAACGACGAGGGAACCGCTTTGGTACTTGATGGTTTTCACGAATTACCTCCCGCGCGATGGGAAGGTATCTGTTACGGCTTGAGAGTATGGTTGGAAGAAATGACTAAATCAGGGTTTCAATCGTTTTGGTTGGATACAAATACCGGTGCAGCAATTAAGTATTGAATCGTTTTAGGTTTTGAACATCAAAGCAAAAAAAGGGGCCACTTGTCAATTGACAAGTGGCCCCTACCTGTTAAGGCAACTCGCCTTCGATATGCAGGGCGTTGACCTTTTGCGAGAGGCCAACGGCCGCAGCCTTAAACACCGGCCCGCTGAAGGTGCGTGAGGCGACATCGTAGACAAAGATCATCGAGTGGTTGCCAGTTGCGCCGTCAACGTTAAACGCGGCTTTGGTGGTCAGGTAGAGCGTTTGCAGGTCGTCGCTGGCGGCGAGGCTGAAGGTAGAATTCTTCTTCATGCCTTCGGCCGAGCCATCCAAGAGCAGTGACCACGTTCCGGCGGTGTTGTTGCCCACACTCGTCGCACAGAAGCCCAGCACGTCATCACCGGTGACTTTGCCCAACCCTGGGATGTTGCCATTGCCAAAGAGACTGACCAATAAGAAAGTGGTGCAGTCCTGGTAGGGGGCAGGGGGATCAACCGCTACATGTAGCGCATCAAGCTTCTCGCTCACCGTCGTCAGCCCAACATCGGAGCCATCGAAGAAGAGGCTGAAGTTGTTGCCGTTGTAGACCACGATGTCATGCCCCATGACATTGCCGAGGCCGGGGACTTTGAGCTTGTTTTGGAAGAAGCTGAGATAGAGTTCGGCCGTGCCGTTGACATGAATGGCGTTGACATCCGCTTTAGCCGGTAGACCGGCGGCCACGCCGTCGAAGTAGCGCGTCCAGGCGTCGGCTTCCAGGTCATAGCGCAACACATCGCCGGGGCGGAAGCTGACGCCATCCACCGTACCGGCCTTTTCCGCGCTGAGATAGATGATCGCGTCCCCATCGGGGGGCGGCGGCTCATCGCTGACATCCACGCGGTAGTAGTTGTTGTGGTTCAGGCCGAGGGCGACGTTCCCGGCGTTGTCGGCCGCCTGGAAGAAGTATTCCACTGTTCCGCCGCCGGGGATGATCACCGTCTGCGAAGCGGTCTGGTTGCCCGGATTGTAGGTCAACTCAGCCTTTTCCCAGGTGTTGCTGCTCAGCTTGCGATAGAGGACGACGACGCGCATCACGCCGCTATCACCATCGGTGATGATCGCCTGGAAGGTGAGCGAGTTGCTGCTGCCAGGGATAGCCTGTATCTGCCAGATGGAGGGCGCGACGTAATCCGTTTCCGAGGCAGGAGAGGTGTAGACCAGCGCGTTAATCGAGCTGTATAACCGTTGGATGCCCACCGTCTTCGGATCGTTGATGTCTGAAGTCGCCATGAACTGCCCCGGCACGATAACCAGGTTTTGGCTGTAGCCGCCGATCTTGACAAAGCGGTTGATGCTCAACGGATGCACCGGATACCATTGGTGCAGGTCAAAACGCCCTTCGCCGTCCAGGTCAAAATCGGTATCTTCGGCGACGATGCCGGTGATAACCGGGTCGAAGTTGGGAGTGTCGTTGAATGTGCCACCGAGCATCAGCACACCGTGGGTCACTTCCGTTTCCGAGTCGAGATTTTCTGTGGTTCGTGGCTGCACTGGACGGCCGCCGGTCAGCAGTTGATCACTCTCTCCCTGGATGTTGTAGTAAGTCCCCCGCGCGACGTTGTTGGCGTTGTAGTTGAAGGTCAGATCGTAGAGTGCCTGAGCCGCTGTCAGCGCTGCCGGGCCATAGGTCACTGGAGATTGGGAGATTGGAGATTGCAGATTAGAGAGTGCCAACTGCTCACTGTCTACTGCTAACTGGCTAACGCCATTCGCCGCCGTACCCGTCTGGTTCGGCAAGGCCACGCGCTGCATCGGCAGGCCATAGAGGGTCATTTCGCCCAATAGCTTCTCGTCGTAGACGCTCAGCGTCCCGGCAGCGAGGCGATTGTAGTAGTTGTGCTTCGCTTCCAGCAACGCGCCACCTAGGGATGGGTTGCCGTTGAAGCCCAGTTGTCGGGTGAAGTCGAGCATCAACTGTTCGGAGTAGGCCAGCAGGTCGGCGTCGCCATAGCCAAAGCCGGTGTTGCCGATGAAGGTCGCCCCCTCGCGGGCGAACATCTGCGCCCAGTCTGCGCCCAGCGCACTGTTGAGACCAGATTGGCAGCCGACGGAGAAGACGACGGTTCCGGTGAAGTCGGCCGCTGCCTGGGGTACCTCATTCGCCAATACGTTATCGCCCGTACTGTTCGGGAAGAATAGATCATGGTCGAAGTGCGAGTTCAGCGAGATGAGGTCGAAGCCACCGGCGGCAAAGGCTGCATTGCGGAAATCGTCCGCCGTCCAGGTGTTATTGATTAATGGTGTGACTTCAACATCACGTTGCTCTAGTTCGGCCGCAATCGCCGTGGCTTGATCGATCAGGAAGTCGTAACCGGTGACCAGGGCGGTCTGCGGAGTCAGTACCGGTTCAGCGAGGAAGGTGTCAATGATCGTTGTGATCTCTTCCGGTGTTTCCACCAGACGGCCGATGCCATACTGCGGCAGATAGAGTTCGCGGCCGTTGGCGGCGAAGGGCAACGAGGCAGCGTAGTAGTCGTCGCTGAGGAAGTAGCGTTGCTCAAAGGCAGCCTTGATCGCCGGGTCTTCGATCTTCGTGTACCGGCGCTGGTTCCCCACCAGCGTATAGTCGGCAATCCGGCGATGAGGGATGATCTCATCACCGCCGACCAGGACGATGTATTTCAGATCCTGATAGGCTGGAATCGCGTTATACAAGAAGAATTTGATTGTGCGGGCGACATAGTTGGCCGCTTGGGGTACATCTATGTTTTTATCCCACACTTCTTCATATGCTTCTTGGATGGCAGGCCATTTATTTACGTCACTCAGGTCAATGACACACCCTTTTACATTTTGATCTGCTGCTAGGTCGTTTAGGGTGGCTAAAAAGTCATCCGCTTCTATCGCCGCTAGCTCGTGGACTTCTTCAAAGCGTGTCCGGTTATAAAGAATGAAAGTTTCCGTGCCATCAGGACAATCGGGAGGGTCAAATTCTGTTTCGATTTCTTCTTCAATCACTGTAATGGCATTACTCGCGCTAGGCGGATTGATATTCACTTCCAGCGTGAAGGGTTGGCCGACGGCCGCCGGATCATGGGCGATCACACCCAGGTAGTACGGCCCAATGAGTTCATGCACCTCATGGGTGATGCGCTCATTGCCATCACCGGGGTTGTTGGCCGGGCCACCGTTGGCCGAAATGCCGACCAGCGTGCCATTGACGTCGCTTTGGGCGATGTTTGTCAACTGGGCGATATTGGTCAACTGGGCAATGTCGGTCAACTGCGCGATGTCGGTCAGTTGGGCGATGTTGGTCAGTTGCGCCAGGTCGAGCAACTCGCCGATGTTGGTCAGTTGAGCGATGTCGGTTAGCTGCGCGATGTCAGTCAACTGCGCGATGTCGGTCAGTTGGGCAATATCAGTCAATTGTGCCAGGTCGCGTAGCTGGCCCGTTTCCTCATCAATTTCCGGCGCAAAGAGCAACAGGTCGTAATCCTGGCCGCTGGTCAATGTGGCGATAATGGTTGAACCGGCCTGATTGACATCAATTCGGTACCAGTTGGGATCGATGGCATTGACCGCGCTTCCCTCAATTGGCTCGTCTTCCTCAATCGGCGTCGCCTCGACGCGATTGTCGTTGTCGTCGGGATCAGCCACCGTGACGGTGAAGGTGTCTTCGACGAGCAGATTGCCGCTGTCGGTGGCCCGCACAGTGATGTTTGATGTCCCCGGAGCGATAAAAGTCAGCGAGAGCTGTGCGCCGTTGAGTTGCGGCGTTACCACCGCTGGATTACTGTTTTGCTCAACGCTATAGCTTAATACCTCATCTTCGGTATCACTGAAGTGATCGTTCAGGTCAATCTCGATGGGCGCAGCCCCGGCCGCCACATTCACATCGGAGATCGGTGTATTGACGATGGGCGCGGTGTTTTCGACCGGTGGCTCATTCAGCCAGACAGTGCTAACGGTGTTGCAATTGGCAACAACCGCATCCAGGTCACCATCACCGTCCAGGTCACCCATGTCAAGAGCGAAACTATCGTTGGTTATGGTGAATTTCTGCCCGGCCGAAAAGACGCCGTTGCCGTTGTTGAGGTAAATCTGGTTGCCGCTGGTGGAATCGGATGTGCTTGGCGGATCGCCCAGCCAGCTATTGGCGACGATCAGGTCGAGATCACCGTCGCCGTCCACATCACCTAAGTCAAAGTCCCAACTGGCCCCATCGCCAAAGCTTTGGTCGGCCGCGCCGATGAAGTAGGGATCGCTGCCGGTGTTGAGGAAGATTTCATTGACCGCTGTGCCTGCTAGATTCCAATTGGCAATGGCAATATCAGGGTATTGATCACCGTTTAGATCGCCTACGGCAAAACCTTCGGCGAAGGCTCCATTGCTGCCGTTGCTGGCAATTGAATAGTTGGGGAAACTGGAGAATTCACCAAATCCATTGTTGAGGTGGATATTGACCCCACCCACGTGGAGCGAGAGCGCGTCCAGGTGGCCGTCGAGGTTGACATCGGCCAGAGCAATATCGCGGCTGTCATCATCGCCGAAGAGTGATCCTTCCGTGGCGAAGAATTCGCCGTTGCCATCATTGTACCACACTTCATTCGGTGCATTCCACGATGGAATGCCAGTCCCATTTTGTACGCCGATGACCGCGTCCAAATCGCCGTCACCGTCTACATCCCCCAAAGCAACGGCCCATGGGTTCTCTGCATCAGAGCCGAAGCTGTCAAGAGCAACAAAGCCGCTTCCGTTATTGCGGAAGGTGTGCCTGAAATCCCCGTGACCGACGGAGAAGGCATCTAAATCGCCATCGCCATCTAGATCACCCAGGCCAACATTTTGGCTTGTGACAAAGTTCCAGGCGCTACTGAATGTTAGATCGCCTGAACCATCGTTGAGCCAGACCTGGCTCGGCCGGGCAGGGATGCCATTGATATGGGGATTGCTGAGTACCGCATCCAGATCGCCATCGCCGTCTACATCGGCCAGCGCGACGTTTCTGGAACATTGCGGATCAGTATCCGGTGGCGGGTTCAGGACTGGAGTTGTGGGATGGGGAGCGAAGTTGCCAGGGCTGTTCGCATCGACAGCGGCCGTAAACTGCCAGGTGAATGGCTGGGCTGGCTCCTCTAAGGTGTTCACCACACCATCCGTCACCGTCACTGAAATCTCTTCACCCGGCTTAAATGGCGTATGCTCGCTGAAGATGGCCTGGTTTTCGCTGGTGATGTAGCTGCCGTTGTAATCTGGCGATTGGGAGCCACGCACCGGCATCGTGTTGCCATCAAGGGTGACGTAATAGGGGGTATCGTTTAAGAAGGCGATGACGTCTGTGTCGCGCTCAACGTTGAGTGCGTTTTGGTCAGGCGTCGTGCCTGTGACGATAAATGGTGTGGGTGTGAAGACATCCGTTTCCACTGCGCCGATGTCACAGCCTGCGCCAGTTGGTCGTGGTTCCCCTCGCTGGTCAACGCTTACCAGGGCGCCTTCTACATCCAGACAACCAGGATGGGCGGCATCAATGGCCGGGCTGCCGCTTTGGGGCACGGCCGTCTGGTTCGAGCCGCCATTTTCGCCCAATGGGCCAAGCAGAGGATCAATTGATAGATCGGCCGTGCCGACTAGATTATTATCATTCGCATCGAAGAGCCACTCACAACCATCGCCGTTACCGATGAGATTGTAGTCAGAGGTGCCAAGATAAACGCCATCCTCTTGATTGGTCGCAAAACAGTCTGCACCGCTGTTACTGGCGATGATGCTACTGCGAATATTGACAGTTAAGCCGCTGAAGCCATCTCCGTTCAGATAGATTCCAGAGCCATCGCCAAAGGTAGACGTATTATTGATAACCGTGGTATGGCTCATATAGAGATCATCACCGTTGCCATAGAGGAACAGCCCACCACCGTGGTTGTCGGCGGTGTTGTTAGCAATGGTGGAATTGATGATTCTTACGGAGAAGCTCTCTTCGACATCGCTAAAGATGGCGCCGCCGTTACCCTGGCCGTCCTCGCCATTGCCTACATAGCTTGGCTCCGAGCCGACATAAAGACCGCCTGACCCACCATAGGCATTGTTGCCAGCGATGGTTGTGCCGATGATGGTGATCGTGTCGCGGTTGGCAATAGCCCCACCAAGGCCGGCCCCACCGCCGCCGCCACCACTACCACTGCTGTCACCGTCCCCGCCACCTCCACCATAGAAGCTACCGGAACCGCCCGTACCGCCTGGTCCACCGGACGTGTGTCCGCCACCGCCGCCACCGCCGCCGAAGAGGCCATTGCCGCCGTTGCCAGCCTGGGAGGAAGTGCCACCGCCACCGCCGCCGCCGCTGCCTTCTTGGGTGGCGTTGGTGCCATCTTGTCCGGCTGGGCCACCTGTGCCGCCAAATGGCCCACCGCCATTGCCACCGACGGCATTAAAGACCCCCGGTTCTGGATAGTAACCACGGCCGCCGTTGCCACCCTGGGCGAGGTTGTCACGCAGGAAGCTGTCTATAATGGTGGCATTGCCATCATTATAGATAGCACCGCCGATGCCCCAACTGCCACCGCCGCCACCACCACCGAGGCATGTGTTTGGATCAGGGGGATTGTCGGGGCAGTCGCCGCCGTTTTGTCCATCTTCGCCAACGGCCGAGTTGTCTTCCAATATGGTATTCTCGACAGTCAGGGAACCAAAGTTGAGGATACCGCCCCCTTTTTGGGCGCGGCCGCCGCTGAGGGCGAGATTCCGCACGGTTAGATTGCCGCTGTTGGCGACTTCGAATATGCGTAATGGCACTTCACTTTCAACGTGGAGGGAGGCCGAGCCACTGGATTCAATGACGATCGGACTGGTGATCACCGGCAAACCATTATAGTCGCCATCAGAAATGTTATTGACTTGGGACAGCAAAAAGAGGCTGCCGTCTTCCAGCTCGATAACATCTTCTCCGGCTGGATTGCCAGCTACACAGTCCTGATGAACGAAGCCATTCGTCGTATCGTTGGCATTTTCGATGGCTTCGATCAGCGAACAAGCTTCGTCGAGTGCGATTTCCACCACGCTTCCATCTACGGCAATTCCGTTTGCACGGGTGACGGACGGCCGAACCAGGGCAATCCCCAATACCATCAGCAACACAAGCAGCGCCACCTTCCAGTGTGCGAAAGGCAAACGGGGTTGGTGCTGGTCAACGTTTACATTGATCCGAAAATCGTGACGCAATATATGGCGGCGTGACATGATACAGCCTCCTTTTAGGCTTTTTATACGTGCGGTAAAGCATAAAGAGCGAACCTGATTCGCGTGAGAGTCGAGCCTCGCGGCATTGGTCAAGCCTGACGGCTTTGGGGAGTTCTACCAATACTTAATCCTTACCTATAAGCTTACACTCATTGCCTGACCGAATAAAGAGACATTTTAGGCGCAGCTCTATCTCTTTAATTGACAAGGCGGGCGGCCGACGAATATATCACCGGCAACTACTGTGATCTAATGTTGGTTGTTGGTTATTTAGTTACTTAGCTATTTGTTTTTTCCCGCTGCCTAGCAGTATAAACACGCCAGCAATTGGGGTCAGCAAACATTGTAACACGTTTTCACGGACAATTTTACCGAAAAGTTGTTAACTAGATTACAAAAATGCAGAATCCTCTAAGACATTTATTCGAGGAAGTATAGGGTGTCCGCCTTATCACCTTTCTTAAGGAGGATAGGAAGTAGGGGGTGGGTTTCAAACCCGCCCCTACGATTGTTGCGCGATTAATTTGTGAATTGCTTATGGCGAACGAGCGAGACGGCCGATATTTTTCGCCGCCTCATCCAGCCGCTGCGCCAATATCTTGATCACCCCCAACGCCAGCGGGGGATGTTGGTCCATCAATTCCCAAAAATCATCATGGTTAATCTTCAACGCGGTGATTTCTTCGGTGGCGATACAGGTGGCTGTGCGCGGGTTGCGGCTGATGATCGCCATCTCACCGATGATGTCTCGCCCCTTCCGCCGCAGCACCTCGCCCACACCATCAATCTCGATTTTCGCTTCGCCACTGACGAGGATGTAGAGGCAGTCACCAATGTCACCCTGGGTGATAAACTGTGTTCCGGCTGGGATCGTCTCTTCACGGCAGGCACGAGCGACATAAACAAGCTCTTCGCTGGCAATTTCACTGAAGAGATCAACGCCACGTAGAAAAAGAACACGTTCAATCGTAGATAAACCCATAGGAAATCCTTTGGTCGTTGATGGTGGTTTGGTGGTTAACCAACTTTGTGCCAGGACAACTTTGTGTCAGCGAGCATCGCCGTTTCCCGCACGATGTCGGCCTCATCATCGGCCGCAGACAGCAGTGCAACGCTTAGCTCCTCAACCGGCAGATGACCGATATTGTAGAGCGTACAGGCCCGTACCCAGGGTTGGGGGTGTCCGGCCAGTTCACCCAGTCGCTCGACCATCGTTTGCCGGGGAATGGCAAATCGTTGTGCGCCAATGAGGGCAATCTGCTCGACCGGCGCCTCGACCAGAGGGACGAGCAGTTCGCGCCATTGGCGACCAGCGATGGTGTCCACCAGTTCAATGGCATACGCCCGGCGGCGTGGGTCGGGCGAACCAAGCGCCTGGCGGGCGAGGAGCAGATTGCGCCAGGGGTGCAAGAGATCGAGCAGAAAAAAGAGGCGGTCCAGGGCATAGTTGCGCTGCTCGGTGAGTACCGATCCCAGAAGCCAACGGCGTCCTTGTTCGCCCAGGTCCTGGTGGACCACGCTGAGATAATAGGCGTGATAGATTTCTTCCTGGATCGCCTGGTTGATGGCCGCGCGGTCGAATGTGAAGGGGACCCCTTGCGCTTGCAGCCGGCTGAGTGCCTGGTAGATGCGGCCGCGAAGATGGTTGTCTGGTTCGTGCAGGTGTTTAAGCAACACGGCCGCCGCCGCAGGTGTCGGTATCCGTTGCAAGACGCGCGGCACCTGGGCACGCACGGCCGGATTGTGGTGGCCGGCCAGCGCAGTGCCAAGCGCCGCTTCTACCCCGTTTCCGAAATGGGATAGTGCCTCGGCCGTTGTCGCCGCCAATGCTGGATCGGCCAGCTTGTTTAGCAAGAGGGGCACTAATTGCGGGTGACCAACGCGCCCGGCGGCGCGAATCGCTCGTAGTCTGACTTCCTGAACGGGGTCTTCCATCAGGTCGAGGAGCGGCTCGTAGAAACGACGGACACCGAGGCGGCCGAGGACATCGGCCCCTGTGGCACGAATCTGGGGATCAGGGCTTTCGATGAGTTTTCTCAGATAGGGCGCGGCGTGCAGGATGTTGTCCAAATCCCCATACTTGATCAGACTCATCACCGTTGCGCCCTGAATAGCGGCCGTGGGTGAATTGAGATAAACCATAACCTGGCTCATGTCGGCATTGGCGCAAGAGGCACAAAATGATTCAATGGCGGCCGCCCGCACGCTCTCATCTAGGTCGGCGAAGAGGTGGGCTACTTCGTTGGTGTAGGGATGTTCCCCACCACGACCGAGAAAGCGCACGGCCGCCAATCGAACGCCCGGTGTTGGATGGCGGAGCAGATGCAAGACATGGGGCGACCAATCTACCTCTGGGGTGGCGCTCATCAGGTTGAGGGCGTGGATCACCTGTGGATGGTCCGCTCCCTGGAGCGCGTCAATCAACACCTGGCGTGTCGTGTCGTCAGTGGCATCAATCGTCGGAGTGTCAAGATCGAGGCGGCGCTGTTGCAAACTGGTGGTGAGCGCGGCCGTATAATGTTGGCGGACGCGACTGACCAGCCACACCCACAGCCCAATCAATACGAGCGCAACGGCCGACCAGGGGACCACATCAATCGCCTGGACACCAACCTGGTCAATATCGTCCCGTTGGAACAACAGAAACAGCAAGCCCAACAGAGCAATGGCCGAGGGTTTCATCATCCCTTCGACCAATGCTTTTGCCCGGCGGCGTAGGCTGGAAGAGACAGGCAAGAAGAGGATGTTGAGCGCACTGTCGTTCACGGTGTAACGAAACACATAATCAATGCCACGCGGCAGCGCCGCCGCCCACATCGCACCGGCGGCGAGGATCAGTGTGGTTGCTCCGGCGATGTGGGCGATGGGCAGGATGAGCAGGCTAACCAGCAGCCCGGCGCGGCCGAGCAAGCGGCTGGTGACAAAGAGCTGCATCACCAGTGCCAATACACCGCTGATGACGTTAAATGTCCCCATAAAGGCGATCATCCCCTGGGCGTTTCCGGCAAAGAAGCGTTGCAGCGAGAGATCAAGCTGGTAAGCGGCGATGTTGGTGACGAGCGAGATGGTCAGCATCATCGCGCTGGCCGTCAGCAAGAGGCGCGAACGGCGTAATTCGGCGATGGTGCTCCGCAATGAAGCATTTTCAGTTGCTGAAGTGGGCGGCTTTCGCTCATTAGAAAGCCCATCTATCCGCTGGCGGTGCAACATAGCGACGACAACCAGACTGCCGAGTAATCCGCTGGTCATGATCAGCAACAGGTCTTTGGGGTTGATGAAACCGGCCACCAGTCGCAAAACAGTTCCGGCGACCACATTCGCCAGCGTGCCGCCGACGGCGATCAGCGAAAACAGGCGACGCGCCTCGCGTGAGGTGAAGATGTCGTTGGCATAGGTCCAAAATTGTATACCGACAATGGTAGCCACAACCTGGAGGTAGATATACATGCCGACCAACGTACCGAATTGATCGGCCGTTGGCCCCTCCAGCAGCAGACGAAAGGCCAAAATACCCGCTGCCATCACAATCCCCGTGCCGATGATCAGCCTGGTGAGGCGATAGCGTGGCACCAGCCGGGTGTAGAGCGCCAGCACCGGCACAATGACCAGCGGCGGCAAAATGTAACGATAAGGTGTGGCTGATCCAGGTAGCTGGCTGAGAAAGAGGACTCGACCGGCTTCGCGGCCGATCAAAATGACGCCGCCAATAGCCAGCAACGAATAAAGAAACATCCCAACAGCGCGGATTTCTTCCCCTGGTTGAACTTTCAAGAACGCGCGTATCGGATTCTGGTTGGTGGGCATTCGTTGTACCTGATTCTAATCAGCTTGGTTGGCTTATTGGTGTATTGGTGGAGTGCTGCCGATCTCCGCAAAAAAGGTTGAAATTGTCGCAATTCGTTGCTGGTATATTAGTCCTATGTTTATATAAGCTCGGTCTGAAGTCTGGATGTGTGATCGAGGACGAATTGGCAGTCGCCTGACCGTGCGGCATAATACTATAATGTCTTGCGTTGTCAACAAAATCGGCAAAAGTCGGTTGGGGTAACAGAGGAGGTTTGTGGGCCGTCGAATCGCAGAATGCTGGATTGAAACAATTGTAACCAGGCATGAGGAGCATGATGGCTGAAGGAATCACCCAACAACCCAACCAACGTAACCAACGCAACCAACGCGAACAGTCCCCGATTGATTTGTTGACCGATGATGAACTATTTGGCCCCTTAGAAGAACCCTTGCGTGCGGCACTCGGCCGCGAATTGGAAACCATCCAACTGCGCGAAGGGGAAACGCTGTTCAACCAGGGAGACCCTGGAGATAGTATGTATGTGGTGGCGAGCGGTCTCTTGGAGGCTCGCGTACACGATGCCAACGGCCGGGCAACGGCCGTAGACCGTATTGATGCGGGGCGCAGCGTAGGGGAGATGGCCTTGCTGACCGGGCAACCACGCTCGGCCGACATCGTCGCCCTCGTTGATTCTGAACTTATTCGCTTGTCGAAAGCCGGATATGAACGGCTGGCGGCCGCCCATCCTGATGTCGTGGCGCGGTTTGCACGCTCGATGACCCCACGCCTCCGGCGCGTCCAACTGGTGGGCATTCTGACCCAACTCTTTGGCGAGATGGATGCGACCACGCTGCATGAGTTCCAGGAGCAACTGACCTGGCGACATTTAGCAAATGGCGAGGTGCTGTTTGAGCAAGGGGAAAGCGGTCACGCCATGTATATCGTCGTCAACGGCCGTCTGCAAATCACCTTTCGCGAGCGTGACGGCCGCGAACGTAGTCTGGGTGAAGTGGGGCCGGGCGAGACGGTGGGCGAGTTTGCCTTGCTGACCGACGAACCCCGTTCGGCACAGGTGCGGGCGATCCGCGAAAGCAATGTCGTAGAATTAACTCGGCCGATGTTTGAACGGCTGATGCCGCGCTATCCCCAGGCGATGCTGGAGATTACCCGCATCATCATTCGTCGCCGCCAACTGGCCTTGCGTGTCACCTCCCACGCCGAAGCGCCGCTAGCGTTGTCGTTGGCGATTCTTCCGACCGGCGGCGTCTCGGCCGAAAGCTTTGCACACCGTCTGGCGGGCTATTTGCAAGGGTATGGTCTGACGCGGGTATGGACGGCCGACAGTTTCGACGAAGCCTTTGGCAGACCGGGTGCGGCGCAGATGACGGCCGACGATCCCATTTACCCGGTGTTGACGGGTTGGATGACGGAGCAGGAGCGCCATTATCGCCATCTGCTCTACGTGGCCGATGGGTCGGCCGATGGTTCCTGGTCGGCCTGGACGCAGCGCTGCGTGGACCAGGCGGATCGCCTGTTGTTGGTGGCGCGGCCAGATGATCATCCGCAGCCAGGGGCAGGCGAGGCGGCCTTGCCGGGACAGACGCGGCGCGATCTGGTCTTGCTCCATCCGGCGGGAACTGTGTTGCCACGAGGAACGGCCGCCTGGCTCCAACCACGCCAAATAAGCGCCCATTACCATGTGACCGAGGACCACCCGGCGCAGTGGCAACGACTGGCCCGCCGCTTGACCGGACGCTCGGTTGGCCTGGTGTTAAGCGGTGGCGCAGCGCGGGGGATGGCCCATATCGGCGTCATCCATGCGCTGGAGGAACTGGGGCTGCCCGTTGATTATGTGGGCGGGACCAGCATTGGGGCGCTGATCGGCGGCGCCTGGGTGATGCGCAATGATTATGAGGGGCTGACTCAGCTAGCGGAGCGTTTTGCCAACCCGCGTGAATTGTTTGACTATACACTCCCCTTCACCTCGGTGATGGCCTCGCACAAACTAACGCGCGTCTTGCAAGATATATTTGGTGAGACGTTGATTGAGGATATGTGGCGGCCGTTCTTTGCTGTTGCCACCAATCTGTCTACGGCCGAACCCGTCATTCAAGATCGTGGGCAGCTGTGGCAGGCGATCCGCGCCAGTTCTGCGCTCCCGCCAGTGTTTAGTCCGTTGCTCAATGAGGAGCGGCAGGTATTGGTGGATGGCGGGGTGATGAATAACTTTCCGGTGGAGATCATGGTCGGCCGCACGGAAGGGGGGCCGGTGGTCGGCGTGAATGTCAACCCACACCGCGAGCAGCCGAGCAAGTACGACTTTGGGGATAGCATCTCCGGCTGGCAAGTGTTGCGCGGCCGTATCCTGCCTTTTGGTAAGAAGCTACGTGTTCCCAGTTTGGTGGGAAGCATGATGCGAACGATGGAGATCAACACCGTTTACCACAACAAGGAAACACAAAAGCTGGCCGCGCTGCTGATCGAGCCGGATGTGAAGCAATTTGGCATCCTTGACTTTGGGGCCTATCGGGCGCTCATTGATATTGGCTATACGGCCGCGCGAGAAGCCCTGGCTGGGTGGCATCATGACTGAGCGCATCCTTGTCACTGCCTTACGAAAATTCTTAGGCGATCTGGATGAGGTGGTTTTTGCTGCTATTGCGGCGGCCTGTGAATTACAGGCGCTCAAAAGCGGGCAGGTACTCTTTCGCCAGGGAGAGCCTGGTAATAACATGTATCTGGTGGTCAGCGGCCGTCTTCGTTTGGTGGTGAACAGCCCAGGCGAGGCGCCAAGAACTGTGGCCGAGGTGGTGGTGGGGGAGACCGTTAGTGAATTTGGCATCCTCAGCACCCAGCCACGGCCGATGTCGGCTTATGCGGTTCGCAACACACGGGTGCTGCGCATTGACCAGATGGGCCTCCTGGGATTGATCCAGAAACACCCGCAAATCATGGTCGCCATTTCCCGGCACATTGCCCAGCAGCACCAGCGGGCATTGGGCATTGGCCCGCCACGCCTGCCGACGGCGCAGGTGCGAGTGTTGTTGCCGGTGTCGGCCGCTGTGCCGCTGTTGGATGTGGCGAACCGGCTGGCGCAGGAGATGGGCCGCTTCGGTCAAGTACGGGTGCTGGATCGGACGCGCTTTGAGGCGCTCTTCGGCCGCGAAGGGGCGGCCGACGCCGATTTTAACGAAGCGGAGGGGGCGGCCGTTGATGACTGGTTGATGCGTGAGGAGGAGCGCTGCCAGATGATCCTCTATGTGGCGGATTCCCATTGGTCGAATTGGACACAACGTTGTGTGAACCAATCTGATCGCTTGTTGCTCGTTGCCTGGGGAGGCGACAATCTGCGGCCGTCCGTCGTTGAGCAAGGGTTAGCCAGGTCTATGGGGGATGACCGCCTTTATCGGCCGCGTATGGAGCTTTTATTATTGCATCCGCCGGGGACGTTGCGGCCGACGGGAACCGGCCGTTGGTTGAATGAACGCCAACTGGAGAGCTGGTATCACATTCGCCTGGATGAGGATGCGCACTGGCAGCGAACGGCGCGGCGGTTAGCCGGTCACGCGGTGGAGCTGGCGCTCAGCGGTGGCTCAGCGCTGGGCTATATCCACATCGGTGTGTTGCGAGCGTTGGAGGAAAGTGGTATCCCGGTAGACGTCATTGGCGCGACGAGCATGGGGGCCTTGCTCGGCGGTCTTTATGCGTCGGGCTACACGGTTCGGCAGCTCAGTGAAGCGGCGGCAGAGTTTGGGCGGCGAGACAAACTCTTTGACCTTACCCTCCCTTATTCCAGCCTTTTTGCTTCCAAGAAGGTCACGGCTATGTACCGCAAATTATTTGGAGAGCAGCATATCGAGGATTTGTGGACCCCTTTCTTTTGCGTATCTTGCAATGCCACGGAGGCCGAACCCTTTATCCACCGGCAAGGGTTGCTCTGGCGTGCGGTGCGGGCGAGTACGGCCATCCCCGGTGTCTTTGCGCCTATCCTCGAAAATGGGGAGATGCTCGTTGACGGAGGTGTGGTCAATAACTTTCCGGTAGACCTGGTTTACGAAGCGTGTGAAGGGGGGCCGGTGATCGGCTCGACCACCTGGAACCAGACGGACGCGGAGCCGGAGTATGCTTATGAGGCGGGTGTCTCTGGCTGGCGCACGTTGTGGCACCGGATCAACCCCCTGCTTGAGCCGTTACCCGTCCCCTCTTTGGGCGAAATCATGACCCGCGCCCTGACCTGCCATAGTTTGCGCCACAGCCAGGAAGCGGCCGCCCTGGCCGATGTGCTGATTGCCCCTGATCTGCGCCACTTTGCCGGGGCCAACTTTGCCAATCACGTGGCGATTACGGCCGCCGGATATGAGGAGGCTTGCCGTGTGTTGGGCGGCCGTTCGGCCGAGCTAATCTATCGCACCACCGGTAGATAAACAAAGTCGGTCGGTATTATCGGGTTAGTCACGGCCGAAATCCAGTCACTAAATTGGGAAAGTCGAGTATAGACGCCAGGACTGTTCGGTGCGGCACACCCAAAGCCCCAACTGACCACACCCGCTTGCTGCCATCGTTGGCTGGATGGGTCAAAGAAAACCAACGGCCCACCGCTGTCTCCCTGGCAAGAATCTTTTCCCCCTGCCAGGTAGCCCGCGCAGAGCATGTTGGCCGTCACGTTGTTGCCATAAGCGAACTGGCAATCACTGTCGCTCATAATGGGCACGTCAACCTGATGAAGTGTTGTAGGATAATCATTGCCGCCGGGTAAGGGTTGCCCCGCGCGATTGCCCCATCCAGTTGTTGTTGCCATAACGCCAACGAGTGCGCCACTACTCGCCGCCACAGGAGTAAGCAACCCCACAGGCAAACCACCACTTGGCTGGCCCAAGGCGACCGGAGTAGCGAGTTTTAGCAAAGCGATATCAGAGTCAAATGTACTGAAGTTGTAGTTGGGGTGAATGACAATCTGGCTGACGGCTCGACGTTGAAAACCGGGTTCTGGCTGGCTCAGGTCGTGGACGCCAACAGCGATTTCAATTTGAGATGGAAGAGCACCGTCAGCGCAATGCGCGGCCGTCAGCACCCATTCTTCATCAATCAGTGAACCGCCGCAATATTGGTGAAAATAAAGGTCGCCCCCCGCTTGAATCAAAGCGACCTGCCAGGGCCAGGCCCCTGGTATAGCCTCTTGGCCGCCAACAATCCTTGGGCCTTGTGGTTCGACGGGCTGTTGGGCCGCCAGTGCTCCGGCCGAACCGGCCTGGTACGATGATACAAGCAACAGTAGGACAGCGATGAAGAGAACGAGGAAGTGGTTACGCTTGTTAAATTGGCTATGCATCTTTTTCATAATTAACTCTCAAGATGGCAGTGTCTTTGGTTTGGGCGGCCGTTACTGACTGGACGCTTGCAAATTATGCCTGCCGGTTCCACTTTCGTCAATTGGCAAATTTGGTTACTATACCAGTGGCTAGTGGTTAGTGATTAGTGGTTAGTATGCCTCTTCGCTAACCACTAACCACTAGCCACTCTTATAAAAGGAGAGAAACGTTGACTACTGTACACCCTGGCTTCGACTGGCATGAGGTGGCGCGGCTGGCGCTGGCCTCGCGAATGATGGATGAGATGGAGGAGAATGAGCTGACCCCACAGGGGCATGTGACGTACCAGTTTTCGGCGCGGGGGCATGAGTTGGGGCAGTTGTTGATTAGCCAGTTGTTGACGCGGCCGTTTGACGCCGCCAGTGTCTATTACCGGTCGCGGCCATTCATGCTTGGTAGCGGGCTGACGCTGGTGGAGGCGTTTGCCTCCGATATGGCACGGCCGGGGAGCCTGAGCGCGGGGCGAGATGTGGGTGTGGTCTTTAACATGGAACGGCGCGGCCGGGCGTTGGTGCTGCCGATGGCCGGAGATGTAGGGTCGCAATTTACCCCGGCGGCGGGCTGGGCGCAGGCGATCCGGTATCGCGTGACGCAGTTAGGCGAAGCAGCGTTTGACGGTAGCATCGCGGTGGTCTTTAGCGGGGAGGGGGCGGTGGCAAGCAATGGCTTCTGGTCAGCGTTGACGATGGCGACAACGTTGGAACTGCCGTTGTTGTTTGTGGTCGAGGACAACAGCTATGCCATTTCGGTGAAGGGGTCATTGCAGACGCCGGGGGGGAATATCGCCGCCAACCTCGCTTCCTTTGCCAATTTGACCATTTGGGATGGGGATGGATGTAAGCCAGAGGAGTCGGCCGCGTTGGTGGAGACGGCCGTAGCCTATGTGCGCGAAGGCAAAGGGGCGGGCCTGCTGCGCCTGACCGTGCCGCGCCTGTCCGGACATTCCAGCGTGGACAACCAGGCGTATAAAACGGAGGCGGAACGGACGGCGGAGTGGGAGCGCGATCCGCTGACGGCGTTGCATGAATACCTGGTTCCGGCGGCGATGAGCGAACGGGCGTGGGGCGAGTTGCGCGGCCAGGTGACGAAGGAGGTAGCGGCGGCACGGGACAAGGCGTTGGCGCAGCCGCGGCCGGATCAGCGGACGGTAACACAATTTGTCTTTTCGGATAGGGAACGGCCGCAGGTGGTTGGCGGCTTAGTGAGTGAGGCGATTGCCCTGCCGGAGGGAAGCGCGGTGGTGCGGCCGCCTGAGCCGAAGCGGATCAACATGATCGAAGCGGTGCGGCGGACGCTGGATGTGGAGCTGGCATTGAATCCGCGCTGCCTGGTCTTTGGCGAGGATGTGGGCTTGAAAGGAGGCGTCCATGCGGCAACGTTGGGCCTACAGTCGAAATACGGCCCAGACCGGGTGTTTGATACCAGTTTATCAGAGGAGGGGATTATCGGCCGTGCGGTGGGAATGGCATTGGCCGGGCTGCTGCCGGTGCCGGAGATCCAGTTTCGCAAGTATGCCGATCCAGCGACGGAGCAACTGCATAACGCCGGTTCGTTGCGCTGGCGAACGAACAACCGCTTTGCCGCGCCTTTTGTGGTGCGGATGCCGGGCGGCTATCGCAAGATCGGCGACCCCTGGCATAGCGTGACCGATGAAGCGGCCTTTGCCCATAGCCCCGGCTGGCTGGTGGCCTTCCCCTCCAATGCGGAGGATGCGGTGGGCTTGTTGCGCACGGCGTTGCGGGGGAATGATCCGGTGCTGTTTTTCGAGCACCGGGCGATGTTGGATGCAGCCTGGGCGAGACGGCCGTATCCTGGCGACGACTACATGTTACCCTTCGGCCAGGCGCGGCTGGTGCAAGAAGGGGAGGATTTGACGGTTGTCACCTGGGGAGCAATGGTCGAACGCTGTGAGACTGCCGCACGCGAGCTAGGGGCTTCAATAGAGATTCTCGATTTGCGGACGATTGTGCCCTGGGACAAGGCGGCCGTATTGGAATCGGTGCGTAAAACATCAAAGTGCTTGATTGTCCATGAGGATATTCAAGTGGCGGGTTTTGGGGCGGAGGTGGCGGCCGTGATTGTAGAGGAAGCGTTCCTTGACCTCGACGCGCCAGTGAAGCGTCTGGCTTCGCCTTCGGTCCCCGTTCCGTTCAGCACCGATTTGATGGAAGGCGTTGTCCCCAGGGTAGACCAGATTCGGGACTGCATGGAAGAGCTTTTGCAGTTCTAGTATCTATATCTCTATATCTATGAATATACCTAAACCTGTTACACGGTATATATACTTGCTCCCCTCTTCTTGATATTTTGGGGGATGAATTTTATTGCTCTGGCCTATAACCAGTTGTAGTCTGCGTATCTGAGTTACATGCCGGAGTGCTCCAAAACTGGCGCTACAGCGCATTCAAAATAATCGAATAGAACAGTATGCTGCACGGTAAATGTGCCCCACGGCCGTATTGTGTCGCTATGCTGTTCCCACGCCTGGAGGAGGTTTTCATGTCTCGCTCTTTTATTCAACCAAGTGTAAAGCGGAATTGGGTCAGGCGAAAGCGTCCGCTGCTTAGAATCGTTCTACTCATCGTTCTCCTATTGCTGGGTGCTAACTTGTTGGTGGCGCTAGAAGTTAATGCGGCAACGACGTTCACCAAGCAGGTCATTGATAAAAAGGTGCGGCAGATTCATACAGCTATCGCGGCCGACTTGGACAAGGATGGCGATCTAGACATCGCTGCCACCGATTACGTGAATGGGGCCGTGTACTGGTTTCAGAATGATGGGAGCGGCAGTTTCACACGGAAAGTGTTGGACGGCAACCTTGCTGGCGCTTATCCGGCCAGTGTGGGGGATGTGGATCGTGATGGCGATATGGATCTCATGGCTGGTGGCTATCTGGCGGATACGTTCGTCTGGTATCAGAACAACGGGGGCGGAAACTTCACCCGGCGCGTGATTGACGCCAACACAGATGGAGCGCACTCGATCATCACCGGTGACGTAGATAAAGATGGGGACAACGATTTTGTTACCTCCAGCCAGGATGCGAACACAATCGCCTGGTACGAGAACAAGGGCGGAAATAACTACACCCGCCACATTGTCGATACTAACGCGCTGAAGGCGAAACGGGCGGATATGGCTGACCTGGATGGGGATGGAGATGTGGACCTTATCTCAGCCAGCTATAAAAGCAAGGAGATCGCCTGGTATGAGAACAACGGCAAGCAGAAATTCACCAAGCGCAGCATCACCCGCACGGCGAAAGGGGCTTACTTTGTCTCTCCGGCCGATATTGACCGTGACGGTGATATTGACATCTTCACTGCCAGCCGGAAAAACAACACCATTGCCTGGTATAAGAATGACGGCCACGGCAACTTCACTGTTAACAACATAGACACGAATGCTCGCGGCGCCCGCACGGTGTTGGCGGCCGATATGGATGGTGACGGCGATATGGACGCGCTGGCTGCGAGTGTGGATGATGACACCGTTGCCTTGCATTGGAATAATGGCAGCGGCAAATTCACCAAGGAAGTGATTGACAGCAAATTGAATGGCGCTTATTGGGCCTTTGGTGTGGATATCGATCTGGATGGCGATATGGATGTGCTTGGCGCGGGCAAGAACGCCAACACCGTGGCGCTATACACTCGTAAATAGCAGCAGCCAACGCTCACCGCTCATTAATCAGACAAGAAACACAAGCTGTGGCTTAATCCTCTAACCCGCTACAGCTTGTGTTTCTTATCTGTTTGTTTCTATTCTTCATGCTTATTCGCGGGTGAGGAACCAGCCAAGCAGAATAGGCAGTAGTCCAGCAGCGAAAAGAAAGCCGACATCCCAACCAAGCGGATTTGGCACTTCGCGGACGTGGTGGATACCCAAAATCAAATGATTAACGATGCCTTCGATCAGGTTGAATAACCCCAAGCCCGTAATTAGCAAGCCGATAAACGCCCTCGTTGGCGGAAGCGGGTCCCGCCGCTGAGCCACCTGCCAGAAGAGTGCCAGCCCGATGACCAAGACCAGCCAGGCAAAGAGATGGAACAGGCCATCCCAAAACATATTTTGGCGCATCGCCTCCATGTTGATTGGAGGAATGCGGCTGGACATCATGTTGTGCCACTGCAAAATTTGGTGGAACAAGATGCCGTCCACAAATGCACCCAGCCCCACACCAAGCAGTAATCCAGCAGCTTGTACTTTTCTTATTTTCATTCGGTGTTTGGCATTACTCTTTTCTATATCGGTAGGGTAACGAGTGGAACGGGTTGACTACAATGTACCGGGGTATAAACCAGGGTAGAGTAGTAGATCAATCTCGAACCCGGCACAGAAATTGCCTTGACTCTGGAGGATTGCGCTACCACGCACGATTTCACCCCGGCTTTTCAGTGTATCTCTTGGATAGGGCGAGTAGTTTGTGCTATGGGAGCTAATGTAATTCTCGGCCGTGCCGCTGTATCGTCCGGTGGAACTTATGAGATTGCTGTTCGTACTGCTTGATGGAGGATGGATAAATGAAAGCAATCGTCTGGACAAAGTATGGTCCGCCTGATGTTCTGCAATTTCAAGAAGTCGAAAGACCTGTCCCTAAAGACAATGAAGTCCTGATCAAAGTTCATGCGGCAACAGTGACGGCCGGGGATTGTGAGGCACGCGGCCTCCAGTTTGCTTCCTGGCTAGGGTTGCCGCTACGTCTTTATATGGGTCTGCGCAAACCAACCAGGGTAAAGATTCTGGGGCAGGAGCTGGCCGGAGAAATTGCAGCGGCCGGCCAGGATGTAACCCGCTTCAAAGAGGGCGACCCGGTATTCGCCCCTACCTTTTTTCGTTTTGGCGCCTATGCCGAGTATGCCTGTTTGCCTGAAAAGTATCTACACTTCAAACCGATCAACATGACCTTCGCGGAAGCGGCTACTATCCCTACGGGAGGGATGAATGGCGTCCATTTTCTGCGCGTTGCCAACGTGCGAGCAGGGGAGCGCGTTTTGATCAACGGGGCGGGTGGCAGTATCGGCACCTATGCGATTCAAATCGCTAAGGCATGGGGCGCGGAGGTGACGGCCGTTGACAGCACCGAGAAATTAGCCATGTTGCGCTCGATTGGCGCTGATCACGTCAATGATTACACCAAAGCGGATTTCACCAGAAACGGCGAGATGTATGATGTGATTATTGATGTAGTTGGCAAGAGTCCGTTTTCAAGAAGCGTTCGCGCCTTGCGGCCCGGCGGCCGTTATGTGTTGGGCAATCCGCGCCTGTCGGGGATATTCCGGGGGCGATGGGTTTCGATGACATCGGACAAGAGGGTCATTGCGGAGACAGCCAGCTATAAAGCGGAGGAGTATGCCATCCTGATCGAGCTGATTGAGGCGGGTAAGCTGAAGGCGGTGATTGACCGAACCTATTCGCTGGAGCAGACGGCCGAGGCCCACCGGTATGTAGAAGGCGGGCACAAAAAGGGAAACGTGGTTATCATTATAGACAATAATCTACAACCAATTGCCTAATCTTAACCATCAGGAGAGCCAATAGTGGAAGTCTATGATGACGACTTGAGTAAATTCGAGGCGCAGGGAGTGGCGCTGCCAGCGACTGATGATCAAGGCTACGTCGAACATGACGGGGCGCGAATCTGGTATGCGACTTATGGCTCTGGCCCGCCGGTCATTTTGCTGCATGGTGGTCTTGGACATAGCGGCAATTGGGGGTATCAAATCCCAGCGCTCATCGAAAGCGGCTATCGGGTCGTTATGGTTGATAGCCGGGGCCACGGCCGCAGCACACGCGACGAGCGGCCGTATAGCTATGAACTGATGGCGGCCGATGTTACGGCGGTGATGGACACGTTACAAATTGACGGGCCGCTCTGGTAGGTTGGAGCGATGGCGCTTGTATTGCCTTAATTCTCGCAACCAATGCACCTGCGCGGGTGGCAGGGGTCTTTTTCTTTGCCTGCAATATGGACCCTAGTGGCACAAAGGAGATTGAGTTCACGCCAATTTTGCAACGATGTATCAGCCGCCACCAGCGAGATTACGAACAGCTATCGGCCACGCCAGAGCAATTCAGCGCCTTGTCCGAGGCGGTCGGCCTGATGCAAAGCACACAGCCGAATTATACGGCCGCTGATTTAGCCGCGATCAACGTGCCGGTGGTGGTTGTCCATAGCGAACATGATGAATTTATCAAACGCCAACACGCCGAATATCTCGCCCAAACCATTCCCAATGCGGAATTTGTCTACTTGCCTGATGTGAGCCATTTTGCCCCGCTGCAACGGCCGCCGCTATTCAACCAGGCGCTACTGGTATTTCTCAGCAAAATCCTCCCTTGAAAAAGAGCCGCGCTTTGTTTGCTTATCGCTCTGCCAGTGGCAGCCATACGCGCATGGCCCCGGCCACGCGGTTGGCCCAGGCAAAGTAGGGGACGGCCGTTAATGATAACTCTCGTTGGCTGAAGTGAGTTTGCGACAACGGCCTGTACAATTGCTTACCCCAATTCTCAAAATCGGAGACAATGCCCGTCGTTTCCACACTCATCATGCCGCCCAGTAGATCGCTGCGCCACCTGGTTTGTAAGTGGGCAACCGGCCGGATACTTAGATGGCGCAACTCAACACCTTTCTCCTGATCGGCCGCTTCAAGGCAATAGACCAATGGTCCATACTCAATCGCCACGCTATGGGCTAAGTTGTCAATGTAGGGATGGGCGCGGATAAGGCGAGGGGTCATTGTCAGGATTAGCTCGACGCTGTCTCCTGCTTGCCAGACTCTGGTGATGGCTGCGTAACCCGCGGAGGGGGCAGTTACCTGGCGGCCGTTTACCCGCAACGTTGCATCGCTGCACCAACCTGGTATTCGTAGCGACAATGTCCAGGACGTATCGCCGGTTTGATCAATGGTGATCTGTACTGTCCCACTCCAGGGATAATCGCTGGTCATCGTCAATGCGACATCGTTTTTTCCATTCGCTCCGCCAATGGAATCGTTTATCCGTGCTGAAGCAAAGTGATGGATTTGAATCTCATCTTGCCCATCGCGACTGGTCGTTGCCAGGTAATGGCCGATGCTGGCGATTTGGCGCATAACGTTGGGCGGGCAGCAAGCACAATCGTACCATTCGCGCCGTTCAACACTACCCAAGCTTTCTAATGGGTTGACATAAGAGAAATGTTTGCCATCCTGCGACCAGCCGCTGAGAAAGCTGTTGTAGAGGGTGCGCTCCATCAGGTCGGCATATTGGGGATCGGCCGTAGCCAGCAACATCCGCCAGGCCCACATCATAAGGGCAACGGCCGCGCACGTTTCACTATAGGCACGCTGGTTGGGCAATTCGTACGCATCCCCAAACGCTTCCCCGGAGTGGCGCGCGCCGACACCACCGGTCACATACAGTTTGCCTCCCACCATGTCTTCCCACAGGCGCAACATCGCTTCCAGTAGGGCGGTTTCGCCCGTTTCCAGATAGAGATCGGTCACGCCCGCGTTCAGATAAAGCTGGCGCACCGCATGACCTTCTACCTGCGATGCCTCGCGAACAGGAACGCGATCCTGATGGTAGGCTGGCCCCCAAATGTTGAAGCCACGCATCTTCTGTTGCCCACGTTCGTTGATGAAGTAAAGAGCGAGGTCGAGATAGCGTTGCTCCCCTGTCTCGCGATATAGCTCCACCAACGCCAGTTCAATCTCCGGATGGCCGCTGGCCCCTTGCTTCTTCCCCTTCCCAAAGACGGAATCAAGATGGTCAGCCAGGCGACGGCCGATGTCCAATAGGGTTGTTTTGCCAGTGGCGCGGTGGTGGGCAATCGCCGCTTCAATTAGATGCCCGGCACAATACAACTCGTGGGCATAAGCCAGGTCTACAAAGCGCTCCTTCCCCGTCACCTGGAAGTAGGAGTTGAGGTAGCCATCTGGCTCTTGCACGGCCGCCAGCAAGGCAATGGTCTCATCCACCATCCGCGCCAGGTCTGAATCGGGGTTTTCTCCTGTTTCCCAGGCGGCCGCTTCCAGCCACTTATAGAGATCGGAATCGAGGAAGAGGAAGCCGCGGTACTCGCCTTGGGTTAGTCCGGCCGCTACGCGCAAATTGTGGTAATGCCCTTCTCGCTCCAGCATGTCATGACCATGAGGCAGTGTCACCTCACGGTTCAGCCGCTGCTTCTCCGCCCAGAAGCCGTCGGTGATCCGAATGTTGCGGTGAGGAAGGGTTTGTAACTTTGCAAATGAGTGGGGCAGCGTTTTAACTTCCATTCTCGCACGGCCTAAAAAATCAAAACACTAGACAAAAGAGGACATTTCTAGACATTTCGGTTGCGGCCGTAGCGACAAACCGGAGGTTTGTCGCTACCGTTGAACAACTCATTTGCATCATACCCGTTGGTTAATCGGCCGCCATCCCCACCGGCTTCTCCATCGCTTCTGTCACCAATACGGCCACGTCCTGTACTTTCATCGGCTCACCGGCCTGACGATTGGCGTCGTTCATCATCGTGTGGCAGAAGGGGCAGCCGACGGCGAGGACTTCGGCGCCGGTGCGGCGGGCCTGGCCGAAACGGGTGATGTTGACGGCCGTTTCCCCCGGTTCCTCTTCCTTCCAATATTGCGCCCCACCAGCGCCACAGCAGAAGGAGTTTTTGCCGCTGCGCTCCATCTCCAGCAGCGTCAGCCCCGCTTCGGCCAGGGCGGTGCGTGGTTCGGCGATGACGCCGTTGTGGCGGCCGAGATAGCAGGGATCGTGGAAAGTCACTTTTTCCAGCAGCTTGCCGTTCAGCCGCAGCTTGCCTTTGCCAACGAGGTCGGCGATGAGTTGCGTGTGGTGGAAGACGGTATAGTTCCCCCCTAGCTCCTTGTACTCCTTGCCGATGGTGGTGAAGCAGTGGGGGCAGCTGGTGACAATGCGCCGGTTGTTGGCTTCGGCCGCGTTCAGCGTTTCAATGTTGGCCTGCGCCATTTCATAGTAGAGGTATTCGTTTCCGGCGCGGCGGGCAGAGTCGCCGGTGCAGCTTTCGGCCTCGCCGAGGACGGCAAAGCTGATCCCCGCTTCGTGGAGAATGGTGGCGACGGCGCGGACGGTCTGTTGTGCATCAGGGTTGAACGCTCCGGCACAGCCAACCCACAGCAGGTATTCATAGTCGGGGTTCTCCTCGACGGTCGGTACGTCGAAGGGTAGGGAAGCAGCCCAGGCCATGCGGCTGTCGGTGGACTGCCAGGGGTTGCCGAGGCGCTCCATCCCGACAAACGCCCCCTTCAGTTGTTCGGGGAAGGCGCTGGCCATCATCACCTGGTCGCGGCGGATGTCCATGATGTCGAGCATCGGGACGTTGCCGACGGGACAAATATCAATGCAGTGGCCGCAAGCGGTGCAAGCCCACACCGCGCTTTCGCTGATCGCATAGTCAAGCAGGGGA
Organism: uncultured Ardenticatenaceae bacterium; assembly: GCA_964410625.1. Lineage (GTDB taxonomy): Bacteria > Chloroflexota > Anaerolineae > Promineifilales > Promineifilaceae > CAYPHY01. The sequence goes on along the minus strand of CAYPHY010000011.1, from coordinate 103,139 downwards.
ATCCCTTCATACTCACCAGAGGCCAACGCAGGCATGTTGTCCCAGATGTGGTAGCGTTTGTTGATTTCCAACGCGGCTGGAGAGAGTTCTTTGCCGGTGACGTATGCCGGGCAGACTTCCTGGCAGCGGTTGCACATGATACAGGCAAAGGCGTCTACCAGGCGTTTCTGCTCCAGGTCGAGCAGGTTATTCGCCCCGAATTGCTCAATGGACTCATCCTCGAAGTCTAGCGTGCGCATCTGGCCGAGGTAGTTGCGCTCCGGGCTGGTCATAAAGTTGATCGGCCCCATGAAGAGATGGGCGTGTTTGGTATAGGGGAAGTAGGGCAAAAAGAGCAAGATCAGGCCTACGGCAAACCACCAACTGACATGACGGCCGATCTCCAATGCCTCTGGCGAAAAGCCACCCAGAAAGAGTCCGGCAATACCGCTGGCGACCGGCTGCCAGGGATCAGCCCCTTCCTGGGCCATCAGAAAGGAGACGGAGAGGAGCCGGAAGCCGACATGGAGCAGGATGAAGACGCCGACCAGGAGCGAATCTTTGCTGATCGCCCCGGCGCGTACCGCTGGATGGACAGTGACGTTGTCGCGATATTTAAGCGCCCGGTCTTGAAAGGCGAAGCGGCGCAGGATGAAGTAGACGATGCCGATGAGCACGGCCGCCGCAAACAGGTCGGCCAGCAAGACAAAGAGATTGCCGACGAGCGTATCTTCGAGAAGATTGAAGTCAGGGACAAGCCCTTCGAGGACATCCACGACGTTGACCAGCAGGTAGAAGATGAAGCCGAAGGCGACGCCATAGTGGAAGAGCGAGGTCAGGCGGCGGTGGCGGATGATGCGCCCCTGGGTGAAGAGGGCGACCGCGCCCGTAACCAGACGGCGAGGCAGGTCATTGAGGCGCAGGGAACCCTGGCCGCGGCCGATGATTTGGGCCATTTGGCTGAAGGTGTTGGCGGTGGCGACGAGGACGATGATGACCAGGAGGACGAATAGCAGGCGTTCAATGGGTGTTAGCATGGATTCTCTTCCTTAATACTCATGGCGCGGATAATGAACCCGCGTTACAGGATGCCAGTCAGCAATCCATGCCACATTGTACACTAATTTGTGACGCAGTGCATCATAATTGCAGACGTAGGTTACTGCAGGTCAATAGCCAAACACCTAGTAAAGACCGCTTTCAAGGTAAAAGACGGTCAGAATAGGCACAAGTGCTACGAAGATCTGTAGTATCAGTATCAGCAACGCCTTCTTAGGCGCTTGCGGCAACCACTTCAAGACGAAGAAGCCAATGACGGGCAATTGGGCAACCAGTAGCAGTTGAAAGATGCGTGCGGCCGCCCCTTCGTCCCCTCTGGGTTCATGGACACCGATGATTGCCACATAGCCAAGCAGAAGTGCCAGAGCAGCGGCCGACATCGCCATTGGTAGCCACGCACTGGTTTGTTTGAGGAGTGATATTTTCATACCCTCTATTGTACCGCTCGAATGAGAAAAACAGCCAGAAATTTCGCTTTTGTTACAATATGATTCCTATGGTTAGACGGTTAATCGTATTAGCAGCATTTGCGGCCGTTATCATTGCCTTCTGGCCGCCGGTCTGGTCATTGTATGGGCTGACCGGCGAGGAACGATTGCCCGGACAGCTGGCGGGGGTCATGCATTGGTTGAACACGGCGATTCGGCCGCAGCCGATGCTGGCTCCGCAGGAGATAGCCCGCGCAAAGGCGCAAAGGGCGCAAAGTGGGGAGGCCAACCCTTTAGCGGTATCGCCATTTGGGATTAACACCTTTTTGCAGTTGGAGGCAGAGCCGGAGAAGCGGGTGCGGAGTTTGGAATTAATCCGCGCGGCGGGGTTTGACTTTATCCGCCAGGAGTTTGTCTGGGAAGATATTGAGATTCATGGCAAGGGGGATTTTGTTGACCGGCGCAATGATCCCAATGGGGTGGACGCCTGGGCGAAGTATGACCAGATTGTGGAAGCGGCCGAGGCCAACGAGATTGAGATCATCGCCCGACTGAGCAATCCGCCTTCCTGGACGCGGGCACTGACCGATACGATTGGTTCACAGGCCCCACCGGATGATTTTAATGACTTTGGCGACTTTGCCGCGACGGTGGCGGAACGGTATCAGGGGCGGGTACAGTATTACCAGTTGTGGAACGAGCCGAACGGCAATGAGGAGTGGGGTTTGCAGAATGTAGACCCGGAGGCGTATACGCGGCTACTGTGTATTGGCTATGAGCGCATTAAGGAAGTGGACCCACAGGCGGTGGTGCTGGCCGGGGCGTTGACGCCGACGGTGGCCAATGACGGCCGCCACATGAACGACCTGATCTTCCTGCAACGGATGTATAACGCGGGGGCGGCCGATTGCTTCGACGTATTCTCGGCACAAGGGTATGGGTTGTGGTCGGGGGCGACTGATCACAGGCTGCGGCCGACGGTGATTAACTATCCGCACCATGAATTTCTACGCGATGTGATGGTGCGGAATGGGGATGGGGAGAAGCCGATTTGGATTAGCGAGATGGGCTGGAATGTCGTGCCAGAGGGGATTGCAGCGACTTACGGCCGTGTCACTGAGGAACAGCAAGCACGCTATGCGGTGGAGGCGTACCAACGCAGCCAAATCGAGTGGCCGTGGGTCGGCGTCATTAATTACTGGTTCTTCAAGCGGCATGATGATAGCGAGCGTGACCAATCGTGGTATTACTTCCGCATGATGGAGCCGGATTTCACGTCCTTGCCGGTGTATGATGCGGTGGTGGAGTATGCCACAGGCGAACGGGATGTGGAGTCGTGGCCGGATTGGGTTTATGAGTGGGGGAGGTTGCGGCCGTTGTTGTTCTTGTCTGGGATTGCGGTGGTGTTTTTCTGGCTTTTAGATAGGTTGTCATTGGAACAAGGATGGAACGCAGATTAACGCGGATTCCACGCGGATTGACGCTGATTTTTATATTGTTGTTAGCCGCGGGTTTGCGTTTCCACTATTTAGAAACCCAGTCGTTTTGGAATGATGAGGGGAATAGTGCGCGGTTGAGTGAACGGCCGCTGCCGGCGATCATCGAAGGGACGGCCAGCGACGTACATCCGCCATTGTATTATCTGGCGTTGCGCGGCTGGCGGGAGCTAGTGGGGGAGACGGAATTTGGGCTGCGTTCCTTTTCCACTTTTGCCGGGATTTTGACGGTAGCGGCCGTTGTCGCCCTCGGCCGTTGGCTGGCGGGGTGGGGCGTGGGGTTGGTGGCTGGGTTTCTGGTGGCCGTGAATCCAGCACTGGTCTACTATAGCCAGGAAGCGCGGATGTATGCGTTGCTGGCGTTGCTGGCAGTGCTGATTACATTGGCATTGCTGCGCTGGTTCGGCCGTTATCCGCTGCGGGGATGGGGTAAGTGGGCGGTCGCTTATATCTTGGTAGCCGCAGCAGGGCTATACACCCACTATTTCTTTCCAGCCGTGCTGTTGGCGCATAACTTTGTATTTCTGTGGTGGCTTTTAAGAGGGAGATTGGAGATTGGGGGATTGGGAGAAGGCGCAGAGAAGCGGAGAAGCAGAGGAGCAGGGGAGCAGGGGGGTAAAGGAGATGGTTGGAGGCGGTTGTGGTTGTGGGTTGGGGGGATGGTGGTGGTGGGTTTGCTGTTTGCTCCCTGGTTGCCGGTGTTTTGGCGGCAGGTGGGGGGACGAACGGGCGTACGGCCGCCGGTGGGGGCTTTCATTGCGGAGAGCGGCCGTTGGTTAGCCTTTGGAGCGACGGTAACGGCCGATGCAGTGAGCTGGCCGTTGGTGGCGCTGGCGATTTTGGGGGTATTGGGGGTGATCGTTGGCGGCCGCCGGGCGATCATTCCATTTATAGGCGTCGTTGTGCCATTGGCCTTTCTCTACGCCAGCGCAGCGACCGACCCCGCCTACTTTAAGTTCCTGTTAGCGGCCGTGCCATTTCTCTGTCTCTTAATGGGACTCAATTGGCTATGGATAGAGAAAAGTCCATCCGCGTTCGTCCGCGTTCGTCCGCGTCCTATTAAGTACCTTTTTGCAACGGCCGTCAGTCTACTGACACTGGTTACGCTTTGGGGCAACATCCACTCCCTCAATAACCAATACACCAATACACCCCCCTATGCCCGTGCCGACTACAGGGGGATGGCAGCGCGAATTACGGCCGAAGGACATCCCAACGCGGCGATTTTGCTCAACGGGCCAAACCAGTGGGAGGTGTTTACCTACTATTATCAAGGCGATGCGCCGGTCTATCCACTGCCGCTGGGACAACCTGATCAAGCCCTCCTGGAGCCGGAATTGGAGCGAATAGCCGCAGAGCATGACCGGCTATACGCGCTCTATTGGGGGGATACGCAGCGCGACCCGCAGCGGGTGATTGAACAGTGGCTCGACACCCATGCCTTTAAGGCCAGCGAGGAGTGGGTGGGGGATGTACGCTTTGTGGTCTATGGATTGGAGGAAATGGCGGAGGAACTCGTGGCGGCCGATGCGCCCTTCATTATGCCGGAAGGCGGCCATATTCGCCTGGTCAGTTATTCCCCATTGCCAGAGCATGTTCGGCCGGGTGACATCATTCCAATCACCCTGATGTGGCAAGCCGATGCACTCCCGCAGCAACGCTACAAAGTGTTTTTGCATCTATTGGATGAGAATGGGCAATTGGTAGCGCAACGAGACAGCGAGCCGGTAGGCGGGTGGCGGCCGACGACGACGTGGGCAGTCAATGAGTCGGTAGAGGACAATTATGGGCTACTCGTTCCGCTTGTCTTACCCTCAGGCAATTACACGCTGCTGCTTGGCTTATATGATCTGTTTGAGCCAGCGGCCCGGTTGCCGTTGAACGGCAGCGATACGACCATCCACCTCGGAACGATTACAATAGGACCATAACCGACCATAACAGAGAGCGCGTTAGCCTTCATTGCTGGATGCTTGGCATGGCGGCTGATAGAATGAGCAACTATGTTGTTTGTACATGAGACAGGTTCGGCCGCTAATCCGACAATTCTCTTTTTGCATGGCTCTCCTTTGAGCGGGCGGATGTGGCGGCCGCAGCTTGAGCAGTTGACCGAGTTCCATTGCCTGGCTCCCGACTTGCCGGAACACGGCCGTAGCGCCCACATTCCATTTGTGATGGAAGATGCTGTTACCCGATTGGCCGACCTGATCACTGATGCCGCCGCGAATGGTCGCGCTCATCTTGTGGGGTTGTCATTTGGCGGAGTCGTGGCCCAGGCGATGATGGTACAGCGGCCTGATGTGGTCGATCATGTGATTCTCAGCGGAACGGCCGCGCCTTTAAGCAAACCGGTGATGGCGCTTTTCAAGGCACAGCTTTACCTGAATAAGCCAATCATGCGCCTGTTGCGTCCTGAGCAATTGAGCGCTTTAATGTTGTTTCAATTTGGTATCCCTGGGCAGTACCGCTCGATGCTGGGCGAGGAGATCGAAAAGGTTTCGCCCGATGCTATGAATCGTTTCTTGTTGGCGACTTATTCGCAGATTGTGACACCAGCTAGAGCCAATCGGCCGCTATTGGTGGTCGTTGGGCAAAAGGAAACATGGTTTGCCAAACGGATGGCTCGTCAGTTGCACCAGGCCATTGTCGGAGCGACGGGCGTGATGGTTCCTGGCGCGGGGCATGTTTGGAATTTACAGTTACCAGCGTTGTTTAGCGAGATGGTGCGTGCCTGGGTGACGGATCGGCCGTTGCCAGGAGAGTTACGGCCGTTATAAACGTAGTCTATTACTCTGATGAGGTTTGAATGATCCAGGAAATCAACCATGTTCAAATCACCATCCCGCGCGGAGCAGAAGCGGCCGCACGGGCGTTTTACTGTGAGGTGTTGGGATTAGTAGAGATCGAAAAGCCGGAGTCGTTGCGCGGCCGAGGCGGGTTTTGGGTGCAGGTAGGCGGCCGTCAATTGCACATCGGCACGGAGGACGGGGTAGACCGGCACAAGACGAAGGCGCATATCGCCTATCAGGTAGATGATGTGGGGGCGTGGCGCGAGCGATTGAAGGCGGCCGGGATTGCGGTTGAGGAGAGCATCCCTATTCCCGGCTATGATCGCTTCGAGTTTCGCGACCCGTTTGGGAACCGGGTGGAGATGATCTCCGTAAGATGACGAGGTGACAAGGTGAGGTGGTGAACGGCTTTTATCACCTTGTCACCTCTTCACCCTGTCACCTTGTCAAGAAAGGAAGCTATGAGAGGAATAGAGGCATTTGCGGATGTACAACGGTTGATCGTCGTCGCGGCGCATCCTGACGATTTAGAGACGATGTGCGGCGGGACGCTGGCACTGCTGATCGAGCGCGGCGTTAAGGTCTATTCGGTCAATTGCACCCTGGGCGATATTGGAGCGCAAGATGGGGCAACAGTACGACCCGCCCTGGCAGCGACACGGCTGGTGGAGACGGAGGAAGCGGCGCGACTGTTGGGCCTGGAGAAAACCTATAATTTGGGACACCACGATGGGGAGCTGCTTCCCGACTTGAATCTGCGAGCGGAGCTTGCCCGTCTGTACCGGGTGACCCAGGCCGATACCTTGTGGACATTTGATCCCTACTGGACAGGCCAGATTCACCCCGACCACCGCGCGGCCGGGCAGGCGGCGTTGGATGCCTTTATGCCGTCAAAAATGCCGCTCTACCGGCCGGAGCAGCTTCATGAAGGGGAGATCGGGCTGGGCCGGATAGAGCGCATCTTTCTCTTTGCGACGGATCGCTCGCCGGATGTGGATGCGGACGTGGTTGTGGATGTGACGGCCGTCTATGACAAAAAAGTCGCTGTTTCGCTGGCCCATCATAGCCAGTTTCCAGAAGGGGAGAAAAACCTGGAGTGGCTGAAGGAGATTGACCGGCGGCATGGCGAGGCTATTGGTGTGACGTATGCCGAGACTTTTAGACAAGTAGAAGTGTGGTGAACTGTTATGAGTAAAGCGAGTTTCGATCCAACGCGCCGGTTTAGCAGCCGGGTTGATAACTATGTTAAATACCGGCCAAGCTATCCACAGGAAATTGTGGACTGCTTGCGCGAAGAGTGTGGGCTGACGGCCGAGTCGGTGATCGCTGATATTGGTTCAGGGACAGGGTTGCTGACAGAGTTGTTTCTGAAGAACGGCAATCTCGTCTATGCGGTGGAGCCAAATAGCGAGATGCGAGCGGCGGCCGAGCAGGTATTAGACCATTATCCTAACTTTAGGAGCGTAAACGGCCGCGCCGAAGGAACGACACTGGCCGATGCGTCCGTTGATTTTGTGACGGCGGGGCAGGCGTTCCACTGGTTTGAGCCGCGGCCGACACGGGAAGAGTTCGGCCGTATTTTGCGGCCGGGCGGTTGGGTGGTGTTGGTATGGAATACCCGCCTTGCCGAGGGGGATGGCTTTATGCGTGCTTATGAAGCCTTGCTTGATCAATATGCCCTGGACTATCACGAAATCAACCATAGCGAACAAAACAGTGATGTCCCCGGTTTCTTTGCTGGCGCGTTTGAGAAGCGCAGCTTAACCAACCAACAACAATTTGATTTGCAGGGGTTGGTCGGCCGTTTACTTTCCTCGTCCTATGCACCTCCGGTTGAACACCCCAACTATCAACCCATGCTGGCCGAACTAGAGCGATTATTTCAACAGTATGAACAAGACGGCCGCGTACAATTCCTCTATGACACAGAGCTTTATTTCGGCGGTTTATGAGCGACTCCCCTCTTGCAAACCAGTCATAGTTAGATATTTACCTAATCACTAAAAAGTACTTGACAAGGAACACGAGTTAGATTATTATCTAATACGTGATTAGATGATTGTCTAACACAATAGACAGACGTCTAATTTTTAAGATATGCATCTAACCACTTTGGCCGAAGGTACGATAAGAGCTGTGCAAACGCGAGGAGTGCTTGAAATGTTACATCCTTATACTCAAATTGAGATTATCCGTTCCTTTCAAGAGGAAAAACGGCGCGAGCTATTGAAGATTCGCCGGGCGGAAGCGGAGCGGAAGCAGCGGCCGACCTTATGGGCGCGGATGCTATATGCCAGTGGTGGCGTGTTGATTTCGGCCGGAAAAACATTAAAACGTCAGGCAGAACCGCAGTTTAGCGGTTAGATAGCGAATTGCCTGCGTCTGGGACTGAAACGGAAAATCCGTTGGAACGGGCCAGGAGAGCGAGCGCTATCAAAAATGAGGGTAGGAGGTATAATCTGGCGTGGAGGTAACAATGACTGAACACACAGAAAGATTGGAGTTACGCACCCGCCAGGTTGGCCCCTGGCAAATGAACACCTACGCGCTGGTTTGTCCCCACACGCGACAAAGCGTCTTGATTGATCCCGGCGCAGACCCCGACACGCTGGAAGAGATGCTAGAAGATAGCGAACCGATTGCTATTTTGCTCACCCACACGCACCCCGACCATGTGGGTGCATTGGAGGAAATGCGCGAGCGATTGGTTGTCCCTGTTTTAGCCCATGAGGGGCCACATTATGATGGTATGCGCCTGAATGTGGCACGGCATCTGGCACAAGGGGATACAGTAAAGGTTGGTCAACACCGGCTTAAGGTTTATGACACCCCAGGACATATCGCCGACCAAATTTGTTTTGTATTGGATAATGATTATCGGGCGATTGTCGGGGATACCATTTTTGAAGGGGGGCCGGGTAAGACGAATTCGGCCGCTGACTTCCAAACCACGCTGGCTACATTACGCAATGTTGTCTTAACATGGCCTGATGCCACGATTTGTTATCCAGGGCATGGACCATCCTTTCGCCTGGGCGACAAGCGAGCGGAGATTGAAGCATTCTTGTCGCGCGATCACGGCGACTTCTTTGGCGACGCAACTTGGGATATGGGTAGTTGAAAGAGTTACGCAGATGACGCTGTTGTAACGCAGATTTCCGCTGATTCATAAATTTTTATTCAGCGCAAATCTCCGTCTCAATCCGCGTCATCTGCGTAACGCTTCTTAGAAGAGGGTAGCATGAACAGAAGCCAACCGAGTGGAATGCGGGCGTTTACGATTGTCTGGTTAGGGCAGTTGGTGTCGTTGCTGGGAACGGGGATGACCAACTTCGCCCTTTCTTTTTGGCTGTTTGAGCAAACGGGGAAGGCGACCACCCTAACGCTGGCGATCTTCTTTTTCATTGCGCCGAGCGTGTTGCTCAGCCCAATTGCCGGGGCGTTGGTAGACCGCTCCAACCGCAAACGGATCATCATCCTCAGCGATCTGGCGGCCGGTATCGCCACGATTGGCTTGCTGTATATGCTATCGACGGGTAATTTGGAAATCTGGCATGTTTATGTGGTGAACGTGATCGCCGGGGCGTTCAATTCACTGCAATTTCCCGCTTTTGGCGCCTCAGTGACGATGATGATTCCCAAACAGCACTATGCCCGCGCCAGTGGGATGATGTCGCTGGCCGATGCTGCCTCCGGGATTTTGGCTCCCGCCTTTGCCGGGGCGTTGCTGGGCTTGATCGGGTTGCAAGGGATCATGCTCATTGATGTGATCACCTTCTTGGCGGCGATTGGAACGATAGCGGCCGTCGCCATTCCCCAGCCGGAACGTACGGCCGACGGGGCGGAAGGTACAGGTAGCTTGTGGCAAGAATCACTTTATGGCTTTCGCTATATTTGGCGGCGGCCGAGTCTCCTGGGCTTGCAACTGGTCTTTTTCTCGCTCAACTTTCTGGCTATGTTCGGTATAGCCGTTATGGTGCCAATGATCCTCGCCCGAACAGGAAATAATGAAATTGCGCTGGCAAGTGTGCAATCTATTGGGGCAGTAGGTGGGGTGGCTGGCGGCTTGTTGCTCAGTGCATGGGGCGGGCCAAAGCGCAAAGTGCATGGAGTCTTGTTGGGGATGTTCTTGGGCGGTTTGTTGGGTGAATTAGTGATGGGTGTCGGCCGCGCCGTCCCATTTTGGGCATTTGGCGCCTTTATGAGCCAGTTTTTTATCCCGATCATCAATGGCTCCAACCAGGCGATCTGGCAATCGAAGGTTGCGCCTGATGTTCAGGGGCGGGTTTTCTCCGTGCGGCGTCTGATTGCACAAATAACCGCGCCGGTGGCAACGGTGATCGCCGGGCCGTTGGCCGATAATTTATTTGAGCCAGCCTTGCAACCGGGGGCCGCCTGGAGCGAGACCTTTGGCTGGCTGGTTGGCACGGGGCCAGGGGCGGGGATGGCGTTGATGCTGGTGTTGGCCGGTGCGTTTAGCGCGGTCGTTGGTCTGGGCGGCTATCTATTCCCGGCGGTTCGCAATGCAGAGACCCTTTTGCCGGACCATGTGGCGGCCGAGGCGCCAACTCCGCCTGTGCCGGTAGAGGGTGACGGTTTGGAAGAAGGGGTGGCAACGGCCGTTTGATTCTATAGCACGATTTGGTCAATCGTGTGCTAGAATGAGCGATTTGCCAAATCGCTCTACAAGGGTGGCTTTTTCGTGTAGAATATGTGGTGAAGCGATGATTATACGGGATATAAAACTCGAATGGGATAGTGGAACGGCGTACGATTTCTTTGCCAGTCTACACGTAATCCATGAGCCGGATAAGTATGGGTTGCGCGGTTCGTGGGCGGCGGGGGTCCGTTCGCGCTTGCCAACGGCCGAGCGCGAGTTGCTGCAACAGGCGGTGGATGGGATGTGGCCTTTCCACTGGGTCTACCAGTTGCCACGGCCGAAGGACGCCACCATTGCCCTGGAAGTATTGGAAGACATGGCCCCGGCCGAGCGCTTTGCCACGCTGAGTATGACCCCGGATATGCCCGAACCGATGCGAGAAGTGTTGTATGAGGTGATGGGGCGGAAATCGTGGGGCGACGACGATGTTGAACGCCTGAAGGCTTGCTATGAGGAGGATGGGCATAAGGGTAAGATCAAGGCCAGCCATGATAAAAAGTTGCGGCATCATTTGGCCCTGTGGGCGGATGCGGCCGCGTCAGGGGAAGGTCTGCTGGCAGCCTTGAATGCCTACTACAGCGAGTTTTTTGCTGAGGAAGAGCGCCGCATTCGTCCGGCGTTGGCGGCCACTCTGGAACGCGCTCAGGCACTGGCCGAAAAGTTGCCGTTGAGGGAGCTTTTGGATGAGCTTTCACAAGGTCTTCAATTTGAAGACAACAAGCTGAGGATGGATGAATTGGTGTTGGTCCCTTGCTATTGGGCGACGCCACTGGTTCTCTTTAGCCGTATCCACAAACGGAAAGAACTGTTTTTGTTTGGGGCGCGGCCGTTGGATGCTTCCCTGGTTCCCGGTGACCAGGTCCCTGATCTTCTTTACCAGACTTTGCGGGCGTTGGCTGATCCCACCCGCCTGCGAATCTTGCGTTATCTCGCGGATGAGCCGTTGACCCCGGCCGAATTGTCGCGCCGCTTGCGTCTGCGTGCGCCGACGGTGATCCACCACCTACAGGCGCTGCGTATTGCCCGTCTGGTGCATCTGACGTTAGGACATGATGAAGGTCGGCGATACACAACCCGTCCTGAAGCACTTGAAGCAACCTGGGAGCTGCTCAAAGATTTTCTTTCCAGTGATGATGAATAAAGCGTTACGCTGATAACGCGGATAAAACGCAGATTGCGCGGATCGTATATATTATCTTGCGCTTGATTTGCGTCGCTGCTCCTGTCCCTTCGTACAGCGAGGTTCTGTTCGTTCGCCTGTTGACCCCATCATTGCTTGCTGATAGCTTTGGAACCAACGGTTTTGATGCGGCTTGGCCTGGATGGAACGCCCGATAAGCAAACAATCTGCGTTTTCCGCGTTCCATCCGCGCTATCTGCGTAACATTTAGAACAGAGGTGGATAGAAGATGGGCGAACATTTTGTACGGGCGGCTTCTTTGGACGAGGTGCGGCAGGCGGGTTGCTTGTCGGTGCAGGCGAATGGGCATACGTTGGCCTTGTTTGCCTATGATGACAAGGTATATGCGGTGGACAATCGCTGTCCCCACATGGGCTTTCCACTGGATCGGGGGACGGTCAAGGATGGGATTCTGACTTGCCACTGGCACCACGCGCGGTTTGACCTGGAAAGCGGGGGGACGTTTGACCAGTGGGCCGACGACGCACAGACCTTCCCGGTTGCCATCGTAGATGGTCAGGTCATGGTAGATATTGCCCATAAAACAGACCCGCGCCAGCGACAGCGGGAACGCTTGAAGGTGGGGTTGGAGCGTAATCTCTCGTTGGTGATCGGTAAGGCGGTGTTGACCTTGCTGGAGAATGATGGTGATGCCGTAGAGCCGTTTCGCGTCGGCCTGGAGTTTGGCACGCGCTACCGGCAACAGGGGTGGGGGCAAGGGCTGACGATTTTGACCTGCCTGATGAATATGTTGCCTTATCTGGAGGAGCAAGATCGGCCGCGTGCGCTTTATCAAGGTTTATCGGCCGTTGCCAATGATACAGAAGGTTCCGCGCCACGCTTCCCGGTGCGGCCGCTGCCCACCAACACCACCGATGTTCCTACTCTGAAACGCTGGTTCCGCCGCTTTGTGGAGGTGCGGGACGCAGATGGGGCGGAACGGTGTATTGTCTCTGCCATTCGCGCGGGGGCGACGGACGCGGAAATGGCCGATATGCTTTTTGCGGCCGTGACCGACCATCGTTATATCCAAATAGGTCATGTGGCTGACTTTACCAACAAGGCGTTTGAAGCGTTAGATATTGCCGGTTGGCAGTATGCAGGGCAGGTGTTGCCCAGTCTGGCGATGGCTTATGCCAATGCTGACCGGATGGAGGAGGCGAACGAGTGGCGCAATCCGATTGATCTGGTGGCGTTGTTGGAGGAGACGTTTGGGGAGTTGCCGGAGGTGTTGGAGATTGGGGAGACTAAGAGATTAGAGACTGGGAGACTGGAGATTGGGCGGGCGGAGTTGGTGGAGGTGTTGTTGGGGGATGATCCGCAGGAGAGTGTGGCGGCGATGTTGGCGGCGTTGCGCGAGGGATGGACGATTGTACAACTGGCGAGTGCGGTTAGTTATGCGGCCGCCTTGCGCATTGCACGCTTCCACACCAGCAATGAGTTTGGTGACTGGGACACGGCGTTGCACACCTTCACCTTTGCCAATGCGATTGAGCAGGCGGCGCGACGTGCGCCATCGGCCGAGTTGTTGCGTGGTGTGTTTGACGCGGCGATGAGTGTCTATCTCGACCGCTTTCTCAACATCCCGGCGGCGCGTTTGCCGCAAGCGAACGGCAATGGCTACCAACCGGCCGGGCTATTGGCAGAGTTGCCGCCGCTGCTGGACCGGCAACAACAGGTGAATGAGGCGGGTGAGTTGGTGGCCCATTATCTCTATGGCGGCGGACGACCGGAAGCGTTAATGGCAACCCTGGGACGATTGCTGCTGCGGGAAGACCGGGACTTTCATACCATTCAGACGGTAGAGGCGGCTTTTCGCCAGTACCAGTTGTTGAGCCAGGCGGCCGAAGCGGGGGATGAGACGGCCGTTGCCCAGATGGATGTGGCGGTGCATGTGATGGTAGCGGCCGCGCGTTATCTAGCGGCCCATTCGCCAACCGTCCGGGCGCAAGGGCAAACGTATCAGATTGCCTACCGGTTGCATCGGGGGGATCGGTTGTTTGCCGAATAGTATATTGGTGTATTGGTGTATTGGTTATTATATCAATGCACCAATACACCACACCTATACACAAAAAGGCGCGGGTTCCGCGCCTTTTTGCTGCTCGATACTCCTGCCCACCCTCACCGATGGCAAAGCCGGACGGTGAAGGAGAAACAGATTCTCAGCCCCTTTTGCAAGAGGCTGCCCGTGGGTTATTGGCTATCCACCACTTTCCCAGAGGCAATGGTACTATACACAGTCGAGGGGGTGTGTTCCATCAATGGGACGTGAATAAGTTTAGTAAGTGGTGAGCGGTAATCCGTAAGCGGTAACCGGTAATCAGTTGGTGGTAAGTGGTAAGGAGCACCGATTACGGATAACCGCCTACCGTCCACTGTACGCCCGCCGTGCTTCTTCCCCAATAATGCGGATGCCTTCGCGGACGACGGCCGTGTCCATGGCGTAGTTCATACGGATACACTCATGTTTGTGCTGCCACGGTTCGGGGAGGCCGGGGAAGAAGTGGTGGCCGGGGACGACGAGGACGCGCCGTTGCTTGAGGCGCTCATAGAACTCGTGGCAGCTGATTGGAAGCTCTTTGAACCACAGCCAGAGGAAGAACGTCCCTTCCGGTTTGTGGATCAGGGCAGGCGTTCCCTCTAGCTCCTCGCGCATCCAGGCGACGGCGTGGTCGGCCTTCTGGTGGTAATGGGGGTTGATCACCTCGTGGCTGAGGCGGATGACCTCGCCGCTTTGCATCAGGTCGAGTGCCATTGTCGGGCCGAAGTTGCCGGGGGCAAGGCTGAGGATGGCGTTGAGTCCGGCGACGGCTTTGACGATCTGCTCATTGGCGATGACGATGCCGGTACGCACTCCAGGCAGGCCGAGTTTGGAGAGGCTGAGACAGAGGATGATGTGGTCGTCCCAGACGGGCGTTGCCTCGGTGAAGATGATGCCGGGGAAAGGTGTGCCGTAAGCCCCGTCAATGATCAATGGGATGTTGTGTTGGCGGGCGAGGCCATGGAGGACGGCGATTTCCTCATCGGTGAGGACATTGCCGGTGGGATTGGTCGGCCGCGAGACGCAAATCGCGCCAATCTCATCCGTCACCTGCAAGGTGTCGAGGTCAACCCGATACTTAAAGAGCCGGTCGTCGAGCAGTTCAAACTGCGGCCGATTGGCGACGAAGATATCCCCGGCGATAGGTTGGTCAACGTAGCCAATGTATTCAGGGGCCAGCGGGAGCAAGACCTTTTTGAAGGAGCCATCGGGATAGGTTCCGGCGAGCAGGTTGAAGAGATAAAAGGCGGCCGTCTGGCTGCCGTTGGTCAGGGCGATGTTGCGTTCGCTGACCGGCCAGCCGTATTCGCGGCGGAGGAGGTTGGCGACAGCGGAGCGGAAAGCGGAATCGCCTTGTGGTGGGCCATAGTTGCCGATGAGACATTCAAAGGCGTTGTCGGCCGCTAATATCGCTTCCATCCGCTGCCGTAGCCGGGCCTGCACGGCCGGGATGTGACTGGGGTTGCCGCCGCCGAGCATCAACATAGGAGAGACTGGGAGACTGGGAGACTGAGATATTGAAAGACTCTCCTCTGCTCCTCCGCTCCTCTGCTCCCCTGCCTCTTCGCTTGCCCCAGTCAACGCCTTGCCTAATTCGTCCATCAGGCGCAGGATACCGCTGTCATTGGTGAATTTTTCGCCGAATTGTGAGAACATGGTCATTTCTGTATCTAGGGACTACAGCGGATGAAGAAATAAACGGATGGATTACCCGATTATCCGTTTATTTCTATATCCGTTGTTGTCTTTACAAGGAAGTGCCATTCATCAGTACTGGCTCAATGCGCTCCATTGCCCAATCAATCTCTTCTTTGGTGATGATCAATGGCGGGGCGAAGCGAAGGACAGTATCGTGGGTTTCCTTGCAGAGGATGCCTTCGTCAAAGAGGGATTCACAATACGGCCGTGCCTTCGTGTTCAACTCAACGCCGATCAACAACCCTTTGCCGCGTACCTCGACGATGTGCTCGCTTTCGATGCGCTCCAGGCGACCTTTGAAGTAGGCGCCCATCTCATAGGCACGTTCAATCAGGTTTTCTTCGACCAGCACCTGTACAGCGGCGCGGCCGATAGCTGAGGCCAGCGGGTTGCCGCCGAAGGTGCTGCCGTGATCGCCGGGGCGGAAGAGGCCGAGGACATCGCGATGACCGACGACGGCCGAGACGGGATAGAAGCCACCGCTGAGCGCTTTGCCGAGGGTTACGAGGTCAGGCTGCACATCTTCGTAGTCACAGGCGAGCAGTTTGCCGGTACGGCCGAGGCCGGTCTGGATTTCGTCGGCAATGAGCAGAACGTTGTGGCGGGCGCAAATGTCGGCGACTTCCTTGAGATAACCATCAGGCGGGACGTTGACGCCTCCTTCCCCCTGAATCGGTTCAAAGAGGAAGGCGGCCGTGTTGGGGGTGATCGCTGCTTCGAGGGCGGCCGCGTCCCCATAGGGGATCATCACAAAGCCGGGGGTGAGTGGGCCGAAGTCTTCTTTATACTGGTGTTCGCTGGAAAAGCTGATCAGTGTTGTCGTGCGGCCGGCGAAGTTACCTTCACAGACGATGATCTCCGCCTGATTGTCAGGAATATCCTTGACGTTGTAACCCCATTTGCGGGCGGCCTTGATCGCCGTTTCCACCGCTTCCGCGCCGCTGTTCATGGGGATTGCCATTTCGTAGCCGGTCAGCTCGCACAGTTCGTGCATAAATTTGCCCATCTGGTCGTTGCGGAAGGCGCGAGAGGTGAGCGTAATGCGCTTCATTTGCTCAATCGCCGCTTCGAGGATGCGCGGGTGGACGTGACCCTGGTTGACGGCCGAATAGGCGGAGAGACAGTCGAGATATTTACGGCCGTCTACGTCATAGACCCATACCCCCTCACCCCGTTCGATGACCACATCGAGGGGGTTATAGGTACGGGCGGCGTAGGTTTCTTCGAGCATAATATAGTCTTGGCTTTTCATGTGCTTTCTCCTAGGAAATAGTGAATAGTTACGCGGATGACGCTGATATTACGCTGATAACGCGGATTTTGTTTGATTTTATGTGGCGTGGCAGCGTGGTACGGTCAATATCCTAAATTTAAAAAGCCTGATCCAGGGAAAGAATCAGGCTTTGCTCGGACCGCGAGAACAGTTTATGGGCGGTCGTCTTGTATAAGGTTTATCTTAGTTTGTATTATAGCGCGTGGAGCGGCCGTTGTCGATTGATTTTGTGAGCGTTTGGGGAAGAAATTTTTAGCAACGAATTAACGCGAATTGGCGCGAATTTAGGACATTTTCGCGATAATTTGCGCTAATTCGTTGCATGTTCTCTTGTCATTCGTGTCAAAAATTTGGATTGGGTTGGTAGGGGGCTTTGTCGTCTATGTTGCCGACGAACTGGGGGAGGCGAGTGTGACCAAGTAGTTGGCGGATAGCCATGTTTTCGCCGGTATGATACCAGTAGTGGTAGATCACGCGCTGGAGGAGGTTGCCGAAGGTGCGTTGACCGGGTTGGCCGTCTTTGCGGATGAAGGGTTGTTGCAGGATGTCGCTGGTTAGCGCGTCGAGCCAGGGATCGGCCGCTGCGGTGATTTCCTCCCAGGCGGCGAGCATTTCACTGAGGGCGGGCGTGCTGGGCGGCCCACCGCTGCGGAATTGTGTTTCGATGTGGGGGAGCGGCCGTTGGCCTTGGCCATAGTAGAGGAAGTAGCTTTGCTCTTGCCAGGCGAGGTGGCCGACGTTCCAACTTATGCAGTTCATGGGCGGGAATTGGCGACGGCCGTCGTCGTCGCTGACGCCCTTGATCGCCCGTCTAAATTCGCTGCGGGTGAAGCGTAGTTGTGTGATAAGTGGGTGGGTCATGGTTATTACCGAATAGGAAATATGGCTTTTTCGAGCATGGTTTCTACTAGCGCTTGAGCCTCTTTGATTGGTAGACGGTGGGGATTAGCGGCCGCGACACAGCGCACAATGTCATACTGTTGCCATTCCGCTTCGTTTGCTAAGTTTGCTAACTGGATGGTTTGTAAACTGAGATTGTTATTTACAATATCCCAGATGACACAGGCAACCAGTGGCGGCAAGTTTTCTAGTAATGCTGCCGTTCTTTGCTCCACAATCATTGTGCAACTTCTTGCTCTTCCATCCACGCCGGTTTTAAGTCGTAGTAAAGCACATCAGGATCAATATCTGCGCCATTGGGCCAGGCAATCGTGCCGCCTTCGATCTTCACAGCGCGGAAGAGTTCCGGGTCGTCGCGTATTGGTTCAAAGATGGGGCCATGAAGGAAGGGTTCGAGGTCAATGACCTTCTGTGATCCATCTTCAAATTTAAGGAGCATCTTAAAACCATCTAGTGGTATTGCCTTTTGAACTCTGACCAATGGGCCTAATGTAATCATTGTTCTACTCCTTTACTCTAATCTAGTGGCTCTATATCATCTAGCGGTCGTTGCACAACTGCTTTCCCCCAATTCGCTCTGAGTTCATCACGATACAGAGTAGCCCACTCGATTACCATACTATGGGCACGTCTAGGAAGTCGGCCGCGTAGAATTTCCAATGTCTCAATCGTGTAGACAGCCTCATACTCACCATACTCCGCGTGAAAATGCGGCGGCGGATGATCGCTAAAATACATATAGATTACAACACCGAAGAAACGGCTGATTTGCGGCATATTACAGTCGCGTACTCACCTTTGAAAGTTGTTTACCCAAGACCACAATTTTGTTGGAAGGTAGCTGTGTTCTGGATTGTATATGTATGCCGGATCATACAAGATGAAGTCAGGTCTCAGATTTCGGTAAATCTCATGTGTTGTATTTACTTTACTCCAGTGCTGGTAAATAGATTCGCTTTCTTTATCTAAGCCCGGTAATACAACTGCCAGATAGCGATTTACTTTGGTTGACAGATCAAGAATTGCGAGAAAACAACGATACTCACTTGGCTCTCTTAGGACTGCAACAGCGTTTGTTGCAGATACATCTTCAAGCCAAAATAATCCCCTCAGTACATCCGTTTCTATAGTAGGATCAAATATCTGTGCTCGCACTTTGTCCAAAGTTCCGTATAAGATATAGCCATATCCAAAGGTTCTAAACATAAGGAGATAGGCACAGCGCAATACAGCAACTCTGCTTGACAGTTCTCTATATCCGAAGTTTCCGCTCATCGAAAATTGCACTTGGCCTTGGCTAGACTCTAATTCTTGAATTGCAAGTTTAAATAGAGTGGGATCGGAAATTGATGAATTAGCAACAAGTCGGATATTAGGGTTATGCTCAGGATCAAGATAAGCATCTGCACCAAACTCTCCCTTACCTACTTTGATCCGAACATTGAGAGCAGTATTGTCCTTCCCAGCCAAAATATCTTCAGTTTTTAATCTTTGTACAAGATGAGCATCTAGACTATGACCAGCCATAGAATTACAGGCTTTGCATGTGATTGTGGTTAATTTTCCACCAAGTGCAGCAGGTATTATGTGTTCGATGGTAAGCTCACCAGCGTCCAGTTCGCTTTTGCCAAAAGGTCTTAGGCAAAGTGGACATACAAACGTGTGTTCGTATTGAGGTGCGTAAAAACTTAAATTCTTTGAGTAATTGTCAAAGAGCCGTGCTAACTTCTCTGTACGTTTACTAGTCATGTTATGATCGAACTATGAACCAAATCTCTTCTCGTTGCGGAACCTTAAACTGCTCGAATATATACTTGCTCCCAAGGGACTGTTTCACCTGCTTCATAAGCATCCAGGGCTTCGGCCGCTGCCAACGCATCCTCTAGCTCTTCCAAACGCTCTAAGTCTTCCAGGCTGACTACGGCTGCTTTCGGTTTGCCGCGACTGAGGATGATGATTCGTTCGCGAGTGTGGGCAGCGCGGTTGATGTATTTGGATAGGCTGCCTTTGATTTGGCTGATACTAATTTCAATCATACGAGAGATTCTCCACAATTCGGTTGACCAATTATACCATGAGTTGCGTCTATTAGATCGGAATGAGCACCCGAAGCTGCGTGCCGGATTGGGGGGCGGTGGTTAGTTGCAATCGGCCGCCCAATAGCTTTGCCCGTTCGCTCATCCCCACCAGACCGAAACGGCCGTGTTCGACGGCCGCCATATCAAATCCTATGCCATCATCTTCAACGAGCAAGTGGAGTTCGTCGGGGGTGAGGGTCAGTTCGAGGCGGACGTGGGTGGCCTGGGCGTGGCGTTGGATGTTGCGTAATGCTTCCTGGGCGATGCGGTAGATGCCGCTTTCGACGCGCAGGGGGAGCGGCCGTTCGTCGCCATGCAAGATAAAGGTGGTTGGCACGCCGCATTGGATGGCCAGGTCGGCCAGGGCTTCGGGCAGGGTTCGCCCTTCGAGCGGGGCGGCACGGAGGTCGAGGACGGAACGACGCACTTCTTCGAGGTTCATGCGCGTTAGCTCCAGCGCATGGTGTAGTGCGTCGTGGGCGCGTTGCAGGTCGCCGTGATCTTCGATCAGCGCATCGGCCGATTCCAGTTGCAATGAGATAGCCGTTAGCCCTTGCGCCAGCGTGTCGTGGAGTTCACGGGCGAGGCGGTTACGTTCTTCTAGTGCGCCAATTTGCGTGCTACGGTTGAAGAGGCGGGCGCGTTCGATGGCGATGGAGATCAGGTCGCCGATGGTATAGAGCAGGCGCAGGTCGTCGGCCGAGAGCCGCCGCCAATCTGTCCCGGCGACGTTCATCACGCCTAGCTTGCGGCCGTGGGCGTAGAGGGGGATGCTGGCGTGATAGCGCAGGCCGTCGGTGCCATCTACCAGCCCTTGCAAGCGGCTGCACTCGACGACGTTGACGTTAGCGGCTCCGGCGAGGTCGCCGTCGCGGTAGGTACGCAGGCAGTAGCAGCCGCCGGTCATCTTTTCCGGGTTGCGGGTCAGGGCGGGGGGCAGGTTTTGGGAGGCGGCCAGATAAGACGCGCCAGTTTCTTCATGGAGCAGCCAGACCCAACCCGTTTTTAGCCCTAGCAGATCGGCTACCTGGGCGAGAGCAACGCGCAGCGTCTCGTTCAGATCAACGGAACTGTTTAACGCGCGGGCGATGGTATTGAGGATGGATAGCTCGCGGTTGCGTTGTTGTAGCTGTTCGGCGTTGGAGCGAATCATAGGATAATTTTAGCAACGAATTGACGCGAATGAACGCGAATTTACACGATTTTTGTGAAAGGCTGAAGAGAGGACGCAGATAATCGCAGATGGACAATAAAATTGCACGCAGATTAACACAGATCTAGCGTATATCTGCGTTGTATCAGCGAAGATCAGCGTTCGCTCTGAAAGGGCAAACATAGTGGCTAATTTGGCTAATTTATTTTGTTTGCGAAAATTCGTGTTCATTCGTTGCTATTTTCTCAAATGCACATGAGAAGAGGGGAAGCGCAAGGGGGCAGTCGGGGTATCGTATTTGCCATGCCGGTTCAGCGTTTATACAATCCAAGCCTTGATGCGTCAATTTTCCTCGATTTTCCTGCTAACTATTGTCCTATTGGCGGCGGTGACAACGGCTTGCCAGCTTGATTTGAGTGATCCGCCGCGACTGGCAACGGCGACTGCCCAGGCGTTGAGTACGCCGACGCCGACGGTGGAGCCGTTGTATTTACCCGCGCCAACATCGGCCGCTTCCGCACAAGTGACGCCGGGAGCAGGAGAGACGGGGGGAACGACGGCCGCTGGCGAACCGCCGTTGGTGGTTTGGATCAACGAAACCTCGCCGGAGCATCGGGTCGTGTTAGATGAGATGACGGCCGAGTTTAACCAGCTAACAGGCTATAGCGTCTCCTTACAGATGGTTTCACCAGCGTTGTTGCCGCGCCTGATGGAAACGGCGGTGACGACCTATACCCTGCCGGGCATCGTCATGCATCCGTTGGAGTATACGGCGGGGTGGGCTGCCGACGAGGTTCTCGATCCGGCGGCGGCGACGGCTGTTGTCGAAGCGTTGGGCTGGGAGACGTTTGATCCGGCGGTGTTGGAGTTGGTGACGGTTGAAGAACAGATCGCAGCCGTGCCCAGCGATGGGTATCACCAACTGTTTCTTTACCGGCGGGACTGGTTTGAGGAGCGCAATCTCGCTCCGCCCGATGACTTTGCGGCGATGTTGGCGGCGGCCGAGGCGATTTATGATTTAGAGGCATTGGTGACGGGGCTGATCATTCCCACTGAATCGAATCTGGTGACGACCCACCAGGCGTTTGAGCAGATGGCATTGGCGAATGGCTGCGATTTGATTGATGAAGCGGGGGAGGTCTTATTCCTGGAACCGGCGTGTGCGGAGGCGTTGCAGAGCTATTTCACGGTGATCAACCGCTATAGCCCGCCAGGGGTGCAGACGGACACCAGTGCGCGAAATGCGTTTTTGGCCGGGCAGACGGGGATGATCATGACCTCACCGGAGATTTTGCCTGCGTTGGCGGGGCTGAATTCGGCTGCGCTACCGACTTGTGCCGAATGCGGGGCAAGTGATAGCTATCTGGCGGAAAACACGGGGATTATCACTGAACTGGTTGGCACTGGGCCGGAGGCGGCCCCGGCGGGATTCAGCAACATCACGAATTTGGGGATCACGGCCGAGGCAGACCCAGAGGTGGCGGCCGCCTTCCTGCGCTACTGGTTCAATGAAGGGTATGAACGCTGGCTGGCGGTGGATACGGTGCGGAAGGTGCCGATGCGTTGGGGGACGGCCGAGGAGCCACGCCGCTTTATTGACGTATGGGGGACGCAGCCACTGATGGAGAGCGGACCGAGCCTGCGCGATGTTTATGGCGAAGAAGTGGTCAGGCAATTGAGTGCGGGGGTAGCGGCCGCGCCGCGCTGGGGCATCCGCCAGGGCCATGGCGAGTTGATTTCGCAGGTGTATGAGGAGCTTATTTTTTCCATTGTCTTGCAAGAGATGCTCAGCGGCTACTTTGGGCCAGAGCAGACATTGATTGAGGCGACCAATCGCGTCGTTGCGCTGATCCCCAACTACCAATTCCCCACTGCTACACCGCCGCCAACGCCTGAAGAACCTTAGAAATATCGAGTGGAGTATCTTTGATATCAGTTATTGAATTCTCCCATTGGTCAAAGTTTACGAAAGGTTATCCCTTTTTATTGTGCAAATTTTGATGTTTGCGCCTTGACGTATAGCGGCCGAGATGTTATGATGCTGCCATCGTGAACGCTTATCAACCGTCTTTTGGCTTTTACTTTTACTTTTTTGGCAACCACCCAGCCGCAACTGTTGGGAGGGTACCCTGCTACGCCAAGTAAAAGCAAAGCCAGGACAATACTCTTAGACTCAACAAGACGCGGCTCAAAAGGCCGCGTCTTTTTTGTTTTAATGGCACATGAATTATTTTTGCAACGAATAGACGCGAATTTCCTCGAATAAAAAACCATTGGTGTAAATTCGCGTTCATTCGTTGCTAAAAATCATTTGAGTGGTAAGCAAAAAGGGGAATGTTAAGATGGGTACGCAATTGCATGGTAAAAATGGTCATGGTGGAGCACAAACGGAAGCACGGCCGATGGTCTGCCGAGGGGTGCGCGGGGCGATTACCGTCTCCAGCAACAATGAGGATGAGATTTTGGAGGCGACGCGGGAGCTGCTGCAAGCGTTGGTCCAGGCGAACGGAATGCAGGTAGATGATATTGCCAGCGCCTATTTTACGACTACGGCCGATTTGAACGCCACTTACCCTGCCTTTGCCGCCCGTCAACTGGGCTGGATGGATGCCGCGCTGATGTGTGGGCATGAGATGAATGTGCCGGGTGGGTTGCCGCGCTGCATTCGTGTGTTGATCCATTGGAACACCACACGCACCGCTCAGGAGATTGTTCATATTTATTTGCGCGAGGCTCGCTCGCTGCGTCCAGACCGCACGAGCGTTCCCCCGGTCCGGCCGCGACAGATTTCGGCCGTTGAGGCGGCGGTGAAGTTTTTGGCGATGACTCTCTAGTGGACTGTAATTAAGAAGGAGAAGTGCAATTATGATAGTTATAATGAAGGCTGACGCGACGATGGCCGAGAAAACGGCGGTGATTGCCCGCGCGGAGGAAAATGGCGGCCGGGTCCATCTTTCCGAAGGGAAGGAACGGATGGTGATTGGGGTGATTGGCAACGGCCGTACCATCGCCTATGAGAATTTTGAGCGGATGTCGGGTGTGGACCGGGTTGTACCGGTGTTGAAGCCTTTCAAGCTGGCCAGCCGGGAATTTAAGCCAGAAGACACCGTATTTCAAATCGGGCAGAATTGGATCGGGTCGGATGAAGTGGTGATTATGGCTGGGCCTTGCTCGGTGGAGAGCCGCAGCCAAATTATCGAGACGGCCCATGCTTGTCGCGAAGCGGGGGCGCATATCTTGCGCGGGGGCGCATTTAAGCCGCGTACTTCCCCTTACTCGTACCAGGGCATGGGCGAAGAGGGGCTGAAGTATCTGGCGGAAGCACGGGAAGAGACGGGGATGCCGATTATCACTGAGGTGATGGAACCGGCGTTGGTCCCACTGGTCTGTGAATATGCCGACATCTTGCAGGTTGGCACGCGCAATATGCAGAACTATGCGCTGCTGAACGCAGTGGGAGAGTCGCAGCATCCGGTGATGTTGAAGCGGGGGATGAGCAGCCTGATCGAAGAGTGGCTGATGTGTGCTGAGTATATTTTGAGCCACGGCAACACGCGGGTGATGCTATGCGAGCGCGGTATTCGCACCTTTGAGACGGCGACGCGGAATACCTTTGACATTAACGCCATCCCGGTGGCGAAACAATTATCCCATCTACCGGTGATCGCTGATCCCAGTCATGGGACGGGTAAGTGGGAGTATGTGGCGGCGGCGGCGAAAGCGGCCGTCGCGGCCGGAGCCGATGGTCTGATCATTGAAGTGCATCCACGGCCGGAAGAGGCAATGTCCGATGGGGTGCAGTCGCTGCGCCCGGAAAAGTTTGCTAAACTGGTGACGGAAATGAAAGCGATTGCCGAAGCCGTCGGCCGTGAGGTTCGGCCGGTGGAGATGGCTTACGCTTAGAAGAAGAGACTGAGAGACTAGGAGATTTGGAGATTTGACCATCCTAGTCTCTCAGTCTCCTGGTCTCCTAATCTCTTAATCTCTCGCAATGAGTACCCTTTCGATCATCGCCGCCTACGACGCGCCGGGGAATGGGCCGGCGGGGTTGGCCTGGGACGGCCGCACGCTGTGGAATGCTGATTTCACGGCGGGGCGTATTTTTGCTGTTGATCCGGGGTCGGGGGAGTTGGTAAGGTCGCTGAGATGTCCAGGGAATTTGAGCGGGTTGGCCTGGGACGGCCGTTCGTTGTGGCAATCGTTGCATGAGGAAGGAATGTTGCGGCGCGTTAACCCGCAGAGCAATGATTTTGACCAGACGATCCCTTTGACCGAGCATGGCTGGCTCTCTGGTGTTGCCTGGGATGGTCATCATCTATGGGTGGTCTCGCAACAGCGGGGTGAACTGCTGGCGGTGGAGCGGGAGAGCGGCCGAATCGCGCGGACGCTGCCTGCGCCGGTGGCCGGCGGTGGGCTGGACTACCATGATGGCTATTTGTGGCTCAGTGTGGCTTACCCGATGGCTTTTGATGAGACGTACCAGCAATTTGAGTGGTTAGACGAAGCGCAGTCGTTTGCGCTGGTGCAGATCGATCCGCGTGACGGCCGTGAGGTGGCGTGGCACAATGCCCAACACCTATACATGGGGGTAGCCTGGGCGAAGGATGAGGTTTGGCTCTCCCATTCGGGGGGTAGGAAGTTATATCGCGGCCGTCTAACACCCTAGACACTCTAAGTTCGCTTTCAATGTGGCGCGATTTGGCAAATCGCGTTGGGGTCTAACGGCCGAGTAATTCGAGCATTCTATCAGGGCGGTCGGTGATGATCCCGTCTACTCCCAGGGCGATGAGGCGCTCCATATCGGCCGTTTCGTTGATTGTCCAGGCGTGGACATCCATATTGAGAGCGTGGTTGCCGCGCACGAAGCGGTTGGTGAGGACGTGGATGTTGCCGGAATGTTCGGGAACTTGCATGGCGGCCCCAGGTGAGCGGTAGAGACGGCCGAGAAAAAGAGTGTTGAGGATAAAAAAGCGAAGGATTTCCTGTTCAACCAATGAGGTAGCAACTTCGGGACAGGCGGCGCGAAAGGTGCGGATGCTTTCGGGATGGAAAGAGGCCACCAAGACTTGATCACCCATATCATAGTCGGCTATATATTGGCATAACAGTTCTGCCGCGGCCGGATCGTCGGGCTTGATCTCAATGTTCATACGCATGAGAGGAAAGGCTGTGAAGATTTCTTCCAACGTCGGAACTTGAATGCCCTGGCCACGATAGGGATAGGTTTGGCCGCCGTCGTCGGTCCAATAGTAGCCGGCGTCGAGCGTTTTGATTTCAGCCAGGGTCATCTCGCGGATGCGGCCGCTGCCATCGGTCGTGCGGTCTACGGTGTCGTCGTGCATCAAGACGAGGACATTATCGGCCGTGGCGTGGATGTCCATTTCCAGCACATCTACACCGAGGGCAACAGCGTTTTCAAAGGCAGCCATCGTATTGCTCGGCCGTAGCCCTTCGCCGCCCTGGTGGGCGATGACCAATGGCCCCGGCGATTCGAAGAAGGGGTAGTCAGGAACGGGGTCGTTGGTTATGATTAGAATGGAAAGTACAACGACCAGGGCAATGAGGATGATCAGCGAGAGACGGCCGAGTTTACGCAACATGAAAATTCCTTGTGCTGTTTTGCCCGGCAAGGGGCATGGAGTATAATCTATTTTTGTTTTGACAACTGTTACCAGGAGGAAGTGTTCTCATAAGACCTGTGGGACTATACCAATGGAAGCAAGAAATTTCCAATTTCATGGGTTGCTTAGAGATAGCTTCTGTAATTAATGAATAATGGCAAGTAGAGCGGTTTTTCCTTTCACAGCAATTGTAGGTCAGGAGCGTATGAAACGTGCGCTCATCTTAAATGCGGTCAGTCCGCGGATTGGCGGCGTTCTTATTCGTGGCGAGCGTGGCACGGCGAAGTCTACGGCCGCCCGCGCCCTGGCGGCTTTGTTGCCCGATATACGGGTGTTGGCTGGGAACCGGTATAACTGTGATCCGGATCGGCCGAATGAGTGGGACGATGAGAGCCGCGAGCAGTTCCAGAATGGCAATGTCCAGGTAGAGATTCGACAGACCCCGTTTGTCGATTTGCCGGTCAGCGCCACCGAGGATCGTGTGGTTGGCACGCTCGATATTGAGCAGGCGATCAAGTCGGGCGAGAAGCACTTTGAGCCGGGGATTTTGGCTTCGGCTAATCGCGGCGTCCTCTATGTAGATGAAGTCAACTTGCTTGATGACCATGTGGTAGACTTGCTGCTCGATGCGGCGGCGATGGGCGTGAATATCGTCGAGCGCGAGGGGATCAGCTTTTCCCATCCGGCGAAGTTTGTGCTGATCGGGACGATGAACCCAGAGGAAGGAGACCTACGGCCGCAATTGCTGGATCGTTTCGCTTTCTCTGTGCAAATTGAAGGGTTGCCCGACACGCAGCAGCGCGTAGATATTATGGAGCGCCGGGTTGCTTTTGAGGTTGACCCCGATGGGTTCCGCGCGAAGTGGGCGGAGCGAGAGAAGGAACTATCAGACCGTATTGCTCGCGCCCAAGAGTTGGTGAATGCCGTTCGTTATACGCGGCGCGATCTGATGTCCATTGCCGGGCTGGTGTCGTCGCTGAATGTGGATGGGCATCGCGCCGATCTGGTGATTCTGCGAGGGGCGCAAGCCCATGCAGCACTGGAAGGGCGGAATTACATCAATGATACGGATATTATTTTAGCGGCCGAACTGGCCTTGCCGCACCGCGTGAAAGGTCGTCTGTTCCAGGACACGGTGTTGGCAGCGAGTGAATTGGAAGACCGCATGGCCCAGGCGCAACGCGAGATGGGCGTTAGCGATCCCGGCGATGAGCAGATGGAAACGGAGCCGGAACAGGGGGCAGCTAAAAAAAAAGCTTAGAATCGGCGGAGGAGGGTGAGGGGAGCGAGGTGGCCCAGGCGGAGGCCGGGCCACAAAGCGTGCCGAAAACGCCCCAGGAGGGGCATTGGTGGGAAGGCGGCCGCAAAATCGAGTCACGCCAGGAGTTCACTACCCGTCGCCTGGATACCCAACTGGATAAGTTGACCCGCAATAAGGCCGGCCGCCGTTCGCAGACCAAAACGGAACGGAAGCGCGGCCGTTATATTCAATCGCGCATTCCAAAGGGGAAACTGACGGATTTAGCTTTTGATGCGACATTGCGTGCGGCCGCGCCGCACCAAATCCGGCGCGACCGCTCGAAGCTGGCGTTGGCCCTGGAAAAGCAGGACTTGCGCGAGAAGGTACGGGTACGCCGCTCGGCCAATCTAATTCTCTTTGTGGTGGACGCCAGTTGGTCTATGGCGGTGGCCGAACGGATGGAGGCGACGAAAGGGGCGATTATGTCGCTGTTGACGGACGCTTACCAGCGTCGCGACCGGGTGGGGTTGATTGTTTTCAATAAGAACGACGCCCATCTGGTCTTGCCGCCGACGAATTCGGTGCAGTTGGCGAAGACGGCATTACTCAACATTGCGGTGGGGGGTAAGACGCCGTTGTCGGCCGGGCTATTCATGGCCTATGAGGTCTTCCGCCAGGAAGCGTATAACCACTCTGACTGTATGCCGTTGATGATCTTGCTCACCGACGGCGCGGGCAATGTCTCCATGACCGATCTGCCGCCGCAGGAGGAGGCGCACCGCATTGCTGAACTCATCAAGGAGACGGATGTGCGTTCGGTGGTGATTAATATGGAGCACGCCGCCTTTGACCAGGGATTGGCGCGGTTGTTGGCTGAACAGTTAGAAGCCCCCTGCCACACGCTGGAAGATCTACGTGCGGATACGCTGTATCGAAAGGTTTTAGAGGAGTTGGAATAGTAAGCAGTTGGCAGTAAGCAGTAGCCAGTTTACGCTTGCTGCCGACTGCTAACGGCTGAACTGCATTGGCATAATGATGTGGATGAAGTCGGTGTCGCCGACGGGTTTGATCACGCCAGGGTCGAGCGGACCGGTGGTTTCCAGGGCCACTTGGGGGGTATCTATCACGTTTAGTACGTCAGCCATGTATTTGACGTTGAAGGCGATCTCAATCGGCTGCCCTTCCACGGAAGCGTCGATTTGTGCTTCGTTGTTGCCGGTTTCAACGCTGGTGGCGGTGATGGTGGCGTAGGCAGGGGCCATGTCGCCACCGGGGTCAATGGCGACGCGGGCGGTGTTGCTGGCTTCGCGGGCGAAGATGTCGGCCGTGCGACACGCTTTGCGAAATTCGGCCGTGCCCAGGACGGTGCGTGTGGTGTGTCGCCGGGGGATGATCGGCTTGTAGTCGGGGTAGTTGCCGTCAATCAATTGTGAAACGAGGACGACGTTGTCCATGTCGAAGATGATCTGGTTGCGTCCTTGCGGAAAGGAGATGTAGACCGCTTCCAGATCGTCGCTGATGATCCGCGCCACATCATTGAGGGCGCGGGCGGGAATGATGGCGCGGAGTGGCTCGGCGACATGCCCGGCGATTTGGGCAGAGCGCAGCGAGAGGCGGAAGCCATCGGTGGCGGCCATGATCACCTGGTTGCCCTCGAAGGTGGTGGAGACGCCGGTGAGCATCGGCCGTGAATCATCGGATGCGGCGGCAAAGGCGACCTGGCTGATCATTTGCTTCAGCACGGGCGGCTCAATGCGGATGCGGTTTTCTTGGTCAGGTTCGGGGATTAAAGGAAACTCTTGCGCGTCAATGCCTTTAATGTTGGCTTCGGTACGGCCGCAGGTGACGTGCAGCGTCTGCGAGGTCTTGTTGAGATTGAGGTTAACCTGTTCCTGGGGGAAGTTGGAGACAAGGTCGGTGAGCGTACGGGCAGGGATGGTGATCGCCCCTTCTTCTTCAACCTTTGCCCCAATCCAACAGGTGATGACGACCTCAAGGTTGGTGGCGGCCAATTTCAGCCGGTTTTTGTCGGTTTCTAAGAGCACATTGGCGAGTACGGGCAGACTGGAGCGTGTGGTGACGGCACGGCCGACGATGCCCAACCCTTTTGCCAGATTTTCTTGCAAGCACGATACCTTCATGGCCTCTCCCGAAAATGGTTACGCAGATTGCGCGGGTTAAACGCAGATAGCGCAGATTTAGACGATTTTGTGCCTGAGTGCGCCTCTATTGTTGCATTGTCCCGCATTTGTGAATGAGGGAAGTATATAGAAGGCTTGAATAGCTGGCAAGCAAAGTCACTGATGAAGAATGTGATAGGTGACAATGCTGAGCGCGACGTGGACGTTGAGCGACAGGCCTTTGCCATACATGGGCAGGAAGACGGCCGCATCACAGGCCGCCAACGTCGCTTTGGTCACACCATGATCTTCGTGGCCGACTATCAAGCATGTTTTATTCGCGTAGTCAAATTGGTGGTAAGGGGTAGCGTCGTCGGTCAGTTCGACGGCGACGATTTGGTAGCCTTGCTCGCGCAGTCTAGCAATGGCGACAAGGGGGTCGGACTCGTAGCGCCAGGGGACACGCAGGCTTTTGTAGCGGCCGACTTTCTCTATTGTTGGATTGGGTGGTGTGGGGGTAATGCCGGTCAGGATCAATTCGGTTAGTCCGGCGCCATCGGCCAGACGAAAAATTGAACCGACGTTCGCCGGATATTCGACGCTTTGGAGAAGGGCAACGAGGTCGGTGGTCGGCCGGTGTTGGCGTTTATAGTTGCGCAGAAAACGCTTAAGCTCTGTACCGATTAGAGGTTTCATTTTGAGGAGAGAGAAATGGAGGCATCTTCCCCATTTAAAAGGAAAATGCCCCCATTTCTCACATCACTATGTTGCACTCTCAGAGCGAACGCTGATTTTCGCTGATACTACGCAGATTTACGCTGATTTTTCTAAAAATCTGTGTTAATTTGCGTACAAATTTATTGCCCATCAGCGATTATTTGTGTCCTCTCTTCGGCTCCTACAAGAACTGCAAAGATAGTGTCATATCCTTAAGAGACGATTTTGCCTAGTTATCGTCGATCACGGGTAGTAGGGCATTGAATGTGCCAACAGGCGGGTTATTGTTTATCCAAACCGTTGCCGACGCTGTTGTCTCTGTACCGCTAGGTGAGCCGTTGACGGTGGCATGGGTGGTCACTTGAGCCACGGCCGACCCCGCCTGAACCTCATAGGTAAGATTTGCCGTTTCCCCAGGGGCCAATGTCCCTGTCCAGCTTAGCGTGCGTGTTGTTAGCTGGTAGAAAGCGTTCCCGCTAGAGGCTGTTTGGGAGCCAATTACCAGGTTCAAACCTGAAGGAATCGGTAAGGTCGCGCTGACATCCTCCTCTGCTGCACCGTTATTTTTGACCGTCAGGGTGAAGGTGGAAACCTCACCCGTGGTTAGCACAACGGGAGTGGCTTTCAGAGTGGCAGTCAACTCATCGCTACCGCCCCCTTCACCGGGGATGTGGATGGTAACAGGGATGGCGATCGCCGTTGGCGCATCGGCCGGGCCGACGTAGAGTAAACCATGCCAGGTTGAGCCTTCTACGTGAGGCAAGGCATAAGAGACGTCAATGCTCACCGGCGTATTGGCCGTGACTGTTCCTGTTGGAACGTTGGTGACGGTCAGGTCGTTGCCGTAGATGGCGTTTATGTTGATGTCGAACGTTTGCGAGCCGCCGGGGACGTTCCAACCGTGAACCACTACCCAGTAGTCGCCATCGGCCGGGAAGCGGATTGTCACTTGCTCCTCAGAAGTAGGCGTTGTCGAAGCGACCAGCAAGCTTTCGTCCAAACAGTCAAACACGCCATCGCCACCATCTAGCAGAACGAACAGATCGATGTCCAGACCTGCTGCATCGGCTGTGGTGCTGATATCCAACAAACCGCCGTTGACAATGCTCAGCGGATAGACCCAATTGGCCGTGCAAAAGTCGTTGGGATCATCCTGGCTAATCACCTCATCCGTGAGATTGATCGGTTGGTTAAGCCCAAAGGCGGCTACAGCCAGGCCTTCGTTGATCGTCCGCGTAGAGGTGAAGGTCGTTGTCCAACTTCCGCCAACGGTGGGGGGAGTGTCGCTGATTAATTCGGTAGCTGTGATTTCCGCCGGGCTGGGAGAGACATCCACCTGGTAGGCCGCGCCGACAACGGGTTCAGCAAATTGCTTGCCGGAAGTTAGAACGTTGTGCAGGGCAATGAAGCCCAAGCCTTCTCGCACGTCACTGCCGACAATCTCGCGTGGGCCATCGGTGGCAGTGTTGAACGTCCAGACTCCACCGCCGAGCCATGTATCGTTGCTGCCGCCGG
This sequence comes from uncultured Ardenticatenaceae bacterium, assembly GCA_964410625.1. Classification (GTDB taxonomy): domain Bacteria; phylum Chloroflexota; class Anaerolineae; order Promineifilales; family Promineifilaceae; genus CAYPHY01. The sequence continues at coordinate 71,189 of CAYPHY010000011.1, read as the reverse complement.
TTTGTGTGACACCACTGGGGCCGAATGTGGCGGGGTCTCCGCTGGAGGAGTCGTCCGGTGCGGCGCCATAGACCCAGGTATCTACATCGGTCAATTCGCGCACAATCACTGCATAGGAAGCGGTGGGGTCTTCGAGGAAGATACCGATGTCGTCTACCTGCCACCACCAATCCCATTCGGGGGCGACATAGTGGAAGCGGAGATGGGTTTCGGCCGAACCGGTATGGGCCGAGATGTCAATGACCTCGCTGCGCGGTCCAGGATAGTCGGCGTGATCGTAGTAGAGCAGTTGCTCCCAGGTGTCCCCGCCGTCGGTACTGATCTCGACAAATCCTTCATCGAAGACATCAAAGCTTTGGAAGTCAGAGCGGAAGGCAAGCCAGGCGGCCGATTCCCCAGAGAGATCGATCGCACTGGTGGTGAGCGTCGTGTCCATGCCGGTTCCACAGAGATCGGAATCGGCCACAGCGGCCGCGCCCTCGCCTCCGGTAAAGTTGTCACGGTTGAGGAGATCGGTCGTCGTCCAGGCGCAAGAGCCAATGGTTTCGGAGACGGTCCACTCTTCCGGTATGCCTGCTTCGAAATCTTCGAAGAGCAATGACGGAGGAAGGGGCGGAACCTCTGCAACTGGTTCGGGGAAGTTCCATTCCGTATCGACAATCATGCTCCGACCGGGACGGCTGGTATCGTCTGGGACGTCGAAATAGAACAGTTTCCAATCGCCTGTCTCTGGACGCCAGCCCCAATCGGTGTTACCAAAGAGATGGCCGTTATCATAGGGATGGTCGCCTTGTGGTTCATCCAGCGAGGCTGCGCCAAAATCGAAGTTGGTGCCTTCGGCCGCCACATGCACGGCTACCGGAATAAGTTGGCCGTTATATTCGACTGCGCCCTCATAGAACCCAATACGTGCGTCGGCCGGTACGGCCACAGTGGCGGTTACGTCTGCAGAGCTTGTGCCAGGAACATCCACACTGGTCTGCGAGAGCGTCAGCCAGGGCCATTCCATGTTCTTATAGAAGCGGATGCTCACATCCACCAAATAGTCTTCGGCGCCAAACGCCCTTTGCAGGCCAAAGAAAACACCATCGTGTTGGCGCGAAAGGGCGTCGCGGCCGACACTGACTTCCAGATAATTGGCCTCAGGATAGCCATAGCTATAACGAATATATTCGAAGCCACCCTGTCCCTGGTTTTCGATGTCAATCTCGCTCGGTTCTACCAAACCATTGCCGTTGTCGTCTGTCCAGAGATTGCCATCACCGTTGAGGTCGGTCCAATCGTAGAAGAGGGCACGCAAAAGGTTGTCGCCGAAGTAATCGCTATTGGTGTCAAAGGTGCTGTAGGGGAAGCGCACTTGCGCCCGCACCAGATCGGGATCATGTTCAGCCACCAGGTCAGTGATCTCCAGCAGGTAGCTTGGCACGGCAAAGGGTGCCTGACCACCGGCCGTGAGTGGCACGGTGAAGGTGATTTCGTGAACGTTTTGCAGGGTTGTATCGGAGAGATCGACAGTGATGGTGTCAGTGGTTGGATTGTGGATGGTCAGCGTGGTGCTGACGGTATCTCCGGCGTGGACGACGTTGGGGAAGAATGGTTCATAGTCTGTACCGCGATAATCACCAACCTGCCATTGGGAAGGGGTGACGTAGGCAGCCGCCCCAGAGGCGATGTCGGTCGAACGGTCAGCATTGGCATTGCCCGACCCCTGGGTCACGGTCTCATAGCCGAGGTCAATACCACCATTCACCAGTATGTCGAACGCTTCTTGCCAGGTCGGCCAGGTGCCATGGGTCTGGAAGTAGGCGTCGTAGACCAATGCGCCAACCCCAACACAAACGGGACTGGACATCGAAGTCCCGCCAAAGATGTCATAAGCAGCCTCGCCGTTAAAGTAGAAATTGAGCGGGTTCGCACCGGTTCCCCACGCGCCGACGCAAACGAGGTCTGGTTCGGTATCGCCTAATGTGCCGGGGCCGCGGTTTGACCAGGGTTGCACATCACCCCAGGTGAACTGGTCGGGCATGACCCACTCAAAGCTAACTGTAGAGCCATAGGAGGTGCTTGCGCCGACGCCGAGCATGGAACCGCCATCAGGGCCGGCGGCCGTTCCATAGCCCGCCCCGCCGTTACCGGTGGAGTTAAAGAAGAGCGTGGTTGGCGCATAGTTGGTGTTCAGATAGTGGGCAAAGCGCGAAGTTTGGTCCCAACCGTCTTGAATGATAAGGCTATCGCCCCAGGAGTTGTTGACCAACTGCGCCTCATCTCCGGTCTGGGGCAGGCCATCGAAGCCGAGCGCTGCCAACGTCCAGGCATCAAGCGGGAAATAGAAGCCGTTTTGGAAGGCCGCTACTTGTGCATCGGGGGCCATGCCACTGAGGACAGGCCCGCCTACGCCGCCGGCATTGGCCGCACCGGCAAAGAAGGGGTTGATGCTGCCGAGCCAGTCCGGGTCGGTCATCACGCTTTGGGCGACGATCTGGCTGGCGACGTTTGTCCCATGTGAATCGGAGTCACCAACAAAGGCGAGCAGACGGCCGGAGTCCGGCGTGTTTACACCAGGGTAGAGGACGCTCACCCCAGGAGGCGGATTGCTACCGTCAGCGATCCAGGTCAACATGCTGGCGGAGAGGTCCCACTTACCATCCTGCCCGAAGTTCAATGCGCTGTCGAAGATGTCGGCTCCGGCCAGTTCGTCCCCTTTGGTCATTGGCTTTTCGGCCGTCAAATCCTGATCGAAGTCTACGTCTACATAGACAGTATCATAGGCCCCGGCAGTGGTGGCATCCGATACGATGACGGCTGCAGGGGCGACATGGGTGGAAGCATAGCCCAAACCAAGAAAGTTGCCTACACCGATATGGTTAAAGTCGGGGTGGACGCTGTAGTAATATTGGCCGCTTTGCGAGGTGTCAGGCCAGGTGAAGGGCAGTTCGACGGTCGGCCAGGGCCAGCCGGAGAGTTCGCCGTAGTCAATAATTAGATCGGCCGTGCAGGTGTCACCATCGCAGCTTGCCCCTTCAATGGGTAAGGTATGGACATACCAGGTGTTGCCGACTATATCCCAGAAGGTGTCTGGGCCAACGGTCAAGCTGCTATCCAGAGAATAATAGAAGCCGGAAAGCGTATCATAGGCATAAGGCCAGCCATCATAAGGGCCGCCACTGAGCCGGGCTTGTGTGCCTTGCAAGTCGGGATTGCCAAAGTCCACACCACTATCCACAACAGCGGCAACCACACCCGTGCCGGTGTAGCCTTTGTCATGGGCTTCGGTGGCGTTGTGGATGTCGGCGACCTGTACCATTTGGGTGGCGGCTGCATCGCGGGCGGTGGGGACGGCCGATAGGTCACGCGGAGCGGCCGTTTGCGCCAGACCTTGCTGCTGGAGTTTGAGCAGGGCCTGTTTGCCATCTTCCAGCGACCAATCTAGCGAAGCGTTTGCAGTAGGAGCAGACAGGGGTGCGCGGCGTAACTCATCTATTCCCGGTGCGGGCATTGGTTGGTAGGTTTCCGTTGAGGTGACGGAAATAACGCCGGGAACAGAGGCCAGCTTAATCAGATTGGCGGCCGTCACTTCGCCGGTTGTCCATTGGATGTCACCAAGCGGGTTGCTGGTGACGGAACGAACCATCAGCTTATCGAGCGTTGTCCCGCTTTGGGTGAGAACAGTCACCAGAACCGTTTCTGTGCTTGCTTGGTCCGCTTTTTCGCGTAGGTCGGGGGCCAGCCTGGACAACGCGTGGTCGGAATTTGAAGAGATAGAAGTATGGGAAGTAGCCCCATGGGGCGCCGGGCCTTTGGAACTGGGGCTATTGGGGGTGCTTGCCAGACTGGGTAAGGACAGTCCGACAACCAAAAGTGAAATAGTCGCCAAGACTATTACTAAACGCCATAGTTTACTGGGCATTTTATTCCTCCTGGAATGGGTTGTTGCAAGGTTTGTATTTCGGTAGGGATGATTGGATGTTGGCTCGATTGGGTGGCTTCACCTCCAGGTTGCTGGGTTATTTTGTTGTCGTCGAGTAGGCTCACTTGGAATGCTCAAATGGACGCACAGTTGACTCTAATTAGCACAGTATAAAACGTATCAAAAATCACGTCAATGAATTTTTCTTGTCTTGAGTTGATTCCCGGTTAAACTCAAAAGGGATTGTCAATTGTCAAATGACAATGGTCAATTGTTAATTACAAAGGAGAACTCAAATGGAACTGGCGATGATTGGACTGGGGAAGATGGGCGGCAATATGACGAGTCGCTTATTGCGCGGCGGGCATCGGGTGGTGGTCTATAATCGGTCGCCAGAACCGGTGCAGGCGGCCGAAGCGGAAGGGGCGGTCGGCTCAACCTCGATTGCCGATTTGGTGACGCGATTGGAGGCGCGGCCGCGTGTGGCCTGGGCGATGGTCCCGGCGGGGAGCATTACGGAAGCGGTGGTGGTCGAACTGGGGGAATTGCTGGAGCCAGGGGACATCATCATTGACGGCGGCAATAGTAATTATAAGGATACCATTCGCCGCGCGGAGAGGATGGCTGATAAAGGGATTTATTTGGTGGATGTTGGCACAAGCGGGGGGATTTGGGGGATCACCGAGGGGTATAGCATGATGGTTGGCGGCCGAGCCGAAGCGGTGGCCCACCTGCGACCAGCTTTAGAGACGTTGGCCCCGGCTATAGACAAGGGTTGGGGACATGTTGGCCCCTCCGGCTCAGGCCACTTTGTGAAGATGATCCACAATGGCATTGAGTATGGGATGATGCAAGCGTATGCCGAGGGGTTTGAGATTATGCGCAACCGCAAGGATATGGGGCTGGACTTGCACCAGATCGCGGAGATTTGGCGGACGGGGAGTGTGGTGCGCTCGTGGTTGTTGGATTTGACGGCCGCGGCATTGGCCGAAGACCAGGAGCTAAGCGACATCGCCGGATGGGTGGCGGACAGTGGCGAAGGCCGCTGGACGGTGTTTGAGGCGATTGACCTGGACACACCCGCGCCGGTGATTACGCTGGCCTTGCAGATGCGCTTCGTCAGTCGCCAGGATGAGAGCTACGCCGCCAAGCTACTGGCAGCGATGCGCAACCAGTTTGGAGGCCATGCGGTGAAGAGAGCGGATGGGTAATTGTGTGATAGTTGTTTTAGACGCCGAGGCCACGAGCCATGGCGGTGGCGGCAAAGACCATCAGGATAACCAGCGCGGCCTGTACCCAGCTAATGGTAGCCATGGTGGATGCGGCCGATGTGTCTGGTGATTCCCCGCGCCGGACTCGGCCGCGCCAGCGAATAAGTGTGATCATCGGCCAGATTTCGAGGAGGATGATCACCACCAGCAAAGCCATTTTGATCAGGAAGTAGCTGTTGCTGAGATAGTAGGCCGAACCTTTCTCCAGGCTGCTAAAGGCACGGATGAGACCGGTGATGATCCACAACCCGGCGGCCAAGCCCCAAAGGGTATCGGCGAGAAAGATGCGGCGGAACCGTTCTTCATCGAATGGGCCGCGCAAGCCACGGCCGCGGGCGTAGATAGCGCCCAAGCCGATGCCTAGTCCTAACAGGTGTAAGGTGGCGAATAGAATGCGTATAAACATGTTTACCTCCGCCCTGAAAGCTACGTCCTTACCGCAGTTCTGAATAACTTTTGATGATTGTACTTTTAGCAGGAATATTTTTTCTAACCACCGACATGCCTGTTATTTGCTTTGTATATCTGCCTATCCAATTATTGACAGTATCCTTGTGCCTAGACCTTGCTACAAGGTCGTCGTAGCGTCTGCGCCACTCTGGATTGTTCTCGATGGCTAGACAGACCTGGTCGGTAATGTCATGTCCTTGTACCGGAATTGTTGCCAAAACTTCCATTACCAAATCTTCAACTTCCTGTGTCGCCCTGCGTGCCAAAACATACCTCCTTTGTTGAGTCTTTAGTTGACCGTATTTATTCTACCCCTATTTTCTGTATTGGGAAAACACACTCAATCGCAGCTGTTTTTCATAGTGTCCTATGGTGAGGTAACCCCGTGCGTTCACATTCTCATCAATTTACGTAGGCCGGCATGTTTTCAAAGAGCATTGACTTTGCAATTAGCGACTGCTACAATGCGGCCGTTATGAAAACGTCTATGAAAGCGTTGGTGATGTGGAAATTCCACTTTGTGCTGTTGGACACTCAAGCTCCTCGTGGGAGGAGTGTGCCTGGCGCTTGATTATTATGTCAAGTAAATAAACTTCGTCTGTCGAAGCTGTTAAAGCCACGAGCACATTCCAGGCTCGTGGCTTTTTTTGTGCCTTTCTCCGCCGTTGCCACGAGCGTTTTGCTATTTTTTCGACACGAATTACACGAATTTCACGAATCATATAGTGGCGGCTAGATTTCGTGTGCATTCGTGCCATTCGTTTCAAAAGATTTAATTTGGGGATTGGTTCATCATGAACAATAACAATGGAATGCGTGTTTTTACGACTGTCTGGTTGGGACAGTTCGTTTCGGTGGTTGGCACGGCGATGACGCGCTTTGCGCTGCTTATTTGGGCTTATGAGCAGACGGGCAGTGCCACGACGGTGGCTTTGCTGGGCTTTTTCTCTTTTGCGGCGGCGATTGTGGTCGCCCCTTTCGCCGGAGTGTGGATTGATCGCTGGGACCGGCGGCTGGTGATGCTTGGCGCGGACCTGGGGGCTGGCTTGATGACCATCGCCATGCTGGTTCTCTATAGCCTGGGCCTGTTGGAGATTTGGCATTTGTTCGCGGCCGAACTGTTTACCGGCGCGTTTGAATCTTTCCAATACCCGGCCTATAGCGCGGCGACGACAACGCTGATTCCCAAGGCGCAATACGGCCGTGCCAGCGGGATGCGTTCGCTGGCGGAATCTGCTTCACGAATCATTGCCCCCTTCCTCGCCGGTCTGCTGCTGGTGGCGATCGACATCAATGGGGTGATGGCGATTGATGTGGTTACGTTTCTCTTCGCCATGGGAACCTTGCTGTTTGTTCGCTTTCCATCGGTGAAGGGAGAGGCGGCCGAAGTGGGAGAGGCTGAGGCTACGGATGGAAAGTCGCATAATATGTGGCAGGAAATCCAGATTGGCCTGCGGTATATCGTTGAGCGGCGTGGCTTACTGGGGATGTTACTGATCTTCAGTGGCATCAACTTCTTCGCAGCGCTCACCTACTTCTCCATCTTGCCGGTGCTGATATTGGCCCGCACTGGCGGTGATGAACTGGCACTGGCAACGGTTCAGGCGGCGTTGGGAGCGGGTGGTGTTGTGGGTGGCCTGCTGCTCAGCATTTGGGGCGGGCCGCGGCGGCAGATTCACGCCATTCTGGCCGGTGCGGCGCTCTCCTTTCTTCTGGGCGATCTCTCTTTTGCTGTCGGCCGCAGCCTGCCGGTTTGGATCGTGGGTGGTTTTGTCACCACTTTCTTTATCCCCTTCATCATCGGTGCAAACCGAGTCATCTGGCAAAGCAAAGTGCCACCGCAGATGCAGGGGCGAGTTTTTTCGGTGCAATCAACGATTAACCAGGCGCTCATACCGTTGGGGTATCTCCTGGCCGGGCCATTGGCAGACCGCATGTTTGAACCGGCGATGGCGGCTGGTGGTTCGTTGGCGGGAGCACTTGGCTGGTTGGTAGGGACGGGGCCAGGTGCGGGTATGGGGCTGATGTTCGTTGGCACGGCCGTTTGTGGCACGCTGATCAGCCTCAGTGGTTATTTATTCCGCGCCATACGGAATGTAGAGATAGATTTGCCTGACCATGATCGGCTGGCAAGCGTGGACGGAGAGGGGACGGCTGAGCTGCACTCGGCCGCCGTTTCCGCCTAACAGGTAGGGGCGGGTTTCAAACCCGCCCCTACATTAGACATTAGTAGGACTTACGCAGTGACACATTTTTCGACACGAATGACACGAAGTTCGCCCTCTATATTCGTGAAATTCGTACGCAAATTTGCGCCATTCGTGTCAAAATGCGTAAGTCCTAATTAGCATTGGGCATTATCTCAACATCGCCGCGCCGACGGGTTGGGATACTTTCTCGACGACTTCGGCCGTTACCCGGCTGGAAGCATCCAACGCCAGGTCAGCCTGGGCGACCATACCACAGCATTGGCCGTTTTCATCCACAACGACGACACGGCGCACCTGGTTGTCGCCCATCAGCCGCGACGCCTCTTCAATACTGGTATCGGGCGTGACGGTGATGACAGGGCTGGACATGATATCGGCGGCGGTCATCTCTAGAGGGTTCATCCCCTGGGCAATGGTGCGGATAACGATGTCGCGGTCGGTGACGGTTCCAACCGGCCGTAACGAATCTTCGCTTTCTACTATCGGAATGGAGCCACAGTCGCAATCTACCATCATCTGTGCCACGTCTTCAAGGTTGGTGTCGGCCGTGCAACAAGTGGGGTCGGGGGTCATTACATCTTTTACTTGCATGAGATTCTCCTTTATCTATGGTCTTATAGTAATGTACCAGTAGATGAGGGAGCGTCTCAACTGTCGGGATATAGGGCTTAGATACAGCGTGAGATATAAATTACTCGTTTGCTGCAAATTGTGGCGGGGCAGGTGGGCATTCGGCCGTGTGTAGATACTGCTCGCACTCCTCCGGCCGCCACCAGCGGGTCAAACGCTCATGGGCGAGGGTGATGGTATCTTCCAGGCGAAGGGTAAACACCTGAACTGTGTCTTGAATATCAACTACGTAGAGGTGGCGGCCGTCGCGGCTCAGGGCGAGGAAGTAGACAGGGTTGTGATAGAGTGTCAGGTGTTCCTCACCGGTTTCTGTATGCCAGACGCTCAGCGCCTCTTCCGTAATGGCAAAATACTCCCCATCAGGCGTGAAGACAATATCAAAAACGGCGTCACGCACCCTGGGCAATGTGTAGAGTTCCTCCCCGGTTGTCATATCCCACAGTTTGAGCATGCCGAAATCACCGCCAGTAGCCAGGCGGGTGCTATCGGGAGTGAAAGCTATTCCCCATATATCACCGGAGTGACCGCGCAGGACAAAGTGTTCCTCTCCAGTTATTGGACTCCAAACGCGCACAGTTGCATCATCGCGGATACTGGTTGTGGCAACGAGGCGGCCGTCAGGACTATAGGCAAGACTCAACAGACCGGCGGTATGGTTGGTGAAGGACAGTAGCTCTGCGCCCGTTTGAGCATCCCACACCTTGGCGACGCCGTCGGCCCCGGCCGTTACCAAGCGCGATCCGTCGGGGCTATAGGCAACATCCATTATGCCGGTGAACAGTCCATTGGCTACTACCCCAGGCCCATGCCCCTCGGCTGTCCACACTGTCTCGCCACTGTTGATATCCCAGACACGAATCTGATTTGCGCGGCCGACCCCGGCAAGGCGAGTTCCATCTGGACTATAAGCAACGCGAAAGAAACCGCCTTCAGGGCCAGTGAACGTGCGTAACCATTGGCCGGTGGACGAATCCCACAGCGAAGGCGTCTCAACTTCACTTCCCGTTGCCAATAGATGCCTGGTTGGGTGTAATTTCAAATCTAAGGTAAGCGGAGAAGTGGTGTAGGAGGTTAACTCGCCTAATGGCTGGAGCTGCACGTTCCAAACGCGAACAGAGCCGCCATCGCCAATGGTGGTTAGACGTGTGCCGGCAGGGTTAAAGTATGCCCGGAATATGGGGGATAAGGGGCCGTCGAGCGTTAGCAACAGTTCGCCATCCGCCATGTTCCAAATTTTAACATTCCCGTCTTCGCTGGCTGAAGCTAATTGTGTGCGCTCGCTATTGAAGGAAAGGTGGTGGACAACGTTGTTGTGGCCATGTTGCGAGAAGCGTGGCGCAGCGGGGTCTCTCGTGTCCCAAAGTTGTATGGCCCCAACATGGGTGCCAACTGCCAGCAGATTGTCATCAACAAAGGTGAGTGTTTCGGGTCGGCCGTCATCAGCCGCCACCATCAGCGCGGCTAATGCTTCGGCGGAACCGGCCGCAAGGGAAGCCGGTACATCCCAGACGAAAACTTGACCGTTGGGACTGGCGGTTGCCAGACGGCTACCATCCTCATTGAACGTCATTGTCCAGGCCCAATCCTGGTGGTCGTCAATGGTTAAAACCCTTTGGCTTGTGTTAGTATCCCACAGATCAACGGTTCCATTTTCATAACCAACGGCCAGCAGCGACCAGTCAGGGCTTAGCACCATCCCTGACCATTGATTAAGCTGGATAGGCAGGGTGCGCGTCAAACTGTTAACCTGATCGCCAAATTCCCACGTATAGAGAAGAAGCGCTTCGCGGCCTACTGGATTGGATAGGAACGCAAGCTCGTCGCCTGTTCCATTAAAGGCTAAATAAGAGTGGGTATCGGTGGGTTCTGCCAGGGGGATAGACAATAGGGCGGTTCCGCTATTCGTTTCCCAAATGTTGATTTCATCGCTGTTGGCGGTAGCGAGCCGGGTGCTGTCTGGCGTGATGGCGAAGTTCCGCTGTCCGTGCTGGTAAACGGTGGCAACGGCCCCAGTATTAAAAGCCAGGATGGTACGTGATGCTTGAATCGCCTGATGAAGCGCTTCTTGGCTTTCCTTTGTCTCTGCCAATTCAACTGCACGCAGGGCAAGGAGGATGCTCAGTTCAGGATCGTTTTCCAATGAGTTGATGGCGCCCTGGCTCAATTCGCGGGAGGTGGCCAGTCGTGCCTGGTTTTCTGCTTCGGCTTGCTGGCTGCGGGCGTTGGATTCGGCCGTTGCCCGCACATCAGCTTCTGTCTCCGCCGTCGCCTCCGCAGCCAGGGCAATGACCCGCTGGCTGTCGGCCGCTACTGCGTTTTGTTGCGCCTGGCGGCCGAAGAGCAGCGCGGCGAGGGCGAGGATGGAGGCGAGGACGAGCGCAGCGGCGAG
>CAYPHY010000011.1:0-60232 GCA_964410625.1 uncultured Ardenticatenaceae bacterium | reverse complement strand
GCGGCGAGGGCGAGGATGGAGGCGAGGACGAGCGCAGCGGCGAGAAGGGCGGCGCGTTGGCGTAAGCGGCGGGCGGCGTGGCTTTGTTCGGCCGCGCGTTGGCGTTCCGTTTCCGCCAACCGTTGCGCGGTGGCGATTTCTTCCTGGCGTCGCGCTTCTTCGGCCGCCTGTCGTGCATCCCGCGCGGCTAAACTGGCCTTCAGGTAATGGCGTTCATTATTGGTTAGGGCGATATGTCCGGTTATTAGGGGGGCTAATTGGTTTAACCGCGCACCGCGCAGGAGGAAGCCGTTATCTCGCCCGGCTGCTTCCCATTCGGCGGCCGTCTGGGTTAGTAGCCGCCCCAGGCGTAGTTCGGCACGGCTTTCATCCATCCACTGCCGCAAACGCGGCCAGGCTCGCAACAACGCTTCATGGGCGATCTCTACCGTTGGCCCGCGTGTGACGGGATCGCGGTCGAAGGAGAGGAGACGGGCGCGGCCGAAGAGGTCGAGGACAGTGGAGAGTGGGGAGTGGGGAGTGGAGAGTGAGAAAGTGGGGGATTGGAGATTAGAGATTGGGAGACTGGGAGACTGAGAGACGGAGAGATTGGGAGACCCTTCCCATTCACCATTGACCGTTAACCATTGACCATTAACCGTTTTCCCTCGCGTCTCTGCTCCTTCGCTCCCTTGCTCCCTCTCTCCTTGCGGCTCGAGGATTGTGGATTGTGGAGTCTCCCAGTCTCTTAGTCTCCTAGTCTCGCCTATTACGTCCAGTGCCAGCAACTCTGCCTGCAACACCCGCCGCCGTGTGTCCTCGACGCCTTCGCCGAGCGTGACTAGGCGGAGGAAAAGGTTACGGGCGGCCGCCTGTCCTGCCTGGTCGAGTTGGTCAAAGACGGCTTCGGCGCGTTGGGCGAGCGCACCGCTGATGCCGCCGAGCTGGCGGTAGGTAGAGAGCAGCAAGCGGTTCTCCTGTCGCTGCTCGAAGAGTTCGCTGAGGGTATGTTGCAGCAAGGGCAACGCGCCGGGCTGCTGGTTAACGTCGGCGACCAGCGCGGCAACGAGTTCCGGCTCGACGTAGGCACCGACGAGGGAAGCGGGTCGCTCAATGGCTTGCACCAGTTCGTCGGCCGTTAGCGGAATGACTATCTCAGTATGGTGTTGCAACAGTTCGCTAATCCCCGGATAGAGCAGCGGCCGGTCATAGAAGTCGGCGCGGAGGGTGATGATCACTCGTAGTGGGCTGCGAGGGTCGGTGATGGCGGTATAGAGCGCGTCCAGGAAACGGGCGGTCACTGTCCGGTCGGTGACAAGGGTGAAAAGCTCCTCAAACTGGTCAATAATCAGCAAAAGTTGGCTGTTTTCGGCGGCAGGTAAAACGCGCCGCACGGTACGGAGCAAACCGCGCTGATCGGCCTGTAGCTGTTCGAGCAGTGTCGTTGGTGGGTTGACGGCGATCCGCAAGAGGGCGGTTTCCAGTTCTTCAAAAGGATGGGAACCGGGGATGATGTCCAGAATGAACCAGCTCTCCGAGCCAGGGATTGCCCCGCCACGCAAGGCGGGAACCAGACCGGCTTTCACCAGGGAAGATTTGCCGCTGCCGCTTGGCCCGATGATGGCGAGGAAGCGGGGGATGACAGGGTGAGGGGGAGGGAGATGTTGCCCATCGCTGGTGAGGCGGGGGAGGAGGTGTTGGATGAGGGTGTCGCGGCCGAAGAAGAGGGCGGCGTCGGCTTCGGTGAAGGGAAGCAGTCCTTGGTAAGGGTTTGTCACATTCAATAGCGGGACAGGATGGTCGGTGAGTAGAGGTTCATCCTGGGTTGTGTGGAAGGCGGCGGCAAAGGCATCGGCGAATGCGGCTATGTCGGGAAAGCGGGCTTCCGGCGTTTTGGCGGTGGCGCGTTGTAGCACTTCATCAATGGCAGCCGGCACATCCGGGTTTTGCTGGCTAATCAATGGCAGCGGCTCGTAAATGTGCTTTTCCAGAAGCAGGCGGATGGAATCGGCGATGAAGGGAGGACGGCCGTTTAATAGCTCATAGACAACCACACCTAGGCTATATTGATCACTGAGCGGTGTTGTGGGGTAGTTGTTGATTTGCTCCGGGGAGAGGTATTCGGGGGTTTCGGTGAGCGTTTCTGTCCGCCCGGTTGCTTCCTCCGCCTGAAAGAGTTTGGCGATGCCAAAATCGGAGAGATAGGCGTTGCCCGCTTCGTCCAAGAGGATGTTTGCCGGTTTCACGTCGCGGTGGACGATGCCGTTGCGGTGGGCGGTATGGAGCGCGGCCGCCACTTGTTGGAGAAATTGCGCCACTTGTGCCAACGACCATGCCCCTTTTTGCAACGCGGCTTTGAGGTTTCCTCCGCGCAGATAACGCATGACTAGATAGGCGCTTCCCGGTTCACGCCAATAATCATAGAGGGGGACGATCTGTGGGTGTTCGAGCCGGGCGATAAATTGGGCTTCGCTTTCAAAGCGACGGATGAAGGTGGGGTCATCGGCAAATTGGGCGGGGATGACTTTAATGGCAACATGGCGACCAATGGCCGGTTGGAAGGCGCGATAGACCACACCGAAGCTGCCCCGACCTAACTCTTCTTGTAGTTGGTAGCTACGGATATGGCCGGGGCGTTGGCTGGTTGGTTCGGTTGGGTGGAGTTCGCCCGTCTGCACCGCTTTCAGCAGGGTCAATGTCTCGGAACCGGGTTCCACGCCCAACTCGGTTTTCAACAAACGTTGGTACTCATCGTAGTGGGCCAGGGCGGCGCTGCGACGGCCGCTGCGGGCCAATATCTCGATTAGTTGCCGGTTGGCCGCTTCGTGCAGCGGGTCTATCGCCAGTTGTTGCCGGGCATAGCTTTCGGCGGCGGGATAGTCGGCCGCTGTTAGCGCGTGTGTTGCCAGACGTTCCAGGGCCGTCAGGAGTTGCCGCCGGTAGCTTTCGCGGCGGGCGACCGCCCATTCCTCAAAGGGGTTGCTGTCTGGCAGATAGAAATCGGCCAGGAAGTCGCCGCGATAGAGGGCGACTGCCTGAGCGAGTTGTTGTTGATCCGTCCAGCCTTCCTCAATCAGAGTCGAGAATTGGCGCACATCCAGTTGCACGGCCGCTTGCGGATTGAGTTGTATGGTGTGGTAATCGGTTAGGAGAAGGGGAATGAGGGTGTGGCCGTTGCCTGCGGCTACCTCTGGGATGGCCTTACGCAGGTAGTAGAGATTTTGGCGCAGGTTTTGCTGGGCGGCCGTTTGCGAGAGGTCGGGCCAAAGCAGGGCCATCAGTTGTTCGCGACGATGGCGTTCGGGCTGGCAGACGAGGTAGATCAGCAACGCCTGAGCGAGCCGGGTACGGAAGTGGCTCAGCTCTTGGTGATCAAGGGCGGCCGAGAATGGGCCTAATAGAGAGAGCGACAGACCTGCCATTGAACCCTCCTGAGAAAAGGGTAGACGGTAATCGAATCAGCTTGCCAATTGTTTAGAAGGCAAAACGCCTACATGACCTCTTGTGAAGCTGATGGGGCAGAGACAGCCTGATTAATGCGATTGTTAGAGACGATGGTGTTTACCTCGTAGGCAACGCCCGGCGGTTAACGTGACGATGCCATCATACCATAGCGCGAGGGACAAATCTATCCCTTTCCACTGGGTATTTTTAACTTTGTTTATGATCTGTTTACGCCCTTAGGCTACTGTCCAACCTCAAGTAAGCGTGCTGGATGAAATGGTAAGTGTGAGGTTTTAGTGCTGGTCTACGCCAGACCAATAGTTGTTGTGGTTCATCACTACTGGTGAGCCATTTAATGGAGGTAAAGATGCGTACATCTCGTTTCTTGAGGGCAATGATGTTCTCCCTGTTCCTGTTGTTGAGTGTTGTGCTGGTGGCTTCGGCCGCGCCTGATCGTGTGGCTTCACGCCATGCCGTGCGTTTGCGTAATGCGACCATCCCCTGGAACTTTCCGCCGCCGACAGGGTTGAGTGGTGATTTTTGTGGCGAAATCCCGGAGGGGGTCTCGATCAACCCCGACGACTTTGGCAGTAACCGGCGGAAACATGCTACGGTGTTTGAACGGCAGGATGGCACAAAAAGAATTCTGATCCGGGATGTGGTGACCGGAACTGCCAGTGATAACTTTGGCACTTCCTATACATTCACCTACCGGAACAACCTCACGGCCCGGTTTGACGGTTCTTTTGTTCATGTCAAATGGACCGATTATGTGAGAATGAGAGGGGGTGATGTTGATTATACTGTCCGCTTTGTTTGGCTTTGGTCCTATGAGGCGGCCGATCTCAATCTGGTCGAGTTCCAGGATGGAAATGGTGAGATAGTCAATCTAGGGATTGATCCATTTATAATCCCCACGAATGATGGAGTCACCGAGTCGCCCGACATTGTTCCCGGTTCATGGCGGAGACTGCGTACTCAAGGCGATCCCTGGAATTGTGATCCGCTCTAATTGACGCGCTCCCCGGCCTCTGATTTTGCTATCTAGGCTTGCGGCAGCAGAGCAGCCTCGTGCCACTGCTCTGCTGCCGGAATTATCTAACCATAAAGTAACCACAAAGGCACTCACACCAGTAATCAGTGATCGGTAATCGGTGAACGGTGGCCTATCACCCTGGATGGATACAATCTGATTACTGATTACCGATTACTGCTTACTATTCTGAGGGACTTATCATGCCCAAGCAACTGCTTCGTTCGTTAATGGTGATCAGCGCGGCCGTTCTGACCATCCTGGCGGTGTTTTGGGCGGCCGATTGGGCGCGGGCGGCCCCGGAGGAAGAAAGGCAGTTGGATCGCGCTTTGATGACTGTGCTGCGCCAGATAGGGTTTACGGGTCGTGTCGGATCTACGTTGGAGCAGCGGCTCGGCCGTCGAGTGGATCGAGAGTTGGCAGAGGTCGGCCGGATGCTGTGGTTTGATACCATCACCGGGCTGAACGATGACAACACCTGTGCTGGCTGCCATTCACCGACGGCCGGGTTTGGGGATACGCAATCCATCGCCATCGGTATTGACAACAACGGCATCGTTGGCCCGAACCGTAGCGGCCCGCGCAATATGCGCCGTTCGCCGATGGTGATCAACAGCACCTTTTACCCGACGCTGATGTGGAATTCTCGTTTTCGCGCCGGGTCTGGCGACCCGTTTGACAACAGCGGCGGGTGGTCGTTTCCGTTGCCAGAAGAGGACTCGCTTTCATACTTGCCCCATTTGCTCACCGCACAGGCGTTTATCCCACCGACGGAGCGCACTGAGGTGACGGGTTTTCATTTTGAGGGGGACAACGAGGCGATTCGCGCCGAGGTGCTCAATCGTTTGAATAGCGTTCCCGCTTACCGGCGGATGTTCGGCCGAGTCTATCCGGCAGTGCGGCGGGGAGCGCCGATTACCTTTGAGATGTTTGGCGCGGCGATTGCCGAGTTTGAGTTCACGCTGACCTTTGCCAATGCGCCGATTGATCGCTATGCGCGGGGGAAGCGCAATGCGCTGACGGAGGAGGAGAAGCGCGGGGCGTTGCTCTTTTTTGACGAAGCGCGGTGCGTCGCCTGCCATAGCGTTGGTGGCGCGTCGAATGAGATGTTCAGCGATTTTCAGGAACATGTGATTGGCGTGCCACAGATTGCGCCATCGCTGACCAACAACAGCTTCGATGGCGCAGGGGCGAATGAGGATTTCGGTTTGGAGCAGGCCAGCGGCGATGAAGCGGACCGCTATAAGTTTCGTACTTCGCCGTTGCGGAATGTGGCCGTGCAGCCGACCTTCATGCACAACGGGGCGTTTACCAATTTGGAGGATGCCATCCGCCATCACCTGGACGTGGTTGAATCAGCCTCAAACTATACGCCACAGAGTCAGGGATTGGCGGCCGATCTTGCTGGCCCCACTGGCCCGATTGACCCTGTATTGGCGCGGCTCGATCCCATCCTGGCGACCCCCATCGAACTGACGGATGAGGAGATCAGCCAACTGGTTGCCTTTGTTGGGAATGGCCTGCTCGACCCACGAGCGCGGCCGGAGCATCTGCGGCGGTTGGTTCCGCGGCGTATGCCGAGCGGCCGGGCGGTGCTCATCTTTGAGTTTCCATAGTTGTAAATAGAGAATTTCTACAATTTAGTCACTCGACAGGTGACACAGGAGGAAAATTATCCTTTAGGCTACCCTGACGAAAGTAAGGCTTGTTCTCCTGTCACATGCCGTTACGAATGCTGCCCGTTGCCAGATGTGATCGGCCGCCATCCGATCAATAATGCACCTAAGCTTAACCCAAGTGTAGTGGTTAGTGGTGGTTTGGTAGTTTATTGAATCTGGTAGTAAAGGAAGTAAAGTGATGAACGGCAAGCGGCGCATTCTTCTATTCGTGTGGGTGGCCCTGCTTTTGATCGGGGTGTCCCAACCTATATGGGCGGCCGATGGTAATCTGGTGTTGGGACTGGCGTCGGAACTGGTTTCGGACTCAGCCGTTGAACAGCCCTCCGCTGATTCGCACGCCTCCGCCGGGCAGCGTGATACAGCGCTCATCCGGCAAAACCGTGCGGCCTGGGAGCAACGGCTGTTGGCTTCGGCCGTGCGGCTGGAGTTTCGCGTCTTTGGCCTGGGCAAGAATGGTGAATTGTTGGAGTCGGTGCAAAGCAGCACAGGGCACGGGACGGTGAAGGACGGCCGTTTCGTGGTGACGCATAATCACTATGGCGTCTCGGTCACAGAGGTGAAACCCGGCACGATCACGGTGGTCACGCTCTACAAGGCAAATGGGGATGAAATTATTCTGCGAGAATCCTTGTCGGCAGTACGGGTTGCTTTTGAAGACCCGCAGACGCTGGTGCTGGACTTTGGCGTTTGCAGAGGACGGGGCGTGTTTTCCGAGTTGGGTGTGATGTCGGCCGATTTTCGTAACTGGGAAGCTGTTGCCCTGCAGCCCGGTATGGAAGTGGCGCAATTGGACTGGGACGGAGAGACCGCCCATGTGGATTGGGTGGAGATCGAAGAAGTGATCAACAAGAATGGCGTTTGCAGCTTGCGCCTGGCTAACTTTGTCCGTACCGGCGCATCCGGTGGCCCAGTCTTTTTGAATGGCTACCATATCGGCAACAACTGGACGAGGGTGACGCTGCGTGATCCGAACACGGAGCAGGTCATTGACCAACATAGCTTCGCCGCGCTGAACTCGTCCCAGGTGGCGAAGTATATAGCGTACTAAAGAAGTCTACAGCGGATGTTGAAAACAACGGATTGCTTGCTGCTTCATCCGTTGTTTTCAACATCCGCTGTAGTCTCGGCGGCAAACTATAAAGCCCCGCGCAAATCAAGCTTCTCTCGTGCCTGAAGCTTCCTGAGCAGCAGACTCCATATTCTACCCCCTTCGGCCGCCGTGTTACTACATCACAACGATGCGTCGCGCGTGTTGACGCTTTGCTGACGATCATTTCGATAATTGTTTTATCGAATCTACTGTCTTGTCGTGGCATCACCATCAAGTTTTGATGGTAAGCATCAATTTGACGTGGAAATTTCAGCAAAGGAGAATGACAATGTTCCGTGGAAAGTTTGTTGTACCCATCGTCGGGATGTTCTTACTTGGGTTGCTGTTGATAGGATGTAGTGGGCCAACTTCTCCAGCCACTACAAGCTCTGTTGGTGGGGAGGTGGTTCCGGCTACGCCAACGACCGAAGCAACGTTGGTCCTAGCGGCAACGGCCGAGCCGGTGGTGGAAGCGGCGGCCTCTGAAGTGCCACAACCAACAGCAACGGCCGAAACGAGGGATGCGGCCGTCATTGCGGAGGAGATGGACAAATATCTGACCTCGCTGAGCGATCAAGAGCTATTTGCCGGCGCGGTCCTTGTTGCCCAGGCAGGGGAGGTGCTCTTCACTAAGGGGTATGGGATGGCCGATGCCGAACAGGAGGCCCCGAACACACCGCAGACATTGTTCCGGATCGGCTCAATCACCAAGAGCTTTACCGCAATGGCGATTATGCAGTTGCAGGAAGCGGGTAAACTGCATGTTAATGATTTTGTATGTGATTATCTTCCTGATTGCCCGGCTGAGTGGGAACTGATCACCATCCACCAAATTTTGACCCACACCTCCGGCCTGGGTGAGGAT
Organism: uncultured Ardenticatenaceae bacterium; assembly: GCA_964410625.1. Taxonomy (GTDB): domain Bacteria; phylum Chloroflexota; class Anaerolineae; order Promineifilales; family Promineifilaceae; genus CAYPHY01. The sequence goes on along the minus strand of CAYPHY010000011.1, from coordinate 52,142 downwards.
CGCACTGGTTACAGCGCTGCCAGCGCAGGAGCGACGCCGACATCACCGGCCGAGATGCTTGAGCGGCTGCGAAATCAGCCGCTTCTTTCGCCGCCCGGCGAATCCTTTTACTATAGCAACTCTGGCTACAATACGCTTGGCTATCTAATTGAACAGCTTTCCGGACAAACTTATGCAGACTATCTGCAAATAAACATCTTTGATCCTTTAGGAATGGCTTCAAGTGGGTATGCAAATAGTCCCGATGGCCTGGCGGTTGGCTATGTCAATCAATTTCAGAAGGCACAATTGATTGATATATCGGTTCCTTATGCAGCCGGTGCGCTTCATTCGACAGTGGAAGATCTCTATCGTTGGGATCGAGCACTGTATTCGACACAACTTGTTAGTGAGGAAGCACTGGCAGCAATCACCACGCCGTATGTTCCTATTACAAGGTTCGAAGATTTTAGCTATGGGTATGGCTGGACCATCGGCGAGATACATGAACGATTTGCAGTCGAACATGCGGGAGGGCTGGAAGGATTTCGCGCCGACCTAATGCGCTTTCCCGAAGAGCAAGTAACGGTGGTTGTGCTCAGTAACCGGGAGAACGTTGATCCATATCTTATTGCTACGGTTTTAGCTAAGATGGTTTTGGAGAATAATAGGCTCATTCATCGGTCACACAGCCCTCCGACGCTGATTTCACATTCTTGATGTACTTGTAGAGCGTGCCGCGAGTGGCTTTGTAGGGTGGTTGTACCCAGGCTGCCCGCCGCGCATTTAACTCTTCGTCACTGATCAGCACATCAATGGTCCGCTTGACGGCGTCAATGGTGATTCGGTCGCCGTTTTGTACCAGGGCGATGGCTCCGCCTTCTTGCGCTTCGGGGGTGATGTGGCCGACGAGGAAGCCGTGGGAGCCGCCGGAGAAGCGGCCGTCAGTCAATAAGGCTACATCCTGCCCCAGCCCCGCGCCCATTAGGGCGGAGGTGGGCGTCAGCATTTCCGGCATTCCTGGCCCGCCCTTTGGCCCTTCATAACGGATGATGATTACATCCCCTTTTTGGATTTGCCCTTGTTCCAAGCCGGCGAGCATCTCTTCTTCGGAATCGAAAACGCGCGCCGGGCCAGAGAAGCGTTCGCCCTCTTTGCCGGTGATTTTGGCGACTGCGCCTTCGGGGGCGAGATTGCCACGCAAGATTTCGATGTGGCCGGTGGGCTTGTAGGGGTTGGTTAGCGGCCGTACAATGTCTTGCTCTGCCGTCAGTTCCGGCACATCAGCCAGATTCTCAGCCAGGGTTTGGCCGGTGACGGTCAGGCAGTCGCCGTGTAGCAGGCCGTTGTTGAGCAATAATTTCATCACTGCCGGGGTTCCGCCGATGGCGTGGAGGTCTTCCATCACATAACGGCCGCTGGGTTTCAGGTCGGCCAGATAAGGCACGCGGTCGCTGACGGCCTGGAAGTCGTCAATGGTTAGCGGCACATCCACGGCACGGGCGATGGCGATCAGGTGCAAAACGGCATTGGTTGAGCCGCCGAGGGCCATGGTGACGGCCATTGCGTTCTCGAACGCTTCGCGGGTCATGATGTCGCGCGGCTTGATCTCTTTTTCCATCAGGGCAAGGACAGCCGCGCCAGAGTGATAGCACTCTTCAAGCTTTTCGGCCGATTCGGCGGGGATAGACGCGCTATAGGGCAGGCTCATGCCCAGGGCTTCTATCGCGCTGGCCATAGTATTGGCGGTGTACATGCCGCCGCACGCGCCGGGGCCAGGGCAGCTATGACGGACAATGGCTCGTCGTTCTTCTTCGGTAATCGCCCCGGCCAGGTATTGCCCATAGCTTTGGAAGGCGGAAACGATGTCGAGTTTGTCATGCCGGGCTGTGCAACCGGCGCGGATCGTGCCACCGTAGACCATCAGTGACGGCCGGTTGAGGCGGGCCATAGCCATGATGCAACCGGGCATGTTTTTATCGCAGCCGGGGATGGTGATGACGGCGTCGTACCATTGCGCGGCGACGGTGGTCTCAATCGAGTCGGCGATAATCTCCCGCGATTGCAGGGAGTAGCTCATCCCATCCGTCCCCATTGAAATGCCGTCGCTGACGCCGATGGTGTTGAAGCGCATTCCGACCAGACCGGCGGCCGTGACGCCTTCTTTCACTTTCGCTGCCAGGTCGTTGAGGTGCATGTTGCAGGTGTTGCCTTCATACCACATGCTGGCGATGCCTACCTGGGGTTTGTCCATGTCGGCTTCGGTCAGGCCGGTTCCGTAGAGCATGGCCTGGGATGCGCCTTGTGCGGCCGGTTGGGTGATGCGGGAGCTATATTTGTTTAACGCCATTTGTGTTGTCCTTGAGGATTGAAGATGGTTACGCGGATTTCGCGGATGTTACGCAGATAGACGCGGATATTTCTCTTGAGAGTTAGGATCAGTAACTGGCGCGATGTGCGTTGTGATGATCATGCTGGCTGTAATTCAAGCTGTTTGATTTCTGAGGGAGGAATAGGGAGGCTGTCTAACACATCAAGATACCACCACCAGTGATCGGGTGACGGTTGACGGTTTTGCCGCTCAAACTGTAGGTTTGTGATTTCGGACAAGGTTTTATTTACCGCTTGAGCGGTGGCGAGAAGCTGGCGATCGGCCGTTAATAATAGATTAAGCTCTTCCGAGGATAAATCAGCTTCTTGTGCAGCCAGCTTGTCTCGAATCATGAGCATTTCCAAATGCTCAAAACCGCTTACGTCAGGGTGTTCTACGGCCTTTACGTAATATTTAAGATGCCTGTTCATGATACAAACTCAGAGATTTCACCAAGATACTCAAAGCGTTGATCAGCCAGATACATTTCCGGGTCATCTGGTGGAAATGCAGTTTCCATTATACCTGAAAGGCTGAACATCACTAACCATACCTTTCCTTCAAACTCCACCGTGATTTTTGGATAAAGATCTTTATCCCACTTAAAAACCAGTACGGATGCTGTCGATGAATGAAGAATGGTATAGATGATACTTTCATAATCCGCAATAGTGGCGTTTGGTAAAAGATGCCCTAAGTCAATTCGTCTCTTAAGATGCTGCGAGTCTTTTTTGGGCCTCCATCGAATTTTGTCTCGAATGATTTGAATTGCTTCCGCCACTGATTTTTTTAGTGTATCGTCATAAACCGGCAACATTGAATACCTTGATGCGCGTTTCTAAAAATGCTGTTCCAACTTTTCAACAATGGCCGAGCCGACGCTTAGGGAGGAGGTGGCGGCCGGGGAAGGGGCGTTGACGACGTTGATGATGCGGGCGGTTTCGTGGAAGGAGAAGTCGTCTACCAGCGAGCCATCGGGGGCGAGTGCCTGGGCGCGGATACCGGCGGGGGCGGGTTCGAGATGTTCGGCGCGGATGGCGGGGACGAGCTTTTGCAACGCCTTGACAAAGGCCGCTTTGTTGGCCGAGCGCCACATTTCGCCGAGGCCGGTTTTCCAATATTTGGCCGCCAGCTTGCGGAAGCCAGGATAGCGCAGGGTTTCCAGCAGTTCGCCGCTGTTGATGTCGGTCAGATGATACCCTTCACGGCCGAAGGCCAATACCGCGTTCGGCCCACACTCCACCCCGCCACTGATCATGCGTGTGAAGTGGACGCCGAGGAAGGGGAAGCTGGGGTCGGGGACAGGGTAGATCAAGGTGCGGCACAAGTGCCATGCTTCCGGCTTCAGCTCGTAATATTCGCCGCGAAAGGGGACGATTTGCGCCGGGGCGGTCCCGGTCGCTATTCGGGTTAGCTTGTCGGAGTAGAGTCCGGCGCAGTTGATCAGGTAATCGGCGTGGTAGTCGCCGCGTGTGGTGGCAGCCGTTACCCCTTGCTGATCCTCGCGGAGGTCTACCACCTTTGCACCGGTCACGATTTGTTGGCCGTGCTCCTGTAACAGTTCCGCCAACCGTTGGCAGACGTGTACATAGTCTGTGATCCCTGCTTCCGGCGCGTGAATGGCTTTGACGCCGTTGACGTGTGGTTCCAATTCCAGCAACTCGGCGCGATCAATCAGGCGGCAATTGACCCCATTGGCCTGCCCACGTTCGTAGATCATCTGCAGCGCCGGTAATTCTCGCTCGCTGGTAGCGACGATGACTTTGCCGCATAGCTCATAGGGGATACCTTGTTCGCGCAGAAAGGCTTCCATCATCGCCTTGCCGTTGCGGCAGTTTTGGGATTTGAGCGAACCGGGTTTGTAATAGATGCCGGTATGCAGGACGCCGGAGTTACGGCCGCTTTGGTGAAAGGCGAGCGTGTTTTCCTTTTCGAGAATCGTGATCCGCTTCTCTGGATAACGCTGGCACAAAGAGTAGGCGGTGGCCAGGCCAACGATACCACCGCCAATGATCAGCACGCTTGATTGTTCCATAAGACTACTGTAGCGAGATGAGGTTACAACAACAATTACGTGCTGATGACGGGTTGCTGTCGTTGTAGCTGTTCGATCACCAGGCCGCCCATCTCCTCGGTGCCGACGGTAACTTGCCCATTGGAGGCGAGATCGGCCGTACGGTGACCGGCTTCCAGGACCGCGGCGACGGCGGCCTCGACGGCCGCTGCTTCCGTTTCCAAGCCCAGACTGGAGCGTAGCATCATCGCCGTGCTGAGGATGGTCGCCAGCGGATTGGCAATGCCTTTCCCGGCAATGTCGGGGGCGGAACCGTGAATCGGTTCATAGAGGCCAGGGCAACCGGGTTCACCGAGCGAGGCGGAGGGTAACATGCCCATCGAACCGGCGATCATCGAAGCTTCGTCGGAGAGGATGTCGCCAAACATATTCTCTGTCACCACCACATCAAAGTCGGCCGGACGGTTGAGCAGGTGCATCGCGCAGGCATCCACCAGCATATCTTCGCAAGTAACGTCGGGGTATTCGGCAGCGATCTCATGGGTGACTTCCTGCCAGAGCCGTGACGACGCGAGGACATTGGCCTTATCTACGGAAGTCACTTTCCCCCGCCGCTGTTGCGCCAGCCGGAAGGCGACGTGGAGGACACGGGCGATCTCCGCTTCGTTATAGCGCAAGGTGTCTACGGCCGCACGCTGACCGTCCACTACCTCACGACCTTGTGGGGTGCCAAAGTAGAGGCCGCCAGTCAGTTCGCGCACAAATACGAGGTCTACGCCACGCACGCGCTCTGGCTGCAAGGGGCTGGCTCCGGCGAGGACGTCAAAGACTTTCACCGGCCGCAGGTTGGCAAAAACGCCGAGCGCTTTTCGCAAGCCAAGCAGCCCTTGCTCCGGCCGCACGGGAGCGAGGGGATCGCTCCACTTTGGCCCGCCGACTGCGCCGAGCAGCACTGCATCGCTATCGAGGCACGCGCCGAGCGTCTCTTCGGGGAGCGGGTTGCCGGTCTCGTCAATGGCGATACCGCCGATCAACCCTTCGTTGAAGTGAAAGGTGTGGTTGAATTGTCGGCCGATAACCTCCAGCACCTTTCGTGCTTCGGCTACGACTTCTGGCCCAATTCCATCTCCAGGTAACAGTGTGATTGTAGAATTCAATGCATAAACTCCATCTTTATTCTTCTTCGTTGGTAATATTTAATAGTTTGTTTAGAGAGGTGACCAGGACTGGAACATCTTGTTTGGCGATGCTCCACACGATGTCTGGATCAACGGTAAAGTAAGCATGAATCAAACGATCTCGTGTTCCACTGATTTGCCTCTAAGGAATCTCTGGTGCTAATGCTCTTGTTTCTTCAGATACTGCTTTGGCCGCCTCCCCGATGACTTCGATCAGGCGTATAACCGCCAACAGAAGCACTTCATCCACTAGTAGCTCGTTTTGCTTATGGTCTGCAGTGAATTCGGCAATCTTCTCGGCCGCATCAAGCATATGTTTTAGACGCACGCGATCTTGGCTGCTCATAGATTATAAGGGCATTTCGCCGAACATCATCTCTAAAATAAGGGCTAAGGAAGTTTGGTGTGTTGAGATCAACTGAACGGCCGAGTAGTTCACCCAGTTCTTCTTGCATCTGGAAAAACTTGAGGCCGGGGATATGCCCCTCTTCAAATTCGACCAGAACATCTATATCGCTATCCATATCAAAGTCTTCACCTAACACAGAGCCAAAAAGGGCTAATTTGTGTATGTGATGACGACGGCAGAAATCTTCAATTCGTTTGATCGGAATGTCTATTTGAAGCGCGTACATAACGATAATTGTATCACAGGTCTGCGGTCTGCCGGGTATCATTCCTTATTCGTGGCTAGATCTGCCGCCGTCCCGCCACTCGCTTTTATTAATTCATCTGGTGTGATGGCAAAGACGGTGTTGGGAGTTCCGGCGGCCGCCCAGATGACGGCAAAGCGGGTCAGGTCCTGGTCAACATAGACGGGCAGGGTGTTGGCGTGGCCGAAGGGGGGGACGCCGCCGATGCTATAGCCGGTGGCCGCCTTGACCACTTCGGCATCGGCGCGTTTCACTTTCTTCTTGCCGACGCCCAGAAAACCGGCCAGCTTGCCGGTGTCTAGCTGGTTTGCGCCGGAGACGAGGGCGATGACCGGTTGCTCATTGGCGGTAAAGACCAGACTTTTCACGATTTGCGCCACCTGGCAACCAATGGCAGCGGCCGCTTCCTCGGCCGTGCGTGTGGACTGCTCAAAGGTGACGATCTCAATGTTCAAACCCAACGAGCTGGCGGCGTTGGCGAATTTTTGGGTGGATGGGTGCATGGTTGAGTGGCTAGTGGTTAGTGATTAAGCTCACGCAAAGGACGCAAAGAAAACTTGGCGACCCCTGCGTCTTTGCGTGAGATTTTATAAAAGTAAAGCGTACTCCATGCTGTCCGCCAGCGCACGCCAACTGGCTTCGATAATGTTGGGGTTGGCGCCGATGGTGCTCCAGCGGCGGGAGCCTTGTTTGGTATCAATTAGCACGCGGGTGGTGGCAGCCGTGGCGTTGTCGCTGTCGAGGATACGCACTTTGTAGTCCACCAGACTGACGCTGCTCAGTTGGGGGTAGACGTTTACCAACGCTTTGCGGAGGGCGGAGTCGAGGGCGTTGACCGGGCCGTTGCCATCGGCGACGGTGTGCATGATCTTGGGGCCAACGCGCACCTTGACGGTTGCTTCGGCCATCAGCCCTCGGCCGCGCCGTTGCTGCACCATCACTGTATAGTCCATCATCTCGAACGGCGGGACATAGGCGGGATGTGTGCGGCGGAGCATCAGTTCCACCGAGGCTTCTGCCCCTTCAAAGGTGAAGCCTTGCGCCTCCAGTCGTTTGATCTCCTCCAACACCGAGGGAACATCCAGCGCTTCTACGTCCAGATTGTATTGGCGGGCTTTATCTATTAAATTGCCGCGTCCGGCCAGTTCGGAGACGACGCTGCGCTGGCGGTTGCCAACGAGGGTTGGGTCAATGTGCTGGTAGCTGGCCCCGTTTTTGAGCATCGCGGCGACGTGAATGCCACCTTTATGGGCAAAGGCACTGTTGCCGACGTAGGGGACGTGGGTGTCGGAAGGGAGGTTGGCAAGCTCGGCAACGTAGTGGGAGAGGTCGGTCAGACGGGCCAGGTTTTCGGCCGTTACACAGCTATAACCCATTTTCAATTGCAAATCGGGGATGATGGTGCAGAGGTTGGCGTTGGCGACGCGCTCGCCATAGCCGTTGATCGTCCCCTGGACCTGGGTGGCCCCGGCGCGAACAGCAGCCAGCGTGTTTGCCACCGCACAGCCGCTATCATCATGGGTGTGGATGCCCATTTGTACCTGTCCCACCTGCGCCGCTACCGTTGCCACAATCTCGGCCACTTCCCAGGGCAATGTGCCGCCGTTGGTATCGCAAAGGACTATACAGTCTGCGCCGCCGAGGACGGCCGCTTGTAATGTGGCAACGGCATATTCGGAGTTGGCCTTAAAGCCATCGAAGAAGTGTTCGGCGTCGTAGATGACTTCTTTGCCCTGTGCCTTGCAATAGGCCACGCTGTCGCCGATCATCGCCAGGTTTTCTTCGTGGGTGGTCTCTAATACGTCGGTGACATGTAAATCCCAACTCTTGCCGACCAACGTCACCACATCGGTATGGGCGTCCATTAGGGCGCGAATGTTGCTATCCTGCTCAGGACGGGCACGCTTGCGCCGCGTGCTGCCGAAGGCGGCGATTTTGGCATGCTTCAGACCGAGGGAGGGGGCGCGGCGGAAAAATTCGACATCTTTGGGATTGGAGCCGGGCCAGCCCCCTTCGATGTAGTGAATGCCAAACTCATCCAGCCGCCGGGCGATTTTCAGCTTGTCGTCGAGAGACAGGGAAATCCCTTCGCGCTGTGTGCCGTCGCGTAAGGTTGTGTCGTAGAGGAGGATTTGGGTCATGAGCTTTGGAGATTAGAGATTAAGAGATTGGGAGAGTGGTGTATTGGTGTGTTAGTGTATTTGGTTGGTTAGGTAGGCTAATACATCAAAATACCATTACACCAATACACCAGTTATCCTGAAAGTGTGTTCACCCGCGGCTGATGAAGTCGCTCGTAAGCTTCGATGAGGGGAGCTTGTTTGAGCAGATAGCCGAGTTGATCAACGCCCTCCAACATGCAGGTCTTGCTGAAGGCGTCAATGGGAAAGGAGACGGCACGGCCGTCGGGCAATCGCAGCGTTTGGCTCTCCAGGTCAATTGTTAGTTCCAGGTCTGGGTCTTCGGCCGCCAGGCTGCACAGTTGGCGGTGGGTTTCCGCGTCAACGACCAGCGGCAAGAGACCATTTTTTAGCGAATTGTTGCGGAAAATATCGGCAAAGGAGGTGCTGATAATCGCCTGAAAACCAAAATCCTTCAAGGCCCAGGGGGCGTGTTCACGACTAGAGCCGCAGCCAAAATTATCGCCAGCGAGGAGGATTTTCGCCTCGGCCGTCTGCGGTTGGTTCAGTACAAAGTCAGGACGGGGCGTGCCATCGGCCGCATAGCGCCAATCGGCAAAGAGATTCTCCCCCAAGCCTTCTTTTTTAATCGTCTTCAAAAAGCGGGCGGGGATGATTTGATCGGTATCAATATTATCGGCCGTCAACACAGCGACGGAACTGGTTAGCGTTTTAAATTCGTTCATAAAAACCTCTAAAGAAAGGATGAAGGTTGAAGGATAAGGGATGAAATGAGTTTTTTCATCCTTCAGCCTTCATCCCTCATCCTTCATAATTCATAATTCTCTTGCGTCGCTGATGACGCCGGTGACGGCAGTGGCTACTGCGGTTAGCGGGCTGGCGAGGAAGGTGCGGCCGCCTTTGCCTTGCCGCCCTTCAAAGTTGCGGTTGCTGGTGCTGACGGCATATTGGCCGGGTTGGAGTTGGTCGCCATTCATGGCGATGCACATGCTGCAACCGGCTTCACGCCATTCGGCCCCTGCTTCCTTAAAGACGCGGTCCAGTCCCTCGATTTCCGCTTGCCGCTTGACATCCTGGGAACCGGGGACGACGAGCATCCGCAACCCTTCTTTCACGCGCCGTCCTTTGAGCAGATCGGCCGCCTGGCGCAGGTCGGAGATGCGTGAATTGGTGCAGCTACCGACAAAGACAACATCTACTGGATGGCCGAGCAACGGCCGGCCCGGTTGCAAGTCCATATAGGCCAATGCCTTTTGTAGCGTCTGGCGTTGTTGGACATCGCCTATGTGATCGGGATCGGGGATTGGGGCGCGAATGGGGATGCCCATCCCAGGATTTGTGCCATAGGTGATCATTGGCTCTAAGGCAGTGGCGTCGAGTGTGACGGTTTTGTCGTAGGTCGCGCCTTCGTCGCTGGCGAGGGTGCGCCAGTGAGCAACGGCCGCGTCCCACGCTTCGCCTTGTGGAGCAAAGGGACGGCCGCACAGGTATTCAAAGGTCGTATCATCCGGGGCAACCAGACCGGCGCGAGCGCCCCCTTCGATGCTCATGTTGCAGATGGTCATCCGTTGTTCCATTGGCAGGGCACGGATGGCCGAGCCTTTGTATTCAAAGACGTGGCCTGTGCCGCCACCGACGCCGATTTTCGCCAGCAGAGCGAGGATGATGTCTTTGGCGGTGACGCCGGGGCGTAATGTTCCCTCGACCTGGACGGCGTAGGTTTTGGGCTTGCGTTGCAGCAGGCATTGGGTGGCAAGGACGTGTTCCACCTCGCTGGTGCCGATGCCGAAGGCCAACGCGCCAAATGCGCCATGGGTGGCGGTGTGGCTGTCGCCGCAGACGATGGTCATGCCGGGTTGGGTCATGCCCAGTTCGGGACCGATGACGTGGACGATGCCGCGATGGGGGCTGTCCATGCCATGCAGCGGAATGCCGAAGTCACGGCAGTTTTGCTCCATCATGGCGATTTGCTTGGCCGCCATTTGATCCACAATTGGCACGTCTAGCGGCGTGGTTGGGATGCTGTGGTCCATGGTGGCGATGGTTTGTTCCGGCCGTCGCGCCTTTAATCCCCGACTGCGTAGCCCGGAGAAGGCTTGTGGGGAGGTGACTTCGTGGACGAGGTGCAGGTCAATATAGAGAACGGCCGGGCAATCCGGCTCTTCGACCACAATGTGGTTCTGCCAGATTTTGTCAACGATGGTTTGGGGTGTTGAAGTCATAGAGTAGTCCTATAGTTGGGGCCTCCTGCCACCAAATAGTGCTAGTTCAAAAATCTTGAGATAACAATCTACATCCTGAAAGCCGATGCTGCGCAGCCAGTCGAGTTGAAGTTCGACGGGGGCGAGGATGTTGGCTTGTTTGTCGGGGCGGCTGTAGAACTCCCGATCAATTTGTTCGCGTGTCTTGCCACTGCCGGCCACCTGATGGTAAGCGACTAATGAATCTATGAAGTGCTGTTCAAATTGACGTTCTAGCCAGGGTGTCGGCGAGGCGACGTGCTCCAGGTTCAAGAAGAGGCCGCCGGGGTTGAGCAGTTCGTAGAGTTCTTCGTACAGTTCCCGCTTGCGGCCGTCGGGCTGGTGATGAATGGAGAAGCCGGAGACGATGACATCGAATCGGTCGCTTGTTCCATCTAGCTCGACCAATACCCCTTCCTGCCAGCCTGTTTGCCCATAGTCGCTGAGGACAAAGCGGGCGTTGTCGTAAGCGGCGAGGCGTTGATGGGCGGCCGCCAGCATCGGCGGCGAAAAGTCGGCAAAGACGGCCGTTGCTGTGGGGTGCTGGTTCAACACCGCCTGGCCGAGAATGCCGTCGCCACAACCGAGGTCGAGGACGGCGCGAACGGGGTGCTCGGCGGCGCGGATGAGGCGCAGCATGAGTTCGATTTGTTCGGCCGCCAGCGGGATCGCCCCGCGTACCCCTTCCAGATAGGTTTGGGTCAGGCTGGCCTGTTGCCAGACAGTATCTTGCTTGGTTTGGTCGTTGCTTCCGTTGATCATTGGTGTTTTTTTGACACGAATTACACGAATTTCACGAACTCTATGTAAGCAAACGCATTCATTCGTGTTATTCGTGCCATTCGTGTCGAAAAATTGCTTCCAGGCTAAGCCACTGCCTTTTGCTCTACGGCGCTGGCCTGCTCACCTTGAGCCGCCAGCATCTTGTTCAACGCGCTGAGGTAGGCGCGGGCGCTGGCGACGACGATGTCGGTGCTGGCCCCGTGACCGCTGAAGGTACGCAAGTACGGCTGGTTGGTTTGGGGATTGACGCGATATTGGTCTTCCACGTTCCCCCCATTGCTTGGTTGAATGCGAACCGTTGTTTCGGCCACCGCGTCTATCCCTTCGGTGACGGCGTTGATTGAGAACTCTGTCAGCCGGTTCTTGACGCCGATGATGCGGTTGATGGCCTGATAGACGGCATCCACCGGCCCCGAACCAAGCGCAGCATCCTGATACTCCTCGCCATCTGGCCCGGTCAGGCTGACGGTGGCGGTGGGGATGCTGTGGTCGCCGCAGGAGACCTGGATGTGGTTGAGTTGCCAGATGGTGACGGGTTGGTAGACCTCATCGGCGATCATCGCTTCGATGTCGGCATCGGTGACGACTTTCTTGAGATCGGCCAGCTCCTTGAAGCGCTTGAAGGCCAGTTTGACCTCTTCTTCACTGAGCGTATCGTAGCCCATCTCTTCCAGGCGGACGCGGAAGGCGTGGCTGCCAGAGTGCTTGCCCAAGACCAGACGAGAGGCATGGAGGCCAACCGTTTCCGGCCGCATAATCTCATAGGTCTGCTGGTTCTTCAGCATCCCATCTTGGTGAATTCCCGCTTCATGGGCGAAGGCGTTGGCGCCGACGATGGCCTTATTCGGCTGGATGACCATGCCAGTGTAGGTGCTGACCATGTGGCTGGTGCGGGCGATTTGGGTAGTGTCAATGTTGGTGGTCAGATTATAGTATTGCGGCCGTGTGGTAATCGCCATCACTACCTCTTCCAACGCAGTATTTCCAGCCCGTTCGCCGATGCCGTTGAGCGTCACCTCGACCTGTCTTGCCCCGGACTTAACGCCGGCCAGTGTGTTGGCGGTCGCCATGCCCAAATCGTTGTGGCAGTGGACGGACCAGACGGCCTTGTCTGCATCGGGGGTGTTGGTGAGCAAGTAGTTGATCAGCCAGCCAAACTCCTCTGGTGTCGTATAGCCAACGGTATCGGGGATGTTGAGGGTTGTGGCTCCCGCTTTGATCGCTTCGCCCAACACTTGTACCAGGAAGTCGGGATCAGAACGACCGGCATCTTCCGGTGAGAACTCGACATCGTCGCAGAGGGTTCGGGCGAAGGAGACGGCTGCAATGACCTGTTCCACGCACTCCTCGCGGTCAATCTTCAGCTTGTGCTTGAGATGGATGTCGCTCGTTGCCAGAAAGGTGTGGATGCGGTGGCGGGGGGCGACCTTGACGGCATCGTAGGCGCGTTGAATGTCCTGCCGGTTGGCTCTGGCCAGACCGGCGATGACCATCGGCTGGCCGTTTTTGCGGCCGTCGGTCAGCGGCCCCACTTCCTGGGCAATACGGCGCACGGCCTCAAAGTCGCCAGGGGAGGCGATGGGGAAACCGGCTTCGCAAATATCCACGCCCAACCGCGATAGCTGGCGGGCGATGTCCAGCTTTTCTTCTACATTCAAAGTTGCCCCTGGCGATTGCTCTCCATCGCGCAGGGTGGTGTCGAAAATCAGTACGGTGTCCATAATTTTTTAGTGGGGAGTGAGGAGTGGAGAGTGGGGAGTCATTCAATCACTCTTCACTCCTCACTCCCCACCCTCCACTAGATTTCCTTAGGGTTCAGCCAGGGCATCATCCGCCGCAGTTCGCGGCCGACTTGCTCGATCTGGCTGTTGCGGGCTTCGGCGCGGTGTTGGTTGAACCAGGGACGGCCGCGTGCATTTTCGTCAATCCACTCTTCGGCATAAGCGCCGGTCTGGATGTCGGCCAGGATTTGCTTCATCGCCTGGCGCGTCTGGTCGGTGACGATTTTTGGTCCGGCGGTGTAGTCGCCGTGTTCGGCCGTGTCGCTGACGCTATAGCGCATATAGTTCAAGCCGCCCTGGTACATCAGGTCAACGATTAGCTTCAGTTCGTGCATACATTCAAAGTAGGCGATTTCCGGCTGGTAGCCCGCCTCGACGAGCGTGTTGAAGGCGGCTTCGACCAGCGCACTGACGCCACCACAGAGGATGGACTGTTCGCCGAAGAGGTCGGTCTCGGTCTCTTCGCTGAAGGTGGTGACGATGACCCCGGCGCGGGTGCAGCCGATTCCTTTGGCATAGGCGAGGGCGGTTTCGTGGGCGCGGCCGCTGGCATCCTGATGGACGGCAAGCAAGCCAGGTGTTCCCGCGCCATCTTTAAAGACCTCGCGCACGCGGTGGCCGGGGGCTTTGGGCGCGATCATGCTCACGTCCACATAGGCAGGTGGGATGATTTGTGCATAGCGGATATTAAAGCCATGCCCAAACATCAGCGTCTTGCCGGGGGCGAGATGTGGCTCGACGGATTGGCGGTAGATGGCGGATTGGCTGGTGTCGGGAGCGAGGATCATGATGATGTCGGCTTCGGCGCTGGCGTCGGCGGCCGTTTTCACCGTCAATCCCTCCGCTTCAGCCTTTGCCCAGGAAGGGCTACCCTCATAAAGCCCAACGCGCACATCTACGCCAGAGTCGCGTAGATTCAATGAGTGGGCGTGCCCCTGGCTGCCATAACCGATAATTGCTACCCGCTTCCCGTCGAGCAGCGACAGGTCGGCGTCTTTGTCATAGTAGATCGTTGCCAAGATTGATTCTCCCTTTGAATTGATAAGGAGTAATCGGTAAGCGGTAAACAGTAATCGGAATTGGACTGATTACCGCTCGCCGATTACTGATTACTGTTATTTATGTCCGTTGACGACCATAGCGGCCGCCATTTGTGGGCCAAAGTTACAGGTTAGTTCGCTGCCGCGAATCATGGCGACGCGGCCGGTGCGTACCATTTCTTCAATGCCGAAGTTTTGCAATAAGTCAATCAGCGAGTTGATGCGGTCCTCCGGGCCAACGATCTGGATGATGACGGATTCCAGGCAGACATCCACGATGCTGGCGCGGTAAATGTCTACCAGTTGCATCACCTCCGAACGACTTTGCCCGTCGGCGCGGACTTTGATCAGTGCCATTTCGCGGATCACATTCGGCTCGCTGGTGATGTCCACGATGTCGAGAACGTTGATCAACTTGCGTAGCTGGGTACGAACCTGGTTGATGTCCCGTGTGGTTCCGCGGACAACGAAGGTGACGCGGCTGACGCCGGGGATTTCGCTATGCCCGACGGCCAGGCTTTCGATGTTAAAATTGCGCCGGCTGAACAGCCCGGTCAGACGATTGAGGACGCCGGGCTTGTCCTCTAGCATGGCGATCATGGTGTGTCGTTTTACTTCGCTCATCATATTTTCCTCACATTTCGACCGGCATTGGTTTGTGGCGGCGGATCATGTCGGCGTTGCTCTTGCCCGGCGCGACCATTGGATAGACGTTGGTGAACTCCTCTACCTGGAAGTCGAGCAGAAAGGCGCCTTCAAACGCCTGGGCTTCCTTGATCGCGTCGTAGACATCCTCTTTGCGGGTGATGGAACGGCCGGGGATGCCATAGGCTTCGGCGATCTTGACAAAGTCGGGGTTGAACAGCGGCGTTCCGGCGTGGCGTTTGTTGTAAAAGACGTCTTGCCACTGCCGCACCATCCCTAGATAGCCATTGTTGATGATGGCGATCTTGAGCGGCAGACGTTCCTGGGCGACGGTGGATAGTTCAGGCATGGTCATCTGGAAGCCGCCATCGCCAGCCACAACCCACATTTCCTCTTCTTTCAGGCCCATTTGTGCCCCGATGGCGGCGGGGAGGGCATAGCCCATTGTGCCCAGGCCGCCGGAGGTGAGCAGGCTGCGGCGTTTGTTGTGGTGGAAATATTGCGCTTCCCACATCTGGTGCTGGCCGACGTCGGTGACGACGGTGCAGTCCCCTTCGTTGGTGGCGTACCACAGTTGGCGCATGACGTAGGGGGCGACCAGTTCGTCCGTTTCGTTGGCGAGGATGTCGCGGTCTACGGTGTCGCCCTTCCAGTCGGCGATTTGCGCCAACCAGGCGGGATGCTCGTTGGGTTCGACCAGTGGCAGCATGGCACGGAGGGTTAACAGCGCGTCGCCGATGACGGGGGTGTCAATGGTCAGGTTTTTGCCCATTTCGGCCGGATCAAGATCGACGTGGATGATCTTGGCGTTGGGGGCGAAGGTGGCAAATGCGCCGGTCAGCCGGTCGTCGAGGCGCGCGCCGATGGCGAACATCACATCGCACTCTTGCATGGCGTAGTTGCAATACGCTTCGCCGTGCATTCCACCCCAGCCGATGGAGAGGGGATGGGTGGCGGGGAAGGTGCCGATGCCGAGCAGGCTGGTGGCGACGGGGATGTTGCATTTTTCGGCCAATTGGCGCAACTCCTGTTCGGCGCGGGCAATGGAAACGCCCTGTCCGGCGACGATAACAGGGCGTTGGGCTTCATTGATCAATTGGGCAGCGTGTTCGACGGCCGAATACTCTGGCGCGTTTTGGTTGGGGGCGTATCCGGGCAGGTCTACATGGTCGGGATACTCAAAGTCCATCGTCGCCTGTTGCGCATCTTTACAGACGTCCACCAGGACGGGGCCGGGGCGGCCGGTTTGGGCGATATAGAAGGCTTCCTTCAGCGCCATCGGCAGCTCGCGGATGTCGGTAATCAGATAGTTGTGTTTGGTGACAGGCATACTGATGCCGCGAATGTCGGCTTCCTGGAAGCCATCGCGCCCCAACAGGCTGGTGGGGACCTGGCCGGTGACGGCGACGATAGGGGTCGAATCCATGTAGGCGGTTGCCAGGCCGGTGATCAGGTTGGTTGCTCCTGGGCCGGAGGTGGCGACGCAGACCCCTACGCGGCCGGTGGCGCGGGCATAGCCATCGGCCATGTGTGACGCGCCTTGTTCGTGGGTGACGAGGACGTGATGGATCGGGTAATTGTATTTATAGAGATCATCATAAGCGGGGAGGATCGCGCCACCGGGGAGGCCGAAGACGACATCTACCCCTTCATGTAGCATACTTTCCCAGATAATTTGACCGCCGGTCTTCTTCTCGCTCATACTGTTTGCTCCTCAATGTCCACGAATTTTCACGAATCTACACAAATCATTTGCCTATTAGTGTAAATTCGTGTGATTCGTGGATTAAAACAAAAAAACCGCCCTGTTGGGCGGTTGTTGTTTATCGTGAACGTTTGGTCTACTACTTCCTGCTTGCCCCAACAGCAATTGCGCCCTTATGGCTATTAATAAGGACGAGGCTAAGAAGGATAACGAACAGGAAAAGTGAAGACATGGTTTGTTTTGTTTCTACAGTGCGAACACGTTTCAAGAGAAAGTATAAGGCGGGAGACGGTCGCTTGCTATGTGAATTTTGTCCTAAGGTTGAGGGGGTTGTTTGTGGAAATTGTACAAACACTACAATGGATAAGGAAATAAGCGGATGGATGATGAATATACTATCCGTTTCTTTCCCTATCCGTTGTAGTTATCCACTAGAAAGACCAAAGGGAACGGCCGTTTGTTGACAGCCATTCCCTTCGGTACCCACTATTTCCCACTGAACCGCGCACTCTAGCGCAAGCCTGAAGAGAGTATACGACGGATGCGTGATGTAAATCTACGTGTAAGTTGACAGAACAGGGAGGGCTGTTGGTTGTATAAAATTGACAAGGTGG
This sequence comes from uncultured Ardenticatenaceae bacterium, assembly GCA_964410625.1. Taxonomy (GTDB): domain Bacteria; phylum Chloroflexota; class Anaerolineae; order Promineifilales; family Promineifilaceae; genus CAYPHY01. The sequence continues at coordinate 34,998 of CAYPHY010000011.1, read as the reverse complement.
AGGATGACAGGGTGACCGGGTGACAAGGTGATCTAGCATCCACCCTCTCACCTTGTCATTCATCTGAGCGTAGCTGCCAGAGTTTAAGCGCGAGGTGGAGGGCGAGGCGCATGTTAGCCTGGTCGAGTTTCAGGCCGGTTAGCTCCTGGATGCGCTCCATGCGGTAGAGGAGGGTGTTGCGGTGGACGAAGAGCGACTCGGCCGTCTGGCTGATGTTGCCATGATGATCAAAGTAAGCCTGCACCGTCTTAACCAGGCTACCGCGATTTTCGCTATCATAATTGGCGAGCGGTTGCATGATCTCGGCGGCGAACTTTTGCACGGCCGGTTGGCCTTCTAGCTCATATAACAAGCGATAGACGCCGAGGCTGCCGAATTCGACCACTTGCTTATTCAGCTTCAGGCGTACGCCGAGCTGCATCGCCTGGAGTGCTTCGGTATAGACAGTCGGCCAGTCAGCCAGCGTGTGGGCCGGGCCGCTCAGCCCGCCGATCAGGTTGGCTTCGGGGAACTCGCTTTCCACTTGCTCGAAGATTCGCCGGTTTAGCTGTTTTACGCTGTCCATGTCGGAATCGTTCCTCAGTGCCTGAAAGACGACGATGTGCTGGTTGCCATAGATGTGGACGAGGGCGGGACGGTTGTGGTTGTTTAGCACCCAGTGGAGGAGCGTCTCCAGGCGGCGAAGCGTGGGGGTGGAACGGCCTACCCAGGTCAACACCACCACCGCATGGGGTTCCGTGGTGTTGTGGTCGAGGCGGCTTTCCAGCCGGTCAATCTCTTTTTGTTGTAGCGTTCCGGCGAGCAAGCCTTCGAGGAAGTCGCCACGCAGCGACTTTTTGACCTCGCTGACTGCTTTGGCCTTGGCCATTTCCAACGCACAAGCGGCCGCGCCGTGCTCAACTGTCAGGGTATCGAGCAAATCGAGTTCTCCCGCCGGGGCGACGACGGAGAGATAGCCCCGCGCCCGGTCGCCGGAGATGATCGGGCTGATCAGCCGTCCCATGTTGCGCCCCATGTTTTGGATGGGCAGCAGTTGTTGCCAATAGCTTTGGCGGGCTTTGGCGGCCGCTTTGCGATTACGCAAAATAGGGGGAAGCTGTTCGCGATTTTGCAAGGCCTCGATTAGCGCCTCTTTGTCTACGGTGGTGTTCGACGGCCAGCTAATGGCCTGCACCTCCATGCGTTTGTCTTGTACTACGATGATGTTGCCGGTCAGTTTGCTCATCACCTCGGTCATCGCGTTCAACCCCTGCCCTTCACGAGACATCGCCGATAGTTGGCGATAGAGCTGCATCGCCCGTTCGCTGGTGGCCGATTGCCGGTCTACGAGGAGTAAGGAGATGGCGTGGTGGACATCGCGAGGGGAGGTAGTTGCCGGGACGGACAACAAGGGCAGGTCGAGCGTGCTGGTGATTGCTCCAAATTTCGGCCCCAGCTCCCTGAAGGCAACAATGCCGGCAACGGGCAGTTCGGCGAAAGGCGTGAGTAACTCTACCCCATTGTCCGGTGTCAACGCTTCTATCAGATGGGGAGGGATGAGAACGAGATCGTTAGGCTTTACCTGCTCGGCCAAATTATCCCAACTGGTCAGCATAGCTACCCAGTTTACCCGGCGGCGCGTCTGAGCGGCGTCGCCGAGGACGTTGGTTTGAATAGGCAGTGCCAGGCGAACAATATTGCCGATATTGATTGTGTTGATTTCGTTGGGGACCGCTTCCGGGTGCATGGGGGATTAGAGATTGGAGATTGGTATATTGGTATATTGGTTTAATTGTCTATTGGTGTAATGGTGTATTGTATTGGTAGTTGAGTTATGGACAAGTAGAGTAAGTTAATACACCTATATACCAATATACCAATCCACCAACCCACCACTATATATTAGCCGTTTACTGTTTACCGGTTACTGCGTGGGGGGCGAATGGGGAGGCGGACAATGAAGCTTGTCCCCTCTAAGGGCTGGCTGACCACATCAATAACACCTCCGTGCTGCTCAATAATCCGGTGGCAGGTTGCCAACCCTAGTCCGGTCCCTTTGCCTGGGTCTTTGGTTGTATAAAATGGTTCAAAAATGTGGGCGCGTTCGGCGTCAGACATCCCTTTGCCGTTGTCACGGATGTGGATTTGAACGTAGTCGGGGTCGGGAGTGGAGCGGGTGATCAATTCGATGTGGCGATCGGTGGGCAATGATTGCACCGCATCACGCGCATTGAGCAGCAGATTGAGCCAGACACTCTTCAAATGCTCCCAACTGGAAACAGTTTCCGGCAAAGTTTCGTCGAAGTCAGTGGTGACTTCGATACTGGCGCTCTGTAACTGGTAATTGACCAATTGCAGCGCCTCCTTAATTGATTGATTGAGATTGCCGAGGGCGAAATCGTACTGCTCCTGACGAGCGAAGTCGAGCAAGCCACGAACCACTTTTGCCGCGCGATCACCGGCACGGGCGATGAGTTCTACTGCTTCGTAGTTCTCATCCTCAATGGGCATCAGCATCTTCAACATCTCCGCGTTGGCATTAATCGCCGTCAGCGGATTATTGATCTCATGGGCGACACCGGCCGCTAATTGACCGATGGCCGCCAGTTTTCCGGCTTGCATTAACGAGCTTTCGAGCCGTCGTTCTTCAGTCTTGTCTTGCCAGACGATGACGGCGCGGGCGGAACTGGCTTGTTTGCCGGGGATGGGATAGGCGCTGACGTCCCATTCGCGGGGCAAATGGTCGTCGCCTACCCAGCGCACAGGCCAGTGGCGTTCCTCTTTGTTTGCCAACGTATGGGCAACGGTGCAATGGTCGCAGGGCGAGGATCGGCCGTAAAAAGCGCGGAAACAGGTGTGGCCGGTTAGCGCCGTGGGAATGGTGGAAAGCTGGTCGGCCTTACTTTTGTTGATCGCCACCAACTCCCAATCGTCGTTGATGGTGTAAATCGGATTGGGTATCCCGTCAATGAGTGCCTGGAGCGTGTTGCGCCCTTCTAGTAGCTCTTGATGACGATGGCGGATGCGCTGGAACAGCCAGGAGTTCTCAATCGCCTGACTGATCGAGCTGGCCAGGGAGGCGAAGAGGTCGAGATCAAAATCGCTAAAGACCCCATCGCGCTTGTTATAGGCGGCCAGCACACCGACCGGACTGCGGCGCACGGTCAGCGGGGCGGTGATCATAGAGCGCACCGTGAAATTGAGCGGTGAGTCAATGGTGTTGTCGTAGCGGCCGTTTTTCGTCACGTCGTTGACCACAAAGGGGCGTTGCTCGTTCCAGGTCAGCCCCAAAATGCCCTGTCCGCGCTCGACGGCGGGGAAGATGTGGGGGGGCATGGAGCCTTTGTAGTGGCGCAGATAGTGGCAATGGAGACGGCCGCCTTCCAGCATCAACAATGCCGCCAGGTCCGTTTCCAGCACATTCAACACCGCCCGCACCGCCATGGATTCGATGCGGTTCGTTTCCAACATCCCGGCAATCCCCTGGCTTTCGTGGTTGAGCGCGGCAAGTTGTTGGCTTTGGCGGTGGAGCTGCTTTTCAAGCTGCTGGGTGCGTAGGATCGTCTTGACACGGGCCAGTAGCTCTTGGAGGTTATAGGGCTTGGTGATGTAGTCATCAGCCCCGGCTGAAAGGGCTTGCACCTTTTGGTCAGGGTTGGCCGTGGCTGTCAGCATGACCACGCGCATATAGCCAAGCTGGGAATGTTTGCGAATCCAGTCGAGGACCTCCAGGCCCGATAGTCCGGGCATCAGCATGTCGAGCAAGACCAGGTCTACTTCGACAGAGGAGCCGACGGTGCGTTCCAAAAATTGGATCGCCTCTTTGCCACTATGAGTGACATCAATCTTATACCCTTCTTTGCGCTGGAGAAATTCGGCCAGTGATTCGGCTACATCGGTTTCGTCATCAACAACCAGGATGCGTGAAGTCGTGGGGACTTCCAGCGTGAGGCGACCGGGAAGCGAGGGGAGCGTCGGCCGTGTTTGCACAGCCCGGTTTGGTTCCAGTCCGGCTGTCGCCGGAACCAGCCCCCTGACCGAATCGTTAGTTGGTTCGCTTAGTGTCTGGATTGATTCATCCAGCAGGTCGTCTATGTCCTGGACCAAAAGGTTACCTATTGCTTAGTAGACAGTAGACAATACCGTCTGACGACTGCTAACTGCTTGCTGTCTACTGCCTACACTGCCTATCAGGTGTCCTCAGACGAAAATGTATATCCGTGTCCCTGAATCGTTTTAATATAAATCGGATTGCTCGGCGAGGGTTCGATCTTTTCGCGCAGATTCTTAATGTGGGCGCGAACCAGTTCCGGGCTGCCGGTATCGCGTGGATAGTCCCACACATCCTGTAGCAACTGCTGGCTGTTAAATACCTGGTCCGCATGGCTCATCAGATGGTAGAGCAGATCGAACTGCACATTGGTCAGCAGGACGGTATCATATGGAGTGGTCACCGTGAAGGAGCGACAATCGAGGGTAACATTGCCGACCACCACTTCATTGACCACTTCCACTTCGGGCTTTTCCGGGCTGACGCGGCGCATGATCGCCTTCACCCTTAGCTCTAGCTCTTGCATATTGAACGGCTTGATCAGATAGTCATCCCCTCCGGCGCGGAAACCTTCGATCTTGTCCTCATCTTTGGCTTTGGCAGTCAGGAAGAGGACGGGGAGATCTTGTAGCAATGGATCGCCCCGAATCTGGCGACAGACCTGGTAGCCGTCTACACCAGGCATCATAATATCGAGGATGAACAAATCGGGACGATGGCGACGGGCAAGCTGCAATCCTTCAATGCCGCTGTTGGCGGTCATCACCTGGTGGTCATACATCTTTAATGCCCGTTGCAGCGTTCGCGAAACCAGATCGTCATCGTCAATCACAAGTATTAGGGACATCGAATCCACCTCAAACTACTAAGCTACTATGGTACGCTCAAGCGATTTAGATCGCTCAAGCTACGATGGCAGCCAACTGCTTGTAGTATCACATGCTCTATTAGGCTCCCATGCCAAATTCAAGCATACTGAACTGACAAAACTCATCATAACATAACATAGTATAACAAAAGTTACGAAAATAGCATTTTTTTGAAACAAGGGCAGGCGAGGGGAAAAGAAGGTCTTAGCCCATTAGACAGACTATCAGTTGGCTAAGACCTTCGCCACAAAAGAGGGGAGTGCCAGTTCGGCAATTCTATAGCGGCTTGTCGTCGTTTGACTGTGGCCGTTTCTGCAAGAGTTAAATCAGCAGGCGCATAGGTTGTTCCATGATCCCCTTGAAGGTTTGCATGTAGCGGGCGGCCTCTGCTCCATCCGTGACGCGATGATCGGCCGAAATCGTCGCCTTCATCCGCGTCCCAATCTTGATCTCGCCATCAACAACCACTGGGACCTGGCTGGCGGTGCCAACGGCGAGGATCGCCGCTTCGGGCGGATTGATGATGGCGATGAAGTGGTCAACGTCAAATGCACCGAGGTTGCTGACAGTGAAGGTGCTGCCCTCGACGTCTTCGGGCTTCACCTTACCTTCGCGGGCGCGTTGGATCATCGCTTTGTGATCGGCGGCGATTTTGGAGATGGTCGAGCTGTCGGTGTCTTTTTGCACCACTGTCAGCAAGCCGCCTTCGACGGCAACGGCCGAGCCAATGTTGATCCGGTTATGGCGGATGAGCTTGTCTCCGGCAAAGGAGGCGTTGAGGTTGGGGAATTCACGCAGGGCGAGCGCCGCACCCTTGACGATCAGATCGTTGATCGTCACCTTGCTTTCGTCGGGCAGGTTGGCGTTGATCTGCTTGCGTAGCTCTAAGACGGCCGCCATGTCAATCTCCGTTGTCACATAGAAGTGCGGGATGGTCGTCTTGCTTTCCGTCATACGGCGGGCGATGGCGCGACGCAAGCGCGTGGTCTCCACCTCGGTGGAGTCGGGGCCAGCGGTGGGCATGGTTGGGGCAGGGGCGGGAGCGGCCGCTGCTTCCGCTTCTCTGGCTGGTGTTGGGGGTGGGGCGGCAAGATAGGCTTCCACGTCCGCTTTGCGGATGCGGCCGTCGGGGCCGCTGCCTTTCACTTGCAGCAAATCAATGTCATGCTCTTGGGCAATGCGCCGGGCAACGGGGGTTGCCTTCACGCCATCGGGGAACTCAGTCGAGGGTTCAGCAGCGGCCGAGGGTTCGGGCTGTGCCTGTCCTTCTGCTTCCACAGTCCCTCGCGCTACTGGTTGTGATTCAGCGGCTGGGCTGGTAGTTGCCTGTGCCGGTGTTTCCGCCTGAGATTGGGCTTCGGCTGGTGCTTCCTTTGCTTCGGCCGATTGGCCATTTTCGCTGGCCGCCGCAGCGCCCCCATCCATACTCGAGATGTCTTCGCCCTCTTCACCGACGATAGCCAGATTTGCCCCAATGGGGACAATGGCCCCCGGTTCTTCGAGAAGTTTGAGAATGGTCCCGGCTACCTGAGATTCCAGTTCCAGGGTCGCTTTGTCTGATTCGATTTCGGCGATGACTTCCCCTTTTGTGACGGTATCGCCTACTTCCTTAAGCCAATTATTTAGCACGCCTTCGCGCATGTCGAAGCCGAGCTTGGGCATGACAATATATTCGGCCATTTAGAGTATCTCCTTGACGGCGGAAATGACGCGATCCTTGTTGATCAAAGCTGATTGTTCCAATTCGCGTGAGTAGGGCAACGGCGCTTGCAGTTGGGCAACACGCTTGATTGGCGCATCCATGTAGTCGAAAGCGTGTTCTTGCAACCGGGCTGCAATTTCCGCACCAATCCCATAGGTCCCATACCCTTCTTCGACGATAACAGCCTTGAACGTTTTCTTGAAAGAGGCGATGACCGGCTCCATATCCAATGGCTGCAACGTCCGTAGGTCTACGACTTCCGCTTCAACCCCCTCTTTGGCGAGGGCTTCGGCCGCTTCCATCGCTACCTGCAACCCTTGAGCATAGGCAACCAGGGTAACATCACTGCCTTCGCGCTTAACTTCTGAGACGCCGATGGGGACTGTATAATCCTCTTCGGGGACTTCACCACGAATCTGGTACAAAGTATGGTGTTCAACAAAAAGGACGGGGTTGTCGGAGCGAATCGCGGCCTTTAACAGTCCCTTGGCGTCATAGGGCGTGCTGGGGGAGAGGACGGTCAGCCCTGGGAAGTGGGCGAAGATGACGTCGGGGGTGTGGCTGTGGGTGGCGGCGAGTTGTCGGCCGCCGCCTCCAGGCGCACGGTAGACTACGGGGCATTTCATCTGGCCGCCGAACATGTAGTGGACTTTGGCGGCATGGTTGACGATGGCATCCAGCGCGAGGAAGGCAAAGTTGATCGTCATAAATTCAGCCACCGGGCGGAGGCCGTTCATGGCTGCCCCGGCGGCCGCGCCGCCGATCGCCATTTCTGAAATAGGAGTGTCGCGGATTCGTTTGGGGCCAAATTCATCGTAGAAACCACGGGTGACGGCATAGGTTCCACCCCAGACGCCTACTTCCTCACCCATGATAAAGACCGTTTCGTCACGGTTCATCTCTTCGCGTAAGGCATCGGTAATCGCCTGTCGCATTGTAATCAGTGCCATTCGTATTTCTCCTCGTGGGTCAGTGAGCCGTAATCGGTTATTGGTGATCGGTTCAGTAGAGATTGTCAGGAATAACGCTTTAGGCAGGATTTACAGGGATAACAAAATAAAGCCTCGTCCTGTCAATCTTGTCAATCCTGTCTATTATCTAATAGACAGAACCGTTTACTGCCTACCGATTACTTTTTATTCTTCAACGTAAATATCTTTAAACAGGTCCTCAGGCGCGGGAAGTGGTGATTCTTCGGCAAAGGTGACGGCCTCGTCAATGATCTGTTCCACTTCTTCATCAATCGCTTCCAACTCTTCCTGGGTCGCGCCCTCTTCTTTGGTCAGATGGCGTTCGAGGATGCCGATGGGGTCATTCTCACGCCACTTTTCGACCTCATCCTTCGTGCGGTAGCGCAGGGGGTCGCCCATGCTATGCCCTTCATAGCGATAGGTGATCATTTCCAGGAATTGTGGCCCTTCGCCATTGACAACCGCATCAATTGCTTGCTTGGTGGCCTCATAGACTTTGATGGCGTCCATACCATCAACTTGTGAGGCGGGCATTCCGTAGGCGGCCGCCTTGCTGACCATATCGGGAACGGCCGAGGCGCGTTTGACCGAGGTTCCCATACCATATTCATTGTTTTCGACGATGTAGATGATTGGCAAATCCCACACACCGGCGAGGTTGAGCGATTCGTGGAAGTAGCCGATGTTGGTTGCGCCGTCGCCCATATAGCACAGCACAAGCCCACCGGTTTCCTTATATTGCTCGGCCAGCGCGATCCCCGTTCCCAGCGGAATGTGACCGCCCACAACGGCATAGCCGCCCCAATAGTTGCGCGAGACATCGGCGAAGTGCATGGAGCCACCTTTGCCCTTGCTGATACCTGTTGCCTTGCCTAATAACTCGGCCATCAATGCCTTTGGATCAGAGCCAACTGTCAGGGCGTGGGCGTGATCACGATAGGCAGTGATCACATGGTCTTTCTCCGGGCGGCGGGCGGCAATGGAGCCAACAGCGACGGCTTCTTGCCCGATATATAAGTGTAGAAAGCCGCCGATTTTACCCAGTTGGTAAAGTTCGGCACTTTTTTGTTCAAAGCGGCGGATAAGCACCATTTGCTTATACCACTCAAGTAAGGTTGGTTTGTCCATCCATTTCTCCTGTCAAAGTTGTTACACGGCCGCTACGCAGATCACGCGGACTCTTTTGGCAACTCGTCCGCGCGTAGCTTCCATGAAAATAGCTTGTCTAATGTACCGAAAGCGCGGGTAAACAACCCGCGTTACACGATTTCATTCATGGTGATGGAGTGATGTCCATGCGAATTCTGATGGGATGTGTGCGACCGCTTGTTAATCAACAAATCAACAAGTTACACCGCAATGCCATCAATGATAGTTTAGCAGAAAATAAAATGAACGCGACTTAAATATGCCTTTCGTACAGGGCTAACACATTTTGGCGCGAATAACGCCCGTATTACCTTCACTGATTGGTTAGACCTGCCTCAACCGCTACCTGGCAGCCTGTCTGATCCGTCGAAAGCGTCCAGGAACGAGACGCTAATCCGGCGGCCTTGAATGCATTGCTGATCGCGTTGGCGACGGCCGTTTGAGTAGGCGGCTCCTCCGGCACAATCGCCAACAGGCTGGGGCCTGCGCCGCTGAGGGCCACACCGGCCGCACCGGCCGAGTAGGCGGCCGACATTGCCGCCGCGCTGCCGGGGATGAGTGGCAGACGGTAGGGTTGGTGCAGGCGGTCTTGCATGGCCTGGCGTAGATGGGAGTAGTCGGCCGTTTGCAAGGCGCGGATCAGCAAGGCCAGACGGCTGGCGTTAAAGATGGCGTCTTCGCGGGGGATATGACGGGGCAGGACAGCACGCGCTTCGGCGGTGGAGAAAGAGAAATCGGGTAATACAACAACAACATGAAGCGGAGGGACCGGGATGCGCTCTACGGTCACTGCCAGATTGCCACTTGCATCGCGCTCCATGACGCCAAGCACCAGGCCACCGAAGATCGCCGGAGCTACATTGTCGGGATGGCCTTCGAGGTCGGTTGCCAGCAGGAAGATGTCGTCGGCGGTCAGATCGCCGTCCACGAGCGTGTTGGCGGCAAACATGCCACCCAACACGGCAGCCGAGCTGCTGCCCAGGCCACTACCGACGGGGATGTTGTTGTGCAGGTGGAGGCAGAGGCGGCGCGGCCGTTTGCCCAGATGGTTGAAGACGAGATCGGCCGCCTTCACAACCAGATTGCTGGCGTCAGTCGGTATCTTGTCGGCGTCAACGCCTTGGACGTTGATTTTAAGTTCGATAAAGGGGGCGTCGGCCGTTGAGAGCTTTTCGTCCAGAGGCGTTGATAGGCTCACCTGGTTATAGAGGGCAAGGGCTAACCCCAGGCAGTCATAGCCAGGGCCAAGATTGGCAGTTGTCGCCGGAATGGTGACCGTTACCTGTTTGTTCATTAGGGCTTTATCTTGTCGTAATGATTTTACGTTACAATGATACTATATCACTGCTTACTGCCTACTACTTATTTCGTTATGCGCTCTCCCTGGGTCAATATCGCCGTTTTAATCATCTTGCTGGCGCAGTTGGTGACCGGCTATTTTGGGTTTACCAACGGCCGCCGCTCTGCCGCCTGGATTTTGTGGCTACATGGCATTGGGGCTTATGCCCTGTTGTTGCTTTTCTTTTGGAAGGGAGGCGTGATTTTCGATTCCTGGCGACGGAAGAAGCGCTGGACATGGCGGCGGATTGGCTTCCTGTTTGTATTGGCCTTGCTCGTTTTGACGCTGGTATCCGGGCTGCTATGGACTTTCAGCGGGCCGATTTATGCCGGTGGCTTTAGTTTGGTTAGCTTACATATTTACATTGCGATCCCCTTGATTTTGCTGATGGCCTGGCACGCCTGGCATATGCGTTTCATCTGGCGCGTGCGCCACGCTGTGGGCAGGCGGCTATTTTTGGGAGCGGTTGCTGGCGTGCTGGGTGGGGCGTTGGGTTGGCTGGCGTTGAACCGTGTGAAGGGGAGCGAGCTGGCTCCGGGGAGGCCGCCGGTTACTCGGCCGCCTATTTTACCTGGAGCGGCAAGGCGATTTACCGGCTCTTATGAGGTGGGGAGTATGAGCGGTGTTTTCCCGACGGTTAGCTGGATCGCCGACCGGCCACCGCTGATCGAGACGGCCGAGTGGCGATTGCAGGTTCAGGGAGCGGTTGGGCGGCCGTTGGCCTTAAGCTATGAGCAACTGCGGGGAATGGGGATGGATGAAGTGACGGCCGCGCTCGATTGCACGGGCGGTTGGTATACGGAGCAGCTTTGGCGCGGCGTCAGGGTGGAGCGATTGTTGGCGCAGGCTGGGTTGCAAGAGAGGGCGGCCAGCGTCACTTTCCGCTCAGAAACAGGGTATAAGCGCCGTTTTTCGCTGGAGGAAGCGGCCGATTTCCTGCTGGCGTTGGATGTGGCGGGGCAGCCCTTGAGCCAGGGGCATGGCTTCCCGCTGCGGCTGGCAGCGATCAACCGGCGTGGTGTGGAGTGGGTGAAGTGGGTGACGGTGGTGGAGGTGAATACGACGGGGGCGTGGAGGCAGTTGCCGTTGCCGGTGCAGTAGGGGGAGACTGAGAGATTAGAGATTGGAGATTAGTGGATGTGTAGACGTGTGTAATATGTAATAGGTAAGCGAATAGTCTTTGTTAATAGCAACAGGGGCACCGCAGAAAGTCATTCACGGACAACCGATTTACCGATAACCGGATACTGGTTCTAATCTGTCGCTGGGACGGGAAGGGCGACGGGTTGGGTGGTTTCGGCTTCTAGCACTTCTTTGAAGGCGGCGATGGAGACGGCGAGCATGTCGAGATCGGGTTCGCGGGTGGTCAGGCTTTGCAGGGCGAGGTTCGGCCGTGTGATCAGGCGGATGAAGGCGTTGTCCTGGTGCGCGGCGGTGAAGCGAATAAACTCATAGGCAATGCCGGCAATGACGGGCAAGAGCAAGAGGCGCGACACAATGCGCAGCAGGAGACCCATCGGCGGAAACAGGGTATAGAGCAGGATGGAGATGACGACAACGGTCAGCAAGAAGGCGGTTCCGCAGCGGGGGTGTTCAAGGGGGAAGCGAGCCACCGATTCCGGCGTCAGTTCCGCCCCGGCCTCATAGGCGTTGATTGTTTTGTGTTCTGCGCCATGATAGCCAAAGAGACGCTTGACGTCTTCCATACGGCCGATGATCCAGATATAGCCAATCAGGATGCTCAGTCGGATTACACCCTCGATCAGGTTGCCGACGATGGGGGAAGAGAGACCGAGCAAGCGTTCGATCTGGCTGGAGAGAAAAGCGGGAAGGACGAAGAAGAGTAAGATGGAAAGGCTGAGCGAGAAGGCGACGATCAGGCCGGTTGGTAGCTCAGATTTTTCTTCCGGTTTGTCTTCTTGCTGTTCTTCTTCCAGGGCGACATCGGCCGAAAACATCAGGCTCTTGATCCCCAGGCCTAAGGCATCCCACAGCAGGGTTAGGCCGCGCAGGAAGGGTAGTTTAGCCATGCGACTGCCGTAAATTCGTTGGTCAAGTGGTTCGCTTTTGACCACGATCTCACCGGCCGGGTTGCGGACGGCAACGGCATAGGACTTGGAGCCGCGCATCATGACGCCTTCGATGACGGCCTGTCCACCATAGTTGATCGGGCGTAAGGCTTTGCCCGCTTGGCGACTTGTTTCGACTGACATTGTTTGCATGGAAAGATTTTAACTGATTGTGTGGTCGCTGGCTATCCCTTTTAATCTGCGAGTCGGTATCAGTGTTGTGGATAGACTAAAAAAATGTAGCGCGATTTTCCTAAACCGCGGCCCGCTAGTTACGGCCGACATTTCAGCGATTTGGGAAAATCGCTGTACGGGTGATCAGCATCCCAGTCCACATTGGTCATTGCCGGGAGTTGCGCCAACCAGTAAAATGTCTGTTGAGCTATGGAAACAGAACAGGTTTGGGCCAGTGTTCCGTTGTTGGCGGCCGGAGGATACGCGCTCCTGCTGGTAGTGGCCTATGCGCGGCGCAACCGGCGAGCGCATCAGGCGGGGTGGCTGCAACTGCTGCTGGCCGTTTCCATTATTTGGTGCTTTGCCCGCTTTTGGCCGTTTGAACCCTGGGTCTACTTTATTCAACTGGCTGCCACTACGCTTTTGGCGGTGGTGACGGCCGCTCATGCCGGACGCTCGCAGTTCAATAACTGGCTCTTGTGGGGCGTGGCGGCCGTTGGCATAACGGGTCTGTTGTGGTTCCTCTTACCGGCGGGGACGACGTTGCCCGTACAGGCGGGTTGGCCGCCGCTCTCTGTGCGTCGCCTGAGCGTGGTTGTCGCCTGGCTGGCCTTAAATAGCTTGATGCTGCTCTTTTCCTGGCGTGAGTTTCGGCGCACCTACTTTCCCCTCCATGCCAACCGCCTCCTGTTTTGGAATCTAACCCTGTCCTTCACCATTTTGGGCGATGGCCTGGTTTTGTGGCCACAAATTGCGGCGCAGCGAGCGATTTCGCCGGATGTGGCGGTGATCGTTTCGACAATAGGTGAGAGTTTGCGCTGGTTTGGCACGTTGGCGCTCACCTATGCTGTTTCTTCCTATCGCCTGTTTGATGTGCGAACGACCTTTCTGCGCTGGGTAGGCGTTGCTGTCCAGGCGGTGGTATCGGCTTTGCCGGTTATTCTGGCTATCTATGTTGTTGAGTTTTGGGAAGGTCCCTGGTCAGAAGGGACTGTGTTTGCGGTGCTGGCACTGGTCGCCATTGCTTTCAGCTTCCTGTTTTACCAGCCACTGAGGGGCTGGGTGGAACGGCTGATTAATCGTTACTTATTAGGCGAGAAAGTGGATGCGGGTCAGGTGGTGCGTCGCTATACTCAGGCGATTGCGCCTACGTTGGATGTGGAGTTACTGTCGCAGACGCTCTTCGACACCTTGGGCAGTCTGATGCCGATCAATCGTGGGGCGTTGGTTCTGGTCAGTCGTGTTGAGGATGGCTATGACCTGGAACCGATTCCGGCTGTGGGCCAGATTCACCGTTTCACCTACCATTTTTCGACCTCGACCCTCTTTTTGAATGCCCTGGCTCGTCGTCACCAGCCGCTATTGCAGTATGAGATGGATTTCGCGCCTGATTTTGCCGAGTTGTCGGCCGAGGAACGGCAGTGGTTGGCGGAGATGGCGGTGGATGTCTATGTACCGATCAGTGATGGGTCACGATTGGTGGGCATTGTCGCGGTTGGGCCGAAGCACACGGGTGTGCCTTATCAGTCGGCCGAGTTGGAGCTAATGCAGATTTTGGCCGACCAGACCGTGGTCGCGCTGCAAAACGCGCGGCTTTATCGCGCCCTCGGCGAGCAGAATGAGAAGATTCGGCAGTTAAATACCAGTTTGGTTCACCAAAATGAACGGCTGGAGATTATGGACCGCGTTAAAACGGACTTCATCACCATCGCCTCGCATGAGTTGCGCACCCCACTGGCCCAGGTGAAGGGGTATACCGACATATTGGCGACGCTGAACGATGACCGCGCACTAACCTTTCGCCAGTTGCGCGAAATTGTTGGGCAGGTGAACCGGGCGACGAGCCATTTGGAGAGTGTTATTTCGGCGATGTTGGATGCCAGCCAGTTGGACGTGGCCGGGGTACAGTTGAATGTCATCACCACGACGATGGAGGCGGTCTTGAACCTGGCAATAGAGCCGTTGGCCGAAGCGATGCGCGAGCGGCGGATCCGCTATCTGCAAGAGGGTATTATTGAGTTGCCACCGATTACGGCCGATCTCCGCCGCCTGGCGCAGGCGTTTGGTAATGTAATCGGCAATGCAATCAAATATACCCCTGATTATGGTCAGATCGTGGTGACAGGGGCGTTGGTGCCAGGGCAAAGCGGCCAACCCTTTGTCGAGATCACCGTCGCTGACTCCGGCATTGGCATTGATCCCCAGTTCCATGAGTTGATTTTTGAAAAGTTCTTTCGCATTGGGAATATCCAGTTCCATTCGACCGGCAATACGAAATTTCGCGGGGCGGGGCCAGGGCTGGGTTTGCCGATTGCGCGGGGGATTATTGCGGCGCATGACGGCCGTATCTGGGTGGATTCCGAGGGCGAAGACGAGGAACGCCTACCCGGCAGCCGCTTTACGATCATCCTTCCATTGAAGCAGCATACTGAGAATGGTCATGTTGCAACGAAAGAAGGCTATAATGGGCTATAATTAAAGTATTCGAACTTTACAGGTAAGAACGATGCGATGGATTCTAAGCGATTACGTTGAACAGGCGATGGCTGAGGCGGTATATGAGAAACTAGATGACGGTACATATGCCGGGAGAATCCCCTCTTGCCCAGGTGTCGTGGCGTTTGGTGACACGTTGCGGATGTGCCAGGAAGCATTGCAGTCCGTTCTAGAGGAATGGATACTGCTGGGATTGAAGATGGGTCATTCCTTACCAGTGCTTGAAGGCATTGATTTGAATCAAGAGCCTATTTATGGGTAAGTGGAGCCCGTGTAAGCGTTGAGACTTTATTACAAGGTTGCGTAAACTCGGTTTTGACGGCCCGTTTGCGGGAGCTCGCCATGAGTTCATGGTTTACGCAAGTCATCGCCTGACCATTCCCTCAAATACAGAGTATTCAGTGCCACAATTACGTTTTATGCTTCGAGAAGTAGAAGTTATTTTTGCTCGTAACATTACTAGTGATGAGTGGCACTCCCTCCGATAAGTTTAACTCTAAAAACTACATAAATATATATAAAATTAGCCGTTTTCTGTAGAATTTGCTATATTAGCAGGATAGATCATGTCTGGTGAGTGGTTGAATCTCAGCGAAACGGCCGAGTTACTCGGCGTCCATCCTTCTACCGTGCGACAGTGGGCGGACCAGGGGGAGTTGCCCGCGCAACGCACGGCAGGCGGCCATCGCCGCTTCCGGCGCGAGGACGTGGAAGGGCGCATGGCTGCCCAAGACCGCGGTTTCCAGGCGGGGACACAATTGATTATCCAGAATCTGGTCGGCCGGGCGCGGCTGGAGTTGGTGGACGGCGCGTTGCAGAGCGAAAGCTGGTACCAACGCCTGGATGAGGCGGCACGGCGCGAGTTGGGACAGATCGGCCACCGGCTGTTGCACCTGATGCAACGGTATCTGGCGGCCGAGAAGCCGGACGAATCGTTGCTGGCGGAGGCGCGGGCTATCGGCCGTCAATATCAGCAGCTAGGAAAAGAGAACGGCCTGACCCTGGTAGACATCACCCGCGCTTATCTCCATTTCCGCGAATTTATGGCACAGACGATCTATGACGTGGCATTGACGGCGGGAACGCATAGCTTTACCGATTGGGGCGAACTACGCCGCCGCGTGATCCAACCCACCAATGAAGTCCTGTTGGCGTTGGTGGACACGGAGCAAGAATAGAACCTAATATTTTCGACACGAACGGCGCAAATTTTGCGCACGAATTTCACGAATAACGTGGGCCTAAATTCGTGTCATTCGTGAAATTCGTGTCAAAGGCATATATTGAGGGAATTGATGACAACGGCCGCAAGTGAAAAGACGTTTACATTAGGGAAAGCGTTGCGCCTGGGCAGCTTTCAGATCGGCTCGGCGATGGGGGATATTTTGGTGACCAGTATTTGGAACCGGGTGATGATCTCTAACTTCGGCATCCCCGCCGCGCCGGTCAGCTTTTTGATTGCCCTGCGCTACTTGCTTTCCCCCCTGAGCCTCTACGCCGGGTATTTGACCGATAACCGCACCTTTTGGGGATTGCGGCGGACGCCGGTGATCTGGCTCGGCCGACTGCTGATGGTTTTGTCGTTGCCACTATTGGGCTTGAGTGTGATGCGGTTGGCGGGGGATTCGGCCGATGTGCTAGGCTGGGTCTTTGCCACCAGTTCTTCCCTCATCTATGGCATTGGCACGCTGATTTCCGGTAGCCCGTTTCTGGCGCTGGTGCGTGATTCCGCCCCGTCGGAGAAGCAGGGTTTGGCGATCAGCACTGTGGAAACGATTCTGATCATCTTTTTTGCCATCGTCGGCATTGTCTTTAGCATCTGGATGGAAGTGTACGATGAGCGTATCTTTTGGGAGATGATCCTGGGGACGATGCTCATTGGTGGATTTTTCTGGGTTTTTGCGATTTACGGGGCGGAGAAGCGTGGTGGGGCGGCTCAAGCGGCCGAGAAACAGCCGTCTGACCTGGTAGTAACATCGGCAACGGCCGGCCAATCAGGCCACGACCGCTTGCACAGTAGCAACTTCCGCAAGGTATTGAGCGCCATCTGGAAAGATGGGCGTACACGCCGTTTCTTCCTCTTTCTCTCGTTGGCGACGATGGCGGCATGGATGCAGGATGCTATCTTGGAGCCGTTTGGGGCGGATGTATTTCAATTGGAGGTGAGCCGCACAACGCGCTTTAATAGTTATTGGCAATCGGCGACGGTACTGACGCTGGTGGGTAGTGCGCTTTTGCTGCGGAAACGGCCGCCGGAGCTTCAGGGACGGCTGACAGCAGTGGGACTGGTGGGGATGGCTGCGGGGATTCTATTTCTAGCCGTTGCCTCACTGGGGGGACAGGTGCATTTCATTGAGTTGGCTTTATTGTTCTTTGGCGCAGGATTTGGCATTTATACCTTCGGTGGCTTGAGCCTGATGGCGGTCATGTCTCCGGATCGCCATGCCGGAGCCTATCTGGGTTTATGGACGGTCTCCGTCGTAGTCTTTAAGGGATTGGGGACATTTGCCGGTGGCTTCTTGCGCGATCTCTTTTTGCTGACGTTTGGTTTGCCAGAGACGGCCGCCTATGGGCTAGTGTTTGTTATATCCGCAGTTGGATTGATGGCGGCGGTGATGATTCTCTTGCGGATTGATATTCTCGGTTTTGCTCGTGACAACGGCCGAACCCTCACCCGCGCTGAAGTGCAGGTGGCGGGGGCGGATTGATTTGGAAGAGATTGAGAGACTAAGAGATTGGGAGACTGGGCGACTGACTGGTATATTCAATCTCCTAGTCTCTCAGTCTCCTAATCTCTTTTTCTTATTCCCTAAAGATGCATGATGCAATAGTTTCCTGGCCGCGTGCTATCTTGCACGTAGATATGGATGCTTTTTATGTCAATGTCCACCGGCTGGATCACCCGGAGGATGTGGGCGTTCCGTTGGTGGTGGGCGGCCGACCGGAGCAACGGGGGGTGGTTGCCTCGGCCAGTTATGAGGCACGCCGTTTCGGGGTGCGTTCGGCGATGGCCACCAGCCAGGCGCTGCGTCTTTGCCCGCGCTTGAAGATCGTCCCCGCCAACTGGCCGCGTATTCGTGAGCTATCGGCACAGGTGATGGCGGTGTTGGAAGCGTATGGCCTGGTGGAAAAGATGAGCGTGGATGAGGCGTATGTGGAATTGAGTGGGCAGGAGGCTGACCCATGGCCGCTGGCGCGAGAGGTGCAATCCAGCGTGCGACAAGCAACATCATTACCGGCGTCGGTGGGGCTGGCGACGTGCAAATTGGTGGCAAAGGTTGCATCAGACTTTGAGAAGCCGGAAGGGTGTACGATTGTCCTGCCGGGGCAGGAGGCGGCTTTTCTGGCCCCATTGCCGACAAGGGTGGTTTGGGGCATCGGCCCGCGCACGGCCGAACGGTTGGAGCAAATTGGCATCACCACTTGTGGTCAATTGGCAACGGCCGAACGAGAACTGCTGTGGCGACATTTTGGACGACAGGCGGATGAGCTGATCAATCATGCCAAAGGGATAGACGAGCGCGAGGTGCGGCCGGAGCGTGGCCCAGCGAAGAGCATCAGCCAGGAGTGGACGTTTAGCGAGGATGTGACGGACCGGGAGCGATTGCAGAAGCAGTTGCGCGAGATGTCGGCCGAGGTGGCACAGTCGTTGCAGAAGCGGAAGCTGATAGCGCACACGATTCGCGTGAAGTTCCGCTGGGCGGACTTTACCACTTTTACTCGCCAGCGTTCGTTAGAGATAGGGACGGATGAGGAAGGGACGATCTATCATCATGCGGCCGTGTTGTTGGAGGAGAATTGGCCGCCGGGCCAGCCGGTGCGCTTGATTGGGGTGGGGGTGAGCAATATCAAGCAGGTGGAACAAAAGCAGCTTGGGTTTGATTTTGGATGATGTAGCCCGATGTGGTTGTGTGGTTGTGTGATCAAGCGATTTGCCAAATCGCTTTACAGAAGGGCGATGATGATGAAGATGATCCAGGCTGCGCCGATGTAGATGTCGAGCCAGCCGAGGGCGTTGCCGACGGCCGATTTGCCCTTGCCCCCTTCTTCCAACACGGCGGGGAGGTTGTTATACCAGGCGGCCCGTTGCCCATGGCGGATCGCCCACCAACCGAGGAACATCGCCGGAAGGATGCCGAGTGCCAATGCCAGGGCAATCGTCAGTGGGGTCAATGATTGGCTGATCCGTTCCAGCAGTGTGCCGCCGGAAGTGGATAAGAGGGCGGGGAGGACGAGAATTAGCAGGGGGAGTAAATTGAGAGCCAGACCGATCAAGCTGTAGGTCAGACTGTTGCTGGCGGCGCGTTGCACATTCTGGCGCAGATCGGGTTGGATCGCTTCCAGGGTTAGGGGACGGCCGCAATTGGGGCAAAAGAGGCTGCCGCGAATGGCGGTGGCCTTACAGACTGTGCAGGCAACGAGATAGCCGGTGCGGTCAGTGAATATCTCGCGGTCTACTTTTAGCTCGATGATCCGGTTTTGCTCGTTTTTCACCAGGACGCCGGGATTGTCGGGGATGGGAATAGGTTCGTTGAGGTAGGTAGGGAGCGGCCGTGCCGGGTCGTCGCTGGGAACAAGGGCGTTCTGATCTGTTGTATCAGTGGCGGGGATGACGGCCGTTGACCCTGACTGACCGCCGGAGAGCATTTGTTTGGCCTGGGATGTCAACTGCTGGCGGCGAGCCTGGTTGGCCTGTTGCCGTTGCAGGTCTATCCATTGGATGGTGGCGTTGGCCTGGATTCGCGCTCCGTCGCGGACATAGGTGCCGATGAGTTGCAACAACTCCTGCACCTTTTCTGCATCGGGGGCTTCTAGTTCGATTTGGCAGGAGGTCTCATAGGCACGCACGCGGGCAACGACTTCTTGCTTTTGCAGCCCCAGCCATTTAGAGACGGTGGCGACAATCACGCCGTTGGTCTCGTTATACGCCTGGAGCTTGGCCCCCATATTGGCCAGGGCGAAGAGGGTGCTACGCATGACAACCGTTGCACTAACGGGAAAGACGCGAATTTCGGTGAAAGTCATAATTGTCTCTTTGTAATTGGAAGTTGGCGAATACGAATTCGTTGTTGCTCAAAGACAACATCACTTCCTGTTTCTAGTGCTTTTTGTATAGACGGTAAGTTAGCTAATAGCAGCTCTAACTGTTTGTTTGGATGACGTTGGGTAGTGCGACGAAAAAGAATAAACGATGGCTGCCTCTCCTGCCGTAGCGCAAGCAATGTACCAAAATCGGTATCCGCAGAAACAACAATGCGATTTTCGCTGGCAGCGCGTTCCAAAATTGTTGTGTCTGATGCAGCTTGCAAACCGTAATCGCGAACATGAGCAGCGTTATAGCCAGCGTCTCGAAGCCCCTTGGCTACTTTAGGCGATAGCGCATTATCAATCAGAAACCTCATGCAACTTCCATCAGCGGTAATGCTCTTTCGCGCACAGCCTCGGCCGCATAGCGTAATGCTTCATAAATGTCTTCTGGTTCCAGATCAGGATAGGCATCAATAATCTCATCCCAATCCATACCATCAGCGACCATCCCCACAATAGTTGCTACAGGAATTCGTAAACCTCTAATACATGGGATACCTCCCATCTGGTTTGGGTCAATCGTGATCCGCGAAAAGTTCATATTGCTTAATCCATTTCTATTTTGACTTGCTCAGGACTCACTCCATACATTATAGCATAGCTTAGCGTAGGACATTAATGGTAAGCAACGTCCTTGCCACTTACCTTAGACTCGTCACGAGGTATTGAAGGCAGAGTTGGTGTCAGGTTGATTGACACATATGTAGGCTATTCATACAATCATGATATGGACCACGCTATTGGCTCGCCATTTCCGGGGATGGACCCCTATCTGGAGCATCCGGCGTTGTGGCCGGATGTTCATAATAGCTTGATCGCTGCTATACGTGATGCGCTTGTTCCACTGGTTGCGCCAAAGTACTTTGTTGGTTTGGAACGGCGAACGTATTTGCTGAAGCCGGATGATGTGGTGTTGATCGGCCGTCCTGACATCGCGGTCGTTGAACGGCAACCGGCGTCCCCGGTGCTGGCCCCAGTTGCGGCCGGAGTGGCCTTTTTGGACGTTGAAGCACCGCTGAATGATGAGGTGGGCGAGACATTTCTGGAAGTCCATGAGGTGGAAACGGGGCGGTTGGTAACGCTTATTGAACTGTTGTCGCCGGTGAATAAGCTGCATCAGCAGGGGCGTAGGGATTATGAAGATAAACGGGCGCAGGTGTTTCGGTCGCGCACCAATCTGGTTGAGATCGATCTGCTGCATGCCGGTGAGCCGATGCCGGTGGTCGGCCGCGAGGTGCAGCGAGATTACCGCATCCTGATCAGTCGCGGCCGCGATCTGCCGCGCGCGCAACTGCTTGCCTTTAATTTGCGCCAGCCAATCCCCTCCTTTTCCTTGCCCCTTTTGCCCGGTGATGACGAACCACTTGTCGAGCTAAATACCATCCTCCATGAGTTATATCGTCGAGCGCGGTTTGATTTGCGGTTGGATTATTCACGGCCGCCAGTCCCTGCGCCGCGTGAAGATGATATGGAGTGGGCGGAACTGTTGATCGCCCAGGCCCAGTAATGTCTTTCTTCGGGCGGCGACCGGCCGCAGAACAGGATGAAGGGTTTGTGGCATCCGTCCCCAGCACGACCGTCCACGAAGGGCAGATGACAACGGTCAAGGTCAACGGCCGTAAGATTATCCTCACTCGCTGGGAAGGAAAGCTATACGCTTTTCACAGCGAATGCCCCCATGCAGCGGCCGATCTCTCGCAAGGTTCCTTGCATCGTTGGAAGATCACCTGTGCCGATCATGAATACTGTTTTGACATCCGCAACGGCCGCCTCACCTGGCCGGAGGATGAGTATTACCGGCTGCGGACGTATGAGGTGAAGGAGGAGGGGGAGATGGTGATGGTGCGAGTGGACGGTAAGCGGTGAGCGGTAAGCAGTAATCGGATAACCGTTTACCGATTACTGCTTACCGCTCACTGACCCGCCGGTTGAATTTGGTAGACCGCGCCGGAGTGGGCGACGATGTAGAGTTCGCCGTTGGCGTCTTCACCGAAGGAGGGGATGATCAAGGAAGTTGTCGGGAATTCGGCCTCCAGCCAACGGCCGCTGCCATCGGGATCAGGGAGGAGCCGCCAAACGATGCCACTGCAATAGTCGGCAGTAAAGTAGTTGCCGGTCAGTTCAGGGAACTGTTGCCCACGATAGACGTAGCCGCCGGTGATCGAACAGCCTTTGCTGTGATCGTATTCGAAGATCGGCAGCGTCAATCCACTTTGGTCGCAAGTGGCCGCGTTGTAGCAGACGCTCCCTTCCATGATATTCCAACCATAGTTCTCGCCGCCGCTACTATTGCCCGGTTGGAAACTCACTTCTTCCCACATCGCCTGCCCAACATCGGCAATGTAGAGATCGTCGGTCAGCCGGTCGAAGCTAAACCGCCAGGGATTACGCAAGCCATAAGCCCAAATCTCCGGCCGAGCGTTGGGGTCATTTACAAAGGGGTTATCGGCCGGGATATCATAGGTGTCACCCGCCTGGCTGACGTCGATGCGTAAGATGGAGCCGAGCAACGTCGCCAAATTTTGTCCATTGCCCAAGGGATCGCCACCGGAACCGCCATCACCCAGGCCGATATAGAGATAGCCATCTGGCCCAAATTTAATCAGGCCGCCGTTGTGGTTGGCGTAGGGTTGTTCCACCTGCAAGATAATCGTTTCACTGTCCGCGTTGGCACGGTTGGGATCGTCGTTGCTAACCTGGAAGTGGGAAACGACGGTATCGCCGTTGTTGTCGGTGTAGTAGACGTAGAAGATGCCTGCGCCGGGTTGATCGGCCGTCGCATAATTTGGATGGAAGGCCATGCTCAACAGGCCTTGTTCGTAGTCGTCTGAATCTACTCGTCCGTTAATGTCCAGAAAGGGTTCGGGTAAGAGCTGCCCATCTTGAATAATTCGTATGGCCCCATCTTGCTCAACAATAAAGAGGCGGTTATCGAAGGCATGGGTGAGGTAAACGGGCCTGGACAGTCCTTCGGTTACGATGGGAGCAAGCGAAATGGCCTCCACCGGAGCTGTTGGTGGCGTAGTGGGGGTGACAACGGCCGTTGGCTGTGCAGTCGGCGAGGCGACGGGGGTGGCTGATGCATCTGGAGCGGCCGTAGCGGAGGCGGCCGTTTCCACCACGGGCAGGAAGGTTTGTGTAGCCGTTGGGATCACTGGCGTTTCAGCGTCTGGGGCTGAAGTTGTGGATTGTGCGGATTGTGTGGATTCAGCGA
This sequence comes from uncultured Ardenticatenaceae bacterium, assembly GCA_964410625.1. Classification (GTDB taxonomy): domain Bacteria; phylum Chloroflexota; class Anaerolineae; order Promineifilales; family Promineifilaceae; genus CAYPHY01. Next base: position 11,897 of record CAYPHY010000011.1, on the reverse strand, counting down.
CCTGGCTATTACCGTTGTTACCCTCCCCCGTTGGTTGGCAGGCGGATAATAGAAGCAGAATAAGAGAGGCTATCCAGAATGTACGTTGTCTCATGGAGACGTATTATAGAAAAAGTAGCCCGGAGACGGAATGCTTCCGGGCTACTTCTCATTGCTTGCTGATGTTGAACGAGCAGCTTGATTAAATCCCGGCACGAATGTAAACACAAAGATGCAGAGCGACAGAAGCGCAGAGAAAGTAGAAATTATACTCTGCGTCTCTGCTGCTCTGCGCCTCTGCGTTGCTAATGAGCATACTTGACCTAATTGCGTTCGGTGATGGGGCTGTAGTGACGGCCGACTTCGCCGGTGTATCGCGCTTTGGGGCGGATGAGGCGGTTGTCTTTGATTTGCTCGATAACATGGCCGGTCCAACCCGCCATGCGGCTGATGGCAAAGATGCAGGTGAACTGGTCAATGGGGATGCCGATGGTGTAGAGGACGACGGCCGAATAGTAATCCACATTGGCATAGAGATTGCGTTGGATGAAATAGTCGTCTTGCCGGGCCAGCTTCTCAATCTGGCTGGCGATGTCGAACCAGTTGCTTTGGCCGCTGCTGGCGGCGAACTTTTCGGCCAACGGCCGCAAAATCCCCGCACGTGGGTCTTCTACTTTGTAGACGCGGTGGCCGATGCCCATGATCCGCCGGTCGTTGGCGCGGGCATTACGATACCAGGTTTCAACATCGCCTGATTCGGCCGCTTCCACAAATTGCTCCATCGCTCGCTGGTTCGCGCCGCCATGTGCCGCCCCCTTCAGCGTGCCGAGGGCGGTGGTGATTGCCGAGTACATATCGGCTAAGGTCCCGGTAGTGACGCGGGCGGCAAAGGTGGAGGCGTTGAAGTCGTGGTCGGCGAGCATGACCAGATAGGCATCGAGCGCACGCACGCCATCGGGGTTGGGTTCTTCGCCGTTGAGCATATAGAGAAAGTTGGCGGCGAAGTCGAGGTCATCACGCGGCGGAACGGGTTCCTGGTCGTTGCGTAGTCGCTCCCAGGCAGCGACGATGGTGGGGGTAACGGCCGTTAACTTTAATGCTTTTGCTCTGGCCCCTTCTGGCGTGATGTCATCGGCCGTTGGGTCGAGCATACCGAGGGCGCTGACGGCCGTGCGCAGGACGGCCATTGGGTGGGCATCATGGGGATAGCCACGCATCATCGCCAGCAATTCCGGCGGCAAAGCGCGTTGGCCTGCCAGTTCTTGCTTAAAGGCGTCCAATTGACTTTGGGTAGGCAGGTTGCCATTCCATAGCAAGTAGACAATCTCTTCAAAAGTGGCCTGTGCACCCAGTTCGCGGATGTCGTAGCCACGGTAAATCAATTCGCCATTTTCGCCGTCCACACGGCTCAGGCTAGTATCGGCCGCTGTCACACCGGCCAGTCCTTTTGCAGTTTCGCTCATTACATCTTCTCCTTACAAAAAAAGAAGAGATTGGGAGACTAGGAGACTGGGAGACTTTGGTCTATAACTACCACTCTCAATCTCCCAGTCTCCTAATCTCCCAGTCTCCTAATCTCCTAGTCTCTCAATCTCTCAGTCTCCAATTCCCTCTCCGCCCGCCGCAGCCGTTCGCCGTATTGGGCTTGATAGTAGCTTTGGTACTCCCCTTCCTTGATCTTACGCCACCACCATTCATTATCGCGATACCAGCGGGCGGTCATGGCGATGGCTTCTTCCGGCGTATGGCGCGGCGTCCAGCCCAATGCTTGGATTTTGCTGATGTCGAGGCTGTAGCGGCGGTCGTGGCCGGGCCGGTCAAAGACGTGGCGAATGAGGCTACGCGGCCGATCCAATGTCTCTAGCAAGATGGCGATCATCTCCAGGTTTTCAACTTCCTGGCCGGTTCCGACGTTGTAGATTTCGCCCGGCGTCCCCTGATGCAGCACCAGATCAATCGCCTCGCAATGGTCGAGGACGTATTGGTATTCGCGCATCTGGCGGCCGTCGCCATAGACGGGCAGCGGCTCGTTGTCAATGGCGTTGGTGGTGAAGAGGGGGACGGCTTTTTCTGGGTATTGGTAGGGGCCGATGTTGTTTGAGCCGCGCGTGATGGTTGTTGGAAGGCCATAAGTGATGTGATAGGCATGGACCAACAGATCGGCGCTGGCTTTGCTGGCAGCATAGGGGCTGCGCGGATTGACGTTGTCCGTTTCCTTGCTCATCACACCAGGAGGGACGTCACCATAGACTTCATCGGTGGAAATCTGGTGGTAACGTTCTAGCTCAAATTGGCGTGCTGCTTCGAGGAGGACGTAGGTTCCATAGACGCCGGTTTGGATGAAGGCGTCGGGGTTCATGATCGAACGGTCTACATGGGTTTCGGCGGCAAAGTTGACGATGGTATCAATGTGGTGAGTGGTGATGGCGGCCTCGACGGCCGCTTTGTCGCAGATGTCGCCTTTGATGAAGTGATAGCGGGGATCGTCGGAAACCTCGAGCAGGTTGTCGAGATTTCCGGCGTAGGTCAGTTTGTCATAGACGACGACCTGATAGCCCGGGTATTTACGGAGGAGGTAGGTGACAAAGTTAGAGCCGATGAATCCGGCCCCTCCGGTGATCAATAGGTTCTTCACGGGTACGTGTGCTTCTCCTTTTGGATGGGGGTTGGGCGTGGTGAATGGGTCACAGGATAGATTTTAGCGCAAGGCGGGGATTCGGTAAACTCTTTCCAGAGTGCGTTAAGATAAGTGGTAGAGACAATCCTCTGGATTGTCATGGACAAACAGGGATGTTTGTCCCTACGAAGTTAGGGCGTGTTTTCGGCGATGAAGGCGTCGATCAGGTGGCGAGAGACGCTGATCGGTGGGGGGATGTGGGGGAGGTTGTCGGCCGAGAACCAGCCTGCTTCATCCAGTTCCACACCGTCCACCTGAATCGCACCCCCGGCATAGTCGGCGACAAAGGCGATCATCAGCGAGTGGGGAAAGGGCCAGGGTTGGCTGCCGAAATAGCGGATGTTGTGGACGAGGATGCTGGTTTCCTCGTATATCTCACGTTGCACACACTCCTCCAGCGTCTCGCCCGGCTCGACAAAACCGGCCAACACGCTGTAATAACCGGGCCGGAAACGGTGGTTACGGGCGAGGAGGATTTGGCGGCGGCCGTCTGGCGCGGTGCGCTCGACACGGACGATGATCGCCGGAGCGAGGCGGGGATAACTGGTCAAGCCGCAGTTGGGGCATTTCTTAGCCCGTTCTTCGGGCTGATGGTGGGTGGGGGTGGCGCAACGGCCGCAAAATTGATGGGTGCGGTCCCAATCTACAATTTGCACGGCGCGAGCGGCCAGCCAAAATGATTGGTCATCGAGACGGCCGTATAAGCCACGCAAGCCTTCAAAAGCCATGCCTGGCGGCGGTTCCGTTTCCACTTCCACTTCGGCCACGTAGCAATGGACGATGGGGGTGTTGGAATCTTCGGCCGTTAGATAGCCGAGGTACAGTTCGCGGCAAAGCGGCAGACCCAGCTCGGCCGCTGAAGCGAAGCGGAGGACCGAGGACTGCGTTTGTTCGTTCGCCTGAACGAGCAGATCATAGCCGCGAAAGATAAACCAGAGGCTAAGCGGAGCGACGTTGGGGATAGCGGGCGGCCGAGTGGTGCTGACAAACTTTAAGACATTCATATTGACTGACTTTGGACTATGGGTTATGGGTAAGGATTTGTGGTTGGTTGCGGTGTTGGCGATGGTTGCCCTGGATAGCCGCCGGGGGTGCTGGTCACGACCCCTGGTGGTTCGGCGGTATAGGTGATGGTTGGTGTTCCGGCCGGGGGCGTCCCGGTTATCGGCGTGGATGGCGTCTCCGGTGTGGTGTCTTCATCAGTGGGGGCAGGGACGGCCGTTTCGCCGCTGGTTGTCGGTGTGGGCAGTGGCGTTCTGGTGGGGGTGGCCGGTTGGCCGCCAGGCGGTATGCCAATAGTTGGGGTGGCGAGCGTCCCATCAGGCGTAAGCAAAGCAGGGGTAGCGCTCTCGTCTCCGGTGGCCGTCGGTTCAGGTTCGGCCGTTCCATCTTCACCCGCTGGCGTCGGGGTGACGAGAATGCCGGGTTCGCCAACGATGAGAAATGTGGATGGCTCAACGATGCGCGTTGTTTCCAGATACCAGGCGGTTCCTCGCTCTGGCTCTTTGCCGCAGCCAAGCGGCCCCTGGTACAGTCGCCAGATACCCTCGACGGTCATCGTCTGCCCCGGATCAATGAGTGGAACGAGCCGCTCAAAGCCCCGTGCGTCCATTTGCAGATTGTCGTTGATCAATGCCCAGCGAATGTCCGGGCCGGTATAGTTGGCGTTTCGCGGGCATTCCTCCGGTTCCTGGGGGACGAAGGAGCCAGTGACGCGGAGACGCTGATCGCGATAGGCGCTGGGATCGGCGTTGAGTTCTGCAAAGGTGAGTTCAATCGCTTCGCTATCCACGATGTTCGGTAAGGCGGTGGGGCTGGGGAGAATGGGCAGCAACGGCCGTGTTTGCCCGGTAATGGCGCAGGCGACGGCCGACGACAACAGACCCAACAGGGCGAGAAGGCCCAATAGGCGCGTCCGTTGTGTGTTGCAGCGATACTGCTCATTCATGGCAATTTCAGGCTCGGCCATCGCACGCCGCGATGGAACACCCACCACTCAATTAGCAAGACGAGGAAAGCCAGCAAGGCCAGCCAGGGCCATAGCTCCTCTTGTCCTGCGGTTTCGGAATCAGCCTCATCGCCCACCGTTTCCGTCCCCGCCTGGATTGATGGCGCAGGACGGATTTGGCTTTCGCCGGGGTCGAAGAGGTTGACGGCAAAGCGTCCTGCTTCTCTTACCCCGGTTGCATCTGCGACCTGCACCTGATAGATACCGGGGGCGGCCGTTTCGCCGAATAGCAGCGGTTGGTTGTCCTGGTCGTCGGCTGCTAATTCCGTCCGCCAGATTGTACCATCGGGTTTGATCACAGACAGGGCGGTTGTGCTTGCGCTGGGAAGGATTTCCATCGCTTCGCCGGGAACCAGGCTGCCATTTTCGGCGCTACCTGGGGCCAATACCTGTCCAGGGCTGAGCCAGTCCACAATATTAGCCATGATCACCGGAAAGGCAATTTGCAAGGGCAGGTTGGACTGTTGTAGGTCGAAGGTGAAGATGGCGATGCGGCGGCCGTTTCGTTCGCCGGTCAGCAGCAGTGGGCCTTCTTCTGCGGCAATCAGCGGCTCTGCCCAAGGTGCTTCCACCTGTTGTGCTTGCTGGATGGTAATATTGCGCCAGTCTACAAATTGTAGCAGAGGAGTGTCGGTCAGGCGCACGGCAAGGGTGTTGGTGAAGGTGCCGGTGATGGGCAGCCAGGGAGTCTCGGCCGTGCCAGGGTCGGCCGCCGGTTGCGGGTTGATAATCAGCAGCGCGTGTGGTGGCGGCGTTTCCGGCAAGGGCACGCTGTCATAGATAAGCAGATCGTAGTCGGGATCGGCCGCTTCGGTGCTATTTGGTGCTGTTTTATATGCTTCGACGCCGGGGAGGATGGCGAAAAGCTTCTCTAAAAAGAGGTTGCCCTCGGTAATCAACAGGGCGCGGGTGGCTGCACCGCCCTCGTTGACGGCAAAGGCGCGATTGTCGAGCGGGAGTTGGTCTTGGGCTGGATCGTTGGGTTGCAGTTCGCCGACAATCTCGGCCGCCGAAGGAGGTAACTCCCAGGTGATACTGACGGACTCGGCCGCCGGTAGGGTGATGCGGCGCGAATCAAACAGGGTGCCGTCAACGGTCAGGCTGAATAAGGCGTTGGCGGTCGTTGCTCCGTAATTGGTCGCCTGGGCAAGTAGGACGCTGCCATCAGTTGTGTTGCGTGTAGCCAGCGTGCTGATAGCTAAGTTGGCGGCGACGCGGCCGACGGGGATGTAGTGTAGTGCGGCGGGGAGCGGCGGTAGGTCGGCGGGTAGGCCGCCGTCGGAGACAACGATCACTTGCCCATCGCGATAGCCTTGCACGGCCCCGGCAGCAAGGGCGAAGGCAGCCCGCCAATCGGCCGCGCCCGCTTCTGGTTGGGCGGTGGCCAATGCCTGGCGTAGCAAGTCGCGGTCGTTGGTGGCGGAGGCGAGGACGGTGGGGACGCGGCCGACCTGCACCAGCGTCATGCGGTCGTTGCCGCCCAGCCCGTTGATCTGTTGCAGGATTTCGGCTTGTGCGGCGGCGAAGCGGGTGGTGGGGGCGGCCGTTGCCCCCTCATCGTCACCGTCTACTGCTTGCATAGAAGCGGAAGCGTCGAGCAAAACAATGCTGTTGCCTCCGGCGATGGTGGGAACTGGGAGATAGGGACGGGCGAGGGCGAAGACCAGCAGGGCGAGGATAGCCAGTTGGAGGAAGAGCAGCAGGTTGCGGCGTAGCTTTTGCCAGGGGGCATTGGCCTCGCGGTCGCGTAGCAGTTGCCGCCAGAGGAGGGTGCTGCTGACGGTGACGCGCCGGCGGCGCAAGCGCAGCATGTAGAGGAGTATGATCGGCAACGCCAGCAGGCTAAGGAGGAGGAAGGCGGGGGTTAGCATTTGGTGAACGGTTATGGTGAGTGGTTAGCCGAGGATGCCTTTTTGGCGTAGGGTTTGGAGGACGAGGGTGTCCCAGGGGGTGCTGGTTAGCACCGGTACATAGTGGATTTGGCGGCGGTTGCACTCTTCGGCGATGGCGGCTTGCCAGCTTTGCACTCTTTGGCGGTAGATGCTTATTGTTGAGGGGTCAAGGGTTAGCTCGGCCGTTTCTCCCGTCTCCACATCCAACAAGGCCAGGTCGCCAACCAGGGCTGGTTCGGCCTCATCAGGGCTGAGCAGATGGATCAGGCTGGTTTCATAGCCGCGTCCCTGAATTGCCGCCAGCCCATCGCTGTGGCCTTTGGGGGAAAGCAGGTCGCTGATTAGCAACAAAAGGCCGGGGCGGCGGGCGCGTTGGGCGTATTGACGCAGGGAGCGGTTGAGGTTGGTTGTCCCGGCGGCCGTTGGCGGGCGGCCGAGCGCTTGCTGCCCGAAGGCGTCGAGGAATTGGAAGAGGTTCAGGCTTTGGTGGTGACCACGCAAAGGTCCCCACTGGCGGTTGCCTTCGGCCGTTTGTTGCAACAGCGTGACGTTGAGCAAGTCGCCGCTGGCGAGGGCGATGTAGCCCAGGGCGGCCGCCAGCCGGAGGGCATAGCGCAGCTTGTTTGTCTCCTCCTCCTCCGGCGGCCAGTCCATGCTGGCGCTGCTGTCTATTAGAATATGGACAGCAAGGTCTTCCTCTTCCTCAAGCAGTTTAATAAAGGGGCGTTCCAGCCGGGCGTAGACGTTCCAATCGAGCCGCCGCAGGTCGTCGCCCTGGCTATAGTTGCGATAGTCGGCAAATTCGATGGAGCTACCACGCTTGCGACTGCGACGGTCGCCCTTCATCACGCCCACGCGCACCTGATCGGCCGCTAGCGCAAGGCGTTCGAGGCGGGCGAGGGTGGGGGTGTCGAAGAGGTGCATAATGGAGTGGGCGGTGAGCGGTGAACAGTAAGCGGTAATCGGTATATTGATGACTTACGGCTCACTGCTTACCGATTACTGATGACCGATCACCGATTACCGTCCTCCCGCAGGTCAAGGTGCAGATGCGCCAGGAGCAACACCTGGAAGAAGCGAATGAGCAGGATGGCGCGGAAGGTGTTGTGGACTTCGCTGCTATGGAGGGGGGCGAAGAGTTGGTCGAGGTGTTGGCGGCGTTCGGCCGCGTCTAGTTGCGGCCGTAATGCCTGGGAGACGCGCCAGAAGGCTTGTTCTGCTTTCCAGGCCGCTTGTTCGTGGACGGCACTCATCTCTCCTTCCCACGCCTTCACATATTGCCGGGCGGCGGCGATCATCAACCCTTCGCCGAGGACATTGAGCAAGAGCGTTTGCCAAAAGTGTTCCTCACCGTGTGCATTGACCACATGTTGTAGGGCGACGGTCCCCACTGCGCCCACATCGAGTAGGGAAGCGAGATGGCTATATTCGCGGGCGGTGGCGCGGCTGCGCAGGGCGACGAGGTATTCATAGAAGTCAGACAGCAGTTGCCAGGTTTCTGGCCGCAGGGAAAGCCCGGTCTGGAGCAGGTCGCCTTGTAGCTGGCGCAAGACGGCCGGGCTGGGTGCGCTCATCACAGCCAGCAGCGAATTTCCGGCGGCCTCTAGCGCGGGTGGCAACATCGGCGTATCTGGCGAGAGCGGGAGGTTGGTTTGGGTGGTTTGATCAGCCATCTTGGGGGATTCGCTCCAGCAGGTCGTTGATAATCTGATCGGCCGTCACGCCTTCCGCCTGCCCTTCAAAGTTGAGGATCAGCCGGTGGCGCAGGGCGGCGGGGGCGACGGCGGCGACATCTTGATAGCTGACGTTGTAACGGCCGTCGAGTAATGCCCGCACCTTAGCTCCCAGCACCATTGCCTGGCCGCCGCGAGGGCTGGAGCCGTAGCGCACATAGCGGTTGACCAGTTCCGAGCCGTTGGTGGCGGCGCGACCGTTGGGCAGTGTGCCGTTATTGGGGTGGGTGGCGATGAGCAGGCGGCCGACATACTCGCTGACGTGGCTGGGGATGGGGATTTCCCGTGCCAGTTGTTGCATGGCGAGCAGATCGGCGGCCGAGGCGATAGCGGTGGCAACGGGTACTTCTTTGCCGGTGGTGCGAGCGAGGATTTCGCCCAAATCGCCAGGGGAGGGAAAAGGGACGTTGACCTTGAACAGGAAGCGGTCGAGTTGTGCCTCCGGTAGCGGATAGGTCCCCTCCTGCTCAATGGGGTTTTGCGTCGCCAGGACAAAGAAGGGCGTGGGCAGGGGATAGGTCTGGTTGCCAACGGTGACGGTCTTTTCCTGCATCGCTTCCAGCAGGGCGGATTGAGTCTTGGGTGTAGCGCGGTTGATCTCGTCGGCGAGGATAAGGTTGGCGAAGATGGGGCCATGTTGGAAGCGGAAGGCCCGCAGCCCGTCGCCGCGCTCTTCCATGATCTCCGTGCCGGTGATGTCGGCGGGCATCAGGTCGGGGGTGAATTGCACGCGGCTGAAGCTGAGGTGCAACACCTGGCCGAGGGTGCGGACGAGCATCGTTTTGCCCAGGCCAGGAACGCCTTCGAGCAGCACATGGCCTCCGGCGAGGATGCCGAGCAAGACATGGCGCACTACGTCTTGCTGGCCGACAATCACTTTGGCGATTTCAGTTTCGATGGCGGCCGCCAGCTGGCGAAAGGCTTCGGGTGTATGGGTTTGGGTATCGGTTTGGTCAGTCGCTTCGGCCGTTGGGCCAACTACCGTTGGGTCAGTCTTTGTTATATCCACAAGGCGGATTATAGACGAAAATCGGCCAGAATAACAGTTGTCAATGGTGAATGGTCAACGGCCAATTAACCGTCAACCATTCACCCCTTTCAATTGACAATTGTTAATTGATAATTGTCAATTGACAATGAAGGCAATGCTCCTACGGGATGTTTCCCGCAACATGCAGACCATCTACTTTCTTGTCTAGCCCATTTTCTGGTGCGCTGAAGAGCGGGCCGCTAAAATCACCAGTGCTTGTGTTAAAGGCATAAACCATCGAATGGTCGCCGCTGGCGCTGTCCACGTTAAATAGAGCCTTGGTCGTTAGGAAGATCACCGACCCGTCATCGGTGGCGCTGATGCTATCGGTGCTGTTCTTTGGCATCCCTTCGGCCGAGCCGTCCAAGACCATATGCCAGAAGCCGGCCGTATTCGCGCCGGAGTTGGTCAGGCAGAAGCCGAGGATGTCCTCGCCCTGGAACTTGATGTTGCCGCCACCGGAGGCAGGGACTTTGCCTGTGCCGAGGGTGCTAATCAGCAGGTAGGCGTTGCAGCTTCCACCGCCCGGCAAATCTACATCACCATCAAGAATGTGCAGCGCATCTATTTTTTCGGCCGTGGTGGTCAGCCCGACATCAGAGCCGTCGAAGAAGAGGCTGAAGTTGCTGCCATCGTAATGGAGAATGTCGTGACCAAAGACATTGCCCACCCCGGCCGTCTTAATCTTGTTCTGGAAGAAGGAGAGATAAATATCGTCGGCCGCGTTGACATGAATCGCGTTCAAATCATGCTTCGTGGTCAGGCCGTGCGCCGTACCGTCGAAGAAGTTCGACCATTCCAGGCCATTCCAGAAGAGAATATCCTCCTTACCGAAAGCGACGCCATCATCGGTGACGCCGGGGCCAGCGGCCGTCATATAGACATCCTGCGCCGGAGCGGAGTTGTATTCAAACGCGCCAATGTCGCACTCATGAGTTCCGCCGGGGTCGTTGTTGTCGCCATCTGCATTACGCAGGTAGCCGCGCTGGTCGCGGCCATTGACCGGCTGATCCTCGCACGCGGCGCTTGGTGCGGCGTCAATGGCCGGGCTGTTCTCCTTCAGAGCGAGAGTCTTTATCTGCTGCGCCGACCCCGGCGCGCCTGTTTGTGGCCCCCCATTTTCATCCAGGTTTTTCGCCAGAATGTTATCCAATATGGCCTCATTCTCGCCGCCGTTGGTCGCGATGATATCGGTGGGGTCAGGTGTGAAACCATATAACGCAGCGTCAATCGTGATACCGTCATGACCAAAGAGGTTATAGCCGTTGTTGGTGATGCTGCCGGCATTAGAGATTTCATCACCATCGCTATAGGCCGAATTGCCGCTAACCAGGATGCGGCCGATGGTCAGCTGCCCGTTGTTTTCGATCGCACCACCATCGCTATTATTGGTCGTATTGCCGCGGAATGTGCTATTGCTGATTATCGTATCCTCCCAGTTGAAGATCGCGCCGCCCCTGTCATAGGCCGTATTGCCGCTGAAGGTGCTGTTGTAGATGCTCAGACTGGCGTCGTTTAAAATCGCGCCGCCATCGCCCTCGGCCTCGCTAAAATCGCCTGCATAATTGTCACTGAAGGTGCTGTTGTGGATGGTCAACTCATCGTTGTTATAAATCGCGCCAGCATCGTACCCACGATTACTGCTGAAGCTGCTGTTGTAGATCATCAGCCCACCGTCGTTATAAATCGCGCCACCATCGCGTTCGCCCATATTGCCGTTGAAGATGCTGTTGTAGATGGTCAGCTGAGCCTGGTTATAAATCGCGCCACCATCAAAGGCCCCATTGCCGCTAAAGGTGCTGTTGTAGACAGTCATCTCATCGTTGTTATAAATCGCGCCACCACTATCGTCTGCATTATTACCACTAAAGGTGCTGTTGCTGATGGTCACATCGCCACTGTAGTTAAAGATGGCCCCGCCGTGGTCGTCTGAACGGCCGCCGCTGAGCGTGGTGTCCTTGATCGTCAGCTTACCCCCGCTGCCAACGGCCAACAGGCGAAATCCGGCGACGGCATCCCGTTTTATGGTTGCCCCGTTGCCTTCAATGGTGATCTCGCTGGTGATCAATGGCAGACCGGTATCAGAGTCGTAGTAATCACCATGGATGTCGGTGAGGGTGAAGGTGCCATTGGGGGGCAGCGTGATCGTATCGGCATAAGGCGAACCAGGGTCGCAATCGTTATGGATCATCCCCCCCTCGTTGGCATTGATAATCGCCTCGCGGAGTGAACACTTGTCATCACTATCATCCACGATCACAAAGCCATCATCTACGGTGATCTCCAACGCTCGTGCTGGCGTGTGATGGAGCGACAACAACAAGGCGACTCCGGCGAGGGTGGTCGCCAGCTTGACGGCGGCCGCTTTGCGAACCAGCCGTCGTCGCCAGCGACGTGGCAGGCGTTGTAGCTGAGCATAAATCGCTAAAAAGCGAGACCAGAGGCGGGGGTGACGTTGGAGCAACTGCCGTTGCAGCCATTGCTTTTGCAACATGACGGCCGCCCGCGCCGCTTGGGCACCAGGTGGACGCTGGCTGGCTTCGTGGGGTCGGTGAGTGTCTGGCATGATATTCTCCTT
>CAYPHY010000010.1:97745-144470 GCA_964410625.1 uncultured Ardenticatenaceae bacterium | reverse complement strand
ACGTCGGCTACCCCATTGTTGGCGACCGCATATACGGCCGCCGCAAGCAACGCCTGCCCCTCAAACGCCACTTTCTCCATGCAGCGAAGTTGACATTTCGGCGGCCGTCTGATGACCAGGAGATTACCTGCGACGCGGAACTGCCAGAGGAGTTGGCGGCCGTGTTGGAGAATCTCACTCAATACGGGTGAGTATCAAGTTTGTGGCCGCTTGTAACGCGATTTGACAAATCGTGCCTTCTAACAAGTGCTTGCATCGTCAAGAGAAATCACGATAATCTTCATACGATGACAATCCAAGAAGTCACTTTACCGTTGCCAGAAAATATTTACTTGCGCTTGCAGCAAGTTGCCAAAGCGACGCAACAGTCGTTTACCGATGTGCTGTTGCACGCGGTTGAGATTGGCAGCCCGCCAGGGTGGGAAGATGCTCCGGCCGAATTTCAAGCTGACCTCGCCGCCCTTGACCGTCTGACAGATAATGCGCTCTGGAAAGTCGCTCGCAATCGCTATTCAGAGGAGGATTTCGGCCGCCACCAGGAGCTACTGGACAAAAACGCAGAGGGAACGATTACCGAGGCGGAACGGGCTGAATTGGTGCAATTGCGAAAGGCGGCCGACCGGCTAATGCTGCGTAAAGCCCATGCTGTCGCTCTGTTGCGTTGGCGCGGTTACATTATTCCTCCGGCAGACAAAGTATAACCGGCCATGAGCGTCTATCTTTCGACCGCTCTACGGCAGCAGTTAGTCGAAGCTGACGACCATTGTTGCGCTTATTGTCAGACATTGCAATCCAATTCTGGCTATCCGATGGTAGTCGAGCATATTTATCCACGAAGCAAAGGCGGAGCGACTGCATTCAATAATCTCTGTTTTGCTTGCCATCGTTGTAATGAATTTAAGAGTTCAACCACATCGGCCGAGGATCCGCTTACCGGTGAAAATATGTCCTTATATCATCCTCGACAGCAAAATTGGCATGAGCACTTTGCCTGGAATGAGACGGGAACACATATCATTGGGTTGACAGCGGTTGGCCGTGTTACAGTCATTGTGTTAAATATGAATAATAAAGAAATCATAGATGCGCGGCAGAACTGGGCCAGTGTCGGTTGGCACCCACCTCAGATTTAGTCTTGTGCCAATATTTGAGTCGCTTGGTTAGATACTATGTCAGAGTCGATATTAAGTCTGGTAGGGGCACTTGTAGTCGGTCTGCTTCTATTAATCCTTGAATACCGGACTAATTGGCTCGCAAGAAACATCAAGAGGACGATTAGACAACAGACGAATTCAATAAATGAGTATGGGTTAGTTGATGCGATGCTCAGAATACGTAACGATCTAGCAAGACTCCATTCAGCTGATTCTAATCTAGTAAGTGTGGAAACGTGGGAATGGCGTCGTTGGAAATTAGGAAAAAGGCTGCGGCTGGTAATGAAAATTCAACATGATAGAAAGGGACAGCCCCCTACATATGCTAAATATGTTGTTTGGGCGGATCGACGAGGCAAAATTCTTTATTGGCGAGACATTACAGTACCAATTGGAATTAGAAGACCTGGGGACTGGCCATAATCTCTTGTGAAGAGTATCCGGTTATACTTTCTGTGTGTCTTATTTCTTACTATAGACACTTGTGCTAAGAAGATTTTAACTGCCCGTGTGAAGCGCAAGCGTGTCCTCAAGCGAGGGTAATTGATTATGAATTACGTTCGGTGTATTAACAATCGCGGCTATGAAGCTAGTTTAACTATCGGGGCTATTTATAAAGTGTTGCCAGACAATAGCGATCCAGCATCGTTGAGGATCATTGATAATGAGGGCGAAGATTATCTTTATGATGCGAGCCAGTTTGAAGCCATTGAGTATGATGGATTACCATCAAGTGCTACAGAAAACGTAACGGTACATCTTGATCCGACGCTAAAAGGGATTTTACGCGCGGAGGCACTGGCCGCACAAAAATCTGTCAGCGCACTGCTGCGTGAGTGGATTGACGAACATTTGGATTTGCCGGTTGGTGTGTAGTTTAGTTTGTTGTCGAACGCTCGGCCGCATTACCCATCCCCATTCCCGCATGAGTCGCATCTTTCTTCCCGCCAATAGTCCCGAAGAGTGGCAGCGTTTCCTGGCTATGCCGGAACGTCAGTGGCGTGATGGATACTCGGCCAAAAGCCTGGCTTATCGCTGGCACACGGCCGTCACGTCAATCACGCTCGTCGCACAAGACCTAAGATTTCTTCACACGTCTCTTCAGGGGTTTTACCGTTGGTATAGACGGTAAACTTCGCCAGAGCATAGTTAGAAGGGTGGCGGACAAAGTGTTCGTTGAGTTTTCGCACTTCATCGGGCAGGTCCGGCTCTCGCTCATTGAGGACATGCATGGTTTCGTCAAAATCGGACGAGGGTAAGAGGAGGATGACATTCGGCCGTTCCGCCAGAGCCAACCGCGCACGCTCAAACAACGCTTCATCCTCGTAGACAGAATGACCCGCGCCAAAATCAAGGATACCGGTGGGATAATCCGTTAGCATCCGTTCGACGGCGTGGATTTCAAACAGTTTCCAATATTGATAAAGCCCCCATATCCCGTCGCGCTCCCGTATCCTTTCCGCCAGTTCCGCATCATAGCCGATTTCAGCATAATATTCCCGGCGTAAATCATCCAGCGAATGATTCGGTATATCGAGTTGTTGGGCGAGCAGTTCCGCTACCGTGCTTTTCCCCGCACCAATTGGGCCAATGAGAATGATGTCCATAGGAATATTTCTAAGGTGGATAGGCCAGCAAACGACCGGATTATTTTTGGCTGCTAAAAATCTACACTATTATACTCTAATAGGGATATTGCTCTATCAGTTGCAAGAATTTGAGGTGTGATTCCTTCGCCAGAAGATATAATTAAGCGGCAATCCCTAATCCTCTATGGTATCCTTGAGATAGGACATCGCTGGAGTATGAATCCATGGAGTAAAGGATATGGCGACAAAAACGCTGGCTGAAAAGCTGAAACTGAAGTCGGGCATGGAGGCGTGTATCATCAACATGCCGGAAGATTATATGCAGACGCTGGCCCCTTTCCCGGAAGGGATTCAGTTTTCTTATGAGCTTGATCCGCCCAACGGCCGTTATGATTGGGTCCAACTCTTCGTCCAGAAGAAAGCAGAATTAGAGGAGCTTGTCCCAAAGGTGATGGAAGTTCTGAAGCCGGAGAGTTTGCTGTGGGTCTCTTTTCCGAAGGGGAGTTCTAAGATTCAAACTGACCTGACACGTGACAAGGGATGGGGAGCTTTCCGCGGAACGGATCTCAAATGGGTGACGCTGATCTCAGTTGATCCAACGTGGTCAGCTTTTTGCCTGCGCCCATACCGCGAGGGTGAAGCGCGACAGGAAAGCGCGATCTGGCTGGGACGCGAATAAGGTTAATCAATGGCGACTCCGAATGAGGAAAATGATTTACCTGATACGAGTGAGGGCAAATTTCCGTTTGCGCTGAATCAAACGGCGATCATTATCATCACTGCCTTGATTGGGGTGATTATCCTCCTGTTGGCAGGGTTGACCTATGTCCTTTCCAATCGCCCCCCTGCGGCGACGGTGGCGGAAGAGTTGACGATACCGGAGATAACGGAGGAAGCGGCCGTGCTTCCCGCAACGGCTACTCCGACCTCGACATTAACGCCGGTACCGTCGCCTACCTCAACACCTGCCCCCACCCACACGCCGACACCATCCCGCACACCCAGCCCTACCCCAACGTTGACGCCCACACCGATTGTCGTTAGCTGGCAGGAGCTGGGCTATCTGACTACCGTCGAGACAACGACTTCTACCGTGGTGGAGATCAGTCGCGAACGTTTCCCAAACTTCCCACTCATTCCGTTGAACACGCGCATCTTGCTGATGGCGGTTGGGCTAATCGAGGCAGGCATTGACATGAGCCGGGCGGAAGTGACGCAAGATGGCACGTCGGTGCAGGTGGTATTGCCGCGTGCGGAAATAACCAGCGTGGAATTACTGCCGGATCAGACGCGCATCTTTGACGTCGGCTTTCTTCCGCCGGAAGGGTTGGAGATTGAGGCGATGCAGCAAGCGCATGTGCAATTGCGAGGGTGGGCGGAAAACCGCGAGGCGTCGGGGATACTTGAGCTATCCGAAAAGCTTGGTCAAGCGCAGTTAGAAAGCTTACTTCGCGAACTAGGATTTGAGGAAATAGAGATTACATTCCAGCCTTAATTTATTTTTTTGACACGAATGGCACGAATAGGCACGAAGCGAATACTGGAGACATTTAAAAATCAGGTAGATGATTAGGGAAATGTTGAGAGTAGAAGCCGGTTAAAATTCGCGTTCATTCGCGTCAATTCGATGCAAATAAACTGACATCATACAAAGAAGTTTTAGTTGAACACGGACTAGAGAACATGAATCAATATCGAGAACTGTCTGACTTCCCAATAATCCCGCGCAAACTTTTGTTTGGGAATCCTGACCGGGCTTCGGTGCAGATCAGCCCCGACGGCCGTCATCTCTCCTGGCTCGCTTCGCGGGATGGGGTGTTGAATGTCTGGGTTGCGCCGCGTGAGGATGTTTCGGCCGCCCGTCCTGTCACCCACGACACCGGGCGCGGTATTCGCTTCTATGGTTGGGCCTATACCAACAACCATATTCTCTATGTGCAGGACAAGAACGGGGATGAGAATTGGCGGCTCTATGCCGTTGATATCGCCACGAACGAGGTGAGCGACCTGACACCTTTTGAAAACACCCAGGCACAGTTGCTTAAGAATAGTTATAAGTCGCCGGAGGAAGTGATTGTTGGCCTGAACAACCGCGACCCACAGTGGCATGATGTGTACCGGCTCAACCTGCTCACGGGGGCGCGCGAATTGTTGTTGCAACATGACCGTTTTGCCGGGTTTACGTTTGATGACGAGTACCGGCTGCGCGACGCGATTGAGATGACGGCCGATGGCGGTCTGGCGGTTTATGTTCCCGAAGGGGAGGATTGGCAACTGTGGGACGAGGTTCCGGCCGAAGATATGCTGACAACCTCCGTCGTTGGCTTTGACAAGAACAATGAGTGGCTCTATATGAAGGACAGCCGCGGCCGTGACACCGCCGCGCTGGTTGAAGTCCACCATGAGACCTGGGAAAAACGGTTATTAGCCGAAGACCCGCAGGCGGATGCGGCCGATGTGCTGCGCCACCCGACCGAAAAGCATGTCCAGGCTGTCTCCTTTATCTACGAACGGAAGCGCTGGCAAATTCTCGACCCGGCGATTCAGCCCGATCTGGATTATCTGCGAACGGTGGCCGACGGGGATGTGGAAGTGGTCAGCCGCACGCTAGACGATCAATTCTGGGTGGTGGTCTATGTGCTGGATAACAGCCCGGCGCGGTACTACTTATATGATCGCCAGCGGAAGACGGCCGATTTCCTCTTCACCAATCGCCAGGCGTTAGAAGGGCAACCGCTGGTGAAGATGTATCCGGTGGTCATTCAATCGCGCGATGGATTAAACCTGGTGGTCTATTACTCCTTGCCGCCCGGTGTGGGTATGGGTGCAGACGACCGGCCCGACCAACCGTTACCCACCGTTTTCGTTCCACATGGTGGCCCCTGGGCGCGGGACTCGTGGGGCTTCAATAGCTGGCATCAATGGCTGGCGAATCGCGGCTACGCCGTCCTCAGCGTCAACTTCCGTTCTTCGACGGGCTTTGGCAAGGCGTTTACCAATGCCGGAAATCGGGAGTGGGGCGGTAAGGTGTTAGAGGACCAGCAAGATGCGGTGCGCTGGGCGATTGAGCAAGGCATTGCCGATCCGCAGCACATCGCCGTGTTTGGCGGCAGCTTTGGCGGCTATTCGGTGCTGGCCGGGTTGACCTTCTACCCGGAGGTCTTTGCCTGCGGAGTAGATATTGTCGGCCCCTCGAATCTGATCACGTTGTTGGAATCGCTACCGCCTTACTGGAAGCCGACATTGGAACTTTTCACCACTCGCGTCGGCGACCATCGCACGGAAGCGGGGCGCGAATTGCTGAAGCAGCATTCGCCGCTGACCCATGCCGACCAGATTCAACGGCCGTTGCTCATCGTCCAGGGCGCGAATGATCCGCGCGTGAAACAGGCCGAGTCGGACCAGATCGTGGCCTATATGCAAGAGAAGGGCATCCCAGTCACTTACGTCCTCTATCCTGACGAGGGGCATGGCTTTGCGCGGCCGGAGAACAATTTGTCCTTCACGGCCGTGGCCGAGACGTTTTTGGTTAACTGTTTGGGCGGCCGTAGCGAACCGATTGGCGATGACTTTGCGGGTTCGAGCATCCAGGTTTTAACCGGGGCGGAGGATATTGATGGTTTGCCGGAAAGATTAACAGAGAGTGAATGAGACGTAATCAGATGCTATACTCTCAAGGAGAGGTTGACCAATGGAAACACAAACACTTTCACAATCACCAGCTTTTGAGAAGTCTCTAATTCAGATCGTTAGGAAATTGCATCCTAAACGTGCATTGCAAGTTCTCGACTTTGCCCGCTGGTTACAGACACAACCGGTAGTAGATGAATTATCGGGTGAAGAGATTACGCGTTTAGAGCTAGAACTTGAAGAAGAAGCCTGGGAACGGGTTTATCTGGCAAATCGAGATACCTTTCTCGCCATGGCTCAAGAAGCACTTGAAGATTTAGAAGCCGGGAATACCCTGGAGATGGTCCTTGAAGATGGCAAAGTCTCGGCACGATGAATTCGCGGACAACAAAACAATTCTGAGAACTGTATAAATCATTACCCAAAGATGTTCGTGAACTGGCTGATAAAGCTTACGAGCAGTGGCAAGCCGATCCTCAATACCCAGGATTGCAATTCAAACGAGTGGACCCGAAAGAACCAATTTACTCTGTGCGGATAGGACGACATTACCGCGCCCTCGGTGTATTAAAGGGTGATGTTATTACCTGGTTTTGGATTGGCAAACACGAAATTTATGATCGCATTTTGCGATAAGGCATAGAGAACTATGTTACCTCGTAGCGAACAAGCGGCGCGGAACAACGCCATCTGGTGCGACACAGTCTGTCGTGCCCATCAGATTCCAGGCGAGTTTGACGATTGGCTGTGGCTGAACCGGAACCAGGTCCCGCGCTTCTATTCAAACGCCGTGACGCTGAAAAGGGATGGGGTTGCCGAGCAGCTTGCTGCGCTCCAAACGCTGTCTGGCGTTCTGGATGTGTTTAGCGTCAAAGATAGCTTTTCCACCCTTGACCTGACGCCCCTGGGCTTTCGACTGTTGTTTGAGGCGATGTGGCTGTGGCGAGAAGCGGATCGGCCGCCCCCTGATCCTACACTTGGTGGAATAGAATGGATGGTCATTCAGGAGCCATCAGAACTTGCCAAATGGGAAGCAGCCTGGAACGGCCCAACAGGAGATGACCCGGCGACAGAACCAGAGCGCGTTTTCCTGCCCTCGCTCCTCGAAGATGAAGATGTGGTCTTCATTGGCGCATACCGGGACAGAGAGATCGTGGCGGGTGCAATCGCCAACCTCACGGAAGAGGTGGTGGGCATGTCCAATGTCTTCACACCTGCGGATGAGGCGCTGGCTTATTGGGGAGGTTGTGTGGCGGCGATCATGGCCGCTTTTCCGGGGCGGCCGTTGGTTGGCTATGAATGGCAAGAGGAATTGACCATTGCCCAACAAATCGGCTTTGAGCCGCTCCATCCCTTGCGCGTTTGGGTGACGTAGCTCACCAAGCTTGATCCAACTCATGGAATAACGACTCTATCAAATATATCTACGAGTTCCGCACTATGTAACTCTAGATCAACAGCGGCCGATAGATTGGGATTAACCAGATATTCCCCTATCGCGCCGCGAATGGTGAGCGCCATGATCGGGATGTTAAATTCACGGAATTCACCGCTGGCCTGTCCATCGCGCAGTATCTCCTGTAGGATTTGCGTCAGCGGTTCCACTTCGTCATCGCTTAGTCTGTAATAGGGGATGTTATCGGCCGTGCGAGCGTTAAAGACAATCTCCACCAGGGCGATATTGTGCTTTGGGTGCGTTCCCTGATAGGCAAGATTGGCTTCAATGTAGGTATGGAGTCTTTCTCGTGCGCTCTTTTGCGGATTGATTCTTTCGGCCACATAGACAGTTGCGCGTTCTACTAAGGCCATCAGGGTCTGATCCATCAACTCTTGCTTGTCACGAAAATGATAAGAGATGAGCGCGGTGCTGATACCGGCCCTTTTGGCTATTTGGGCAAGGCTGGCATTGACAAAGCCAATTTCATCTAGCGTGTCGATGGCGGCCGTGATGATTTGCTTGCGCCTGGCCTCACCGATAAACGACTGTCTTTCTGTTTCCTTTTCTTCGCTCATTCCAATCCTTCATCGGCAATTTTTTCAGCTTTGTCCTTTTTGTTCAACCAATAGGCGAGATTGAGAGTCAGGACAAGAACGATGACGGCGATTTGCTGCGGAGTCATTAACAGTTGGATTAGCTGATCGAGAAACGTACCATCTGTCAACTGATCGCTGTTCTCGACCGCCCAATGACCCGCACCGCTGATCACCCTAACGATGAAGATCAGCAGCCGGATGAATAAGAAGACACCAACAAGGCCGATGATTGCCTCTACTACTTTTTTAGCGTTCATTGCTGTTATCCTTTCCTTAATTTGCTGTGCTTGACATGGTTGATTGCATCAAGGTAATCACCATTTTGATTGATTATACAGTTTTTTGATTAATTAGTCAATATATTGTTTAGACGGCCGATTCTGCAAGAAAGCTATTGTCAAGAATTAAAGAGTAAAACCAAGCAACAAAGCCTAAAAAGCTTGATCATCTGTGCAGACTTGCTAATAGAATTTTTAGAGAGTATGCTCCGAATATAATGAATAGAGGGGTATTTCATATGAGGATGTATGGACAAACAACTCCAGGATAAATTCAACGACACTATCTTGCAGGAAGCGATGCGGCGCTATGACATCACGGCCGATCAAATCCGCCCGCTTCGGGGATTCGAGAACTTTATTTACGAGTTTCCCGGTGGGGAGAGTGGCTATGTGTTGCGGCTCTCGCACACGATGCGGCGTACCGTTCCGTCCATTTGCGGCGAGGTGGATTGGATCAACTATCTAGCGGATGGCGGCGCGTCGGTTGCCAGGGCAGTCCCTTCACCCGCCGGGAATCTGGTTGAGCAGATTGACGATGGCGCGGATGGTTTCTTCCTGGCGACGGCGTTTGTTAAAGCAAAGGGGCAGCCGCCCTGGGAAGCAGGCTGGACGACGGAAAGGTATGAGAATTACGGCCGTCTCATCGGCCGCATCCATACCCTGACCAAAGATTACCAGCCGGCCGATCTCGCCTGGAAGCGGGGTGATTCAGAGGAGGACATCGCGCGGGAAGTGGAATCTCTCATGCCTCCTTCGGAAACAGTTGCCCTGGAGAAGTATCGGGCGTTGGTCGAGCATGTGCGAGCGCTGCCCAAAGACCGCGATTCCTATGGCCTGATCCATTATGACGCCCACGAGAACAATATATTCATGGACGACGACGGCACAATTACGCTCTTCGACTTTGAAGATATGGGCTACAACTGGTTTATTGGCGATATTGCGATGGTGCTTTTTTACAAAGTGTCAGATGTTGAAGAGCCTATCGCCCACACACGCGAGTTTATGCTCCACTTTTTGCGCGGCTACAGCCAGGAGAACCGGCTTGATCCGGCATGGCTGAAAGAAATGCCAACCTTCCTCAAACTGCGCGAGATCCTTCTTTACGCCGTCTTCCACCACAGTTTTGACCCCCATGATCAGGATAATCCCTGGGTGGCGGGTTTTATGAACGGCCGTAAAACGCGAATCGAACAAGACATCCCTTACCTTGACTTCGACTTTACATCTTTTGCCGAATATTTAGCCTAAATTATGGATCAACGAATCAAAGACAAATACAACGACGCTGTGCTGGCAGAGGCCATGCGGCGTTATGGGATTTCGGCCGAACAGATTCGGCCGCTAGACGCCTTTGAGAGCTTCATCTATGAGTTCGAGCAAGAAGGCCATGCCTATATCTTGCGCATCGCGCATACGATCCGGCGGAGCGTGGCAATGATTTGCGGCGAGGTGGACTGGATCAACTATCTGGCCGCTCGCGGTGTGTCGGTGGCTCGTGCGGTGGTCTCACCGGCCGGGAACCTGGTCGAGCCGATTGACGATGGGCAGGGTGGTTACTTTCTGGCGACAGCGTTTGTGAAGGCGCGGGGGCGACCGCCGTGGGAAGCGGGCTGGACAACGGAACGGTATGAGAATTACGGCCGTCTGATCGGCCGGATGCACGCGCTGACCAAGCATTACCAACCGGCCGACCCGTCTTGGAAACGAGGACACACGGAAGAAGATATAGCTCAGGAAATCGAACGGCTAATGCCTCCCTCAGAAACGATCGCTCTTGAGAAATATCGCTCCCTGGTCAGCCATCTGCGAACGTTGCCGAAGGCCCGAGATTCCTATGGCTTGATCCATTATGACGCGCACTCGGCCAATATTTTCATCGCTGAGGATGGGAGTATCACCATCTTTGACTTTGATGATATGGGCTACAACTGGTTTATCGGCGACATTGCGATGGTCGCCTTTTATAAGGTATCGAACGCCAAAGACCCGGTCGCGCACACATTGGAGTTCATGCCCCATTTTCTGCGCGGTTATAGCCAGGAAAACCAGCTTGATCCGGTCTGGTTAAAAGAGATACCCACCTTCTTGAAGCTTCGCGAAATACTGCTCTATGCGCTCCTTTGCCCAAGCTTTGATCCCAATGACCAACAAAGTAGCAACTCCTGGTCAGGGCGATTTATGAACGGCCGAAAAGCGAAGATCGAACAAGACATCCCCTATATTGACTTCGACTTCACGACTTTAGCGGATTATTTAACGCAGAGCCGCAGAGGCGCAGAGATAATCAAATGAAGCCCTCTGCGCCTCTGTTTCTCTGCGCCTCTGCGTTAAAAAGAACACGCCAATCTAATTTTCGGATATATCCTCAAAAGTCTACCTCAACAGAGCGGCCGAGGAAGGAGCCGAAGTGGGTGGCCGCTGCCTCCAAAGCGCGTTTTTCGGCCACATCCGGCACGGTGAAGTAACTCGGCGTGATGACGATCTGCTCTTGTTGCAGCGTGCGTTTCCAGGTGCCAACGATTTGACCATGAACGATCAGATTGGCATCAATGCCATGGCCGATTTCCGCTGTATTGGCCTGGGGGTGGGCGGCCGTGCGATCTTTGTAAGCAACGGTGTATTCATCAAAGGGTGGTAACAACAAAGCGGTGGGCAGGGGATTAGCTGCCTGGGGAGGAGTGGAGGAAAGCCAGTAGGAGCGGCCGTCGCGCACATCCTCAACCAGCTCACCCTGTACCATCTCCAGCGCCGCTTTGGCCTCGGTTACCGTTAGCCCAGACCACCAGGCAAAATCCTGCACCGTCGCCGGGCCGTGGCTGGTGAAGTAACGTTTGGCAAGTTCAGCCAACGCCTCCTCCCCTTCCAACTCCTTTCCCGGCGGAACCCATTCATCCAGCAGAACAATCGTGTGCTGTTTTCCCTGCCGCGGCCCCAGGCAAATAACTCCTTGCTGGGCCAGGTAGCCGATGATGAACAGCCCGCGTTGGTTGTTGGTGGCGATACCGGCCGCCTCCAACGCCTGGCTGGCTGCTCTGCGGGATACCTGCTTGCCACCCTGCAAGAGTCCGGTGATAACCTCACGACTTTGAGCAAAGACCGCCTCGTCCAGTTCAGCCTGCTGGTACATTCGGGCCATGCGGCCGATGATCCGCGGCGTCAGCAATTTCAACAACCAGCGCACATCTTCTGGCGCGACAAAATGGATTGTGCCGCGCATCGGCCAGGTACGGACAATCTTCGCTTCGGCAACCGCCTGTTCGATGTCGGCTTCTGTGGTTCCTGGCAAGCGCAGGCCGAGCGCCCACAGCCCGCCCCAATACTCCTGCGCCTGGACTGCACCGAGCCAGCGCACGACCTCATATGGTGTGGTGAAGGGGGTCGCCCAGTTCGCGGCGACATGCTGGTTCCGCAATCGTTGTTGTGTAATGTCATCGTTTGTCATGGGTTTTCTCATGGTCAGGTCTTACGCAGTAACTATATGTTTCGACACGAATGACACGAATTTCACGAAAATAGAGGACAAAATGCGTAAGTCCTAATGGTCATTGCTAAATTTTTCAAGCGTGAGGGCCGACGGTAATCGTTCCGATGGTCCATTGGGGGTTGCCTTCGAGGATTTCCCCAATTCGTTGTACCTGTTCGTTTACGGCTCGTTGCTGCGCGGCCGTCAACGCTTGCAACGGCTCAACGGTGATTGTGATTTTCTTGCCCGAACGACGTTGGTGCCAAACACCGGCAACAGTGCCGCCAATGAGCAACACCGGAAAGTTGCCCGCCTGACCACCGGCAAGCGCACGCTCAGCCGCACGACCGAGGAAGAGCAACTCGCGCGGATGGCAGCCAACGGTATAGGCGTCAAAATAAGGGAGTAGCCGCACCTCATCAGTAGCCGGAACAGGCGCGGCCGTATCCCCGGCAACCACCCAGGCCACATTGCCATCCAATTCCACTGCTTGAAGTTCAGCGGCGAGCGAGGCGAACAGGTCGGCCGTCCAGCGGCGTGGCGCGGCTAACCATTTGGCGAACTGCTGTGGCGTGGCCGGGCCATAGGCATATAGATATCGCTTGAGCAGATCAGCAAGGGCGGTCTGCTCATCGGCCGGTTGGAAACCAGGCAGCCAACGCTTGGGACTGGTGTAGGTGACTTTACGGCCGGAACAGGGCCAAAGCAAAGGACGCCACGATTAGCAGCGATGTACACCGCCGGACGCCAGCGCGGCCACATGCCATACCAGGCAGGCACAACGGGATCGGCCGCCCACGGCCCGGCAATATCGCTCAATGCCTCGGTCAGTTCATCGTCGGTCAACTCCGCTTCGGCCAGCGCAATACCCATTGCCTCAATCACCCCCTCCAACTGCTCCGGCGACAGCCGCGCCTCTTCAGGAAGCGGGCTTGGAGATGGGGGAATGGCCGACAGCGCCCCCGTCCACATCGGCAGGTCTTGGGCAGGAAGCAGATGGACCGTTCCGCGCGGGCCATAGCTCTTGATCAGGCTGTGGTCGTTCCAGAGGGCTTCGCGAACGGTGGCGCGGGTGCTACCGGCGATGCGTAGACCAATGGATAATTCGGCGGCCGACATCACCTGGGCATGAGCGCCACACATCGCGCTGACGATTTCAGACGGCCGGGTATCGGCCGACGGCGCAAGTAATCCATGTCGTTCCAGCCGCCTCGCGCAAACCTCTTCCCAAGACAGGAGGGGCAATTTTGTTATCTCGTCACTCATTTGCCAGACCCAATCAAAATTAGAACGAAGCTTATCATGCTATAAGGACACAAATGAACACGAATAAAAATCTGTGTTCATCTGTGTCCTATTCTAATGCTTCTTTGCTAGCGCAACGAACGGAAAAACTTGCGTATATCACCGATCAGCAGATCAGGCACTTCCATGGCGGCAAAGTGACCGCCGCGATCAAAATCTGACCAGTGAACGAGATTGGTAGATTGTTCGCCATAACGGCGGATGGCGACATCCTCGGCGAAGCGGGCGACGCCGGTTGGGGTTGTGGCCGGACCTTCGTGGTAATTGCCGGAGTGCATAGCCTCATAGTAGATATGGGCGGAGGATGCGCCAGTGTTGGTCAGCCAATAGATCATCACGTTGGTCAGCATATTATCGCGATCAATGGCTTGTTCCGGTAGTTCGTCCGCTGGGAACGTCCACTCCTTGAACTTCTCGACGATCCAGGCCAACTGGCCGACCGGAGAGTCGGAAAGCGCGTAACTGATGGTCTGCGGCCGTGTCGCCTGAATTTGGAAGTAGCCACTCCCATCGTTGTAGTAATTCTGCAGCCGTTTAAGGCTCGCTTTCTCGGCATCGGTGAAGGTAGCCAGTTCCTCTTCACTCACTTCTCCCCAGGGAATGAACCCATAGGTGGCAGCATTGAGGTGAACGCCCACAACGTGTTCGGGCGCGACTCGCCCCAGCTCCATCGAGATAAAGGAGCCAAAATCGCCCCCTTGTGCGCCGTAACGCTCGTAGCCAAGCCCGTTCATCAGTTCAGCCCAGGCGCGAGCCGTGCGCTCACCACCCCACCCAGGTTCGCTGGTCGGCCCGGAAAAGCCAAAGCCATGGATAGTGGGAATGACCAGGTGGAAAGCATCGGCCGGATCGCCACCATAGGCACGAGGGTCAGTGAGCGGGCCGATGATCTGCAAGAACTCGATAAACGAGCCAGGCCAGCCATGCGTGATGACCAACGGCAGGGCGTCTGGCTCCGGCGAACGGACATGGAGGAAGTGGACGTTCTCCCCATCAATGGTCGTCGTGAATTGCGGATATTGGTTCAGTCGCGCCTCCTGCTTGCGCCAATCGTAGCGGGTGCGCCAGTACTCAACCAACTCTTGCAAATAGTCCAATGGAACGCCGCGGCTCCAGCCAACGCCGGGAAACTCGCCGGGCCATCGTGTGCGGGCTAGGCGCTCTTGTAAGTCATTGAGCGCTGCTTGAGGAATATCTATCTTAAATGGTTTTATATCCATCTTGTACACTCCTTATCTGCTAATCCGATAACGAAGTAATGGCCTGCTCACCCTTCGCAAAATCATGTGGGCAGCCATTCATTCTTGACTATAAAGGGCAAATAGGACAGAATAAGTCCTAATCTAATGAGGTATTAAGGAATGTACTCTCCAACAACTCGTCTATTAACTGTCCTTGAGCTATTGCAGTCCTACCGGCAAATCAGCGGCGCGGAGCTGGCGCGGCGGCTGGAAGTAGACCGGCGCACAGTGCGGCGGTATATCGTCATGCTGCAAGATATGGGGATTCCCGTCGAGGCGGAACGGGGGCCGTATGGCGCGTACCAATTGCGGCGCGGTTATAAGTTGCCACCGTTGATGTTTACAGATAGCGAGGCGGTCGCGCTGACATTGGGCTTGCTGGCGATTCGGGAGTTCCATTTTCCGGTGGATGTCGCGGCCGTTGAAAGCACGTTGGCCAAAACGGAGCGCGTCATGCCGGAGAAGCTCTTGCGGCAAGCGAGGGCGCTGCAAGAAGCGATCACCTTTAATGTCACTGCCCCTCCCCTGCTGCAGCAAAATAACTTTGTGTCCATGTTAAGTTCGGCCGTACAGCAACGCCATCCCGTCCACATGCGTTATAAATCCTGGAACGGGGAAGAAACGGAACGCGACTTTGATCCCTATGGTATTGTTTTTAATGAAGGGTACTGGTATACGGCCGGTTACTGCCACTTGCGCAACGATTTGCGGACCTTTCGCCTGGACCGAGTGACCGCCCTGGAAGGGGTTGATGGCTCATTTGAGCGTCCGGCCGATTTTGATACGCTAGATCATGTGCTGAACTCAATCGCGATGACGCCGGCAAGCGAGCCGGTTGAGGTCGTTTTGCAAACCACGCTGGAGGAGGCGCAACAAGCCCTTTCGCCCATAACGGGGACGTTTGAATTGACTGAGGAGGGCGTGATTTTTCGACCGGCCGCTTACCAATTGCAGTGGATAGCGCTGCTGCTGCTCACTCTGGATATTCCCCTATACATACGACAGCCCGCGGAACTGCGGGAACTGATCAGGGAGATGGCAGCACGAGCACAACGAATCGTGGAAAACAATGGAAAAGAGGTTGTAAGGTAACGGCCGTTTGCCTATACTGACGATCTTATTTTGAACAGTCATAGCGGAGAAATCAGGATGGAAGTGTTCAATTGGAGTATTTACTATCAGGCAACGGCCGCCCCCCGACCGCCACATGAGACCCTACAGGAAGCGTTAGCACGTTTTGCGGCCAAACCACCTTTGCAACAAATGGCGGCCGTTGATCTCGGCTGCGGCACTGGACGGGATACTGTCGAGTTGCTACGTCGCGGCTGGCACGTCCTGGCTGTAGACAACCAGCCGCAAGCACTTGCCCACGCTCGTGCAAATGTCCCACCAATGTATCAAAATGCGCTGGAGACGCGGCTTGCTCGTCTGGAAGATGTTGAACTACCCGCGGTTGACCTGGTAAACGCCAGCTACTGTTTGCCCTTCTGCCATCCGGTTCATTTTGCTGCTTTATGGCAGCGTATTACCGGGGCTATTAAGGGTAACGGCCGATTTTCCGGCCACTTCTTTGGCGAACGGGATACGTGGGCAAATACCCCCGATATGACTTTTCATACACGTAGTGAAATAGATAGCTTGTTCATCGGGTTTGACGTGGAATACTTCACTGAAGAGGACGAGGATGGACAAACGGCGCTCGGAGACAGTAAGCATTGGCATGTCTATTCCATCGTCGCTCGCAAGTTGCCATAAGCCAGACTGCAAATATGAGAGAGTTGGCACACCATCGCTGAATCAAGTAAACTTAACCTTTGGTTATGCGAATCATGAATTCGCCGCTATCAAGAAAAATTTTGCTATACAAAAACAACGACATCTAGGAGGGTAATGGTGTTACCATTATCCTCAATCGGGCTGAGAGTGCGACTTGGCTCTTAGAAAGTCAAGGAGTTACTTTCAGTGAATTTCGATCAATTTAATCTTGATCCGCGCCTCAACGCGGCTATCAAATCCGTCGGCTATACAACCCCGACCCCTATCCAACAACAAGCCATCCCCTTAGTCCTCGAAGGACAGGATGTGTTGGGCCTGGCACAGACCGGGACCGGCAAAACGGCCGCCTTCATCCTCCCCATCCTGCAACGCCTGACCAAAGGGCCATTGCGTCGCACTCGTGCGCTGATTGTTGCCCCCACTCGCGAACTGGCGGAGCAGATTCACCAGACGGCCGTTGATCTCGGCCGCAACACGAAGATACGCAGCGTTGCTATCTATGGTGGCGTGGGCAAAGGGCCACAGGTGCAGGCGTTACGACGGGGGACGGAGATTGTGGTCGCCTGTCCCGGCCGTCTGCTCGACCACATCGGCGAAGGCAATATTGACCTATCGAACATCGAGGTGTTGGTACTGGACGAAGCGGATCGGATGTGTGATATGGGCTTTTTGCCCGATGTGCGCCGCATCCTTAAGCACCTTCCCGCTAAACGGCAAACGCTGTTCTTCTCAGCCACGATGCCCGACGACATTCGCACGCTGGCCGACAGCATTCTCCACCAGCCAAAGCAGGTGCAGATTGGCATGATTGCCCCGGCCAAGTCCGTTTCCCACGCGCTTTACCCCGTTCCAGAAAAGCTGAAGGCCAAGTTGCTATTCACGATGCTGGAACAAACGCGCACTGGCCGGGTGTTGATCTTCACCCGTACCAAGTACCGCGCTCGCAATCTGGCGCGTGATCTGGCGAAACAGGATTACCGGGTGGCCGCGCTGCAAGGCAATATGACCCAAAATCGCCGGCAGGAGGCGCTCAACGGCTTTCGTGATGGGAAGTACGATATCCTCGTAGCTACCGACATCGCCGCGCGTGGGATTGATGTGACCGACATCTCCCATGTGATCAACTTCGATATGCCGGATACGGTAGACGCTTATACCCACCGCATCGGCCGCACCGGTCGTGTCGAGCAGACCGGAGAAGCCTACACTTTTACCGGCCAAGCCGATGAGCCAATGGTGCGCCAAATTGAAAGGGTCTTAGGAACGCGGCTTGAACGGCGCAAGCTGGAAGGATTCGACTACGCTGGTTTTGTCGTCAACAACGGCTCGCCGAATCACGGCAATGGTTCTACTACGAGCAAGGGGAACGGCAATGGGCAAGGAGCGAATAACGGCCGAGGGCGTAACCAGGGTCGCCATCGAGCTAACAATAGGAACCAGCGCGAACCAGCATACCGCTCGCGCTAACCCTGTCATTTAATAATTAAAGGACCAAAGAGCCAGACTTTTGTCTGGCTCTTTTTCTATTCACTCAATCACCCAAACTCAGAACTTTAATTTTCGCTGATGGTGCTGCCAAAGCCACGGATGCGGCCGTCTTCACTGGCCGTATAAAGCGCACCCTCGGGATTCAACGGTGCGATGTCATACTGTTGGCGATTGGTCTGCATAGCAGCCAGCCTATCGAACAATGCTGGTGCAAGATTGGAAATGACGGTATCCACTTTAGACATCGTCCCCACCTTGACCTCTCGCTTCGGATTGGTTGCTGCATTCAAAATCGCATTTACCACATCCTGTGGGTCTAGCTGCGGTGTGGGAACCTTTGGCTCCTGGTCCATATAGTTCTTTGCATGTTGTGGATAGGGAGTATTGACCGAAGTTGGCTGGATGAGTGTCACGGCAACAGGGGCTTTGTCTACTTGTTGTAGCTCCACCCGCAAGGCTTCGGTAAAGCCCTCGACTGCGTGCTTAGAAGCGGCATACATCCCCTGCAAGGGAACAACCGCGTCAGACAACTCGCTGCCGATGTTGATGAGCGCACCACCCTGCTGCTTTAGATAGGGCAAGGCTGCCAGCGAGCCGTGAACCACGCCCCAGAAGTTGGTGTCGAAGAGGCGACGAGCATCTTCCTCGCTGATTTCATCAAGACGGCCGTAAATCGAGACGCCAGCGTTATTGACCCAGGTATCAATCCGGCCAAACTCGTTCACGGCCGCCTCGGCGACGCGCTGAACCTGCTCGGCATCCCCCACATCAGCAACCACATAGATGGCTTCGCCCCCTGTTTCGTTAATCTGCTGGTTGACCGCCTGCAACACTTCTTCGCTGCGTGCAGCCAACACCACCTTTGCGCCGACATGGGCGGCCGATAGGGCTGTTGCCAGCCCAATACCACTGGAAGCACCCGTTATCACCATGACCTGTTGGTCAAGCGGTTTAAGTGAAATGGACATCGTTACTCCTTTGCTCGTGATCAGACTACTCCGAGCAATGCAAGCTTATTTCGTGATAGCTACGTCCATTTCTTTTTACGTGATAACAGGGCTTTTCGTTAATATATCATGGCATAAGGAGTAGATAGGGCAATGGTATATTTTGTCCCACACGATTGAGCGACGTCTTACTTCATAGTCGTTGGCCCTTGTGCCCAGCAGTAGCCGTCGTGAGAGATGAGCCGGTCGGCTTCCGGCGGCCCCCAACTACCCGATTCGTAAAAATACAGCGGTGTGGCCATCTCTCCTTCCCAGCCCTCCAGGATTGGATCGACCAGTTGCCAACCCAGCTCGATAGAATCGCGGCGGGCAAAGAGCGAGGGGTCGCCCTTTAAGATGTCTAACAATAGACGCTCATAAGCTTCGGGGATTGCCGAAGGGCCAAAGGAATCTTCGTATTCAAAGACCATGTCTACCTGGCGCATATCGGCCGTTGTATCCGGCACTTTAGCCTGGAAGGTGAAGTGGATACCTTCATTGGGTTGGATAGCAATGGTCAGACAATTGGCAGGGATTTGCATATTCTCCGGCAGGGGAAACATGATGTGTGGCGGCCGTTTGAAGTAGATCGTGATTTCGGTCAGCTTCTCAGCCAGCGCCTTGCCGGAACGCAGATAGAAGGGGACGCCTTGCCAACGCCAGTTATCTATATAAAAACGTATCGCCGCATAGGTGGCGGTTTGGGAATGGGGGTTCACGCCTTCAGCGTCGCGATAAGTGCGATATTGGCCGCGAACCGTGTGGCGGTCAACATCTTGCGGCCGTACTGGGCGAACGGCTTTTAATACTTTTGCAATCTCATTCCGCAATGCATCCGCATCAAATGAGGAAGGAGGCTCGGAGGCAACCATCGCCAACAGTTGCATCATGTGGTTTTGCATCATATCGCGCACGACACCGACGCCATCATAGTAGCCAGCGCGGTGGCCGACATCTACGGTTTCGGCGGCCGTGATCTGCACGTGGTCAATATAATTGCGATTCCAGATCGGCTCAAACAAGGAGTTGGCAAAGCGAAAGACGAGGATATTTTGCACCGTCTCCTTGCCCAGGTAGTGATCAATACGATAGATTTGTGATTCATCCAGGACGCGGTGGACCGCTTCGTTGAGCGCACGAGCCGATTTCAGGTCGCGGCCGAATGGTTTTTCGATGACGACCCGCCGCCACCCTTTATCCTGCTCGACCATACAACACTCCCCCAGGTTGGCGACGGCCATTTCATACAGTTTGGGAGACACAGAGAGATAGTAAACCCGATTAGCCTTCTCCTGCCCTTCTTCTTGAGCGAGATACTCATCCAGCGCCTGTAGCTCATCCACCTTGCAGATGTCACCAGCAAAGTAAAAGAGGTGGGTCGAAAATTGCTTCCATGCCTTGGCCTGGTACATAGAACGGGCGAACTCTTTGACCCCTGACTCCACATGGTCGCGAAAATCATCATCAGACATTTCGCTACGCGCAACACCGACGATACGCCAGTTATCGGGCAAACGCCCTTTGATATACAGATCAAAGAGCGACGGAATGAGCTTTCGCCTTGTCAGGTCGCCGGATGCACCAAAAATCACGATGGTAGTTATTTCGCTCATAATCCCTTCACCTTTTTAAGCCCTTTTTAAGTCTCCTGCGTTCGACGGTAACGGTACCCCCCATTATAATCTATAATCGAGCTTATGGCCGCAGCCGAATCGAATGATGGCATGTTTACCAAAAGGACAAACGATGCTGGCTTTGCCCTCCATCGGGGGACCAGCAACGGCCGAGTAAAGCCGATTGCGCCACCAACGGCGGCCGATCTGGATCAGGCGGTCATCGAAACGGTGACCTATGCCGACCTGTTTGACTATCCGCTGACCGCGGCCGAAATTCACCGCTATCTCTATCGCTGGCCTATTCAACAAAACCTGCTTGCCCACCATTTAGACAACGGCCGCCTGGTCCCTGCTCATCTCCAAAGGTTAGATGAGTTTTATCTCTTACCAGGGCGTGAGGCGTTGGTGGCGGTACGCCGGACGCGCTGGCAGGCAGCACAGCGCTTGTGGCCGGAAGCGGTGCGCTACGGGCGGCTGATGGCCCAGCTTCCCTTCGTCCGCATGGTTGCCGTCACCGGCTCGCTGGCGATGGGTAATGTGCAAAAAGAGGCGGATATAGATTATTTGATTGTAGCGGCCGATGGTCATCTCTGGGTCTGCCGCGCTTTTGTGATCGCCCTCGTGCGGCTGGCCGCGCGCCGCCAGCTTGAGCTTTGCCCCAACTACTTCATCAGCGAACGTGCACTCCGCTTTCCCGAACAGAATCTTTACACGGCCCATGAATTGGTGCAGATGGTCCCTCTCTTTGGGCTATCTATCTACCAGCAAATGCGGCGGATTAATCGCTGGACGGAAGGTTTTTTGCCCAATGCGGATGGGCCGCCGCCTTTTGCGCCACGCCCACAACGGCCGAACCGTCTACCAGGAAGAGTAGGCGAAACTCTCTTGCGTTCCCCCCTCGGCCGTCGCCTGGAGCGTTGGGAAATGACCCGCAAAGTCGCCAAGTTCCGGCGGCACTATTCCAACTGGCAAGAGTCCGACTTTTCGGCCGACCGCTGTAAGGGGCATTTTGATCGCCATCAGCAGCGGACATTGGATAGTTACTACGGACGGTTGGCGAAAAAAGTGGCGAGTAGCAAGTAGCAAGTGGCAGGTGGCAAGTAGCAGGTTGCCGCGAATAAATGAAACTTGCCACTTACTACGTGCCACTTGCCACCCCAGAAATCACATGACCGACATCCTTTTCGGACAATCCTACTACCTGCACTTCGACCCGAAGCTGTGGGCGGCGATGCAGCCGTATCCGCCATTGGGGACGATGTATGCGGCCAGCTTTATGCGCCAGGCAGGGTACTCGGTGGCGATGTTTGATGCGATGTTGGCCGGTTCGGAAGCGGAGTGGGAAGCGGCGTTGGCTCGCACTCGGCCACGTTTTGCCGTTATCTATGAGGATAATTTCAATTATCTTTCCAAAATGTGCTTGCTGCGGATGCGCCAGGCGGCGTTTACGATGCTGGGAATGGCAAAGGCGCAAGGCTGCACAACGATTGTCTGCGGTTCCGATGCCACCGACCATGCCGAACGCTATCTGGAGGCCGGGGCCGACTTTGCTTTGTTGGGCGAGGGGGAAGAAACGCTGCGCGAACTGCTGGATCAGCTTAGCGGGCAGAGAGAAACAGCGTTGAGCGATATAGATAGCTTGTGCTATTGGGAGAACGGCCGCCCCCACCGCAATCCACGCCGCCAGGTGATCCGCGATTTGGATGCGCTCCCCTTCCCGGCCTGGGATTTGGTAGATGTGGAGCGTTATCGCCAAATTTGGCTGGAACGCCACGGCTATTACTCGATGAACATGGTGACGACGCGCGGCTGCCCTTACCATTGCAACTGGTGCGCCAAGCCGATTTGGGGACAACGCTACCATTCGCGCAGCGCGGACAGTGTGGCGGCCGAGATGAAGTGGCTCAAAGATACCTACCGTCCCGACCATCTCTGGTTTGCCGATGACATCATGGGGTTGAAGCCAGGATGGTGGGCGGCATTTGCCGAGCAGGTCGAGCAAAAGGCAGCCCATATTCCCTTCAAATGCCTGAGCCGTGCCGATTTAATTCTGCGCAGCCAGGCTGACGTGGATGCCTTGCAGCGTGCCGGATGTGAAATCGTCTGGTTAGGGGCTGAGTCGGGGTCGCAGAAGATATTGAACGCGATGGAGAAGGGGACAACGGTTGAGCAAATCAGAGCAGCGGCCGAGCGTCTCCATGTCGCCGGAATCAAGGTCGGCTTCTTTTTGCAATTCGGCTATCCAGGGGAAACCCGTGAGGACATTGAACAAACTTTACAAATGGTGCGCGACGCCCGGCCGGATGATGTGGGGATGTCGGTCTCTTATCCCTTGCCCGGCACGCGCTTTTATGAAAATGTACGGCTGCAATTGGGTGAGAAGCAGAATTGGGTGGACTCGGCCGATCTGGAGATGATGTATCGCGGCCCTTTCAGCACCGCTTTTTACCGCCAACTGCATGTGGTGTTGCACAAGGAGTTCCGCTCACGTCGGGCATTGCGTGAACTGCGCCGGGTGGCGAGCAAACCACGATTGTGGCGCGGCCGTCATCTGCGCGAAGCGGCCGCCACGCTTTACCGGCTGGCGACGCTCCCCCTGGCGCGATACCGGCTGAACCGGCTAGCGGCTCTACCCCACGCCGGTCTGGCCCCGATGCGGCACATGAGCCTGGAAGAAGCGGCCGAGCCAACACCGCAAGGGGATTGATTAACCACGGATCGAAATGGATGGAACAGATGAACACGGATTAATAAGAAAAATCCGTGCGAATCCTTCAAATCCGTGTCCATCTGTGGTTAATTGGTTAATTCAGATCAAATATCGAGATGAAGGCTTTGGATGAGCATTTAGCGCAAGTAGCGGCCGCTTTTTCGCGCAAGGCGGCCGTCTATGATGCCTTTGGTGAAGGGCATGAGAATTTGGCGCGGATGCGGAACAAAGTCTATGACCACATCAGCGCGGCCGTGCCGCCGGGCAGCCACCTGTTAGAACTAAATGCAGGAACAGGTTTAGACGCAGTGGCGATGGTGCGACGAGGCTATCGTGTTCACGCGACAGATATTGCCCCAGGGATGGTTGAGACGATCAAGGCGAAGATCGAGCGTGAAGGGCTGGACGGCCGCCTGACCACACAATTATGCTCGTTCACCGAGCTAGATCAGGTAGTGGGTGGCCCCTTTGATGCCATCTATTCTAACTTTGGCGGATTGAACTGTATTGCCGACCTGACGGCCGTTACCCGCCATTTTCCTGATTTATTGCGGCCGGGCGGCCGTGTTATCGTTGTGGTCATGCCGCCGATTTGCCCCTGGGAATTGGCACTTACCCTCAAAGACTTTAGAGTTGGAACACGTCGCCTACATAGACAAGGGACAGTGGCACAGGTGGAAGGAGTGACGTTTCGCACCTGGTATTTTACTCCCCAACAAGTCCGCCAGGCGTTTGGGCCGCGCTTCCAGCAAGTACGGTTAGAGGGGTTATCGGTGCTGACGCCAACGGCCGACAACAAAAGCTTTGCCCGCCGCCATCCACGCCTATTCCGCTCCCTGGTGGCGCTGGATGATCGAATTTCACAGTGGCGGCCGTTTAATGGCTGGGGTGATTTTTTCATCCTGACGATGGAATACAAACTGTAGCACGGGTTGTTTACCCGTGCGCTCATCCGGTTTGGCAAACCGGGTTATATGATGAACACGATGATCTTCGCCTGCCCTATCTGTCATGGCCCGTTGGAAGTGACGGCCGACAACCAGCTAACTTGTCGGTTGGATGGGCAACTGTTTGATTGTGTAGAGGGCATTTGGCGATTTTTGCCTGCGAAACGGCATAGGTTTTATGCCCAATTTCTGGATGATTACGCGGCGATACGCCATGCGGAGGGGCGCGGCAGCGATGAGCCAGCCTATTACCGCGCTTTACCGTTTGCGGATTTGAGCGGCCGCCACTCGGCCGCCTGGAAAATCCGCGCTGCCAGCTATACCGTTCTCCTGAAGCGCGTCCTCGAACCAATGGAACAAAAACAGAAACGGCCGCTGACCATCCTCGATCTGGGCGCAGGTAATGGCTGGTTGTCCTATCGTCTGTCCTTACGCGGGCATCAGGTGGCGGCCGTTGACCTGCTGACGGACAAATTAGATGGACTGGGGGCGCATATGCAATATGATCGGGCTTTCACACTGGTTCAGGCGGCGTTCGATCAGCTACCGTTTCCCGATGGGACGGCCGATCTGGCGATCTACAATGCCTCCTTTCACTACAGCCTCGATTACGGGCAAACGCTGGCGGAGGCGCGGCGCGTGCTGGTTGCCGGTGGGCGGGCGGTGGTGGTGGATACACCAGTCTACCAGCTGGAGGTTAGCGGCCGACAGATGGTGGCCGAGCGAGAGGCACAATTCAGGCGGGATTTCGGCCGGGCGGGGAACGCGCTGCCGATTGAAAACTACCTGACCCATGAACGGCTGGCACAACTGGCACGCACCGAGGGCTTGAATTGGCAGATGATCTGGCCGATCCCATCCTGGCGACGGCGACTTCGACAGTGGCGCAGGCAATTGAGCGGCGGCCGGGAGGCAGCCCAATTCCCACTGCTGCTGGCCCAATGGGGACGTTGAGCATGGCGACGCTCAAAAGCGTGCTGCGGACAACACAAGGCAGGCGGGTTACGCTCAATTCGCTCTGGCTGCTGCTGGGGCGCGTGTTGGGCCAGGGGCTGGCCTTCCTGTTTACCGTTTTGGTCGCCCGTTATCTGGGTGAAGCGGTGCTGGGGCAATATGCCTTCATTGCCTCGGTGGTCTTGATCGCCAATGTCGTCACCACCTTCGGGATGGATACGCTGCTCATTCGCCAGGTGGCGGCCGCCAGCGGAAAAGTTGAGCAGCAGGACAAATTGGCAACAACGCTAACGGCGGCGTTAGTCATCCAGTTGGCGCTGGCAATGGCCGCCATCCTCATCATTTGGCTGGGAGCAGGATGGTTGCCCAACCAGACGGCCGAGACGTTGCTCCCCTTTCGCCTGGCCTGCCTTTCGCTGTTGCCACTGGCTTTTTCCACACTCTATAGCAGCTATATGCGCGGCGAGGAGCGAATGGAGTTATACCTGCTCTTTCAGGTTGTCTCAGCACTGTGGCTGGTGGCCGGGGTGATCCTGATCGTCAGCAGCGATCTTGGGCTTTTGGCCCTCTCCTTGCTGCTACTTACTTCCCATATCGTTGGGGCCAGCACGGCCGCTATCCTTTGTTATCGTTTTTTACCCCCTATCGCATTTCGTTGGGCAACGTTACAGCGACGAACTGTGCTTCCAGTGCTAAAAACAGGGGCGGTCTTGGGGGCAATAGTAACTCTGGCCGTTGTCTACCAGCGCAGCGGCACGCTGGCCTTGTCGGTGCTGGTGGGTGACAGCGCGACGGGTTGGTACAGTGCGGCTGTGCGCCCCATTGAAGCACTCAAGCTTATCCCCTATGCCCTCTTCGGTGCTCTGTTTCCAGTCATGACTCGTCGAGCTACGCTCCAATCTCCGCTCTCACCTTCTCGTAATCTCTCAGTCTCTCAGTCTCCTAATCTCTATCACACCTCCTTCCTCATCTTGGTGCTCTTCGCCGGATGCGCCTCCCTGTTGTTGATGGTGTTCGCGCAGCCGTTCATCTCCCTGCTCTACGACCCAACATATGAACCGGCGGCCGAAGCCCTAGGCATTCTCGCCTGGAGTTTAATACCGGCGATCGTTGTGTTGCGGCTGTCGTTCGATCTGGTAACGAGGGGGCAAGAGCGAGTCGCGCTGAAGGCAACGGCCGTGACATTGCTCATCACCATTGCCGTCGTATGGGTATTCACGCAACGTTATGGACTGGTTGGAACCTGTGCGGCCGTGGTTGCTTGCGAATTTTTGCAAGCTTTGATTTTCTATTGGTACATCCGACGGGTATGATCTACAGCGGCGATTTAGGAGAATCGCTCTACAATAGGGGCTATGAGCTATCCCAATCTACCCGATAAATATCGCCATTCTGCTCTGTTTGGCGCGGCCGATGTTCTCCGTCACCGGCAACAAATGGGCAGTGGGCCGACCTTCCCCGCGCCACAAACGGTGATATTCTGTTACCATGCGCCGCTGTTGCGCTATGGAGCGAAGGCGCAACGCGGCCGCCGGGTGAATGCCTTCTTTGGCGAAACCTATTTGCTGGGCAAAACAAAGCAACAGGTGGCGCTGGTCGGTGGATTTGGCGTGGGTGCGCCGGTGACGGCCGTGCTGCTGGAAGAGTGGGCGGCCTATGGTGTCAGGCAATTTGTGACGTTAGGTGTAGCCGGTGGACTACAGCCGGGGCAACAGACAGGCGATGTGATCGTGGTGGGGCGAGCGGTCCGCGACGAAGGAAGTTCTTATCACTACGCCGCGCCGGAGAAGCCAGCGTTGCCCTCTGGGGAGTTGACGGCCGCCATTCAGCAATCTATGACCACCGCCGGTATTGCCCATGATATGGGAACAAGCTGGACAACCGATGCGCCCTACCGCGAGACAGCGGCCGAAATCGCCCAGTACCAGGCGGAAGGAGTTAAAACGGTGGAGATGGAAGCGGCCGCTTTCTTCATTGTTGGCGACTATGTGGGAGCGAGGGTAGCAACGATTCTGGTTGTGGGTGACACGTTGGCCGGTGGACGGTGGCAGATGACGGCCGATCCTCAACGCATCCAAACGACTCTATGCCGCGTGTTCGACGCGCTTATCCGCGGACTGTACCCATGAGACCGGCGATTGTCATTCCCGCGTTCAGTCGCCCGTTGGCCCTGGAGCGGCTGCTGGCTTCGCTGCTACAGGCGCACTACCCTGAGCCTGTGCCATTGGTGCTTTCCATTGATCGCGCGGCCGAGGATGCCAGCCAACAGCGAAAAGCGGACAACGCGGCCGTTCGCCAACTGGCACAGGCGTTTGTCTGGCCGCATGGCTCGAAAGAGGTGATCGATCATGCGGATCACCTGGGGCTGATTGGCAATGTCTTTTACTGTGGGGCACTGTCGCAACGGTATGAAGCAGTCATCTTGCTAGAAGATGATCTCTATGTCTCGCAGGTATTTTACCGCTATGCTGTGCAGGCCGTTGATTTTTACCGCGATGATCCCCGTATCGCCGGAATATCATTGAATGCCCTGTGGTTCAACGGCTATACCCACCAGCCTTTTATCCCTTATCTTGATGATAGCGATCTCTTTTTTCTACCGATTGCCTGGTATCAGGGGCAGGTGTACACGGCCGATCAATGGGCTGCTTTTGCCGAGTGGTATGCAACGGCCGACCACCGCATCACCCCCGCAGACCCGTTGCATGAGCTATTCGGCCGCTTCCCCAGCACGGACTGGTTTCCGATCAAGACGAAGTATCTGGTGAATAGCGGCCGCTACTATGCCTTTCCGCGCGAATCGCTGACGACTAACTTTGGCGAAGTCGGGACGCATTTCCGGCGGCCGACGACCTTTTTCCAGGTCCCCTTGCAACACTACCGCCAACAGTTTCGCTTCCTCCCCTTGGATGAGTCCATTGCTGTTTATGATGCCTTCTATGAATTGCTCCCCGACCGGCTCAACCGTCTAACGAGCTTCTTTCACGGCAAAGCGTATGACATTGATCTACACGCCACCAAATCGGCTGCACAGTTGCGATCTGAGTATGTCCTAACCACACGCCCCGGCCGCAACCCACTGTTTCGCTTTGGGCAGGTGATGCGGCCGATAGAGGCCAATATCGTCGCCAATGTGCCAGGGGACGAGATTGTTTTCTGCCGCCGCGAGGACGTTGATATGAGCAGCTTGGGGACGATGATGGCACAGCAGCGCAACCACGAGTATGCGTATCGTTATCGGCCGTTCGGCCGTCGCCAACGGTTGCGCTACACCCTTGCACGCTTCCTTGATCCACTACGTAGGCTCCCCTGCTGAACGCACAAGCTAATCTAAGCAATAAACCGCAATAAATTACCTGGCTTCCAGAAATGTTCACGCCTCCTTTATGTCTTTCTACTCAGGAGGTACTTCCCATTCAGCCTCGCATATGGTATGATGGTCGGTAGCAGTTCTAGTCTTTCGGTGCAGTTAACATTCTTATAAGGAGGAGTTGGGATGCGCATTCACCCTTACCTCGCGTTTCGCACTGCTTTTCTCTCTCTTTTACTGGCCGTTGTCGCTTTTGCGACTACAAGTGCCGCACCAGCCGCCGCGAATGGCATTGTGCTGTTAGAGTTCGACGGGCTTTCTCGTCTGGATGGCGACCCGCGCGTACCAGATGTAAGCGGGGCGGTAGGTTTTAACCACTATCTGCAAGTTGTTAATTTGCAAATCGCGCTGTTCGATAAGTTTAGCGGCAACCTGCAAGATGCCACCTCTCTAAACGATTTCTTCTCTGAAAGCAGCTTAAATGGCACGCCTTGTGTCGGATACAATCGAGGCCAGTCCCAGGTCCACTATGATCATATGTCCGGCCGTTGGCTGGTTAGTGATGTGGCCTATGAGGATATAGACGATGGGCCATATTACCAATGTGTGGCCGTTTCGCGCAGCGTCCTGGATACCACCGGCGGAACGCTGCCGCTGACGGCCGACCGCAGCCAGCATTGGGCGCAGTACGCTTTCCAGATTCACCCCGACTATCTACACGACCAACCTAAGTTTGGCGTCTGGCCGGATGGCTACTACATGGCTGCCGACCTCTATGATGTTGTGGACAATGGTCTGCACCGCACGCCAAAGGGGTTCACCGTCTGGGCTTTCAACCGTGATGATCTCGTCGCTGGAAATCCCACACCCGACACACAAAGTTTCTACTTCAGCGAGAGCCTCGGCTATTTTGGACTGCTGCCCAGCAATCTGATCGGCCCGCCGCCACCAACGGGGACGCCGAACTACTTTGCGGCCGTTGCCCCGCCCAATAAGCTCTACACCTGGGAGTTCCATGTGGACTGGATCAACACCAGCCAATCCACATTCAGCGGCCCCCGCACCACCATTGTCAACAACTTCACTTGGCCGGTTGGCTTCCTCGCCCCACAAGCAGGCAGCGATGAACAACTAGACATCGTTGGACAACGACTGATGCAACCCCTTCAATACCGCCATCAGGTGAACGGAGTCGTCGCGCCATCCTTGTGGGCAAACCACACCGTAGGCAATGGCAACACCGTGGGCGTTCGTTGGTATGAGATCCGCAATCTAACTGCGCCCACACCAACCATTCACCAGCAAGGGACGCACCAGCAACCGGCCGATAACGATTACCGCTGGTTAGGCAGCATGGCAGTTGATCGCCAGGGTAATATGGCCCTGGCCTACAGCCGCTCCAGCGAAGGAAGACATCCGGGAATTTATTACACCGGCCGATTGGCAACCGATCCCACAGGTTCGCTGATGCCCGAGGCGCGTTTAATTGACGGCTCTGCTTCACAAGATTTACCTGACCCAGACACCCTCGTGGATGGCCCGTGGGGGCGGTATAGCCATATGTCGGTTGATCCATATAACGACTGTGAGTTCTGGTATACGAACCAATATTACCATTTCTCCGACAGCGACAGTTGGCGCACCTGGATTAGCAAATTCTCGCTAGTGGAGTGTGATCCGATCAATCCCGGCGTAGTGAAGCGCGTGTCGCTACACAGCGATGGCAGCGAAGGTTTCGGCGGCGGATCGGGTATCTATAGCACCGCCATTTCCGGCAACGGCCGCTACGTGGTCTTTGAATCAGAGGCCAACACGTTGGTTGATGGGGATAATGCCGGGCATGTGGATGTCTTTGTCCGCGACCGTGACGCCGATGGGGATGGCGTCTTTGATGAACCAGGCTCCGTTACCACTCGCCGTGTCTCCGTCGGCCTCGGTGGAAGCGAGGCCAATGGTGATTCCGGGGTGGCCGTGACCGGCGACTTTGGCGGCAGCAATGTCGCTATTTCCCGCGACGGCCGTTTCATCGCCTTCTCCTCCGCAGCCAGCAATCTTGTTCCTGGCGACACCAACGGCACGACGGACGTGTTCGTCTATGACCAGGTAAATGGATCTATGGAGCGTGTCTCT
The DNA here is from genome assembly GCA_964410625.1 of uncultured Ardenticatenaceae bacterium. Lineage (GTDB taxonomy): Bacteria > Chloroflexota > Anaerolineae > Promineifilales > Promineifilaceae > CAYPHY01. Next base: position 113,853 of record CAYPHY010000010.1, on the reverse strand, counting down.
GTCAGCAATGGTGGAGCGCAGGGCAACGCCGTATCCGACCAGCCATCCATCTCGCAAGACGGCCGTTACGTCGCCTTTCGCTCTTTCGCCACCTCTCTGCTGGCCGGTGATACCAACAATGTCGCTGATATCTATCTACGCGACCGCCAGACAAACACCACCACTCGTATTTCATTGGGCAATGGCGGCGTGCAAGCCTTGAACGGCCCGTCCTACACCCCGGCCATCTCGCCCGGTTTGGACGGCTGCTACATCGCCTTCACCAGCGATGCCGACAACCTGGGGGCGGATGCAGACACTATCAGCGATGTCTTTGTCCGCAATCGCTGCGCTTCGCCGCCAACGACCACCCTGATCAGCCAGGGCTTTGGAGCGGGTCGCTCCTTCCATCCTTCGATAACCGCCAACGGGCAACTGGTGGCCTTCGCCTCGCAAGCCGACAACCTGGTGGCGGGCGACACCAACAACAGCAGCGATATTTTCCTACGCTTTGGCTCCACAACCTTGCTCGTCTCGGTAGACGATTTTGGTAATCAGGGGAACCGCAATTCTTACCGGCCGTCGCTCAGCGCGGATGGACAGTATGTAGCCTATGAAACAGAGTCCAGCAACATCCTGCCCGGCGACTTCAACGGCCTACGCGACATCTACATCTACAAGATCAACAGCCCGCGTGTCATTCGCAAGGCCTCCTTTGGCTATGATGGCAGCGAGGCCAATGGGCCGTCCTTCTGGCCGGCGATCAACGACAACGGCCGCCATGTCGCCTTCGCCTCCGACGCCAATAACCTGGTCAGCGACGACACCAACAACCTGCGTGATGTCTTTGCCCACGACCGTGTTGCCACCATCCCTCCCGGCCCGGAGTTGAGCGTTCCGCAAAACGACATTGATCCCGTTTATGCCGCCGAAGAGATCGCCATACCTATTCGCTTCCGCAACAACGGCCACTCCATCTCTTCCATAGCCTTTGAGCTTGATTTGAACAATGCCTGTCTGGCCTTTGATCCGAGTGATAGCAACGGTGACGGCATTCCTGATGACGTTAGCTTTAATCTTCCGGCTGGCTATACCGCAACCGCCACCTATCGAGGCCACAACCAGACTTTAGAAGTGTCGATCTACGATCCGGTCAGTCCGGTAACGCCCCTGGGCAACAGCGACTTAGTCCACGTCACCCTCCGCGCAATCTGCCAGCCGCCGGTCGGTGGCAGCCAATTTACCACCGTGCGCTTCTCGACAAGCCCCATCGCCACCTTTGGCAATACGGCCGGGGCCAGCGTAGCCGGGACGATGCGTAACGGTGCGGTAGAAATCCTGCACAACAATGGCGGCGACTGCAACGATGACGGTGTGGTAGATGCCGGTGACATATCGGCCGTGATCCTTGAGATTCACGATGGTGACGGGACGGGCGCGGCCGCTACCCCCGGCGGCACATTCCCCGGCGAGCCGCGTGGCTGTGACCCGAACCAGGATTCCCAGGTAGATGCGGGTGACATCTCTTGCACCATTCTGGTCATCTTTAATGATTTGAATGGCCTGATCCAATGCCTGCAAGGGAGCACAACGAGCCGCACGGCAACGTCCGCTAACACCCGACCAGACATGAGTAACAGCACCGATGTGGGGCTAGATATTGGAGAAGTGGTTGCCCAACCTGGAGAAACAGTCTCCTTACCCATTCACTTCACGGCCGGTAGTGCCGCGATTAACGCCCTCGTTTTCTCTATTGACCTGGATGAAACTCTGCTCGCTTTCAATCCCGCCGATAGCGATTTGGATGGGGTGCCGGACGCGCTCCACTTGGCCTTGCCACCCGGTTTTTTGGCCGCCGTCAGCTATGATGCGGCCGATGTGGATGGTGAATTAGATGTCACCATCTTTAACCCTGCCAACCCTACTGTGTCCTTGCCCTCCGGCATGTTAGCCGTATTAGAGTTGCAAACAGGCCAGACAGCCCTGGGCAACGTTGCCCATGTCGGCTTCGCCAGTGATCCGCCGGTCTCCTTTGGCTCAACGAGCGGACAAAGTGTGGCCGGTTCCGCGGATGATGGAGCGGTCCAATTCGGTTCTGTCGCCATTAGGGTATATTTGCCAGTCGCACTTCGCTGATAATAGACCCTCTCTTAAAGGTTAGACGCTATTGGGAGTGAATTCTGGAAAGTGGCTATTGGCAGCAGCGCCAGTAGCCACTTTCCGGAAACTCACCTCCTACAAAGGAGCGGAAGCCATGATTCGTTCTCAGATAATCAACCGATTGGCATTGATCGCGGCCGTATTGCTTATGGTGGTCCTGGTCAGGACAACCACCGTTGGCGGTCGTGCTGCAAATGGGCCACAGTTGTCCATTCCCTCCGCTATTCCCGCCGCGCCCGGTACGCAGGTTACTGTTCCGCTTAATTACGCTGCCAACGGCGCCGAAATTAGCAGCCTGGTTTTTTCCATTGATTATGACGCCAACTGGTTGACTCTTGATCCGGCCGATGGGAATGGTGACGGCCTTCCCGATGATATAGAAGTGAACGTACCGCCCGCCTTTCTGGTCAGCGCCAGCTTTGACGCCAGTGATACTGATGGCGAAATTGACTTCACAATTTTTGACGCCTCCACCCCGCTGGCAACCATGCCCGATGGACAGTTGATCACCATCACCTTCACCGCCAGACAGGCGGCCGCACAGACCGTCGCGGCCGTCAACTTCTCTGATGACCCTCCGCCCTCGTTTGGCAACACCTCCGGGCAAAGCACACCTGGAACGGGGATAAACGGCTCGGTTGTCATCGGCCAGGGGCCAATGACCCACACTCCTACTCCTACCTCTACCTCTGAACTTGCCCCTGCCTTTCTGCCAGCCGTCGTCTATGGCTTTACGCCCACCCCCTCACCAACGCTCACCCCTTCACCGACAGCAACCATCACCCCTTCGCCCACGCCAACGGCAACGGCCACTGCGACCTCAAAGCCGCCCGATCCGCCTCCGCCGCCACCACCCACTTCACAACCTCCGCCAACCAATACGCCAACCCCGAACTGCACTGAGCGCATCGTTAACGGCGGCTTTGAAAACAATTCCGGTTGGCAGATCAACATCAATGAGTACCCCGCCGCCTATAGCTCGGCCGTTGTTCATGCCGGTTCTTGGGCGATGCGTACCGGCATCGTCAATCCGGCGGATAACCGGTATAGCTACTCTTCAATCCAGCAAGCCGTGACCATTCCCGACAGCGCGGGTAATGTCACGCTTCGCTTTTGGCTCCATCCCTTGACTACGGGAAGCGCGGCCGCTCGCCTGGACCCACCGCCCATCATCCCCACCTCCAGCGAGTCCGATATTCAATTGAGTGACGACGCCCAAATGGTCTTGCTCTATAACCATGCCGGACAACACACGCTGCTCTTTCAACGACAAAATACAGGTTGGAGCTACCATGAGATCAATCTGACCGCCTATCGCGGTCAAACGGTCACACTCTACTTTGGTGTCTACAACAATGGTTGGGGCGGCATCACTGCGATGTACGTGGATGATGTCTCTTTGGTTAGTTGCCCTTGACCTCTAACAGCCGCCACTATTGCTGAGAGATTGCAAAGCCGTTGGACAACTTTTTTAGACCATGCTAAATTGCCGGGCCATATGGCTCCATCATGGTTGTCGTTGTCGCTGGGGCGGCGCATCGGCCGTAACGCCCTTGCCAAGTTCGCTTCGGAATTGATCGGCCGTTTGGCTTCGTTTGCGCTGGTCTTGTTGGCAGCGCGGCAATTGGGGACGGCCGGGTTTGGACTCTATAACTATGCGCTGGCCTGGGGTTTTGTGCTGGCGCAGCTTGCTGATCTGGGGCTGCAATTGGTGGTAACACGTGAATTGGCGGGGCAGTCGCCGGTAGACAGTAAGCAGTTGTCAGTAGGCAGTGAGCAGGCGGAAGAAGGATTCGGGGAGGAGGAGCAACCTGTTCTTGAAGCATTAACGACGAATCAAAGCGCGTTGAATGCCAGCGCTTCATTGGTCACGATTGCCTTACAGTGGAAGTTGTTGCTCTCGCTGGTGGTAGTCCTGCTGTTGTTGCTGCTGACAAGTGGTTGGGGTGTGCCGGAACGATTGGGGCTGCTCTGTTTGAGCCTATCCCCTTTGCTCAATACATTCGTTGAATTTACGGGGTACGTGTTTCGCGGCCGCCAGGAGTTACTGAAGGAAGTGCGCTTGCTGACGGCCGCGCGGCTGACCACAGCCATAGCGGGTATCACCGTCTTGTTGCTTGCTCCGGCGGCCGATCTCCTCTGGCTAGGAGGTGTCACGTTGGCAACCGCACTCTTTTTTGTCTGGCTGTCGCTCTCCCTGTTGCGGCGCGAAGGGTGGTTTGGCGGTTACCGGGAAATTGTTGCTTACCGTTGTTTCATCCGCCAATGGCCGTTCGCCCGCCATCTCTTCCAGCAAGCCTTGCCATTGGGAATTGCCATCTTTCTCTCTATAGCCTATACACGAGTGGCAATTTTGCTGCTCCAGGCACTCACCGGCGAAGTGGCGGTAGCCCACTTTAGTGCGGCGGCGCGTCTGGTGGAACCAGCGCAAATCATTCCGGCGTCGCTGATGGCGGCCGTCTTTCCTGCCTTCACGTTTGCGCTCGGCCGCGCGCCGGACGAAGCGCGAACATTAGGCATACGCGCCACCTCTCTCCTGGCCTTGTTAGGTATGGGGGCGACCGTTGGCTTGTGGTTCCTCGCCCCCCGGCTGGTTGTTTGGCTCTATGGCCCCGATTTTGCCGATAGCATCGCTGTATTACAAATCCTGATTCTCGGAATTCCCGTACTATTTATCAACTATAGCTTAACCCATTATCTGATCGCACGCGGACAGCAGAGGTTAGTGGGCGTCTTTACAGGGATAATGCTCGTGTTTCATGCAGCTATTTGTTGGTGGACGATTCCCATTCTGGGCACAATTGGTCCGGCAATCTCGACCATTGCGGCCGAATTGTTTCTCCTCTTCGCCTGCCTGACAACGCTAGGCTACACCAGACCACAGCCATCTGTTGTTACACCACATGTATCACCCACCTATTCACCGCCACCGCAGCCATGAGTTTGCATGAATTGACTATACGTCTGGGTTATGGGCTGCTCCTTGCCCTGGCCTTGACACTTCCATTTGAGCTGGATACTCCCTTGTTGCATGTAGGGCCGTTGGCAATTAGCAATACGGAGATGGTGCTGGGATCGGTGCTCGTTATGGCGGCGGCTCACTGGCTGGTCGGGCGGTCTGAATGGTTTGCTCGTAAGACGCCAGCGCAAGCAACGGTCCCCGCAGGCGTAAGATTGAAAGCCGTACCGCCGCTGTGGCTATTGCTTCTGGGGCTATATCTGGGAGGCCTCCTCTTGTCCGCGCTCCTCGCTCCAGAATTTCGGGGAAATGCGTTGCGAGCAGCTTTGCGGACGCTGGCGGGGATGTTGCTTGTACCAGCCGTTCTGCTGTTGGTGCCGTCGCGCAAAGCGTGGTGGGGAATTGTAGTGGCGGCTGTTGCCGGCGGGGTGGTAGCGGCCGCTGTTGGGCTGAGTGAAGTTTTTGTGGCTTATGATTTTGAGTGGCTGCGGCCGTGGCGCTCAACGCCCACCGTCGCCGGGCCATTTTTGCGCCTCGCCGGCCCTTTCGACTATGCCAACCAGGCGGCGATGTATTTTGAGGCTACACTACCCTTGATGGTGGCGTTAGGCATTGTGGCGTGGGGGAACGGCCGGCGCCTGGTGGCGCTTGGGTGGGGAATTGCTTTGCTGCTCTATGCTCAGGCTGCCATCTTGACCTTCAGCCGCGCCGCGCTGGGGACCATTGTTCTTTCCCATCTGCTCGTTTGTGGGTGGTTGCTTATATCAACCCGGGCCAAGCCAACACGTCAAAACCGGATGGCATGGTGGTGGGGTGGCACGGCGGGTGCGGTTTTGCTGCTCATCGCAGCCAATTTCGTACTCAGTCCCGTCTTTCGCTTGCGCCTCCAGAGCCAGACGGCCAGTGATTGGTATCAGGCAAACATCCAGGCCCCTTCCTCATTGGTAGTGGGCGTAGATGAAACACTCGTTGTGCCCGTCACTATTCACAACACTGGTTCCCTCACCTGGTTCCACTCTGGAACCAATTCCTTTCGTTTAGGAATGCGTTGGCAATTAGAAAATGGCGCACTGGAACTCTCCCGCCATCCACGCCAGTCGCTTGATCATCGTGTGGAACCGGGTGAAACCATCGTGTTGCAAGTCCCATTGCGTGCGCCTGTCCAAAGCGGACAATACGAACTCGTCTGGGATATGGTGCATGAAAATGTCACCTGGTTTGGAGCCAAGAACCCGACCGAAGCCCGCAGCCGGGTCACGGTTACCGGTGATAGCATAACAGATGGGCGATTCGCCGATTATCAGCTTCCGGCCGTCGCCACGGCGCCCTTACAATTTGACGCGCCCATTCCCGGCCGCGCCACCTTATGGCGGATAGCGCTCAAACTGTTTGCGCTTCATCCGTTAACGGGGATCGGTTTAGACAACTTCCGGCTGATTTACGGCCGTTTCATTGACACCATCCCTCTGCCACATGGCTCCTCCTGGAATGACACCATTCACACCAATAATTGGTATTTGGAAACCCTGGTCTCCCATGGCATTATCGGCACACTGCCCTTTTTTGCCTGGGTCCTCTGGCTTTTGTTCGACTTTGCACGAACGCTCCGCGCAGTGACTCGGCAACGGCCGCCCGGTTTCAGACATGGAACGGGTGGAATGGGTGGAATGACGGAAGCGGGTATAGGATTAATAGCCGTGACCATTGGACTACTGGCCTATATTATTCATGGATTGCTCGACTACTTTATGCTCTTCAACGCCACCGCCCTGTTGTTTTGGTTACTAGTCGGCCTGTGGCTGAATGAGAGAAAACGAACTATAGGATGATGAAGCATGAGATTATGAATGATAGCTGAATAGTTGTTATCTTTCCTTTTTTGTGGGTAATGATTATGGATATTGGATGGCGGTCAATGGATAAATGACGCTTATGGCTAAGCGGATTGGTTTCGACGCAACCCCGCTTCTGGGACAACGTTCCGGGGTCGGGCACTATACGGCACGGCTGCTCTCGGCCGTTCAATCTGCCACGCCTGATTGGGAACACCATTTCTATAGCAACCGGCCGTTAGATACGCTGGAGCCAGAACTGGCACGAGCGCAGCAAATACCGGCGTATTTACCAACCAGCCGTTGGTTATGGATGCAGCTTATGTTGCCGGCTGTGATTCGCGATGATCATCCCGATCTATGCCACTTCACCAACGCCATCGCCCCCTTGCGACAACCCTGCCCTTTCGTCTTGACTATCCATGATGCCTCACTCTTTCTTTTTCGTCGCTTCCACCCCTGGAGCCGCCTGCTGGCGATGCGCTTGATCATGCCCGCGCTGGCTCGCCGTGCTGGTGCAATCATCACTGTCTCCGAAACGGCGCGGAAAGACCTGCTACAGGTGTTGAAAGTCGCGCCGGAGAAAGTGGAGGTGGTCTATGAAGCGCCACCTGATTGGTTCCGGCGCGTGGAAGATACGGCCGTCCTCCAAGGCCTGAAGCAAAAGTATCAGCTACCGGAACGCTTCATCCTCTATGTCGGCACGCTGGAGCCACGCAAGAATTTGGCTCGTTTGGTACAGGCGTTGGCCTTGCTCCACCAACAGGGATGCAAAGTACCGCTGCTCCTGGTTGGCCCGATGGGCTGGCATATGGAGGGTTTTCCAAAGCTGATCGAGTCGTTACAGCTTGAGCACTTTGTTCGCTATCTGGGCTATGTGCCAACAACTGACTTACCAGGGCTTTATTCGCTGGCAACGATATTTGCGTTCCCATCGCTATACGAAGGGTTCGGCCTTCCACCAATTGAGGCGATGGTTTGCGGTGCACCGATTCTCACCAGCCGCAACACGGCAATGGCGGAGATTTGTGGGGAAGCGGCCGAGTTAGTTGACCCGCTCAGTATCGAAGCGATCGCTCATGGATTGCACCGTCTCCTATCGGAGCCAGAACGACGGCAGGCCCTTAGCCGGTCAGGCTTGCAGCGAGCCGGACTATTTTCCTGGCGTATGGCGGCCGCCCAAACTATCGCCATCTACCACCGTGTCCTCTCCAATTGATCAGCCAACTGACCCCCTAACGACCGCCGACGGCGCAATGCCGGTGATGAAATCGCGATCACTGGCGGAGCGCCTGCACCGTTGGGGGCAAATCGGCTTCGCGCTGCTCTTTACCGTGGTGATGTGTACGCCGAATTGGCGTAGCGGCCTGTTTAGCTGGTTTCCTATCTGGCAATTTCATCAGTTGCAGACAGGGGTTATGCCACTAGGGATAATGGCTTTGTTACCCTTTGCCCTATTCTTGCTCTGGCTCGGCCGAACATGGCTCCGTTGGCGAGCGGCGAAATCATCACGTTTTGATTGGGGGCCACGCACCTTTTGGCTCCCTTTTGCCGGTCTGTCGCTTTTAGGCATGTTCAGCCTACGCCACTCGTCGGCCGCCAACGCCCTTTTCTATCTCACTATGATCCTGGTCGCCTGGGCGGTGTATCTATATGTGGTGAATGAACGGCCGCAACTGACGGCCGCCATCGGCGTCGTGTTGCTCATCCAGGGCACCGTTGCCCTTGCACAATTTTATTTACAGCATGAAGCTGGTCTAGGATGGCTGGGAGAGCCAATCCTCGATTTAGGGGTGGAGGGAACTTCGGTGCTTTGGGCACGCGGACATAACTGGCTGCGTGGCTATGGGTTGACCAGCCATCCCAATGTCCTGGGGACGATTCTATGCATCGGCTTACTGCTTTATCTGCCCCAAGCCGTTCGCTGGACACAGTGGTCACTCCCAAGGCAGCTATTCTTCAGCCTGGCCTCGCTCATCGGGATCAGTGGACTCTTTCTCAGCTTTTCGCGGGCAGCGTGGCTGGCCTTTGCCGCCGGTATACTTACCTGGTGTTTCCTTTGGTGGCGGCAACAACAGCGACAGGAACAAACGGCACGGCCGATCATCCGCCCACAACACCCACAACGCCCACAAGGGCCACAAGGGCCAAAAGCCCTACTTGGCCTCATCCTTGTGCTGCCGCTCCTATGGCTTTTTGTCGCCTACTACGATCTCGCTTTCAGCCGCTTTTTGAATCTCGATTCAGAGATTGAGGCGACCTCGATCAGTGAACGAGTCGGCAGTGCAGAAATCGCTTTGCAGTTGATTATGACCTATCCCATTTGGGGCGTGGGCCTCGGCCGCTTTGTCGAGGCGGCACAGATGATTGATCCGAACGCTACCCAGGTACACAACGTGCCGTTGCTGGTGGCGGCCGAGTTGGGGATTGGCGGTCTTTTGCTGTGGCTGTGGTTGGTATTGGCTCCGTTTGGGCGATTGAGGCGGGGAGCGGCCGATATTCCTCACAATAGTCTGCTTCCTTCCCAATTGGCTCCCTGGGTGGCAATGATCGTCCTAAACCTATTCGACACAACGCTTTGGCTGGGTACGAACTGGCAAACGGCTCTGCTCTTTGTCATACTCGCGGCGAATCTGGCACGGCCGATGAGTAACGAGCGGTAACTACCTTGACACCCCTATTGCATTCTATCATAATCTTACTCTGAACAAGTTGTTCATCATAAGTTACTTTGAACATAGAATTTTTCGGGAAACAGAGTGTCTGACCCTTTCATACAAGCTATACGTGCCACGGCACAAAAACGAATTTTGTACTTGCCTCACGCATTGTATGAGATGAATGGGCCAGATGAATTAATTACACCGGAGGAAGTTAGGTCTGTTGTATTCGATGGTGAAATTATCGAAGATTATCCTGAAGATGTACGTGGGCACAGTTGCCTCATGTTAGGCAATGGTATTAACAATCGTCCCATTCACGTGGTTTGTTCACCAAAAGATGACTACCTAGCGATTATCACTGTTTATCTACCTGCAAAACAACGATGGGGTGCCAATTGGAAAACTCGTAAACGCCGTTAGCATTAAACGGAGCATAAATACTATGGAATGTCCATATTGTCAGGGCAAATTAGTCACTGGAAAAACCAGCTATACAGTGAACCGCAATGGGTATCATCTCATTATTGACGATGTGCCGGTTCTTATCTGTGAACAATGCCATGAGCCGTTATTTACAGAAGAGGCAGTCCACTTAGTTCAAAAAATGATCCGTGTTCTTGACACTCAACGGAAAGAACTCGCATCTATTACTTTACTTGCTTGAGTTCAACTATCTACTTCGAGAGCTAACAAATGCTCGGCCAGGCGGCAGGCGAGCGCAATGATAGTTAGAACGGTCGGCCGCGCCAATGCCTCTGGAAACACACTCGCATCACAGACATAAAGATTAGGGATTTCCGTCTCCAGGTCAGTTGACAGCATTTCGCCAATACGCACCGTTCCAGAGGGATGCGTGCCGCGCAGGGGAGTGGTGAAGATTGTTTCGGGGTCACAACCGGCACGGCGTAGGATGGCCCCGGCGACAGCTTCGGCCTGGTTGAAGCGTTGGCGGTCAGCGGCCGTCACCCCTTTGTGGATGCGGCCGTCGCCCCCCACACCCACGCCACCGCTAATTTCATCTTTGAGCTTAATCATCACCCCCAACGTATGCCCCCAGCGATGCCAGGTCAGCGGGTAGGCCGGGCCTTTGGTGGCCATGATCAAGGGGTAAAGCAACCAGGGATCGATCAGGGTCGAATAGAGCACACCTAGTTCATCGTCGGCATAGCTCCAGGTCATGGGCGGTTCCTGGCCGTTGCCTTTGAAGGGGGCATGACCATAGACCATCATTGTGGTGTCCATCACCATCCCCTGCCCTGCCCCTCGTAGGCCGGTCTGTTGCAAGATACGTGGTGTGCCAATGCCCCCGGCCGCCAGGACGACGGTGTTGGCATGGATGGTAAACGGCCGCCGCCCCACGCGGCCGACCACACCGGTCGCCACACCATCCTCCACCAAAACGCGCTCCACCCGCGCGTTTGTCCACAGATCACACCCCTCGGCCACGGCCTGGTCCACAAATTCGGCCGCGCTCCACTTCGCCCCACAGCGGCAACCCAACATACAATGCGCCCCACAATCAAAGTCCGACCCGCGTTCAGGCTGCATGAACTTGTCTTGCGGATGCCAAGCCATGCCTAACTCTCCACCCGCTTCGGCGATGCGCGTGGAAGCCATGCCGCGTAATTGAGGGGGCAATGGCGCGACACACAGTTCTTCGGCCGCCGCGGCCGCATAACCATCCAGATCAATCCCGTACCGCTCGCGCCACCAGGGCAGCGGCCGCGCAGCACAGCCACAATACATACTCGTTGCGCCACCGAGCATCAGCGGGCGGATGATATTCAATCCTTCGGAGGTGAAGAGCAGCGACGCCTGATCGGTATAGAGCATCGCGCCGGGGTAAGTGCCGTAGAGGGGGTGTTGCCGCCAGTCACGGCCGCGTTCGAGCAAGGTGACGCCCAGACCCGCCCTCGATTGCGCCAGAGCGCGAGCCAACGTCGCCCCGCCAGGGCCAGAACCGACAATCACTACATCAGTCTGTTTAGTCAGCACAACCGCCCTTTAACGAATCCTATTTATCCTCTTGTAACACGTCTAGCACATCGGCCGCCAGGTCATAACGGTTGAAAGCGGGCATCAGGTAAAAGCCGCTGACATGCGGCCGTAATGCCTGGATGATCTCGCGGGCGATCTCCACCCCTTCCACCTGGGGATTAGCCGTCTGCCGCATCCGTTCCCGTTGCCCTTGAGGGATGAACATCCCCGGTACTTCATTGTGCAGGAACTCGGCGTTGCGGCTGTTGTATAGGGGCTTGATCCCGGCAAGGATCGGCGGCGGTGGCTCACCATAGCGGGACTCGTATTCGCGGATGAAGGCGACGGCCGCTTCCGCATCAAACACCGGTTGGGTCAAGGCAAAGTCCGCCCCGCTCTTCACCTTCTTGCGTAGCAGTTTGATCTCCTTGTCTATATCCGAAGGGGTAAGGCTGAGGGCGCAACCGACGACAAAGTTGGTCGGCTGGTCAATAGATTGACCGGCCTTGTCTAGTCCGGCATTAAAACGCTCCTTGATCAATTGCAAAAGGCCGGTAGGCATGATGTCGGAGGTGTCGGATGCTTCGGGATAGTCGCCAATCCGCGCCGGATCGCCCATGGTCACAAAGAGGTTGCGCACACCCATTGCATAGGCGGCGAGGATGTCGCCCTGAATACGCAGCAGGTTCCGGCCGCGCGTCGGGAAGTGGAGGATCGTTTCCAGGCCAATATCTTGCTGCACCAGATAGGCGGCCGCCCAGGCACTCATCCGCATCCGCGCCAGTGGGCTATCGGCGATGTTGAGGAAGTTGGCCCCGGCATCGCGCAGCATTTGCGCCCCGGCCAGCAGACGTTGCGGCCGAACCCCCTTCGGCGGACTCATCTCCACGGTGACAACCAGTTTGCGCTCTTGGAGATAGCAAGCCAGTTGAGTCGGCTGGTCCAGCGCCGCCACTTTGTTCTCCGCTCGCTGGATGATCCTCACCTCCGGCGCCGCGTAGCGGCTTTCACCAGGGGTGTCCAGGGCGTGGCGCATGGCCTGGATGTGGGCGGCCGTTGTGCCACAACAACCACCGATAAGCTGGATTCCAGCCTCAACAAAAGCGCGGGCATACTCACCAAAGTAGTCGGGGGTGGCGGGATAGAGGACTCGGCCGCCAGCCAGTTGCTCCGGCCATCCGGCGTTGGGCGCGGCCGAAAGCGGCATCTGTGGCGCGATCTGCTTCATGATCGAGACTAGACGCAACACTTGCGACGGGCCACCGCCACAGTTCACGCCAATCGCATCCACATCCAGCCGTGCCAAATGCTCAGCGACTGTATCGGGTGTATAGCCGAGCAGTGTCTTGTCGTCACGGGTGAAGGTCATTTGGGCAATGATGGCGATGTCGGGGGCAACACGGCGGGCGGCGGCAACGGCCGCTTCCACCTCCTTCACATCCGACATCGTTTCGATGATCAGCAAGTCTACCCCGGCCGTTTCATCAGATAGCGTGCCAACACCAACCAAGGCAGCGATTTGTTCGGCAAAGGCCTCTTCTGCTTCGGCGGCCGTGACTCGTCCCAACGGGGCCAGACGCGCCCCCAACGGCCCAACCGAACCGGCGAGCAGCACTTCCTTGAAGGAGCCGCTGATCACACGGCGGGCGATGGAGACGGCCGCCCGGTTGATCGCCGCCACCGCATTTTGCAGACCAAACTCGGCTAATTTGAAGCGATTCGCGCCAAAGGTGTTGGTCTCAATGATGTCGGCCCCGGCGTCAATGTAGGCGCGATGGATATCGGCCACCAGGGCGGGGTCTTTACGGTTGATTTCGTCAAAGGATTGATCAGCAACGATACCACGACTATGCAACACAGTCCCAAACGCCCCATCCAGCAACAACGGCGCCTGTTGCAAGCGTTCTTTAAATTGCAAACGGTTCATAATTTAACTATACCAATAACCAATACAGCAGTATACCAAATAGTATACTGCTGTATTGGTTATTGATGTATTGACTAATGCTAATCGAAAAAGAGGCTGTTGATTAACGGAGTGGCGGCCTCGGGACGCAGCAGGAGGACAGAGGCACCATTCGGCGCACGATAGCTGGTCACATAATTACTATCCAACACCGCGCTGCGAATATTCTCCTGGGGAATGTCGTTCACCGTCCAGGCCAGCCGCACCATATCATCCAGGCCGAGGTCGGTGCGGATACCTTCTTGAATCTGGTTATACAGATCAGGAGCGCGGCGCACCAGGTCGGTAAAACCGAGACTTAACGCTTTGCGGCGCACGGCCATCAGCACCTGTTGCTGCCGTGAAGCGCGATGAAAGTCGCTGTCCTGGTGGCGAGTACGCGCATATTTCAAGGCCGTTGTCCCATCCAGATGCTGCAAACCGGCCGAAAGATAGAAGGGATCATAGCCATAGTTCATATCTGGATATTCGGGATCGCTGATGTTATAGGGGACTTCGATGTCAATGCCACCCAAAATATCAATAATGCGAACGAACGCCCCAAAGTCCACCATGACAAAGTGGTCTATGGGGATATTGAGGTTGTAGGAGACGGTTTCCATGGCCAACGCCGCGCCGTTCAGATAGTCACCGTCCCGCGAGCCATAGACAAGCGCGGTGTTAATGCGCTCCTGGCCGCGACCGGGGATTTGAACATAGAGGTCGCGAGGGATGGACAAGACGGAAATTGTATTTTTGGCTGGATTGACGGAGATGACCATCATGGAGTCGGTGCGGGAGATAAATGCTTCGCCCGGCCGCCGGTCAATACCCATCAGCAGGATATTGATCCGATCATCCCCTTGCCAACGCGGTGGTTCCAATGTCGGCGTGGGCAATGCTCCTCCTACACCACCGAGATCAATCGTCGGCGCGGGAGCAGGCTCTTGCGGATCATCGGGTAAGACATCCAATATTTCATCGGCCGCCGCTTCAACAGGATTAATAGACTGATTCCATAGATGCTGCACCGTCAGATAGGCAAAGGCGATGACGGCGATCGCGGCAAAGATAAAGGCGGCCGACAACATGAAGCTGAGCCAGCCTGGTAAGATAGATTGTTGTGAATTACGCACGTTCGACTTCCTAGTAAATACAATAACATAACCATAAAGGCTCAAAGCCACGAAGAAGCTTTCGACAAACTTTGTGTCTCCACGGTGAAAGTTACCAATTTTTTCTTTAAGTATATCTGAAGGTGACGGCCCACTCTGTGGCCTTCACCACACTTGCATTATAACTGTATAGACGCTTTAAGCTCTATTTCGTTTCCGCTGCGAAGAAAACGATTAGCCTACGCTTAGCAGTCTCTCAGTCTCCTAATCTCTGAGACTGGGAGACTGGGAGATTAGAGATTGGAGATTGGGGAATTAAAAAGAAAAAGTTGATAAAAATTCATTGACAAGCCGGGGGTTATTGGCTAGATTTACTGGTACGGGCAACTGCTGCCTATTGCCAGATCGTTCATCTGGGCAACCTATATGGGGCACCCCATGTATGGGACCCCCATATGGGACAACCACCATGTATCCTATAAGGTAAGTAACTCCATGTCATTTGACCGCTTCGGCCGCAACATCAATTATCTTCGCATCTCCCTGACCGACAAGTGCAATTTACGCTGTGTTTACTGTATGCCGGAGGATATGGTCTTTCGGCCGCGGCACGAATTGCTGCAAGACGATGAAATCTTCCGCCTGGTAGACATCTTTGCCGACCTGGGCTTCCGCAAGTTCCGGCTGACCGGCGGCGAGCCGACTGTACGGGCGAATGTGGTCGAGATTGTGCGCCATATCGCCAAGACCTCCGGTGTGGAGGCGGTGGCGATGACCACCAATGGCCTCTTGCTAGACCGGCTCGCGAAGCCGCTGGCCGAAGCAGGTCTGCAACGGGTGAACATCAGCGTAGACACCCTACACCCTGAAAAGTTTCGCAAGCTCACTCGCTGGGGGAAGGTGGATGATGTCTGGGCCGGTATCCGCGAGGCGGAAGCGGCCGGACTGCAAATCAAGCTCAATTCCGTTGTTGTCCGTAACTACAATGATAAGGAAGATGCGGTGGAGTTGGCACAGTTGACCTTCACCCATCCCTGGCAGGTGCGCTTCATCGAGATGATGCCCTTTGGCGATGTGGCTGACTTCCAGCTTGCCGGTATCGTCAGCGAAGAGGAGCTACGGGAAACGATCAGCGAGGCGTTGGGGCCGTTAGTGCCGGTGGATGACGGCCGCCTGGACGGTGAAGCCCGCCTGTTCCGCCTGGAAGGTTCGCTAGGAACGGTAGGCTTTATCAGCTCGGTGACGCAACCCTTCTGCGCCAGTTGTAACCGGGCGCGGCTGACGGCCGACGGCCGTTTGCGCCTCTGCCTGTTGCGCGAGAAGGAAGTGGATTTGATGACTCCCTTGCGAGGTGGGGCCAGCGACGACGAATTGAAACAACTGATCACCGACGGCATCTGGCTCAAGCCCTGGGGACATGGGCTGAGCAAAAATGTCATTCCCCTGAATCGGGTGATGTCAGAGATTGGTGGGTAGAG
>CAYPHY010000010.1:92785-97645 GCA_964410625.1 uncultured Ardenticatenaceae bacterium | reverse complement strand
TGCTAAACCGGAAGCTTACGGGTTGGCAACCCGTGATACTAGACTGGGGAACCAATCGGCGGATAATTTCGTCGAAGCAATATGAAATACCTACTCATTATTCTCGTTGCTATTCTGGCATTAACTGTCATCTGTGGTGCGGTAGGGCTGCTGGCTTACGGCTGGTTTGCTATTACCAATTCGGGTTCCTCGCTACCTCCGGCTCCCGTTGATTCCAATTTCGGCCACTTGCCAACCCCCACACTGGCAAGTGGAGATGGCAATCTGGTTATCCCTCCGCCTCAACCGACTATAGATCCGGTCGCGCCACCGGCTGCTGATCTACCCGCTCCCTCTGCACCTTTTGACGGCACGTTTGCCGGTACGCTATCGAGCAGCGATAACAGTACCGCTCCGGTGACATTGGAGTTGACGCAAAATAGCACGGCCGTCAGCGGCAACATCCACATTGCCGAGGGTTTGTCGTTGGATGGCGGCGTTTGTGGCGCACAGGCTGTCCCGGCACTCACCCAGCAAGCCAATGGTCAGACCGAGCCTGCAAATCCCAATCGCCTCAACGCCGCCGCGACCTTTGAAGTCCAGGGTATGGCGATCACCTTAAATCTGGCGGCCGAGGCAGCAACCGACGGCCGCACGATGACCGCCCAGGCGCGGATTGACCTCCCCTTTCCCTGCACCGATCCACTCATTAACGGCACCTTTGTCCGTCAATAAAGCCACGCGGGGCTAAAGCCGCCGCGCTGTTAAGTGGCGCGCCCTAAAGGCACTTACTAAGCTCTCGGCCGTCCATTATCGTCGCCCGGCGTATGGTCTGATAGTCTATTCCCTCTCCTTTTCTGGCTCTGGGCCAATTGCTTTTAAAAGAAATTTGCCATTGTAAGACAATTCGACATAATTGCTGTATACTATGTAAAGTTGTTGGGTTAGTAATGTTTTGGCATTGCTGAGAGAACTTTCGTTGAAAGCGGTTAGCTATTTGACCATTATTGCCACGATATAGTGGCAGCAAACGTCTTTCATATTTCCATACTTCGGCCGATAACGCTGATTTAAGGGAGTCTGGCTAATGACCTGGCGGCGTGCATTAGGATGTCTGATAATTCTGGCTCTCCTGGCTATTATTGCCATTCCATTGGCGATTGCCCTGCTCCAGGGGGACGGGGATGGCCGCACTCTGGACACAAGTGGCGGGGGAGCAGTAGGGGAAGGGGTATCAGGCACGGCTGGAGCGGGAACAGAACCAGGACTAACGGCCGATCTGACCACCCAAACCCTATTACCAGTTGTGCAATATACATTGGGCGAGCCGCAACTCCTCGCCACCGGAACTGCTTCGCCCATTCCACCGGGGGCAACCATCCTCCATCCCGTCACACGAGGCGATTGGCTGATCCAGATCGCCCGCTGTTATGGCACACCCTATCAATATGTCCATCAGGCCAATTTACTGCCCAATCCCAACCTGATCTATCCTGGCAATTGGATCACCGTACCCTCCGTTGGCAGCCTGGGGCCAATCACCGGCCCCCCCTGTGTCTGGCTTTATACGGTGCGTAGCGGCGACACGTGGGAACAGATCGCTGTCTGGTTCCAGACCACTACCGGCATTTTGCAACGGGCGAACCCTGGCCCGTTGACGGTCGGCCGTCAAATCTGGGTCCCCGCCATTCCCACCTCCACCACACCCCCACCAGCTATCAATCACAATCTGTTGATGATCTATAACGACGATCTGGCAACCTGGCAGGGCAACAGCGGCACATTGGCGGTCATGGGCGATCCGCTCGCCGTCGTAGTAGACAGCGCAACCCACCAGATGGGGGAGTGGGTGCTGGCAAGGCAATTCCGCAACAACTCCAACGCGGTCGAAGTGGCGCTGATCAACCGGCGCACGCGGGTTGTTAATGTCGTCGAGCAAGAGCTAATCCAGGCCATACCAGCGGAAACGGGTGTGGAAAACATGGTGGTGTCGGCCGATGGGCAATGGGCGGCCTATTTGGTACGTGAAAACAACAATATGCGCCTGACCACATTCCCCACCATCAATCCCAGTGCGCGACTGTCGGTCAGCCTGTTGGGACATGGGCAGGATGCAACGGTTGCCCCGCAACTCTTCGCCGGTTCAGACAACAACCACTTCCTCTTGCTGGATGAGGACGGAGTCTTTGAGTTTCAATATGCCCAGCCGACCACTGCCCGGCAGCTTGTCTTTCTCTCCGGCGGGAGCAGTGGCGGGCCGATCTCGCTCCATGCGCTGGCCTGGTCTCCGGCCGGTCGCTATTTGCTGCTGCATGGTCACTTTCTAAATGGCAACACCTATTATGTGTTGGACCAGCAAACGGGAGCGTTGCAGCAGTTGCCCAATTCAGCCAGTTATACGACAGTGGCGGCCGCTTCCTGGCAAATGGACGGAACCGTTGTGGTCTTAACCCCACCCAACTCCACAACCGCAACGGGGCCACTGGCCTCCTTTTACCAACCACAATCAACTGGGACGAATTTGACGCTGGTGCATTTATTTGATCGGCCGCTTTCCATTCCCGATGCCGTTGCCGGGATTGCGCCGGATGGATACGGCATCACGGCTCCGGGGGTGCAAGCCACCATCGGGCGGCTTGTCCTGACGATTAGCAGCAGCGATGCGGCCGCCAATGGGCTATGGGCCTATGACGGCAATGCGGCGACGATGACCAGACTCAACAGCTTGCCGTCGAATCCCGTTGCCAACGCGCAGTGGACGCCGGACAATAGCGGCGTCTTGTTGACCATCCCCGGCACGGCGCAAGCGGCCGGCAACATCCTCTATATCGCCGCCGACGGCCGCCAAACCTTCTCGCTCATTAGCTGGCTCGGCTACCGCATTGCTGATTTCCATTGGCTTAATCCCCAATAAGCTGTATAGTCTTGTAAAGCGATTTGGCAAATCGCTCATACAACTTTTGCAGGACGATATTCGGGGCCTCAGTACAAGCTTGTTAAATCGCTGACCACAGTCTCCCAGACGTGGACATTTGGGTACGCTAGTACCTTTACTATAGAGATCACTTGCTAGAGGTAATATTTCACATGACTGATTCGGGAGTCACAACCCCGCCTCCGTCCGCATTTTCTATTTTCCGCAATCGCAACTTTACACTCATGTGGCTCGCTCAATTGGTGAGCGAGATGGGCACTTCGTTGGTCACGCTGGCCTCATCCATCTTTGTCTACCAACTAACCGGCTCAGCGCTCAATGTTGGGCTGATGATGATGGCCTCGATGGCCCCCAGCCTGCTGGTCGGGCTGGTGGCTGGGGTCTTCGTTGATCGGTATGACCGCAAGCAGATCATGGTCGCGGCCGATCTTCTCCGCGCTGTCCTGATTGTTGCCATCCCCATTCTGCTACCGCTAAACATCGCCTGGCTCTACATTTTAGTGGCGCTGACGGCCGCGGTGGGCCAATTCTTCAACCCCGCCCACTCCAGCGTTTTGCCAGAAATCGCCTCCGAAGAAGAGTTAAACGCCGCCAACTCGTTGATGGCCATCAGCAGCTTCGGCGCGTTAATCGTTGGTTATGCCGCCGCCGGACTGATCACCTCCCAGTTTTCCGTTACCTGGGCGTATTATGTGAACGCCTTCTCTTTTCTCATTGCCGGTCTATTGATTTCACGGGTACGCGTGCCTAAATTGGCGGTTGATGAAAAGACGAGTGTAGCGGCCGTATTCCACAACCTGCGTACTGGCTTAAACATTGTGACCAGCACGCCCATTTTACGTTCGCTCTTTCTCGTTTTCATCCCAATTTTCATCGCCTTTGGTCTGGGCAATGCCCTGCGTCTGCCCTTTTCTGTTGAAGTGCTGGGCGCAACGGAGTTCGAGTTCAGTCTGATCGAAAGCGTTACGCTGGTTGGCTTCGTGGCAGCCAGCATTGTCATGGCACAACTGGGCGACCGGCTGCGCGAGGGACAATGGATTACGATCAGCTTTATCGGCATCGGCTTTACAAGCATCGCCTTTGCGCTGAACAGCTCAATCCCGCTGGCGCTGGTCATCATCACTATCGAAGGGTTTGTCAATTCTCCCTCGGTCATCGCCCGCGCATTGATCATCCAACGCTACACGCCACGCGAGGCTCGCGGCCGTGTTTTCAGCGCGTTTTTCGTCTCCCGCGACACCTTGTTTATGATCGGCATGGCGCTGGCCGGGCTGGGCGACTTTTTCGATCTGCGCCTTCTCTATCTGGCGGCCGGTATTATCACCTTGCTTTTCGGTTTGCTCAGCCTTGTGCTGCCGGGCCTGGGCCAACCAGCGGCCGAATGGCGGCGCGCCCTCAGCCTGTTGCGCACGGCCGACAGTGCGCCGGGACTGGGAGCAGG
This sequence comes from uncultured Ardenticatenaceae bacterium, assembly GCA_964410625.1. Taxonomy (GTDB): domain Bacteria; phylum Chloroflexota; class Anaerolineae; order Promineifilales; family Promineifilaceae; genus CAYPHY01. The sequence goes on along the minus strand of CAYPHY010000010.1, from coordinate 93,290 downwards.
CCGCTTATTACAACCGGCTGATATTGACCGGCTGGTCGCCCTTGTCCCAATCATCGGCTCCTTGAATCTGGCACAACGCAGTCGCTTGCAGGCTGAAGCGACGATTCATGAAGTTCCTAAAGGCACGGCCGTTTTGCGCCGGCACGAAGCGGGTGATGAGGGCTACTTTATCCTCGATGGACAGGCGATTGCCGGCTGGCAGGAGGATGGGCAAACGCATGTCTTGGAAACATTGGGCGAAGGGGATTTCTTTGGCGAGATCGCGGTGTTGGCTGGGTTGCCGCGCACGGCCGATGTCATCACCGAAGAATCGTCCACGTTGATTAAGGTCCCAGCCAGGCTCTTGCGGGAGATGGCGGCCGAGCCACAACTCAACCGCCTGTTTATGAGCCGGATGACGGAGCGCATGTTACGCATGAATCTGATCGACCTGCCCCGCACCAGCCAAATGAATCAGGCTGTGTTGCGTGATTTACGAGAGGCGAAACCGGAGATTAGAGATTAG
>CAYPHY010000010.1:0-92685 GCA_964410625.1 uncultured Ardenticatenaceae bacterium | reverse complement strand
GTATGATAAACTACTCCCTTAACACACCTAGACACGCGACCGGAGAAACGCCAACAAGATGCGATTGAAGAATTCGGGGTTGTCCTGATTGGCGTTGTGGGCAGCATTGGGGATGACCACGTACTCAACGTCTGGCTCGTAGGCAGCCCACTTCGGGGCGTCGCGGCGGATGACGCCGGTTGTGTCCTGATCGCCATGGGTCAGCAAAAGCGGCACTCGAATTTGATGGCCGGGAATGCCTTCCTCCTCAATCGCCAGCGTCACTGCTTTCCAAATTTGCAAAAACTCCTGATGAGACAGCTTGTTGATGGTCTCTAGCGCGTAAGCACGGATTTCAGGCTTGATGGCCGTCGTTTTGGCAACAGTCCGTTTGAAATGTCCATAGGGCCAGAGTCCAAATAGCGGTAAGGACGCTTTTAAAGCTATTATTTCTGTACGACTGTAGGGCAAGGCGATAGAAGTGGCACCGATAATGACCATTGCATGGACGCGCTCTGGATGGTACAGATAGGCGTACTGGCTGATATAGCCGCCCATCGATTGCCCAACCAACACGGCTTGCTCCACACCCACTTTGTCCAGAAGAGCGATGAGATCGGCCGCACAATCCGCCAACGTAAAGTCACCTTGCAACGGCCGAGACTCCCCATGCCCGCGCACATCCCAGGTCAGGACGCGATAATCAGGCAGCAACGCAGGCACCTGTTCATCAAACATGGCATGATCCATCGTGGCGCCATGCGTGAAAACGACAAGCGGCCGGTCTGCAGCCCCGCCGAGCCAATAGTGAATGGTGCAACCTGGACGCTCTAATTTGTTGTGGCGCATAGGGGAAAGCGCATTTAGTGATTGGATACCTTGGCTATCGTTGTCTCCCATTACCTTATTTGCCTAATGCGGCGAGCATATCTTCAACGCTGGTGAATTTCACACGCGGCCGTCCTTCCGCTTCACCGCGTGTGGCCTCTAATTCGTCGAGTTTGCGCCAGTCGTCAAAGGTAACGCAGCGCGGCTGGCATTCAGCCAGCAATTGTTCAATCGCTTCGGCCGTTGGATAAGCAGGCTGCAAGATCCGCCCCTCCTGCAAATCTTCCAACATATGCTCTACCGTTTCCACCGAATCAGGCTTGTTGGTGCCGATCACGCCCGATGGCCCGCGCTTGATCCAACCGGAGGTATATTCGCCCAGGCGCGGTTCCTTGCTTTCAGGGTCGAGCACACGGCCGCCTTCGTTGAGGATCACGCCCCAGCTATCATTGAATGGCACACCGGGCAGTGGCACGCCGCGATAGCCAATTGAGCGAAAGACCAGCCCGGCGGGAATGGTTTCATAGTGGTCAGTGGGGCGCGGCCGTAGCGTTCCCGCCTCCGTCACGTACAGTTCATTATGCACCAGCCGCATCGCCTTGACTCTGCCCATCTCATCCCCAATCAACTCAACTGGTGAAACGAGAAAACGGATGAGCAACTGCTTCGCCTTGCCGGTCGGCCGGTTGGCCGCCATTTTTTGAATCAGTTCCACTTTCCGCACCGTCCCTCGATCTGCATCGGCCAGCAGCTTCTGCGAAAGTGGGTCAAGCGTCGCTTCGTCTGGCAGGGCATAGGCGTCACAATCCTCCAATTCAAGCAGCTCTTTGGCTTCGGGGGTGGTGAAGGCGGCCTGGGCTGGGCCGCGACGGCCGAGCATCGTCACCGTTCTAACCTGGCTCGCACGCAACGCCTCCAGCGCATAATCAGCGATGTCGGTCTTCGCCAATTCCTCCGGCGTGCGGCAGAGAATACGGCACACATCCACCGCCACATTGCCCACGCCAACGACGACCACATGCGCTTGCGACAAATCGAACTGGCAATCACGAAAATCGGGGTGGCCGTTATACCAGGCGACAAAGTGTGTCGCTGGATGGTGATTTCGCAATTCGGCTCCAGGGATGTTCAACGGCCGATCGCTCTGTGCGCCGACGGTGTAGACGATCTGATGATAGTAATTACGCAGGTCGCTTACCGTTAGATCGCGCCCCAATTCAACATTGCCAAAAAAGCGAAAGCGGGGGTTAGCAGCAATGCGGTCAAACGCTTTCGTCACTGACTTGATTTTTTGGTGATCAGGAGCAACACCGTGCCGCACCAAGCCGAAAGGCGTCGGCAGGCGATCATACAAATCCACCTCAACGACAACATCCCCTTCCTTGAACAGGCGTTCAGCGGCATAGAAGCCAGCTGGCCCCGCGCCAAAAATCGCTACGCGCAAAGGTTGCGCGACCGTTCCAACTTGCGACATGGATCAATCTCCTTCTGCCAAAATCTGGGTTTCCAGCGTATCTATCTCACCGCGATAAGCATCCCGTTGCGCTTTTAAGACATCCCCAATGGAGATGATGCCCACAAGCGTATTCCCCTTGACAACTGGCAGGTGGCGAAAGCGCCTTTCAGTCATGGTGTGGGCGACGGAGATCACCTCGTCCTGTGGCATTCCAACAATTACATCCCGGTTCATGATCCGGCTCACCGGTTGGTCGAAGAGCATTTCATCTTCGGCCGCGCCCCACACAATCTCGCGCTCAGAAAGAACGCCCACCACTCGCTGTGCTTGATCAACCACGACCAGTGCGCCGATTTGATGTGCCACCAGCAAACCTATCGCTTCGCGCACAAGCTGGTCCGGCTGGATTGTGACCACACCTGCTTTTTTCTTGGACAAAATGGTGCTAACTTTCATCGCTGGTCCTTCCTTTGCTGAACCGGCGCAGGTAAATAACCCGCGCAACGCCTGACCCGACCATTGTACCCAGATGGTCACCATTTCCAAACAAAAACGGCGCGAGAATAACCCGCGCCGTCCTAAAAATCAAACCCAGCAAGCGATCATCACGCTCTGCGCATTCACCGCTTACCGCCTACTTTTAACTGCTTACTGCCTTAACTGGTCACACACCGGGCAGCTTCCATCCGGCCGCACCATCGCATATCCGGCCTGGGGATCACCAGCGGGATCATATTGGTTGAAGTCCACATTGTAGATAATCATCAGCCGCACGCGGGTATCGGTGCGAGCCAAATCACGGGCTTCGCGCAGCCATTGGGCCTGCTCCTGTACGGATGTATCCGTGGCCCAGGAAAAGGCCTCGGGCACCCCGCTGAAACCTTCGCCTGATAAATAGCCAAGCTCTGTGAAGCAGACCTGCCGTGAGCCACCAAAGCTGTTGTAGTATAGCTCCAGGGTTGGGTAGAAGTACCAGCTATAGTGACTGCTGCTTGTTGGGTGGCCGCTACGAGCGGTGGGCGAGGTCGCCCCGGCATTGTGATGAACGCCAATACAATCTGCATAGTTGGCAGCCCCGGCCGCACGCATCCCGGCCAGATAGCGATCATCAGCCCAGGCATTGACCCCGTTATCAAATCCTGTAGGGGCCAGCGCGCCGGAAATCACGAGGATGTCGCCGTTGACCTCATTGATCGCTTCATAAGACGGCCGTAGCAGATTATTGACATAGGCAGTCGGATCAATCGCCCCCGCCGGCCATTCAAAATCAATGTTCTGCTCATTCCAAATCTCGATAGCATCCGGGTTTAACGCCGCCACATCGCGGATGAAGGTGACAAAGGAAGCATAATCAATGGACTGTGGATACGCTTGCGCTCCGGTAATAGAGAGCAGAATCTTAAAACCGGCGGCATCAGCCTCCTCAATCAGCCCTCTAACCGCATCGGCCGAATCCCCTGGCGTCCACTTATACTGCCGCTTAACCCAGGTCATCCCTACATCGCGCATTAACTGGGCGTTGGCAAAGGCTTGGGTTTGCCCCCCCAGTTCAAAATTGCCCGAAGTAGGAGGGGGTTGGGTAGGTGGCGGGGCTGTTCCGCCGGTCGGAATCGTAATCACCTGGCCCACGTAGATCAAATTAGGATTGGTGATCTGTGGGTTGGCGGCCACAATGGCGCTGACCGTTGTGCCGAAACGGGCGGCGATACGGCCGAGCGTATCTCCCCAACGCACGACATAGGTAGATGACCCACCCGGTGGGGGTGTGGTCGGCGGTGGTGTCGCTGGCGGCTGTCCTCCTGTGCCACCGTCCGGCACTTCAATCACCTGACCGACGTAGATTAAATTGGGATTGGTAATGGCTGGATTGGCGGCGACAATGGCATTCACCGTTGTGCCAAACTGGCGCGAGATCCGCCATAGGGAGTCTCCCGGCCTAACAACATAGGCAGCGGCCGACACAACGGCCGCTGTGAGGATAAGAAGAGCGAAAGCCAACAAAACCGATGACCAGCGCGACTTTTTCAAATGCCCCATGATTCCACTCCTGTGATAATGGTTACGCCGCTAACGCCGATGAAACGCACATGACGTGGATTCATTCATTACGACGCGTTTTCGCGCATAACAAACCTTGTGAAGCGAGCCTACGGCTTCTATTACTATGTCAACTAAAACTGCCCCCATTATAGACATAAAGTTTAAGAAACACAAGCCCCTCTGGAAAGAAGTTAGGAGAAGGGAGAAGGATGAAGGATGAAGGATGAAGGATGAAGGATGAAGGCAGACCCCAAGGGTAATCTCCAATACACCAATATACCAATACCAATCTCTTAGTCTCTAAGTCTCTTCCTCTCCTACCCTCCTAATCCCCCTTCCCTATCATCGCAATTCCTGATAGGATTGCGTTTATCCCACTATGAAAAAGATAAGGTAGATATGATGAATACCAATACCCAAACCCACGCTTCAACTGTCAACCAGGTTGGCAACCTTATGTCAAATGGCGAGTTGACGGCCGAACCCGCCATGCGCTACAGCCCCAACATCCTCGACACCATCGGCAATACCCCATTAGTACGGCTCAATTCAGTCAGCAGTGGCCTGTCGTGTCTGGTGCTGGCAAAGGCTGAATTTTTCAATCCCGGCGGCTCGGTCAAAGACCGTATCGGCTGGACAATCATCGAAGATGCCGAACGCGACGGCCGTCTGCAACCCGGCGGCACCATCGTCGAGGCCACATCCGGCAATACCGGTGTTGGCCTAGCCATTGCCGCGGCGATCAAGGGGTATCGCTGCATCTTTGTGATGCCCGATAAGATGTCGCAAGAAAAGATTTTGCTCTTGCGTGCTTATGGGGCGCGGGTGGTGGTGACGCCAACGGCCGTTGAGCCAGAAGACCCACGCAGCTACTACTCCGTCGCCCAGCGACTGGTGGAAGAAACACCGAACTCCATCCTGGCAAACCAATATCACAACCCGGTCAATCCACAATCGCACTACGAAATGACAGGCCCAGAAATTTGGGAACAAACGGGCGGCCGCATCACCCACTTTGTGACCGGCATGGGAACGGGGGGGACAATCAGCGGGATCGGCCGCTATCTGAAAGAAAAGAACCCGGCGGTCCAGATCATTGGCGTAGACCCCATCGGCTCTATCCTCTATGAATTACACAAAACAGGGAAGATGACCACGGCCGAAACCTACAAGGTAGAAGGCATTGGCGAAGACTTCCTCCCCGGTACAACCGACCTGAGTGTGGTGGATGAAATTGTGCAAGTCAATGACCGCGAAAGCTTCTTGATGACGCGCCGCCTGGTGCGCGAGGAAGGGATTTTCACCGGCGGGTCGGGTGGTTCGGCCGTTGTCGGGGCGTTGCGCTATGCTCGCCGCCACCAGCTTGGGCCAGAGGCGGTCATCGTCGTCATCCTGCCCGACTCCGGTTCGCGCTATCTAAGTAAGGTGTTTAACGATGACTGGATGCGCGAAAATGGCTTCCTGGAGCAAAGCTGGATGGATGTCCGTGCCAGCGACATTCTGGGACAGAAAGAGGGGGACGGCCGTGTCATCACTGCCCGCTCCACTGATTTGATGCGTGATGTAGTGCAACGGTTGAAAGAGTACAATATTTCGCAAATGCCGGTAGTAGGGGAGGACGGCCGTTTACAGGGCATCGTTACCGAGATTGACCTGCTCAACCACATGCTGCTGTCGAACCATGAACATAACGCCGAAGAGACGATTGAGGCGATCCTTGACCGCAACGTTCCGGCCGTCGGACCAAATTCGCGGCTGGAGACGCTGATGGCGATGTTTAGCAACCGGACGGCCGTGGTCGTTGCCAGCAACGATCAGGTGGTGGGGATATTGACGAAGATTGATATTTTGGATTATCTATCTTCGCAGGTGCGTTAGCCATTAATACAGTACCGCCTATCAGCAAACCAAATAAAGCAGGCATTAAGGAACATTTGAACTGGCTTCAACCAGTCGGCCGTTAACAAATTTGTGTAAGATGCTGGATACAAGCGTTTGATAAGGTATTCCTTCGATGTAGGCGTGTTTACGCAACGCTTCTAAATCACGTGAGGAAATACGGATAGTAATACGCGCGTCTTTCTTGAGCGTTGCGGCCCCATATTCACGATGCTTCTTTAGCTCTGCATCTTTATCCATGACAGGTTTGAGCCTGCCTGACTCAAAAGCCTCTAAAATTTCTTGTTCTTCTTGATCTAACTTTAGCATCATCGTCCTCCAAGATACTTCTTCGTTGCTTTGCGGCTAGGGATGATTGTCTTTAGGAAAATTTCTGTCTCTGATTCCACATATGGAACTAAATACACGTATCCTTCTACTACAACAACAGATATTCGTTGGTTCGGATAGCGTTCAACATTGGGATGTTCATATACATCTAATTCATCACCATTTACAATGTGAAACACGATCTCTTCAAAGGAAATGCTGCGTTCAGCAATAAGTTGCTCGTTTTTCTGCGGATTCCAAGTATAGTGCTTCACGCCTTAATTGTAGCACAATGTGCATGATATGTATGCCAATTTGGTTTACCTACTATGCAGCAATTTTGCGAAATTGTCGATCGAGAGTAGAACTCGTAAGTCTTGCGAGTTGGCAACCTACGCTATAGTGTCTTTTTAGTGTCAGTTTGCGGGCATATGGCATAAATCTGTTACAATAGGCCACTAGCCTATATTCCTTGATGCTGGATTTGTGATTCATCCAGCATCGCTAATCCTTTTTGTCTTATCTATGATCGCAGAAACCGCTACGAAGCTCCGAGAAAATATTCAAAAAGTCATTGTTGGCAAGGACGAAATAATCAATCTGGCGTTGATTGCTATGCTCTGCGAGGGGCATTTGCTGCTGGAGGATGTGCCCGGCACAGGGAAGACGACGCTGGCGAAGTCAATTGCCGCTTCGCTGGGTTGCACCTTTCGCCGGGTGCAGTTCACGCCCGATTTGCTCCCTTCCGATGTCACCGGCATTTACTATTACAACCAGAAGGAACAGGAGTTTGAGTTCCGCCCCGGCCCGATCCTGGCACAAATCCTACTCGCGGACGAGATTAACCGCGCCACGCCACGCACGCAGTCGGCCTTGCTGGAAGCGATGCAAGAGCGGCAGGTGACGGTGGATATTGCCACGCATAAGCTGCCACGGCCGTTCCTCGTCCTCGCCACACAGAACCCGATTGAGTTGGAAGGGACGTTTCCCCTCCCCGAAGCCCAACTCGACCGCTTTCTAATGAAGGTTGCTCTTGGCTATCCCGACGAGGAAGGGGAAAATGCGATCCTCTTGCGCTTTGAGCGTTCCGACCCACTGGAGACGTTGCAGCCCGTTGTCGAAACAGCGCAAATCATGGAGATGCAACAGGCTGTGCGTACCGTACGAGTAGAGGAGTCAGTACGAAAGTATATCGTCAACGTCTGCCGCGCGACGCGCACTCATGACGACATCCAGCTAGGGGCCAGTCCACGCGCGACCATGGCCCTCTACCGTACCTGCCAGGCGATGGCAGCCATTGACGGCCGCGACTTCGTTATCCCCGATGATGTGAAACAGATGGCCCCTTATGTATTGACCCACCGGCTGATGGTCAACCCGCAAACGCGGCTGCGCGGCCGTCTCCCCGAAGACGTCATCCGCGATGTCGTCGGCGCGGTCCCAGTCCCAGTGATCTAATTGTCAATTGACCGTTAACCATTAACCATTCACAATGCCCGATAGCCTCCGCGAAGTCACCCTCGTCATCCGCGAGAACCAACAGGAGATGCGACGCAAGGCGTTGCAAAATGTATGGCAGGCGGCCGCGCGTGGTCGTGGGTTCGACATGCGTGATGCGGCCGCCGCCCGCGGACTGGTCTTACGCGAGCGCGAGAATAGCATCTTTAGCGACGCCTGGGTCTTTCTGGCAATGGTGTTTGTGATCATCGGTTTCCTGCTCGGCCGCCATGCTGCCCTGCTGACACTGGGCGGTATTCTGCTGTTGATCGTCGGGGTCAGTACGCTGTGGAAGAATATTTCACTCGCTGGCGTCAGCTACCAACGCACTTTTGATCGCACGCGGGTCTTCCCCGGCGAACCGGTGAAGATGATGGTGACGATCCAAAATGACAAGTGGCTGCCGCTAACCTGGCTGCGTTTCCGCGATGAACTGCCGGTTTCACCCGATCAGGATAGTGTGATTTCGCAAGCCTCGGCCGAACTGAGCGGCCGACACCTGCTGCAATACACCTTCGCCATGCAAAGCCGTGAAAGGCTGGAACGTGAAACGACGCTCTACTTTCCCAAGCGTGGATTTTACCGCCTGGGGCCGGTCACCTATGAGTCGGGCGACATCTTCACCCTGTTTACCGTTGAACGCCAACACAAATACCTCGATACGCTGATCATTTACCCGCAAATCTACCCCCTGGAGGAGTTGGGCTTACCGGCGAAGGAGCCTTTCGGCGAAATCCGTGTGCGTCGCAGTTTGTTCACCGACCCTATCCGCACACAAGGCATCCGCGACTATGAGCCTCATGATCGCTTCCGCGATGTCCATTGGAAGGCAACGGCACGCAGGGGGTCGCTGCAAACGAAGGTCTACGACCCCACCACCGGCATGACCGTCACCGTCTTTCTCAATGTCGCCACCTTCCCCAAGCATTGGATGGGCTTTGATCCCGATTTGCTGGAGCGGGCCGTAAGCGTCGCGGCGTCGGTTGCCAACTATGCCATCCAGCAAGGGTGGGGGGCGGGGGTATATGCCAACGGCTCTGTGCCAAACTCCGACCAGCCGATCCGCGTGCCGCCCGGCCGTTCGCCTGACCAACTGGCGCGAGTGTTGGAGGCATTGGCGGCCGTCACCGAATTTGCCACCTCCTCCATCGAGTTGATGATGTTGCGCGAAAGTCCGCGCTTGCCCTGGGTATCCACGTTGGTGTTGGTGTCGGCCGTTGTCACAGAGGAGATCATGATCGCCCTCTTAAGATTAAAGGAGGCTGGTCGGCGGGTTGTGCTAATTTCCCTGGCCGAGGAACCACCACCCAGCTTCGGCCATGTCCTGACCTTCCATATCCCATCCAGTGTCCCCGCTTTTCAGGCCGGTCGGCGCAGTGCCTCCGCAACAGAAGCAGCCCTCAGCCAGATTCCGACACCGGAGCCGGTACAGATCGCCTTTGAGCAGGTGGAGGAAGCATGAGCGTGCCAGAGGCCGTATCCCAATTCTCCCAAAGCGTGGAAGCGAGTCAGGGAAATCACCCTATCACGAAGCGTTTGACCTCGGCATGGGCTTACATCCGCCATGAATTGCTTTATCTCTGTTATGCCCTGGTAGAAGTGTCTCTGTTGACGCCACTGGCCTTGTCGCTGATGGGCTGGGCACGATATTGGCCGCCGCAACAGGTGTTGTTGTGGCTGTTACTGCTAATGCTCCTACCTTTCAATTTAACGCGGCTGATGAGCTTGATCGGGCTAGACCGCACCAGACAAGTCCGCATCATGGTTGTTGCTTTGCTGCTGACCGTTCTGATTAGCTGGCGCACGTTGCTCTACGCCCCCGCTTCGGCATTAGATTTTGGCTGGTTGCGCCAATTCTTCAGCAATGTGGCCGAGACAGGCAGCCTGGTTTGGACACGTGACCTCTCTATATTCCTGCTAGTCCTGTTCGTCTGGTGGCGCGGCTTAAGGCTGGGGACACGCCATCATGAGATTAACCGGATGGGACTGCGGCTGCGACTGGGGGGACTGATCTTCGCGCCAATCATCATCTGGTTTGCGGCCAACTTCCTGGCCTGGAGTGTGGTCCCATATCTAATGCTCTTCTTTTTGGCAGCGCTAACGGCCGTTGCCCTTGTCCGTGTTGAACAAATGGAGCAGGAGCAAACGGGGAACCTCGCTTCGTTGAATGTTTCCTGGCTGTTGATGATCATGTTGGCGGCGTTAGCCATTACGCTGACGGCCGCCATTGTGGCAAGTATCATTAGCGGCGAGTCCCTTTTGTTTGTCGTTGACTGGCTGGCCCCGCTATGGGTTACCTTGCAGTTTGGCACAACGGCAACCGGACTGACACTCTACTATCTGAGCCAACCGCTATTGGACCTCTTCGCTATCTTGATTCAGGCGCTCGGCGCAATACTGGTCTATATTTTGGGACAGGCGGGAGAGGCCGCGCGGCAACTGATTCAAGTGACGGGAGGAGAAGTCCCGATTCCCACAGTGACCCCTACGGCAACTGAAGAGGTGAGTAATGTTGGCGGCAAAGCGATTGTGCTGGTACTCATGCTGCTGGCAATTGTCCTGGTGACGTTTGCGCTGGCGCGGCTCTACCGGCAGGCCTCCTTTGTGGCGCGGGAAAGCGGCCGCAGCCATCTGGACAGCGACGACGAGGAAACAGCAAGCGCGGGTCGTGGCTTGTTGGAGCGTTTAGGCGTGTTGCGTTCCTGGCGGGCCGCGCTTTCCATTCGCCGCATCTACCGGCAGATGTGTCGCGCGGCCGAGGGCGCAGGCTATCCCCGACCGGAGTTCCAGACGCCGTATGAATATCTGCCGACTTTGGCGATTGTATGGCCGGAAAATACGGCCGATAGTCGCCTGATCACCAACGCCTTTGTCAAGGTGCGCTATGGCGAAGTGCCGGAGTCGCGCGAAGAGCTAGAAGCAATCCGTGCCGCCTGGCGACAACTAGAAGCCACCGAACCCAACCGCCGCGAGTCCGATGCCACAACAAAACCAAGATTATTGAAAAAGGGGTAAAGATCGTATATCCTTTGGAAATAATGGTGGGACTAAGAATATGACGATGGCAACAGTGGATATGGCCCGTTACCTGGGCCTGACAGAAGCAGAATTAATGCAACAGGCATTACGCAATTTCATGCAAGGAAAGCGGCGTGAAGTACTACAAACACGGTTGGAAATCCTCGCTCGTTATCAGTAGGTAGAGATGAATGTTTCGGAGGGGGCATGTCACCCAAGATGACATGCCCCCTCTCTCTTTTTTAGGGGTTTGTGTGTAATGACCAAGTTTATTTTCTTTACTGGTGGTGTGGTTAGTTCTGTAGGTAAGGGAGTAACGGCCGCTGCGCTCGGCCGGTTGCTCAAAGCGCGTGGTCTCTCCGTCACTGTACAAAAGCTCGATCCTTATATCAATGTTGATCCAGGAACGATGTCACCTTATCAACATGGCGAAGTCTTTGTCACCGAAGATGGGGCGGAGACGGACCTCGATTTAGGGCACTACGAGCGATTTATTGACATTAATCTCAACCAGGCGTCAAACGTGACGACGGGGCGGGTATATGCTGAAGTGATCGCTCGCGAACGGCGCGGCGATTACCTGGGCGGGACGATCCAGGTCATCCCCCATATCACCAATGAAATCAAACGCTGTATTCATCTGGTGGCGGAGAAAACCAACGCCGATGTCGTGCTGGTGGAGGTGGGTGGAACGGTTGGTGATATTGAGAGTTTGCCATTTATGGAGGCGTTGCGGCAGATGCGCTCGGATGTCGGCCGCGAGAACACGCTCTATGTCCATGTCACCTACCTACCCTACATCAGCGCCAGCCGCGAACTAAAGACAAAGCCGACCCAACACAGCGTTCGCGAACTGCGTAGCATTGGTATCCAGCCGGATGTGATTATCGCCCGCGCAGATCATCCCATCCCCGAAGAGCATATCAATAAGATCGCTTTGTTTTGTGATGTGAAGCCGCAGGCGGTCATCCCGGCCGTCACCAGCGACATCCTATACAATATTCCGTTGCTGCTACACGAAACAAAGCTGGATGAGTTTGTCGTTGATCGTCTAAGCCTCTCCCTTGCCACAGAGCCAGATTTGCAAGAGTGGCGAGAGATGATGGCCGAGATTCGCCAGCCAAAGCCAATGATCCGCATTGGCATTGTCGGCAAATATGTTGAACTCCATGACGCTTATATGAGTGTGCGTGAGTCGCTCTACCACGCCGGGATTCACAACAAACGCCAGGTGGAGATTGAGTGGATCCACTCCGGTGATCTGGAACGCGGCAAAGGTTGGGAGCAATTTGAAGGGCTTGATGGGATTGTTGTCCCCGGCGGCTTCGGCGAACGGGGCGTTGAAGGCAAAATTTTGGCCGCACGGTGGGCGCGGGAAAACAAAGTGCCTTACCTAGGGCTTTGCTTGGGAATGCAAGTGATGTGCATTGATCTGGCACGCCATGTCTTGAAGAGCGACGAGCCAAACAGCACGGAGTTTGATCGCCAGACTGAGCATCCCGTAATCAGCTTGATGCCTGACCAGCATGAATTGACCGATATGGGTGGGACGATGCGGTTGGGCGCTTACCCTTGCCGGTTGATCGCAGGGACAAAGGCGGCCGCTGCCTACAACGCCGATCTCATCTCCGAACGCCACCGCCACCGCTGGGAGTTTAACAACGCTTATCGCGAGCTATTGGGTAAGGCGGGGATGGTTTTTAGTGGGCTGTCGCCAAACGGCCGCCTGGTGGAAATCGCCGAACTACGCGACCATCCTTTTATGCTCGGCAGCCAGTTCCATCCCGAGTTTAAGAGCCGCCCGAATCGGCCGCACCCGCTGTTCAATGCCTTTATGGCGGCCGCCGTAGCCCGGCAGGAAGGCCAGCAACCCTTTCGAAATGGACAGGTGAAAGAGTTGGAGGTCAGGGAACTCGACGTCGCTCGCTAGACCTCTATATGGTTATTGAGGCCGAGCTTGCGGGTTGGCAACCCCCGCTACAAATTGGCAGGGGCGAAAAGTTGACCAGACGGCCGCACAATGATAAAATTCCCTCTGTTGCCCTCATCGTCTAGGGGACCAGGACGTAGCCCTTTCAAGGCTAAGACCGGGGTTCGAATCCCCGTGAGGGCATCGAAGAAGCACTCCACATTGTTGGGGTGCTTTTTGTTTTGGGAGGAGACTGAGAGATTAGAGACTGGAGATTGGTGTATTGGTTATTGCTTCCCGTGTGGCTACAATTGGTTTAAGAAAATCCGCGTAATCCGCGTTTGATCTGCGTCATCTGCGTAACTATTCTTCAGGAGATAACTATGAAACTGGGACTGATGCTTGGCTATGCTGCGGGGAAGATTGAACTTCCGGTTGAACTGGTGCAGGAGGCTGACCGGCTGGGTGTTGATTCGGTGTGGACGGCCGAAGCGTATGGCTCGGACGCCGTTTCGCCATTGGCCTGGTTGGGGGCATTGACGACGAAGATCAAGCTTGGCACAGCGATTATGCAAATGCCGGGGCGAACACCGGCCAACACGGCGATGACGGCGATGACGCTGAACCAGTTATCTGGCGGCCGTTTCCGGCTCGGTCTGGGTATGTCCGGGCCACAAGTAGTAGAGGGATGGCATGGCGTCGCTTATGGACGGCCGCTGGCCCGTACCCGCGAGTATGTGGGCATCGTTCGTCACATTTTCCGCCGCGAGCGGCCGCTGGTCTTTGAGGGCAATAGCTACCAAATTCCTTATCAGGGGTCTGACGCCACTGGTTTAGGCAAGCCGCTGAAAAGCACGCTCCACGCCCAGCCCGACATCCCAATCTATCTGGCGGCCATCGGGCCAAAAAATGTGGAACTGGCGGCCGAGATCGCCGACGGCTGGCTGCCGATCTTCTTCTCGCCTGAAAAGTATGATTCTGTCTATAAACCACAGGTCGAAGCGGGATTAGCCAAAGCAGGGAAGTCTATCGCCGATTTTGACATTGCCCCTACTGTCTCGGTCGTGATGGAAGATAATCTCGAGATTGCCTATAACATGTTGCGGCCGATGCTGGCCCTCTATGTGGGCGGAATGGGGGCAAAAGGACGCAACTTTTATAATGATCTGGCGGTGCGCTATGGCTTTGAGGGGGAAGCGGCCGAGATCCAAGATCTCTACCTTGCCGGAGATCGGGGCGGGGCAATGGCAAAAGTACCCGCCGCTCTCATTGATGAAGTCGCCCTGGTTGGTCCAAAGGAGCGCATCCGCGAACGCCTCCAGCTCTGGCGCAACAGTCCTGTCACCACACTCAACATCACCGTCTTCAACGTCCAAACGTTGCAAACTGTGGTAGAATTGGTTGGAGAGCTAGAATGAATAATGATAAGTACCATAAAGACAAACCAGGATAAAGAATGGTTTACGCGCAACAAAGAGATAGAGATTAACGGCCGCGAACCGTTGCTGGTTGAGCTAATTGAAACATTGGCCGAGATACAGCCGCTAACCGGCAAACGCTACAATCGCACCATCCAGACCTTTGTCCACCGTGGCCTGCCCTGGCTATCCAAGAGCCAGACTATCCATGCTTACGAGCAACTGTGCGAGGCCGGTTGGCTGGAATTCGACCCGCAGGTGCGCCAGCATTTGCAGATGAAGCCGATGCGTACCCAATCGGGCGTGACGGTGGTGACGGTGCTGACCAAACCCTACCCTTGCCCCGGCAAGTGCATCTTCTGTCCGACTGACGTGCGGATGCCAAAGAGCTACTTACATGATGAGCCGGGGGCACAGCGGGCGGAGCGGCATGGCTTTGACCCTTATGAGCAAACGGCCGCCCGCATTGAAGCCCTGGAACGTATCGGCCACCCGGCGGAAAAAATCGAGCTGCTCATCCTCGGCGGCACCTGGTCTAGCTATCGCCGCGACTACCAGGAGTGGTTTGTCAAACGCTGCTTTGACGCGATGAACGGCTTTGAGGCCAGAACGCTGGTCGAGGCACAACAGGCAAATGCACGCGGCCGTCGCCGCAACGTCGGCCTGGTGGTGGAAACGCGGCAAGATCATGTGGATGTGGATGAACTGCGTTGGTTCCGTTATCTCGGCGTGACGAAGGTGCAGGTGGGCATCCAAAGCCTGGATGAGCGTGTATTGGCATTGAACAAGCGCGGCCACGATGTGCAATCCACCCGCGACGCTTTTCGTTTGTTGCGGCTGGCAGGGTTTAAGATTCATGGCCATTGGATGGCGAACTTGCTGGGGGCAACGCCGGAAAGCGACATAGAGGATTTCGGCCGTCTGTGGAGCGATCCCACCATTCGCCCCGATGAACTGAAGATTTATCCCTGCATGTTGGTCGAGAATGCTGAACTGTACGAATATTGGCAACGTGGGGAGTATGAACCCTATACGGAAGAGCAGGTGGCCGATGTGTTGGTCGGCTGTAAGGCGCAGGTCCCGCCCTATGTGCGGCTCAACCGGGTGATCCGCGACTTCCCAACAACCAATGTGGTGGCAGGAAACAAGAAGGCTAATCTACGACAGGTGGCGCAGCAACGGCTGCAAGAGATGGGAGCGCCGTGTCAATGTATCCGCTGTCGCGAGATTCGCCGCAACAAGGTTCGGCCGCAAGACCTCTCACTCCGCACCCTGACCTATGAAACGGACGCCTCGACCGAACATTTCCTCAGCTTTGAAACAGCGGATGACCGTCTTGCCGGTTATCTGCGCCTCTCCTTCCCCCGCCGCGACATCGAGCATCCCCTTCCCGAACTGACCAACCACGCCATGATCCGCGAAGTCCATGTCTATGGCCCTGCCCTCAATCTGGGCGACGACAGCCAGGGCGAGGCGCAACATATCGGCCTCGGCACGCGCCTGGTCAACAGGGCGAAAGAGATGGCAAAGGAAGCGGGTTACGGCCGCATCGCTGTGATCAGCGCGATTGGGACGCGAGAGTATTACGGCCGTTTGGGGTTTGAGTTGGATGGGTTGTATATGACGGCCGAGTTGTAAGACAATAACGATTTGCAATGATACACCTGCCTGCGCTACAAGGAAAATCTCTTGTCAGTTGAATGGAAAGTACCGCTTAGCGGTCACGCTTTCGACCTTGATTTCTTGTTCTCCCAACAGGCTAATCAGGGGTGGAGCATTGAGAAGTCAGAAGACGCTTACTTTCTGAAGTCTACAGAATTTGAAAAATCAACGGAAGCAAGTGAAATACTTGGTCTTGCTAAACGTATTGTTTCCAGATTGAATGGATTAGCAAGAATCGAGATTCCGGGTTTTCAACCTATAAGTATAGAAGGTGTAGTTCGCTTAGATAAGGATAGTAAGCCACGCTATCATAAGTTTCTAGAGGGATCCCTAACCCTGGTCGCTCGATCACGGTTAAGAGCTGATGGGAAGGTACCTCGTGATAGTAAGGAAAATGACTCCGAGCAAAAGATAACTTCATCTCTAATTAAGATAAATTATATGGTTTTCGATGGCGACATCAATGTAGTAGATGTTCTCCGATTATTTAGCTTGCCGCAACTCAGGTATCAAGACCTTTATAAAGTTTTTGAGATGATTAGGGAAGATGTTGGTGGTCAATCTGCGCTTAAGAAAAAGAGGTGGGTAGCCGATGAGGATATCTCCAGGTTTACGCAAACAGCGCAAAGCCCCACTATTCTAGGAGACGAAGCTCGACACGCTAGAGGAGTCACACCTCCTAAGAATCCGATGAATTATGATGAAGCGTTCGCTATTATTCGAACACTCTCAAAAGAATGGCTCAGGTCAAAAACCTTAGCTTAAACAGGATACCAATGGAAGAGTTTGTGAATGTACATTCAGACGTAGTGGGTAGCTTGCTTCGGCCGTCCTATCTCCTCCAAGCCCGTGACGACTTCGCCAACGGCCGTATCTCCCCTGCTGAATTTAAGGCCATCGAAGATCGGGCAGTGGATGAGGCGCTGCGTTTACAGGAAGCGGCGGGAATAGATGTGGTTACGGATGGCGAAATGCGCCGTTTGTCCTTCCAAAGCCAGTTATTGGAAGCGGTGGAGGGTTTTGGGGAGTGGGATATTGACGCCTTCCTTTGGGGAGAGTGGCATGGGGATGAGCGCGTCGGCGAATCGAACATCCAACGACCGCCCACCCTCGGCGTAGTTGGCAAGTTGCGGCGCAAACGCCATCTCTCGGCCGAAGAGTTTACCTATTTACGCGGCCGCACAAACAAGATCATTAAAGTAACCCTTCCCAGCCCTAGCTTGTGGGCTAATTTGTGGTCGGCCGAACGCTCAACGGCCGTTTATCCAACGTTAGATAGCTTTCTCGCTGATGTGGTTGACATCTTGCGCGAAGAAGTGGCCGAACTCGTCCGGCTGGGGGCAACTTATATCCAGCTTGACGCCCCCCACTATCCACTCTTGCTCGACCCGCACACCCGCGCTTTCTACGAGTCGCAGGGTTGGAGCATGGAAGCGTATCTCCAGCGCGGGATCGAGATGGACAATGCCGTGATGGGCGACTTTCCCGGCGTGACCTTCAGCTTTCACTTATGTCGGGGCAATCAGGGGAGTCGTTGGCTGGTGGAGGGTGGTTATGACTTGATTGCGCGGCCGATCTTCCAGCACATCCATGCCCATCGCCTGATGCTCGAATATGACGATGAGCGTTCGGGCGATTTTGCGCCGCTGCGTAAAGTGCCGGATGACAAAATGGTGGTCTTGGGGTTGGTGACGACGAAGACACCGCGCCGGGAGACAACGGCCGAGTTGACCCAACGCATCCACGAAGCGGCCAACTACTTCCCACTGGAGCAACTCGCCCTCAGCCCACAATGTGGCTTTGCCACTTCCGTCATCGGCAATGCGATTACGATGGAGGACGAGGAGTATAAGCTGCGTACGATTGCAGAGACGGCTGCGGCCGTATGGAATTGACGCAGGGTTATCAGTAGCACGGGTTGCTAGCCCGCATTACGTTTACATTAAACAGCAGCCAATTCTGGTATTAATACCTGCACCGCATCACCGACTCGAATGGGGCCGCTGGTGATGACACGAGCCATGATCCCGATCCCGCCGAGGTCTAATTTTTCGCTCTTTCCATGCGCGGCCGCCAATCGCAAGCAACCGGTACGCGGCTTGACCACTTCAATCACCGCCTGGGGGCCAAGTTGCAGCCGTTCCCCTGGTTGCAACGCCAAAACATCCAACCCGCGCACCACAAGCTGTTCCCCAAACTGTCCCGGTTCCGCGCGAAACCCTTCCGCTTTTCGCGCTTGCAACCACTCGTAAGAGAGAATATTTAATTGTCGCTGTGGGTTGTGGCCTGCTTTGCGGTCACCGGCAAGGCCATGTCTGGCGATCAGTTCGGCCGTTTCCAGCGGCAGGCGAATAAAATCCCCGGTGTGTCCTTCAGGATAATCCTGGTCAAGGGGTTGGTAGACGATACTATAAATGTGTGACATCTCCAGCTCCATAGTGATTTGCTGATTAAAAGTGTCGGGAAGTGTACCGTCTTCCATCACGCGGGGCAAAGAGCCGTTAATGGTGCCAGTTTAGACCAGATTACAATCAAGAGCGGCAATCAGGCGTTTGTTACACGCTGCTGTCCTACCACTGCCTATAGCCGGTGTTTAGCCGGGTTGATGGATAGAACAGAATTGAGAACCAGCAACGGCCGTGCGCTTGCATCGCTCGCCTGCCTTCGTGATCGCCTGGCAACGGGATGGTTCGGCCACCTCACTTGCCGCTGCTGCTTTTGTCTCGCTCGCGCCGTTTGTTGCTTCGGCCGTCCCTTCTGCCCGCTCAATGAAGATTGAGACCTCGGTGAACCAGGCAGCAATCAACAACAAAGCTGACCACCAACCGAGGAAGAACACGCCGACGGCTCCGGCATACAAGGGGATTTCTAACAGAGTACGGCCGTTGCGGTCCTTCACAATGATCTTCCGCACAACGGCCTCGCGTAATAGCGATTGGATCGTCTTAACCAGTTCATCACCGCTGACAGACACTTCTTCAGTCCATGTCTTGCCAGTGGTTGCCTCTTCAGTTGTCATGATATGCTCCAAGAACGTTTATGTGTCTATTGGTATAGTGGTGTATTGGTGTACTGGTATATTGGTCTAATAACCAGTACACCAATGAACTGTTAGGCTAACAAAGCCACATCTTCTACAGGCTTTTCCGCTGCTTCTTCGACCTCAACATGCTCAATGATGATTGAGTAACGGCCGAGCCAGGCGGCAACAAGGCCGACCACCGACCAGGGGCCAAGCACAACCATACCAGCCGCGCCAACAGCCAGCGGGATATTGAGCACCGTCTTACCGGCCGGGTTCTTGACCGTGATCTTGCGCACGGTAGCTTCTCTGGCCAGACGGGAAAGCGTACTCATTAATTCACCACCAGCAACCGAGATTTCCTCGGTCCACTGCTGCGCTTTCTCTTTTGCTCCTTCGGCCGCTTCTTTCATTTCTTCTTCCACATGGATTCTTTCTTCGTTCATGTTCCGTTCAACTCCTAGAAAAAGTCTCGCTGGTAATGTACTAAACGTTACAACCAGCCCTTTACAATACGTTCTAATTCTACTACGCAGAATTTTGCGGCGAGTTGCATACCAGACGACAGCTTTGGTCTTGCGAGGATACAGCTTCAGGTGTTAACTGCTTCGGCCGTGCAACTGAAACGTCCCCCTCACGTAAATAAAGATAGGTATCCAACAGATAAGAGAGAGCATCATCCGCATAAGCGGAGGTATTTAACTGGAGGCAACAGTGACAAAGCGATTTCTAATGCTACTTATGGCCTCTAGCTTGTTGATTTTGCTAGGGGCAGCTCAGGGCGGAAAAGAGTATAATGCCGCCCGTTTCGATGTGGACGTGACGGCCGAACATGACGGCTCATTAACCGTTCAAGAAACGGTTACCTTCAACTTCATCGGTGGCCCTTTCTCATTCGTCTTTCGCGAATTGCCCACCGACCATACCGATGGCATCATGAGCATCGCCGCCGGGGTAGACGGGTCCCAATGGCCGGAAGGGACAGAAGCGGGCCAGATTGAGATTTCAGGCCGCGATCCGCTCCGCATCACCTGGCACTTGCCCCCCACATCGAATGCGACGCAGACATTCGAGTTGAATTATCAGGTGCTTGGTGTGGTGCGCCAGGCGGAAGAGGCCGATGTCCTCATCTGGCAAGCGTTACCTGATGAATACGACTACACAATAGACAGCAGTCGTATCACCTTCACTTTTCCCGATAATGCGGAACTAATCGGTACACCAGAAGTGACGGCCGGATCGGCGGATGTTACGGTGGAGGGCAACCAAGTCATTGCCACCATGCAAAACCTGGATGAGGATGATCCGCTGGTGATGGAGTTGCGCTTCACCCCTGGAACGCTGATTTCCACGCCACCAGCCTGGCAGAGTCGTCAGGCAGAACAACAGGCACAACATAGCCGCTACGCCTGGATTTGGATCGCGCTGGCAACGGTGATCGGCCTCGGCGGTATAACCTGGATCGTTTCACAGGCCCGTTCGAGCAGTAAAGCCGCGCCAAAAGTAAGCGGCGTCCGCTATGAGCCATCGGCCGATCTTCCCCCAGCAATCGCCGGGATGTTGCAACTGCCAAACGGCCGCGCTGGTTGGCCTCAAGCCCTCGGCACGCTCTTCGACCTGGCCGAACGGGGCATCCTGATCATTGAGGAACAACCGAAAGAAGCGTGGTATCAATCGCGAGACTGGGTGATCAAGCAGGTGGAGCCGGGACGCCATTTACGGCCGCATGAGGAGCAATTGCTAGAAATCCTCTTCACTACCAAGTCCGGCGAGCCACAAAACAGCATCAAGATGTCGAAGCTCAGCCAACTGTTCACTTCATCGCGTTGGAAGGCGTATACAGAAACTCTGGAAGCGGAGATGAAAGCAGCCGGATTGTGGGACACGGAACAACAAGAACGCAACCGGCGATTGATCGGCGCAGGCGTTGTTGCCATTCTTTTCGCTGCGGGTATGTTCCTGGTGGCTATGTTGCTCAATGGAGTGTTTGGCTTCTGGCCACTTTTAGTAGTTGGGGTGTTGTTTGTGTTGTTCCTGATCGCCATCATTGCCGGTTATAGCTTGTCGGTGCTATCAACGGAAGGAGCAAGGCAGGCGGCCGAATGGGAACCGTTCCAACGCTATCTAAAAGACATTACCAAGCGCAAAGCGACTCCCAGCTCGCCAGATATGTTTGAACGCTATCTGCCTTTCGCGGCCGCCTATGGGCTGCTAACGGATTGGGTCAAGCACTTTGAGAAGGAAGAACGGACGCAACCGCCCACGTATTTCCGTGCCTTACATGCGGCTGATGGAGCGCACATGAGTGCATTCGTGGCGATGATCTCCGCATCTTCCAGCGCTGGTGGTTCGGCCGCGGGTGCTGGCGCGGCCGGAGCCGGGGCGGCTGGCGGCGGGGCCAGCGGGGCAGGATAGTTAATTTTTCTACAGATCCGCAAAAGCAAAAAGCGCGGCCGATCCGGCCGCGCTTTTTTTATTTGCTTTCTCCTTTATATATCCAAAGATATACCTCAAAACCATTAACTGTGACCAGCGAACGATTGATCGTCTACTAAATTCTTTTGTACTATAATGGGGCGAGGTTTTACATGGAACACAATTACTCTGAAAATGATCTTTCGACAAGAGCGGAACAGTTGCCAGTCCCGCCAATGGCAATCGAATTGACACCACTGCAAACAGCGTGGCAAACGGCACGGCGGTTGTCCTGGTACAAAGTTGGTCTGTTTTTCCTCAGCATCTTCCTCTTTATCCTCGCGCTGACGCTGATGAAAGAGGGAGCGCGGGGGTTGGCTCCGCTGATTGACGGCCGCTTTAACATTGGCTTTCCGGTCAATAGCCTCGGCTTTGGCTGGCTGTTTGCCTATCTGATCATGAGTGGTTCGCCGGTGGCTGCCTCGGCGCTGACCTTCTTTGATGCCGGTTTGTTCAATGAGCTGAGCGCGTTCACCATGATCGCTGGCAGCCGCATCGGCTCCAGTTTCATCGTCCTCTTCATCGGCTTCATCTATGTGTTGCGCGGCCGAGATCGATCTACCAGTCTGAGCATGGGGCTGCTCTCCTTTATGGTCACGGGCGTGCTTCAGGCCGGAACGCTAATCGCCGGTATTGTTTTATTGCAAGCCAATGTCCTCGATGGCCTGCAACTGCCCGTTGGCATGGCGCTAACGGCTGTGACCGATTTTTTCATCGAGCCAATCGTCAGCCTCGTCACCCGCTATTTGCCGGAGTGGACACTGTTTCCCATTGGTCTGGGCGTGGTGATGGTCACCTTTAATCTCTTTGATAAATGTCTGCCGGAGATGTCGCTCAAAGAAAGTCAGGTCGGCCACATGTCGCGCCTAGTCTACCGGCCGGTGATCATGTTCGCGCTCGGTGCCTTGCTGACCCTGGTTTCGATGTCCGTCAGTGTCTCTTTAAGCATTCTCGTTCCACTGAGCCATCGCGGCTTCGTGCGCCGCGAAAATGTGATCCCCTATATTATGGGGGCCAATATCACCACCTTCATTGATACGCTGTTGGCGGCCGTGCTGCTCAACAATCCAACCGCCTTTACCATCGTCCTGGTGCAAATGGTCGGCGTCGCCCTGGTTTCGCTGGTGATATTACTCATATTCTATCGCCCCTTCGAACGCCTCCTACTACGAACCGTTACCTGGGTCACGAGCGACAACCGCCATCTGGCTATTTTCATGGTGACGATCTTTATTGTTCCTTTGCTCCTCTTGCTGATATAAATAGAGCGTCGTGTAGAAATAACTTGAATAAAGAGATTGGAAATTGGCAGATCAAGAGATTGAGATAGTAGAATCTCTCAATCTCTTAGTCTCATAGTCTCCACATATTAAGAGGAGAGGAATATGCGTATCCTGATCGCCACCGGTGGAGCAACCCACTCAGAAATAGCGATTAGACAGGTCGCCCTGTTGCCCCTGGCCGCCCAACTATCCGTTACAGTCCTCACGGTCGTAAAACATGCCGAGGACAAACGCTTCGCGGAAGGCCTGCTGACCCACGCGACCGAGCTGCTGCAAGGAAAAGTCGGCCGCATCCATGGGAAAATACGTGTCGGGCATAAAGCGGAAGAGATTGTGCTGGAGGGCGAAGAGTACCCCTATGATCTGATTGTGATGGGGCAACGGCCGTCCCGTCGCTTCCTGGTGCGTATGCTGGGGGCTGTTACTCAACAGGTGCTCCAGCGCACCTCTCGGCCTGTCCTCATTGCCAAGGCAGAAGCGCGACCATTTGATCATATCCTCCTCTGTGATAGCGGCGTCCAATCACCATCCCTTTTACACCTGCTGCGTACCCGACTGCCAGGATTGTTGACCGGCGTCAAAGATGTGACGGTGCTACACGTCATGTCGCAAATCAGCGCCCGCCCCGGTGTGCGCGGCAAAGATTTGCGGGCATCGGCCGAAGAGTTGATTGCCGGGCAAACGCCAGAAGGGGAGCTACTGGCTCGTGATGTGCAAATTTTGACCCAAATGGCGCTGAAACCCCAGCTAAAGGTGCGCCATGGGCTGGTGGTGGATGAAATTTTGGCTGAGGCCAAGCACGGTGACTATGATCTGGTCGTGATCGGCGGCCACCGGCCTACAGAAGGCATACCCCGTTTCTTGCTCGACGACCTGGCGCGGCCCATCGCCGAACATGTCCGCCGCGCCGTGCTGGTCGTCCGCTAACTCCTAAATTGACCATGAACCATTAACAATTCACCATTCACCACTGCCTACCCTTTACGCAAGATAGCCTGTCCAACGAAAAAGCGACACACAGCAGCGATCAGCAACGCGGCCGTCAACCCCCACCACCCAGCCAGCGTCGGCGCAACCAGCGAACCAAAAAGCGTCCCACCCTGAAGGGCCATGTTGTACCAGGCTAGATAGGTCGGCCGCTGGTCATCAGGGACGCGCTCCAAGACATAGTTCCCTAACGCCCCGCCGGTAATCGCCCAACCCGCTCCGCCGATAATCGAGGCGAGCAAGAAGAGAAACAGATTACCAGAGAAAGCCAGCAAGAGGGGATAGAGAGACATAACCAAGAATCCCACCCCCAACGCTCGTTGTTGGCTCATACGGCGACAAATAGCATCCAGTTGCATCGAGCCGACAAAGAGCGCGGCGAAGAAAACAGCATTCCCCACACCGATAATCTCATCCGAAAGGCCAAGCCCATTCACCATTTGCAGCGGAGTCAGCGGCACGCTCAAATAAAGCGCGAGATGGAGCGCAAAGACTATCAACAGCACCCGCCGGTATGACCCACTCAGCACACCCACAGCAGCCAGGTCCACCTTTGTGCTGCGACGTGCCAGGAAACGCAAACCCACCGTCGTCCTTAAACTGAGCCAGGTGGTCAACGCGCCAGGATGCCCCCAGTCGCGCAAGCTCCGTTTAACGGTAGCGCGAACTGGCTTTTCCGGCACGCGAATGAAGATCAAATGAAGACTGCTCATCAACGCCCCCACCACACCGATGGCAAAGACGATTTGGTAGCCAAGCGGAAAAGGCAACCGGTTGAGCAACCAGCCACAAAGCAGCGTTACGACAATCGAGGTCAGCGCATAAGCGGCGTTCCGTACTCCCGCCACCTGCGCTCGCCACTCCGGAGGGACGGCCGCCGCAAACAGCGAATTAAAGCCGATAGCCAGCCCTGTCGCCGGAATACTCATCAACGTCGTCAGCACAATCAACGCCACGACTTGGCCGCGCGGCAACAGCAACACCGGAAGCGCGACCCAGACCAGGTAGAAAATGCGTGTCCAGATCGATGTACGAAACACACTCTGGCCGAGCGGCTGATTTTGCAACCACCGCCCGGCAGGCAAGGCAAAGGTCAGATTAATGACCGCCGGTAACGCGGTTAGCAGCCCAATCTCAAATGCAGAAGCCCCTTGCCGGGTTGCAAAAACGGATAGATAGGAGATCGCGCTGCCGTTCAGCACGCCAAACCAAGCAATGTCCCCGACCAGATGGTTAAAATTGGACTGGTATTCGGCCGGGACCGGCCGCACACGAGTCGAAACAAGCGAAATAGCCATAAAACACTCAAATCGCTAAAGTGAGAAACCGGGCTTCTAACAAACGACGAGTTTCCTCTGCTCGAAGTGAAGAAACCCGATTTCTATCATTGCTAAAAAAAAGCCGACGCCCGGTTCGGCCGCCGACAAACCTTATATTCTATTCAATTTAGTTTGGTTTACCAGGGGGTTTTTGTCCCGATTCTGATACGTTCAGGCCACGAATGTTCGCATCGAATTAACGCGAATGGGGCGAACCTCGCCTGCGAATTTCTTCTTCATTCTCGCCGGGCGGGTCTGTTCAAACGACATACATCCACATATCCACTCAAGTTGCGTCGCGGCGGACAACGAAGACGGCGACAACCGCCAACGCGGTCAGGCCAAAGGCGGCAACCATTGCTCCTACCCCCAACAGCCAGCTCCAACTCGGCCGTCCTGCGTCGGAAGACGGCGTGGCGGTGGGAGCAACCAGGGCAACGGCCGTTGGCATAGGCGTGTGGGTCAGCGTCGGCAAAGGCTGCATCACAAGGGCGGCCGCTTCTGGTGTGGCAATCGTTTCGGTTGGCGTCAGCGTTGCTATGGGCGTCGGTATTTCCGTGGCTGGAGGTGGCCGGACAATCAATTCCTGCCCCACTTGCAGCATCGCATCCGGCTGCATATGGTTAAAAGCCATCAACTGCTCCAGCGACAGGCCATAGAGCAAAGCAATGCCCCAGGCCGTATCACCACTCTTGACGATATGGGCGATCTGTGGCGTCGGCGTGGGTGGCGGCGTTTGCCCCGGCAGCAAGCGAACGACCACTTCATTTCCCGGATGGACGACAGCTTCTTGGGGCAACCCATTTAGCCAGAGAATGGTTGCCAGATCAATGCCATAGGTGACGGCAATCGTCCACAAGGACTCACCTTCACGCACACGATGGGTGGCGGGCGGTGTAGGCGTGGGTGGCGGGGTTGCTCCTTCTGCCAGCCGGATCAGCAATTCATCGCCCGGCTGGATGAAGCTATCTTCATTCAGACCATTATATAAATAGATGTCGGCCAGGCTGACCCCATAGCGGGCGGAAATGGCCCAGAGAGAGTGTCCAGATTGCACGGTGTGGACAATTGAACCATCTTCGCGCGGCGGGCTAAGCGGGAGCAGCGGGACCACGGAGGGGACGTCAACGGCCGATACACGCTCGGCCGCTGGTGGTGGCGCGTCGGATGGATTGCCAATAACCAGGACATAAAAGATTTGGTCGTTGCCAAAGGCAACGCCGACGCCACCATGGATGTAGCGCGGCGAAACCATATTACCGAAATGGGACGCGCTGTTGCGCCACCAGGTAACGGCCTGTTGGGGAGTCAGGTCTGTGCCGGCGACAAAGTTTTCACCTACATAACCTATGTAACCACTGGCAACGGCGCGATCATAAGGGGAGGAACCGGCCGCGCCGGTATGACTGTAAATCCCGTTAGCGGCCATCCAGTTGGCATGGTTTTGGGCGGCGGCCGCCAGACGGCCGTCCAGCGCATAACCCGGCAAACCATACTCAGCCCGCACCTGGTTGACCAGTTGCAAGATTTCGGCCGCCGATCCCTGGGCGGAAGCAGTCTGGCTACCAGGGGCAGAGAGTAGGCAGTAGACAGTAAGCAGTAGGCAGAAAATAGTAAACGGTAAACGGTAAGCGGTTAGCAGTAAGCAGTGGGGCGTTTGTAACTGCCTACCGCTTACTGCTAACTGCTTACTGCCGACTGCCCACTGCTTACTGATTGCAGGTTGTCTTGCAGAAGACGATCTTCCCATCGCGGGGGATACTATAACAGGAAGCGAGTGAAGACAAAAATTTTCACTAGACGATTATCTTCTTCTGGATGATAATCGTCTTAATCGTCTGACGGAGATTACAGCTTATGAACGAAATTAAAGAGGGGGAAGCCGTTGTCACGGCCGATTCCCAGGTAACATTGCGCGAAATCACGGCCGATACCTTGCGACAAATCGTTTCCTTGAAGGTGACCCCCTATCAGGAACGCTTTGTTGCCCCCAATGTATTTTCGATTGCCGAGGCTTACTTTGAGCCGAAAGCGTGGTTCCGGGCGATCTATGCTGATGAAACGCCTGTCGGCTTTGTGATGCTCTATGAAGACCCCGACGAACCCGTCTACTATCTCTGGCGTTACATGATTGATGCCCGTTACCAGGCGTTGGGCTTCGGCCGCCAGGCCTTGCAGCATGTGATAGCGCATGTGCGAACCCGTCCAAACGCGGCCGAGTTGCTACTTAGCTACGTCCCTGACGAACACGGCCCAGAGAAATTCTATAGCAAGTTGGGCTTCGTCAATACGGGCAAGATGCACGAAGACGAAATGGAAATGAGGCTCGAACTGTAGACCAAATCTCAAATCTCCACTCTCTAACATGAGCCTAGAGATTGGAGATTAGAGATTGAGAGATTACCTGTGTTGCTCCACACCTTTTACTCACCGCTGCATGAACACCATGATCCGCCCAATTCGCGGGAAGTGCCGCAACGAGCGAAGCTGTTACTGGAAGCAGTCAGCAAGGGGGACTTTGGGCCGGTTGAAGAGGCAGACAACTTCGGATTGCGGCCGATCCTCGATGTCCATACCCATCAAATGGTCGCGCTACTGCAAACCGCTTACCGTCGCTTTGCCGCGCTAAATGGCCCCCGACCAGCAACACCCGATAGCTTTGCCGTCCGTGACCTCGCCGGTTATATTCCACGCAGCATTTGGGGACAACTTGGTCATTACTGCACCGACAGCCTGACACCTATTCTGGAAGAAACCTGGCACGCCGCATACGCGGCCGTCCAGGTCGCATTGTCGGCCGCGCGAGCAAGCCACCAAGGTACAGCCCTGACCTATGCGCTGTGTCGGCCGCCGGGCCATCACGTCTACCACGATATGTACGGTGGCTATTGCTATCTGAACAACGCTGCCATCGCCGCCCAATGGCTGACCAACCGCGGTAAACGGATTGCGATTGTAGATATTGACTATCATCACGGAAATGGAACACAGGGTATTTTTTACAGCCGCGAGGATGTCCTCTTTTGCTCGCTCCACGCCGACCCGGAGGATGAATACCCCTACTACTGCGGCTTTGCCTGGGAAAGAGGGAGCGAGACCGGCGAAGGGTATAACATCAACTATCCGTTGCCATTAGGGACACAGGAAACCGATTACCTGGTCACGCTTGACCATGCGCTGGAAAAAGTTGACCTGTTTAGCCCCCATGTGGTCATTGTCTCGCTGGGGTTTGATACGCTGGCGGATGATCCAGAAGGGCGGTTCCGCCTGCAACCAACCAGCTTCCGGCACATCGGTCGCCATCTAGGACAATTAAGACGGCCGCTGCTGATCATCCAGGAAGGAGGCTATCTGCTCCCCGCTCTAACCAGCAGCGCGACACATTTCTTTGAGGGAATATTATCGGCCGTATAAGCAGCCTTTCTGTTATTATTGAGTATTATTTGGATAGAGGTAATGCGATGACGATAAATCTAAACACAGTTGTTGAACCATTTGTGCGCCGAGGACTATTTGACACCCCACAGAAGGCCGTAACTGAAATGGCTCGCCAATATGTTCTGCGTCAAATTGAGGTGCATCAGGAAACCATTCAATCGCTTGAGCAAAAGTACGGAATGACTTTTGAGCAGTTTGAACAGTATCTCCAGGCTCGCTCCAAGACCCTTATAGAGGAGCCTGATGCCCAGCTTAATCAGGCAGTTATGCAAGAAGAAGAAGATGCGTTTGATTGGAAGGTCGCCACGGAGATGCTATCAAACTGGTTAGGACTTATGCACGAAGTGAATTGAACAATGACGCTTCCTGAAGCTTTAAGTTTTGTTGTTACCACGCTTCAACGCTCATCGCTGTGCTCGGTTGTTCGTGTTCTATCAACGACCTCATTTTCAGACAACCAACATGCTCTGAAAGTGCGGGCTGATCTGACTGACGGGAGTGTTTTGCAAGGCAGGCTATACTTTAATCAGGCTCACGTTGATTATGCATACCAGTTAATCAAAGACGAACAACCAGTAATGCGTGGGACAATAAGGAGCATTTTCCCGCACTTGCAACACACCCACATCACTTCCACAACGCAGTCGGATCTGTAGAAGAATCTCCACTAAGTGGTATCCCAAGTGAAGATCTTCTCTCAGTCTTAGCATATTTAGAAGCCAGCTACTTCAGTTCATCATCAGAAAATTGAACGTACGCGAAAGTGAATAGTAAGCCAAACTGATTACTCCGATTCACCCTCTTTCACTAAGTCTAACGCGGCCGAATTGATGCAATAGCGCAAGCCTGTCGGCCGCGGGCCATCGTCAAAGAGATGGCCGAGATGTGCGCCACAATTCGCACATTTCACTTCCGTACGCACCATCAACCAGCTTCGATCTTCCTGCTCTTCAATGTTCTCCGGCTCTAACGGTTGGTAGAAGCTCGGCCAGCCGCTGCCAGAATCATACTTCGTTTCCGAACTAAACAACTCCGCCCCACAAGCCACACACGTATAAACGCCCTTATCCTTGGTCTTGTAATAAGCACCGGTGAAAGCCCGTTCCGTGCCGCCCTCGCGGGTGATATGATACTGCTCCGGTGTCAACTCCGACCGCCACTCAGCCTCACTTTTTTGTACTTTGTAACTCATATCCATTCTCCTTACATGGTTCTTATATGGGAGTCCACTTTTGAGTAAAATGCGGAAAGTTTCTCGAGAACAGAAACCGGGTTTCTTAGCTTTTACTAGACAGAATCTTTTGCTCGATAGAAACCCGGTTTCTAAGCGAACTTTCCGACACACACTTAACCGTAGATTGGAACGGCTTAGATAAATTTCACAGAGCTTTTATCGCTTCGTGTTTCTCCGTTCGATCCGTAACCATCCGTGGTTCACTCTGATCTTAACCAAGAACCATATGAAAGGGATAAGCAACACCCCTGCCTTAACATTATTGTAAGAATTAGAGACTACGGCTGGAGGGTAAACGTTCCCCAAGAAGTCGGGTCAGAAAAGCGGCGAGTAGGCACATGGGACTTCATCACTTCCTGCACGGCCGTTCCCGGCGTATCATTATCACTGACATTCAGCGAAAGGCCCAAGACCATCCCCGGTTGCGGACTCAGGTTGAGATCAGCCCAGGGGATAGCGGCTTCCAGCGTATACCCCTCGGCCGTCGGCCGTGCAGCCACCCGAATACTATAGCCTGGTGCATCAACCATCCTTCCCTCCGCGTTGCCCTGAAAGCGATAGGCGGAAGCAGGAATACCAGAAAAATCGCCAGGGGAAAGATTGATCTGGAAGTCGTCGGAGCTGAGCGCCGGCGCATAATCCCCTTCCCGATTCGTATCAATCTGCAAATCTACGTGGTCGCCGAGGAAAATCTGGTTGCCCGTTTGCGTCTGCACATGGGTATCGTCGTTGACGGTGACAGCCAGGTATAGATTGGCCTCGTCCCAGCTTAATTGCCATGTGGCGCTCAGATCATCCGTTCCATCCCATCCCTCAACGCTAAAGACCTGGAACGCCGATTCAAAGAGTGGCCCATTCCACTCCCCCAGGTCGCCGTCAATCGTTGGCGGAGCGGCCGCGCGGCCGACATCCACATTTCCACCAACAACCGGCGCACTGATCGTTGCCGTCGGCGCCAGCGGCAGCTCCGTTGGCACGATCTCCTCGGGGTCTTCGGGAGTCGCAGCATCAGCGGGGTTCACCGCCTCCAACGTTGCTGTGCCAGAGTCCGGTGGGCTAGAGTCCGGCAATCCCGGCAGCGCGCCCGTTCGTTGATAAAACAACAAGCTGCTTAAGCCACAGATCACCGCCAGCAAGAAACCGGCCGCCAGCAAGCCCCACACCAGACAACCCCGCGACGGCCGCGGTTGCTCCGGTTCCAACCCATGCCACTCATCATCCCAAAATTGACTCATTACCTGCAAAAGTTACCTCTTTTCGCGGAAAGGGTCAATGGGAGAGATGAAGAGAGTAGGAGATTAGGAGATTAGGAGATTGGGAGCCGAGAGCGCACAGTCTCCCAATCTCTTAATCTCTTCTTCCCTTCTTCTCTTACTTCTAAGTTGCTTGCCCCAATCGTTGGCATATAATCGCCCTAAACAACGGGAAGGATAAAAGCGACTTCTATGAATCCAAAAATCGAACAATTGCGCCAGCTCAAGCGCGAGGCGCAGAACGGCGGCGGTGAAGAACGAATGGCCAGCCAGCGTGCCAAAGGCAAGCTTACCGCCCGTGAACGGATTAACTTACTCCTTGACCCCGGTTCATTCCGTGAAATTGATGCCCTGATGGTGCATCGCGAACACCGCTTCGGGATGAACAAGAAGAAGTATCTCGGCGATAGTGTCGTGACGGGATGGGGGACGATTGACGGCCGCCTTGTCTACGTCTTCAGCCAGGACTTCACCGTCTTTGGCGGCAGCCTCAGCGGCGTTCATGCCGAAAAGGTGTGCAAGATCATGGATATGGCCATCCGCAACGGCGCACCGGTGATCGGCATCAACGACTCAGGCGGCGCACGCATCCAGGAAGGGGTGGTCAGCCTCGGTGGCTACGCCGACATCTTCCTACGCAACACCCTCGCATCCGGCGTTGTTCCGCAGATCAGCGCCATCATGGGGCCGTGTGCTGGTGGTGCGGTCTACTCCCCTGCCCTGACCGACTTTATTTTCATGGTCAAAGAGACGAGCCACATGTTCATCACCGGCCCCGATGTGGTGAAGGCGGTGACGGGCGAAGAAGTGACCTTTGAGGAGTTGGGCGGTGCGATGACCCACAACGCGATCAGCGGCGTCGCCCACATGGCGGCCGAAAACGAAGAAGGCTGCCTGCTGCTCATCCGTGAGATGATGAGCTATCTACCCTCGAACAACATGGAAGACCCGCCCTACCGGACAACGGCCGATGACAGCCTGCGTAACGAAGAATCGCTCAATAACATTGTGCCGGACAATCCCAACAAGCCGTATGACATCAAGGATGTGATACGGCTGATCGTGGACGAGGGGCAATTTTACGAGATTCAAGAGCATTACGCCCAAAACATCGTTGTCGGCTTCGCCCGTTTAGGTGGCTATAGCGTCGGGGTGGTTGCCAACCAGCCAATGGTGCTGGCTGGCGTGCTAGACATTAAGGCCAGTGAGAAGGCTGCTCGCTTCGTGCGCTTCTGTGACTGCTTTAACATCCCGCTTATCGTCTTTGAAGATGTCCCTGGCTTCTTGCCCGGCATCAACGAAGAGCATGGCGGCATCATACGCCATGGAGCGAAGTTACTCTACGCCTTCTGCGAGGCCACCGTCCCCAAGCTTACCGTCGTCACTCGCAAGGCGTATGGCGGAGCCTACTGTGTGATGAACAGCAAGCACATTCGCTCCGACTTTAATGTCGCCTGGCCCTCGGCCGAAATCGCCGTGATGGGACCAGAGGGAGCGGTGAACATCATCTACCGCCGCGAACTGAGCGAGGCGGAAGACGTGGAGGCACGGCGGGCCGAACTGGTCGCTGATTACCGCGAACATCTGGCAAACCCCTATATCGCCGCCGAACGTGGCTATGTAGATGACGTGATCGAGCCATCCGAAACACGGCCGCGCCTGATCAACGCCCTCAACATGCTCCAAAACAAACGCGACCAAAACCCACCTAAGAAGCATGGGAATATGCCGTTATAAAGGAGACTGGGAGACCAAGAGATTATGAGACTGAATCCATCAATCGCTCAATCTCCTAGTCTCTCAATCTCCTAATCTCTTCATCCGCTCCTACTATGATCATCAAACGCAACGACGGCCTTCTGGCCCGCAAGTTCGATAAGGTATTGATCGCCAATCGTGGCGAAATTGCGATGCGCATCGCCCGCGCCTGCCATGAGCTGGGCATTCGCACCGTAGCCATCTTTTCCGAGGCCGACCGCAACGCCCCCCATGTTCGCGCGGCCGATGAAGCTTATTGCATCGGCCCCCCGCCCGCACGCGAAAGTTATCTGGTGATTGAGAAAATCCTCGACATCGCGCGACGCTCCCAGGCCAGGGCGATCCATCCCGGCTATGGCTTTTTGGCCGAGCGGGCTGAGTTTGCCCAGGCTTGTGTAGACGCGGGGATCGTCTTTGTTGGTCCGCCTGCCCGCGCCATTGAAGTGATGGGCGACAAACTGCAAGCACGAGTGACCGTCGAGGCGGCCGGTGTGCCGGTTGTGCCGGGGACCAGACCGGGGTTAAGCGATGAGGAAATGGCTGCCGTCGTCGAGCAAATGGGCTTTCCCGTGGTGGTCAAGGCGGCCGCTGGTGGCGGTGGCAAAGGGATGCGCCCGGTCGAACGGCGCGAGGATTTATATGACGCCTTTGCGACCGCCCGGCGCGAAGCAAAAGCCGCGTTTGGCGACGACACCATCTACGTCGAAAAGTTGATCTCCGAAGCCCGTCACATTGAAATCCAACTATTAGGCGACGTCTACGGCCAGATCATCCATCTCGGCGAGCGCGAATGTTCGCTGCAACGTCGCCACCAAAAACTAATCGAAGAAGCCCCCTCCTTCGTGGTTGACCAACAGCTTCGCGCTCGGTTGGGCGAGGTAGCAGTGGCCGCCGCCCGTGCTGTCAACTACGCCAACGCCGGGACTATCGAATTCCTGATGGACCGCGACAAGAACTTCTACTTCCTGGAGATGAACACCCGCTTGCAAGTCGAGCATCCCGTTACCGAGTTGGTGACGGGCATTGATATCGTTCAGGAGCAGTTGCGGATGGCTCGCGGCCGTCGCCTACGAATCAAACAAGAAGATGTGCGCGTAAAAGGTTGGGCGATTGAGTGCCGCATCAACGCCGAAGACCCATACAACAACTACTTTCCCTCCACCGGTGAAGTCTCCTTTATCCAATTACCCAGCGGGCCTGGCGTGCGCGTAGATACGGGCGTGTTTCCCGGCTATGAAGTGACCCCCTTCTATGACCCGATGATCAGCAAGCTCATTTGTTATGGGGAGACCCGCGCCGAAGCGGTGTTGCGGATGCGCCGCGCTTTGGAAGAGTACCGTATCATGGGGGTGAAGACCAACATCCCCTTCCACCAACATATGATGGATAGCCACCGCTTTCTCAGTGGACAGTTCGACACGCAGTTTGTGGAAGAGCGTTTCACCATGCACGACCGCGAAGCACCCTATGCGAAGGAAGCGGCCGTTCTTGCCACCCTGGCCGCCCACCAACAAAGCCAGCGAGCCGGGCAAATTATGGCCCCTGGCACCCGCGACACAACGAACTGGAAATGGTACAGTCGCTGGGAACGCCTGCGACGATAATTTTCGACACGAATGACACGAATGATAAGGTTTTATTCGTGAAATTCGTGTCATTCGTGTCAGAGAAAAACAAAAACGATGAAATATATCGCGACGGTGAACGACGAGACATTTACAATTGAGATTGGGCCAGACAACCGGCTGACGGTCAATGATGAACCTTATGACATTGACTTCCGGCAGCTTCCGGCTGGTGGCGTTACTTCGCTGCTGTTGAATCATCGCTCCCTGGAGGCAGTGGTCGCGCCGCGTGATGAGGCCTGGGAAGTGCTGATCATGGGCGAACTGTACAGCGTGCAGGTGCAAGACGAGCGGACACGCCGCCTGAACCAGGCCCGCAGTGCCGTCCAACACGTTGACGGGGATGCAACCATTCTATCACCAATGCCGGGGATTATTGTCGCCGTTCCCGCGGCCGAAGGCGACCATGTTCAAAAAGGGGACAAGATCGTCATCTTGGAGTCGATGAAAATGGAGAATGAGCTACGCGCTCCTTGTGGTGGCGTGATTAGCCGCATCCATGTTGCCGCCGGAGCCAGTGTAGAGAAAGGTCAAGTTCTGGCCGTCATCAGCCAGCACGGGGAAGAATGAGCCACTATAATGAACAGTGACAATCTTGAAGTTGAGGTGAAATTTCTGATCGCAGACTTGGCAGCGTTCAGAGAACAATTGCTGGCGGCCGGTGGCACGGTGGTCAAACCCCGTGTCTATGAGCGTAATCTGCGCCTGGATACGGCCGAGCAATCCCTAAGCAATCAAGACAAACTATTGAGATTACGGCAGGACTCGGCTGCACGGCTGACCTTCAAAGGCCCCTCGCTCCACACCACAACCAGCGAAGCCAAAGTACGAGAAGAGATTGAGGTCGAAGTCGCCGACCTGGCGCAAACCGCGCTCATCTTTGAGCGTCTGGGCTTCCAACCCTTCCAGGTCTATGAGAAATATCGCGAAACGTTTCATTGGCGCGGAGTAGAGATTGTGCTGGATGAGATGCCCTTTGGCAATTTCATCGAACTGGAGGGAGAGGAAAAAGCGATCAAGGGGGCGGCCGTTGCCCTCGGCTTCGATTGGTCATATCGCATTATTGACAGCTACCTGGCGATCATGTCCCGCCTTCAGCAACATTACCAGTTGCCCTTCGACGACGTCACCTTTCATAACTTTCAGGATCACCCGGTTTCACTGGAGATGATCCTATTTAATCAGTAAGCAGTAGCCAGTTGGCAGCAAGCAGTCTCTGATCAGTATTACGTCTAATCGGCCCACTCCCACTGCCCTCTGCCGACCGGCTACTGCCCACTTTTTAGACAGATAAGGAGACCCACATGCTACAACGAGCCAAACTAATCGCCGATGAACTGGTCCGCTTGCGACGGAATATCCACCAGTTTCCAGAGCTTAGCTTCCAGGAGTTTCGCACGGCCGCGCTAGTCGCCGATACCTTAGGCGAGATCGGCGGCTATGAAGTGAAAACTGGCGTCGGCAAGACCGGCGTGGTCGCCCAAATCGGCACAGGCGACGGGCCAACCATCGCCATCCGCGCCGATATGGACGCGCTGCCGATCCTTGAGAAGAACGAAGTCGAGTATCGCTCGCAAAATAACGGGGTGATGCACGCCTGCGGCCATGACGCTCACACAGCGATGCTGCTCGGCGTCGCCCACCTGCTGAAACAAAGCTACGCCGAAGACAAGTGGCAGGGCAACGTGCGCCTGCTCTTCCAGCCGGCCGAAGAGGCGTTCGACGAAAACAGCATCAGCGGCGCAACGGCCATGATCCAGGATGGTGCGTTGGAGAACGTAGATGCGGTGATCGCGCTGCATGTCGCCTCCGACCAGCCTAGCGGCCTCTTGCGCTTTCAAGATGGTTACAACGGCGCGGCCGTAGACTCCTTCGACGCCTGGATTTATGGCGACGGCGCACACGGGGCCTATCCCCACACCGGCAGCGACCCGCTTTATATGCTTGGACCTATCCTGACCGCGCTCTATGCCATCCCCTCGCGCCGCGTTGACCCGCTTGAACCCTGTGTGGTTAGCCTCGGCCAGATTCATGGCGGCAGCACCAGCAATGTCATCCCCAACGTGGTCCATCTGCAAGGGACGTTACGCTCACAGGCGAAGCATGTCGGTGACCAGTTGATCGCTGAAGTCGAAAATGCGTTGAAGTTGAGCGAGTTGATGGGCGGCCGTTACAAGCTGGAAGTCATCCGCGGCTATCCCTGCACCTATAATGACCCACAAGTCAACCAATGGATGCGCCAGGTGACAAGCAACTTGATTGGCGAAGAGGCCATTGTCGAATCCCCGATGGGCATGGGCGCGGAAGACTTCTCCTATATGACGGAGTTAGCCAAAGGGGCGATGTTTATGCTCGGCGCTGCCCTAGACGGCCCCCCCCGCCATCATCATACAGAAATTTTTGACATTGATGAGCAGGTATTGCCAGTGGGGACGGCCGTGCTTGCCGAAACAGCCCGTCGCTTCGTCACCGGCCAGCTGGCTTAGAACCCATCGAAGACATTTCTGACACGAATGACACGAATTTTGTCCTCTATTTCGTGAAATTCTTGTCATTCGTGTCGGAAAAATCACGAACAGCATAAGTTCTACATAATATTAGAACGAGTGGTCTATAGATATTCGCTAAATAGTTATGTATACTGTAAGCGTCTGTATTATGTGCAGTTATTATTAATAGCATGTTAAAAGATTGCCTGGAACTGCCAATTCAGATGTCCCGTGCATAGATAAGTCGGTATGTGGAGGAAGTAACTTCCGTCACCCGCCGCCCATAAACAGCAGGAGGCCTTGTATGACCACCCCAATGAGTAAATCCATTCAGCAAGCGCAAACCCAAACCGCGCCGAGGCGCACGACCTTGCGGCAACGACTGCGCGGATTGTCACGCTTTCGCTATGGGATTGTCCTGGCATTGCTCGCGTTCGCTCTCTTTCTTGGCGTGGGCGCGGCCGAAACCCAAACCATCCCCACCATCAGCATCGTCAGCGTAGCGGAGGATGCGACTGTTACCATTCAAACCCACAACTTCCCCCGCGCCCACATTTTCACCGTGACGATGGGCGCAATGGGCACACGCGGGGTCGGCGGAATCGTCGTCGGCTCAATTGATTCCAGCCGGGGAGATGGTCAGTTTACTTTCAACATCCCCGACCAGTTAAAAGGCTCCTACCAGATTGCTATCCGCACACAAACAGGCCATGCCAACCCTTTTTACTCCTTTAACTGGTTCTACAACAACACCAGCCCCCAACCCGGGCCCGGAACGGGCGGCCAACCGGGTTACAGCGGTATCCCCACATTCCGCATCACTGGCGTGACACAAGATCAAAACGTCAACATTGAAACCAACAACTTCCCCAGGGGGCAACTGTTCACCGTAACAATGGGTCGCTTCGGCACTCAAGGCATTGGCGGCATCGTGGTCGGCACGTTGGATTCAGGCGATGGTGGGACATTAACGGCAACCTTCAACATCCCCGCCCAGCTCGCCGGGTCAAACCGGATCGCTATCCGCGCCCAAACGGGCCACGCCAATCCCTTCTACGCCTATAACTGGTTCTTCAACAACACCACCGGAACGGGTGGACAGCCAACGGCGACGGCGGTCCCAACCACGACACCAGAGCCAACGGTCACACCAAGTCCTACCTCTCCCGGCACAGGCGGAGAACCAACAGCAACACCCACAGCAACGGCCGTGCCACAACCGCCGCCACCCCCCTATACTGGCATTCCTACATTCACGGTTTGTAGCGTTGTGCGTAATGATTCGGTGACGATCATGACCCACAATTTCCCGTCGGGACAACTCTTCACCGTGACAATGGGGGCATTTGGCACCCAGGGCATTGGCGGTTACGTGGTAGGGACCATTGACACGGGCGCGGCAAACATCGGCCGCTTCACCTTCACTATTCCTGACCAACTTGACAACAGCTACCGCATCGCCATTCGCGCCCAAACGGGCCACGCCAACCCCTTCTACGCCTATAACTGGTTCTATAACACAACCGCAACCGTCTGCTAGGCAAGAACTTTCACTCAACCCGTTTTTTAAGACCTGCCCCGGCCAATAAGCCAGGGCAGGTCTTTTTTGTAACGCGGATAGCTTATCCGCGCAATACACGCACGGGTAAACAACCCGTGCTACAATGCTCCTTTATAAATTCGCCTCTTAGGGCGATTCGTGATAGAAACGGGGGCTTGATAATTAGTGCAAGTACCAGCCCGCGCCTGTTTCCAGGCGCGATTTTGTGAGTAGAAGTAACGTGTTAGCCGGACTATTCGCCACCATGCGGCCGCGACAATGGCCGAAGAACGGTTTTGTATTTGTCCCCCTCTTTTTTGATCGCAAACTGACCGATCCTGCCAGTGTGCTGGTGACGGTGATCGCCTTCGTCTTGCTTTGTCTGATGTCCTCGGCCGTCTACCTGATGAACGATCTGGCCGACATCGAAAGCGACCGCCAACATCCGCTGAAGCGCAACCGGCCGCTGCCCTCCGGCCGTCTCAATCCGCTGGTCGCGCGGCTGGCAGTACTCCTGTTTGCAGCCATCAGCCTGATCATCGCTTACTTCATTTCCTGGGAACTCTTTCTCATCCTGCTCGGCTATCTCGTCCTGCAAATCGCCTATACCTTCTGGCTGAAGCATGTCGTTTTGTGGGATGTGTTGGTGGTAGCCACCGGATTTATCCTGCGTATTGGTGCAGGTGTGGCGGTCATCGAAGTAGAACGTTTTTCCCCCTGGCTCTATGTCTTCGGCGGCTTCCTGGCCCTCTTTATGGCCCTCGGCAAGCGTCGCCATGAACTGGTGCTGATGGGCCAAACAGCCGGGACCCATCGCGCCATTCTGGAAGATTACAATCTCGATCTGATTGACCGCTTGATGGGAATTGTCACCACCAGTGCCGTTGTCTCTTACAGCCTATACACCTTTTTGGCCGAGGGGATGCCGGAGAACCATCTGATGATGCTGACCATCCCCTTCGTCCTCTACGGCATTTTCCGTTATCTCTATCTAATCCACGTGCGCCACGAGGGTGGCGCGCCGGAGGAGATTTTGCTGCGCGATCGGCCGTTGCAGATCACCCTTTTCCTCTGGGCAGTTGTGGTTGCTTTCAGCCTCTATATCGCCAGCTAGTTCGATCAAGAAACCCGGTTTTTCGGAAAAAACCGGGTTTCTACTCCATCGATGATCACCGCCACCGCACCCGGAAAAATTATCTTGTTTGGCGAACATGCCGTCGTCTACGGCCGCCCCGCCATCGCCGCGCCGGTCAGCCAACTGCGGGCCAGAGCAACCATTGAACCGGCGGCCGAAACCTGGCTCATTGCCTCCGATCTCGGTCTCCGTCGTCCATTGGCACAGGCCAGACCGACGGATCCGCTGGCAACGGCCGCGCGATTAGTACAAACCGCTGCCGGGCTGCACGAACTCCCTGGCTTCACACTGAGAGTGAGTAGCGACATCCCCGTCGCCAGCGGGCTGGGCAGTGGCGCGGCTATCACTGTCGCCACCATTCGCGCCCTGGCTGCCTTCTTGCAACTCACGCTATCGCTGGAACAGATTTCACAATTCACTTATGAGGTGGAGAAGATTTTTCACGGCACGCCCAGCGGCATTGACAACACCGTGATCACCTACGAGCAGCCGGTGTTCTTCCGCCGCGCTGACCCCCGACCGCAAATCGAGCCATTTCCCATTGGGCAACCGTTGCATTTGCTCATTGCCGATACCGGTATTCGCAGCGTGACCAAAGAGGTCGTCGAGGATGTAGCGCGGCAGTGGCAGGCGGATCGGCCGCGCTTTGAAACCATCTTCGACGCCTGTGGTGCGATTGCCCTCGCCGGTCGCCAGGCCATTGAGAAAGGTGATATAATCGAGCTGGGGCGATTGATGAACGAGAACCAACAATGGTTGCAGGAAATGACGGTCTCTTCGCCGCCGTTAGAGCGGTTGGTGGCGGCCGCCACAGCGGCGGGGGCCTTAGGCGCGAAACTCAGCGGAGCGGGGCGGGGCGGCAATATGATCGCCCTTGTCACCCCAGAAACAGAAAAAACCGTACACGCCGCCTTGCAACAGGCCGGGGCGCGTACGGTTTTGGCTACTAATATAGAAGAGAGTGGGAGACTAAGAGAGTGAGAGATTAGAAAGTGGCAATCTCTCACTCTCTCAATCGCCCAGTCTCATTCTTTACACCTTGGCCAGCGTCTTCAAACAGCGCGTGCAGATATATTTACGGACACGCTGGCCGTTTTCATAAAAGGTATGACGCTGAACATTCGGCCGAAATTGACGCTTGGTCTTCTTTTGCGAAAAGCTTACATTGTGACCCGACATCGGCCCCTTGCCACAAACATTACATTTAGCCATAATCTCACCTTACCCAATCGCTTGGGCAATCTATTAATCTATTCCCCAAGCTGAACTTCGTATTAACAAATCAAAAGCGACCTGTACCGGGGTCGCTTGCTTTTTATCTATAATTTTTCAAGATAAGCGACTTATGATTATAGACCAGAAATTGTCCTTTTGCAAACACCAGACGATTTAATAGGAGCTACTATGCCGGTTCGAGAAGATTCATTAGGCAAAATTGATATTTCCGCCGCGACCATCGCCACCATCGCCAATCAGGCTGTCCATCAATGCTATGGCGTGGTCGGCATGTCCAGCAAGGGACTGGTCAACGGCATTGCCCAATTGCTATCGCGCGACAACCGCCGCGGTCTGGATGTCATTGTGAAAGACGACAAAATTGTGATTGATGTCTACGTCATTGTCGAGTATGGCATCCCCATCCGCGTCGTGGCGCAAAGCATTCAACATACCGTGAAATTTCACGTTGAAAAAGCATTAGGTCTGCCCGTCGAAGCGGTCAACGTCTACGTACAGGGCTTGCGGTTGAGCAACAAACAGGATGAAGAGTAGGAGACAGTGGTCAGTAGCTGCAGCAGCCAAACGGCCGTCTAAGCAGGCGCGTAGATTACTGACTGCTGGCTGCCAACTGCTCACTGATTTGAGAGGAGACGACACACGCCGCACCAACATAGATGAAAATCCGCGTGATCCGCGTAATATCAGCGTCATCCGCGTAACTATTTTTCAGGAGAGTTAAATCTTGACGGAATTGATGTCAATTGAAACCCCAACAGTCCAGACGAAGTGGTTGCAATGTAACGGGCAACAACTACGCAAGCTGGCCAAGGCAGGGTTGCTATGGTTAGAACATAATCACCAACATGTGAATGCGTTAAACGTGTTTCCTGTGCCAGATGGCGACACGGGAACCAATATGCTGTTGACAATGCGCTCCGCCTACAAGCGGATCGAAGCCAGCGAGGAAATGCATGTCGGCAAGTTAGCCGGACTGCTGTCGCAGGGTGCGCTGATGGGTGCGCGGGGCAATTCGGGGGTGATCCTGAGCCAAATCTGGCGCGGGTTGGCGCGAGGCTTGCAGGATAAGGAAACGTTTAACGCGGCCGATCTCGCCCACGCGCTACAATTAGCGGCCGACACCGCCTACAACGGCGTGATGAAACCGGTGGAGGGGACTATCCTGACCGTGATACGCGAGGGCGCAGCCGAGGCGGCCGATGCAGTCAGCAAAAGCAACGACTTGCGCTTCTTGCTAGAGCGCGTGTTGGAGCGTTCACAGCAGGCGTTGGAACGCACCCCGGAGCTATTGCCGATCCTGAAGCAAGCAGGTGTCATTGACTCCGGCGGGCAAGGACTGGTCTATCTGCTGCAAGGGATGTTGCGCTATGCCCACGGTGAGATGCTCCTCGACGAAACTCACAATCATACCCATAGCCATATCCACGCGCACCGCGACCATGTTCACCACGACCATGACCATATCCATCCCCATGCTGCCCTTGTTGACCTGCCTGCCCAGGCCCACGCCATCCCCGAAGGGGGCAACCTCGAATTCCCCTATGATGTGCAATTGATCCTTCTGGGCCAAAATCTCAACGTCCTGGAAGTGCGCGAAGCGATTGACGCGATGGGTGATTCAACGGTTGTTGTTGGGGACGAACAGACGATCAAGGTGCATGTGCATGTGAAAGACCCCGGACAGCCGATCAGCTATTGCATCAGCCTGGGGCAAATCACCGATGTGGTGGTTGAAAACATGCAACAACAGATGGAAGAGATTATCTACCATCCCGCGCCAGCTGTACAATCGGCGATTCAAGCACCCTCTCCTCCCCTCCCCCCGGCGTTAAGCCTGGAACCGGAGCAAATCGGCGTGGTTGCCATCGCCTCCGGCTCCGGCTTGGGCGACATCTTTCGCAGCCTCGGCGCGTCCTATATTGTCAATGGCGGCCAGACCAACAACCCCAGCACCGAAGAAATTTTCCAGGCGATTGATAAAGTGCCAACCAATCATGTGGTGATCCTGCCGAACAACAAAAACATCTTCCTGGCGGCCGAAGCTGCCCGCGACCTGAGCAATAAAGAAGTGGCCGTCATCCCCACCCACACCATTCCACAAGGGGTTAGTGCGCTGATGGTGCTCGATCGGGATAGCGACCTGGA
Source organism: uncultured Ardenticatenaceae bacterium (assembly GCA_964410625.1). Taxonomy (GTDB): domain Bacteria; phylum Chloroflexota; class Anaerolineae; order Promineifilales; family Promineifilaceae; genus CAYPHY01. The sequence goes on along the minus strand of CAYPHY010000010.1, from coordinate 49,731 downwards.
AACGGCCGTGGAGACCATGACCGCAGCAATGGAAGCCGTCAAGACTGGCGAAATCACCCGCGCCACACGCTCCGTACAACTGAATGGCGTAGATGTAGAGGAAGGGGCGGTGATCGGCCTGGTGGATGGTCAGTTGCGCGTGTCAGCGGCCGACATCCAAACAGTGGTGGATCAAGTATTGGCCTGCATGGAACTGGATGAGTGCGAGATTGTCTCCATCTACTATGGGGCGGATATATCGGCCGGTGAAGCGGAGCAATTGGGTGATTACGTACAGTCATGCTATCCTGATTTAGAGGTGGAAGTCGTAGCGGGCGGACAGGCACATTACTTCTACATCATCGGAGCAGAATAACATTTCTATCAAAGTAGCTCACGCAAAGACGCAAAGGTCGCCAAGGTTTCTTGGTAGTCTTTGCGCCTTTGCGTGACTTTTCCTTCTCGCTCCCCTCAATTGGCAGTTCGTTATACAATACCTGTTATGGAAGGAATACTTAAACGCCTTGAGCGTGTATTGGAATTAGAAAAGAAACAGGGCTATCAAAATAAAGCGGTTGTTGGCGGTATTCGCCAGTTTGCCGTCTACTGGGTCGGGCAGGCACGAGAAGCGGCAACCGACGAGGCCGACCGCGCCCTCATAGAACAAATTGCCGAAGTGCTAAATGACTACGCCCGGCTGCCGGGGCAAGAAGCCCGCGCCCAGGCGATCAACTCCTTGCTGACCAGCCTGGAACGGCGTAGCCAACGACTGGGAACGGCACGACCAGCACAAACGCCCCCACCTGAACGCAGACGGGCAAAACCAGCGGCCGACCGTCGCCCCAAACGGGAGAAAGCAAAGCCAGAACCGAAACCTGAAGCGGAAGCGGCCGTCCCCCCTTCCTGGCGCGTTGCCGAAGAAACACCCGTGGAAATCACGGCCGAGCCGCCCGATCTCCAATCTCCTCCCGCTCCCCCCTCTCCGGCCGAACTCGCCCGCCTACAGACCAGCGTGACCGCACTGAATGGGATTGGCCCAAAGATCGCCGAGAAGCTCAAACGGCTGGGCGCGGAGACGGTGCTTGATTTGCTCTATCTCTTTCCGCGCCGCTATGACGACTATTCGCTAATGAAGCCGATCAACAAGCTGAAGTATGGCGAGCAAGTAACTATCATCGGCACCATTTGGGAGACCCGCGCCCGGCGCACGCGCATGAATCAGGTGTTGGTGCAATCGCTGGTCAACGACGGCACGGGGACGATCCAGGCCACCTGGTATAACCAGCCCTGGCTGACCGATCAGCTTCCGGCGGGGATGCAAGTGGTGTTGAGCGGTAAGGTAGATCAATATCTCGGCCGCCTCGTTTTCCAGGGGCCAGAGTGGGAGCCTTTGGAGCTAGAGCCGCTGCGCACGCGCCGCCTCGTCCCCGTCTATCCCCTGACCGAAGGGCTAAACGGCACGCGGCTCCGCGAACTGATGCGTCAGGCAGTGCAAGAGTGGGCTGGAAAAGTCCCTGATCCGCTCCCGGTGGAGATTCGCCACCGGCAAAAGTTCTACCAACTGTCCGACGCGCTACGGCAGATGCACTTCCCCGATAGCCGCGACGCGCTCTACCACGCCCGGCGGCGGCTCGCTTTCGACGAACTATTTTTGTTGCAACTCGGCCGCCAGAAGCAACGCCACGAATGGCAAGCACAGCCCGCCCTCTCTCTAACCGTCGAGGATAGCGTCCTGGAACAGTTCCACGCCGCTTTGCCCTTCCAACTGACCGGCGCACAGGAGCGTGTTGTCAACGAAATTCGCGCTGCGCTTGCCGGAACAACGCCCATGAATCGCCTCTTGCAAGGGGACGTAGGATCGGGCAAGACGGCCGTTGCCGCTGCCGCGATGTTCATCACCGCCCGTGCCGGAGCGCAAGCGGCATTGATGGCCCCCACCGAAATTTTGGCCGAACAGCATTACCAAAGCCTCGAACGGCTACTGACGCCACTAGGCATCTCCGTCTGTTTGTTGACCGGCAGCACCTCGGCCGCCGACCGGGCAACGATCTATGAAGGTCTAGCACAAGGGACGATCCAGGTAGCGATTGGGACCCATGCGCTGATCCAGGAGACCGTCACATTCCAACGGCTAGGGCTGGCTATCATTGACGAACAACATCGCTTCGGCGTAGACCAACGCGGTGCATTGCGCCAAAAGGGGCCTGCCGGTGAGGGAGAGCCGATCAACCCCCATTTGCTGGTCATGTCTGCCACACCCATCCCGCGCACGCTCGCCCTCTCCCTTTTTGGCGACCTCGACCTCTCTATCCTCGACGAGATGCCACCCGGCCGCCAGGAAATCCGCACCCACTGGCTACGGGCGACGGAACGAGAACGCGCCTATAACTTTGTACGGCGGCAAGCGGCCGAAGGGCGACAAGCCTATATCATCTACCCCCTGGTCGAGGATTCAGACTCGATTGACGCGGGGGCGGCCGTCACTGAGTTCAAGCGATTGCAAGAGGAGGTCTTTGCCCATTTGCGCGTCGGCCTCGTACATGGGCGGATGAGCAGCGCGGAGAAGGAAGCGACCATGCGTGCCTTCCGTGATGGCGAGATTGATGTGCTGGTGGCGACCTCGGTCATCGAAGTCGGCGTGGATGTGCCAAACAGCAATGTGATCATCATCGAGAACGCCGACCGCTTTGGCCTGGCGCAGTTGCACCAGTTCCGCGGCCGCGTCGGTCGCGGCGAACACCAATCTTACTGTATTCTCATCGCTGAAGATGTATCGGCCGATGCCGAGGAACGCCTGACCGCCCTCTCGCAGACCAATGACGGCTTTGCGCTGGCCGAGAAGGATTTGGCCTTGCGTGGCCCAGGCGAGTTTTTCGGCCGTCGCCAAAGCGGCTTGCCGGAGCTACGGCTGGCCTCTCTGCTCCATGACGCCGATGTCTTGACCATCGCCCAAGAGGAAGCCAGCCAACTCGTCGCCAATGACCCCCTGCTGGAAAAGCCCGAACATTGGCTCCTACGCGAGCGAGTGTTGCAGTTTTGGGAATCAGCGGGGGATGTTAGTTAGATATTAGAGATTGGAGACTAGAGATTGGAGATTAGCGATCGTTTAATCTCCAATCTCTAGTCTCCAATCTCCTCTAAGGAGGCACGCTTGATTAAACGAGCCGTCTATCCGGGGACGTTCGACCCGGTACACTATGGTCATATTGACCTGATTCGCCGGGCCGCCCATTTATTCCAGGAGCTGTATGTGGCCGTCTATGACCACAGCCGGCCGACGAAGCAGGTACTGTTTCACGTCGAAGAGCGCATTGCGATGATTGAAGAAGCGATGGATGGGTTGGAGAATGTGACAACCGTTCCCTTCAGCGGCCTGCTGGTAGACTTTGCCCGCAGCATCGAGGCGCGGGTGATCGTCCGTGGCTTGCGCGTCTTCTCCGACTTTGAGTTTGAGTTCCGCAACGCCCTCGCCAACCAACGCCTGGCTCCAGAAATCGAGACGATCAGCCTGATGACCCGCGAAGAAAACTCCTTTCTCAGCGCGTCTACCGTGCGCGAAATCGCCTCACTCGGCGGTGACATCACCAGCATGGTCCCGCCCAATGTCGCTCATGCTCTCTACCAGCGTTTTGGCGAAGAGGACGACGGCCGCTATACCAGCCCCGTCCCGTTGCGTGATTAAGCTTTTCGCCTTTATAATTAGCCTAAATGTGGTATTTTCTTAGCAAGCAGTCGGCAGTACGCATACCGCTTGGCAGCCAACTCAGAGCATAAACTGGCTGCTGCCCACTATCAACTGCTTACTTTTCCCAACAGGGGGTTCGAGACATATGGACATCCAACATCTGGTTGACCGATTGGAAGAGGTGCTAAACGAAAGCGCCCGGCTGCCATTCAGTGCCTATCTGCTGGTCAACGAGGACAAAATCTTCAGCCTGGTTGACCAGATGCGCGTGGCAGTGCCAGAGGAAGTGAAGCGGGCCAACCGCGTCGAGGCGGAAAAGGACCGCATTCTGGCCCAGGCCAAGGAAGAGGCGGAGCGAATCCGCGAGTTGGCAAAACAGGAAGCGGCCGAACTGGTCAAGCGCGACAGCATTATTGCCGCCGCCCAACAACGGTCGGAGAACATCATCGAACGCGCCCGTCGCGACGCCGAAGTCCTGCGCCAGGACGCCGACGTCTACATCATCGAGGTGCTGACCAAGCTCGAAGACGACCTGATCCGCTCCCTCAACGTCGTCCGCAACGGCTTACACAAAGTGCAAGTAGAGCAGCCAGTAGGGGATAACAGCCGGATGTCGGCCGAGTGAAATATATCCACAAGTGTACTCCAGTGGGACGACTAAGGGCGGAAAAGCATGATGGATACAGTAGTAAAAACAAAAATCATTCGCATTGGAAACTCGAAAGGTATCCGCATTCCCAAGATTTTGCTCGATCAGCTTGATTTAGGCGATGAGGTAGAGTTAAAGCTGGGTAAGGGCACGATTCAAATTCGACCGGCACATCACCCACGAGCAGGGTGGGAAGCACAGTTTGCGGCTATGGCGGCTCATGGAGATGACCAATTACTGGATGAAGAACTACTATTAACTAAGGTCGAAGAAGAGTGGGAATGGTAGTTAAACGTTTTGATGTGTTCCTGGTCAATTTGGATCCAACCATCGGCCGCGAAATCCAAAAAACCCGTCCTTGCCTGATAATCTCACCTAATGAAATGAATGACAATATCGGCACAGTTATCATCGCGCCGATGACCACAAAGGGACGTTCTTACCCGACACGTATCGCCTGTTCTTTTCAAGGCAAAGATGGACAAATTATATTGGATCAAATCCGCACCGTTGATAAATCACGCTTAGTTAGGAATCTCGGCCGCCTGGATCGACCAACACAGCAAGATGTCCTTGACGTATTGGCAGAACTATTCGCTAAATAAAAGTCGCGGCAATCAACCTATTTTTTTAATTCGACAGTTAATGTTTGCAAGCCCCGAAAGCCAAACGTGTCTGTCCATACCGGCACATCAGAAACCAAACACAGCTCAGGAAAACGGCCGATCAACCTCAAAATCGCTATCCCCGCCTGAGCAATCGCCAATGGCGCACCCAAACAGTAGTGAATCCCCCGGCCGAAAGCCAGATGGCGATTCGGTCGCCGGGTAATGTCCAGTTGGTCAGGATTGGTAAAAACGGCCGCATCCCGATTGGCCGAGCCAAGCAACAAGGTCAGCGAATCCCCGCGACGTATCATATTGCCTCCGAGCTCTACATCAGCATAGGCTGCGCGGGCAGTGGTCTGGATTGGGCTATGAAAGCGCAGAAATTCATTCAGTGCGCTGTCTATCAACTCCGGCCGTTGACGCAACAAGGCCAGTTGTTCAGGATGGGTCAACAGCAAGAAAACCCCGGCGGCGATCAAATTCACCGTCGTCTCATGCCCCGCAAAGAGCAACATCACGCATAAGGAGATCAGTTCCTCTTCACTCAGCCGTTGATCAGCGGCCGTCCGCGCCTCCAACAAGCGACTGATCAAATCATCTCGCGGTTCACGCCGACGGGCAGCAACGATCTCGCGCAGATAGTGGCGAAACTCCAGCGTCATCCGGTTCCCTCGCTCCATCACCTCCCAGGTGCGCTTATAGTCCAACACGGCCGCAATCGTCAGCGACCACGCTTTTATCCGCTCATTGTCGCTTACTGGAATCCCAATCAGCCGGTTGATCACCGTCAATGTCAGCGGAAAGGCGAAGTCAGCCACGATGTCTACTTGCCGCTGTTGCCCCAATGTATCCAGCAGTTGCTCTACATGATCGGCAATCATCGGCCGTAATCCGTCCACCATACGCGCGGTGAAGCTCGGATTGAGCAACGCCCGCTGGCGCGTATGCTCCGGCGGCTCCAGCGTCAGCGTCCACTGCTGAAACATCTCCCAAAAGGGTTCGCGCTCCTCCGGCGGCACAGGTGGAAAGGAGCCATCCAACGCCCGGCCGACATCACGGCCGAAGCGCGGGTCCTTGAGGATCGCCGCCACATCAGCATAGCGAAAGATATACCACCAGCCGGTGTTGTGGTTGCCAGGGGTCGGGGGACGGCCGTAATGCACTGGATCGAACGCGCGAAAACGTTCGTAAGTAGGATAAGGATCGGCTCGAAACGCCGGATCAAAAACGTCAAACAATTATAATCTATCTATACGAAGTCATCTAAAATGACGACGGCTATTAAGGGTGCTAATCTTCGCAATTGTTTGTCGTTAGTGACAAACGCCGTTGCATCATTGACGATTGCCGTAGCAACTTGTATGGCATCGGCCGTTTTAATGTTATATCGGCCGCGCAGTTGTGCTGCCAGTCTTGCGACATCAACAGTTACCTCGACAATCCGTAGATGAGGAAAATTAATCAAGAGTGTCTCATAATGTTCCGCAACATCGGGGCGCTCTAACTGCCATGGACGTATTGTTACTTCCATTAATGCAATAGTAGACAAGACCGCATGACAAGTACCCGCTTCTATACTGCTAAACAACTGCATCGTCAACGGCGAGTAGCTCTTGTGCTCCTCTAGGTGGTAAATTAGCACACAAGTGTCCAGCCCAATAACTGAGTGTCCATCTAACTGCTGCTCAAGGGGTGTCACTCCTTGTACTCCTCCCAAGCATCCCGTTCTTTTCTCAAATAAGCATCTGTATCTATTTCTTCCCAGACTTCCTTATGCAATCCGGCAAGATAGGTCGTAAAATTTTGTGGATAGGGGAGAAGGATAATCTTATTGTTCTGTACATCTACCAATAACCGATCACCAGCCTGGATATTCAGCTTTCGACGCACACGACTTGGCAATGAAATCTGGTATCGGCCGCTAACCTTCACCGTCAATGCTTCAGACATCACAATACCTCACAAAGCAAATATCAATTTTGCTTTGTATTTTATCACTAAATAGCATTATTGTCCCGTCGTCCTCGGTGTCGTGGCTGGACGAATACGGTAGATATTGGTCATGAACCATTCGCGGCCGTCGGCCGTCTGCACCCACAATCCTGGTGGTTCATGACGCAACACACGAGCAGGCTGCCACTCCTTCTCACCAAGATGAGAAAAAATGATCTCCACCTCGTCACCCGGTTGGTACTGCTCAGCAATTCGCTTCGGCATAGTAGAAAAGGATGAAGGCTGAAGGATGAGGGATGAGCGTGAACATCTTTTCAGCCTTCATCCCTCATCCTTCATCCTTTGATTAGCATTCGCTGTAGCCGCAACTGGCGCAGGTGCGGCAGCCTTCTTTGTTCAGCACGGCCGCTTCGCCACATTCAGGACACAGGTCACCGATCCTCAACGTAGATTGTGCTGGTTGGGCGAGCGGCTGTTGTTCGACATGATGTGCCGTGCCATTGGTATGGCCGTTGGCCGTTGGACGGTCGTTTGCCGCCTCACTTTGTTCGGCCGTGCGCTCCAGATAGTCGGCCAACACCTGCGCCACCCCATCCGGCAGCGACAACACGCGCTGGACGCCAAAGCCCAACGGCCGCCCACCACCAATGCCACTCAATTGTTTCACCACTTCCTTCAACCGGTCGCGCGGCGAAACGGGCGAGGCTAAACGCAAGATATAGCTGATGAGTCGGCCAATCGCGTCCGAGACAGCGGCCGTGTCACTCCCTGCCTTTGAGGTCTGGATAAAGACCTCAAACGGCTGATTATCCCCGTTGTGGTTGACGGTGATGTAGGTACGGCCGAGAGGGGTATTGATTTTCGCCGTTTCTCCCTGCAAAATGGTCGCGCGTGGTTTCTTCGATTCACGCCACAGCGTCAGTTGGCCTTCCTCTTTGACCGGGTTGGACTCTGCGGCCATTTCCTGCTTCTCCTTCGCCGCTTTTGTGGCGTGGGTCTCTAACGTCACCTTCTCTCGCGAGCCGGTCACGTAAACCGTCAGACCCTTGCAGCCCAAATCCCAGGCCAGCATATACGCTTTGGCAACGTCTTCCGGCGTCGCTTCGGGCGGAAAGTTACAGGTCTTGGAGATGCTGTTGTCCACAAACGCCTGGATCGCCGCCTGCATCCGCACATGCTCTTCGGGGGTGATGTCCGAAGAAACAACAAAGGTATGGCGGATATGCTCCGGTAACGCCTCAATGTGCTGGCAAGAGCCAACCCGATTCACTTCGGTGATGATCTCCTGCCTCGTTTGCTCATCCAACCCGGCATCCAACAAAGCCTGCTCAAACAGCGGGCTGGTATATTGCAGTTGTAAATCTTTGCCGTTGTCGTTGACATGGCGGATATAGGCCAGGGCAAAGACGGGTTCGCACCCATACCCCTCACAGCCAGAGACGGTAGCAATTGTACCAGTGGGGGCAACGGTCGTTTGGGCGGCATTACGGATGCCATGGGTTTTGATGTCGGCGACCAGGCTGTCCCAATCGAGAGTCGGCCGTCCCCACATCTCCTTGCTTTCCACCACCGGTTGTGGGACCGACCAGCGGAAGTTATCGCCATCGTAGATGCTGCCCTTGATCGCCAGGAAGGGACCGCGCTCCCGCGCCAACTCCATGCTTCTCTGCATCGAATGGTAGCGAATGAACTCAAACAGAACACTGGCCAGCGCCTGCCCTTCCTCGCTGCCATAACGCACGCCGATCTTGTACATCAGATCGCCCAGCCCCATAATCCCCAGGCCAATGCGCCGCGCACGTAGGGCCGCTTCCTTTAACTGTGGCACGGCCGGGACATAGGCATTGGCGGAAACCACATTATCAAGGAAGTGGGTAGACTCCTCAACGGTGCGTTGCAGCAACTCCCAATCAATTGTGCCATCGGCCGTTACATGGTTGGCGAGGTTAATTGAACCGAGACAGCAATTCTCATATGGTCCCAACCACTGTTCACCACAGTTGTGGACGACAATCCCATTGGCAATAAAAGAATGAGTTTGTGGTTCGGTTAGATCATAGACCCGTTGTACGCCTAGCTCACGCACCGACTTCACCGTTGCCACGAAGTATTCGCCATATGGCCCGCGACGGCCATAACGATTCAGCGCATTCAGCAGCTTGTTGGCTTTGGCCTCTTGCAAAAAGCCGATTTCCGCCTGGAAACGGATCAGGTTTCGCTTGGAGATCATCAGTTCATGGCCCGGTTGGGTGTAATAGCTGCGATGACCGCCCTGCCCATCCGGCATCTCTTTATATCCGCCCGGCTTGCGGTCGAAAAAGATTTTGCTGGCAATGCCAAAATTTAACAACAGCCGTTGCACATCCCTTAACAGTTCCGCCTGTGATGACCAGAGGCGAACGCTAACCCCCTTGTCCACTTTGTCTAGCACCGTACCATCGGCCGAAAACAACGCCTGCAAAAAACCTCGCTGCATCTCTTCGCAACCGGCAAAGACGACCTCTGGAACCCGCGTTTTGGAGTGGATGTTGAGCTTGTGGAGTTCATCCTTCAACCGTGTAGAAATCACCCGCGTTTCTTCGCGGCCGCTCACCTTCTGCGCTGCTATGGGATAAGTGCGCGTCGGTGCAAATTCGTTGTGGTGGTTGCCGGGGCCAACAACATCATTGACATATTCGGCAAAAGCGGGTGCAAGCGATTGTTCCTCGCCGAAGAACATCAGCCCTGCCCCGCCAGCGATATTAAACGTGCTATCGCCAAACAGCCAGCCGATGGTGCGGCCGAGAGCCAGATCGCCTTCGTCGCCAAAACCACCTTTGCGATTCAGGATATAAATTTTCATCCCAGGGGCTAAATCCTGTAATTCCATCCAGCCTTCGGCGGTCATAATGCGATGGTTGCCCGTCGCATCCAATTGGTAGCCCTCGTTTGTCTCCAGCCGCCAGACCATCTTCTCGCCAGTATAGAAAACCGGTGAAGCATCTACACGCGATTCGGCTACGCCAAAGCGACCATCTACCACTACTTCGTTTGCCTCTTGAGTATGGTAAAGATCGGCCGCGCGGCGCAACCCCTTACCGGTATAGATCAGCGTATCGCCGGTCACACACGGATTGGTCGCTTCCAGTTCATATAGGTGCGGAACGGGGTTGGCGCGGTTGGCGGCGTCGAGGAAGAGCACGCCCGGTTCGCCGTTGTTGTAGGCATACTTGACGATTTCATCAAAAATATCGCGGGCACGAACGGTGCGCCAGACTGAGCCGTCGCGAGGATTGATCAAATCAAAGTCCGTGTCGTCACGCACAGCCCTGACAAAAGCATCAGTAACGCCAACGGAGATATTGAAGTTTGTAATAGCGTATTCGTTCGCTTTGCAAGAGATGAACTCAAAAATATCGGGATGATCCACGCGCAACACGGCCATATTGGCTCCCCGGCGCGTGTTGTGCGTCACCATCCCATAAGCCAAATAGGTGTGGTTGTCGTCTACTTCCAGGTCGAGCGTCAACGCTTCACCCTGCGCTTCAACGCCACGAACCTGCACAAACCAGAACCCTTCCGGGGATGGCGCGTAGTCGGCAAATTGCGGGTAGGTGCGAGACAGTTCATCATAAGCGGAGCGAGTTAGCTGCCGGTCGCCACGCAGATAACGCAGCAACGAGCGACGCAGACGCGGCTCCGTGCTGCGGAAATTGACTCCCATACCGCGCCCTCGTTGGTCCACCTGTTCCAGCGTAATCGCCTCTAAAACAGGTTGCAGCCAGTAAGCAGGGACGGGCAAGCGGTAACTGCTCTCGCGTCGCTGGTCGCTTTCCCAGGCATAGGCAACGACAAAACGGGAGCGTTGGTCACAGCCGATTTTCCGCCGCCACGCCTCCAGGCCAACGGCCGAGCGGATGGACAATTGATACGTTTCCGAATGTCCCCAACGATGAACGCCCGATGCAATCGAACGAATCTTAACCGGGCAGCCCAGCCCGATTAGCAAAGTAGCCACTTCCTCGGCCAAACGCGGAGAAGTGGTCATTAAACTAGGGTATCCATGTGACAGTGTGCCATCGGCTTCAAACAGCCCGCGGAGGTACGCGCCAACAACTTCCGGCGGCGATTGGCGGATCAGGCGCGGCACATACGCCTCACGGCTGCGCGGCTTACCCAGGCCATTGAGTTGCAGAAACGCTTTGACAGCGCGATTGTCAATCACAAAGGTGGCGGATTTATCGTTCGGCTTTTGTTGTTGATGAACGGCCGCGCCAAACAATCGTTCCATTATAACCGGCATCTCCTCCATCAAATAGGAGTTATGCGCCACGCTTACACCCAGGCGATGGTCGTCCGGCTGCGAGGCCATAAAACCATCACCCGTCATATAGCCGAGAAGGAAAGCCAGCTCCTCATCCAACAAACTTGGCAGTTGCGGCCAACGCTGGTTGCCATGCTGCCGCTTGGGTTGGCGCAACGCCTGGAACGAGCCACGATGTTCGCCAAGACGAACGATGATCCAATCGCCCGCTTGCAAATCCTGAAGATGTCGCCACTCTGGGCCCTTGTCGCCCATTACCTTGACCCGATGCTCCGGCGTTCCCGCCAGGCTCAATCCCTCTCGCGTAAATACGCGCATCACCGGGGCCACACCGTTGTTGTACCCTCGCGGTGACGCACGCCACCCCTGATCAGTAGCAACCTGTAAGCGGTGTTCCTGCCAACCGCTTTCCTTTGTGCTGACCAGTTCATCCAGGCGCAACAATCCACGCGACGTAAAGACCAGGGTTTCAGGGAGCAAACATCCTCCCTGTGCGATCTCTCCAAACGCCTGATCATATACGCGGAGAAAGCCGACTGGGCCAGTGGCGCGACCGGCCGAAGATTTCACAAAATCATCCTTCGGCCGCAACCGCGAAAAAGCAAAGCCATTCCCCCCTCCTGTCTGCTGGATCAATGCCGCATCCCGCAAAGTCTGGAAAATCCCCGCCGAATTGCGTCCCATGTCGTCCTCAATCGGCAAGACAAAACAGGCCGCCAATTGTCCCAGTGGCGTGCCTGCGCCGGTGAACGTCGGGCTGTTGGGCATAAAGCGCAGTTCGGTCAGCAATTTATAGAATGTCTCTTCGGCCGCTGCCACATCCGCCTCATGCTCCGCCTCAACCACCGCAATATGGTGGGCAATACGCCGAAACATCTCTTCGACGGTTTCAATCGGGCGGCCGTCCTCGCCGCGCCGCAGATAACGGCGTTTCAACACGGCAAGACTGTTTTCGCTTAAGGGGATCGTGCTTTCCGACGGTGATTCCTTGGTTTGCAGCATCATTACCTTCACTCCTTGACTAGATTTGGGCTGGGATGTAGGCGACAACGGAAGATACCCAATATATGGGGGGTCACTACCAATACAGCCCTATATTTGGTTATGAGGAAGGGCATTATAACATGGGAACTTTGGCGTAGCAAGACGTTTAGCTTAAAGAATTCGCACAAGTTTTGTTGTAATTAAACAACAATAACGCGCGGGAACCGTGCCGCCGTTGCCTCAACTCCTCGCCCTCATCAAGGAAGCGCTGCGGCTTTTAATGTATAAGACGTCGTCTGATTGTAGTTTCCAACAGAGACAATACGGATGAGATAACGTCCAGGTTCAGCGGCAAACTCAACGTGATAAGGAAAGGCCGTCGCGGCCGCAACCAGGTTAGCGATTTCTGCACGTTCAAAATAGATTTGTAGTTGGGGGTCTTCGCCGGTGTGGCCAGTTAGATCAACCACCACATTAGCGGCCGTCGCCAGCTCGAACGAGAAATAGTCCTCCTGATCATTGGGATAGCCAAAGTAATCACGCCCTAGATAGATGGGGCCATCAGCCTGGTCGGCCACATCGTTCGGCTCAGACTCCCATGGCCCAGCATAATAAAAACCCGGTGCAATGGCCATCGGCAAGTAAAGCTGGTGGATACTTCGCTGCTTTTCATAATTCACGGTGACAACATGACTTCTCGCAGGCATGACCAGTGAACTGTGCCGCATATCATTGCCATTCGCAACCGCCCCATCCCAACCGGCCACAACCCATCCTTCGGCCGGCGCGGCCGCCAGCGCGATTATCTCACCTGCATAGTAATGATTGGCCTCACATGACCCCGAACGATCAGGGTTGGCGAGCGGCGCGTTGCCTTGCCCCTCATACTCTCGTTGTAAGGCGTAACAAACCAGGCCATATTGCACCGTGACTGTATGGACATCAGCGGGCATGGTCACGAAATTGGTGGTCGCCTGGCTACTATCATCATCTGAACCAATCCAACCCACCACTTGCCAACCCTCGTCCGGCGCGGCCGTCAAATGGATCAATGCCCCCGCCACATACTCCCCCGTCGGGCAACCGGTGGAAGCAGCAGGTGTCGCAATGGGCACACTTCCACCACCATCATAGGCCAGCGTCAGCGGCCGGCAACGACGAGAGACAGCGATATACTCATTTCGGGTTATCGTACTGGAACCCTGTGCGCCACTGACAGTCAACTTAACAGTGTACAGCCCGGCCCGTTCATACACATGGTTATGCGAAGCATCACAAATTGTCGCGCTCTGGCCGTCGCCATACTCCCACTCACAATTGGTATAGTCGCCGGTTGAGAGATTCTGGAATGTCACCACCAACGGAACCCGGCCACTCTGTGGCTCGGCCGTAAAGTTAGCCAACGGCGGGATATGAGCCGCCACAACAGTACAAACCACATTGCTCCATACGCCTGGGCCAGATTCCCCTACCGCCTGGACACGATAGCACCATTGCCCTCCACCGCGATTGGCGATGGCCTGGCTCCCATCCGGCCCGCTATAGATGTCTGCCCAGGCTGCTCCATCCTTTTGCTCTTGTAGCAGATAGCCTGTCGCCCCTTCGACGGCCGACCAGGAAACCACATAATGACCATCTGCATCAGCGTTATCAATCTCGGCCAGGAGGGGAGCGGCAGTCGTTGTCGTGATCGTCAGGGCAAACACATCGCTCCAACTACTGTACTCATCACATCCATCGGCCGTATTATGGGCGCGAACTCGCCAGAGATATTCACCAGGGGCCAGCATACCATCCGGCGTATAGCTGTTGCTGCTAAGCGTAGCCGTCAACACCGGCGTTGCAAAGCCTTCGGCTCCGGCCAGTGAAAAGTTATAGGAAGTCCCCCCTGCAACTGCCTCCCAGCTAAAAGCAGGGGTTGTGTCGGCCATTGCCTCCCCATCCGCCGGAGCAAGCAGCCCAGGGGCCAACGGAGTAGTACACGGCGCATCAAACTCAACGTCCAGGACGACATCATCAATGGTGAATCCCGGCTTGAGTGTTGTCGCGTCCCGCACCATCGCAAAAGCAACCCACACTTGTGGCTGCCCTAGCTGTGCCGTCAGGTCAATCACCCCTTTATAAAAGCCATTCCCCTCTGGCCCATCCACCCACACCCCACAAACGGCCGACCCGCCAAATTGACCCCCATCCAACGAGCTACCGGCGAACAATTTATTATCCGCACACCGGCCCTCCCCTTCCGATTCACCCCAAAAGTAATAAGTCAGTTGTGCAGCCGTCGCCTGGCTGAGATCAAAGGGGCCATAGATCATCCACGAAGAAGTATTATTGGCATAGGGTCCGGCGCAGTCAAGCCCGCCCCCCTGCGCTCCACCGCCAATGGCCCATCCTGCAAAGCCGCCACCGCGAGGGTGACAACCACGCTTGCCCCAGAGAAATTCCCCATTATCGTTTCCCGACTGGTCGGTCAACATCCATCCGGCCGACGGCCACTGCCCTTCAAAGTCTTCGCTCATTTGTGCGGGAACGGCCGAGCAAGGGAGATTGGGAGATTGGGAGACTGGGAGACTGACGGGAGAATTGAAGCTACATCCAGCGGTTGCAGCAGGGCAATCGGCCGCGCCACACGTCGGCCGTTGTAGGGTGGTTGGGACGACAAACGTCCTGGCCTCGGAATAACCAGCAGCAAAGGAACGGGGGTCGCTGGCGGCCGTGATGATGGCCACAACCACCCCCAAGCACAGCAGGAAAAGTGCCTGATACTTCTGCATCAACCTGCTCCTCATCCATTGGTTTGCAATACACCTTTCAGGCTGATTAGCTCCCAACTCCCAGCCAGCCCATAATCATTGAGTTTCGCAGTGAGCGCCATCGGCGTATGCTAATGTGATAAGTATAACGTAGGAAAAGAAAGAGCGTCAATCAAACAAAAGTAAGGAGGAAAGAATGAACAATGAACAATGAGACAACGACACAATGCCACGCAATTGTTCATTGCTTCATTGTTCATTTTCCATTGTTCATTGCCTCATTGTCCATTGCCTGATACGCTCCCCGATGCCGTTCGTCCACTAAGGCGGCGATGTGGGACATGATCAGGTCGGTGTGGGCGGATAGTTCGTGGCTGCGGACACGGCCGCCCGCTTGCGGCAGGGTAAAGGGGCGGCCGATACGAACCACCACATCCGTGCGCCGTAGACGACGGAAGTTGGCGAAAAGGCGGTCGGTATTGGACAACCCGACGGGCAACACCGGCACATTGGCCCGTGAAGCGAGAAAAGCCGCCCCATCTTTGGCCGGTTGCATATACCCTACCTTGCTGCGCGATCCTTCCGGGGCCAGCGCAAAAACCGCCCCCCCCGCCAGCGCATTTAACGCCTGGCGCAACGCCTGGCGATCCACCTCACCGCGATTGATGTAGACCGCCCCCAACCAGCCCATCAATGGCCCCCACAACCAATGGCCCTTCCACTTTTCACCGGCAAAAAATCGCCAGGGCAACGGTGGAAAGGCGATGAGTAAGATCGGAGTATCGGCCGAACTCATATGGTTGACCACCACCAGATAAGGGCCGGAAGCAGGGATATTTTCACGCCCGTGCACGTGGATACGGGCCAGTACCAGGACGCTCGCCACTTTCATAATGGCGCGCATTAGACGATAACGAAGCATCGCCGGATCATAGCCGTCTATACCGCTTTCGTCCAAACTTATATCTATCGGGAGTTATGCATTCTGGCACGAATGGCACCAATAACACGACTTTTCCCGGTTCTTCTCGTGAAATTCGTGTTATTCGTGTCAAAAAATTCTAAACTGCGTAAGTGCTGATCTACACCATGTTACTGAATCCGCCCTTTCAACTTCGCGGCCGTCACCTGTTCACCAGCTTTAATCAGTTCCGTCGCTTCCTCCACCTTGTCCCACACATCCCACAGCAGCACACCGACCACGCGGCCGTCATCCATGTAGTAGACAACCCCCTTACGCAAAGGCTCCTGCCAATCCGCCACCGTTTCCAGACGGCTGTCCAGCCGCCCCACCGCTTCATAGCCTAGTTCAAACATATCGGAGTAAAAGTAAGGGGTATGGTCATAGCTCTGCTTTGCACCGGCCATATTTTTCCCGGCAACTTTGCCCATTGTGTTAGCCGCATCCTCATGCTCCACTCGCCGCCGCATTCCCAACACCGCATCGGGGTAATTGGCTACGTCTCCGGCGGCATAGACATCAGGATGGCTGGTTTGCAAGGTAGAATCAACGACGATCCCATTCTCGATCTTCAGCCCA
This sequence comes from uncultured Ardenticatenaceae bacterium, assembly GCA_964410625.1. Taxonomy (GTDB): domain Bacteria; phylum Chloroflexota; class Anaerolineae; order Promineifilales; family Promineifilaceae; genus CAYPHY01. The sequence goes on along the minus strand of CAYPHY010000010.1, from coordinate 33,277 downwards.
AGCTGCTCTGCCAATTCGGTGTTCGGCCGAATGCCAATCCCCGCTACTACGCTGTTGGCTGGCAGGCGGCGGCCGTCGGCCGTCACCACGCGCAACGTCGTCCCCGTCCCCTCCAGTCCCGTCACCTGCATCCCCGACAATACCTCGACCCCCTTTTCGCGATAGTAATCATTCAAAAATTCCACCATCTCCGCTGGAAAAATGCGCTCGCAAATCCCTCCTTCCGGGAAGAGCATCGTCACCTGACGATCACTCATCGCCAGCGCGGCCGCCACCTCCGAGCCAATAAAGCCCCCACCAATGACCACAAAACGGTCGTGAGCATTCGCCAGGCCGCGTAACCGTTCGTAACTGTCCAAAGTACGATAATAGATGATGCTATCGCCGCCAAAGGGGAGTTCGCGCGGGGTCCCTCCCGTTGCCAGCAGCAGCTTGTCAAAGGTAAAGACCTCGCCATCCTCGGCCGTCGCCTGTTTCGGCTCAAGCTGTACGGATGTGATCCGGCGGTTGAGATGAAACTCAACGTCCTCCGGCGTCTGGCGAAAGATTTCTTCTAGCGTCTTTTTACCTGTCCACAGTTTCTTGGAAAGGGGCGGCCGATCATAAGGCATGTGGGGTTCCATCGAAAAGACGCCAATGCTCCCCTCGCTGTCCTCCTCGCGAATGCCGTTGGCTGCGGCCGCTCCCGTCATCCCGCCGCCGATAATCAGATAGGTATAGTGGGTCACGTGGGTCATCTTCTACTCCTTAGAAAGTAGCTCACGCAAAGACGCAAAGGACGCTAAGCATTTTTATCTTTGCGCTCTTAGCGTCTTTGCGTGACATATTCCTTCATGGCAGTTTGCTCTCGCGCATGTGGCTCCTGTAGCTGTTATTCTACACCATTCCCCAGGGACGCCGTAAGAAAAAAGGCCGACTATTGTCGGCCTCTAATCTCTAGCAGGATGAAATGAGCCAGTAATGTCAATCAGTTGGGGCAATTGCTGGCTGTTTTGCCGCCTTCGGCCGCCAGTTGACCACGATCACGCCACCGATGATCAGCAAACCGCCGACCAACAGCCGCCAGTCCACCGTTTCATGGAGGAACAATACACCGGCCGCCACCCCCACAATCGGCGTCACATAGGTCACCATCGTTGTCCGCGTGGCGCCCCACTCACGCAACACGGTGTAGTAAAGAATGTAGGCCAGACAGGAGCCAAGCAACCCCAACCAGAGCAACGCCCCCAATGCGGGCCAGCTTAGGGCGGCGCGAATCGTCGTCTCATTCAAGTCCCCTGACAGCAAGGAGACGATGAGCACGATCACACCAGCCATCGAAAGTTGTCCGGCGGCGGCCACAATTGGCGAAAGCCCATGCAGATGTCGGCGGGCATAGGCTGTGCCAATGGCATAACAGGCGGTGGCGGCAATGATCGCCAGATAGGGTAAGAGGCTGGCCTGACCGGCCGCCCCCACACTGCCTCGGCCGAACAGCACCACGACCCCAACAAAGCCGATCAACAACCCGGCAACCATCCCCACCGTGACGCGCTCCACACGCAGGAGGAAGCCTGATAGGACGATGCTGAATAAGGGTACGGTGCTGTTCAACACAGAAGCTGTGCCGCTATCCACACCCTGCGCTCCCGATTCCGCCCAGGTGATTAAGATGAAGGGTAAGGCAACATTGATCAGGCCAACGACTGCCAGGTGTCGCCAGGTGGTCAAGTCACGCGGCCAGGCCAATTTTCGCAACGTCAATACCGTTGCCAGCCCCAACACGCCAAACAAGAGCCGGAAGCCCACCACTGTCACCGGCGGAACCGTCTGTACGGCGATCTTGATAAAGAGAAAGGAAGTTCCCCAGGCCAACGACATCAACAAGAAAGCCGCCCAGGTCTTTTTTTCCACGCTTGCCCCGTTGGCAAGTTCAACTGTTTGTCTCAAGGTTGTCATTTATTCCTCATTGGTTTAGAGAGGCGTATGGGTGTATTTGTATATTGGTCTATTGGTTTATTGGTTATTGAACATTCAATACCCTAATAGACCAGTACACCAATAAACTAATACACCATTATACCAATTGTACGTTCCACATCACCGGCCGTTCTTCACGTCCGCGCTCCTTCTCCAGGAGTTGCAAAAAGGCGGCCGCTACCGGCACGGCCATTTGGGTATAGCGAGCATGTAGAGGGGAGCGTGTATAGGTCAATTGGGCGGCATAAGCTTCAGCCAACCGCCAGGCATCCCCATTCATCAATATCTGGCTGGGAACGCTCTGCAAAAAGGTCAGATCAAATAGCGAGTTCGCCCAGCGGCGATAACGACGAGCAAAGGCGCGATAAGCACGCCGAACAGTCGCCTGTTCAATCCGGCGTTGGTAATCCTGCGCCAACCAATCGGCCGCCTTCCCTTCAAATCGTGTAAACGTGTCCATCATGCGCTTGTCCTTTACTAGCCACTATTCACTTATCACTATCCACTACTATAAAGAACGGCCGTCCCGCAAACGATCCAACCATCGTCCCCAAACTAGTAGCGACAATCCTCTGGATTGTCTGTGCACTAGACAATCCAGAGGATTGTCGCTACGGCGGCAGCATTGTTTGAAGGGCGAATATGTAATTGTGGAGAAGCGCAGAGCAGCGTACAATAGAACATATGTTACGCCTGTTCCTCTTTGGCCCGCCGCGACTGGAACGCAACGGCCGACCGCTGACCATCACCCGCCGCAAGGGGTTGGCGCTCCTCGCCTACCTCGCCATCACGCGCCAACCACAAAGCCGCGAATCTTTGGCCGCGCTCCTTTGGCCGGAACAAGATCAGTCTAGTGCGCTGAGCAATCTACGTCGCGACCTTTCACGATTGCGCCGTGATTTACAAGAAGACATCCTGCTGGTTGATCGCAACACATTGGCGCTAAAGACCAACGCCGCTCTGCAGGTGGACGTTCTGGAGTTTGAGCAACTCATCGCTGCTGCCCGTGAGGATGCTGCCCCCCAGCATAGGCTGGACCCGGCGATTGCCCTCTATATCGAGGAGTTTTTAGCCGGTTTTCATTTACCCGACGCGGCCGCCTTTGAGGAATGGCGTTTTTTCCAGGCTGAGGGCTTGCGGCGTTCGTTGGCGGAAGCCCTCGATCAACTTGTCCGCCTGCTCCAGGCTCAAGGGGAATACGAGGCTGCGATTGACCACGCCCGCCGCCGCCTCGCGCTCGACAATCTACACGAGCCATCCCACCGAACGCTGATGACGCTCTACGCGCTTGCCGGGCAACCAGCGGCCGCCCTCCGCCAATACCAGGATTGCGCCCGCCTCTTGGAAGCGGAGCTAGGCGTCACCCCCGAAGCGGAAACCACAGCCCTTTACGAAGCCATCCGCACCCGCCGGTTTGAGCAGGGGAGCGGGGGAGCGGAGGAGCAGAGGAGCGGAGGAGCAGGGGAGCGGAGGAGCAGGGGAAAGAGATTAGTCGGAGATTACTCTGCGACGCTAGAGAAGGAAAGACCCGAATCATCCGCTCTTGCTCCCCAGCCCCCCAGCCCCTCTGCTCCCCTGCTCCCCCTCGTCGGCCGCGAAGCGGAACTACGGCAATTGCTGGCGGCCATCCAGCAGCTTGGCAACGGCCGCGGCGCGGTGGTGCTGATCGAAGGGGAGCCGGGGATTGGCAAAAGCCGCCTGATCGAAGAGGCGATGCAAGCGGCCGCCCAACAAGGCTTGACCACCATGCTGGCGAAGTGTTATGAGGCTGAGCAAAGTCTGCCGTACCAAAGTGTGATCGATCTCATTGATCAGCTATTGGCTGGCTGGCCGGACGAGGCCTTCCGCGCGATCCCCGCCACAGCGCTGGCTGAGGTGGCCTTGCTGATGCCGGAGCTTGCCATCCGCTTTCCTAATTTACCCGATCCGCCAACGGGATTCGACGAAGCGGGGCAAATTCGCCTGCTGCGTGCCTTAAGCCAATTTCTTAGCATTCCCACCAACAACGGTGGGCTGGTGCTGGCGATTGATGACTTCCATTGGGCCGACCCCGCCAGTCGCCGCTTTTTCCACCATCTCGCCCGTCACATCCAAATGGCCCAGGGGCAGGAAACCCCGCTATTGCTGTTACTCAGCTATCGGACTGAAGAAGTGGTTGCCAATGAAGAGCTGGCGCTGATTATCCATGCCCTCAAACGTGAAAGCCACCTCCACCATCTTGTCCTCCAGCGACTATCGGCCGACGACGCCACCAATCTAGTCACCCAACTACCCAACCTCGCCCGCTCACAGCCCGAACTCGGCCGCTGGCTCTATCAGGAAACGCATGGCAATCCCTTTTTCCTCATCTCCATTCTCCAGTGTCTGCAAGAAGAAGCGGGAAACAGGCAGAAAAATTTCTCGTCCGCTGCTACGAGTCCGCAGCTTATGCCCATCTCGCTGCCTGATGCGCTGCGCCAGGCGGTGCGTGACCGGTTAAGGCGCGTTTCGGCCGAAGCGCGGACGGTGCTGGAGGTGGCGGCCGTCTTCGGCCGTCGTTTCAGCTTCCAAGACCTGGAACTGGCTTATCCTGGCGGTTCGCTTACGTTGGTTGACATTGTGGAAAACTTACTCGCCCGCCAGTTACTACGCGAAGTAGAAGCGGGTCGTTACTACGACTTCAGCCACGACAAAATCCGCGAGGTGGTCTATAGCGATCTAAGCGCGGTACGCCGTCGCCTGCTCCACCGTGCCTATGCCGTTGCCCTGGAAGAACAGGCCCCCGACCGCGCCGCCGTTCTCGCCGAGCATTATGAAAAAGGAGAGGTATGGGATAAGGCGATTCACTACCTGCGGCAAGCTGCATTCCAGGCGCATACCCTGTTTGCATTGGGCGAAGCGGTCGGCTTTTATGATCGCGCCATCACGCTGGCGGAAGCCAATCCAGGCGTGGTTGACCATGAAGCGTTGATCAACCTGCACGAACATCGCGGGGATGCCCGCGCCCTGGCTGGAGACTTTGTAGGCGCGACGGCCGACTTGCAACCCGCGCTCAGAGCAGCCCAACACACCGGCGACGAAACAACCGAACTCGATCTGCACATCCGGCTGGGCATGATCTACCGGCGCATGGATGAGTATGACCTGGCCCAACAACATCTGGACCGGGCGTTGGCGCTGGCCCGCGTCTACGAGGACGGCCGCCGCGTGGCCGACACCCTCTTCCATCTCGGCTCCGTCATCTGGTCACAAGGTGACATTCGCAAGACCCGCGAATATGTCCAGGAAGCTGTAGACATCTGCCGCCGGTTAGGACTGCGCGATCAGGTGGCCGTGCAAGCGTATCATGGTTTGGGCGAGATAAATTTTCTGATGGGCATTTACCAGGATGCGGCCGATTACTTCGTCGAATCATTGCAACTAGCCCGCGAAACGGGGGATAAGGGGTATGAGGCGGAGAACCTCTATATGCTCGGTTCCGTCAATTCCTGGTTGTTGGGCGCATATTATGAGAAGGCGTTCGAGTACGTTCAGCAGGCTATCGCTATTAGCCGCCCGGCACAGATGGATTGGCACACCGCCCCGATCCAATTTGTCACGGCTAAGGTCCTAGGCAGCCTCGGCCGTTATGATGAGGCCCTCGTTCATGCCCATGAAGCCAACGCCATCACTGAACGGATCGGCGCACGCTACTTTCAGACCATCGCCCTCGACACCATCGGCGAACTCTACCGTGAGATTGGGATGCTCGACAAGGCGGAGGCCCACCACAGCCAGGCTTGCGACACCGCTTCCGAAACCAACGCGGGCAACTGGTTGTCACGCATCCAGGCTAATCTGGCAATTGACCGCATTCGCCTGGGACGGCTGGATGGGGATGTGGAGTCGCTGCTGCAAAGGAATTTGGCCTTGACCTTGCAACGCGGCCAGGAACTGCACACGCCGCGCTGTTTGGAAGGATTGGTGGAGTTATCGCTGGCGAAGGGGGATCTCCATGCGGCCCTGGATTACGCCAGACAATCCTTTGATCTCACCGAACCGCGTGGGATGCGCGAAGCGGCCGCCCGTGCCTGTTTCCTGCGCGGCCAAACCTTGCTCCAAATGGGCGACCTTCCCGCCGCCGAGGCAGCCTTACAAGACGCGGCCGTTCGCGAACAACAGCTAGGTCGGCCGCGATTGGCACTGGACATTCACCAGGCGTTGGCAAACGTGTATCAAGCGCAGGGAAAAGAGAGAGAAGCGGCCGAACAAGAAGCTCTTCTAAAACAAATAGCAGAGCAATTACACTTTCCGAAAGAAACTTCCTAGCGGTCTTTCTACAATCCATGTCGCTCCCGCAACAACCTCTCCTGCTGGCGACGGAGGTAGTTGGTATCCTGATAGAGGCGAATCGTGGCCTCTTCAAACGCCTGTTGGGTGTCCTCATTGATGGCATAGAGGCAACGGCCGCCAGTCAACACCTCAAACCGCAACACCGGCGACGCCCGGCGTAAATCAACAATATCCAGCCGCTCCGTACCGAGAAAGTCGCTAATTTCATTCCACAGTTGGTAAGGGGGGGAGGCTTCGGGCATCAGCAATGCCAGGTCAACATCCTGCCCTCTCTCCGATTGCGCCAGCGAGCCAAACAGATAAGCGAGGAGCGCCCCTTCCTGCTCCAATAGGGTGGGAAGTTGGGCGATTTTCTCTTGAATATCTTCCGGCAACGGCCGAAAGCCACGCCAGGTCTCACTCGCTGACATCCTACTCCTCTCTAGTCTGTTCGAGCATTATACCATATAGGTAACATGTATCTTGACATGACGTGTTACTGTGAACCCGTTAGTACATTCAATCGTTGTTGATAAACAACGTTGGCGGCGTGGTCGAGGAGAGCCTGGTAACATTCCGCCGCCGCGCGGCCATGAGCCACGTCGCCATCCATTCGCCACCACTCGTAATGGACGGCCGCTTCCTCCACCGGTCGCAAACGGCCGTCTAGCAAATTTGCCAACCTTTGCTGGGCAGCAGTCATGTTCCCCTGGGCAAAGCTAATTTTTGCCTCTAATAGTTGACTCTCGAAAAGAATTGGGTTGCGGCCGATGCCCCCTTTCAATAGTGGCTGTATCTCGACCACTGTCTGCTCCGCCACCGCCACATCCCCTAGCTCAAGCAACAAAGCCGCTCGAGGCAAGAGGACAAAACGGGCGACGGTGAGATGTCGCCGTACGGCGTGATACATCTCTATCGCCCGGTCAAAATGGGCCAGCGCCTGCTCTAAGTGGCCTGATCGCCACGCTATCTCCGCCAATAAGCCATGGGCAATATCAAAGGTTTCCGGGTTTTCATCCTGTGGAGTCAGCGCCAGACACTCGTCGAGCGTGCTATGTGCGCGTTCATACTCACCGGTATAGATCAGTAGCTGCCCCATCCGCCACAAATTTTCGCTCTCCAACCACTTCATCCCTGCTTCATGGAAGAAACGGCCGGCACGTTGGAAGCAACGTCGCGCTTCGTCATACTCGTCCAGCGCCAGATGAACCTCCCCTTTGTTGCTCAGCGAATTGTAAGCATCGGCCATGCTCCCAATTTGCAATGCTATCTCGACAGCGCGGTCCAGATGCACCACGGCCTCTTCAAATTCACCCAATTCCAGTAAGACGATACCCACATTATTGGCCGTCCGCGCTACCCCAAGCGGATAGTCTAACTTCTGATAACGAACCAACACTTCCTGCTGATAGGCCAACGACTCCTCCAACCGGCCAACCACAGAAAGGACAACGCCCGTCATTCCCTGGTTAAAGATCATTCCTCGTTCGTCGCCCACTTCAACATAAAGCGCTGCTGCCTGCCCTAAGGCGTCCAATGCCTCGTCCAATCTTCGTAGGTCCGAACTGATCAGCCCCAACCAATCATAGGCCACCGCCAACGGCCGCCCAACCGATAATGGTCTATAAATTTCAATCGCCTCTTGTAGATGTTGTATAGATTGTTCTACTTGTCCTGTGCCACGTCCAAGAATACCCAATGTTCGCAGCGCATCTGCACGATAACGCGGCAATTCAAGCCGGTCGGCCAGTCGGATTACCTCCAATGCCGTCGCCCTGGCCTGTTCAAAGTCGCCACGCCACTCTGCAAACTCCGCCACCCGCGCCAATAGCTGACAGCGGATCGACTCTCTGTCAATCAGGGATTGCGGATTGGGGATAGCGGAATGTGGACTCTCTGATCTCCAATCCCTACTCTCCAATCTCGCTGCCGACAAGGCGAACACCGATTGTCCCTCCTCAAAAAGGCTGGTCACTTCGTAAAAGGCAGCCAGTCCATCAATAGCCGCGCGAAAAGAAGCGAGTACCTCCGTATTGGCAGTTTCCTGCCCGGTCGCTTGACGTTCGGTAGCCCAAAGCCACGCTTGACGAATATTATCCATATCCCGTCGCAGCAAGACGACGGCCGCTTGCGGCTCTGCGCCAAAAATAGACCGCTCTTGGTTAGCTACCAGGCCGAGATAGTAACGACTATGGCGGTCGGCTACAGTGGTTTGCCGAGCAGCCATCTCCAGCTTTTCGGCCGCATATTGACGCACCACCTCGTGGATCAGATAACGCTCGCTTGCCTCCGAAAATTGCACCAATCCGCGATCTACCAAGCCGGTCAACAACCACAACCCCATTTTGCCCTTCCCAGCCACCTGCACCGCTGCCTCAGCGGTGAAACTGCCGCGAAAGACCGCCAGCGTCTGAAAGACCTCTTGCTCCTCGTCGCTGAGCATGAGCCAGGTCTGGTCAAAGACTGCCCGCATACTCCGTTGGCGCAGCGGCACATCTCGCGCCGTCGTCGCCAGTAGATCAAGGTTGTGTGCTACTTCCCTCACGACTTCGGCAACGGGCATAGCGCGTAACCAGGCGGCCGCCAAGCGGATCGCCAATGGCACACCGGCCAGGAGCTGGCAAAGCTGAACGACATCCTTCTTGATCTGGTCGTTCAGCCGGAAACTCGGCCGCACCTGCTGCGCTGCCTGCAAAAACAACTGTACTGCCGGATAAGAACTCTCCCAATCTTGCGGTCCCCCACCCTCTCCATCTTCAAGCTCTAATTCATCAATCTCTAACGGATACCCCAGCCCCTCTAAATCCACCCGCCACTCGGCCGACAGGTTCAACGGTTCGCGGCTGGTCACCAACAACTTTATATCGGGACAGCTTTGCAGAATATGATTCAGCAAACCAACCCCATCTATCAGATGCTCAAAATTATCCAATGCCAGCAGCATCTCCCGCGCTTGCAGAAAGTTGGTTACCTCTGTCAACGGCTCGACCTGACCGGAGAGCGAGATGTCGAGTGCGTCGGCAAGCGCCAGTGGCAGCGCAGCGGCCGCACTCAGCCCCGCCAGCGGCACAAAGGCTACCCCATTGAGGAAGTGCAGTGCCTCTTCGTGGTTGGCGCGACGCGCGGCCGCCAGCGCCAACCGCGTTTTGCCTATGCCCCCCAGACCGGTGATCGTGATCAAGCGACAGGCAGGATCATGGATCAATCGCAGTAACTGCGCCAACTCCTGTTGGCGGCCGATCAGCGGCGTCCCATCCGGCGGGATTGTTGGCGGGCGGCCGCGCCGCGCCACTTGAATGCGCTCATAGAGCGCGGTCGTCTCTGGCATCGGCTCCACACCCAATTCTTCATCCAGGAGACGACGACAGAGGTCATATTGGGCCAACGCCCCGTTGAAATCTCCCTGGTGGCTGAGCGCAAGCATCAACTGGCGATGAGCGGACTCCTGCCAGGGTTCGATGGTCAACAATTGGCGCAAGACGGCAATGGCGCGGCCGTAAGCGCGTTCTTGCAAATAATGATCCGCCAGGCGCGAAAAGGTCGCCAACGCCTTATGTTGCCAGTAGGTGCGTTGGGTTAGCAGCCACTCATCAAATTCTTGTGCGTCGGCAATGTGAAAGTCATGGAGAAAATCACCGCGCCACAATCGGGCGGCCGTTTCCAACGCTTCAACAGTGGCCGCCGCTCCCGCGCGGGTCAGCGCAGAAAATTCGGCCGTGTCCAGGCGGTGAGGCTGCTTTCGGTCCAGGCTCACCGTCAGACGGTTAGCAAGAAAATAATCAGGCAGCAGCTTGCGTAGATTGGCAATGACCACCCGCAACGTGGTTCGCGCGTTTTCCTCTGGGAAGTCAGGCCAGAGTAGACCGGCCAGTGCCTCACGGCTATGTTCTCCGCCACTAACCGCCAGGTAACACAGCAAAGCTTGGGCCTTTGTTGAAACAAAGCCTTCGACGGGACGGCCGTTCAGCATCACTTGTAATGGGCCAAGACAGGCGATTTCTAACATGCTTCGCTTTGAGATCGCTCATGCAAAGAACACCAAGACGACAAGAAGTTTTGCGAGCTTTGCGCCTTTGCATCAGATTTTCGTTGTTCACCAAATCGCGCTAAGTAACGATGAGATCACGTTCGTGCTTATGCTGTTTACAGAATATCACAATTTTAGACCGGATGAGATGAAAATCTGCGTCATCCGCGTTTAATCTGCGTCACGAGTTTAGGAGAGTTATATAATGAAAAAACAATTCTGGAAAAATCTACCGGTCATGGCTACTTTGTTGCTTGCCATGACCTTTGTTTTGCTGGGCAACGGCCGTTCGGCCGCTGCCAGTACCAACGACATCTTCCCCATCGCCTGTACCGATGGAGTAGGCGATTCCGAGGCCCTGATCCTGGCCATTGGCGCGGCCAACAGCGATCCCGACGAGGACCAGATTGTGTTAGGGGAATATTGCACCTATACCCTGACCTTCCCCACCATCGGTGGAACCAATGGTCTACCGGCGATCAAGGCCGCCTTAATTTTGGAAGGGAACGGCGCCACTATCGAGCGTTCGACCCAGGCAATCGCCTTCCGGCTGCTGGAAGTGAGTGAGGGGATCAGTCTGAGAGCAAGCGATCTCACACTGCGTAATGGCCTGCTCACCTTGCACAATGGCGGGGCGATCCACACCGGCACGGGAAGCAATTTGAGGCTCATCCACGTAGCTTTCGAAAATAATAAGGCGGTTGAAGGTGGAGCGATCTTCACCCAAGGCACGACATTCATAAACAACAGCCGCTTTCAAAATAACAAAGCAACAGGAAAAGGGGGCGGCCTCCATGCCTCGGCCGCGCTATCGCTAACAGATTCAACGTTTACTGATAACGAAGGCCAAGAAGGTGGTGGAGCGATTTATGCTGCCAGAGCCGCAGCCGTGGTCGGCAGTGACTTTGTGGGAAACGTTACCGATATAAATGAAGGGGATGGCGGGGCAATCCTTGCCGACAACGCACTAACAGTAGACAACACGCACTTCGCTTTCAACGCAGGTCGCCATGGCGGCGCGGTTCATAGCAATGACACGTCAATTATCGCCTCCACCTTCTTCTACAATGATGCCCGCGGCAGTGGCGGTGCGGTTCACGCCACAAACGCTCGCCGAGGCATTAGCAGTACACGCTTCGACCAAAATAAGGCCAGTGATGATGGTGGTGGGTTGTATGTTTTGTCCGATCTTAACTTACGGAGCAGTTTTTTCCATCGTAACGAAACTGGTGATGAGGGCGGCGGACTTTACCTGTATAGCAGTAGCGCAACCAGCCTGATTGAAAACAATCTCTGGGTGGACAACGACTCGACGGAATCGGAGCGTGGGAATGCGATGAGCCTGGTGGTGTTGGGTGGTGGCCCGGTCAGCGTGCGGCATAACACGGCCGTCTCGAACGAAGCTTTCCAATCCGGCAGCGCTATCCTTATTGCTAATAGTGATGGCGTGTTGGAAAACAACATCCTCACCGGCTTCGACAATGCCATTGAGGACAAAAGCGGCACGGCCGTTTCTCGTTCAAATCTCTACTTTGCGAATATCACCAACGAAAAAGGATTGGCCACGCCAGGGGAAAATATCCTTGTTGTTGATCCGCGCTTTATCGGAGAGGACAACTATCGCCTCAGTGAGGGGTCTGAAGCGATTGACAGCGCAACCACCACGGAAACCTTCAACGACATCCTCGGCACGCCACGGCCGCAAGGCGAGCTGCCCGATCGCGGTGCGTATGAGTTCAATGGCGAAGCGGAGAAGGTCTTTTCCGTCTCATGTGTGGATAGTGTTGATGGGCTGGCAAGAGCAATCAGGGACGCCAACCAACACTTTGGGCCGGACATCATCGAGTTGGAAGGTGGCGAATGTATCTATGAGCTATTGACGGCCGCCGGGGAGTTTGGTGAGGATGGTCCAACCGGGCTTCCGCCAGTGATGGATACGGTGACGCTTGATGGCCGCGGGGCAACCTTGCAGCGGAGTCCGTCGGCTGCGCCCTTTCGCCTCCTCGAAACTTACGCCCCTGTCTTGACCGTTAAGAACTTGAATATGCGTTTCGGCCGCGCAATTGGGTATAGCGGTGGGGCGATTCTGGCATTTTACGAAACCGACCTACGGTTAAACGATGTCACCTTGTTCGATAACGAGACTAATAACGACGGTGGCGCTGTCTACGCCTATGAGACGCTGACCGTCGAAAATAGCCAGGTGACCGGCAACCGTGCTAGAGAGGGCGGCGGCTTGCATAGTAACGGTGACCTGACATTGGGCAATAGCCTGATCAGCGATAACGAAGCAACGGAAGACGGCGGCGGTGTCTTTGTTCGGCTGGCCGCTGAAATCGCCAACACACGCTTTGCCGGGAACCAAGCCGCTGAAAATGGCGGCGGCCTCTACATTGGTAAACAGGTTGATTTGCAAACGTCTACGCTTACGGACAACAGCGCTTTGAATCATGGCGGCGGTCTTTATGTAAATCGGGCTATTGGAACGAACCATGTTGTTAATAGCATCTGGCTCCGCAATCGCGCTGCAAGTGGCGCGGCCGTCAACGTCCACGGCGACAGTACCGGCAGCATGGTCAATCTGTTACATAACACTTTTGTCGGCGAGAAAACACCGGAGGTTGCAGCCGTTGATCTGAATGGCTCCAAGGACGAAAACCTATTCTTTGCGGCTAATAATATCATCACCGATCACGAAATTGGTGTTCTACGAAGTGGACTAAACAGCAGGCTGATAACCAGTAACAACCTCTACTTTGGCAACAGCACCAACGAAGTTGGCGCGACCAATAGCTTCAATCACATTGAGGCCGATCCGCGCTTCCGCGATTTGCCCAATGACGATGTGCGCTTACAAGAAGGCTCGCAGGCGATTGACAATGGGGATGATAAGGACGTGCTGATTGACCGCGACGGGATTGTCCGGCCGCAAGAGGAAGGTTTCGACATCGGGGCGCATGAATTCACGCGCAACGTCCAACCAACGGCCGCGCCCGATACCTACGGCACCTTCCAAAACACCATTTTGGAAGTCTCTGCCCCTGGTGTGCTGGGCAACGACGAGGATGAGGATGGCGATCCGCTCGAGGCCGCCCACGTGGATGGGCCAACCAACGGCACGCTGTCGCTCAATGCCGATGGTTCCTTCAGCTATGCGCCGGACACGGACTTCACCGGCAGCGATAGCTTTACCTATCGCGCAACCGACGGTGTTACTCCGTCCGCACCGGCAAGGGTGATGATTGTCGTGCTACCGGCAGGCGAACAAGGGCAACAGATTCTCTTGCCGGTCATCGTCAGACCATAGGAACTGGTTCAGTCTTGATTTTATAAACATCCTTCCGGGCGGTTGTCTGAGAACAGCCGCCCGGAAGGCAACAACAGTATTAGATATAGGTGGTAGAATGAAAAGAGTATTAAGTAAAAAAGTGTTCGCTATAGCGAGCCTGTTGCTGGTTTTGGTCGTCATGTTGGGCGGCCACACCGGAATGACCACTGTCCAGGCGGCCGAAACCATTCCGGTCGCCTGTACCGACGGCGTGGGGGATGCAGACGCGCTGATCGCCGCCGTCGTGGCGGCCAATAGCGACCCCGACGAAGACACGATTAGTCTGGGTGAAGATTGCATCTATACACTGACGGCAAGCGTTGACGGAACAAACGGCCTGCCCATTGTGGCGGCCGATCTCATCCTTGAGGGGAATGGCGCGACGATCAAGCGCATGTCGTCACCTTTGAACTTTCGCCTCATCGGCGTGTTGCCGAATGTTAGCCTGACGGCGAAAGATGTTACCCTGCAAGACGGGCTATTGCCCGCTGTCTCTGGTGGGGCGATCCTTACCAGTCCGGGGAGCAGCCTGACCCTCGAACGAGTGAGTTTCATAAGCAATAGGGCGCGGGATGGCGGCGCAATCTTTGCCCAAGGACCAACGTTGATCCGCGACAGCCGCTTTGTAGTCAACCGGGCTGAAGACAAAGGGGGCGCGATCTACTCCAGTGGCATACTAACCATAACCAACACAACATTTAGTAATCAAGAAGCCAAAGGGGGTGGTGGCGCAATTTATGCCAAGGAAGTGACGGCCGTCCACGATAGTTATTTTGGCTTTAACCAGGTGGACACAAGCGAAAGCAACGGCGGAGCCATCCTGGCGGAGAAGGCGCTAACGGTAAGTGGTAGCTTCTTTACTCATAACAAAGCCCATCAAGGCGGGGCCATTATGAGCGGCGACACGAAGATCACCACTTCCACTTTCTACTTCAACAGCTCAGACCGGCGCGGTGGCGCCGTTTATGCCGCGGCCGCCCATCGTGGCATTCACGACAACCTTTTTGACCTAAACCACAACAATAGTCACGGTGGTGCGCTGTATGTTGTCTCCGGTCTCGATTTGCGGCGAAATTACTTTCGGCGCAATCAGGCCGAGTTTGATGGCGGTGGTCTCTACCTCGAATCTAGCTTGATCGTCAGCTTAATCGAGAACAATCTCTGGGAAAACAATCTTTCCCAGAATGATCAGGCCTTTGCAATGAGCCTGGGTGTACCGGTTGGTGGCACATTCCATGTGCGGCACAACACAATCGTTCATCAGCCAGGCGACCTTCCCCTAGCCGGTAGCGGCATTGTGATCGCCAACAGCGACGGGGTGCTGGAAAACAACATCATCACCGGCTATGAGATCGGCATCAAAGACAACAGCGGCACGGCCGTCTCCCGTTCCAACCTGTACTTCAATAACGTCAGCAACGAGCAAGGGCTGGCTGCGCCAGGGGAAAACATCCTCGACGCCGACCCGCGCTTCGTGGGCGAAGGGAACTATCGTCTCGCTGACGGCTCACCGGCGATTGGCAGCGCGGCGGCAACGGCAACGGCCGACGACATCCTCGGCACATCGCGGCCGCAAGATCAACAACCCGACCGTGGGGCCTATGAGTTCACCGGCGAGACGGAATCCATCTTCCCCGTTGCCTGTGCCGACGGTGCAGCCGGTATGGTGGCGGCAATCACGGCCGCCAACCGCCACTTTGGGCCGGACGTAATTGAGCTGGAAGGGGCTGATTGTGTGATTGAGCTATTCGAAGTTATCGGGGAATTTGGCAGCGGCGAGGCTGGACTACCGCTGGTACTGGACTCGCTGCGGCTAGATGGGCGTGGGGCAACCTTGCAACGGAACGAAGCGGCCGAGCGGTTCCGTATCCTCGAAAACGTTGCTCCCATCCTGACCATCGAAAACATAACCATCGCCAACGGCTATGGGTTCGATGACGGCGGCGCTATTCTCTCCCAGCAATTTACCGACTTACGCTTAAATGGCGTGACCCTGCGCGATAACGCGGCCGTTGATGAAGGCGGCGCGGCCATGTCGCATGATCGGATGACTGTCGAAAATAGCCGCATAGTAAACAATGAAGCGGACTATGGTGGCGGCCTCTTTGCCGACGGTCACCTGGTGCTGCACAACAGCGTTGTCATTGGCAATAAAGCCCAAGATTTGGGTGGTGGAGCCCGCGGACATACTGGCGACATAAGCCACACACGTTTCGAGAACAACGAGGCTGGTGCGGACGGAGGTGGTATAGCGATGTCCGGGACAACTGACCTACAAGCCTCAACATTCGTTGATAACGTGTCTGAGGATCATGGCGGCGGTCTCTACTTATCATTTAGGGCGGAAGGCAGCACAGTTACGAACAGCATCTGGCTGAACAACCGCTCGAATGAAGGTGCGGCGATTGCTACTGAAAGCATTCAAGGAAACGGCCCGCTGCATCTGCTACACAATACCATTGCCAGCACGCAATCCTCAACGGATGTAGCGATCTACCTCAATTCCATCAGTGACAATGCTCACTCCCTGGTGGCAAACAATATCATCGTCGCCTATGGGGTAGGTATCCGGCGCGATGGCGCGAGCGAATTGACAACCAACACAAACCTGTACTTTGCTAATGAAGTGAACGAACAAGGCGTGACCACCAGCGAGAACAATATCATCGCCGACCCGCGCTTCCGTGACCTGCCAAATGGCGATGTACGCCTGCTGGAGGACTCACAGGCGATAGACAATGCCCTTGAGCTTGATCTGGGCGATGCTATCGGCGATGCTATCGGCGATGCTATCGCTGTCGATTACAACGGCATTACACGGCCGCAAGGCGACGGTCCCGACATCGGGGCACATGAATTCATGCCCAACGTCCCACCAATGGCCGTTTCCGATACCTATTCTACCGTCCAAAACACGGCGCTGGAAATCCCTGCTCCTGGTGTGTTGGGTAATGATGAGGATGCCAATGGGGACTCGCTGGCGGCCAGTTTGGTGGATGGTCCGGAAAATGGCGCCTTATCGTTGAATGCCGATGGCTCCTTCAGCTATACACCGGATGCTGGGTTTACCGGCAGCGACAGCTTCCGCTATCGCACCAACGATGGACAGCTTGAGTCGGGACCGGCGACGGTGACGATCAACGTCCGGCCGCAGGGAAGCAACCGGCCACCGCTGGCCGTCGCCGACAACTATGCCACAACAAGGAATACGCCCCTGCAACTGAACCCACCGGGTGTGTTGGACAATGACCAGGACGCCGACGGTGACTCATTGCAGGCGGTGCTTGAAAGCAGTCCCAACGGCTTTTTGGTGCTGGCCCCCAATGGTGGCCTGTTCTACACCCCACCTCTCGACTTCGTTGGCACAGACAGCTTCACCTATCGCCTGGATGATGGGGAAGCCCGCTCCGAACCAGCTACTGTGACCATCACCGTCCATCCGGCGGGGACCAACTTGCCGCCGCTGGCCGTAGGCAATCGCTATGAGACAACGGCCGGGGCGACGCTGCGGGTCAATGCGCCCGGCGTCCTAAACAATGATCTCGATGGCAATGGCGACCCATTGACGGCCGTGCTGGAGAGCACAGCGGCACGCGGCACTGTGAATCTCAATGCCAATGGCTCATTCACCTATACGCCAGAGCCTGGCTTCAGCGGTACAGATAGTTTCACCTATCGTGCCAGTGACGGCCGAACCCAGTCTGAACCGGCGACGGTGACGATTTTGGTGCGGCCGTCTGGTGGGCAAATGCAACAAACGCTCTTACCCATCGTCATCACCCCTTAGCACGGCCGTTCAGCTCTGTAGCGCGATTTGGTAAATCGCGTATTTTCCAAATCGCGCTACTTAACGATGAGATCACGTTCGTGCTTATCCTTCATTGTAACGATTGAAAATCTTCGACAAAAATATTTGCGCCACCCGCGATGGATCTGCGTTGGCATTCGCGAATGCACAGCGCGTAACCATTGCGATGGTGGTTCGATGGTGGTTTACAGGAGTGCTTTAATGAACGACACGAATTGGTACCCAGGCAAGTTAAGTGCTGGTCATCTGACATGGATGCAAGCAGTCGGCATGAATCCGATTGACCATGCGATTAGCGATGCCGAGCGCGGCCGTCAATTGGCACAGCAAGCAAAGAGTTGGGGGGTAAAAAATGAAACTGAATCAAATCCTTTTGATCATTCTTTTAGTCGGGATCGTTGTTACGCTCCTAATCATTATCCCATCCATCGTGGCGCTCCAGAATAGTATGCCGTAGTAACAGACCCCTTGCGCTACGAACGGAGCGACTGTGATGAAACAGAAGGAAAAACAGCGAAGCGATGTAACGGGCGTTTTGCCAGGCGGCCGCCAACAGTATCAGGCTTACCTGCTGCGCGTGTGGAGCGAGCCGGGAAGTGACGGCCGTTGCCTGCGGCGTTTCAGCCTGGAACGTATCGGCTCCGGCCATAGGCAGGGCTTTCCCAATTTCGACGCCCTGGTGGCTTACCTGGAAGCTGACTGCCAACAAGGCAACGGCATTGAAATAAACAACATGCTTTGAAAACTCGGCGACGCATGAGGCGAACGGAGTAATTTCGCGCAGCAACATTTGCGCCCCTGTGTTGCTACATGTGTCGCTATTTGAAGAGGTAAATATTATGAATCAAGAGATCACAGAAATGGTAGACCAATCGAAAATCAAGACCAGCCAGGCGATCACAGCCACTTTACTATTGACGGCCTTTGTCCTCGATAGCTGGCCGTTGGCAGCCTTCGTGGCTGCGGCGAACTTGCTGGGCGCGGCCGTGCCAGCCCTCTCGTTGTTTAGTCACATTTACCAACGGGTTATCAAACCAACCGGGTTGGTGAAACCGGTGGTCATCCCCGATCATCCAGAGCCACATCGCTTTGCCCAGGGGTTTAGCGGGTTGTGTGTGGCGATTTCGGCCGTCTTGCTGGCAAGTGGGCAGCCCCTGCTCGGCTGGCTCCTTAGCTGGATGGTGATCATCCTCGCCGGACTAAACATTTTCGTTGGCTTCTGCGCCGGGTGTTTCACCTATTATCAATTAAGCCGTTTGGGGTTGCCCGGCTTCGGCCGCAGCCCGTTGTCGTAATGTGATGTAGAAAAGAAACCCGGTTTTTCAGAAAAAACCGGGTTTCTAATGGAATCCAAGAAGGTATTATCATGTGGGAAAGATTGACTTTAACCTTACTGATCAGCTCACTCGCCCTGGCGATCTTTTTCCTCTTGACGTGGCTGCAACGGTGGCGTTTATCAGCCAGCGAGGATACAGGCCAGGCACGGCTGCTCTATTTTTACGGCCGTCACTGCTCCGCCTGCGCCACCCAGTCGCGCTTTCTCGATAGACTGGACGAAGAAATGCAAAAGCTGGTCTTACGCATTGATGTCGAAGCCATGTCCGAAGTCGCGCAAGCCTACCGCGTTATGACGTTACCGACGACGATCATTCTAGGTGCAGAAGGGCAAGTCGCTTATGTCAACTATGGCCTGGCGGATACGGCTAAGCTGGAAAGACAGTTGACAATTGTTGAAGTGAAAAGAAGCCTGCTGGCCGGTGGCTAGCGTTCCTGGTGGACGCTTAAGAATGAGTGTTTTAATCGCTCGTCCTCAATTCGCGCGGCCTGTTCCTGCAACAGGTCATGGGCCAACTGCCCTAACGCCTCAGCACGGCCGTCCTCCGCCGCCGCCAGCACCCGGTAACAGGTCAGGTAGACCCGAAACGGATTATATACACCTTCCAAACGGCCGTGCTGTAAATACTCCGTAATCGGACTGACATACTCTCGCGCCTCGTCCAATCGTTCCTGTTCCAGGGCTAATCCAGCCAACCCGGCCAAAGCTTCCAGCGCAAGCTTCTCCTGTCCCAGCGTTTGGAAGCGTGCAAAGGCTTGTTGATGGGCGGCCGTCGCCTCCGCCCATTCACCCCTGGCCGTATGAATATAGCCCAAGAACAGCAACGCGACAGCCAGCGTGTTTTGCTCGCCACGCTTTTCCGCCTCCTCCACTGCCTGACGACCGTAACCTATCGCCTCGTCCACCTTGCCCAAGTGGAGATGGACTAGCCCCAAGTTGGCGAGGCGTATCCCTATTCGTCCCTGACGGCCGATACGTTGCATCAACGCCATATCTTGCTCGAAATAGTCCCGCGCCCGTTGGTACAAGCCCAGTTGCCGGTAAAGCTCACCCAGATTACCCAACACCATGCCCTCCCCCTGCTGGTTGCCGGTGTGGCGATAGCCGCGCAAGGCTTCCTCAAAACAACGACGCGCCTCCATAAAATCACCTTGCGCCAGCGCGACCAGTCCGAGATTATTGATCGTCACCACACCGCCGATTCGCCCCTGGTGGCCGTCCTGTCGCAAAGCCAATACCCGTTGATAATAAGATTTGGCCCGGTCGAAATCGCCAAAGCGCAGATGGACGTTGCCCAAATTGTTATAGAGGGTGGCCCGTTGACGGGGAAAGCGCGGCCGTTGCCTCTCATAATCCGCCAGGGCCTTTTCATAATCAGTTAGTGATTGGTGATAGTTGGCGAGATAGTATTCGAGGCTACCCCGATATTGGTAGCCTGTCGCCTCCAGCAAAGACAGTCGCGCTTGTTGGGCGAGGAAAATCCCTTCCTCAATATGGCGGCGGGCTTCAACATAATCACCTTGCTGGTAAAGGGCGATCCCCCAATGGTAATGGTTGCGGATTACCAACTGGTTGGCTTCACACTCGCTGGCGAGGGAAAGGGCGGTTTCGGCCGCCGCTATCGCCTCATCATAATGGCGGTGGAAAACAAACAGACGCGCCAAGGAGGTCTGCAACCGCGCCTGGAACGGCCGCAATCGCGATACAGACGCTGGATCGACAGACAGCACACTTTCCACCGCTTGATACGCCTGTTGGAAAAGATGCTCTCCTTCCCAATATTGATTCACTGTCAGGTAATAGCGCGTCAGGCCAATACAGGCCGCTTCCAAACTCTGGTGAAGTTCGTCGGCAATACGGCCGATAGCCCAACGCCAGGCCACCCGCAGATTATCTTGTTCACGGCCAATAATCGCCACCGCCGTCGCCATGTGTGGCCCATTCAATGCCTCTCCCTGTTCGCCAGCCAGCACCAGATAATAATCACCATGCCTTCTGGCAGTTTCCGCCAACAACGCTCCATCCTTCATTAATTGCTCGGCCGCAAACTGGCAGACCAGATCATGCAATTCATAACGGCCGTTGTCATTCAATCGCAGCAGCGATTTATCAACCAACGAAGACAGGGCGGCGAACGTGGTGGGATCATCTCCCACACCACTGGCCCCTGCCATCGCAACCACCACAGCGGCCGCTTGCCGATTGAACCCCCCGCGAAAAACAGAAAGTTGCGCCAATAAACTGCGCTCTGTCTTATCTAATAACGCCCAAGAGTATTCCAACGTGGCGCGAATGCTTTGTTGCCGTTCCGGGACATTACGCACAGTCGTAGCCAACACATCCATGTTCTGGGCGATCTCTGTCGCAATTTGCCGCCCCGTTTGCACGCGCAACAACGACGCCGCCAGATAAATTGCCAGTGGCAAGCCCTGCACCAGCTGGCAAATCTCAACAACGGCCTTTTTCTCCGCCATGAGATCAAACGCCGCGCCACCCCGCCGCGCCACCTGGGCAAACAGCTGCACACATTCATACGCCTCAACTTGTGGATCGGCCGCGTCATGCGGATAAGGAAGGCCATCTAGCTCAAAAACCCACTCTTCTAGCAAATTTAGCCGTTCACGCGATGTAACGAGCAATTTAATATCCGGTGCTGCTTGTAAGAGATGGCTCAGAAAATCAATGGCGTCGGGTTGTGCGTCGTGTAGGAGATGCTCAAAATTATCCAAGACCAGTAACATCTCCTTCGGCCGTAAATAATGGAGCAACTGGGAGGCCGCCGCCCCGGACCCACTAAACCGATAACCCACGGCCGCGCCAATGGCCGGGACCACCTGCGCTTGTGTCGTCAGTTCGGCCAATTCGACATAGTAAACGCCATCAAGAAAGAGATTGCGTTGCCGCGTGGCCGCCTGCAACGCCAATCTTGTCTTGCCCACGCCGCCTGGCCCAGTGAGCGTCACCAACCGGCAAGCGGGGTCGTGTAATCGGCGCGTCAGCTCTGCCAGTTGCTCCGCACGGCCGACAAAAGGTGTCGCCTCCAGCGGCAGATTATCACGAGGGCTTTGTCGCAGAGCGAGAATCCGTTCATAGAGCATCGTTGTCCCTGGCAACGGCTCAATGCCCAACTCCTCGGCCAGCATCTTTTTACAGGTGTTATATTGCGCCAGCGCCGCCGTCACCTGCCCATCCCAGGCCAACAGACGCATCATCTGCTGGTGGGTCTCCTCACGCCAGGGTTCAAGCTGTAGCAAGCGGCCTGTATACTGCAAACCCAGCGCCGTCTCCCGACG
Organism: uncultured Ardenticatenaceae bacterium; assembly: GCA_964410625.1. Taxonomy (GTDB): domain Bacteria; phylum Chloroflexota; class Anaerolineae; order Promineifilales; family Promineifilaceae; genus CAYPHY01. The sequence continues at coordinate 11,236 of CAYPHY010000010.1, read as the reverse complement.
AAGTGTATAGTAGCTGGCCAACGCATGAAAGGTTTGCAACGCCAGCCCGCGCAACCGTTCGCGCTCTAATAGCACCCACTCCTCAAAAGGCTCGGCATCGGCGATATGAAAGCCATCCAGAAAGTCACCTTGATAGAGAGCGGCCGCTTCCCGCAGTTGCTCCATATCTTGTTCCCGCTCACCCGCTTGCCACGCCGATTCAAACGCCGCTACATCTAACACCACCGTCGCCTTCGGCCGCAACCCAACCTCCTGCCGCGTGATCGCTAGCTGTTGGGGCAACAACTTATTCAGCTTATTCAATGCCTGGCGTAAATTCGTCTTCGCGTCAGCGTCCGGCATCTCCGGCCACAGCAATCCCGCCAGCGCATCCCGCGAGGCCGGACGATTGGTGACAGCAAGATAAAAGAGGATGGCACGGCTCTTGGCGGCCGTTAACTCCCGTAAGGGGCGAGCATTAAGAAAAATCTGGCTTCCGCCCAATAACTTCAGTGATAGGTTCGATGATTGTAAATCCATTACGCAGTTATACGGTGTATGCAACAGTGGCTAATAGGCAATGGGCACAGGCTAACTTAGGCTAACCAATACACTATCGAAAAGAACTCGCTGCAGGAGGTTCATCTTCAACGCTTTGTGGCTTTGCGGTAAACGGCTCTGCTGCTTTTACGATCCATTTACGATAGCCTGCTATGCTCAAATCCATAGGACTTGCACCCCGGCAACTGAACCAGGTTGTGGTCTCCAGACAACAAGGCATCAACGATTATGCGAAAGTGGCCCCAACACAGAATTTTTGCTTATCGGCCAGCTGTTTTGTTGTTCGGTGCAAGTCCTCATCACTAACAAAAGGACGGTCACCATTATAGGCCAAATGATGCTGAATTTCGATGAGAATTTAGGGGAACTTATTCATTCGGTGGGTATTCGAGGGAAGGGGTATATGAAGCGGGAGCCGCGTCTGGATTATCATGCATACATTTTGCGCTTTTGGGCCGAAGAGGATGGTCATCCCGACAGGCGCACCTGGCGTTTTATGCTCCAAAATACCAGCAGTGGCGAACAGAAATGTTTCCCCTCGCTAGAGGCATTAACGACGTATTTGAAAAAAGAGAAGTTATCGGTGCAGTAGTAGGCGGTGAACACATCACTCGCACTCTCAAGTCCCTACTACGCTTCTCATACTGCGAACACATTGTGAGGAACCATGAAACAGTATCAAAAATCACTTATTTTATTCATTGCTGCTCTCGCATTATTGCTAATAGCCCGGCAAAGTCTGGCACTGGTTTGGAAGGTTGAGACGGTAGATGGCAGTACGGCCGTAGGGTTCAACACTTCACTGGCTTTGGACGCACAAGGACGGCCGCACATCAGTTACCACGACACGACCAATGATAGTCTCAAGTATGCACGTTGGGACGGAACGGCGTGGCAGATTGAGACAGTAGACACCGGCGATGTGGGGTGGTATAGCTCCTTGAAATTAGACCAACAAGGACGGCCGCACATCAGCTACGATCAGCGTAAGAGTGGCGCTCGCTATTTAAAGTATGCCTGGTGGGATGGAACAGCCTGGCAAATTACAGAGGTTGATAAAGCGGGACAGGTAGGCTATGAAACATCATTGGAGCTGGACAGCAATGGCCTGCCCCACATCAGCTACTATGACGATACCAATACGGCCTTAAAATATGCCTACTATGATGGTAGTAGCTGGCACCCAACAACGGTGGACAATAGCGGAACGGTGGGCTTTGCCTCGTCGCTGGCGCTGGACTCGCAAAATCGGCCGCATATCACCTATTTTAATAGTACGAGTAGCGCCTTGAGCTATGCCCATTGGGATGGTTCTGAATGGAAGATCGAGATAGCAGATGATGATGGGTATGTTGGCAACTTTAGCTCATTGGCGATTGATGGCAATGATCGGCCGCACATCGCTTACCGCGATGAAAGTAACAGCAGCCTCAAATACGCCTATTGGGATGGGGCGAGCTGGCAATATGCGACAGTTGACAACGATGGGGACACAGGCCGCTACCCCTCGTTGGTGCTAGATATTCAGGGCAGGCCCCATATCAGCTATCATTACTCGACTGAACTCGACCTTAAATATGCCTGGTGGGATGGCACAACCTGGCACAGTGAGGTCGCAGATTCTACAGGTAATGCTGGACAACACTCCTCGCTGGCCCTGGATGGGGAAGGACGGCCGCATATCAGCTCCAATGGTTCAATACGCCTCAAATATACCATTGGCCGCGAACCTACGGCCGTCTACTACCTTTCAACGACCGCCGCCGGCACCGTAGATGGCATCAATTTTGGTCAAGAAGATATTTTGCGCGAGGAGTATGGGGAGTGGTCGCTTTTCTTCGACGGTAGCGCTCATGGTTTGAAAGCGAATCAAAGCATCAATGCCTTCTACAGTGGTAACCCGGAAGCGGCCGATGACCTCTATCTAAGCTTCGCCAACAAGAAGACCAATATCCCTGGCGTGAACCAGATGCAGCGAGCAGATATTGCCCACTTCAATGGCAGCACCTTCACGCCTTACTTTGACGGCTCCGATGTGGGACTCACCACGGCCAGCGAGGGGATAGATGGTCTGCACATCCTCAGCGGAGCGGCCGCGCCGGCCATCTTTGGCGACAGTTGCCAAGTATACCTGCTGATCAGCACCGTTGGCTCTGGTAAAGTCCCGGCCTTTGGCGGTGGCAAACTGAACTTCCAGGGTGAAGACATCCTCGGCTTCTGCGCCACGAGTACCGGTTCTACCACTGCCGGTGGCTGGGTGATGGTGTTGGATGGCTCAGCCAAGGGAATGCCGAAGAACAGCACAGACAGCATCTCCGCCAATGAGGATGGAACAGTTATCTATCTGACAACAGCAAAAGCGTTTAATGTAGATGCTGCCTTTGGCGGCCACTCCATGGTCTATCGCTATGACGCCGGCAGTGATAATTTCAGCGGCCCCTACTTCAAGGCCCCGGCCAACAACCTCACCCAAAAGGTCAATGGCCTGCACGTCGGGGGAAAACTACCATGAGAGAAAAAGCTGAAGGATGAATGATGAAGGAGGAAAGCCTTCACTCATCCTTCAGCCATCTCTTGTAGCGCGGGCTGTTTTCTCGCGCTACAAGCCAATAAACCTGTTTCCAACAGGTTTCCTGTACCGGACGCCGGTTTCAACCGGTGGCATGTTCAAAGGAGAAAAATCGTGACCAACAAATCGCAACCAAAGAAGTTAACCATGAAATCTGGTAAATGGCTGCTGCTCCTCCTCCCCCTGTTAGCAGCACTCATCTTAGCGATGCAGGCTACGGCTACGGCCACTGTCCGCGCCGCCTTCCCTGGCGAAAATGGCAAAATTGTCTTCGTGCGCTCTTTCTTTGACGAGGAAAAGGATGGAGACATCAGAAATATCTACTCGATCAATCCCGATGGCAGCGAGCTATCGCAGCTTACTGATTTTGGAGGTGACGACAATCCCGCCTGGTCGGCCGATGGTCTGAAAATCGCCTTCGACCGCCAGGATGAAGAAGACGAACCCGACATCTGGGTGATGAACGCCAATGGCAGTGGCCAAACCAACCTCACCGATAGTCCGGGGATATACGACGCTGATCCTACCTGGTCACCTAACGGCGAAAAGATCGCCTTCACGACCACCCGTGATGAAAACTTTGAGATTTACGTTATGAATGCTGACGACGGAACGGAGCAGACCAACCTCACCAATGATGGGTCAACCGATACGGATCCAGCCTGGTCGCCCAATGGTTCATTTATCGCCTTTAGTAGCAACCGCGAAGGGAGCTACGACATCTATGTGATGAACCTCGAAGACGGCACCCTGACGCAGTTGACAAGTACAGATTATTCTGACCGCGCTCCTGCCTGGTCACCCGACGGTTCACAGATCGCCTTCATCCGGTTTAAAATCTCGGAACCCCGGATCCTCGACGTTTTCACCATCAATGTCAGCGATGGCAGCGGCTTGACCAACATCACCAGTACCTACGAGGTGATTGAAGCCGGGGTTGCCTGGTCGCCCGATGATATGCAATTGGTTTATGGACAGGGAACGGATAGCGTTGCCAGTAACTATAACCTCACGATCAAAAGTGCCGATGGCAGCGGCTCTCCCTTTAACGTCACGACAGATGCGACCCGCGAAACCCGCCCCGATTGGGCACCGTTGGTCGAAACTCCGCCTGTTTCGGATACGCTATATATAGCGGCCGAAACCCCCGGCATCACCAGTGATGGCGTTGCCTATGGCCCAGAGGACATCCTCGAATGGGACGGTAGCCAGTGGTCGCACTTCTTTGATGGCACGACCGCCGGACTAACCAGCCACGATGTGAATGGGGTCCATGTCAACGCGGCCGACGACATTTACCTCAGCTTCTACCAGAACAAGATCAGCACCCCCGGCATCGGCAACGTCTTCGGCCATGACATGGCCCACTACGACGGCAGCAGCTTTAGCCTCGTCTTCGATGGCTCAGATGTCGGCCTGACAACGGTCAGCGAGAAGCTCGACGCGCTGCATGTGGCGGCCGATCCGCCCCCAGGCTGTGACGCCTACTACCTCTTCAGCTTCTTTGGCGACGGGCGCGTGCCCGGAGTCAAGTTCAGTGGCGAGGACGTGCTCGGCTTCTGTGCCACCAGCGTAGGGGAAGATACGGATGGATTGTGGGAGATGGTTCTGGATGGCTCCGCACAAGGGATGCCCAACAACAGCACCTTTAGCCTCTCCGCCAGCAGCGACCTCTCTGTGCTATACATCACAACGCTTGACGTATTTGCCGTAGACAGCGCGTTTGGCGGCCACTCGATGGTCTATGAATACAACACCGTGACCGAGGAGTTCAGCGGCCCCATCTTCGACGCCCCGGCCAACGGACTGCTCTCAAAAGTCAACGGCTTGCATATCGCAGGAGAACTTCCCTAAATAAAGGACAAATGATAAGGGATGAGCAATTTGCGATTGGCAATCGTAGATTGCCCATCCTTCATCCTTCGCTTCCTTACCATTAGGACCATTGGGGGTTTGTCATCACAAACTTTATCTCATATCTTATCAAAAATTGTTTCTATCAACGGAGCAGCCATGACATTGCCAAGTCACCCAAACGCCCGAAACAGTCACAACAACCCCAACAACCCAAACAACCACGACAATAATCAGCCAGACGACGGCCGACAAACCGGCCGCACCACCAATCATGGCTGGCTGGCAACCCTGCTCTTGCGCCGCAAAGGGCTATTGTCACGCCTCGCTCTCAATTATCAGCAACTACGCGCCTTACCACGCCGTCTGCGTCGCCGCCTCACACGCCGCACGGCCGCTACTCTTACTGGAACCGCCCTGCTATTTGCGCTGGGTGGTGCGCTAATTAGCAACCAGATCGCCCATGCTGCCCCCATTGACGTAGACGGCATCAGCTGTACGCTGGCCGATGCCATTCGCGCGGCCAATACGGATACGACCGTCAATGGCTGCGACGCGGGCGAAGATGGGCTAGATACGATTAACCTGCTTGATGACGTACTTCTCTCCTCCGTCGCTGGCTACTACTACTACAGCGACACCGGTCTGCCGCTGATAGAAAGCGAGATCATCATTGAGGGCAACGGCCATACCATCGAACGCGACACCAGCGGCGGCACACCCGAATTCCGCCTCTTTGCCGTTGGCAGCAGCGGCGCTCTAACGCTCAACAATGTCACCTTGCAAGGTGGCAAAATCAGTACCAATGACGTGGTGCGTGGTGGCGCCATCTATAACAACGGCATCATGGAGATCAACAACAGCCTCTTGACCGATAACGAAGGCTACAGTGGCGGCGCAGTCGCCAACAACGCCACCATGTTGATCACCCACACTACCATCACTGGCAACCGTGCCAACAGCCAGGGCGGTGGCGTCTATAATGAATATGGCACGCTGACCATCACCCACAGTACCATCAGTGACAACCGCGCTGGCTATGAGGGTGGTGGCCTCTATAATGATGATGGTGAAATGATAGTCGTCAATAGCACCATTAGCGGTAATGATGGTGGCGATTATGGCGGCGGTGTGGTGAACATCTTCGGCACGACGATCATCACCAATAGCACGGTCACCGGCAACGAAGCGAAATATTATGGCGGAGGACTTTTCAACTGGCATCATGAAGGGGGTATCATCCTCAATCGAACGATTGTCAGTGGCAACATGGCCGCATCAGAAGGAGCAGAAATCTTCGACAACGGCGGCACCATTTACGCCAACAACTATAACCTGCTCGGCCATAGCGGTCTCGACAAAGAACAGGCGTTTTACTACCTCGATCCTAATTATTATGGTGACACCGACATCATTGCCACCATTGATGGAAACTTACCTACCTCCCTGGGCGACATTCTTGATATAATGCTGGGAAATAATGGTGGGACAACCGATACCCATGCCCTGGTGGAAAACAGTCCAGCCATTGACGGCGCGCCCAGTGCCGCCTGTGCCACCGAGCCGGTTAACAACCAGGACCAACGCGGCGAGCCGCGCAACATCAATGGCAAGGGTAGCGCATCAGACAACGAGTGTGACATTGGCGCCTTCGAGTCACAGGACTCCCAGGACACACCAACGCCTACCGCAACCGATATACCAACCGAAACACCAACGGCAACGCCGACTGACATGCCTACCTCTACGCCAACTGACACACCTACCTCCATGCCGACTGACACGCCTACCTCTACGCCAACTGACACACCTACCTCCACGTCGACTGATACGCCTACCTCCACGCCAACCAGCACGGCAACCAATATCCCGCCATCAACTACTATCTATCTCTCGGCCGAAACTCCTGGCGTAACCAGCAATAGCGTTCCCTTTGGCACAGAAGATATCTTGCAAAAAGGGGGAACGGGAAACTGGTCGCTATTCTTCGACGGCAGCGCCGCAGGATTGACCGCCAACCACGACATCAATGGAATCCACATCAACGCGGCCGACGACCTTTACCTCAGCTTCTTCCAAAACAAGATCAGCACCGCTGGCCTAGGCAACGTCTTCGGCCATGACATCATCCACTACGACGGCAATAGCTTTAGCTTCGTCTTTGATGGCTCCGATGTAGGGCTAACCACAGTCAGCGAAAAGCTGGATGGACTCCATCTTGTCGCCGACGACAACAATCTCCCCGGCGGCGGTAGCTGCGCAGCCTACCTGCTGGTCAGCACCTTTGGCGAGGGGAAGGTCCCGGCCGCTGGCGGTGGTTCGCTCAACTTCCAGGGCGAGGATGTCCTCGGCTTTTGCGCCACCAACACCGGCACGGAGACGGCTGGATTCTGGCATCTGGTCTTGGATGGCTCGGCCGTCGGGATGCCAAAGAACAGCACCTTTAGCCTCTCGGCCGATGAAGATGCCTCTGTTTTGTACTTCACCACCAAGGATGTCTTTAATGTTCCACCGGCCGTCGGCGGCCACTCCATGGTCTATCGCTATGATGTTGGCAGCCAACAATTCAGCGGCCCCCACTTCAGCGCATCCACCAACGGTCTAACCCAGAAAGTCAACGCCCTCCACGTTGCAGGCAACCTACCTTGAGGCGACAAGGTGACAAGGTGACTGGGTGAATGGGTGAATGGGGATTCGCTGAGTCGCCTTGTCACCCTGTCACCCTGTCACCCGGTCACCTCTTCATCCTTCATCCCTCATCCTTCATCCTTCATCCTTCATCCTTCATCCTTCATCCCTAACCCTTCCCTCTATTTGCCCCGATTTTCCTATAGCGCGAATTTTCTTTCCCTGGTAAAATTTCCTCATGGAAGGAGCAGGGCCGCTAACGGACTGCTCCTTTTTTGTGTAGCCATTGACTCAAGTCGAATATACATAAATACCAGTAAAATCAGCTACTAAAATAATATATTTTTCCTTAGTTCCAGTGGAGGTTACTATGCAACCGGATGCGTCATCTCACTCATCTGATAAAAGCGACAAAACAACGGCCGCCCCACACGGCCGCTTCCTGGCAACCATCTTGCTGCGGCCGCAAAGCAAACTATGGTCGCGCTTTCTTACCCGCTATGCCCATCTGCGCGCTCTGCCGCGTGGCTGGCAACGGCGGCTCGGCCGCAAGGCGGCTGTTTCCCTCGCCGGGGCCGCCCTCCTGCTCGCGCTCGGCCGCGCGCCGGCCGCCCACGCCGCCACCATCACCGTTGTCAACGGCGAGGTGGAGATCAACGACAACAACCGTTGTTCACTGATCGAGGCGATCATCAACGCCAACAATGGCGCGGCTACTTATAATGACTGTAAGCCCGGTGGCGCCGGAGCGGATACGATCAAACTACCGGCTAATGGCGTATTCACACTGACGGCCGCTCATGGCTACTATAATGGCAGCAACACCGGCCTGCCACAAATCACCAGTGATATCACCATCCAGGGCAATGGTTCGACCATTCGCCGCGACACGGCCGATCTCGACCAGTTCCGCATCCTCTCCGTCTATCATACTGCGGCACTGACACTCAACAATGTGACCATCAGCGGCGGCCATTCGGCCGCTGATGGTGGTGGCATCTATATCAATGGCGGCGAGCTGACGATCAATAACAGTACCATCAGCGATAGCACTGCCCAAGGGCGAGGCGGAGGAATTTTCAGTATCGATAGCCAGCTGACGCTCAGCAACAGCACCATTGAGGACAACTACGCCACCGACGGCGGAGGAATCCACATCCGCTATGAAACGGCTTCAATCAGCGGCAGTACGATAACAAACAACACCGCCGGCTTATATGGTAGCCACTATGGTGGTGGTTTATATAATTTTGCCGCCACTGTCACGATCACCGACAGCACCTTCAGCGACAACACAGCCTCTCGAGGAGGGGGCGCGATTTATAACGAAGGGGACGACAACTTTCTCAACAAAATGGGCGAGGTGACGATCAATAATAGCATCTTCACCGGCAACAAGGCGGGGAGCGAAGGCGGAGCGATATACAACACTCATTACGGCCGACTCGAAATCCACCACAGTACGCTCACCCAGAACGAGGTCACTGGTAGCGGTCATGGTGGCGGTGCAGTCTATAGCAATGGCTATGTGCTGCTCAATTACAGTACACTGCACCATAACACGTCTTCCATCTATGGCGGCGCGGTGAACAGCGACGGCGGCGAACTGCACATTAATCGCAGCGTCATCCGCGACAATTACGCCGAATATCGCGGGGGTGGTGTGTTTTCCTCCAGCACCGTTGTGACGATCACCGACAGCACGATCAGTGGAAATGAAAGCGGCGGCTTTGAAGGGGGCGGTTTGTTCCACCGTAGCTACGCGCTGACCATCATCGGCAGCACGATCAGCGGCAACAAGGCCCATCTTGAGGGCGGCGGTGTATTCACCAGAGGCAATCCAACGACGATCACCAACAGCACGATTAGCGGTAATACAACGCAAGAGTACGGTGGTGGTGTATACGTGGATAGTGGCAGCATAACAACGATCACCAACAGCACGATCACCGGCAACACGGCCGTCAACGACGATGGCGGTGGCCTGTACAATAGCGGCACGATCTACTTGAACCGCAGCATCGTCAGCGGCAACTCGGCCGGAAACGAAGGCCAGGAGATAGCCAACGACCAGGGCGACATCTATGCCGACAATTATAACATTCTGGGACACGGCGACGTCCATTCCGACGATGCATTTTATGACTTTACCCCTGGAGTCAGCGATTTCGATGCCAGTTCCGACAGCACGGACAACACAGCGTTGACCGCCATCCTCAACACCACCCTGGCCAGCAACGGCGGCCCGACGCAGACCCACGCCCTGCCCATCGGCAGCCCGGCGATTGACTTTGCCCCCAGCGCCGCTTGCACGCCCGCGCCGACCAATGGCCTCGACCAGCGCGGCGCACCACGCAGTGTAGACGGCAATGGGCTGGGTTCAGGCAACGAATGTGATGCCGGTGCGTTTGAACGGCAGGGCGAACACCCCGCCTTCTTCCTCTCCACCGATGCCCCCGGCAACGTCGCCGGCGTCGGCGCATTCGACCAGAGCGACATCCTGCGATTCACCGATGGCACATGGTCGCTGTTCTTCGACGGCAGCGCGGCCGGGCTGACCGCCAAGCATAATTTGAATGCGATTCATGTCAATGCGGCCGACGATATTTATCTCTCCTTCTTCGAAAACAAGATAAAGACCGCCAACCTCGGCAACGTCTTCGGCCACGACATCCTCCACTACGACGGAAGCGGCTTCAGCTTCTTCTTCGATGGCTCTGATGTCGGGCTGACGACAACGGCCGAAAAGCTGGATGGGCTGGAAGTGCTCGACGGTTCGGCCGCCCCCGACCAGTTTGGCGGGGCTTGCAGCGCCTACCTGCTGGTCAGCACCTTTGGCACAGGCAAAGTCCCTGCCTTTGGCGGTGGCAACATCAGTTTCCAGGGGGAGGATGTCCTCGGCTTCTGCGCCACCAACACCGGTGAGGCGACCAGTGGCTTCTGGACGCTGGTGCTGGATGGCTCGGCCGAAGGGATGCCGAAAAACAGCACCTTCAGCCTCTCCGCCTTCCCTGGCGGTTCGCAGCTCTACTTCACCACCGCAGGGGCGTTCAACGTCGGCGGCGCATCTGGCAGCCACTCTGAGATGTATCAGTACGACACCATCACGAACGAGTTCAGCGGCCCCTTCTTCAGCGCACCGGCCAACGGCCTGAACCAAAAAGTGGATGGATTGCATGTGGCCGGCGACCTGCCTTAAATAATGGTTAACGGTCAACGGTTAATGGTTAATGGTTAATGGAAAATCCACCGTTAACCATTAACCGTTAACAATTGACCATTAACCATTAGTACATTGTTTCAAAAGTAACCCAACTGTCATTCCGAGCGGAGTCTTCGGAGCGAGGAATCCCTAGTACATTTCTGGTACAGGAGGTTGCAAGGGATTCTTCACTCCGTTCAGAATGACAATTGTTAAAACCTTTGAAACAGTGTAATTAGAAAGGATGAAAGAAACACTTTTTCATCCTTCAACCCTCAGCCCTCATCCTTCCAAAGTTGACAAGCAAAAACACCAAAATTATAATGTCACCAGAGAGGAGCTAGGCAAACACCTGGCTCCTTTTTTTGTCCCCCATCGCATAGCAAAAAAGGAGAATATCATGCCAGACACTCACCGACCCCACGAAGCCAGCCAGCGTCCAC